>JAXMAV010000020.1:0-173611 GCA_046350255.1 Gemmataceae bacterium
CGGGATCAGGATGCCCGCCGCGCGATCTTGAAGCAACTCTTCGGCCAGGGTGGAGAGGCGGTGTGGCTACAAGCGCTGCGCCTGGCGCTGTATGCGGAGAGCATCACGCCGTTCATCGTGCCTTTCGTTACGACGTATTTGATCAACGAGTATTCCGGGATCAACAGCCGAGATGGCGACTCCTTGCGGGCGAAACTCCCCGTAGGTATGCGCCAGGGATTGACAAGCGAAGCGGGGCGGGTCGAAGCGTGGCCCGTCGCGTTGTCGTTTCAGTGCACCGTGATGGCGAACAACGTGACCATCACCCAGAAGGCGTTCACCACGGCGACCGTGAAGGCGGCGAAGTGGCTGGAGGTTGTTGCGATCCGGCCCGCTGCCCGTCACTTCGGACAAGCCGTACTGTCCGCCCCGACTGGTTGAAGAAGGCGATTCCCGGAGTGGATGGCAAGTCTGCTTTGTTGAGAAGGACCTGGTTGCGATGACACACAACGTCCCTGGTTGTCCCGACAACGAGATGACGATTGCGGCCTGCTTATCAACGAGCGTAACTACGACCACTTCGACATCCCGACGAATTCCCCGCCAACAATGCTCACCATCGAACCGCCGTCGATCTACAAGGCGAAAACCTAACAGGGGGCGCTGAAGAGTTCGGTTCGCCTTGGCGGACGATGCTCCCGTCCTCGGCGGTGGCCGTTGTGCCGGACACGAACGGACTCGCACGCACGGCCCTCGAATAGCCGACCACCGGCTCCCACGGTGTCGGCGCTCTCGGTTCATGGCTCGTCCCCCTCGACACACAGTTCGCCCTTCGCCACCGTGGTCGCCTTGCCGCTCAGGAACACCCGATCCTTCTCGACCCGGACTTTGACCACGCCGCCCCGAGCCGACGCCTGGAACGCCACGAACTCGCTCTTGCTGAGCCGCTCCCGCCAGAAGTTCACCAGGCAGCAATGGGCCGAGCCGCACACCGGGTCTTCGTCCACGCCAAGCCGGGGGAAGAACGCCCGTGACACGAAGTCGAACTGCGGGTCGGCTGACCGACTGGTAACGATTACGCCCCGGCAGGGGACGGTCCCCAGCACCCGAAAATCCGGCTCCAGGTGGCGCAACGTGTTCTCGGAGTCCACTTCCACGAGGTAGTCGAAGCGGTTTTTGCCGACGTAGGCGGGAGAAGTGTGTAACGCAGCCACGAGATTGGTCGGCGGTGGAGCCGGTTCGTCCGGTTCGAGCGGGAAGTTGAGTTCGATCTCCCCTTGCTTGTTCCGGGCGGTGAGGATGCCGCTCCTGGTCGAGAAGCGGAGTTCGTCGCTGGTGGTTTTGCCCTGCTGCCAGAGGACGTGTGCCGAGGCCAGCGTGGCGTGTCCGCACAGGTCCACTTCGGCCTTCGGCGTGAACCAGCGCAGGTCGAAATGGTCGGGCTGCTCCACGAGGAAGGCCGTCTCCGAGAGGTTCATCTCCCCGGCGACAGCCTGGAGCCAGCGATCCTCCTTCCAGGACGAGAGCAGGCAGACCGCCGCCGGGTTACCAGCGAAGGGGCGGTCGGTAAAGGCGTCAACGTGGAAGAGGGGGATGGTCATCGCGATCCTCCGTCCTTGAGCGAGCCTTCGGGCGGGGCGAAGAACACCAGCACGGTCAGGTCTTCGCTGATGTCCACGAACCGATGCTCGGCAGCCCGCTCGACGAAAAAGATGGAACCGGGGGCGACGGCCTGTTCCCGCCCATCGGCTCGAAACACAGCTTTTCCGCGGAGGACGTAGTATACTTCGTCTTCCGTGTGGGGCTGCTGCTCGTCGGTTTGCCCGGCCTGGAGGCGGTACACGCCCATGCTCAGGGACGGTACCCGCAGGAACTCCCGCCAGCGCTGGCCGGCCCGCTCGCATTCCGCCACCAGGTCGTTCAGGTCGAGGTTCTGCATCGTACCTCCACTCCGTTTGCTCAGGCCGATGCACCCTGTTCTGGCGTGGTCGGCGTCCAGGTGAACTTGTAGGCATCGCCCAACTGCAAACGGGTCCTGTGGACGATCTCTGCGTGTGGCCCCGGAAGTGCGGCACGCTGTCGAAGACCGCCGCCACCCCGGTCACGTCGAAGCCCTGGATGCACCGGGCCTCCGTAAGCTTCCGGGCATCGACGCTGGCCAGGATGCCCTTGCACTGCATGTTCGCAACCTCGTCTGCCCAACCGGCCCTTGTTCACTTCACAGGCGTAAGCGCCGGTGGCTTCCACTTGCCCTTTAGCGCCTCTTCCTTCGGCCAGTAGAGCCGCATGGCAACGTAGATCGGGCCGTCCGGCGCTGGCAGCCAGTTCGACTCCTTCTCCTTACCCGGCGAGTCCTTCTGGATGTAGATCGTCAGCGAGCCGTCCTCGTTCTTCTTCAGGTCCGGCAGCATCGGCGAGTTGATGAGGTACCGGCTAATGGGGTTCTCGATGAGCAGTTGCGTCTTGCCGTCGTACATCGTCACCGACCAGAAGGCGTTGGCCGGGGGAAACTGCCCCTTCGGAAACGTCAGTGTGTAGCGATTCTTGCTGCAATCCGGCTTGTTCCCCTCGCTGTCGGTGGCGAGCAAAGGGTATAGCGCCTCCACCGCATCGTTGCCGTAAATGCCGGCCATCGCCGCCGCCGCCCGCAGGGTCCAGTCGCCCTTGAAGAATGTCCGGTCGCCGAAGGAGGAACCGACCCTCCAGCCGTTCTCGTCCTTGCCGAGTGCGGCGGCCTGTTTCTTGATCTTCTCCAGGCCGCTCTTGAACCCCATCTCCAGTTCCGCCTTCTGGTCGGCCGTCAGCTTGTCCACGGCGAACGGCTTGCCCGCCTCGATGCCGATTCTGGCGAACCTGGCCCGCAGCGGTTTCTCCACGTCCGCCGGGCCGACGGGAGGGCAGTACTGAAGCAGGAAGTTCAAGTAGGCGAACGGGTCGCGCTCGGCCAGCTTCTTGTCGATCCTGGGCCACTTGACCTCCGGGGCGGGAGGCGGGGCGGGCGTCTTCAGGAACGCCGAGAGCGTTTGCAGCTTGTAGCCGGCCTGGACCTTCTTGACGTTCTCGATGTCGGCAGAGTTGAACAGTTGCGTGCGGAATATCGCAAAGGCGAACTCCGTCTCGCAGCGGAACACCTTGTCGATGCCCTTCGGCCTCTCTCCCTTCCACGAGGGGCCGGCGAGCAGATAGCTGCCGCCGCCGTTGCCCGTCGTCCGGCTGCCGACGTAGCCGAAGTTGAAGGTGTACCAGTCGACCAGTTGGACGGAGAAGTACCTGCCCTTCTCAATTCCTGGCACGGAGAACACGACCGGCTCGGCCCGGAGGTCGGCGCAGAAGAACGAGTACGGCGTGTCGCTGTTGGGAGTGACGACGGCGGTATCCTTGGGGGTGTACACCCTGGCGGTGTTGTAAAGCTGGTTGAAGGAGCACTTGTACTGCGAAGATGACTTGTCGATGAACGTCTCGTACATGACGCCGTAGTTCATGACCAGCGGGAAGGCGTAGACGAACGCCTCCTCGGCGACGGCCCTGGCCTCCCCCTTGTCGAGTTTTTCCTGCGCCATGGCCGGCGTGGTCGTCAGCCAGGCGAGGAGCAAGGAACACGCCAGCAGTGTCGTCAGATTCCGCATGTCACCACCCTTCTCTCAAGCAGTCTCCGGGTCGCAACCCATGTCGTTTGACTGGATTTCGGATCATTTTACTGGTCGGCGACCATCCCGAATAGCGGACGGCTGGTCGCACGAAACTACAACAACCCGATGAAAGTCCTCTTCCTCCACGGCTGGAACTCGGTCCCAGGCGGCGTGAAGCCGACGTTCCTGAAGGACCACGGCCATGAGATCATCAACCCCAAGCTGCCCGACGAGGACTTCGCCGAGGCGGTCAGGATCGCCCAGGCCGAGTTCGACAAACATCAGCCCCAGGTGGTCGTCGGCTCAAGCCGGGGCAGGGCCGTCGCGATGAACATCGACAGCGGCGAGGCCCGGCTGGTCCTGCTCTGCCCGGCGTGGAAGAAGTACGGCAGCGCCAGGACGCTCAGGCGGGACACCGTGATCCTGCACAGCCGGGCCGACGACGTGGTGCCGTTCGCCGACAGCGAGGAACTGGCGAGGAGCAATGGGGCGACGTTGATCGAGGTCGGCACGGACCACCGCCTGGCCGACCCGCAGCCGCTGGCGGCAATGCTCAAGGCGTGCAACGATGCTACCCCAACGCTGAAGACCGGCGATGTCGTCCGGGCGGTCGTGCGGAAGACCGCCGTGTTCGGCCTGTTCTGCGAGTACCGGACGCACGAAATTCTGGTGCGAATCCCGGAAATCTCGTGGATACCGTCCTTCGCCAGTTGCGAGCAGGTGGCTGCGGTCGGCGACGAATTGGAGGTCAAGATCATCCACATTGACCGGGATCACAACAACATCGTCGGCAGTCTTGTGGCACTCCACCCGGAAAACAACCCCTGGCACGGGGCGTGGCGACTCGGCGTCGGCGACGTGCTGGAGGCGACGGTGGTTCGGTGGGTGGAACAGGCCGACCGCTGCGGCGGTGCGGGAGGCTATCTGCTCGCCCTCCGACCCGCGGCGCTCGTCATGCTCTGCAGCCACGAAGCCGGCCGGTTCAGGAGTGGGGAGACGGTGACGGTGAGGGTCACGGCCATCGACGCACGGCAGCGGAAGGTGACGGTGGCGCTGGTGCCGTGACGAGCGCACCTTGCGGCACTTCGCCTCCAGGCACTCCCCACTGCCAACGTCCTGAACCGCCACCACGCCCCTGGTGTCAATGAGACGAGATAGCGGCACTGGCGCATAGGGGTGGCTGCACGAAGCCGGCTGGACCGCCGAGTGCCGTGAAGCGCTGCGGTCGGCGTGCGGCTCGATCCTTGTTCGTCCCGAACGGGCTGATCTGGTCCGGGCGCGGTTGGGCAGCGGGGACGATCTGGCGTTCGCCCACGCCGACCGGGCGGCGAAGTCGCAGGGGATCGACACCTGGGACATCCACTGGCGGCGACTCCGAGAGAAACCTGCCGATCCGGGCCGGTGGTGTCACATCATGACGATGTGCGACGGGGAGCGCATTGGGCCAGCGGTCGAGTGTGCGGAGGCGAGCATCGACCTGGCGGCGATTGCGACGGGCGCTGGCGACGAACTTGGGCTGGGGCGGGGGTTCGAGCAGCACTCGTGCCTGGATTTCGTCCTGCAAGACCTCCGGCGCTTCCCTGGGCGGGGAGCAAGGTTGATCGAGGCCGCCGATCTTCGTCGCCGACCTCTTCCCGGAGGTCACCAGCCGCCTCTTGGCGTTGCAGCGATCCCTATCTGCCGACGAGTGGCACCTCGCGACGGTCAGTTCCCGCCGCACGGTTAAGGACATCGCCAGACACCTACTCGATGGCAGCCTGCGTCGCCTGTCGATGCAGCGGGACGGCTTCCGCCCGGACGACGTACGGAGCCGGCCACGGTAGGGTGAGAGGCCGGTAAGCCCGCCTCATCGACGGGGACGACGTGCCGAAGACCTCATAGCGCTTCCAAGGAGCGTCGTTCCATTCTCGCCGAGGTCTTGTGGAGGAACCCGCCCATGCATTACGACTTCACCGCCATCCCCGACTCCGACGTGCCGCAGGCCGTCGAGCCGGTCTTCCAGCACGTCGTTGTCACCTACACCAGCGAGGCGAACAAGACGGCCAGCATGTGGCGGGCGGTGCCGGACGCCCTACTCGACTTCAAGCCGCACGAGAAGACAAACTCGATCCACACGATCCTGGTCCACCAGCTTCTCTCCGAGCGCCGCTTCTTCGCTCAGTTCGTCGGCACCCAGGAGCCGTCCGTCGAAGAACTGCTACCGGCGGGCAAGAAGCCGTCCGCCCGCGCCTACCTCGACAAATACACCTGGCTGGTGAAGCAACGACTGACGCAGTTGGCGCAGGGCACAACCGCCTGGTGGCTGGATCAACGGCCCTTCTTCGGCGGCTTGCAGCGGGAGCGGATTTGGGTGTTCTGGCGTCGAGTCCTGCACACCTGCCACCACCGGACGCAGGTGCAGACCTGGCTGCGCCTGGCCGGGCACGAGACGGTCCCGGCCATCTACGGGCCTTCGGGCGACGTGAAGTGGGAGGAGGCCGACCCCACCTACTCCCTGGAGGCGGCGAGGCGAGGGGGCTTACCGGCGCCGTGCCGGAATCGTCAAAGAACCGCCTTGACCTCAGTCGATATTTGTATATACAATAAATGTGGCGGTGAAGGAGCCGCACGATCATGGACAAAGCCACGAGTAGCAGCATCGACACGATCTCCAGGACGTGCATCGCTGTGCGCTTGCGCCTGCTGAACCGGGTGGTGACGAACCTCTACGACGACGCCCTGCGCCCCCTGGGCCTGAAGGTCAGCCAGCTGAACATCCTGATCGTGACGGCAAAACTCGGCCTGGCCCGGCCCGCCCAGGTCTGCGACATCCTGCAACTGGACGCCTCCACCCTCAGCCGCAATGTCAAGCCGTTGCAGGCGCAGGGCTGGTTGGAGGTCGTGCCCGACGAGGACGCCCGTGCCCAGCCGTTCCAGCTCACCGCCAAGGGCCAACGCCTGATCGAGAAGGCGGTGCCGGCCTGGGAGGAGGCCCAGCGTCACGCCACCGAACTCCTGGGAAGCGAGGGGGTCGCCCTGCTCGACCGGGCGGCGAAGAAGTTGCGCCAGCCCAGGTCCGAAGCGTGAGTGGGCCGTGTTTTTTTTGGACGATACTTGTATATGCAATGAAGGGGCAGCCTCATGAACCTGACCGAACATCCGACTGTGCGACGCTTCCGCGAGAGCCACAGCGAACGACCCAGCCCCGCCGAACCACGGAAACCGCTCGATGCGGCCTGGCTGCGCCAACTGTGCCTCGACTGCGGGGCAGACGACGCCGGCCTGGTCGAGATCAGCCGCCCGGCTCTGGACGACCAGCGGGCCGACATCCTGCGGGCCTTCCCCCACGCCAGGACGCTCCTCAGCTTCGTCTGCCGGATGAACCGGGAGCCGATCCGCAGCCCCGCCCGCTCCGTCGCCAACCTGGAGTTCCACCACACCGGCGATCACGTCAACGAGGTCGCCCGCAAGGTCGTGGCGGCGCTCGAACGGCAGGGCGTCCCGGCGCTGAACCCGGCGATGGGCTTTCCGATGGAGATGGACCACTTCAGCACGGGCAAGATTTGGATTGTCTCGCACAAACCGGTCGCCGTCGCCGCCGGCCTGGGGCACATGGGTATCCACCGCAACGTCATTCACCCTCGTTTCGGCAACTTCATCCTGCTGGGCACGGTCCTGATCGGTGCCGAGGCGACCGCCTACGGCCAGCCGATCTCGTACAACCCGTGCCTGGAGTGCAAGCTGTGCGTGGCGGTGTGTCCCGTGGGGGCGATTTCCCCGGACGGCCAGTTCAACTTCTCGGCCTGCTACACGCACAACTACCGAGAGTTCATGGGCGGCTTCACCGACTGGGTCGAGCAGATCGCCGACAGCAAGGACGCTCTGGACTACCGCAAGAAGGTGTCCGACCCGGAGTCGGCGTCGGTGTGGCAGAGCCTTTCCTTCGGGGCCAACTACAAGGCGGCGTACTGCCTGAGCGTCTGCCCGGCGGGGGAAGATGTCATCGGCCCCTACCTCACCGACAAGGCCGGACACCTGCGGGAAGTCGTCCGCCCGTTAAAGGAGAAGGAGGAGACGGTCTACGTCGTCGCCGGCTCCGACGCCGAGGAGCATGTGGCCCGGCGCTTCCCCCTCAAGACGGTAAAGCAGGTCGGCAGCGGCCTGCGACCCCGCTCGATCCAGCGCTTCCTGTTTGGCCTTTCTCTCACGTTCCAACCGGGGAAGGCTGCGAAGTTGAACGCCGTGTACCACTTCACCTTCACGGGCAAGGAACCGAACGAGGCGACCGTCACGATCCGGGATGGCACCTTGCGGGTCCAGGACGGCCACCGGGGCGAAGCAAACCTGACCGTGACGGCGGACAGCGAGACGTGGCTGGGGTTCGTGGCGAAGGAGCGGAGCCTGCTGTGGGCCTTGTTGCGCCGGCGCATCCGCATCAAGGGGTCGCCGAAACTGCTCGTGGCCTTCGGCAAGTGCTTCCCGTTGTAACGGCGGTTGTTAACGACAAGTTTCGATCCTGAAAGGAGGCAGACGATGTCAGACGACAAGACGGTTCAGGGCACCAACTTTACCTGTTTCCACGCCGGCCCGAGGGAGGGCTGGGCGCAGTTTCACATGGACCCGCCTGAAGTCCCCCGGCCAGCCAGGGGCAAACTGTTCCTCCGGAAGTTCCTGGAGTCGGCGGGCCTGGAGATGTCGCTGAATGTGGTCCCGCCCGGTAAGGGCATCCCCTTCCTGCACCGGCACCGGGAGAACGACGAGGTTTACGTCGTCGTCGGGGGCCGGGGGCAGTTCCTCGTGGACGGCGAGTGCATCGCCGTGCGGGAAGGCTCGGTCCTGCGTCTCGCCCCGGCGGCGGCACGGGCCTGGCGGAACGACTCCGACGCCCCGCTGTACTTCCTCTGCCTTCAGTACCGGGCGGACAGCGTGATCCAGGGCGGCACCGCCGACGGCCTGAAGGTCGAGGGCACGCCCACCTGGCCGAACTGAACTGGGGACCGGATCGCCCGCCAACTCCAACGGAGAGACGACGATGTCGATTCCACGACGCTGGGCCGTACTCGCATGCTTCGTGGCCGTGTGCGCCGCCGTGTTAGGCGGCGTTATTGCTTTCGGTGGTGTTGCGACCCATCGTCAGGAGGAAAGAGGGATGAACACCACTCGCATTTCCGTTGACCATGTTCGCCGGGCGACGGAGAAGCCCTTCGACGAGGTGACGAGAGCCTTCGAGCGGCAGTTGGGGCGGTTCGAGCCGAGCGTGTACCAGGCGTTCGCAGCGGGTGGGGACGCCGAAGAGGTCAGGGTGAAGATCGAGGCGATGGCCGGGCAGAGTGGCTTCATGCTGTTCGCCACGCAAGACCACGGCTCGTTGCTGCGCCTGGCCGGCCAGAAGCGTCGGGCGATCCAGTTTGTGGTTGGCAACCCGCTATTCGCCCTCCAGATGACGCAGCACGACATCCGGGCGAGCCTGTACGCCCCGCTGCGGGTGCTGATCTACGAGAACGCCGAAGAGAAGACCTGCGTGGAGTACGACAGGCCGTCCTCGCTGTTCGGCCAGTTCGGGGACGACCGCATCCCCCCCACCGCCGCCATGCTCGACCGGAAGCTGGAGGCGCTGGTGTCTGCGGCGATTGAATGAACCGACACGACGGGTCAGGAAAGGAGGCGTAGAGCAGCACTACCGGCTCTCTGCGTTCCGTGCCGCTGGCCGGTATTGCGGCAGAGGTCGTCGTCCAGCGTCAGCGGCTACGGCGGGGCCGACGTTCGGGATGGTCTCCAGGTGGGCGATGTCGCCTCAGCTGACCAGCGGTCGAGTGGTTGCTTTTCGCTTCATCGTTGCCTCTCACACGATGGACCGGAGCAGGCCACCATCCACCCGCAGCGCTGCCCCGTTGGTAGCTGAAGAACGAGGGCTGCACACATAGGCCACCATCGCCGCCACTTCCTCCGGGGCCGCAAAGCGCCTGATGAGCGACGTCGGGCGAGCGGTGCGGAAGAACTCGGCCTCGACCGTCGCCGGCTCGGTGTTTTGCCCCTTCGCCAGGTCCTCCACGAACTTTTCCACACCCTCGGAGCGGGTCGGGCCGGGCAGCACCGAGTTGACCGTTACCCCGGTGCCTGCCGTCGTCTCGGCCAGGCCACGGGCCAGGGCGATCTGCGCCGTCTTGGTGACGCCGTAGTGGATCATCTCCACCGGAATGTTCACCCCCGACTCGCTGGAGATGAACACGACTCGCCCCCAATTCCGCTTGAGCATCCCCGGCAGGTAGAAGCGGCTCAACCGCACGCCGCTGAGGACGTTGACGTCGAAGAAGTGCTGCCAGTCCTCGTCGGGAATATCGGTAAACAGCTTCGGCTCGAAGATGCCCAGGTTGTTCACCAAAATGTCCAGCGCCGGGAGTGTTCCGGTCAAGAGGTCCACGCCCTCCTTCGTGCCGAGGTCCGCCGCCAACCCCGTCACCTGGGCGTCCTTGCTGTCTATTTTGATGCGCTGGACGGCTTCCTCGACCCGCCCCTTCGAGCGACCGTTGACCACGACCGCTGCCCCCTCCTGCGCCAGTAACGAGGCGATGGCGAAGCCGATCCCGGCGGTCGAGCCAGTGACCAGCGCCTTCTTGTTCGTCAGTTGCAAGTCCATCGTTGCCTCCGTCGATGCTGCGACAGCCGTCGGTTTCGCCGGGGGAGCGGGTTACAAGTCTCGTGGGCCGGACCCCACCTGTGAGGCGCTCGTCGCTGTATCTGCTTGAACTTCATTCAACAAGTCGTTCAGGTCGAGCCGCCGGGAGAACATCGCCAATTCACCCTGTGGCGTCCGGGGCCACGCCTCCTGCGGGCGATCCCAATACAGTTCGACGCCGTTGTCGTCGGGGTCACGCAGGTAAATCGCCTCGCTGACACCATGATCGCTGGCCCCGTCGAGTGGGACGTGCGCCTGGAGAACTCGACGAAGGGCGTCGGCGAGCGCTCGCCGGGTCGGGTACAGGATGGCAGTGTGGTACAGGCCCGTGGTGCCCGGAGGCGGAGGCGATCCACCCAGGCTCTCCCAGGTATTCAGACCGATGTGGTGGTGGTAGCCTCCCGCAGACACGAACGCTGCCTGCGTCCCGTAACGCTGGGTTAGCTCGAAGCCAAGGACGCCACAGTAGAACCGCAGCGCCCGCTCCAGGTCGGCGACCTTCAAGTGGACGTGGCCGATGCGCACCTGCGGAGCAATCCGGTCGGTCGTTGCGTCGGTGCTCATGATCGCCCCTCCCGTGCTGTACTCACACGCAGGTCGTTTGCAGCCGCTCCTCGGTCAAAGCCGGCCTCGACGGGTTGAGCGAGGCCACTCGCTTTCGCAGGAACGCTATCTCCGGGCAGCGGGGCTCATCGTAGCACGAGAACGGCTTCCTCGCACTCCGGGTATCGCTCGCTGGCGGGCGAGAGGCGGACTTCCTCGATGACGAACCCGCACTTCTGGAGTACCCGCAGGGACGCCCCGTGGCTGGTGGCGGCGGTGGCGACCAGAGGACGCTTGGTGACTTCCTGCAAAAGCAGGTGGAGCGCCTGACTGGCGATACCCATGCCCCAGTATCCCCGTTCGATCCAGTACCCGACGTGATCCTGACCGTCCATCGGGAAGCAGGAGATGTACCCAACCATCGCCTCGCCGACGAGGACGGCCCTGATGGTATTCCCCGGATCGGCCAGCGCCTTCGCCCAATGCGAGTCGAACGCCTCTCCGGTACGGGGGATCGTGACTGCCATGCGGTTCGCCTCCGGGTCGAGTTGCATGGCGTACATTCGGGGGAGGTCGTCCGGCTGAACCGGGCGGAGCCCCACCACGTCGGTAGTCACCGCTGTAACCCCCTCGACCGAGTGACCGGCCCTCCGCAGGGCAGCAACCGCCACTCGGAACTCTGCCTCCTTGACGAACAGGTAGTCGGTGTCGAATGTCGAGACGACGAAGATGCCGACGCCGGCCGCCGCCACCGGCCTTGTGAGCGAGGCCAGCACGCCGACGAGCGTGAACGGCATCGCCCCGGCCACCCGCAGGCAGCGCCAGCCAACTTCAGCCTGCGTTCCTGAGGGAACCGCTTCCTGCCGGCACACCACCGACAATTCATCGACCGTGCGGGTAACGCTGAACAAATCGCCCGCCGTTGCCCAGGGCGGTATCGCAGAGCCGGGCGGCAGTTTGCACACGGCGAACCGCCCGCCGACGCCAAGCAGCGTCAGCGGCGGGGAGGCCGAACTCTGGCCCGGCACGGCGACGAACGCCTCGCCGGCCCGCACGATGATTGGCTCCGGGAGGTCCACCCAGCCGCCGTCTCCAACCGTCGCCGTCGCCAGTAGGCCCAGGCGCTCGCCACTGTCGGCGTCAATCTTGAAGACTTCCACCTGCCGCCCGGTCTCGACGCCTTCCAGGTGAAAGCCCGGGATGATCCGGTCGTCAGCGAACCGGAAGGTGAAGTGCGGGTCGTGGTAAAGCGGTAGCATTTTACTCCCCTTGCGCCCACACCCGCACGTCGTCGCCGTCATCCACCTCGACGTGCACGACGTTCGGGCGACAGCAGACCGGGCAATCCTTGACGTGCTCCTGGCTCGTCCCCGCCGACAGGCCGATGTTCGGGTAGGCCGGGTCGGTCGTGGACACCTGGCACAGAAGGACCCGTGACCCCCTGGGAGTTACGACCTCCCGCACCCTGGCGCACGTCTCGCACAGGCTCCGCATGGCCTCGTCTCTCCGCTGATCGCATCGCCTGCATCCTGGCCGCGACGGCCTGGGCATTCAGATAGGATAACCACCGGCTGACCGTCAGGCCGCACCACCTCGTCGTGGTAACTGCCAGCGAAGCGTGCCATTGGTGGCGAAACAAACCGGGTAGTGGAGTGCAGGAGGCCTGATGGACCTGGCGTTCAGCGAGGGCAGGCCGAGGGCGTGGTTCGTGGTGATTCCCGGTCGGGCCTCTGACAATACCGGCCACCCTCTCAGGCTCGGAAGGGTGGCCGGTTGATGTAACGATCTCGATTCAGCGATGCACCTTGAATGCACCTGATTCGGTGTGTTTCCTGTTTTTCGGAATCGCCACAGATCGTTGATTTTTCAGCAAGTTGTGGCGATCAGGCTCACCGATCAATCTCGCCCATGACGATGTCGATGCTGCCGACGACGGCGGGGACGTCGGCGATGAGGCAGCCGTGGCAGATGGCGTTGGTGACGCTCAGGTTCAGCAGGCTCGACGATTTGGCGCGCACGCGCATGGGAACCGCCTGCTTGCCCGGGGCGGCGACGACGTGGAAGCCCATGGCGCCACGGGGGCACTCGGTCTCGAAGTAGGCCTCGCCTGCTGGAAGATGCCGTGGGGGTTCGATCCGGTGGGCTCCCGTGGCGCTGGGATAGCGCGCCATGGCCTGACGCACCAGCTTGATACTTTCCACCACCTCCAGCATGCGCACGAAGAAGCGGTGCCAGCAGTCGCCCAGGACCGCCTCCCGCGGGGTGCGGAACGGCACCCCGTAGAAGTCGTCGTCGAACGGGGGAATCACTGCGCGGAAGTCGTACGTCTCGTAGCCACAGTACGGTTCGATCTTGCGCAGATCCCAGGCAGGATCCCCGGCCTTGCGGTTCAACGAGCCGCGCAGCATCGGGCCCGAGCACGCGTGTGACAGGGCCAGGTCGCGCGAGAGGACGCCGATGCCCGCCGTGCGCTTGACGAAGATCTGGTTCGTCGTCAGCAGGGCGTGATACTCGAGAATCCGCGGCTCGAAATAGTCAAGGAACTGCCGGCAGCGTTCGAGCCAGCCGGGTGGGAGGTCGTCGTGGACGCCGCCGATGGTGATGTAGCTGTAGGTCAGGCGGGCGCCGCACAACTCCTCGAACAGGTCGAGGATCATCTCACGCTCGCGGAAGGCATAGAGGAACGGACTGAACGTCCCCAGGTCGAGCCCATAGGCACCCATGCCGACTAGGTGGCTGGCGATCCGGTTCAGTTCGGCGATCAGGACACGCAGGACGTTCGCCTTCTCGGGCAGCTTCATGCCGCAGAGCTTCTCGACGGCCAGGGAGTAGGCCAGGTTCATGTTCATCCCGGCCAGGTAATCCATGCGGTCGGTATAGGGGATGAACTGAATGGGCGTGACGTTCTCGCCGACCTTCTCGGCGCAGCGATGCAGGTAGCCCAGGTGGGGGGTCACCTCAGAGATGATCTCGCCGTCGGCGCGGAGCACCAACCGCAGGACGCCATGCGTGCTGGGATGCTGCGGCCCCATGTTGACCAGCATCTCATCGGTGCGGACGTCGAACTCGATGACCGTGGGGTCGGCGCTTGGGGTGTTCCTCGGTGGGGTCGCCGTACTCATGATGTCTCCAGGGCGATGGGTCGGTCAGCGGCCGCGGATACCATGGTATTCCAGCGGGAACTCATAATCCTTGCGGAGAGGATGGCCCTCCCAATCTTCCGCGAGAAGCAGACGGGTGAGGTTGGGGTGCCCCACGAAAAAGATACCCACCAGGTCGTAGACCTCGCGCTCGTGCCAGTCGGCCGAGCCATACAGACCGGTCAGGCTCGGCACCTCGGGCAGCATCCCGGGATGATTGTTCTTCCAGCGCGGCAGAATCAGCTTGAGGGTGAAGCGATGGCGGTGGGTGAAACTCTGCAGGTGGTAGACGACCTCGAGATGCGGTTCAAAGCCGGCCCGGGCGGCCTTTTTCGGGTCGGTTTCGAGGTAATCCACCCCCGAGATGTTGTGCAGCAGGTGGAACGCCAGGCGGGAATCCTCGCGCAGGAAGCGGACAATCTCCACCAGGTCCTCGGGCTCGACGACGATGAACGGATCGAGCGCCTCCAGGGAACGAGAACGGATCTTCGGGCCGAACTGCTCTTCCAGCAGGGCCACGATCTCGGCAGCGGTCATGGACCACCTCGCGCGGAAGGAGACGGAATCAACCCTTGACTGGAGCGGCGCGCTCCTTGTTCAGCCGGGCCCAGGTGTTTTGCTTCTCGACCATCTTGACGGGGTCGGCGTCACTAAGCTCGGGAGGAAGCTGGACGTAGCCGGTCCGGGAAGGGATGGGCACGGTCAGGGGTTGGCCGCGCGTCAGGTCCTTCATGGCGCGGACCTTGTCCTGAATTCGCATGAGCCCCTCGAGCAGCGCCTCGGGTCGGGGCGGACAGCCGGGGACGTAGACATCGACGGGAACCACCAGATCGACGCCCTTCACGACGTTGTAGCCGTACTTGTAGTAGGGGCCGCCGCCGCAGGTGCAAGCGCCCATGGCGATGACGAACTTCGGGTCGGGCATCTGGTTGTAGAGGCGGCGCACCCGGCTGGCCATCTTGTAGTTGACGGTGCCGGCCACGATCATCAGGTCAGCCTGGCGCGGGGTGGCGCGGAAGGCGCCCGCGCCGAAGCGGTCGATGTCGTAGCGCGAGGCCCCGGTGGCCATCATCTCAATGGCGCAGCAGGCCAGGCCGAACGTCATGGGCCACATGCTGGATTCGCGGGCCCAGTTGATGGCCTGTTCGAGGGTGGTGGTCATCACGCTTTCCTCGAAGCGTCCTTCGAGCCAACCCATGGGAGATCTCCTACATTCCGCCGGGGCAATGACGGTGAATCACGAAAGGCCCGCGCCGACAGGGCCAGCCGGTGCGGGGGCCGAGGACGCCGGGGAGGGAGCGCCCTCCTGCTCGGCGCGCAGGCTGCGCACCCATTCGAGGTCGCCGCGGCGCCAGAGGTAGGCGAAACCCACCAGCAGCACGCCGAAAAAGGCGAGGAACTCGACCAGGGCCAGCCAGGCGACCTCGTCGGCAGCCTCCCGGGCCACGGGAGGTAAGTGGTATTGTAGCGCCACCATGCCAGTGGGTGTTACCGCGCGAAGGTGATGCAGCTGCTCGTCGTTCAGACTGGCGAAGAAGTGCAACCACTCCGGCGAGATCTGGGCCCAGAGTTCCTTCTGCACTGGCGCGGTCCGCGTCAGGGAGTCCACGGTGCCTATCGAAACCTCCCGGAGCGCCTCGGCCTGGGTCTCGGCTGCGCGAGTGGCCTCGGCGAGCAGCTCCGGCGCCACCTGGCCAAGTACTTTGCGGAGCCGGGGATCGGTGGGAATGACCGCCAGTTCCGCGGGCTCGATGATCGCCAGATCAGTCAGAGGACGCGCCTGCAGGCTGCCCTGGATCTGTTCGGGGCGGGAAGCCAGCGATCTCCGGAAACCCTCGAGTGGGCTTGTGGGTGTGTCCCCGGTCGGAGCAACAGCGCCCGGCGGAAGCAGGGCCTTTTCGAGCGTCTTTTTCTTGCCGGCGTCCAGGCCATCCAGCGCGCGCAGAAGCTGGTCGGCCTCGGCCTTTCGAGCGGTGTCAATCGCGCTGAGTTTGGCTTCGATCTGGGTGGCATGGAGCTTGAGCTGAGCGATCGTTTCCTCGTTCAGGCTCAGCACGTCGGGGATGCGATGTTCACCGAGTCGTTGGACCAGTTGATGCAGGCGAGGATCGAGCCCCTTGTAGGCGGCAAACTCGGTGGCGTCGAGCGAGGCCAACTTGTTCCAGTAAGCCCGTTCGCGGGCGATCGAGCGTACACCGCGTGCCAGGGGTTTGCCACTGGTGCTGCCCGCGGGGGAACTCAGGTCGGCCACGCGGGTGGCAAACTCCCGGTACTGGGCGGGATCCGGGTTCTCGACCGCCGGAACGGGGCAGCTTCGGATGGCGTTCGCTCGACCAAACACCTCAGCCCAGGGAAACAGGAAGGCCACCTCGACATCGAAGATGACGAACAGCAGCGCCACCACGTAGAAGCGGAGGTCGAACTGTACCCAGGAGGTGCCGATGGTCGGTTCCCCGCACTCGTAGGTGGTCTGTTTCTCCGCCGATTGCTTGCTAGGGCGAATGAGCTTGCCCGCCAGCAGATGGACGAAGATGAACGCCACGCCGACAGCGACGAAGAGCAGAAGATAGGCGGCCAGTGGCATCATGGTGGATGGCTCGAGAAGGAAGAACGAATCAGGCCGGGTTCGCCGGCACCGGCACGTCGGGCTGTTTCAGCCACACAGGTTCGGTGGCCAGCTTGGAAGCGGCGATGACCGTGGGATTGAGCGTCGCCTGCCCCCAGGCCACGCTGAGCGGCAGACGGGCGAAGTCCACGATGCAGCCATCCCGGCTGAAGCAGCTCTGGTCGTGCGTCGATCCCATGTACAGGCAATCGACAGGGCAGGGATCGACACACAGGGCGCAGAACATGCACTTGGTGTAGTCGATCTTGAACCCCTTCACCACGAAGCCTTTCAGAGGGGGCTTCGCCTTCTCCTTCTCGATGTAGATGCAATCCACCGGGCAGGCCCGCGCGCACTTGTCGCAGCCGATGCACGTGGTCAGGTCGAACCGGTGGAAGCCGCGGTAGCGCGGCTTGACGGCGACGGGCAACTCCGGATAGGCGTAGCGCTCGGTGAATGTGCGTCGGCGGAAGGTCTGTACCAGATACCACAGGGTGATGTACAGGCCCTGACCGACCGTCCGAACGGTGCCAACGATATTCGCAAACCATGCACGCATCGGTGCTTCCCTGGCACTGAAGTCTTGTGGGGCGTGCTAAAAATTATAGAGCGCCACCCCGCCATCGCAAGGTGGGAGCGATTCGGCCGATTTTTCTGCCCGCCTCTATTTTCTGACCTATGCTTGAGTGCCCATGCCCTGGATTAATGTTCCCTCAGCGAGAAATTCGTCTCCAGGGAGCACGAGCACATCCCACCGGCAGGCGAGCCAACCCCCATGAGAATGGCGCCTGTCCCGGTTTCCGTCACCCATGGTTCGGGATATCGAGTAACACCATGCGTAAAGAACCCCAAGAGGATGTCATCGATCCGACCCGACCAGCCTTGATCGTCCTCTACGGAGCGACTCGGCGCAAGTTCCGCCCTCTGGAAGGCGACGTCTGTGTGCTCGGTCGCGCCCCTGGCTGCGACATCGGTTTGATGTCTCCCGACGTGGCACCGGTGCATTGTGTCCTTGTGCGACTGGCGAATGGCTGGCGCATTCGCGACTGCTCCGGGCGAGCTACCCGGCTCAATGGCCGGGCCATCCACGACGAGCCACTCCGTAACGGCGATACCATTCAGATCGGAACCTTCAGCTTCGAGGCGCAGTTACCTGGGGCGACGAGTGGGCCCGCGCTCAATGGGCCGCCAGCGCACGTGCGCGTGATTGATCGGTTGCAGCGCTCGCGTCGGCGCCTGGTCGATCTGGCTCTGGGGTTGCGCCGTCGCTGTCGCGATCTTGCCGAGGAGAACGCCAACGAACAGGCCGAACTGGCCCGTCTGCAGTCGGACCTGGAGATGCTCGAACGCCGGATGCGGCAGACCTATGAGCAGCGGCAGGGGCAGCTGAACGACGAGCAGCAAAAGGTGGCGCGGCGCGACAAGGAACTGGCCAAACGCTCCGAGGAACTCGACGCCTACGCGCGCTATCTGCGTAGCGAGGTCGAACGCTCCCGGCGAGAAGCGCAGGTGCAGACCGAGGAGGCCGAGGCCGACCTCGTCGCCCAGCGTGTGGCGCAAAACCAGGAGATCAAGCGGCTGACGCAGTGGCAGCACGATTTGCAGGCGCGACAAACCCGGCTCGACCTGGCCGAGTCGGAGGTTGAGGAATCGTTCAACCACGACCGCGATCAGATTGCCCAGGATCGGGAGCAGATCGCCCGCGAGCGCGAATACCTGGATCGCGAACGGCAAGAAGTGGTCAAGATGCGTGCCGAGCTAGAGCAGCTCAAGGATCAGCTGGCTCAGCAGACGGCCGGGGTGGCTATTTCATCTCGCGATACACAGGTGGATGCCACCGGAGATGACGAGCAACGGCCTGGTTCCTCGGCTCGCCGGCTGCTGCGCGAATTGGCGGAGCGCCGGCGGGCAAGCAATGAATCGCGGCCCCGGTTTGGGGGCCTCTCGTCCCGGGAAGAAACCCCCACCTCGTAAGCTTACCCGCTCATCCCGCGCCCGGGTTCGCCTCGGGCGCGGCTTCCGTTGGAATGGGCGCTAGCGGCCCTCCATCAAAGCCACAGGTGCGATGCGAACCATCGCAGAAGGGCTTGTTCGCCGATTGCCCGCACCGACACAGCGCAACGCTGGGCTTGTCGGTCGGCAAGGGATAGCTGTTGCCCAGATGATCCACCAGACGGAAGGCCCCCTGCACAACCAGGGGACCATGCTCGCGACAGCGGATGACAATTGGTTCGGTCATGGCATTCAATCCATCCGGTAGCGTTCCTGACGCGGGTAGTTCGAGAAGTACTGCGAGAGCTTGCGTGCCACGTGCGTCATGAACGCCTGGCGGAACTGCATCTTCTGCGCCTCGTTGTCCGCGGGCACCGCGCCGGGCGCATCGCCTGGATAGATGCACGTGAATGGCTCCTGCGGATGAGCGTCGTCCGGCTTCTTCACGTCCGCCAGGGTCACGTTCAGACTGATGCGCCCGCGCATCAGCATGTTGGCACTGCCTGGTTCATACAGGCTAAGTGAGTTGACTTCGAGATAGATGACGTGGTCGGCGTTGAAGCGACGGCCAATCTCGTTCAGGTCCATGCCACGCCACGAGGGATTGGCATTCTTGAACTCTTCCACCTTCCGCGAAGGAACCACGGCCAGGCGTTCCTTGCTGTCCTCAGCCAGTTTGCGCAGCTGCACGCCCAGCATCTCGCTGAGCTGTCGATCGATGCCGATGAACTCCGAGCGCGTTTCCAGGCCGCCCCAGGTGAGGATGACTACCTTGGGTTCCTTCTCCTTGTCCTCGCTGGCCAGATGCTTCATCTTGGCCTCGATGCGCTGCTCGGGCAGGACGAAGTAGGTCAGCGCGGCGGGATCACACCCCGAACCCAGGATCAACCCGCCGGCCGCCCAGGCCAACAGGGCGCGTCGCGAAAAGGTGGACATCGTGCCCCTCCCGATTCCTTGGCCCCCGCGCACCCGGTTGGGTTCTCAGGGGTGATCGGCGCTCGCTACGAGCGCCAGCCCCACAGCAGTACCAGTCCCCAGCGCAGCGACATCAGCACCAGCAAGGTGATGATGACTCCCAGAAACACCTTCTCCAGCGAGCGGACCAGCAAGGGTCGACCGTGGATCAGGCTTCCGATTGACCAGGGAACGACCAGCGCACAGAACCCCGCAAGCAGCGTACCGACCCAGTTGGCGCGCATCGAATTGACCAGGTCGCCCCGCACGAACAGGGCAAAACTGGTGGTCATTCCGCAGGCAGGGCAGGGCACTCCTGTCACATCAATGAAGGTGCAGGGAGGCAGCCCCAACTGCTGATGCGTCGCCAGCCGATGGGCCTGGCCGTCCGTCCCGTATGGGTTCAGGTAGATGGCGACGATGAACACCGCCGACAGACCTACCAGAATCCCCACCAGCAACAAACGAACCCAGAACACCAGGGCCGGGTCGGGCTCTTCTCGGTATCCGGAGTACTGCGTTGGAGGCGGCACGATAGCGATCTCCCATCCGGGCTGCAAGCCCAGGAATGGGGCCTGCTCACCACTGTTCTTTTGTAGCCTGTTGTTCGGCCCGCGCCATCACCTCGTCCATGCCAGCTTGCGCCTTTTGCCGCCAGAGTTCGATCTCCTGGCGTCCCAGTTCAGGTGGCACGAGGAGCGGCGCACCCAGGACGCCGACCGCGGGGCTCAACGGACAGGGCAGGGCGAAGCGATCCCACGACCGCAAACGCCAGCAGGAGTGGTAGGCGAAGCCGACCGGCACCAGGGGTAAGCCGGTACGAGCTGCCAGGAAGATGGCGCCCGGTTGGAACTGCCGTCGCGGACCGCGTGGGCCATCGGGTGTGACCACCAGGTGGGTACGCCGTTTGGTCTGCAGAATCTCGCGCAGCGCCCGTGCTCCACCACGCGTGGTCGAGCCGCGCACTACCCCCAGCCCCAGGTGCCGACACGTCTGAGCAATCATCTCGCCGTCGGCATGCTCGCTGATCAGCACGCGCGTGCGCGTCTGGCTGTAGGCCAGGGCGGGCATCAGCAGGGTTTCGTGCCAGAAGGTGTAAATGAAACGCTGCTCACCCGAGGAAGCCGGGAGCAGGGCCTGGTCAGGTGTGAAGACCCGGTAACGGAGCGACCCGATCCAGGCGCGGATCAGCCAGTTAGCGGCAAAGCCCACGCCCTGGATCAGTAGCGGGTGACGGATCTTCATCGACGACCTCCCTGTCGCGAATAGCCCGGTTTACCCGGTCGGGCCTAGTGGCTCCATTCTCCCGAAAACACCTCGGTGGCCGGTCCTGTCATGTAGACGTGGTGATCGGCCTCGGCCCACTCCAGGTGCAGATCGCCTCCGGGAAGGTGGGCCAGCACCTGCCGACCCGTTTGCCCGGTGAGATAGCTGGCGACGGCCACCGCACAGGCACCGGTACCGCAGGCCAGGGTGATACCGCTCCCACGTTCCCAGGTGCGCATGATGACCTCGCCAGGCCCCTGGACCTGCACGAAGTGCACATTGATGCGCCGGGGAAAAATCTTCGCATGCTCCAGTCGGGGCCCGACGGTCTCAAGAGGGACCTTGCTGACGTCCGTGCAGTAGAGCATCAGATGAGGATTGCCCATGGAAACACAGGTCATGGCCGGGGAAAAACCTGCCTCGGTTTGCCATCCCCCCTGGATGGCCGCCGCTACCTCGTCTGGCAGGGGAACCTGAACCACCCGGGGGCCGGGCAGGAGCGTGGGGATGCTGGCGGAATCCAGGATCGGTTCCCCCATGTCCACTCGCACCTGCTCCACCTTGCCGTTCTTGATCTCCAGGTGCAAGGTCAACACGCCGCGGCCCGTCTCGATCTTCAGCGGGTTGTTGGCCGACAGGCCGTGATCGTGCACGAACTTGGCCACGCAGCGGACTCCGTTGCCGCACATCTCCGACTCGCTGCCGTCGGCGTTGAACATCCGCATGCGGGCATCGCCGCGCTCGGACCGGCAGATGAGGATCAATCCATCACTGCCGATGCCGAAGTGCCGGTCGCTGACGACCTGGGCCAGGCGCGCGGGATCGGCTGGCGGCGCCTGATTGACGCAGTCGAAGTAGACATAGTCGTTGCCGATCCCGTGCATCTTGGTGAAGCGCATGATTCGTCTCGGAAAGCAGGAAAAGCTCTGCCCCGCCGGGTGCGACACTCCGACGGGGCAGGCGGAAAGTTACTTCTGGAGTTCGACCCCATCTCGGTTGTAGATGATGGTGAACCCCTTGTCTGCCGAGCCCATCAACCAGATCCGTGCCGCTGTCCCCGGCTTGAGGGCGTGCTTCTGCCCGTAGGCACCCGGGAAGGGATTCGACGGTGCTTTGGTCACCGCAAACCAGGTCACCTTGATGGTGTCACCTTGCTTGATGTCTTCGCCCTTTTCGACCTTCTTGACCTCGATCGTGGCTGTATAGGTCGTCTTCACGCCATCACTACCGAACGTGTCGGTCTTCGGAGTGACCTTCCCGACGGTGCCGACGACCACGGCGTCCGCCCGGGAGCGTTGCTCGGGAGGGCGTTCCGCCTGGACAAGGGAAACCGCCAGACCCAGCAACACCAGCGCCAGCGCAGCTCTTCGCACGTACATGATTCGCTTCCTCGGGGGCAGGCCGGCCGGTTACTCCCACTCAATCGTGGCCGGCGGCTTGCTGGAGATATCATATACGACCCGGTTGACTCCCTTGACCTCGTTAATGATCCGCGTCGAAATGCGGGCCAGCAGTTCGTAGGGGAGATGCGACCAGTCGGCGGTCATGAAGTCCTCGGTGTTGACCGACCGCAGGGCGATGACGTTCTCGTAAGTGCGGCCATCACCCATCACCCCGACCGATTGCACCGGCAACAGCACAGCGAAGGCCTGAGAGGTCTGGCGATACCAGCCCGACTTTTTCAATTCGTCCAGCAGGATAGTGTCGGCCTGGCGCAGCACGCGCAGACGCTCCTCGACCACCTCGCCCAGGCAACGGACGGCAAGGCCAGGCCCGGGGAACGGATGGCGGTTCACCAGCCCCTCGGGTAGACCCAGTTCGAGGCCCAGGCGGCGCACCTCGTCCTTGAACAGATCACGGAGCGGTTCGATCAGCTGCAGGCCCATCTTCTCGGGTAGACCGCCCACATTGTGGTGTAGCTTGATATTCGCGGCCGGCCCATCGACGGCGCCTCCGGACTCGATCACGTCGGGATAGAGCGTCCCCTGGGCCAGGAACTTGACGTCCTCGACGCGTCGACTTTCATCCTCGAACACGTCGATGAAGATGTGGCCGATACGGCGACGCTTCTCCTGGGGATCGGTGATGCCACGCAGGCCCGACAGGAACCGCTCGCCGGCCGACACCACGTGCAGGTCGGCCTTGAAGGCGCCAGCGAAGGTACGGCGGACTGCTTCGACTTCACCTTCGCGGAGTAAGCCGTTATCCACGAAGATGCACGCCACCTGGGGGCCCACGGCGCGGACCAGCAGAGCCGCCGTCACCGAGGAGTCCACGCCGCCTGACAGGCCGCAGATCACCCGCGACGAGCCGATGCGCTGACGTAGCTTTTCGACTGTCTCCTGGAGAAACGACCCGATCTCCCAGGTGCCCTTGCAGCCGCACACGCGGTACAGGAAGTTGCGCAGCACCTTCCCCCCCTGCGGGGTGTGGCTGACCTCGGGATGGAACTGCAACCCGTAGATGGGCCGGGTGGCGTGCTTGACGGCCGCCAGCGGGCAGGTATCGGTGGAGGCCAGGGGAGTGAACTCCTTCCCCGGCGACTGCACCTGGTCGCCGTGGCTCATCCAGACCACGGTTTCGCTGGGGACATCGGCAAAGAGGCCATCGACCTCGTGGACGTGACAGACCGCCCGGCCGAACTCACGGCGCGAGGCGGGCAGCACGGCGCCGCCCAGCGCCTGGCAGGCGACCTGCATGCCGTAGCAAATGCCCAGCACGGGGATGCCCAGGTCGAAGATGGCTGGATCGCAGCGCGGCGCGTTGGGTTCGTAGACGCTGGCCGGGCCGCCGGAGAGGATCACCCCCTTCGGCTTCAGCTCGGCGATGCGCGAGGCGGGCAGATCGTGGCGGATGATTTGCGACAGGACCTGTTGCTCGCGGACGCGCCGGGCGATCAGCTGGCTGTACTGCGAGCCAAAATCCAGGATGAGGACACGTTCACTGTCGAGATGCTGCGTCATGGGGTCTACCAGGTTCCTCTAACGGAGGGGGATGCACTCCCTTGAGCCCCCAGGAAGGTTGCTCAGCTCTTCTTGCCCAGTTCGGTGGCGCGGCGAGTGGCCGCCTCGACTGCGTTCATCAGGGCGCCGCGCACGCCGGCGCGCTCCAACTCGTGCAGGCCCGCGATGGTGGTGCCGCCGGGGCTGGCTACCATGTCCTTCAATGCGCCGGGATGGTGGCCTGTCTCCAGCACCATGCGAGCAGCGCCCAGCACCGTCTGGGCCGCCAGTGCCGTGGCCACGTCGCGCGGCAGGCCGACGCGCACACCGCCGTCGGAGAGGGCTTCGATCATCAGGTACACAAACGCCGGGCCCGACCCGGACAGGCCGGTCACTCCATCGAGCAGCGGCTCGGGCACGCGGACGGCCCGGCCGACCTGGTCGAGCAGACTCTGCACCAGGGCGATATCCTCGGCGGTCGCCTGCGCGCCGGGGCTGAAGCCGCTGGCGCTGGCATCGACCAGGCAAGGAGTGTTTGGCATCACGCGCACCAGCCGGGCGTCCGACCCCAGCACGGCTGCCATTTGTTCCAGCGTGATCCCCGCGGCAATCGACACCACCAGCGGGCGACGGGTCCGAACCAGATCGGCCACCTCTGTGAGCACCGCGCTCATGGTCTGCGGCTTGACGGCCAGGAGAAGCAGGTCGGCCTGGCTGGCGACGGCGCGATTATCTGGCGTCGCCGGGCAGCCGGTTTCCTGCGTAAACGCTTGCCGGGCCTGCGCCACAGGATCGCTGGCCAGTGTGGTGGATGCGGTAATTCGCCCGGCGCGCACCCAGGCCCGGCACAGCGCCGTGGCCATGCGACCCGCTCCCAGGAAGCCAATGCGTGGTGCTTCCATCCCCATGTCCTTGTCCTGCCTGCTGCCGAAAGCGACAGTATACAGGAAATCCGCCGGCTGGCTCAATGGCCTCAGCCACTCTCCGCGGTGGCTTCACTGCGGCGCGTTGGGGAGAGATGCGTCGCGGTCGATGAATGGACGATTGGCCGGCAGCCACGTCATCAACTCCCACACGTCGTTGAAGGGCCTCCCCAGCTTGCTTCCCAGCACTGCCAGGGCCGCTTCCTCGCAGGGACCGATGCAGGCGGGCATGCGCAGCAGAGCGATCAGCTCCGGCAGGGGTAACGGCGTCATCACCCCATCGAGAAGCTCGCGGACGTCGATCATCCACTTGTCCTGAGCTACCTGACGGATCATCTCTGGCGCCAGACGGATGCAAATGGCCCGGATGCGGTTCGGATCGGACCAGGGACGGATCGACCGGAGCGAGTTTCGCAGGATACGTAGATCGTCCAGCGGCGCGGTGGGAGGAATCAGCCGAACCACCGCATCGGTTAACTCATCAACTCGCTGGCGAATCATTGGCTCGGGAAGTATCGGGCCCAGAACTGCCAGACAATCGGCCAGCAGCATGATCTCCTGGGTGGTAGTGATGGTAGCGCAGCGGCCACCGATCTGCTTTGCCGTGGTTTCCGCCAGAGCCAGCGATCGGGGTCGGGCCAGTGGAGTGATCGCCCGGAGCGCCCGGGCAATCCGGTTCAGCCCCAGGACCGAGGGCGTGCCCTGTAGCTGAGTTTCGCACCGAATGAGCAGTTCCTGCACCTCGCCTGCGCGCTCGGTGGACGGTAGTTGCTGCAATAGTGTGGCCGTGAGTGCCAGGTTGAGTCCTGGATTGCCTGCAACCTCTCCTGGACGGTACAGACGAGCCGCCACCGGCAGGCGCTTCCTGGCCGCGTTGGCATCGAGCAATGGCGATGCGACGGACAGGGCGTCAAACAGCGCGCGTCTGTCTGCTAGATCGCGAGTGATGGTAAAGAGATTCAGTAGCCGATCAATATAGAGCGCTGCCAGGCGGGAGGCCTCGGTCGAAGGGAGCCGGTTGACGAACCCGGGAAAGGCTTGCCCAAGCGCTACTAGTCGGGGCAGGTCCGGCGCGCGGGTAATGGCCTGTTCCAGAGGGCCGCGCAGCTGGTCGGCGCGGGCCCTGGCGTGAAGCATCCGAGGCAGAGTTTGCTGCAAGCCGCGCAGCACCCAGGCGTCCTCTGTCACCGGGATGAATTCCAGGATGCCCTGGGCGAGCTGGGTGTACGCTTCGGCAAGGAGGTCGGCGTCCACCTTGCCTGGCAGGCGTTCGACGATATCCGCCACTGCCTCAGTGATCGGAGCCACGCGCGACATCCGGGCAAAGCGCAAAAGCCGTACCAGGTCGTCTCGCAACATGGCGGGGTCCAGTGCGTCGACGAGCACGGCGTAGCCACGCAGGGCATGCCAGGTCTGGAAGCCCTGCGGATCCTGGATTCGGTCCCCCTCCAGCCGCTGGACCAGAGCCCGGGCCAGGGCAGTATCGCGTCGCAGCGCCGGGCTAACCTGTCGGCCCAACTGCAGGCAGATGCTGGCGAGGAGTTCCAGGGCCGGCGGGGGGACCCGAGGTTGGACCTCGATCAGGCGCTGCAGGAGCCAGGCTGCGGTTTCCGCGCTCAGGTGCGGGCCCAAAATGTAGATGTCTTCCAGCGCTGCGATCTGCTCGCCCGGAGCCAGGTTGTCTCCCATCAAATCCATGAGATAACCAACGGCGGCTTTCGTGACCGATTCATCGGTGCCACATAGCCGGGCATGGATGCGAGACGAGACGAGCCGCACCACCGGGGCCGCGCTGGTATCGAGGATGTATGGTTGCACCAGGAGGAGTGTCTGCTGGCGCCGATCGAGGTCCAGTTCGACCAGCGCGCGCAGTACCGGTTGCAGGCGCCAGGAGAACTTGCGCGCCAGGTGCGGCTGTTCGAGGATGTGTTCGAGCAGGGAGACGCGATCGATGGCGGCGGGCAGCGTGGCCAGATCCTCGACGGCGTTCAGCTCGGCCGTACTCAGGCCGCGGTTGCGAAACCCTTCGCGATTGAGGACAGGAGGCGCCAGCGGTTCCAGCACATTGGAAACGAGCATGACCGCGGTATGGCCAGCCGCCTCCAGCGCCTCGCGCACCTCGACCTCGCGCTGCCGGGCCAGGATTTCATGCTGGCGCGACAGGTAAGCGAACGCGCTGGAGGCGGCCAGGCCGCCGAGGAGCGAGAGCACCACGGAGGCCAGCAAAGCGGAGGTGCCGGGCCGACGCCGCACCCATTTCCAGGTACGCACAATGGGGCCGATGGGACGGGCGTGCACCGGCTCGCCGGCCAGAAACCGGGTGAGATCGTCGGCCATCTCGGCTGCCGAGGCGTAGCGACGAAGGGGCTCCTTGGCCAGCGCCTTGTGGCAGATCGTTTCCAGATCACGCGGAGTGCGAGGCTGCAGCTGATGGACGGCGACCGGCTCCTGCGTCAGCACCAGCTGCATGGTTTCCATGGCTGTGGCGCCGCGGAAGGGGGGCCGTCCGGTCAGGCACTCGTACAGGATGGCGCCGAGAGCGTACACGTCGGCCGGTTTCCCGCTCAGTCGGCTCGATTGAACCTGCTCCGGCGCCATGTACGACGGTGTGCCCACCAGTGCTCCGGTGCGCGTCAGGTGGCTTTCGTCCTCGAGGCGGCGGGCCAGGCCAAAATCGGTGATGCGCGGCGAGCCGTCCTCGGTTAGCAGGATGTTCGACGGTTTCAGATCGCGGTGGATGATCCCCTTCTCGTGGGCGGCCTGCACGGCGCGGGCGATGCCAGCAACCACCTGGGCCGCCTCGGTCGGATGCAGGGGCGTCCGCACCAGACGACCGGCCAGGGTGCCCTGCGGACAGTACTCCATCACCAGGAAGGGAAGATTGTCGTAGGTGCCAAACTCGAAGACCTGCACGATGCCCGGATGGCCGATGGCCGCGATGGCTTCGGCCTCGTGAAAGAAGCGGGCCACCTCCTGCGGGTGGGCATGCGACCCAGCCAGGATCATCTTCAGCGCCACCACCCGGTCGAGGCTGAGCTGCCGCGCCTTGTAGACCACCCCCATGCCACCGCGGCCCAGCTCGTCCAGAATCTCGTAGTTGGTCGGCGCAGGGATGTGCCCGGCGGCTCGCGCTGGGGTGCCCATCAGGGTGGCCGCCTGCTGGGAGACCTCGGCTGGCTGTGGCAAGCCAATAAGCGTTTCTCCCGTGGCGAATGCCGGCAGCAGCTGCGCCAGCCGCAACAGGGCGTTCTCGACGGTCGGCTGCAACTCGGGTCGGCTGGCGCAGAGCCAGGCGGCATCGGTGGCGCGTCCCAGGGGACGACCTTCTTCCATACGTGCCAGGAGCCAGGCGATGTCCAGCGAGTTCATGCGTCCACAAGCAGCGTGAGTGGTGGCCAGGGCGGGGGCCAGGGAGCCGGATCCTGCCGGGCAGTGTATCACGCCGTGAAGGCAAACCCTAGCTGGTTCCCCGGCTGCGTGTGGTGCGTTTGCGGGGCCGGGGCCAGCTGCGGATCAACGCTTCGATGGCCGCCCGCACGGTGGGATACTCCTTGAACACCAGCGGGTCGTAGGGGAAGCCGTGCTTCAGACGTGTCCAGGTGCGATGTGGCAGCGCACAGTAGGTGGGAAGGCCCCAGTCCTCGCCCTCGCTGTCGGTGGTCCACCAGTACCAGTAATTCTTCCAGGTGTCGTGATGGTGGCGCAGGCGGCGCAGGCGGCGGCTGTAGCGGAAGGGATAGTGGCGATGGTCAGCCAGCCAGCGAAGGCAGAGCGCCGCCTGGGATTCGTTGTTCTCCTCGTACCAGTCCGCCAGGGCCAGCTGCGTCACCACATCCGAGGGCGTTTTTTCGAGGACCGCGTAGAACGCGTCCAGTTCGAGATGTTGAGCCATCTTGTCTCTCGCATCAGGAGTTGCCTCCTCATTATACGAGCGATCCGGGTGAGCAAACCGGGTCAGTTTCCCTCGTGCGGAAACTGGAAGGCCACGATGCTGTCGAAATGGTCGATCAACGGCGCGATGAGGTTCCGCAGGTGGTCGTTAGCCGCCTCGGCCTGCGGAGCTGGCCCCCGGGGATCGAAGACCAGGCCGCGCAGGTTGTCGCGTCGGCCCTGCGCGAAATCGAAGACCAGGTTAGGAATCTCCGGCCAGCTGCGAACGATCAGATGGTCGCTGCCCATCTTGACGGGCGCACGCGGCATCCGGATCAGCGGAGCCAGTGGGACATTCAGAGGCGTCTCCCGGGCCAGAAGCAGCACGAAGTCCACGCTGCTGGTCCCCTCCATCTTCCACCCTAGCTGGCCCTTTTTCTCCGAGGTGCCCGGTTTGTGGCGCGGGCTACTCACCTGGATGACGGGAGGATCTTCCTGGGGTCGCGTGTCCGGGTGCCTGCTGGTGAGTTCATCCCAGTTCCATGGATACATCGGGCTGATTTGCCCGTTGCTGCCATCGAGATACAGAATGTAGACATGTCCGGGTCGGTCGAGCGTAGCCAGGAACCGCATCAACTCGCCGTTGCGAACGGGCAGCGCCAGTTCGGGACTCTGGAACAGGTTGACCCATTGCGCTTTCTTGTGGGTGGTGGCCCAGAAGGAGGCATGATTGAAGGCGACGCGCCCGACGTTTGCCTCGAGGCGCGGGCCTTCCTGGCCTGGCTGACCGGCCGCACCGGGCTGGGTAGCAGCCCCACTGCTTCTGGGGAACCCCGCACACTGAAGGATGTTCAGTCCGAGCAGAGCAACCAGCACGATCAGGACCGCCGCGCTCCAGTGTGTAGACCAGCGGGATTGAGCGAAAGCGCGCAGGGCGCTCGACAGCTCACGGGCGGTGGCATAACGCTGCGATGCCTCCGGGTGCAGCGCACGCATACAGATCCGCTCGAGCCGCCAGGGAATGCGGGCGCCAGTCGCGCTAGGCGGCAGCACCTCTCCCTTGCGCGCCTGGTGCAGGACGGCATCGTAGCTGTCGCCGCGCAGCGGTGGGTGGCCGGTCAGGCATTCGTACAGGATCGTTCCCAGGCCAAAGACGTCCGTGGCCGGGCCGACTCCGTGAATCTCACCGCGCGCCTGCTCGGGTGACATGTAGGCGGGGGTGCCCAGGTAGCTGCCAGCGCGGGTGCGCTGGCAGTCGTCCATCGACCGGGCCAGGCCGAAATCCGCAACCCGTGCCCAGGAGGGGTCTTCCAGCTCCAGGTGCGCCGAACGGGCCAGCAACACATTGGCCGGTTTCAGATCACGGTGGATGATCCCCTTGTCGTGGGCATGCTGGACAGCGTCGGCGAGGCGCGCCACCAGCTGGGCGGCCTGAAGGGGCTCCAGCGGTCGCTTCCGGAGAAACTCGCTGAGGTTGCCTCCCTCGACATACTCCAGGACGAAGAAGGGTTGGTTGCCGTGGATGCCGCATTCATACACGCGGACAATCCCCACATGCTGGAGCTGAGCCAGCGCCCGCGCCTCGATGGTGAAGCGCTGGCGCATGGTGGGGTGGTCGCTGAATTCGGCGCGGATGACCTTCAACGCCACTACCCGGTCGAGGCTGATCTGCCGCGCCTTGTAGACCACCCCCATACCGCCCCGGCCCAGTTCTTCGATGATCTCGTACCCGGGGACGGAGGGAGAGGCCATTTTCAGCGAGATCATGGACCGACGAACGGGGGTGACCTCGGTGGCGATGGCGGCGAAGCGTCGGGCCAACTGTCCAGCCTGGTGAGGGAAGCGCTGGGCGAAGTCGTTGACATCCAGCGCCGGCTCGGTACGCCGGCGCAGCTCGTACTCCCAGGCGATCAGATCCAGCACCAGCTCGGTATCCGAGGTCAGTTCGGGGTAACGGACCAGGTAGGTCTCGACGGGGCAACCGTTCTCTGCCTTCCAGCGGTATTCGAGGTCGATGCGCACCAGGTCGGCCAGGGTGGCCAGCCGGGCCGGGTCGTCCGGAGGGGGTAGATACTCGGCCAGTTCGGGATACCCGTGGTGCTGCCAGGCCAGGTCGAACTGCTCCAGCAAGGTGAACGAGGGCGAGAAAGAGTCGGAGCTGGCAGACATCGACTTCACCTGGGGACTTTAGGGATACAGGCGCTCCCAGCGGGTGCGGACCTTTTTCAGGAGGGTGCGGATCAGATGCTCGCTGCGATGGACCTGCTCGCTGATCTCGCGGATAGTGTGTCCCTCGAGCACCAGCTGCACGATCTGCCGCTCACGGTCGTCCAGACCCTGCAGCAGGTGGCGCAGGGTATCCTCGAAGGTGGCGACCTCGTCCGGCGTGGGGTCCCGGGCAATGCCTTCGAAGGCGGGTACCGACTCATCAGTGGGGTTGGGTGTGGCCTCACGCTGCACGTCGCGCTTGGCGGCGAGGTAATACTCGACCCGATGACCACACTTCCGCATGGTGATGGTCGCCAGCAGGCGCCACAGCGAATCCCAGCTGCTCAGGTCTGCAAACGGCTTCTGCTGATCACGCAGAAAGAAGCTCTTCAGCGCCGATGCCGCCACATCCTCGGCTCCATCCTTCTGCAACACCCGCTGATCCAGCTTCTTGCTGGCCAGGCCGATCAACCGGCGAATGAACACATCGTAGATGCGTTGCGCCGCAGCAGCGTCGCCCGCCCGCAACCGCTCCAGCAGGGCCACGAACGAGCTATCCGGTTGCATGGACCTTCCCTCCACCTCTCCTCGATACGCTGGCTCTGTACAGTATCCAGGCAGTATCGACGAGACGCAAGGGTCGGCCCTGGGAGAAAAGCCACGGATTGGGTTTGGCGAGCCCTACTCCGGCGAGCTATCATCCACAAGCAAGTACATGCGAAACGGCGGGGAGAAGTTCGATGAAATCGCGGTGGCTTTGGCTGGTGCCAGCGCTGGCACCCTTGATGGGTCTGGTTGAGTCGTCGCCGCCGGTTGCTCGCGAGGTGGCTGCCCGGGAAGCGGTGGCTACGAAGCATTGCTCGCCCATGGAGGTGGCGGTGCTTCCCTCGGGCAAGCTGGCCCTGACCGCTAACCACACCGCCGATTCCGTCTCGCTGGTGGACCTGACCGCTGGCCGCGTGCTAACCGAACTCCCCGTGGGACGCAAGCCGTCCGCCGTGGCCTGCTCGCGCGATGGCCGCCGTGCCTGCGTCAGCAACCTCTGGTCCGACACCGTCACTCTGCTCGACATCGATGGCGACCGTCTGACGGTTCGCGGCGAGGCCGCCGTGGGCCATCTGCCCCGCGGCCTGGTGTTCGCACCCGATGGCGCATCTTTCCACGTCGCTCTGTCCGGGGACGACGAAATCGCCCAGGTGGACTGGGCCACGCGCAAGGTCGTGCGGCGTCTCCCGGCAGCGCGCGAGCCGCGCCGCCTGGCCCTGACCCGCGACGGTCGCCATCTGGTTGCCACGTGCCTGCGCTCTGCCGAGGTCCGCTGCTTCGACCTGCAGACCGGGACCCTTGCCTGGGAACGCAAGCTCAACGAGGCGTTCAACCTGCTCGGGTTGACTCTCAGCCCTGACGATAGCCGGGTCGTCACCTCCGAGGTGCATCATCGGCAGCATCCCATTGTGAAAAGCAACATCGAGCAGGGCTGGGCCCTCAACAGTCGGCTGGCGATGCTGACGATGAAACCGGATCGAAATCGGCCTTATTCTCAGATTGCCATGGACATCCGCAACCGCGCTGTGGGCGACCCCAGTGCCGTGGCCTTCAATGGTAAGGGCGACTTTCTCGCCGTCGCCGCTGCCGGAACGCAGGAGGTCATCTTCATTCGGTGTGACGCCATCACCTGGGTGGGGGGCGAACCGGGCGACTTCCTCGACAGTCATCTCGACCAGGAGGAACGCTTCCGTCGCGTCACCGTCGGAGGCCGTCCCCTGGGCGTTCAGTTCCTGCCCGATTCGAACCGTGTGGTGGTGGCCAACTATCTGCTCGACGCAGTCCAGGTGGTCGATGCCGCCACCGGCAAGATCGAGAAGACCATCGCCCTGGGTGGTCCCGAGAAGCCTTCCCTGGCTCGTCGAGGCGAGGCAATCTTCTATGATGCCAAACGCTCGCATCATCACTGGTTCAGCTGCCATACCTGCCACACCGATGGGCACACCAACGGTCGCACCTTCGATACCATGAACGATGATTCGACCAACACACCCAAGATGACGCCGACCCTGCGCGGCGTGACCCGGACCGCCCCCTACACCTGGCACGGTTGGCAGGAGAAGCTCGACGCGGCTGTCGAGAAGTCGTTGACCGAGACGCTCTGGGGGCCTGATCCTCGCGCCGAGGATGTCCAGGCGGTGGTGGCGTTCCTGGCTACCCTCGATCATCCGCCCAACCCGCGCGTCCGGGGCGGACAGCGCAGCGAGGCCGCCCAGCGTGGCCGTGAGCTGTTTGTGGGCAAGGCCCGCTGCTCGCGCTGCCATCAGGGCGAGGACTTCACCTCGAAATCGAACTACGACGTCAAGCTGCCTCCTGATGGCAGCCCGTTCGACAAGTGGAATCCTCCCTCGTTGCGGGGTGTCTACGATCGCGGTCCTTACCTGCACGATGGCAGTGCCGACACCCTCGACGAGGTGCTGCGGTTACCGCACGCCCCGGAAAAGCTGGGCGGCAAGGCGCTCACTCCGCAGGAACGACGCGACCTGGTTGAGTTCCTCAGGAGTCTCTGAGATGCCCCCGCAGATGCTGTCGCGGCGCGAGGTGCTTCAGGTGGGCATGCTGCCTGCGTTGGGGCTGGGCCTCCCCACACTCCTGGCGGGTGAGGCTCGCGCATCCTCGCCGCCGCGCTCGTGCATCTTCATCTTCCAGTATGGCGGGCTGAGTCAGCTCGACTCGTGGGATCCCAAGCCGGATGGCCCCTCGGAGATTCGGGGGCCCTATCGTCCGGTGGCGACCTCGGTGCCCGGCTTCCGCGTCGGCGAGCTGATGCCCCGACTGGCTCGCCAGGCGCATCGCTACGCCGTCCTCCGCTCGATGAGCCATCGCGTGCCGATTCACGACGTGGCCAACCGGATGCTCCTGGCGGGGAAGTCGCTCCCTGCGCTGAACGCGCCGTCGTTTGGTGCCATCGTCTCGAAGTTACGCCCCTCTCCGGTGGGCATTCCGTCGCACGTCTGGCTGCAAAAGTTCGGCGGCGGTGCCATGCCTCCCGAGCCGACCTACACCACGGGAGGCCTGCTCGGCAATGCCTATGCTCCCCTGGTGCTGGGGACCACCCATGACGACCACCCGGCTCATCCCGAGTTTCGCGTCCGCGCCTTCGACCAGGCGGCCGGGCTGACCACCGAGCGCATGCACCAGCGCCTGCAGGTGCTCGATCAACTCGAGGGCACGTCTTCGGGCGCGGGGCCGTCGCTGGGACGCTTCCGGGAGCGCGCCTTCGAGTTATTGACCACCTCGAACGCCCGCCGCGCCTTTGACATCTCCCGGGAGCCGGTCAAGCTCCGCGAGCGCTACGGCATGCACCCGCTGGGACAGAACCTGCTGCTGGCCCGGCGTCTCATCGAGGCGGGTGTGCGCCTGGTCAGCTGCGTGGCCTGGTGCGGTCTGGCGCCAGGCGACAAGTTCCTCAGCCTCGAGACGTGGGACATGCACGGCAACGCTGGCATCGACATCTTCGGCAAGGGCTGGAACGGCCTGGGCTGGGCGCTGCCCTGCTGCGATCAGGCAGTTTCCGCGCTGCTGGAAGATCTCGACGTGCGCGGCCTGCTCGACTCGACGCTGGTGGTGCTGGTCGGCGAGTTCGGTCGCACCCCGCGCATCAGCCGGGGAGGGTCGGCCATTGGTCGCGATCACTGGCCCAACGCCTACTCGGCGATGCTGGCGGGTGCCGGGGTCCGAGGTGGCGCGGTCTACGGCGCCAGCGACTCGCAGGCTGCCTACGTCAAGGACAACCCGGTTTCTCCCGAGGATTTCACGGCGACCCTCCTCCACGCCCTGGGGATCGAGCCGGGAACCCCCATCAGCCCAGATGGGTTCACACTGCGCGCCAGCGCGGGCCAGCCGGTCCGCGACCTGTTCTGAGCGTCGCCCTCTTTCTGCACTGTTCGAGAGTTGATCATGGCACGTCGAAAAACGCCCAAGCCCATCCCCCAACAGCCGATTCCACCGCTGCTTCGCGACCGGGTCCGCCCGCCGCTCGCCGTGGTGCTGGGTTCTCCTGCCGAGGTGGCCCACGTCCTTGGCGCCCTGAAAGGCATCGAAGCCACCTGTTATCAGATGGATCTCTACCAGGGGGGCCGAGTGCGCGCAGCCCTGGAAGAGGCCGGCCTCTCCGCCCGGGTCGAGGTGCTGCCCGATCTGTGGGACCTGCCCGCCGACTTCCAGACGGCGCTGTACCTGCCGGCCCGGGGTGGCGAGCGCGAGCTGAAGATCGACATGGTCGATCAGGCCTACCACATTTTGCAGCCCCACGGTCTCTTCTTCGTGTGGTCGCCCTACGACAGCGAGGCCTTCTTCCCCACGCTGCTCAAGAAGATCTTCGGCAAGATCCACACGCCGCCGCATCAGCCCGGGGCCGATGTCACCAGCCTGTTGTGGAGCACCCGCGAGGGAGAGCGGCCGCGACGTCGGCACGAGGTCATCTTCCAGGTCAAGATTGGCGACGGGCCCTCCTGCCGGTTTTTGTCCCGGCCGGGCACCTTCTCCTACGGGCACTTCGACAACGGTGCCCGTGCCCTGTGCGAGATCATGGAGATCGAACCGGGCGACCGCGTCCTCGACCTGGGGTGCGGCGTGGGCACCAACGGAGTGTTCGCGTCGCAGCGGGCCGGCGAGCAAGGCTACATCGCCTTCGTCGATAGCAATGTCCGGGCCTGCGCCCTGGCCGAGCAAAACGCGCGGAGCAACGGGGTGACCCGGTTCGATGTCTTTCCCAGCAGCACCGTTGAGGGGCCGCAGATCGACAGCTTCGACGTGGTCATCGCCAATCCGCCGTATTACGCGGGGGGATCGATCGCCGAGCTATTCATCCGCCGGGCGCGCGAGATGCTGACGCCGCAGGGGAAGTTCTTCCTCGTCACCAAGCAGCCGCAGGACCTGGCCGACGTGCTGCTCGAGTCGTTCGAGGAGGGCGACGTGGTCGAGAACCGCGGCTACTCCATCATGTGCGTCTAGGGGCCGACCGGTGCCATCTGCGGATACGGACGCTGCGGGTTGACCGGAACGATCGGTCCGGCGGGCCGTTCGCAGGCCAGTAGCTGGGCGGGGTAGCCCAGGGCGCGGTAGAGGCGGAACTGCGATCGGTTGTAGTCAGCGATGGTGAGGAAGTAGTTGTTGTAGGCGGTCTGCAGCGCCTGCAACGACTGCACCACCTCCTGTGGCCGAATGACCAGCTGCAGGATGTCGCCGAAGCGAACGGTCTCACCCAGGCCGCGCAGGTTGCCCTCGAAGGACGCCTGGGCCTTCTGCAAACCAACGGCCGCTTCTTCCATGCGGATCGCCGCACCTTCGATCTCGGCATGCGCCTGGGCGACCTCGGCGGCTACCAGGTCCTGCACACGGAAGAGATCGATGAGAGCCAGCTGATTCTGGGCGTCGCGTTCGCGGATGCGGGCACGGTTACCCAGCCCAAGGTTCTGCGCCTGCCAGACCACCTGCAAGGCCACGTCGCCTCGGCCAGCCCACTCGTTGGGGGCGCCTCGACCCGTGGCATAGGCGCCGCCATTGAAGTAAAACTCGGGGGTGCCGTTGCCGGTCAGTAGAATGCTGGGAATCAGAGGCCGTAGTTTTTCCTGGCGAAGACGTTCGAGTGTGGCCTGGACCAGCGACTGTTGCGAGGCCAATTCGGGGCGGGATAGCAACCCAATCGGGATAAGGGTATCCACCGATTGCCGGGGCGAGATCAGCGTGACCTGCAGGTGCGGCGGCTCCAGCGGAAAGACCACGGCTCCTGGATCGAGGCGCAGTAGCCGGGTCAGCGTAGCGCTGAGGGACTTCCAATCCTGCTGAGCCAGAGTCACGGCCTGCTCGGCCTCGGCCAACTGGGCGCGAGCCCGGTCGATTTCGAGTGGAGGCGTCAGATTCTTGGCCAGCTTCTCCACGCGGCGAACCACGTCCCGGTTTTTCGCCAGCACATCGAGCGAACCGGCCATGCGGCCGCGTGCTTGCTGGACGTTGAAGTAGGCCTCGGCCACGTCGAGCAGGACATCGTTCCGCGATGCCTGGACATCGAACTCCCGGGCACGCAGCACCTGGCGAGCCGCCAGTGGTTCGAAGATGGCGTCCGTCAGTGCGAAGACGGACGTGGCCCCGGCACCGATGAGCATCTCGGTACGACCGTTCACGGCAAGATCGCCGTTGATGACCCGCTGGGCGCCGCCGGCGTGGGTATACACGTACGTGCCAAGGTTGAGGTTGGGTAGCCACAACACGTTGGCGCGTTCCAGCTGGGCGGCAGCTTCCTGCACCCGGGCCTGTGCCGACGCGATGATCAGTGGGCGGGCATCGGCCAGCTTCAGGGCCGTGGCCAAGTTGATCGCCAGGGGACGATCACGCTGGGGCGTGGCGGGGAGTTCGGGTCGCTTGACCGAACGTCCCTCGGTCAAGATGGGCCCTTCCAGAACGGGGGTTCCCTCGGGAAGTGGCGCCAGCGGCATTCCCGGTGGGTCCACCTGTCTCGGCGGTGGCAAGGTGGGTTCAGCGTCCTTTTTTTTCGGATCGCGTTTCGGGTCGTTGGCGTCGTTGGCGTTGGCGTCGTTGGTGTTGGCCGGCTTTTTGTCCAGGTAGTTCACCAGGGGAAGCAATGTGGGCAGGGGGGGCAGAGAAGTCTGTCCCATGGCCCACAAGCCTGCCAGGGTGGCACAGGAAATCAGGCTGAGCCGCTTTGCCCCCGCCATGTGGCTCTCCTCCTTTGCCTGCCCACATTACCCGGGTGACATGCCCCCCTCGTTCGTCGAGAAGGCCCACCCCCCCTATAATCGACGCTTGACCTTGTTTGGTTGACCGATTTTGCAGGCCGCAACGACTGGGAGAGGTATTGTGAATCCCATTGTCTTTGCCATGCGCAACCCGATCACGATGATGATGCTCGTGGTGGGGTTGATCGCAGGGGGCGCGCTGGCGATGACTCGCATGCGCGTCGATATCTTCCCGTCCATCAATCTTCCCCGGGTCTACGTCTTCCTCCAGTACGGGGGCATGTCGCCCTCGCAGATGGAAGGCCTGATCGTGAATCAATTCGAGCTGATCTTCCAGTATGTCGATGGCATCAAGGAGATCCGTTCCTCTTCAATTCAGCAGGTGGCCCTGCTCGAACTGTCGTTCTACCCGGAAACCGACATGGCCTCGGCCCAGGCGTCGGTGGTCGCCATGGCCACCCGGGCCATGGCGCGCATGCCACCCGGGACGCTGCCGCCGATGATTTTGCGCATGGATGCTGGCAGCGTGCCGGTGGGCTACCTGGTGCTGCGCAGCAAGACCACCCCACTGGGGGAAGTGGCCGACGTGGCCCAGAACATCATCCGGCCGCTGGTACAGTCGCTGGTACCGGGCACGGTGGCCGTGTCGCCCTTCGGCCCCAATCAGCGCTCCATTCTCATCAACGTCGATCCCGACAAGCTCCGGGCTTACAACCTTACGCCGCAGGATGTCGTCGATGCCCTGATGAACGGCAACGTGATCGTGCCGGCGGGCAACCTCTACGTCCGCGATCGCATGCCGATGGTGCCCAGTAACGCCTTGGTAAACGACATTCAGGAGATGGGCAAGATCCCCCTGCGGGTAGGACAGAATGTCTACATCCGCGATGTGGGCACCATTCAGGACAGTACCGACGTCAACTACGGCTACGCTCTGGTCAACGGGAAGAAGTCGGTCTACCTGCCCATTGTGAAGAAGGATACGGCCTCGACGTTGACCGTGGTGGCCGACCTGAAGCGCTCGCTTCCCACGCTGCGTGATTCGCTCCCTGAAGATGTCGAGGTGGAATTCGCCTTCGACGAGTCGCCCACCGTGGTGGCGGCTATTCGCAGCGTGGCGACCGAAGGAGCCATCGGCGCGGGGCTTACCGGCCTGATGATCCTGCTGTTTCTCCGCGATCTGCGCAGCGTGGTGGTGGTGGTCTGCAACATTCCGCTGGCCCTGCTGGGGTCGCTCTTCGGGCTGTATCTCACCGGCAACACCATCAACATCATGACGCTGGGTGGCCTGGCGCTGGCCATCGGCATCCTTGTCGATGAGGCGACGGTCGAAATCGAGAACGTGCATTCGCAGATGGCCAAACGGCCTCATCTTGCTCGCGCGGTGCTGGCTGGGAACAACATCACCGCCGTGCCGCGCCTTCTGGCACTGCTGTGCATCCTCTCGGTGTTCATCCCAGCGTTCATCATGCGCGATCCGCTGCGCTCGCTGTTCATGCCGCTGAGCCTGGCGGTCGGCTTCGCCATGATCTCCTCGTACATCCTGTCCAGCACGTTTGTCCCGATCATGTGCGTCTGGTTGCTGAAGCATCACCACCACGGGGACGAACCGCAGCGACCGGGGTTGTTCGACCGTTTTCAGGCCGTGTTCCACCGTGTGGTCACCCTGACGATTGCCATTCGCTGGGTGGTCGTGCCGATCTATTTCGTGGTGTGCGGGCTGCTGTTGTGGCAGGTCGGCACCCGGGTCGGCCGCGAACTCTTTCCCCAGGTGGATGCCGGCGAGTTCGTGATGCGCTACCGTCCGCCCCCGGGGAGCAACTTCGAGATCTCGCGCCAGTTGGGCGTCAAGATCCTCGAGGCGATCCAGGAGGAGGTGCCCGACGGCGTCAAGCTATCGATCGGCTATGCAGGGCAGATCGCGCCGAATTACGGCATGAACAACCTCATTCTGTTCATGCGTGGGCCGGATGACGGCTGGCTCCGCGTCGCCCTGCGCGAGGGGACAGGGGTGGCCCTTGCCGACCTGCGCGAACGGCTTCGCAACGAGCTTCCCAAACGGATCGCCCCATGGCTGGAGCAGTTGCTGATCAAGGAAGGAGTGCCGCCCCAGATCGCCAAGACGCGCTCGACACAGTGTCTCTTCGGCTTCGAGCCAGGCGACATCGTCAGCGAGGTCATGAGCTTCGGCTCGCCCACGCCGATCGAGGTGGTGGTGTCTGGACCGCGCATGGGTGACACCCGGATGCACGCCACGCGGCTGCGCGAGGCGCTCACGCAGATTCCCGGCCTGCGCGACGTACAGTTTCACCAGTCGCTCGAGTACCCCACCGTCGAGGTCAACATCGACCGCGAGAAGGCCGGCCTCTCGGGGGTGACCGTCAAGCAGGTGGGTGACGGAGTGCTCGTGGCTACCTCCTCCAGCCGGTTCGTCGCGCTGAACTACTGGCAGAACCCCAAGACCGGCTTCGACTACCAGGTCGAGGTGCTGGTGCCGACGCAGCGCATGACCACCCCCTTGCAGGTGGAGACGCTGCCCATCGATTTGGTCAACTCGCGGCTGAACTTGATGGTCCGCGACGTGGCGCGCGTGCGCGAGGGCAGCATGCCTGGCCAGATCGACCGGCTGGCCTCGCAGCGCTATGTCAGCATCACCGCCAATGTCGAGGGGGTGGACCTGGGGCGTGCGGCCCAGCAAATTCAAAAGGCCATCGCAGCCGTGGGTGAGCCGCCTCGTGGGGTGCGCGTCTTTCTGCGTGGGCAGCTTTCTCCGATGAACGAGATGTTCGAGTCGCTGGCCATCGGCCTGGGCGTGGCGGTCTTTGTCATCCTGGTCATGCTCACCGCCTACTTCCAGTCGCCCCGCCTGGCTCTGGTGTCGATCGGCAGCGTGCCCGGCGTGCTGTCCGGCGTGGCGGTCATGCTCTACCTGACCAACACCACCCTGAACATCGAGTCGTTCATGGGGGCGATCATGTGCATCGGCGTGTCGGTGTCGAACTCGGTCATGATGGTCACCTTCATCGCCCAGCACTGGCATTCCGGCATGGAGGGCAAGGCGGCAGCGATTCACGGGGCGGCCGAGCGCCTGCGGCCGATCCTCATGACGGCCACGGCCATGATCGTTGGTACGATTCCCATGGCGCTGGCCCTGGAGGAAGGCAGCCAGATGCAGGCTCCGCTGGGACGGGCTGTCATCGGCGGGTTGATCATGTCCACCCTGGCCACACTCCTGGTGGTGCCCAGCATCTTCGCGCTCCTGATCGGCGGCACAAAGCATCGCAGCCCCTCGCTGTTCCCCGAGGATCCCGACAGCCGGCATTTCGATCCGCCGGGCCACCATCATACCTCGGACGAGCATCCGGGCGAGCACCCGGCTCAGCCCGCGCCGCACGGGGCCTGAACGGACGGGCCGGCGCGAATGCTGCTTCGCCTCGGCCAGGTTCCGTGGTACAACTAGGAAGAGCTCATCGGACGTCGTGGGAGTGCTTCAACCATGTCGCGCCTTGCTTGCTTTTGCTTGCTCGCTTTTCTCGTCGGGCTCCTCGGCTGCGGTCGCAAGGAAGCCGGCGAGGGCGTCACTGTCAGTGATAAACCGGTGGTGCGCGTGGTGACTCCCAGCAAGCGCACCATCGTGCGGCTGGTGGGGCAGCCCAGCTTTACCGAGGCCTTCGAGCAGACCGCCATCTATCCCAAGATGACGGGCTATCTCGAGAAATGGAACGTCGATATTGGTGACATGGTCAAGCCCGGCACGCTGCTGGCCACCATCTTCGTCCCCGAACTGGTCGAGGAGCAAAAGCTCAAGAAGGCACAGCACGAACTCGATCAGGAGATCGTCAAGCAAAGCGAGAAGCTGGTCCGCGTCGCGCAGGACAACCTGAAAGCGGCGACGGCGCAGGTCAAGGAGTCGCAGGCCAACGTCGGGAAGTACAAGGCGGCAGTCGATCGCTGGGACAGCGAAGTGCGCCGCCTGACGGGGCTCAGTGACTCGGGCGTGGTCGATTCGCAGGTGCTGCTGGAATCGCGCCGCCAGCTCAAGTCAAATCAGGCCTCGATGACCGCCGCCCAGGCCAACGTGGAGACGTCGCAGGCGCAACAACTCGGGTCGCAGGCTTCGCTGGAAAAGTCCCAGCAGGATGTCAAGGTGGCCCAGGCGCGCGTGGCGGTGTCCAAGGCCGACGTCGACCGACTCGGCGCACTGGTCGGGTACTTGAAGCTGACTGCGCCCTACGCGGGTGTGGTGATCAGCCGCAACGCCAACACTGGCGACTTTGTGCTGCCGGCCACGGGCGATCCGTCGGCGCCCAATCGGTCGTCCGATCAAAGTTCCACCCGGGCGGCGCCCATTTTCGTCATCGCCCGGCTGGACAAGGTGCGCATCTTCGTCGATGTGCCTGAGGCGGATGCGGTCTACATTCACTCTGATGTGGACCGCGCGGCCAATCCGTCTGGGCCGCCGGCCACACCCGCGAGTGTCCGTATCCGGGCCCTGAGCGACCGGGTCTTCCAGGCGACCGTGACGCGCTCGTCGTGGGCGCTCAATAACCGAACCCGCACTCTGCGCGCCGAGGTCGATTTGCCCAACACCGAGGGCCTGCTGCGTCCGGGGATGTACGCCATCGGCGAGCTGCGCATCGAACGGCCAAACGTCCTGGCTGTCCCCGCTAGCACGGTGGCCGAGCTTGGCGACGAGGTGGTCTGCTTCCGCCTGGTCGAGGGCAAGGCTGTCCGCACGCCGGTCCGCGTCGGTCCGTCGGATGGTTCGTGGGTCGAGCTGTTGGACTGGCGCGATAAGGATGGCACCTGGCAGCCGTTTACTGGCAAGGAGCAGATCCTGGATGCCGACATCAGCGAACTGAACGATGGCATCGAGGTGAAGGTGGTTCCGTGATATTCGGTGGGGATCGCCTCCCCGCGGGGTGAACCCCAGGAACGACTCCGCTTGTCTCGCGAGGCCCAGCGATGGACAACCAGGAACAGAACCCGCGCCTCAACCAGATTCCCACCCAGTGGTCGGTGGTGCGGCAGGCGCATGGCGACGACAGCGTCCAGGGAAATCAGGCGCGCGAGGCCCTGCTGGAACGCTATGGCGGGGCGATCTATCGCTACCTCCTTGGCGCATTGCGCAACGTCGAGGCCGCCGAGGAACTGAGCCAGGAGTTCGCCTGCCGCTTCCTCAATGGCAGCCTGCGCGGAGCCGATCCGACGCGCGGTCGGTTCCGGGATTACGTCAAGGGCGTGCTGTATCATCTCGTCGTGGATTATCAGCGGAAGCAACGGCGGGCGAACTCGCTGGGGAGCGACTTGCCCGAGCCGGGCGAGGAGTGTAGCCTGGCCGCCGAGCGCGATCGCGCCTTTCTGGAAGCCTGGCGCGACGAGATCCTGGCGCGGACCTGGATCCGGCTGGAGGAGGTGGACCGGCAGCAGGGGCAGCACTACTTCACCGTCCTGCGGTATCGGGCCGAGCATCCTGATCAGTCGAGCAGCGAGATGGCCCAGGCACTCACTCAGTTGCTGGCCAAGCCGATCAGCGCCGAGGCAGGGCGCCAAACGCTTAAGCGCGCTCGCGACCGGTTCACCCAGCTGATGCTCGAGGAGGTGGCCCAGGGGCAGGACAGCGCCACGACCGAATCGGTGACGGCCGAGCTGATCGACCTGGGCCTCTACGAGTACTGTCGTTCGTCCCTCGAACGGCGCGGGCGTGCCGCGGAGGGGAACGATGTCTCGACCTGAGTTACCCTCCACCGATCCGTTACCGACCCAGGTGGAGGGAGAACCGGCCACCTGTGAGAGCCACGGCATCGACACCGGGTCGGCCCCGCCATTCTGCGCGCCAGTGACGCCTCCGCGGACGCCGACCTTCACTCTGCCCGAGGTGGGGCAGGTGATCGATGATTTCGAGCTGCTGCGCGAACTGGGCGAGGGCTCGTTCGCCAAGGTGTTCCTCGCCCGGCAGCGCTCGCTGGGCCGCCTGGTGGCGCTGAAGGTGTCGCGCAACCGGGGACAGGAAGGACGGACGCTCGCCAGTCTCGAACACGAACACATCGTGCGCGTCTTCAGCGAAACCGTCGAGACTCGGCACGACCTGCGGCTCATGTGCATGCAGTACGTCGCTGGCACCACGCTCGAACAGCTAATCGTTTCTCTGACGCAGGTCCCCCTGGCAGAGCGCAATGGACAGAAGATACTGGATATTCTCGACCGGATGGTGACCGATCCTGCGGCTCTCGACCTGGCAGCTTTGCGCGATCGCGAGGCGCTGGCCGGGATGGACCTGGTTGAGGCGGTCTGCTGGATGGGCGCGCGGCTGGCCGAGGCGCTGGCCCACGCACACAACCTGAGCGTGCTGCATCGCGACATCAAGCCGGCCAATATCCTGGTCAACCGCTACGGTCGGCCGTTGCTCGCCGATTTCAACATCGCCGCCGCCCGGCTCGGCGACTGCGAGGGCGAGCAGATATTCGGTGGGACGCTGGGCTACATGGCTCCCGAGCACATCGACGCCTTCAACCCCAATGATTTCACGACGGCCGACGCCGTTGATCGGCGCAGTGACATCTGGTCGCTGGGGGCAGTTCTCTACGAGTTACTGACGGGGGGGCACCCTTACCCTTTGCCCTGCACAGACATCTCAACCAGCGATGCGCTGGAGAAAATGTCGACCGAGCGGCGCCAGCCTCCTCCCACGCTGGCGCCTGTGGTGACCGTCCCGCCGGCACTGGAACGTGTGCTGGCACACTGCATGGCGCCGGCGCCGCGCGATCGTTACCAGGATGCCGCCGATCTGGCCGCCGACCTCGACTCGTGCCGCGAGCTGCACCGGGTCCAGCGCTCGCTGCCACCTGGCTACGTTGTCACGCCCCTGGTTGCGCGTCGGCCGTTCCTGGTTGGGGCGATGCTCCTGCTGCTTCCGCAGTTCATCGGCACCGGCGTCAACATCGCCTACAACTGGGCCCGTCTCGTGTCCCGCATGAACGAGCGCCAGATCGATGTCTTCTTCTGGGTCATGACCATCTACGACGTGCTGGCTTATTCCATCCTGTTCGCCCTCTTCGTCGAGCAGGTGCTGCCGGTCTACCAGGCCTGGCGCCGGCTCCAGAGCAACGACCGGCCAGACCCGGCGGAAATCGATGCGGCACGACGTCAGGCGCTGAAGCTGCCCACCAGGGCCTTCATTCTGGGCTCGCTGGGGTGGTTCACGGGTGGCGTTGTCTTTCCCCTGGCCATCTGGCTCCTGGCCGGGCCGTTCGAGCATCCCACGGTCTTCGTGCATTTCCTGTTCTCGTTCACCATCTCCGGGCTGATCGCCATCACCTACTCGGTGCTGTCGGTGCAGTTCGTGGTGGTGCGTGTGCTGTATCCGGGCCTGTGGCTCGATGCGCGACGACTCCGCGAGGCGGCCGTCGAGGAACTGGGACGGCAGGAAGGGCTCGTGGGGCTGCTGCAGTTCTTTGCCGTGCTCATCCCCCTGGCCGGCGTGGCGCTGATGCTAAGCCCGGAAGCGCCCGACGCCAGTGCGTATGCCACCTTCCGCTTCCTGGTGACGGCGTTGCTGGCGCTAGGGATGGTGGGGCTGGGGTTGGCCTTGGTGGCCGGGAGCGAACTGCGCAAGACAGGCGCGGTGCTGATTCCGGCGCGCAAGAAGGTCTGAGGGAAAAAGGACATCGACCCGGGGGAACATCCCCCGGGTCGATTGTTAGGAGTGAATCCGGTCGATCATTGCCACATCTTCGGCGGATCTCGGAGCATCAGCCGGAGATAGATCTGTCGGGTACCCGGCAGGACGACCAGGCGTTCCGCTGCCGGACGGATGATCATCTGCTCCTCGATGTCTGGCCGGGTGATGTGCACCTGCCAGTAACGGTAGTCGGCAAACCCGACCTCGACCGCGAATTCATCCAGGAGGAAGGTGCAGGGGGCTTCCACAGTCACCACCCTGGCCAGCATCTCGCGCAACCGATCCTCGGACAGGTGAGTCAGAATCCGGTTCACCTCCGTGGGGAGATGCCACCCTAACTCCACCTTTAGGTTGCCACGCAGTGCCAGCAACTCATCCTGCACTTGATCGTCGCCCGCCATGCAACCTGGGCTGGCCAGTCGATCGATCAGCGTGCGATACTCGGGCAGATCCAGCTCGGTTCCGAAGGCCACCACCAACGCCCCTCGTTGCAGGGCTCGGCGGACCATCGGTCTCGAACTCTCGATCGCGACCCACTCCTCCACGTCTCCCATGCGCTCGATGCGTGTTGGCATGGGATCCCTGGTTCGTGTTGGCTCGTCTCCTCCGGATAGGCGTGCCAGAAGGAGCAGAAATACCAGAGCCAGAAGAATCAGCTTCAGCCAGAAAGTTTCCGAACGGGAGTATGTGGCCAACATGGATCAGCCCTCCTCGTTCAGGCGTTCGTGACGCCAGAGAGGGAGGAAGTTAGCCCGACCGGTTGCCACCCGTCACACGCGCCGATTGTGCGGGTGGCCCGGTCGGGACTGACCCATTAAGAGCAACGGGCGCGCCACGCTCCTGGATTTTTCTCGTTTCTTTTGCAAGTAATGACCGGGTCGGTGGTTGTGGCGTGAGGTGGCGGCGAGCAACGATGGAGGACCATTCGGTCTTTTGTGCGGCTGAGGCACACTTGTCCCCCGCTCGCTGTGCCGGAAGCGGCACGCTCAGCGGCGCAGACGGGCTACTAGCGCCTGGGCCAGCGCCTCCGCCGAGGCCGGATCGCGCCCGGTCAGGACGTTGCCATCCTGCACCACGGCCTGATCCACCACCTGCATTCCCTTGTTCCGCAGGATGCTCTCCATCTCCGGCGGGCAGGTGCCCCGGTGGCCTTTCAGAACGCCCGTGCGGGCCAGGCTGCCCACCCCGTTGCAGACGCCGGCGATCAGGCGGTTCTCGGCCTTCATCGCCTCGGTCAGTTGTTGCGCCGCGGCTCCAGCTTCCAGCACAGCCGGCATGGCGGTGCCACCAACAAACAGGATGGCGTCGTAGTCTGCTGGCTGCGCCTCGCACAGCAGCAGGTCTGGATGCAATGCATCGCCACCTCCCTCAGGGGCAGGCTGGATCGGCTGTTTCTCGGTGGCGGCGATGCGGACCGACAGCCCCGCTGCTTTCATCACGGCCATCGCGGGACTGAAGTCGGGGTTCCAGTATTGCCGGGCCGGCAGCACGACGAGCACCCGTCCAGACGAGGCGGAGGACCCAGCCCCGCGCAGCAGTGAAGGGCTCGCGGTTTCCGAGGAGGCCGCTCCTGGGCCGGCCGCCGTCTGCCCTCTGTGTTTCCAGCTTTCCTGCACGCGCTGGTGGACGAACCACCCCGTGGCGAGAGCGAGGCCAAGGAACCCCAGCCCGACGGCGAGAAGCACCAGGCCCCGTCGGCCACGGCGTCGCCGAGGCTTCCTGCGCGGCCGGGGACTGCTGGACGGGGCCGGAAGGTCGGCCTCACGCGTCGGCCGGGGCTGGACTCGAGCGGCGACCGGAGTGGGTGCCGGTGCCGGAGTCGGTGCCGGGGCTGGGGTAGGTGCTGGAAGGGGAAGCAGGGCTGGCTCGGCCACTTCGCGGCGCGTCTCCGCCTGTTGTCCGGCCCGGGTGAAGGGGTGCAGCGCCTGAGCCACCGCCGCGGCCGTCTGGTAGCGGTCGGCCGGTCGCTTGGCCATCATGCGCTCGACTACCTGGGACAGCTCGGCGGGGATTTCGCTGCGCAGGCTGGTGAGCTTGGTTGGCTCGGTATCGACGTGGGCCAGGGCCTTTTGCAGGGCGCTGCCCTCGACGAACGGCGGCTGCCCGGTGAGCAGGAAGTACAGCGTGCAGCCCAGGCTGTAGATGTCAGCACGACTATCGACCTTGTGGGAGTCGCCCACCTGCTCGGGGGAGATGTAGTCCGGCGTACCCAGGACCATACCCAGCGTCGTCAGCGGCCGCTTTCCTTCGTCGTCCTGCTCCTGCTCGGCCTGAGCCAGTAGCGCCAGGCCAAAGTCGAGCACCTTGACCTGCCCCTTGCGGGTGACCATCAGGTTGTGCGGCTTGATGTCGCGGTGGACCATGCCGCGCTCGTGGGCATGGTGGATTCCCAGGGCCGCCTGCCGGACCAGGTGAGCCGCCTGCTCGACCGGGAGGGGGCCATTCTTCGCCACCAGGCGGTCGAGGCTGATGCCCTCGACATATTCCATCACCAGCAGGTGCATCTCGCCTAGCTGCTCGGCGTCGTGCGCCGTCACAATGTTGGGGTGCTGCAGGCGAGCGGCGGCCTTCACCTCTAACAGGAACCTCTGTACTGCTCGGGGGTTACGGGTCAAGGTGGGGTGAATGACCTTCAGGGCCACCTCGCGATCCATCAGCTTGTGGACGGCGTGGTAGACCTCGCCCATGCCACCCGCACCGAGCAAGCGCAGCACCCGATAGCGCGGATGCTCGGCCAGAGCCGGAATGACATCCACCCCGCCCGCGGTGACGCTTCCCGAAGGCCCCTGGGTGTCGGCCCCGGCTGGAACCATGCTGGGAGTACCCTCTCCGCGGAGGGTTCGGCCCGCTCGCAGATAATTCAGCAGCGAATCGTCGGGTAGCTGCTGGACTTTCCGCAAACATTCGGCGCAACTTTCGAGGTGCCGTTCGGTTTCGATCTGCTCGGTAGGTCCGAGCCGGCCCGCCATGAAGGCGGCTAGTTGATCACTGCTGGGGTGCAAGGTCCGCATCTGAGGCACGGTCAAACCCTCCCTGTTGGCTGTGCCGGAGGGGAGTTCCGACCCAACTCTGAGGTAATATGGCGGCGCCTTGACGGACCTTTCAGCAAAAAGCACCTCAGCCGTTACTGTCGCATCGAAACGCTGATCAGCTCGGGCTGGTAACCCCGGGGCGTACCCACCACCCGGAAGGTCGTCTCGTCGATCTTGTCCTCGTCGAAGGGCACACGAAGGACGCGCTCGACATAGCTGCGCTCCATGTCGTAGAGTTTCTTCTCCAGTGACTCAGGCATGAGCGCCACAAACCGGCTAGGCTGGCGCGGCAGACCGATCCCCAGCGCGGCCAGGATGTCGCGCACCGAGGCCGGCTTGTCGTCGATCCAGTAGATGCGGTTGAGACGGGCCACATCCTCATCCTGTAGCTGGGCACCGGGCCGCAGCTCGCGCACCACCTTGAAAACCGGCTCGGGGCCGTCTTCCTTCACGGGGAAGGCGAGCATGGCGCCCAGACCGCGAAGCTGGGCGAGATATTCAGGCCCAGACGAGGCCGTGAACCGCATGTGCCAGCGGAGCATCCGACGTTCGCGCTTGCCGAGGGTGGCCTTGCCGTCGCCGCTGCCTGGCCCAGTGCCCGTGCCTGTGCCGCTGCCGGAGCCGCCGCCCGAGCCCGACCCGCCCTGACCCTGCCCAGGGTTGCCTACCGCGAGCTTCTTGCGAATGTTGTCCGACAGCCGGGCGAACGCTTTCGCGGAGTCGCTGTTGCTCTCCTGGATGAAGCGAGAAGAATCCGAGTCGAACTTCTCGGTGATTTGGGCCTTCTCGGCCTTGTCCAGCGAGGGGCGTTTGGGCTCCTGGGTTAGTTCGGGGGGGAGATCGACGGGATCCTCGCCGACGTTCTCGCTGGCGCCGACGGTGCCTGGACCGCGGCCATCGACCGAACCGCCGCGCTGGCCGCCGCCGCCGGGAAGCTTGTCGAGAGCGAGGCGGACCGGTTCCACCGGGATGCTGCGCGTCGGCTGGATGAACAGTGAGGCCAGGTAGATGCCGAAGAGGATCAGTCCGCCCACTCCCAGGGCATGGACGGCGAACGACCCTGCGATGGAAAGCGGTGCCTCGCCGTGTGGCGAGTAGCGCTTCCAGAACTTCTCCTCAGGCGGCAGTTTGAGCCCAGCTGGCTCGGTCTTGGCGGCGGTGGACATGGTACAACCCCGCAGGTCGAATGCGATGTGAGATGATGTAGTATCTCACGCCGGCCCGCGGAGTGCAACAGGGGGAGCTGGATTCCCGCCGAGAGTCCCTTCTAGCCGCGCCACTGGACGAAGCCTTCCAGCGCGTAGAACTCCGGCAGGCCGAGCTTGTCGTATGTTTGCGCCGTCTTCCGGTTGCGATCCTCGGCGCGCTGCCAGAACTCGCGTTTGTCGGTGCCTCCGGGGAACATGGCGCGATCCTTCTGCGACTGATGGCGGAAGATCGCCTGCTTCTTCTTCTCGACGTCCTCGGGGCTGAGGGGCACCACGCGCTCGACTTCGTGCGGCTCCCATTCTTCCCAGGCGCCGCGATACAGCCATACCTCGAAGGTCTGCCCGCGCGAGCGCACCGTGCGGACGGCCTCGAAGATCGCCTCGGCACACATGCGGTGGGTGCCGTGCGGATCCGACATTTCGCCCGCGACATAGATCTGGGCTGGCTGCAAGTTCTCGAGCAGGTCCACGGTGTCCTGGATGTCCTGCGGGTGCAGTGGCGCCTTGGCGATGGTGCCGGTCCGGTAGAAACGTAGATCCATGAACTCGCACTGCGCGGGCGGCACGCCGCAGGCCAGGGCGGCGGCGCGGGCCTCGGTCGCGCGGATCAGCCCCTTGATCTTGAGCAGATCCTCCGAGTCGGGTTCGCCAGGGCTCTTGTTCGCGAGGAAGCTCATGATCCGTGAGCGGAACGAGTCGGTCTTCTCCACGTCGATTCCAAACAGCTCATTGAACTCGACAACGAAGTCGGCGAACCGCTGGGCGTCGTGATCGAAGACCGCGATGTTGCCGCTCGTCTGGTAGGCGATGTGGACCTTGTTGCCCTGCTCGACCAGGCGGATGAGCGTGCCGCCCATGCTAATGACGTCGTCGTCGGGGTGTGGGCTGAAGATCAGCACAGTCTGCGGCGTGGGCCCCGCGGGCGTCGTGCAGATGGTGCCCATCATCTCGTCGAACACGCGACGGCCCAGCCGGCTAGCAGGACCATGCTCGCGCAGCAACTCGTAGAGTTCGTTCTCGCGATAATCCTCGTCGGAGAGCTTCAGCAGACCCTTGTTCGCCGACAGGCTCAGCGAGATGACCGCCTTGCGGATCAGGTGCGGCGTCCACTGTACGGGACCGATGGTCCAGGGCTGCTTGAAGGCTGCCAGGTCGCCCGCGGCGGATTCATCGAGCAGGAAGGTGGCGTCGTTATGCTGCTGCAGGAAGCTCGCGGTCACCGCGTCGGTGATCTGTCCCTCGACCGCTCGCTGGACGATGCGTGCCTTGTGCTCGCCAAAGGCCATCAGGACGATCTTCTTGGCGTCGAGAATGGTGCCCACGCCCATGGTGATGGCCTGGTGCGGCACGTTCTCCTCGCCGAAGAACGAGCTGGCCGCGTCGCGTCGAGTCACCGGGTCGAGGGTGACCTGTCTGGTGCGGCTGTGTCGGGTCGAGCCAGGTTCGTTGAAGCCGACGTGGCCCGTGCGCCCGATACCGAGAATCATCAGGTCGATACCGCCGGCCCGGCGGATCTTCTGTTCGTAGCGCATGCACCAGTCTTCAACCTCGCCGGGCGGCAGGGTCCCATCGGGGATGTTGATGTTCTGCGCGGGGATGTTCACATGGTTGAAGAACGTTTCCTGCATCCACCGCCGATAGCTGTGCGGGTCGGTGGGTTGCATCGGATAGTATTCATCGAGGTTGAAGGTGATGAGGCGCGAGAAGTCCAGCCCTTGTTCCTTGTGCAGACGAATCAGCTCGCGGTAGAGGCCGACTGGGGTGGAGCCAGTGGGCAACCCCAGGACCGTGGGCCGCCCTGCCGAGTTGTTCTGCCGGATCAGGCTTTCGATCATCAGCGCGACATGGCGCGCAGCTTGGGAACTGGTAGGGAAAACAAGGGTAGGAACTTTGGTGTGGGGAACGTAGTGCGACGACATGGCAAAGACCCTTCGCGTGGAGGATGAGGGGTTATCCTAGCGACGCATCGCATAAAGGGACAGACCTGGGTTTCCTCTGCGCTGGGCGGTGGATCAGGGGCGAATCGGGACGATCACCTTCTTCCGAAAGAAGCGGAACGGTTTGCCGACCACAGCGCGACCGACACCCCGGGCCGCCCGGCCAATTCCGCGCACGCTGGCCCGACCCAGACGAGCCGCCCTGCGACCAGGCCGCACCACTCGCCCCGCAGCCACGGCCACGCGGCCAGCCCCCCGGGCGGCTCCCACAGCCACCCGTCCAGCGGGACGCGCCAAACCCACCGCTCCCCGCACCGGGCGACCCTTGGGTACCAGCCCCGCGCTGGCGCGGACCATCTGTTGCTTGCCATCCGCCGCGTTCAGGGGCGCGGACATCATCAGGCCTGCCAGGGCCGCCGTCAGGCCTATCCATCGCTGCATGGCTATTCTCCCGGTTCGAGACGGACCCTGCTGTTTAGGATACCCCGATCCGCCTGTGTCCGCCAGCATCTGGCGCGGCTTCTGACCGAGGAAATCCATAACCAGGTCAGGAAACGGCCGGGGGAACGGCTTCCACCTCGAGGCGGGGTTCGGGCAGACCACGGATTCGCCGCCACCACCCGCCCAGGTCTTCCCACAGGGAATAGCACACTGGGGTGAGTAGCAGTGTCAGCAGCAGTGACAACGTCTGTCCACCGAGGATGACCTTGGCCATGCCCGCCCGGGCTCCCGCGCCGGGGCCCTGGCCCATCGCCATGGGGACCATCGCGGCAACGAGCATCACGGTGGTCATCAGGATGGGCCGCAGGCGGGTGCGGTTGGCTTCCAGGATCGCCTCGCGCGTCGGCATGCCCCGCGCCCGCAGGACGTTGGTGTAGTCCACCTGAAGGATGCCGTTCTTCTTGACGATGCCGAACAGCATGAACAGCCCGAACATCGCGTAGATCTCCAGGTTGGTGCGGAGCAGTATCAGCGATAACAGCGCGAACGGGATGGTCAGTGGCAGCGAGATGAGGATGGTGAGTGGGTGGATCAGGCTCTCGAACTGCGCCGCCAGGATCATGTACATGAACAGGAAGCTCAGCGCGAAGGCCAGCGCGAAGCTGTTGTTCGACTCGGCCAGGGTCTTGGCTCGTCCGATGAACTCCCAGCGATAATCGGCTGGCAGATCGATGCTGCGGATGTAGTCGGACAACTCGGCCACCGCGTTGCCCGTGGCGATTCCTTCGAGGTTCGACGAGATCACCACCTGCCGTTGCCGACTGAACCGATCAATCGTGTTGGGGCCCTCGGCTGTTTCGAAGCGAGCCACGCTCGCCAGCCGCACCACACCCACCCCCTCCTTGATCGAGGGCACCGCCAGCCGGGCGATGGTTTCGGCGTCGGTGCGCGATTTCTGGTCGGCTCGTAGCCAGACGTCGTACTGCTCGTCGAACTCCTTGTACTTGCTGACCGGCTCGCCTCCCACCAGGATGTTGACGGTGCTGGCCAGCGTCTGGATGGTCACACCCAGCTCGCTGGCGCGTTCGCGGTCGGGGCGGACCCGCAGCTCGGGTTTGCGCAGCGACAGGCTGGTGTCCACGTCCACGTAGTGGCCCTGGTCGCGCATCCAGTTCGCGATCTGATCCGAATACTGCTGCAGCTTCTGCATGTCGGGACCGCGCAGGTTCAGGTCGATCTCCACCTGTCGGAACCCCGAGGCCTGGAACGCCGATACGTCCTGCACCGCGGCCCGGATGTCGGGGTAATCGACCAGGATCTGACGTGCGTCGGCCATCACGGCGAACTGGGTGTAGTTGCGGTCGTGCAGGTCCACCAGACGCACGTAGATGGTCGCCTGGGTCACGTCGCCCTGGCCTCGGGTGACGCGTCCCGTGGTGTCACCCACGATGGTGAACGTGTGAGTCACTCCGCGAAGCTTCTGCAGGCGTGCCTCGATCTCCTTGCACACCTCGTCGGCCCGGTCGAGCGTGTAGCCTTCGGGCAGGCGCATGGCCACTTCCATCTCGCTCTGATCGTCGCGCGGAATGAAGTCCTTGCCAATCAACCCCATCAGCACCGGCGTCGAAAACAGCACTCCCACACTGACCAGGACGATCAACCAGCGATGATTCAGGGAGAAGCGCAGCGACAGCATGTAGGCTCCCTCGATCAGCCGCCAGATCGGGCCGGACTTGCTCGAGTTGTGCCCCTCCTCGGCCAGCAGGAAGCGCGAGCAGAGCATGGGGGTCATCGTGAAGGAGATGAACATGCTCATCAGGATCGAGAAGCCCACCACCATGCCGAAGCTTTGGAAGAAGCGGCCCACGCGCCCTTCCATGAAGGCGATGGGCACGAAGATCACCATGAGCGATAGGGTGGTCGCCACTACGGCCAGGGCGATTTCACGCGTGGCCGTACTGGAGGCCTCGCGGGCAGAACGGCCATACTCCTCCATATGGCGGAAGATGTTCTCGTGAACGACGACCGCATCATCCACCACGATGCCCACCGCCAGGATCAACCCCAGCATCGTGATGTTGTTCAGGGTGTAGCCCATGTACTGCATGAAGTAGAACGTGCCGATCATCGAGGTGGGGATGGCCACCGTGGCAATGAGCGTTGTGCGCCAGTCGCGGATGAACAGGAGGATGGTGAGGCTGACCAGCACGGCCGCCAGCACCAGGTGGGTCTTCACCTCGTCGATGGAGTTCTTGATGAAGCGGGACTGATCGCGGATGACCTCGGTGCGGATGTCGGCGGGCAGGATGGTACGAATCTCGGCCAGGCGGCGTTTCACCCGATCGACCACCTGGACGGTGTTCGTCCCCGATTGTTTCTGAATGATCAAACTGACGGCGTTGTCGCCGGCGTAGGCCTCCGTCTGCGACTCGGCCACCGAGGCGGCCCATAGACGGCTGAACCCTCGCGGTTCTTCGAAGGCGTCTTCCACGCGGCCCACGTCCCGAATGCGCACCGGTTGGCCACCCCGGTTCGCCACGATCAGATCCTCGAAGTCGGTCGGCTTCGTCACGCGGCCCAGAGTGCGCAGCACCAGCTCGCCCTTGCCCTGATCGACGCGGCCACCGGGGAGTTCCTGGTTCTCGCGCGCCAGTGCCTGTCGCACGTCCTCCACCGAGAGGCCTTCGTACTTGAGCAGCTTGTCTGGGTCAATGAATACGTTGATGGCCCGGGTGCGCCCACCGACCAGGATCACCGCGCCAACGCCGCTGAGCGTTTCGAGATCTTCCTTGATGGTTTTTCGCGCGATCTCGGTCACCTCGCGGAAGTCGCGCCGGCCCGAGACGGCCACGGTCATCACCGGGGCAGCGTCGAGGTCGAACCGGTCGATGATGGGCGGATCGGTTCCCTCGGGGAGTTGACTGAGGATGCTGCGGATCTTGGAATCGACTTCCTGGGCCGCCACCGCGCCGCTCTTTTCGAGCATGAACTGGATGACGACCTGCGAGATGCCTTCCTTGGTCGTCGAACGTAGTTCGTCGATGCCAGATACCGTGTTGACGATCTCCTCGATCGGCTTGGTGACCCCCGACTCCATCTCCTCGACGCTGGCGCCGCGCAGCGTCGTCGTCACCGTCACCACGGGTAGATCGACGTTGGGGAACAGGTCGACGCCCAGCTTCGAGTAGGCGGCCAATCCCATCACTACCGGTGCGGACACCAGCATGAGGGTGAACACCGGGCGACTGATGCAGATATCCCAGATCGACATGGGTGGATTCTCGCTCCTGACCTGTTCGCTTTAGCGCACGCGGACCAGCGTCTGATCTGCCAGCTGCGATTGCCCACTCGTCACCACCTGCGTTCCCGTGGGAAGGTCGCCCACCACCTCCACCCAGCGATGCACTCGGGCCTTGTCGCGGACAGTCATCACCTCACCCGTGCGCACGGGGACCGAGCGGCTCTTGCCGTTCTCCACCACGAAGACCTTGACCACGCCGGCGAATCGCACGATGGCCTCTTCGGGAACGGTCATCGCGTCGTCGGCCTTCCGTGTCTGCACCCGCGCCTTGACAAAGCTGCCCGGGCGCAGCTTCCGGGAGGCGTTGGGCACGGTGACCTCGAAGGTGAAGGTGCGGTTGGCGCGTTCGACAGTGGGGTTGATGCGCGACACCGTGCCCTGGAAGGTTTCGCCAGGGAAGGCCTCGACTCCCAGGGTGACGGATTGCCCCAGTTTGATCTCGCCGGAGAACCGCTCGGGCACGGTGGCCACCAGCTTCAGCGGGTTATCGATGACCAGGCGAAACAAGGTGACCGCCGGCATGGTGCGAATCATTTCGCCCTCGGCCACCTTGCGCGAGGCAACCACGTAGCGCACCTGGCCAGGATCGGTCAGGCCGGGTGGCATCCGCGTGGGCGAAGGGCAGGGGACCATCACCTTGCAATCGCGCAGCCGTTGCTGGGCGGTGTCGAGCTGGGCGGATTTGAGCCGGGCCGAGGCCAGGATGGCGCGAGCCTCCAGTTCGGCCTGTTCCCGGTTGGCCAGCGCCACCCGCGCCTCGGTCTGGGCCCGTTCCATTTCCTCGGCACCGATCACGCGGCCGACTCCCAGCCGCCGGGCGCGATCCATGACCTGCCGGGCATTGTCCTCGACGTTGCGCGCCCGCATGACCAGGGGCACCTTGCTGAAGTCGATCTTGCCGTTGGTGGGCAACTCGGCCAGCCCCAGCTTTGATAGCTCCATCTCCAGGCCGCGCTTCGCCTCCAGCTCGGCCAGGCGGTAGTCCACCTCCTCGAAATCGACCAGCGGATCGCCCGGCTTCACCTCGTCGCCCACGTCGTGATACAGGCGCAGGATGCGACCCTCGACCTTCGAGCCGAGGTTGACCTCCTCGTGGCCTTCCAGGGTGCCGACCACCTCGATGGAACGCTGGACCGGCCGGATCGTCATCGGGGCAGTAGTCACCGGCACTTCCCGGGGAGGTGCCTCAACAGAGCCCTTCTCGGCGGGTGCGTGTCCACGGTGGACCATCGCGGCGATGCCGAACCCGGCTCCCACCAGCACGCCCACCACCATGAGGGGAGCCAGCCAGCTTCGTTTCTTCGCAGCGGTCATCGTGTTCCCTTTCCCCGTTCCGTTTCGCTGAGGATCCCGTGGTAAACGATGTCGAGAATGTCGGCGGCCTGCGTCGTCAGCGGCTTGTGCCGGCCCGAGAAGTGGTTGGTGAACATCGTGCCGTAGACCAGGTCGCTGACCACGTCGTCGATGCGCGATACCGGGACAGAGCGACAACGGCCGCTCTGAATCAGCTCCTCCATGAGCCGGTGCCAGCGCTCCTTGCCCATCTCGCGGTGGGCGAAGTAGGTCGATTGCTTGCGGTCGCGAAACTCCGCGCGTTCGAGAATGAGCAGCTCCACCTGCTCGGGTCGTTCCTTGAAGAAACGCAGATAGGCGTGGATGGCGTGCGCGATGATCTCCAGCGGATCGGTCAAACCCTCCACCTCGCGATCGATGATGGCCCGCAGCTGGGTGAGCCCCTGATCGACGGTGGCCAGGAACAGCTTTTCCTTGCTCTCGAAGTAGAGGTACAGGGTGCCCTTGGCGACACCCACGGCGTCGGCGATGGCCTGCATGTCGGTGCCAGGGTAGCCGTGCTGGGCGAACACGCGGGCGGCTGAGGCGAGAATCTCTTCCCGCCGGCGCGAGCGCGAGGCCTCATCCACTGGTCGGCCGCGCTTCCCTTCCGAACGAGTATCCATGACAACGTCCCTCAGTCATCAAAGTGACTGGCTAGTCAGTCATATAAATCATGCCATGACCCACTGTCGCCGTCAACGCCAACCGATCGTTGGGTGGCACGAGGGAGGAGCCGTTGTTTCTGCCTGGCCTGCCTGGTAGCCTGGGCAAGGTAAGTGGACTGATCAGAGCTGGGAGAGGTTGTCATGCCGAAGGATTCCAGGCACCAGGGGTTCGCCACTCGGGCCATACACGCCGGGCAGGATGCCGACCCCGCCACCGGCGCCACGGTGGTTCCCATCTACGCCACCTCGACCTATACCCAGGCGGCCCCGGGGCAGCACAAGGGCTACGAGTATTCCCGGTCAGGCAATCCCACGCGGACCGCTCTGGAGACCTGTCTGGCTGCCCTGGAAGGCGGCGAGAAGGGCCTGGCCTTTGCCTCGGGGCTAGCGGCCACCACGGCTGTGCTGTCGATCCTCCGGCCCGGCGACGAGGTGGTGGCGGCGTCGGACCTCTATGGCGGCACCTACCGGCTGCTCGAACGGGTGTTTCGTCCCTGGGGACTGGTCACCCATTACACAGATGATCCCCGGCCCGAGGGGTTCGCGCGGCTGATGACGCCGCGCACCAAGTTGGTGTGGATCGAGACGCCGACCAATCCGCTGCTGCAACTGGTGGACATTGCCGCGGTTGCCGAGGTGGCGCACCGGGGCGGAGCGCTCCTGGCGGTCGATAATACCTTCGCCTCGCCGTATCTGCAGCAGCCGTTGCGAATTGGGGCCGACCTGGTCGTCCATAGCACGACGAAGTACCTGGGCGGCCATTCCGACGTGGTGGGTGGAGCGGTGGTGGGCCGGGCCGAACTGCTCGGACCGATTCAGTTCTACCAGAATGCCGCGGGTGGGGTGCCGGGCCCGTTCGACGCCTATCTGACGCTGCGCGGGCTGAAGACGCTGGAGGTGCGCATGCAGAAGCACTGCAGCAATGCGCGCCGGCTGGCGTCGTTGCTGGTCGAGCAGCCGCAGGTGGAACAGGTCTATTACCCGGGGTTACCGTCGCACCCAGGGCACGAGTTGGCCGCCCGGCAGATGCGCGATTTTGGCGGCATGGTCAGTCTGCGGCTGCGCGGCGGAGCCGAGGCGGCCCGGCGCTTCCTGACGCGGACCCGGCTCTTTAGCCTGGCGGAGAGCCTGGGCGGGGTCGAATCGCTGGTGTGCCATCCGGCGACCATGACGCATGCCAGCATCCCTGCGGAGATCCGTCTGGCCCGGGGCGTCGATGACGGGCTGATCCGGCTGAGCGTGGGTATCGAGGATGTTGAGGATCTCGAGGCGGACCTGCAGGCTGCGCTGGTCTGAGGCAAAGAACCAGGATTACCCGACGGGAAGGGAACTCCGGAGGGTCCGGCTGCGTCGATAATTTGGGGGGAGGCACAGTCCATCCCCCGCAGATTTCTCGTTTCGGGTTGTCCGATCCCCTGCGATGAAGTCGAGGAAACTGAAAGCCCCGACCATCGACGCGGGTAGAATAGCGGACAGGAACAGCCGCGGTTTCGCCGGGCATCGCGCTGGCGCACCCACCTACGGACGCAGATACCAGAGGCCATCGACTCATGTCCCAGCATACTGTGACGCGCGCACTTCGTCGGATCGTTGACCAGCTTCATGGCAAAACCACGGGCGACTCACGACCCACCTGTCGTCCGCAGCTAATGCCGCTGGAAGATCGCACCATGCCGGCCACTGCGTCGGGTTCCATCAGCGGCGTGGCCTTCATCGACCGTAACTCCAACGGCATTCGCGAGGCCACCGAGACGCTCATCCCTGGTGCGGTGATGACGCTGACGGGCACCACCACCACTGGCAAGGCAGTGAGCGCCCGGGTCGGCACCAGCTCGAGCGGCGGCTACGCCTTCACCAACGTGCTGCCTGGCACCTACAAGGTCTTCGCCGGGGCCGTTCCCGGATTCAGTCCGTTCCTGGTTAATGGGGTGTCCCTGGGTCCCGTGGGCGGTAACAAGCTGGTGCTCAACCAGGCGCTGGCTGGTGGCCAGCATCTCGTGGCACGCGTCAGTTACACCGGCCTGGGTAACAACTTCGTATCCGTCAACCAGCTGCTCTCCTCCAGCAACTCGAACTCGTTCCCCTTCAATCCACCTGGGGCAGGCACCGTTCAGGTCAATGTGCGCCCGAACAACCGCCCAACGGTGAGTACGGCCATCGGTAACGTCACGGTCAACCAGAATGCTGCTGATCGCTTCATCGATCTGGCAGGGAACTTCACCGACAAGGACATCTCCAACTCGCGCGTGCGCATCGTCACCTCGGAAGGTAACATCAACATCGAACTGTACGACAAGGATGCTCCGCTCACGGTGGCGAACTTCCTCAACTACGTCCGAAGTAACCACTACGACAACAGTGTCTTCCATCGCCTGGCTACCAACTTTGTCCTCCAGGGCGGCGGGTACAAGTTCTCGGCCAATCCCTCGCGCATCGACGAACTGACCAACGATCCGGCCGTGGCAAACGAATTCAGCGCGACGCGGCCCAATGTCAGCGGCACCATCGCCATGGCCAAGTTGGGCGGCGACCCCAACAGCGCCACCGATCAGTTCTTCTTCAACCTCACCGACAATACCTCCACCCTGGGCCCGACCAACAATGGTGGCTTCACGGTGTTCGGTAAGCTAATCGACGACCGCGCGTTTGTGTCCGGGTCGGATCGGTTCGTCCTCAACCGCCTGACCTCGTACACGGTCCGCAACTTCTCTACCTTCAACAGCGCCTTCGACACCTTCCCGGTGAAGAACTTCTCCGGCTCGAACTTCCCGACGGGGACCACCGCTGCCAACTATGCCCTGATCAAGGACGTGCAGATCACCCGGCAGACCGAACGGCTTACCTACTCGGTGGTGTCCAACTCGAACTCTGGCCTGGTCGCCACGTCGATCAAGGACAACCGGCTCAAGCTCGACTTCGTCAACGGTCAGTCGGGCAATGCCCAGATCACCGTCCGCGCCACCGACCGTTATGGTGCCTCTACCACCTCCACCTTCACGGTCACGGTGAACAACCAGGCTCCCACCGTGGGGGTGAGCTTCCCGGCGGCGGCCATCAACACAGGAAGCAGCCTGGTGGCCACTGCTACCGCGACGGATCCCAACGGCGATCCAGTGAAGCTGACCTACAAGTGGAAGGTCGGCGACACTGTGGTGAAAACCACGAGCAACACCTCGGCGCTGACCGACACGCTCGATCTTAGCCAGGTCGGCAACGGCAATCGTGGCGATGTCATCACCGTCGAGGTGGTGGGCAATGATGGTAGCCTCAACAGCACCACTGCCACTGCTACCAAGACCGTGTCTGACTCACTGGCCACCATCAACTCGCTGGTCCTGAGCCCGACGAATCCCACGACAAGCCAGCTGCTGACGGTGACCACCACGGCGTCCGATCTGGATGGCGACGCCATCACCTTCACCTATGTCTGGAAGGTGGGTGGATCGACGGTAAAGACCACGGCGGACACCACGTCTCTGACTGACACGCTCGACCTGGACCTGGCCGGCAACGGCGATGTGGGCGATCAGATCTCCGTCGAGGTCACTCCCCGTTCCAACAGCGCCAACGGCAACATGGTCTCCACCAGCACCACGGTGGTCTGATCTGACTTTCGCGGTGGCTTAATCTCCCTCGACGCCGGGCCGGATGGGATTCCGACCCGGCGTTTCATTTTGCCCCGCTTCACCCCGCCGAGAGTCTGGAGCTGACGGGGGTATTTGGTGAAGGTCTGCGGCCTCACGTTACAACCCTCCCATCGCGCAAATGTGGAAAGTTTGATCCACCCGGACGCCGATCATTCTGGTACCGGCGGAATATCCGGCCTGCCTGGTCATGGTCCGCAAGGATCGGTGCTCCGATGAGGGCTGCCTGGCTGCGCGTGTCGATGGGGATATAGCCATGACGATTCGGTGGATTCCAATCCTGGGAACGGCACTCTCGCTGATCGGCTCGGCCCTCGCTCAGGCCCCTGCCAGCGTGCCACGTCCCCCGACTGCGATGTCCCCCACTCCTGTTGTTTCACCGACCTCGGTCTTGACCCTGGGACCGGAAGGCGTGCCGGCATCAGCCCCGGTGGAAACGGAGGAGTGTGGGCCCATCTGGCTTTCTGCGGACATGTTGATGTCCTTTTTCTACGGCGCCCGGGTCCAGCCGCTGTTCACTACTGGACCGCAGACAGCGCCGCGATCCCAGGCGGGCGTCCTCAACGAGCCGGGCACCCAGGTGCTGTTCGATGGACGCATGAATGAGGGGTTGCGCTCGGGTGTTCGGGTGGAAGGTGGCTACTGGTTCTCCCCGGAGCGCCACATGGGTATCGAGGCAGGGGCGTCCGTCCTCGAGAGCATGGCCACTGTCTTCGGCAGTTTCAATGATGGTGGCTCGGTTCTGGCCCGCCCCTACTTCAACGTCAACACAAAGTTCAACGAATCTGTCCTGGTGACCTACCCCAACCTGGCCTCCGGCGGGGTCACGGCGCGGGTCAGTTCGGGCAACTTCTACGAGGCGCACGTCGATCTGGTCGAGAACTGGTGGGACAGGGATGGCTGGCGCATCGATGGCCTGGTGGGGTATCGATTCTATCGCTACGACGAGGGACTGCGCATTCGCCAGATCAGCACCATTACCAACGATCCGGTGTTTACGCCAACCACCACCCTGTATGCCGGCGACGACTTCAGTACGCAGAACGAGTTCCACGGTGCGGAACTGGGCCTGCGGTCCTCCTACCAGTGGGACAACCTGAACATCGAGGTGCTGGGCAAGGTGGCAGTGGGCCCGTTGCGTCGTCGCGTCAAGATCACCGGCGGTCAGGCCATCTCGGTTCCCGGCAGCCCCGACGAGCAGCGACCTGTCGGCATCTTTGCCCTGCCCACCAACATCGGCACCTACAACTACTCCGACTGGTCGAATCTGCCGGAACTCGGAATCACGCTGCGTTATCGTCTCAACGAGTATGTCTGCGTCCGGGCCGGATACAACATTCTCTTTCTCAACAGCATCAGTCGGGCGGATCAGCAGCTCGATGCTCGCATCAACCCGAACTTCTTCTCGGGAGGCACCGAGACGGGGCTGCGTGATCCCCGGGCGACCGAACTGCGCGACAACGTCTGGATCATGAATATCGGCTGCGGTCTCGAGGTAGCCTACTGAGCGCTTGCGTCGGACGACGGGGGGACGTAGACTCAGCCTTTACAGGCCTGCCTTCATCCCTCCACCCGGAGCCAGCCGCTGATGTCCGCTCGACTTGATCGTCGTCATTTCCTCTCCGCAACCTCGGCCATGCTGTTGCCGACTCTGGCTTACACCCGGGCGGCGGATAGTCCTGGCGAAAAGGTAGTGATGGCTGTCCTGGGCGTGCGTGGGCGCGGCCAGGGCCTGATTCGCGGGTTCGCGGGGTTCGACGATGTCGAGATTGCCTACCTGTGCGATCCAGATTTGAACGTCATCCCCGATGCGAGGAAGTGCCTGCCCGCCAGCCACAAGCGAGAACCGAAGGTAGTGCAGGACATGCGCCGGGCCTTCGACGATCCCGCAGTGAATGCGGTGGCCATCGCGGCCCCCGATCACTGGCACGCCCTGGCCACCATCTGGGCCCTGCAGGCTGGCAAGCACGTTTACGTCGAAAAACCCGTGAGCCACAACCTCATCGAGGGGCGGCGCATGGTGCAGGCGGCTCGCAAGTACAACAAGGTGGTCCAGGTCGGCACGCAGCGCCGGTCTGCTGAGTTCATCAAGGAGGCGGCCGCCTTTGTCCGCTCGGGCAAACTCGGCAAGATTCCCTTCGCGCGGACGTGGATTGCGGGCGACCGCAAGACTATCGGCAAGAAGCCAGACGGCAAGGCGCCCGATCAGGTGGACTACAACCTCTGGCTGGGCCCCGCTCCGCTGCACGCCTTCAATCCCAACCGGTTCCACTACAACTGGCACTGGTTCTGGGATTATGGCACCGGCGAGCTGGGGAACAACGGCATTCACGGCCTCGATGTCGCCCGCCTGCTTCTGGGGTTGGATGCGCCGGTCCGCATCACCAGCGGAGGCGGCAAGTACTTCTACGACGACGACCAGCAAACCCCCGATACGCAGATCGCCACCTTCGATTTTCCCACCTGCTCGCTCGTGTGGGAGCATCGCATCTGGGCCAAGACTGGCGTGCGCGACAAGGGGTTCGGCATCGAGCTGGTGGGGCAGAATGGTACCCTGGTCATCGATGACAAGGGCTGGCACGTCCACAACGGCATTGAGGCGGGCGGCAAGCCGACCGGCTACGAACGGCCTCACCTGCGCAATTTCATTGACTGCATCAAGAGTGGGAAGCGGCCGAATGCCGACATCGAGATCGGTCATCACAGTACGCGGTTGTGCCATCTGGGGAACATTGCCTACCGCCTGGGCCGAACGCTGAAGTTCGATCCGACCACCGAGACCATCCCCGGCGATGCCGATGCTAACGCTTTGCTCGGCCGTACCTACCGGAAGGGATTCGAGCTTCCTGCGCTGTGACCGTGGGGGATTCTCCCTCGGCGGATTGAGGTACCCCCTTGACCCCGGATTGAGGCGCGCGGTAGTCTCATGTTCAGTTCCGTGATCATGTAGGTGCAACCACCTAACCACGGGAGGCAACTCCTGTGGTGTATCTGCCATCACCAACCAGGTGGGTTGCCTGGTCGCGGGAGGTCATCAACTCCTCAGGGGAGACAGGGTCCGATCGCCCCCCGGCGGGCTGCTGTGGAAAGGGTGCCATGGGACCAGACAAGGTAGAGCGCCTCTGCCAGCGCGCCCGGGAGGCGATTGCGCAGCGCGATTGGGACCGGGCCAAGCAGAGCTATCTGGTAGCCCTGGGCCTGCGGAGTGACATCCCCGAAGTCCATTACGGACTGGCCACGGTCTACTTCCAGCTGCGCGAGTTGACCAGCGCCGCCCATCATTTCCGCGAGGTGACCCGGCTCGATCCGCTGCACGCGGGCGCCTACATCAACCTCGGCGCGGTGCTGAACCTCCTGCAGCAATATGACGATGCCATCGCTGCGCTGCGCCGGGGGCTGCAGATCGACAGCCACCGGGTGGAGGGTTACTACAACCTTGGCCTGGTGTACAAGCGCAAGGGACAGGCGGACCTGGCCATCTCGGCCTACAAGGAAGCCATCCGGCTGAATCCGCGCATGCCTGACGCCCATCTGAACCTGGGCAACCTGCTGCTGGAGCGAGAGCATCCCCGCCAGGCGCTGGGACACTACGAGCAAGCCTTGCAGGTGCGGCCCGGATGGGAGAAGGCGGTGGCCGGGATCGAACAGGCGAAGTTCGCGCTGGAAGGCGGCGTTCCTCCTCCGGTCGCTCCGACCCCCGCCACGCCGGTGCAGGTGGCGGCCCCTGCCGAGATGGATCGTTTGGTCGATCCGGTCGTTCATGCCACGTTTCTATCCAGCCTGCACCAGGCCACGATTGTGGCCGAGGACACCGGCCGGCTGCTGCAGCGCATCCTGGCGGAAGAGGTCGAGCCGGTGCTGAAGGAGCTTTCTGCGGTCCTGTTGCACACGCACGGCTCGCGCAGCGAACTGGACACCTGTCTGACCCGGTTTGAATCGGCGCTTCTGGGAATGCGCACGGCCCACGATGCCTTGAAAAAGGCTGTGGGCCGCGTCACCGAGATCGGCGAGCGAGTGCCAGGGTTGTAAGAAACGCTACCCTGGCACCCGGCGGAGTGGTTACTCGACTTCGTGCTGCGGGGTGGTCCAGGCGAAGAAGAAACCATTCTTGAGCATGGCGTGATAGACCGTGCCCTTGTACTTCGTCAGGCCGTGGAAGTTGATGTCACCACTAGACGACAGCCCAAACATGATCGAGCCGTTCTCCACCTCGTCGGGCTTGACCATCGGCGCCGCGAACAGGCTCACGAGGTAGCCGGCCGCGTCCAGGCAGCTTTCCGGGTCCACAGACTTCAACAGGCTGGTGCAGAAGCTACCCTCTTCGAGCGTGACCTCACCGATCAGTCCGGTTTCCAGGTTCATCCCAACGCCGGGAACCGAGAAGTCCACCCCGATGCGCTCCAGGCCATCTTCGCCCACGGTGACTGTGTAGGCGGGAATGAACACTTCGGTGACCACCTGCTTGGGGTAGTTATTGGAAGCCATGACCGCCGGGCATTCCGGAGTGGGTGTGACCATGCGCCGGGCGGCGCAGGTCTCGATCAGGCTAAACTTGTAGACCACCGGATCGCCTTCGACGCGCCGAGCGTCCAGGGCGTAGGCCTGCCGTGCCAGGTCGGCTGCCTTCTCGTAGTGCTCGTTCTGCACCGCGTGGTAGCAAGCCTTCAGCAGTCCGGTGACCTGCTCCTCGACGCCGCGAGTCGATTCCTGGCGTGAGACCTTCTTGGCCTTGCGGGCCTGCTTCTCCGCCTTGCGAGCCTGCTTCTCCGCCTTGCGGGCCTGTTTCTCTGCCTTGCGGGCCTGCTTCTCTGTCTTGTCGGTCTTCTTCTCGAGAGTCTTCACCGCTGCGCATTCCTCGCACTTGCCGGCGCAGGAACCCTCGCTGCCAGCGGCACAGCAGGCGCTGCCCGCCTTCTTGCTGCACGAGCACGCGGCCACTTCCTTTGCCTTGACGCAGGCGCAGGCAGTCTTCGCGACGCAGCAGCATTCCTTCACCTGCTTGCAGGCGCAGGCAGTCTTCGCGACGCAGCAGCATTCCTTCACCTGCTTGCAGGCGCAAGACACCTTCTCCGCGGCACAGCAGGACTTCGCGCAGCAGCAGGCGGCCATCTCGACAGCGCAGCAGGACTTCGTCTTACTGCACGCGCAGGTGGTCTTCGTGACGCAGCAGCACTCCTTCACCTGTTTGCAGGCGCAGGAGGTCAACCCGACCTTGGCGGCGCAGCAGGTGCTGGCGGCGCAGCAGGTGCTGGCGGCGCAGCAGGTGCTGGCGGCGCAGCAGGCGCTCTTGCCTGTCGAGCAGCAGGCCGGGGCGCTCTTCGTGCAGGCGTAGGCGGCATTCGCTCCCTTGCAGCAGGCGGCGACGGGCTTGCCCTTCTCCGCACAGCAGGCCTGGGGGCACGCGCTGGTACAGGGAACGCACTTCACGGTCACGCTGCAGGTGCCAGCCTGGCCGCAGACGCGGGCGGTCGAAACCTGCGTCTTGCACACGCTGCCTGGGCAGACCTTCTTCTGCTGCACCGTGGCGAACGTGGTCTGGCCCTGGCAGCAGCCTGTCTTCACCAGGGTGCTGCAGGTTTCCTCGCCGCCGGGGCAGCAACGCTGCGCCGCACAGACACAGGCGGCTCCATTCTTGATGCACAGCTCCAGTCCCAATGGACGCACCAGTACGTCGATGACCGACTGCACCGGCATCTGCTCGACGGCCAGGCTCACCGGCTGCTTCAGGCAAACGCCCTCGCTGACGATGATCGGCACACCGCTGGCCTGCTGCAGGTGATGCAGCACCTCGCCCACGGTCGCCCCCTGGCAACGCAGGGTAGTCGTCTGCTGCAGGCGATCGTCCACCCGGGCACCCGTCTGGCAGCCGCGCACGGCCACCACTAACCGGGGAGCCGTCTCGCAGACCGCGGGGCACGGGGTCTCATTCAGCCAGAAGCTCAGCCAGTCCTGCTGAACCTCCTGCATCTCCTGGACGTCGATCAACTGGCCGACTCGCACCTCCGGGTCGGAACTGTATACGGTAATCACCTGCGGCATCGGCAGCGGGACGACAAAGCACTTTCGACACAGGCAATCGGCCAGGACCAGGCCCGCCTGCATCCCGGAGCCGACGACCATCTCGGCGAACTCGTTTGTGACCGGCGTAGGCGCGGTCTGCTCCATCTTCTCGCACCAGGCGAACACGTCGCACATTTTGCAGTGGCCCATCTGGCTGAGACGGACCATCCAGGGGCAGCAGGCCATCTCGCCAGTGCAGGCGGGCTCGGCTTCCTCAGTGCTGCTTTCGATGTAAGGAACCTGCTCGGCCTTCACCAGCTGCTGGAGCATCTCCTCGGCGCGCTCGGCAATGGACGACCAGGGGACCAGGTCACGTGCCTGTTGCGCCAGGCGAGCTGCCTGATCCATCTGGCCGCGCTTCGCCCGATTCTCGGCCTTGCGCAGCACCTCGGCGGCTTGGTTCAGCGCCTGCAGATTCTCCAGCACCGTGGGTGTCTTACCGGCCTGGACCAGTTGACGCACACTCTGGATCATCGGCTGGAAGGGGCACCCGGTCCCGTCCGCCTTCACCAGCATCATCTCGTGCGGTAGTAGAGCGACGAAGGGATGCACGTTGAGAAACAGCGTGGCGGCCACCAGCGGATCGTCCACGAAGGCCGGGGCCTGGTCAAACTCGAACCAGGTGGGCATCCGCTGGTCCACGGGGCAGGGCGGCAGGCTGGGCACCTGGGGTGGAACAACGTCCGGGGCGACGATGATCGGCGTATTCTCGGGCAAATCCGGTGGTTTGGCCATGCCGGTATGAGCAGCGAGTAACGCTGCCACCGCAGCCAGACAGAAGCCGGGTAAGCGCAAACGCATGGGGAACCCCTCCGTGGGATCCTGGGATGTGAGGTGGAAGACCCACCCGCAGTGCGGGAGATCTTCCAGGGGCCCGGACTATAGTGACCCACGGAGGAGAAACAAGAGCGAAGCCTTCCCCGGAAAGCCGGAAAGCTGGGCTACCCCAGGTTCAAACGGCGCTGGTCTGGGGCTTCAGGCGAAGATGGCGTACCGTCGCGGGCGGCAGGTTGAGCAGGACGTGATCGCGGCGCACCTGGCAATCGCGGATGTAGCCATCGAGCAGCTTGCCGATCACCGAGAGCCGCTGCCGTTCCTGGCGGCCGGCGAAGGGAGTCTTCAGCGTGCGGATGAGGGTGTACTCGAAGTAGATGAGCAGACCGCCCGGACGGATCAGCCGGGTCATTGTGTCGAAGATGGAGCGGATCACCTCGGGGCTGAAGTTGTTCAACGGGAGTCCGGAGATGATCAGGTCGTACACCGAATCGCCGGGGACTTCCTGAACCGGCGCGTTGATCACCCGGACCGAATCGCGCACCCGGGCGAAGGCAGCATCCTTCGAGATGCGTTCTTCGAGCAGCTGGGCAAAATGCGGGTTGATCTCCACGAGGTCGAACAGGTCGCCCTCCTGGAGGTGCTTGGCGAGCACAGCGGTGACCGAACCGCTGCCAGGACCTACCTCGCAAATCCGAAACGGGTGACGAGGTCCACGCAGACTCCTCGCAATGTGCTCTGCCAGGAAGACCCCCGAGGGCAACACCGCGCCGGTGTGATGAAAGTCGCGACGAACTTCACGGAAGAACTGGCTGTATTCGTTCAACAGGCGCATGTGCAGCACCACCTTCAGACCAGAAACACTCTCAGGATATGTGTAGATTAGGTGATGCGGGCCCGGTGTCAACCATGCATCATGCTTCTGCCTGTGGATATGTTCGCCCTTTCCAGGCCGACTGCCGTCCGACCAGGCTTCGCAGCAGGGCATACCACTGCAACACCACAAGCACGACGATGCCCACCGGATGGAGCAGGGCTCCCAACACCGACTGACGAAATCGAATCACTCCCACCGCGCGAGGCACATAGGCCAGTAACCCCGCCAGAGACGCCAGCCCCAGCGCCAGCGGCGACAGCCAGGCCGCTGCTCCCAGCAGGATAAACGGCAGCACCTGCCCACCGATCAACAGGAACGTCATCGGACCGATCATTCCAGGCGCTGCCAGGCCCTCGGTGGCGTTCTTCGCCAGGCCGAACCAGGTGTCGCGGGCGGAATGATACATCCGACAGGTGGCCAGGTCGGTGGCATCGCACAGATCCGTCTTGCAGCCGGCTCGACGAAACAGACGAGGCAGTTTCAGACCGTCATGCAGCGTGGTACGGATCTGGGCATGGCCACCGACGCGCTCGTACGCTTCCCGCCGGGCCAGGAACAACTGGCCACACCCGGCTGCGTAGGCGGGGTGGGTGGAACGACGCATCCGCGCCATCGGCAGGAAGCCCAATAGTACGAAGTGAATCAGTGGGATCAGCAGTTTTTCCAGCAAGGTGCCCGTCTCCTGGCGGGGCAGCCCACTGACCAGATCGGCCCCAGAGGCCTGTTGAAACGCCGCCAGCCGCGCCACTCCGTCGGGGGCCAGACGCACGTCGGCGTCGAGGAACACCAGCAGCGGATGCCGGGCCAGCCCGGCGAGCACGTGGCAGGCATGTTGCTTGCCGCACCACCCGGCCGGCAGCGGCGGCGCGAATTCGAGACGCACCCGGGCATCGCGCCGGGCTATCTCCTGCACCAGGGCCGCTGTCCGGTCCTCGGAGTGGTCATCCAGCACCACTACTTCCAGGTCGACCTGCTGGCTGGCCAGGGCCGCCTCGACGGCGGCCTCGATTGCGCCTTCTTCGTTTCGTGCCGGGATGAGGATAGAGACCGATGGGGCAGCCGGATTGGGTGGCGGAGCCGGCAGATACAGCCGCAGGTTAGCCAGGAACAACAGCGCCGGAACCGCTGCCAGCGCCAGGGCCAGGCCCGCCACCGCGACGACCATCACCGTGTATCTCCGGAAGATGAAGGATGCTGTACCGCGTCAGCATGGCTGGCCTGGAAGGTCTGTCCGCTCAGCCGTGCTTTCAGCCGACGCCACCAGTCGTACACGCCACCGATTCCGACGCTTCCCCCCAGAATCGCCTCGAACCGGGTGGGATCCTGCGCCATGCTGGCCGCCGCCAGGTCGTCGAGCGCCTGGGTCAACCCCTGCTCGAGCAGACTCATCCAGGCCTCGACCGAGCGGTCGCGCCCGGTTTCCACCTCAATGGGAGATCCGAAATGGGCGAGTGCTTCGGGGAATCGCTCCTGCCAGAAGGGATACTCCAGGGCCAGCGGAACGACCACGGCGCGGTTCAATCGCCGGAGCAGATGGCCGACCCCGGGGCGCAGCTGCACGGGACGCACTCGCGGATCGCAGAAGTGGCCCTGGGCTGTGATCCACAGGGCATGGTGTGGCTGCGACAACACGGCGCTGGCGGTGCGGAGGAAGGCGATCGCTCCCTCGGCGCTGCCGACCTCCACGCCGAAGAAGCCCAGTGGTTCGAAGATGCGATACTGCTTCAGGGCCCGAGCATCGATGGGGACATAATGTTTGTAACTCGGGAAGAGATCGGCCAGCACCATGCCGAACAGCGGATCCCACCAGGAGGGATGGTTCAGGACCACCACCAGCGGAACGCCATCCAGGGCCAGGGGGCGACCCGTCACCGAGAGACGCACCGCGTGGAAGCTCTTGCTCATCCAGCGCTGGAAGTAGCGCGTGAAGAAACGCACGCGCCAGGCGGAGCGCCGGGGCAGGGGCGGAGTCGATTTGTCGCCGGGCGGATGCACGGGCGGCTACCTCAGGCCAGTGCTTCCTGCGGTTTGCGGCGGGTGGATCGAGGCTCCCGCCCGCTGTCACGATCCACGGTGTCGGCGGCGATCCAGCCGGACATCAGCACCATTGGCATACCCGGTCCGGGGTGCGCCGCTCCGCCCGCAAGATAGAGCCCCTTGAGGTCGGGGCTGCGATTCGCTGGCTTGAAGGCGCCGTTCATCCTGCCATGGCTCGCCAGCCCGTAGATCGCCCCGTTCAGTACCCGGTAGCGGTCGTGGATGCCCTGTGGCGTCAGGTGCGACTCGAAGCGAATGCGACTTTCGAGATCCTTCATGCCACCCGTCGTCGCCAGCTTCTCCAGGATCACCTTCCGATAGGCCGGAAGCATCTTGTTCCAGTCGTGGTGCGGCCGAAGGTATGGGGTGTGGACGAGGATGTACAGCGCCTCGCCTCCGGGCGGCGCCACCCCGGGCTCATTCTGCGCGGGGGCACAGACATAGGCCGTCGGATCCGGGGCGGGCTCGCCCTTGTTGTAGATCCAGTCGAACTCCTCGTGCGGATCGCGCGAGAAGACGAAGTTGTGATGCGCCAGGTGCTCGTAGGCGCGATCCAGGCCCAGGTACAGCACCACGCCCGAGCAGGCGGCCTCGTACTTGCGTCGCCGGTCGAACTTGCGCTGCGGGGTGCCGCCCAGCAGTTCGCGATGGGTGCGCACACTGTCGGCGTTCGAGACCACGGTGGCCAGCGGGATTTGCTCTCCCTGCTCGGTCTCGACACCGGTCACACGGCGTTCGTTTTCGTCGAACAGGATGCGTCGCACACCGCACTCGGTGCGTAACTCGACACCCAGCTCGCCGGCCAGTTTCGCCAGCGCCCGTGGCACCGCTCCCGTGCCACCGATCGGGTACCAGATCCCCTCCTGCGTCTGCATGTGGGCAATGCCGCACAGCACGGCGGGTGACTGTTCCGGCGACGAGCCGACATACTGGGTGAAATGGTCGATCATCTGCGCCACCCGGGCATCGGGCACATGCGCGCGCACCGACTCGGCGACGGTCGAACCCATGCGCATCCGCATCACGTCACGCAGCATGTTCAGCTGGAACAACGAGCGGAAGTCGAACATGTCCCACATCGAACCGATCGACCGCCAGAAGAAGAAGCGATCAGAGATCTCGTGCAGAGTTTTGGAGAAGTCGAGGAACTTGCCGTAGCCGGTGCCAGACCCCGGGGCGAACGCTTCGAGGTTCTTCAGCATGGCTGCCCGATCGCCGACGAGATCGAGGACGCCGCCATCGGAGAAGAAGGAACGCCACTGGGGCAGACAGGGCACCATGGGCAGCGCATCTTCGAGCTTGCGGCCCGCCTCGGCGAAGATGCGGCGCAGCACGGAGGGGAGCGTGAGGATAGTGGGGCCCATGTCGAAGCGATAACCATCCTTCTCGAGGATGGCCGCCTTGCCGCCCAGCCAGGGCGATTTCTCGAACAGGGTGACAGCATGACCGCGCGCGGCGAGGACGCAGGCGGCGGCCAGGCCGCCAAGCCCGCCGCCGACCACGCCGACCCGGCCGTTGTGTGGGGATGTCATGTCAACTTCCTCGGGTTGGTGGGCTCAACTGCCGGACAGCATGCCGCGTTCGACACTGGTCAGCGGAGGCAGCGGCGCGGACAGCGTAGCCGACTGCCGGACCAGGCAGTGATCATGGGGATGATCCCAGTCCTGCAACAACAGGCGCGAGGTGATGCGAGCCGACTCGTAAATCACCGGCAAGCCGCTGCCGGGGTGGGTGCCGCCGCCAGTGAGGTACACGCCTTCGAGATCTTCGAAGCGGTTGCGCGGCCGGAGGTGCAGCATCTGCATCAGGTTGTGGGCCAGGTTGAAGGTGGCGCCGCGGTAGATCTGGTGCTGATGCTCCCAGTCGGCCGGGGTGATCATCTTCTCGAAGCGGATGCGCTCTTCGATGTCCTCCAGGCCCAGCTTTTCTAGCTGGCGCAGGGCCACCTGGCGATAGCGCGGCGCCTCGGTCTTCCAGTCGATGTTCGGGTGCTGGTGCGACGTGGGAAGCAGGACGTAGAGGGTGCTGTGGCCCGGCGGCGCTAGCGAGGGGTCGGTGACGCAGGCGTTCTGCACGTAGAACGACGGATCTTCCGACAGGACGTGCAACTTCTCGATCTCTTCCAGGTTGCGCTCGTAGTCGCGCGCCATGTAGATGGTGTGGTGAGCCAGGTCGCGTTCCAGTCCTTCGATGCCCAGGTAGAGCATGAACGTGGAGCAGGAATAACGCTTCTTCGCCAGCTTGCGGTCACTCCAGCGTCGGCGCAGATGGTTGGGCACCAGGCGCGTCATGGCCTGGGCGAAGTCGGCGTTGATCACCAGGGCGTCGCAGTCGTGCGTGCCCTTGTTGGTGCGAACGCCGACCGCGCGACGGCCTTCGAAGAGGATCTCCTCGACCTGCTCGCCCAGGGAGATCTCGGCCCCGAGCCCGCCGGCCACCCGGGCCATGGCGCGCGAGACCTCGCCGCAGCCACCGATGGGATGCCAGACGCCGTGTTCGTATTCGAGGAACGACAGGATGGAGAAGAGGCTGGGGCACTGGAAGGGCGACATGCCCAGGTACTTGGACTGAAAGGCGAAGGCCAGGCGGATACGCGGATCGCTGAAGTAGCGGGCCAGTTCGCCTTCGAGAGAGAGCCAGGGGCGGACCAGCGGCAGCATCTTGATCAACTCGAACGAGAGCAGATCGCGCCAGCCGTTCCAGGGGCGTTCCAGGATGTTGCGGAACCGTTCGAGCTTGTCCCGGTTTTCGTCGAGGAAACGGGGGAAGTTGGCGGCGTCACCGGCGTTGATCTGCGCCACCTGCTCCTGCATGCGCGCCACGTCCGGGGTGCAGCGCAGACCGCCCCCGGCGCCGAAGACGAGATGATACTGGGGATCGAGGCGCACCATGGGCACCTCGCGGCGAAGATTGCTACCGACAGCGGCGAAAATCTCTTCCAGCACGCGGGGATAGAGGAAGAAGGTGGGCCCGAGGTCGAAGCGAAAACCGTCGTCGCCCAGCGTGGAGGTGCGCCCACCCACGTGGGGATGGCGCTCGAGGACCTTGACCGACAGACCTGCCCTGGCCAGCAACATGGCGGCCGCCAGACCTCCCGGACCAGCCCCCACGATCAACACACGCTTCGCCATCCCTCCCCCCTTTGCTGTTTTGCGGCTCCGACGAACGGCGCGACTCCTCGACACGGTACTTGTAGACCGGGTCATTCACGGATGTCCAGAGTTGCCAGTCCGGAAATCGGCGCCGCCTCCGGGCGACCTGAGTCGCTCGTTCCCGTCGAAGGAAGGGAAAACCGGCTCACCTTGTCCTACTTGCGAATGAGGAGAGAGGCAACCACTCTTCGTCCCGCCGCCTGATTGCCCTTGCGTCGTCTTGTGCCCCCTGGCTATCTACGAGCCATGGCCCGTACACGGAGCGGAGAAGGCCATTTGATGACTGTACTGTCTCTGACCGATGTGACGATTCGCTACGGCGACTTCGAGGCGGTGACCGGCTTGTCGCTGGCGGTTGCGGCGGGGGAGATCCTCGGTCTCCTCGGCCCCAACGGGTCGGGCAAGAGCAGCACCCTCGGCGCGGTGGTTGGGGATCGTCGGCCCGTGGCGGGACAGATCCAGGTGGCCGGCCTCACTGAAAAAGAACGGCCGCTCGATTATCGCCGCTCTCTCGGCCTGGTGCCGCAAGAGATGGCGGTCTACGAGGATCTCACGGCCGAGCAGAATCTGCGGCTCTTCGGCGGACTGTACGGACTCGATCGTGACACACTGCGCCAGCGCATGGCCTGGGCGCTCGATTTCGTCCGCCTGCAGGAGCAGGCGCGGCGGGCGGTCCGCACTTACTCGGGTGGGATGCAGCGCCGGCTCAACCTGGCCTGCGCCATCCTGCATCGTCCGCCGTTGTTGCTCCTCGACGAACCGACAGTCGGCCTCGATATTCAGTCGCGCGAGGCGATCTTTGCCTGCCTGCACCAGCTGCGCGACGAGGGAACGGCCATGGTTTTCACCACCCATCACCTGGCCGAGGCGGAACAACTCTGCGATCGCCTGGTGATCATGGATCGCGGCCGGCTCATTGCCAGCGGTAGCCTGGGTGAACTGTGCGGCCAGATTCCGGGGTGGCGCGCCGACGCTGCACAGACGTTACCGGGGCCGCATCGTCCGCCCAGCCGGGGGCTGGAACGCGTCTTTCTCGAACTGACGGGACGGAGCCTGCGCGACTCATGATCCAGCCGCGACAAGTCTGGGAGCTAACTCGCAAGGATCTGCTGATCTTCCTGGCAGATCGGCGTGGGATGCTGCTCTGTTTCGCCGTCCCGATTCTCCTCGCCTCGGCGTTTGGCGCCATCTTCCATCGTAGCGAGGACCAGCCGGCCCGCCCGCGCGTGCTGGTTGTGGCCGAGTCGTCCGACCCAGCCCTGCAGCGCCTCGTTGAATCGCTATGCCAGCATCCGCAACTCGACGCCAGCGCCTGCGATGCCTCACTGGCACGACGTCGGCTGGCCGCCGAGGATGCTCAGGCGGTGGTCTTTCTGCCAGCCGGGCTGGGCAAGATGACGCCGGCGCATCTGACCGGGCAGCAGGCCCGTCCGCATGTCGAGGTGCTGCATCCGCCTCGGGCGCACTGGGAGGCGCGCCTGGTCGAGGGGGTACTCACCGAGGTGATTCTGCGGCAGTCCGCCAGCGAACTGCTGGCTCCGGTGCTGGGCAAGCTGGCCCGGCTCGATCGTCCGTTCACCGTGGGCCGACGGGCCGAGGGCGCCAGTGGTGCGCTGTCGATCAACGCCTTCAGCCACAGCTTCTGCGGGATGACGTTGCAGTATCTCCTGTTCTGGGGCATGGATTCCGGTCTGCTTCTACTGCGCGAACGTCGGCAGGGTATCTGGCGCCGGCTGCGCGTGGCCCCGGTCACCTGGCTGACGCTGCTGGTGGGCAAGGCTGCGGCCACGGCCCTCATCGCGCTGGCGCAGATCCTGGTGACGTTCACCTTCGGCAGGGTGGTGTTCGGCGTGACCATCACCGGCTCGCTGGTCGGCTTTCTGCTCATGGCGCTGACGGCCGCTCTGCTCTCGGCCGCCACCGGACTGCTGGTGGCAGCCCTGGGAGGCAACGAAACCCGGGCCCGTAGTGTGGCCATTGTGGCGATTCTGACGCTGTCTCTGCTGGGCGGCCTCTGGCTGCCGGCCTTTCTGCTGCCTGGCTGGGCGCAGTGGCTGGCCCTGGCGTTACCCACCACCTGGGCCGCGCGCGGCCTGGAGGGGGTGTGCTGGCAGGGCATGTCGCTGGCGCAGACCTGGCCCTGTGCGCTGGCCCTGGGCGGTTTCAGCTTGCTCTTCCTCGCCATCGCCTGGTGGCGTCTGACGCGTTCCGAAGGAGGTGTCTCGTGGGCGGCCTGATTCTATCGTTGACGCTCCTGGTGGCCGGGCAACAACAACAGGTGATCGTTCCCGCGCTCGCCTTCGAGGATCAATTCGAGAAGGCGCACGACGTCAAGCATCATCGGGGCGACGTGCTCATTCTCATCTATGGCGATCGCAAGAGTGCGGACGCCAACCGGCAGCTCGGCGAGCAGATCCACGTCGCCTTCCATCCCGCCGCCCGCGGGCAAACGCCGACCGAGGCGCGCAAGGCACCGGTGCGTTCCGTGGCCGGAGCCGCTGCTGGCGCGCGGAGCCCGGACGTGATCACCGTTCCCGTGGCCCTCATCGGCAAGGTGCCGCCGCTGGTGCGCGGGCCGATTCGAGCAGCGTTTCGCAAGAACTCGCCCGAAGTGCCGGTCTGGCTCGACTTCGCTGACACGATGAAGAGCCAGTTTCCCTTCACCGCTGGCGTGCCGAACGTCATCGTCCTCGACACCCAGGGGCGCTACCGCTACGCAGCAGCTGGCGTTCCCAGCGCCGATGGGATGAAGCGCCTGCTCGATACCATCGAGGCGCTGCGCCAGGAAGCCCTGGCCAACAAGTGAGCGCGAGTCATGCCTGGTTGGGCTGCTGCCCCCAGGGCAGCGGCATGGTCGGCTTTCGGCGATGCAGTTCGGTACGCGGGTCCTTCGGCCGATCCTTCCACCAGGTGATGAGTCGGACGAGCTGCTTGACCGCCTCCTCGTAGGCGACCCGGCCCTTCTCGGCGGTGGCCAGCTCGGCCTCACCCAGGACCCCGGTGCCAGTGTAGCTGCTCGTCCACGAGATGACCGTGGCTGGTCCCGCGCCGAACAGGTCCACCCAGTTGAACGGGCTTTGATCCTCGTTGAAGCTGATCACCCCGCTCTTGATCAGGTTTTTGCGGACGTTGTCGCCGTCGAGGTACATGTACAGCGACGTCTCCAACTCGCAGGCGTGGGCACAGCCGCCGGGGAACTTGCTCTGCCGCCAGCGGGGCAGGAACTCCTTGTCCACCGTCAGCAGGTTCCACCAGGCGGTGCAGATCACCTCGGCGTCGGTCTCGAGGTTGCCGCGCCGGGCAGCCAGGTCGAGGTTCGGCATGTTCGAGCCATGGCCGTTGAGCAGCAGGATCTTCTTGAAGCCGTGGTAAGCCAGCGACTTGACGATGTCGAGGACGCTGTCGATGAACGTCGTGTAGTGGGTGTTGATCGTCCCGGGGAAGTCCATGACGTGGGCGGTGTAGCCGTACCACACCGGGGGCAGCACCAGCATGTTGGCCGGGATCTCGCGACCGGCGCCGAAGGCAATGCCCTGGGGGCAAACGATGTCCACGTCCAGGGGTAGGTGATGGCCGTGCTGTTCGACCGACCCACAGGGGACGACACACACCTTGCCCAGGTCGACCGCGTCGTTGATATCGGGCCAGGTCAGCTTTTCGTAGCGATACTCGGTGGCAGCACGGCGGGTCATGGCAGGCAGTCTCGTCCAGGGTGAGAGAGCGACGAGCGCTAGTGTAGGGCCGACGGGGCTGAGGTGCAAATCGACCCGGACCGAAAGCGAAGCTGGCGCTTACTTCGCCTTCTCGGGTTCGAACCGGTACGGCTTTTTGGCGCGGAACAACTCGAGCATCTTCCGGAGTGTGGCCTTGTCCAGATTCATCTCGTCGGAGGCCTTCTCTAGCTCTTCCATCAACCTGACCGCCCGGTCGAAGTTTCCGGCCTCGGCATGGGCGAGGGCGAGGATCTGGCGGCTGAAGGGAGAGTTCGGAGGTGATTCCATGGCACCGGCGAGCATCGCATGCGCGATGGCAGCCTGGCCATTTCGGCGGTTGGCCACGGGGGAGGCTGCCTGGTGGTAGGCCAACGTGATGAGATGGTCCGGCTGGCAGTACGGCAGGGTGCTTAGCGTCCTGGCAGTTTGGTACACCCTGTCATGGTCTTTCTGGATCATCGCATTGATGTAGGCCGCGTGTAGTAGTCGGATATTGCCGGGGAGTTGCTTGATTCCCTTCTCGATCTCCGCCGCCGCCTCGCGCAGGGCTTCGGGGTCATATTCTGGCCTGGCGAAGGTGACCTCGCGATCCTTCCCTACCTTCTGCTTCATGGTGACCCACTTGAGACCCCTGGAGCCCTTGAAATCGGCCCGGGCCAGGTACACATCCGGTAGTTTCGGGTTGAGCTTCAGCGCCTGGTCGTACTCGGGAGTCACTTTGTCGGCCTGGTTGAGCCGTGCGTAGACCTGTGCGCAATAGATGTGGTAGAGGGCAGCCTGCGGCCTACGTTTTTGCTTCCCGCCGCGGAGCAGCTTCTTCGCGCGATCGAGATCTTCTTCTGCTTCTTTCTGCTTGCCCTGACTCGCTCGAAGCACCGCTCGTTCCGAATAGAGCAGGGCATCGTCGGGCCGGTTGGCAACGGACCTGGCGAACGCCTCCTCGGCCTCCCTGGCCAGGTCAGGCCGTCGGTAGATCAGAATCACGTTTTGCAGAGTAAGCGCGCGGCGGTCGTTTGGGTTCTCGCGGAGTATCTCACGGAGCAGCTCGAGGGAGTGCTGAGTGTTACCAGAGCCGACCTTTACCGCCATGTCGAGGACATCCAGCAACTTTTGTCGGCCACCCGGCAGTGAGGCTGGTGGCACCTGAAGAGAAAAGATGTACTGGCTCTGGTTGCCCGCACCCACGCTGTGGATGGGGCCGAAGTAGGTGATCTTCGAGCCATGGAGCCGGGGAAAGGCATGTTGTACGACGTGCTTGTCACCTGCCGTGTACCGCGTCAAGCTCAGCGAGCCGTCGGCCTCGATGACGCCGTGGAAGCCAAACCGCTTGCCCTTCTCGTTGCCCTGGAGGAACTCGGCGACACCGTCGAAGTGACCGTTATCGTGCGACTCCTCGACATGGTACTTCACCGGGTCGTTGTTGAAGATCCCCTGGTATTCTCCCGTTGGGAGGGCTTTTCGTTTGACCTGGGCATCGCTGGAGGCAGTCATCACCATGGCTAGCACGAGCAATCCGGCAAGCCTGATCCGATGTGGAACATGCGACATCAGCCGAGAAACCCTGAACGAGATGGAGATGCGATGGCAACGCGGCTTCATCATCGGGGCAATTCGCGCACACCGCTACAGAATAATCACAGAAGTAGCAGGCCATCGGATCAATTAGTCAGGCTACGCCAGGATCTCGCGGATCACCTTGCCGTGGTCGATGTCCAGCCGACGCCGGCCCGGAACCTCCAGCCGGCGTGAGTCGAGGCCTAGCTGGTGTAGCACCGTGGCGTGGATGTCGGTGACGTAGTGCCGATGCTCGACGGCGTGGAAGCCGATCTCATCCGTGGCGCCGTGCTGCACACCACCCTTGATCCCGCCGCCGGCCAACCAGGCGCAGAACCCCTGCGGATGATGATCGCGCCCGTCACCCTGGGCGCCAGGAGACCGGCCAAATTCGGTGCCCCACACCACCAGTGTGTCCTTCAGCATGCCCCGCTGCTTCAGGTCCTTCAGCAGGCCGGCGATGGGCAGGTCCACCTGGGCGGCCAGGCTGCCGTGGTTGGCCTTGATGCCCGAGTGCGCATCCCAGGCGCCGCCGCCGCCGCCACCATGGAAGACCTGGACGAACCGCACGCCTTTTTCGACCAGGCGCCGCGCCGCCAGGCACAGCTGGCCGAACGGTCGAGTAGTGGCCTGATCCATGCCATACAGCCGATGCGTCGCCTGGCTCTCGCGCTGGAGATCCAGCGTCTCGGGCACCGATGTCTGCATACCGAAGGCCAGCTCGTAACTCTTCACCCGGGCACGCAGGTCTGGATCGTCCGGGTAGTCGATCCCCGCCAGGCGGTTCAGCTTGCCCAGCAGACTCAGATTGGCTGTCTGCTCCTCGGCGCTGAGGCTCCCAGGCCGCGCCACGTAGGGCAGGGGGCGGCCTGTGCCCACCGCCAGACGCACACCAGCGTACTCGGGGCCTAGATAAGCGGCACCGTGCGTCCAGGCTCCGCCGCAACAGTCGCCCGTGGGTGTACCCAGGACGCAGTATTCGGGCAGATTCGCGCTAAGCGATCCCAGCCCGTACGACACCCACGAGCCGATGGTTGGATGCGCCCCCTCCCGAACGTGCCGCCCGGTGTGCCACTGCAGCTGGGCCCCGTGGTCGTTATCGGTTGTCCACAGCGAGCGAACGACGGCCAGGTCGTCGGCGCAGGCGCCGATGTGCTTCCACCAGTCGGCCACGACCAGGCCACTCTGCCCGTAGCGCTGGTGGCCCGTGTTCAGCCCCATGAGCACGCGGCGGCCTCCGTGCGAGGGGTTGGCAGACACCACGTCCTTGACGCGCGGGTCGGTGAAGACGTTCTTGTAGGGCGTCGCATCGATCGACTTGCCGGCGTACTTCGTCAGCTCGGGCTTGACGTCGAAGCTCTCGACGTGGCTGACCCCGCCACACAGGAAAATCCAGATGACCGATTTCGCCTTCGGGGCATGGTGTGGCTGCCCGTCCGGGGTGGCGGCGCGAGCCACGCCATCGCGAAACAGCATGGCGGAAAGCGCCAGGCCGGTGAATCCCATGCCGGTATCGGCCAGGAAGGAGCGTCGGGTCACGCCCGGGCAGGAAGGGAAGTGCGACATGGCAGGTTCTCTCTCACAGAATCTCGCGGATCGGTTCGCCTCGTTCCAGGATCGGAATCGGACGGCCACTGTGGTTGGTGAAACTCTGGCGGTAATCGATGCCCAGCCAGCGATAGATCGTCGCGTGCAGATCGTGCGGCATCAGTGCCCGGCGGACAGGGTGTTCGCCGCGCGGGTTGGTCGCGCCGACCACCTGACCCAGCTGCAGTCCACCGCCCGCCAGCATGACCGAGAAGGCCTGCCCCCAGTGGTCCCGGCCGGGCCGACTGTCTCCGGGTAGTCCGGTGTTGATCTTCGGGGTGCGGCCGAACTCCCCCATCACCACCACCAGGGTGTCGTCGAGCAGGCCGCGCGTCTCCAGGTCCTCGATCAGCGCGCTGACCGCGGTATCGACCACCCGGAAGTTGTCGCAATGCGCCTCGAGGTTGGCATGATGATCCCAGTGGGGCATGTCGACAGTGACGAAGGTGACACCCGCCTCGACCAGGCGGCGTGCCATCAGCGTGTAGCGCCCCCACGGGTTGTCGCCGTAGCGATCGATCAGGCGCTGATCCTCACGGTCGAGGTCGAAGGCCACTCGGGCGCGGGGGCCCAGCACCATTTCCACTGCCTGCCGCTGATAGCGGTCCATGGCATCCATGACGCCACTGCGATCCACCTCGCGGCGCATCGAGTCGAATGACTGGGCCAGCTTCAGACGGGCTTCCGTCGAACCTGGGCGCGGCTGGAGTAGCTCGGCCAGGCGTTTCGGGGTGCCGACCCGGACCTTGTAGCTGTGATGCAGGTAGACGTTCTCTCGATCGACCTGAAACGGGTTGTAGGACTGCCCCAGGTAGGCGGCGCCCATGTAGCCGGGGAAGAGGAAGATACTCTGCGCCGACGGCAGCCCGACGTAGGCCGGCAAGCCCGGCTGGTTCGGCCCCTTCAGGCGAGCGATGTACGACCCGAGCGAGGGAAACATCGGCGCGGGGTTGACCGTCGTCGAGCCGAACTTCCCTGTCAGCATCCAGTGGCCCGCAGCGAAGTGGTCGCCGTTGTCGTGATGCATCGACCGCATGATCGCCATGCGGTGCGCCAGCTTCGCCTGCCGTGGAAACAGCGACGAGAACTGGATGCCCGGGACGCTGGTACGGATGGCCGAGGTCGGCCCGCGATACTCGATCGGTGCCTCGGGCTTGGGGTCGTAACTCTCGAAGTGACTCGGTCCACCATCGAGCCACACCAGAATGATCGATCGGTGGTTCGAGGCCTGACCGCTGGCGCGGAGACGCTCCACATCGGCCAGCGTCAGCCCCAGGGCTCCCAGGAAGCCGACCTTCAGCGCGGTGCGCCGGGTCACTCCGCGGCCCGAGTTATCTTCCAGGTGCAGCATTGCGCCTCGACCTCCCGTTCAATGCAACGTCACGAACTCGTGATGGTTCAACAGCACCAGCGCCAGCATCTCCCGGGCCCGAGGAGTCCCGCCGCGCTCGCGCAGGAACTCCAGGCACGCGGCCGACTCCTCGGAGGTGGGCGCTCTTCCCAGGATACGCTCGAACCCGGAGCGAACGAACACAGAATCTGCTCCGATTACTTGCTGAGCCACCTGCCGGGCCTGGGCCAGCACCCACTCGTTGTTGCCCAGGGCCAGCGCCTGCTGGGGCAGGATCGCCTGTTTGCGGGCGTAGCACTCGGTCACGCTGGCCACATCGAAGATCTGCAAAAACTCCATCTGTTTTTCCTGGGCGTGCTGAAAGTACAGGCTGCGCCGCGGCATGGCCAGACCCTGCTCGTGAGGGAGGTCGGGACCACCCAGGGTTCCGTCGAGGCCCGCACCCACGAACCACAGCGCATCGCGCACCACTTCCGCCTCCAGGCGACGCGGCGCGAACCGCCACAGTGAGATATTGTCTGGATCGTGCGTCAGGTTGGCGGCGGTTGGCGTGGAAGCTCGCCGGTAGGCCGCACTGGTGACCACTAGCCGGTGCAGGTGCTTCATGCTCCAACCTGACTCCATGAACTCTGCGGCCAGCCAGTCCAGCAGTGCGGGATACGAGGGGGGTTCGGCGTTGCGGCCGAAGTCGAACGCGCTGGGAACGATACCCCGGCCGAAATGACGTAGCCACAGGTGGTTGACCGCCACTCGCGCTGCCAGGGGATTGTCGCGGCTCGTCAGCCAGCGAGCGAACGCTAGCCGTCGGCCGGTGCTCGTGGCCGGGTACGTCTTCACAGTCCGGGGGGTGTAGGTGGTCGCTGGCGGCTGCTGCAACTCCGCCTTTGCCTTCGCCTCGGCCTTCTCCGCCTCGGCTATCTGCTGCGACCGATTTAGCTTCTTGTTCGTTTCTGGCGGGTTCAGGCCATGTCGAAGGACGAAGTGCCGGTTGCGCGCCTGAAGGTATGCTAGCTGACGCTCACTGGCCTTCACTGCCCGCGCGGCCTTCTCCCAGGCGGGGCCACTGGCTTGCCCTGCATCCTCCAGCCGTTCCACCTCGACGAGAAGACGATGCTTCGCGAGCACTTCGGCTCCTTCCTCGCGGTGCATCCGGGCCGACTCCGCCCGGAGTTCCTTCCAGTGCATCTGTCCCGCCTGCACCAGAGCGCGCAGAGGATGGCTCTGCAGCGCCACGGACACCGGGGCCATCTGGGCCAGCCACGTCGCCTGGTTCACGTCTCGGTCGTGGATCTTCTGGGCCGCCTCGAACCCGGAGATCAGCTCAGTTAGCACGAACGGCTGTCTGTCGGGCACCTGGGCGAATTTTGGTAGCGCGACGGGTGTGACCGCCAGCGGACCGCCCAGCGACTCGGGCACACCCGGCTCCAGGGGTGTCTTGTCGGGGTTTCGGTCGTCACCGCGCAACAGGAGAAACGTCTTCGCTGCTGGATCGGCGTCGTAGGCGCGCGGCAGGCCAAGTTTCGTCGGGTCGGGATGACCAGGCAGCCGATCGGTCCGCACGTTGTGCGGCATGAAGATGGCGCGGACCTGATAGTACTCCCGCATCGTGATCGGGTCGTACATGTGATCGTGACACTTGGCGCAGCCCAGCGTCAGACCCAGGAAGGCCATCCCGGTGTGGTCCACCGTATCTTGCAGCCACTTCTCCCGGCTCAGAAGCTTGTAGTTGCGCACCAGGTAACCGGTTGCTCGCAAGGCACTGCGATCCAGCGGAGCCAGTTCGTCGGCGGCCAGCATCTCCTGCACCATGCGGTCGTAGGAGCGATCCTCGTTGAGCGATTCGACGATCCAGTCGCGCCAGTGCCAGATATGCGGCTGGCTGTCGCGCACCTGAGCGCCGAACCCGGCCCAGTCCGAGTAGCGCCACACGTCCATCCAGTGTCGCCCCCAGCGCTCGCCATGGCGTGGCGAGGCCAGGAGACGGTCGACCACGCGCTCGTAAGCGTCGGGGCGTTCATCCTGGAGAAACGCGTGCAGTTCGTCCGGAGTCGGCGGCACACCGGTCAGATCCAGCGTGACCCGGCGCAACAGGACGGCCCGGGGTGCCTCGGGGCGGGGCGTAACCCCGCGGCGCTCTTGCTCGACCGCCAGGAAGCGATCGATGGGATGCTGGGCACTGGTAGCTGGCAGCGCGGGGCGCTCGACCCGGTCGAACGGGCGCCAGCGGTACTCGGTCTGAGCTGCCAGCAGGCTGGCCTTCCGAACCTGTGCCTTCGCGATCGCCTCTGCGCTGGGGCGGTCGGCAGCATCGCCTGGCGAGGTACCGGCGAGGAGTTCGAGCAGGTTCGCCACGCCGTCACCGTCACTATCCTCGCCGCCCAGGGCGAGGATGCGTGCGGTGATGTCGTGCGGCTTGCCCGCCTTGCGAAACTCGCTGCGAGCCGCTGCCAGACGTGCGCCGAAGGCGTTGTGCGGGCGATCGTCTTCCTTGCCCGGCAGGTGGCAGGTAGCGCAGTCGTTCAGACGCGACACGGCTGGGAGGGCGAGCAGGTCGGCCAGCGCCTTCTTGTAGGCGGGTCGCCCGTGGACCGGCGCGGCGAGGAGGACCAGGGTAAGGAGATAGAGCGGGTAGCGCATGTGAGGTCAGCCAGCGAGGCAGGGCGGAGGTAGGAATGCTCCTAGTGTGAACTGGTGCGGGGGGGCTAGTCAAGAGGCTGCCTGGGAGAACCGCCCCTTGTCGAACCCGGTAGGTTCGCCGTACTCTGGTAAGACAGGAACGCGCTGGACCCATCACGGAGGCCTCATCTCGACCCGCGTGGAGCGTGGCTGATGCCGCTGCCCTATCCCGTGGCCTACTCCCTTCCTTACTCCGTGAAGATCGTGCTGCGGGAGCCGGGGCGCTTCCTCCCAGCGGTTCTGGCCATCGCCTTCAGCGCCGTGCTCGTCAGCATGCAGTCGGGCATGCTCCTCGGCTTCCTGCAAACCTCGTCCCGTCCAGTCGATCGCGTCGGCGCCGACCTGTGGATCGGCTCTCGGGACATGCCTGCGCTGGGCTTCAGCCATCCCATCGAAACCACCTGGTATGGCCGGATCGCCTCGCAACCCGAGGTCGCTGAGGTCGAGCCCTATCTCTACGGCATCACCATGTGGCACCGCGACGACGGCGGACTCGAGCAGTGCTATGTTGTGGGGACACGCCTGGGCGAGGACTCCATCGGTCGGCTGGTCGATCTCACGCAGTCGCAGCGGGCCCAGTTGGCACGTGTGGGCGCCGTGGGGCTGTACGATCCCGATCGCAAACTGCTGGGCATTCGCGGCGGCGAGGGCACCATTGGGGAGATCAGCGGCGTGCGCGTCGAGATTGCCGCACTGATTCAGGGACCGACGAAGGCGGCGGGGCTGATGCCTGGGCTCATCTGTTCGCTACGGACGGCGCATCGGCTGCTGCCCAGCCTGCGCAGCGACCAGGCGACCTACCTGATCGCACGCTGCCACGATCCCGCCGACGCCGAGCGTGTGGCGCGACGGCTCCGCGCCCGTTACCCCGACATGGCCGCCTACACACGCGCCGAGATGGCCCTGCGCACGCAGCAATACTGGCTCACCAAGACGCGGGCCGGGCTGGTGCTTGCCTTCTCGGCCATCCTGGGTCTGCTGGTCGGCGCGGTGATCACTAGCCAGACCTTCTACAGCGCCACCGCCGCCGCCTGGCGCGAATTCTCGGTCCTCCGCGCGCTGGGCATCCCGGCTCGTCACGTCGTGGGGCTGCTGCTCATCCAGGCGCTGCTCGTGGGCGCGCTGGGGATCCTGGCCGCCTGGCCGTTCACCCTGCTTTTGGTCGAGATCGGCATCCGCTACAACGTTCAGGCCGTGCTGCCGCTCTGGCTCGTCGCCGCGGTGGCGGTCGTCACTCTGGGCACGGCCATGCTCGCCGGGTTGGTCGCCCTGCGATCTCTTCAACTCGTCGAACCCGGGGCGTTGCTCCGCTGACTCCGAGGGCCTGCATGGCGGTGCTCGTCGCCGACAATTTGACGCGATCGTTCGGGCAGGGGACCAACCGACGCACTGTCCTCGGCGGTGTCTCGCTCTCGCTGGAGCGCGGCCAGTTCATCCTGCTCATGGGGCCGTCTGGTAGTGGGAAGTCCACCCTGCTCGCACTGCTCTCGGGGCTATCGCGTCCGGAGACGGGGCGGGTACAAATCCTGGGGCAGGATCTGTGGGGGATGACCGAGCGCCAGCGCGAGCGGTTCCGCCTCCGCCACTTTGGCTTCATCTTCCAGGGTTACAACCTGTTTCCCTCGCTGACGGCGCAGGAGCAACTGGAGATGGTGCTGCGCTGGGGCGAAGGAGTGAGCCACGCTGAGGCGGCCCGTCGGGTGAACGCCATTCTGGACGACCTGGGTCTGGCCGACCGCAGCGACCTGCGGCCCGGTCAGCTTTCGGGCGGAGAGAAGCAGCGAGTTGCCGTCGCGCGGGCGCTGGTGAAGAACCCCGAGTTATGCTTCGCCGACGAGCCGACCTCGGCTCTGGACTGGGCGGCGGGCAAGCAGGTGGTCGCCATGCTGCAGCAGGCGACGCATCGCTTCAACACGCTGATGTTTGTCGTCGCGCACGACACCCGGCTAATTCCCTACGCCGACCGGGTCTTCCATCTCGACGAGGGGTTGCTGGTGGAAACCGTGCCGCATGGCATACCCGGGGGAGATGCTCCCTCATGAGACCGCTGCTTGCGATGCTGGCTGTCAGCCTGACCCTGGCCGGCTGTGGCCCCCGGGTGGTGTCGCATCCCACGCCAGCTGGCGCGGGCGAAGCGCCGCAGGTGGTGTGTCTGGGTTACGCCGACGTCGAGGGCGGGTTGATCGAGCCGCGCCCCGACCGCCCGGGCCGGGTGGTGCAGGTTCTGGTGGAGGAAGGAGCCACCGTGCCGGCCGGTCAGCCCTTACTGGCGCTGGACGATACCGATGCTCGCCAGGAGGTGGCTCGCGCTCGCGCCGGGGTGCGCGCAGCGGAGGGACGTGAATCGCTCGCCCGGCAGGAGGCCCGGCAACATCCCGAGCGGCTCAAGCAGCTGGTGTCCACGCTCGAGGCCACCTCATCGCGCCTGGCCAGCGCTCGCATCACGTTGCGCCGGCAGGAGGATCTCTTCAGCCGCAACCTGGTCAGCAAGGGCGACGTGGACGTGGCCCAGGAACAGGTGCGCGAGCTGGAGGCATCGGTCGAGGCAGCCCGGGCCCGGCTGGCGGAGATCCGAGCGATCGATCCGCAGGTGGGAGTGCAGGTGGCTGCCGCCGAGGTGGAGGCGGCTCGCGCGCGGCTGGGCCAGGCGCAATACACGCTCGACACCTGCATCCTGAAAGCGCCCACCGCCGGGGTCATTGTCACTCTCTCCGCCCGGGTTGGCGAGGTGGTGGGATCTCCCGCCGCGCCGGCGCCCGTGGTGCTGCTGCCCAATCGCTCCTTCGTCGTTCGGGCCGAGATCGAACAGGAACTGGTGGCCCGGGTCGCGCCCGCCATGTTCGCCCAGGTGCGCGACGAGATGTCGGGCGAGGGCCCCTGGAAGGGGAGTGTGGTTCGGCTGGGTCGGCTGTATGTTCGTCGGCAGCATCGCACCGATCCGACGCAGCTGGTCGATGTGCCGACCGTCGAATGTCTGGTGCGGCTCGAACCAGGACATCCGCCACTGCGCATCGGCCAGCGCCTGCGGGTGAGCATCTACCGCGAGGCGCCGACCCCGGAGTGAGCTGACTGGCTAGACCCAGAACTCGATCGTGCCGGTCCACGACGCGCCGGGCGCGAGCGTCTTCCAGCCCACGTCGCCAATCTGCTCTTGCAGGTGGATGGCATCGGTGGGGCAGGTGTACGGTTCGACGCAGAAGGCCTGGCGATGGGGCGGAGTGAAGACCACCAGCTCGCGGAACTCCGGCGAGCAGAACAGCCGCATTGTCAGGCCGTCGTCGCGCCGCAGCAGGGCGCGTTCGATCAGGCCATCCATGCGTGGGGCTCGTGGGGGAAGCTCGGTCAGCACATCGTCCAGGTGCAGCGCCGAGCAGGGGCGCGCCACGTTGAGATCGCGGATATCATCCACGTGCCGGCATTCGCCCGTGGGCAGGCTCTCCTCGAGCACCCAGTAATCCTGGGCGGGTACCTCGACGGTCAGATCGCCGGGACCCATCGCGAAGTAGGGGTGGTAGCCCAGGCCAAATGGTAACGGTCGGGAGTCGGGGTTGTGCACCTCGGCCTCCAGGCGCAGCGCGCCGCGGCTGAGGCGGTAGGTCAGACGGATGCGGTGGTCGGCGGGCCACAGGGCGAGGTCGGCCGGGCCATCCTTGGCACAGTGAAACTCGCCGGTGACCCAGGCGCTGCGCTCGTCGGAACCCTGGTCGATCACGCGCCAGGGATGACGGCAGGCGAAACCGTGGATGGCATTCTTGCGAGTGGAGTCGCCGCAGGGTAGCTGATACTCCTGGCCGGCCACATGGAAGCGCCCCGCGCGGATGCGGTTGGGGAAGGGAAACAACACCGGCACGCCGAACCGGGTGGGGCGCAGGTCGGCGAACGATTCCGCCGTGGGGCCAAAGAGCAGGTCGCGTTCGCCCACCTGCCAGCGGAGACAGTTGAAGCCCAGCGCCGGCCAGAGGACTGCCTGCGCGACGCGCACGCCGTTCTCTACCTGCTGCAGCTCCCAGAGCGTCGCATCGAGAGCGACGGGATGCGGCAAGCGGGTTTGAATCACCTCGAAAGGCATGATCTTCTCCACGGGAGGCCACGGGTTCGTAGAATGGTTCGGTGAACCGACAGACCCTCGGGGATATCAGCCGTGCCGACCATCGCGTCCACCAAGCTCTTGACCTTCGCCACCGCACTATTCGAGGGAGCCGGCGTGCCGGCTGACGAGGCCGCCATCGTCGCGCGCAGCCTCGTGGATGCCAACCTGGTCGGGCATGACTCGCACGGGGTCATCCGCATCATGCAGTACCTGCAGGTGCTGCGGGATGGAGTCAATCGCACGGGTGTCTCCCTGAAGATACTGGGGAAGACGCCCGCCGTCCTCACCTGCGACGGGCAGTGGGGGCTGGGTCAGGTGCAGGCGCATCGGCTGCTCGATCACCTGCTACCGATGGCGCGGGAGGTGGGGCTGGCGGCGGGCACGCTGAAGCAGTGCGGCCACATCGGTCGACTTGGCGAGTATGGCGAGCGCGTCGCTCAGGAAGGGCTGGTGCTGTTCGCCACCGTCAACAACCACGGGTTCGGCCGCGCCGTGGCTCCGCCAGGAGGCAAGGTGGGGCGCATCGGCACCAACCCCATCTGTTTCGGCCTGCCCGCGGGAGACGAACCGGCCATTGTGTTGGACATCGGAACCTCGGTCTGCGCCGAGGGTAAGGTGCGCGTCTGCTTCAACAAGGGCGCGGCGGTGCCCCCGGGTTGGCTGCTCGACGCCGAGGGGCTGCCGACCACCGATCCCGCCACTTTCTACGCGAGTCCCCCGGGCACCATCCTGCCGCTGGGAGGCAGCCAGGCGTACAAGGGGTTCGGCCTGGGGCTGGTGCTGGACATGCTTGCCGGAGGACTGTCCGGCGCGCCGTGCAGCCGGCCCGAGATCCCGGCCCGCTCGGCCAATGCCGTCGTCTTCGTCCTGTTCGATCCGGCGCACTTCGCCGGCGCGGCTCACTTCCGCCACGAGGTTGTCGATCTGATCGCCAGCGTGCGGAGCAGTCCGCCCATCGAAGGTGCGGTCATCACTCTGCCTGGCGAGCCCGAACGCACCCAGCGCGACCGGCGCGAGGCCACGGGTATCAGCATCGATGACGGCACCTGGGGACAGCTGCTGGCGCTGGCCGGGCAGGTTGGCGTGACCGCACCCTGAATCCCCCAGATTTCCTCCGCGCGTCTGGCTCTGGTCTGGACAAGCTGAGCCTCGTCGAGGAGGATAGGCGAAATGCTCGTCATATGCGGTCAGGATCGAGTAATCATGCGAGGGGCCATTCATGCCCATTGCCGTCAACTGTGAATGTGGGCGCACCATGCAGGCCAAGGAGGAGTGGGCCGGCCGCAAGGCTCGCTGCCCAGGATGCCAGCGCATCCTGGTAGTGCCCACCCCCGTCAAGAAACAAGAAGCCGACGTGGATGTGGTGGACGTCGAGGTCGTCGAGGACGAAGCGCCACGGCCGCGCAAGGGCGATTCGCGCATCGACAAGGCCCGCCCGAAAGCGCCGCCCCGCGAGGAGGACGACGTCGAGGTGGTGGAGGACGATCCGCCACCGCGCCGCAAGGGCGACTCGCGCATTGAGAAGGCGCGGCCACGCCCCAGCGCACGCGACGACGATGATGAAGTGGTGGAAGCCGTCGAGGAGCGTCCGCGCCGGCCGCGCCTGGAGGAGAAGGACAAAGACGACGACCGTCCCCGATCGAAGCGCCGGCGCGACGACGAGGACGATTACGACGACGAGGACCGCCCGCGCTCGAAGCGGCGTCGTGACGAGGACGACGAGGACGAACGCCCGGCCCGTCGGCCTCTCCGGAAGAAGAAGGTGGCCTCGTCGGGTGGGTCCGGCACGGCCCTGGCGGGTATCGGCGGTGGCATCCTGATGATGGTCATCGCCATCGCCTGGTTCGTCGGCGGTATTCTCTATCTCGACCGCATTTTCTTCTATCCGCCCGTGCTCTTCGTGATCGGCATCGTGGCGCTGGTGAAAGGGATGATGGGCGGCGAGTGAGGTGGGACTTTCGCCCGTCTCACTACTTGCCGACGAGATCGATCTTCACCTCGGTGGTCTTGCTGCCGCCGCGCAGCCACAGGCTATAGCCGGTCTTGGCCGGGATGCTGGCTTCGAGGGTGAACGCCTCGGCGGCCTGCCCCGCGGGTTTACTGGCTAGCAGCAACCCAGCGGCCGGCTCCTGCTTGACCTGATCGAGCGCCTTGCGGACCGCGTCATCGTCGCTGCTTTTGCACAGATAGGCGCTCACGGGGCCATCCTTTGGGGTGATCGTCACGGAGACTTTCTGCCCATAGGTCGGCGGGCTGATCGAGGCGACCTGTTGCACCTCGCCAGGCCCGAGATTCGCCGTCTTGTTGAAGGTGAGCTTCCGGCAGCCAGTCTGGGCGAGGAGGCATCCGGCCACAATGCACAGGATCGAGATGCGGCGAATCATCAGCAAGACTCCATCAGGGTCAGTCTTCCAGGGCATGGCTGGAGTGAGGGTGGTTGTGGCGCACACCGTTGAGGTCGGCATCGAGCTGGACGGGGCCGAAGATCAGCGGGCGGTCAAACGGTTCGATGTGTAGCACCATCTCGCCGTTCTGAAAGAGCCGGACGCTGCCCGACGACTGACTGACGGCGATGGCGAGCGCCTTGGTGCAGGCACTGATAGCAGCAGCAGCGGCGTGGCGTGTGCCCAGGCCCATGCTGACCGAGACGCCTGCGCTTGGCGCCTCGATGCGAATGCAGGCGGAGACGGCGACACCATCGCGGCGAATGATGATCGCGCCTTCGAGCTGGGCGATGTCCTTGATCTGCTCGCGGACGGCCCGGTTCTTGATGTTGCGCTCGGCGTGACTGTAGCCGCGGAAGGGGTTGAAGTTCATCGGCCGGGACATCTCGAGCACCTTGCGAGTGTCGCCGACCACGAACAGCGTGCCGACCGGATGCCCTTCGCGGCCTTCGCGCCCGATCGCCAGGGCCAGGCCAACCACGGCGCGAAGCGTGTCCAGCGGCACCTGCGTTTCCAGGCGGCGGAGATCCCGATAATCCAGGCGTTCCAGGTGTTCGCCCAGGTGAATCACGCTGAGGCTATCGACTGGTTCCGGTGCGTCGCCCGAGGCCTCGATGCCGTTGTACAGCACCACGATGTCAGCGCCGTTGCGGACCTCCTCGGAGCGGACGGCTTCCAGCAGCGCCAGGCTGATGCGCTCCTGCTTGGATGCCTCGCGACTGTCGATGTCCAGCACGGTGAGATCAGGGTTCTGCTTGAACTGAGCGTTCAGCTCGCGGTCCTCAGCGGTCACCAGCAGGCGACACTCGCCCAGGTGGTTGCGCACGGCCACCCAGTCCAGGTCCGTCTCGGTGAGAAGCAGAATGGCGTCGGCCTGAAGCGATCCCGCCAGTTGACGGGCCGCCTCCAGCAGCGCCACTGTCTGCCGCGCGAGGACCATGGTGAGTTGCACTCCGTCTTAGAAGGGACAGCGCATCCCAGCGCTGGGATGATGGCATGGTAGCGTAGGCTTCCTGCCGGGGCAACCCGCGAAAACCTACCCTGGAATGAGATTTGCACAACCCAGAGGCGCCACTGTCGTCGCGGGACGTCAGACACCTGACTTGCCCTGGCGGGTCGATTGCGCCAGAATACGGCCAGGAAGTCGGCCCCCACCTCAGGAACGAGGCAGCGAGCCATGCAAGAGTCCATCCTTCAGTCGATCGGCAAAACGCCCCTGGTTCGCCTGCGCCGGCTAGGTCGGGATGTCCCGGCAACCATTGCCGTCAAGGTTGAGTCGCAGAATCCTGGCGGATCAGTCAAGGATCGCGTGGGGCTGGCGATGATCACTGAGGCCGAGCGCCGCGGGCATCTGCGGCCCGGAGGGACCATCATCGAGGCCACCGCGGGCAACACCGGGGTCGGCCTGGCCATGGTCGCGGCCGTGCGAGGTTATCGCTGCATCTTTGTTCTGCCCGACAAGATGTCCAGCGAAAAGATCGCGCTGTTGAAGGCTTACGGCGCCGAGGTGGTCATCACCCCCACCAGTGTCGCGCCGGACTCGCCGGAGAGTTACAACGGCGTGGCTGATCGCCTCGCCCGCGAGATTCCCGGCGCCTGGCGGCCTAACCAGTTCGCCAACCTCGCCAACCCCGAGATCCACTATCACATGACCGGTCCGGAGATCTGGGAGCAGACCGACGGCCAGATCACCGCCTTTGTCGCTGGCGTGGGCACCGGCGGCACCATCTCCGGCGTCGCGCGCTATCTCAAGGAACGCAAGCCGGACGTCAAGATCATCGGCGCCGACCCCGAGGGGAGCGTACTCTCGGGCGGCTCGCCGCGGCCCTGGAAGGTGGAGGGCATCGGCGAGGACTTCGTGCCCAAGACGTTCAACAGCCAGCTTGTCGATGAGTGGATCCGCATCACTGATGCCGAGTCGTTCCATTACGCCCGGCAACTGGCCCGGCGCGAAGGGATCCTCGCGGGCGGCTCCACCGGGACGAACCTGGCGGCAGCGCTGAAGTATGCCCGCCGCTGCACGCGAGACGATCTCATCGTGGCCCTGGTCTGCGATACGGGGCGGAACTATCTCAGCAAGTTCTTCGACGATGCCTGGCTGGCTGCCAACAACCTGCTGGAGTCCGAGCAGCAGATCGCCAGCATCGGCGACCTGATCCGCAAGCGAGGCGAGCGACCGCTGGTCACCATCACTCCCGATGCGACGGTGGCGGACGCCATCGAGTGCATGCAGAGCAGCGGCATTTCGCAGCTGCCTGTGCTGCAGGATGGCAAGCCGGTCGGAAGCATACAGGAGGTCACCCTGGCCCGTGTTCTGCACGACAACGTCGATCCAGCCGGGGTCAAGATCGGCGAGGTAATGGCCAAGGCGCTTCCCACGCTCGACGTGAATGTCCACATTGACGAGGCCTATCGTCTCTTGCTGGCCGGCCACACGGGCGTATTGGCAGTCTCCGACGGCCGCGTGATCGACATCGTCACGCGCATCGACCTTGTGCAGTGGTACCAGCTGCGGCGCAAGTGACGTACGCCGATCTCTCTCAGGAATGGCGGTGACCGAGAACGGGGGCAGAACTTCTCAGGGGGTTGCTCCCATCTGTCCGCCGCATCTGGTAGAATAAGCCGCGGACCCGCTGCCTCCTGGGAGAGACCCTGTCGTGATCGAGATCACCCTCAACGGTGAACGCCACTCACTTCCCACCACGCTGACTGTTTCTCAGCTGCTGACCCAGCTCGGGCACGAATCGCGCCGGGTGGCCGTCGAGGTGAACCGCGAGGTCGTCCCGGCGCGCCAGCACCCCGACCATGCCCTGCAAAGTGGTGATGCAGTCGAAATCGTCACCCTGGTCGGTGGCGGTGCGGGCGAGCCGGACGAACCTGTCGATCCGCCCCTGCGCATTGGCAAGTTTTCTTTCCAGAATCGGCTCTTCACCGGCACGGGCAAGTACGCCACCTACGACCTGATGCGTGACGCACTCGCGGCCAGTGGGTGCGAGGTGACCACCGTCGCCGTCCGCCGGGAACGCCTGGTGGACAAGGAAGGGCGCAACCTGCTCGATTTCCTCGATCTCCAGCGCTACACCATCCTGCCGAACACGGCAGGCTGTTTCAGCGCCGAAGATGCCATCCGGCATGCCCGGCTCGCGCGTGAACTGCTGGGAAACCTCGGCAACCCCGGCGCGGACTGGGTCAAGGTCGAGGTGCTGGCCGACACCCGCACCTTGCTGCCCGATCCGGTCGGCACGCTCCGCGCCACGGCCCAGTTGGTGCAGGAAGGGTTCACCGTGCTCGTCTATTCCAGCGACGACCCCATCCTGGCCCGGCATCTGAAGGCTGCCGGGGCGGCCAGCGTCATGCCGGCGGGTAGCCCCATCGGTTCGGGGCAGGGTATTCTCAATCCCAACAACCTCCGCATTATCCTTGAATATCTCAAGGAGGGTGATCCCGATTATCCGGTCATCGTGGATGCCGGAGTCGGCACCGCCTCGGATGTCACGGTGGCCATGGAACTGGGCTGCGATGGCGTGCTGCTGAATACTGGCATCGCCAGCGCGAAAGATCCCGTTCGCATGGCCTGGGCCATGCGCCATGCCATCGAGGCCGGTCGCCTCGCCGCTCGGGCCGGCCGTATTCCCCGCAAGCTCTACGCTACCGCCTCCAGCCCCTGGGAAGGCCGCATCACCTCCGCCACCTGATCCTGCCTCGCCGGGAGTCCCACCATGCCCCGCCGTCTGCTTGTCGCTGCCTTGCTTGGTTGCCTGCTCGCCACTCCGCTGCTCGCCGCCGATCCTACCTACTGGCAGGACGTACGGCCCATCCTGCGGAAAAGCTGCACGGTCTGTCACAACCAGCGTCAGCTTCGCGAAACCGATGTGTCTGGCGGTCTGGCGCTCGACACGTTCGAGGCCGTCCTCCGCTGGAAGGAAAAGAACAAACCACTCGTCCATCCGGGGAAGAGTGGGACCAGCCTTCTGTACACCGTCGTCGTGACCACCGACACCGAGAAGCGGATGCCGTTGGGGGCCAAGCCGCTGCCCGACGAGGCCATCGTGGTCTTGAAGCGCTGGATCGATACCGGCGCGCGTGAGGGCACCCCGCCCGCGGCGGTCGCCACTGCTCCCGCCCCCAGCCGGCGGCGCAAGCTCGATATCTCGCTGCCGACCACCACCACACCCGTGGCGACCGACTTTCCAGGCAAGCCTCGCGGTCCGTTGACCCTGGCGGTGCGAGCAGGGCCACTGGCACCGGTAGTGGCGCTGGCGTTTCATCCCACCCAGCCTTGGCTGGCGGCGGGTGCGTATGGCCGGGTTACTGTGTGGGATTACCGGCAGGGGCAGCCGGTGCAGGTGCTCACAGCGGTCCTGGGCGCTGTGAACGACCTGCGCTTCAGCCCCGATGGTAAGCTCCTGGCCGTGGCAGGGGGGCAACCGTCGGCCAAGGGCGATCTGCGACTCTTCACCGTCGCTGACTGGAAGCTCCGGAGCATCCTGCCCGGTCATGATGACGTGGTGGCTTCGGTCGCCTTCCGTCCCGATAGCCGAAAACTCGCCTCGGCCAGCTACGACCGCACGCTGCGCACCTGGGATGTCGAAAGCGGCAAGACAGAACGCGTGCTGTCGGCTCACTCTGACTTCATCACCTGTGTCGCCTACTCACCGGATGGAAAATCACTGGTATCCGGTAGCAAGGATCGCGCGGTGCGCCTCGCCGAGGCGGACACCGGCGCCGGCAAGTTTACCTTCAGCGATCGCAACGAAGATGTGCTGAGCGTGGCATTCAGCCCCGACGGCAAGGCGGTGGTCAGCGCCGGGCTCGAACCGGGCCTCAGTTGGTGGAACCCCAGCACCGGCGAAAAGGTGCGCTCGGCGCCGGGCCATCGTGGCGCTGTCTTCGACCTGGCATTTAGCCGTGATGGCAAGACGCTCGCCTCGGCCGGCGAAGATAACACGGTGAAGCTGTGGAATGGTTCCACCGGCACCTTGATCCGGTCGATCAGCACCGATGCACTCAACTACAGTGTGGCACTCAGCCCCGATGGGAAGCTCGTGGCCGTTGGTAGCTTCGACGGGCTGGTACGCCTGGTGGACCTGGCCACCGGCCAGGCACGAGCCACGCTTATGGCCCTGCCGTCGGGCGCATGGCTGACGCTGACGCCCGCGGGCTACGTCGCGGGTAGCGTCGATCTCGCCACCGAGTCCCGCTGGTTGATGGCGGGCCAGCCACTGGCGGGCGATCTTCTCTGGAAAGCGCTGCGTCGTCCCGAGTTGGTGACGAAGGCGCTGAGTGGCCAACCTGTTCCTCCTCCTGCTTTCTCCAGGTGAACTCCATCTCGGGAGTCCATGTCGATGCGCACCCTCCTTCTCGCGCTGGTGGTGACGGGGCTAGCCCAGGCCCAGACTTCGTATCCGATGATCACCCACGTACATCCCGCTGCCGTGCAACGGGGCAAGACCACCACCGTGGTGGTCGCGGGACAGATGAACTTCGCCGGCACCTACAAGGCGCTCTTCGAGGGCGACGGCATCCGCGCCGAGATCGTCCCGGTCAAGGGTAAGGCGGCCGCGGTGGTGCGCGAGGTGACGTTGCAGGTCACGGTAGCGCCCGATGTCCTGCCCGGCGTCCGCGAGTTTCGCCTGGCCTCGTCGCTGGGGGTATCCAGCGTCGGGCAACTGGTGATCAGCGACCATCCCGTGGTGGTGGAGAAGGCGGAGAACAACACCCGGGAGAAGGCGACCGAGATCCCGGTACCTAGCAACGTGGCGGGCCGCATCGAGGCCGCCGAGGATGTCGATCACTACCGTTTCAAGGCGCGAGCCGGGCAGACACTCACCTTCGAGGTGCAGTGCGCTCGTCTGCAAGACAAGATGCACGACTTGCAGAAGCACGCCGACCCCATTCTGACCCTGTATGACGTCTCTGGTCGTGAGCTGGCGGCCAACGATGACTTCTACTTCGCTGACTCGCTGTTGACCTACACGGTGCCGAAGGACGGCGAGTATGTCGTTCAGGTGCGCGACTCGAAGTACGATGGCGACCCGCGCTGGGTCTACGCGCTGCTGGTGACCGATCGTCCACATGCGACACATGTCTACCCGATGGCAGTTCGCGCGGGGCAGGCGGTTCAACTCCAGCCGATCGGGTCCGCCGCCGGGGTCCAGCCGCGGATTCCGTTCACGGCGCCGCCGCAACCCGGCCTGCACGAGGTGGTACTCGAAACGCCTGCGGGCCGAACGGAGCCGGTGCCTCTGCTCGTCAGTGCGCTACCCCAGGTGCTGGAACAGGAGCCAAACGACACGCCAGAGAAGGCCACGCGAGTGACGCTGCCAGCGGGTATCAACGGCGTCATCGGTACGGCGCGCGACGTCGATCACTTCGTGTTCACGGCGAAGAAGGGGCAGCCCATCCGGTTCGAGGTCAAGGCCCGCCGCTTTGGCACGCAGCTTCGCTCGGGACTCGATGCGATCCTCGAGGTGCTGAACGCGCGCGGCGGGCTGGTCCTTTCCAACGACGACAGCAATGGCAAGGATCCGGCGCTGATCTTCAATCCGACCGCGGATGGTGACTACACTCTGCGCATCCGCGACCTGCACAGCAAGGGCGGGCCGACCTTTGTCTACCACATCGAGGCGGAGTTGGCCCGGCCCGACTTCACCGCCACCTGCGACGGCGACAAGGCCATGATCGGACCGGGGGCGCGTACGGCGTGGTTCGTCCAGGTCGCTCGCCTGCATGGATTCACGGGCCCGGTAAAGATCGAGGTGCAGGGACTTCCCGAGGGAGTCACGGTCAACCCGCTGACCATTCAGCCGCAGCAGACTCAGGGGGTGCTGGTGTTCAGCGCTGCCTCCAGTGCCCAGGTCGGTGCTGCCAATATTCAACTGGTCGCTACCGGAACGCACATGGTGGGAGAGCGGAGTGAAACGCTGACCCGTCCTGTCCTGGTGCAGCAGGAGATCTACTTCCCCGGCGGAGGTCGCGGCCTCTTCGACGTGAAGATGCAGACCGTGGCCGTCACCGGGCCCTCGGACATTCAGGACATCGTCGTGTCACCCACGCAGATTGTTCTGAAGCCGGGCGAAGAGGTGAAGCTCGACATTGAGGTGAAGCGGCGGGCCGATTTCGACAAGGGAGTCACGCTCGACATTCTGCTGCGGCATCTGGGGCGGGTGTTTGGCAACCCTCTCCCCCCCGGCGTGACCATTGTCGAAGGCAAGAGCAAGACCCTGCTCGGTGCTGGGAGCAAGGGACATATTGTGCTGCGGGCTGCCCCGGACGCGGCGTTGATCGAGAACGTGCCCATCTGTGTGATGGCTCACGTCTCGATCAACTTTGTCGTCAAGGTGGGGTATGCCTCGCCCGTGTTGACGCTCAGCGTGCGGAAGTAGCCGCGGGCTTTTCGAGCAGGCGCACCACCTCGTCGGCACCCTGGCTCTGGGCCAGACTCAGCGCGGTTCGTCCACCCCGGTCGCGCGCGTCGGCCTTCGCGCCCACACTCAGGAGATACTCCACCGCCCTGGTACGGCCCGACAGGGCAGCGTACATAAGTGGGGTTTGCCCGCTGCCGTTGGCGGCGTTGACATCCGCCCCGGCGGCCACCAACAGGCGAGCGATCTCGACGTGCCCCTTGAAGGCAGCCCCGGCCAGGGCGGTCAGCCCCATCCGGTTGCGCAGGTCCACCTTCACCCCTGGCTGAGCCAGGATCAGCTGGACTGCGCTGGCTTGCCCGTTGTACGCGGCCACGGTCAGCAAGGTGTCCCCGCGGTCGTTCGTGGCGTTCACCGCGCTGCCTGCCTGGAAGTAGGCTTTCAGCGTGTCTCGATCGCCCTCGCGGGCTGCCTGGAAGGCGATCAATTGAACCTTCCGGCCCACCTCGGGAGTGACCACCACAGGCGCCTCGCCGGTCACAAACACACTCAAGATCAACGTCAGCGGAAACATCGCTTGCTCCTCAAGGCGATAAGAACGATCGTTAAAATCGGTTGTTACTTCGTGGCCCGGCTCACCAGGCGCTTCACCTCGGTCAAGTCGACCCCGACCGCCTCGGCCAGGCGCGTCCCGTAGTCGACATCCGCCTGGTAGAAGTGCGATACCATCCGGGTCTTCACCGTGCTATTGCGCACCTTGCCGAGGTCGCCGGCCAGGTTGCGGATGAGGTTTTCACGCTCAGCCGTGGTGAAACTGCGGTACAGCTCACCGGCCTGCTGGAAGTTCAGCGTCTTGCGAATGGGCTTCTGTTCGACGCGCGGAGTCAGCGGCGCCTTGCTCGCCTCGAAGCGGGCATCATCGCGTCTGCCGCCGGTGGTCACACTGGGCGAGTAGTTCACCTCGCCCTCGGTCACGTCGGGATTCATCGCACCATCCTGGTTGCCGTTGCTCACTCGCGCCACGGGCCGATTGACCGGCAGCGTCAGGTAGTTGGCTCCCAGGCGATAGCGCTGGGTGTCGGCGTAGCTGAAGAGCCGGCCCTGCAGTAGTCGATCCTCGCTCGGCTCGATGCCGGGCACCACCATGCCGGGCGAGAAGGCCGACTGCTCGCTGAACTGGAAGAAGTTGCTGGGCACGCGGTTGAGCGTCAGCACGCCGACGGGCAGTTCCTTCACCCCGGTCCACTCCTTGGTGGCATCCAGCGGGTCGAACTCGAAGCGGTTCAGCTCGTCTGGTCGCAGCATCTGCACGCGTAGCTCCCAGCTGGGGAACTTGCCGGCGCGGATGGAGTCATACAGGTCGGCGGTGTGATAGCTGTGGTTCTTCGCCGCTTCCTTCGTGGCCTCGGTCGCGGTGTGGTTCTTCAGCCCCTGTCGGCTGCGCCAGTTGAACTTCACGTAGGTCACCTCGCCTGCGGCGTTGACCCACTTGAAGGCATGCACCCCGAACCCGTCCATCTGGCGCAGATTGGCTGGCGTCCCGCGATCCGAGTAGACCTGGGTCAGCATGTGGGTACTCTCGGGCACGTGGCTGAAGAAGTCGAAGAAGCGGTTGGGGTCCTGCTGATTGGTCACGGGCGACGGCTTCAGCGCGTGGACCATGTCCGGGAACTGGAGCGCATCGCGGATGAAGAACACTGGCAGGTTGTTGCCCACCAAGTCCCAGTTGCCTTCCTCGGTGTAGAACTTCACCGCGAAGCCGCGCGGATCCCGTAGTGACTCGGGCGATCCAGACGGATGGATCACCGTGCTGAACCGCACGAACACCGGCGTCTTCTTGCCCTTCTGCGAGAAGAGCCGCGCCTTCGTCCAGGCCGAGAAATCGCCCGAGGCGACGAACTCGCCGTGGGCTCCCACGCCCCGAGCATGCACGACGCGTTCGGGGATGCGCTCGCGATCGAAGCGGGCCAGCTTCTGAATCAGGTGGAAGTTATCCAGGAGCACCGGGCCGTGCTCCCCCGCCGTCCGGCTGTTCTGGTTATTCCCCACGGGCTGGCCGCCATCTTCAGTGAGCGGCCTCGCAGGTGGCTCCGCGTGGGCCACGCCCAGGCCCAGACTCAGCGCCAGCGCCGCTGCCAACGTACCATGTCTCATGTGTCAACCCTCCCTCATCGTGGTTACATCGACCCACCCCGTGGGCCATCACTCTGGAGAAATGGTAGCCGCGCGACGTCGATAGGTGAAATTGGCCGGAGCGATAGATACAATAGGCTGCGCCTATGGTGCGCGGAGGGCACGGCGTGGACCTGCACCAGATCGAATACTTCGTCAAGCTGGCCGACCTGGGCAATTTCACCCGGGCGGCCGAGGCCTGTGGCGTGACCCAGCCGACGCTCAGCCAGCAAATCGCCAAGCTGGAGGCGGAACTGGATCGGCAGCTGTTCGAGCGATCAGGCCGGGGTGCCCGGTTGACCGATGCGGGGCGGATCTTCAAGGAGCGGGCCGATCAGATCCTGGCGCTTCTGGCCGATGCCCGGGAAAGTGTGGCGCTCGACGCCGAGGCGGGCCGGCTGGTCGTCGCCGCCATTCCCACGGTGGCGCCGTATCTATTACCCTCCGTGCTGGTGCGCTTTGCCACGGCGAACCCGCGAGCCCGGGTCGAGGTGCGCGAGCTGACCACCGCGGCCACCCTGGAAGCCCTCCGTCGAGGCGAGATCGACCTGGGCATCCTGGCGCTGCCGGTGCCGGAAGAAGGACTGCATATCGAGCGGCTGCTCACCGAACCATTGCTGCTGTGCCTGCCTGCCGCGCATCCGCTGGTGCACCAGCCGCGCGTTCGCATGAAGGATCTGGCAGCCGAGCCGTTTGTCCTGCTCAACGAGGCGCATTGCCTGGCGGGAGAAACGCGACAGTTCTGCGCACGGCATGCGCTGGCTCCGGTCGTGACAGCTGAGCTGCACCAGCTGGCAACGGTGCTGGAGCTTGTGCGCCTGGGGCATGGGCTGTCGTTCGTACCCGAGATGGCGGCGCGCAGCTCGGCTGTCCCGGGGCTGGTCCATCGTCCCCTGTCGGGCGATCATCCTGAGCGAACACTCGCCGTGGTGTGGAGCAAGCTCCGCTTTCGCAGCCCGCTCTTCCGGCGCTTCGTGACGGCGCTGCTGGAAGCCACCCCCGGCTAACCTGGAATCGAGGAGCGCTGCGCGGCACAATACCCATCATCCTCCGGGAGCACTGCCCATGACGCCCTCCAGCCCACTCTGGCTCGACGCCGCTGTATCTGAGATGCCGACAACGCGCCGCAAACCCCTGCCGGCCTGGGTCGAGCCAGCCACCTTGCCCTCACTTACCGTCCAGGGGCACGACTTGACACCAGAAGAGGTGCAGGCCTGTCTCCTGGCCCTGCGCGACAGCACCCTGGAAAAGCCCGTCGCTCTCGTCACCCAGATGCGCGAACATTGCGATGCCCGCTGGCGCGAGCCGTTCGCCCTGGCTCTGTTCGAGCGCTGGCTGGAGAACGAGTCGCCTTCTCCGGAACGCTGGGCTTTCGAGGTGCTCGCTCACTGGGGAGGCGACCTCATCGTTCGGCGACTGGTCGCCTGCATTCGCGACTGGCCCAGTAAACGCCTGCACCAGCGTGCGATGCGGGCACTGACGTTCCTGCCCTTCATTGGGACCGACGCTGCGCTGTATGAGCTGGCGTTGCTGGGCCGTGATCGCAAGCTGGGTCGCATCGCCATGACTGCCCTGGGCCTGCTACACACCGCCGCCAGCGATCGCGGCCTCAGCTACGACCAGCTGGGCGACCGTCTGGTCCCCACGTTTGGCCTGGATGGTGAACGTATCTTCGATTTTGGCCCCCGGCAGTTTCACCTCGCACTCACCCAGGATCTCAAGGCGTGCGTGCGCGATGCTGCAGGGAAGGTGCGTGCGGATCTGCCCAAACCGGCGGCCAGCGATGACCCGACCCGGGCGGCCAGCGCACTGGCGGAGTGGAAGGAACTCAAGCACCTCCTGCGCGACGTGCTTCGCCTGGAGGTGGAGCGCCTGCAGGAATCGCTGGTCGATCCGCGTATCTGGAAGGTCGAGGCGTTTCTCGGCGATGTCGTCGCGCATCCGCTGCTGCGTCGGCTGGCCAGCCGGTTACTCTGGGGTGGGATCAATCGCAAGAAACAGCTGAAGCTCCTGTTCCGCCTCAACGAGGATGGCCAGCCTGTCGATGGCGAGGGCAACCCGGCCACGCTGGACGATCTGGAAGGCGTTCGGCTGGTCCATCCGATCCTGCTGACCCCCGAGCAGCGCACCCACTGGACCGACCTGTTTGCTGATCATGAGATTGTGCCGCCCTTCCCACAGCTGACGCGGCCGGTCCGTACCCTCGATGAGGAAGACCAGGAGGAGTCGGTACTCGTCGCTCAGGAAGAGATTCACGTGCGTCCCATCACGCTGCTGGGGCTGTGCGAGCGCATGGGGTGGGAGCGCGGCCTGGAAGAAGGAGCTCTGGAGATGGGCAAGTATGGCGGGTGCAATCGCCACGTCCGGACCTTCGCTCGCGCCCGTCTGATCGCCGTGCTGACCTACGACCCGGGCATCAGCGCCTACGGCTACCACATGGACGACGATCCCCAGGAGGTGCAGACCTTGCACTTTGTCCGCGCGGGCAAGCACCTCGACGATGATCGCGCACTACCCCTGGCGAAGATTGATCCGGTCATCCTCTCCGAGGTACTCGACTTCTTCGCGATCCTGGCCAGCAAGCACATCGGGTGACGAGGAGAAGATAGTGGCGCGAAAACAGAGCCGCCCCCCAGCAGCCGTCGAGCCACTGCTGCAGCGCCCTGCCGCAGAGACGACCTACGCCGACGAACTGGCCCTCCTGGCTGAGCGCGACATCCACCAACCCCGGCCGACTGGCTGGAAGCTGTCACCAGCCAGCGTGGCGGCGTTTGTGCTGGGCGACGAGGCGCTGGGCATCGCCACCAAGTTCGTGGGGTCGCGTGCTTTCGTCGAGCGCTGCATCGTCTCGCTGGCCACCCAGCGCGGGTTATTGCTCCTCGGAGAGCCAGGCACCGCCAAGACCTGGCTCAGCGAGTTGCTGGCTGCGGCCATCAGTGGCGATTCCACGCTCACCATCCAGGGCTCGGCCGGCACCACTGAGGATGCCATCAAGTACACCTGGAACTACGCGCTGCTCCTGGCCGAGGGGCCCGGCGAGAAGGCGCTGGTGCCGGCGCCGATTTATCGCGGGATGCAGGAAGGAAAGCTGGTCCGCTTCGAGGAAATGACGCGATGCCCGCTAGAGATCCAGGACATTCTGCTGTCGATCCTCAGCGACCGCGTGCTGGCGATCCCTGAGTTGCACGATGAGCAGCGAACACTCTTTGCCCGCGCCGGGTTCAATGTCATCGCCACTGCTAACACGCGCGATCGCGGTGTCAACGATATGTCAGCGGCGTTGAAGCGGCGCTTCAATTTCGAGACGGTCCAGCCGATCGCGCGTCTGGCGGACGAGATGGCCCTGGTCCAGCGTGAGACCGACCGACTGCTGGCCCGCGCCGGCCTGCCCGTCCAGTTGCCGCCTGATCTGACGGAGTTGCTCGTCACCACGTTTCACGAGCTGCGCTTCGGCCAGACCACTGAGGGCAAGGCACTCGAACCACTGACGGCAGCCATGAGCACTGCCGAGGCGATCTCCACCGGGTACGCGGCCAGCCTGCACGCCTGGTACTACGAACAGAAAACGGCCACACCGCATCACCTGGTGCAGCACCTGATCGGCACCGCGCTGAAGGACTCGGCCGACGACCTCCGCCGTCTGCGGCACTACTTCATGCACACTGTCCAGGCTCGCTCCGGTAAGCTGTGGAAGGCCTACTTCGAGGCCCGGCATCAGCTACCCTGATCTAAAATCCCGAGCCGATGCAACCTTTCGACTTCACTCCCCTGGCCGATCGTTCCGCCCGGATCGTGTTCTTTCCGGTGCGGCATCACAGCCCGGCCGGCAGCCGGTTGCTGGGCACGTTGGCGGCCGCGCTGCGTCCCAGCGCCATCCTCGTCGAGGGGCCAGCGGACTTCAACGATCGGTTAAATGAGCTTTCGCTGGCGCATCAGCCGCCCGTGGCTCTGTACAGCTATGTGCGTCTGGCGGACGGTCGGCGGCGCGGCGCCTTCTATCCCTTTTGCGAGCACTCACCGGAGTGGCAGGCGATCCAGATCGCACGGCAGACCCAGGCAGCACTGCGCTTCATCGATCTGCCCTGGGCCGACATCGCCGCGCTCGACGCCGCGGAGCCGGAGAACCGGTTCAGCGACGCCGCCTTTCGCCGAAGCGCCTACGTGGACGGGTTGTGCCGGAAGCTCGGCCTCGATGATTTTCACGCGTTGTGGGACACGCTTTTCGAGATCGATCCCACCCTGGACGTGGCCAGCTATCTTCTCCGCGCGCACGCGCTCTGCGGCCACATGCGGCTGCTCGAGGGGGCGGGATCGACCGTCGATCGAAACCGGGAAGCGTTCATGGCCGGGCAGATCCGCGAGATGGAGGCACGGGGTGCGGGGCCGATCCTCGTCGTGATCGGCGGGGCGCACTGCCTGCCGGTGTGGGCCCGCCTCCATGGCCGCGGCCTGGGCACGATGACCGAGCCAGCCGTGGTGGAAGCCGCGCCAGCTGAACCCGGGGAAGAACGCGGGCTGGCCCTGACTCCGTACTCGTTCGAGCGGCTCGACAGTCTGACCGGCTACGAGGCCGGCATGCCTAACCCGGGCTTCTATCAGCAGGTCTGGGAGGCGGCCGGCGCAGGAGGAGACGAGATTTCGCGGCGCGTGCTGGCCGCCATTAGCGTTCGGCTGCGCGAGCAAAAGCAGACAATCAGCACGGCTGATCTCATCGCGGTGGAGACGACGGCGGTTGGGCTGGCGTCGTTGCGAGGCCACGCCCGGGTCTGGCGGACCGACCTGGTCGATGCGCTCACCACCTCGCTGATCAAGGAGGATGTTAGCCGTTCGGGGCGACATCCGCTGCTCGAGGCCATTCACGCCGTGCTGCGCGGCGGTGCGCGCGGCGTGCTTGCGATCGGGACGCTGCTTCCGCCGCTAGTCCGCGATGTGCGCGAACAGTTGGAGCGGCACGCTCTGCAGCACCAGGCGACGCCGCGCGAGGTGGAACTGGCACTGGGCAACGACCTCGACCGCCAGCGCAGCCAGGTACTACATCGGCTTTGCCAGCTGGGCATCCGGGGTTTTCACCCAGGCGAAGTGCGCGAGGCCGACCCGGACGAGGCCATGCGCGCGACCCACGAGAATTGGCGGATCGCCTGGGAGCCAGACTTCGAGGCCAGCACCATCGAGGCGGCACGATATGGCCCCACGCTGGCGGAAGCTGCCCTGGCGGTGCTGACGGAGCGGGCAAGTGGACTCGAACGCGATGCGGCTGGTGCAGTGCAACTCCTGCTCGATGCCGTCCTGGCCGGTTTGCTGGAACTGGCCTGGGTGCTCCGCGCGCGTGTCGAAGAACTGATCCGCGCCGAGGGCGATTTCTTCTGCCTGGTTCCGGCCCTGGGGCAGCTGCTGTATCTCTTTCGCTACGACCACCTGTTCGGCACCGCCGGGAGTGCGCCCGTGGGGGCGTTGCTGGGAGAAGCCTACGCCCGCGCGCTATGGTTGCTCGAGGGGCTGGGCCAGGTTCCGGGCCGCGAGGCCGAGGCCATCCAGGGGGTGGTGAGTCTGCGCGAAACCTTCGAGCGGTGCGAAGCCGTGCTGCATCTTGATCGGGTCGAGCTGACGGCATTGCTGGCGCGGATCGCCCAGGACAGCGCACAATCGCCCGGGATGCGTGGGGCGGCGCTGGGGGCGGGCTGGTCGCTTGGGGCGACGGATGACAACCAGGTCGGCGGGCAGTTCCGACAGTTCGTCCAGCCCGAGCAGCTGGGAGACTTCCTGGGCGGATTGTTTGCCCTGGCGCGCGAGCAGGTGCAGCGTCGGCCCGAACTGATTCTCGCCCTGCATGGCTGCGTGGCGGAGTGGTCTGCCGAGGAGTTTCTGCGGGCGGCTCCCGCTCTGCGCCGGGCATTCACCTACTTTACCCCACGGGAGAAGCAACGCTTTGCCCAGACCCTGCACCAGTTACTAGGGGTGGGAGAGGAGGATGCCACGCCACCGGTCGATGCTGCGCTGGCGGCGCGGGTGCTGCGCTTCGAGGCACGCCTGTTTGACCTGGCGGCACAGTGCGGACTACGCAGAGGGGATAAGGAGTAAATGGCCATGACGGATCGCGCGCTACTGGCACGCTGGCGGCTGGTGCTGGGCGAGGAGGCCGAGCAGGCGCTGGGCTGTTCGCTGGAGGGAGACGACGCCCGGCGCGACCGCGCGTTGGGGTTTCTCTACGACCGCGAGTACACACCTGGTCGCAATGTCCGCACGCCCCGGGACCAACCGCGCGACGGAGGCACTGGCGACTCTCGGCTAACGGTGCCGGAGTGGATCAACGAGGTCCACGTGCTGTTCCCGCGTGAAACCATCGAGCGCATCGAGCACGACGCGCTGGCACGGTATGAGCTGACCGAGCTAGTCACCAACCCCGAGCTTCTGGCGCGGGCGCAGCCCAGCCTGACGCTGCTGCAGGCGATCCTGCACACCCGGCACCTGATGAACCCCGAGGTGCTGGCGCTGGCACGCGACCTGGCCCGGCGCACGATTCAGCAGCTGGTCGAGCAGTGGACGCGCCCGGTCCGGCAAGGCTTCCAGGGGGCACGGCATCGGCGAGCGCACCCAGGCGCGCGTCAGGCCAGTAACTTCGACCCACGCACCACCATTCGGCGCAACCTGGCCCATTTCAGCACGGCGGAAGGTCGGCTGCACATCCATCAGCCGTTCTTCTATTCGCGCGTCCGTCGGCAGAGTGAGCGCTGGCAGGTTATCGTGCTCGTCGATGAATCGGGAAGTATGGCGAGCAGTGTCATTCATGCCGCCGTTACCGCGGCCATCTTCGCCGGCATTCCCAGCCTGCGGACGCATCTGGTGCTGTTCGACACCAATGTCGTCGATCTGAGCGACCAGTGCAGCGATCCGGTCGAGGTGGTGCTGCGCGTGCAGCTGGGTGGAGGCACCGACATCGCCCGTGCGCTGGAGTACGCTCACACCCTGGTGCAGTCGCCGCGGCAGACGTTGATGGTGGTCATCACCGACTTCTTCGAGGGTGGCTCGCTCGATCGTCTGCTGGCGATCACGAAGCAGCTGGTCGAGAGTGGGGTGACACTGCTGGGGCTGGCCGCGCTTGACGAGCAGGCGCACCCGAACTTCAACCGTGACGTCGCCGGCCAGTTGGCCAGCCTGGGCGTGTCCGTGGGGGCGATGACTCCCGGGCAGCTGGCCGAGTGGGTAGCGCGGAAGGTGAGTTGACCCATGTCGCGTCCCGACCTGCTGGCGTTATCGCACGACGACCTGGCTGCCCTGAGCACGCGCGGCAAGGTGAAGGAGGCACTCCGAGATCTCGATGCGGGTGACATCACTGGCGAGCTGAGTGAGAGGCCGGACGGAACGCTGCACGTACGCTGGAACGACGGCCGCTGGAGCGAGCTTCCCCCGAAAGGCGCTTTGCGCGCCGGCCGCTGCGCGTGTGGGGCGGTCGAGCCCTGCAAGCATCTGGTGCGGCTGGTGTTGCTGTATCAGCGCCAGCGAGGTACGGCGACGGCGGTGATGGGGCCCTGGGATCCCGGGGAGATCAGTGATGCCGAGCTTCGCCAATACTATCGGCCGGCGACGCTGGCCCGGCTGCGGCGGCAGTTCGATGCTGGCATCCTGGCCGAGCTGGTGCGCGGGACGCGGCCGGTAGCGCATCTGCAGGTGCCTCACTGCCGGGTACGGTTCCTGGTGCCAGGCGATGTACGGTTCACCCAGTGCGGCTGCGCGGGGGCAGCGCCGTGCGAGCATGTCGCCCTGGCTGTGTGGGCCTTCCGCGCGCTGCCCGCCGACCGGCCCAGCGGGATCATCAGCGCGGGAGCCGAGGCCCCACCCGTGCCAGCCGATCTGCTCGACGAGATGGAGGCGGTGGCGCATGATTGGGTCGGGCACGGCGTGGCAGGAGTGGGGCAGGGCGGGGCCGATCGCCTGGCGCGCCTGGTGCCGCGCTGCGAGGCAAGCGATCTGATCTGGCCCGCCGAGATTCTGCGAGCGGTTCAGCAACAATGGCAGGCGCACGCCGACCAGGATGCCCGGTTCGAGCCGGTCGCCATGGTCGCTTTGCTGGGCGAGCTGGTGGTGCGTCTCGATGCGATCCGGACGGCGCCTCCGGGATTGCCCCAGCGCCTGGTGCGTGGCACCACGGCCGACCGCGATGTGAAGGTGGGGTTCGGCGAGTATCTGGGGCTAGGGTGCGAGGCCCGACCAGGCCGGCAGAGCACCACGCTGGCGGTGTATTTCTTCGATCCAGACTCGCTGGGCGTGGTGGCGTTCACCCGGGTGCTGCTCCGGGCAGAGGGCCGCTCCGTGGCGCAGCTGGGCCAGCAGACCGCGCTGCAGGGACTCTCCTTCCACGCTCTGGGCCGGAGTCTCTTGCAGGTGCAGGGAGGCCGACGCAGCGCTGCCCGTGAGTTGATTCCCGGTCGCAGTCCCTGCACGGTGCGCGAGCAGGATCGGCTGGCATGGGAGGAGGTGCCGCCTCCCGTCGGCAGCGATGACTTTGCCGAGCTGGAAAGCCGCCTGGATGCCCTACCTCCCTCGGCGCTGCGGCCGCGCCGGCTGAGCGAGGATGTCCATGTCCTGACCGTGGCGGAGACGCGGGCGGCAGGCTTTGACGCGGCCAGGCAGACGGTGACGGCGCAGCTGGTGGACCGGGCCGGGCGAGTGGTACTGCTTGAGCATCCCTACACCACCATCGGCCAGGGTGGCGCCGAGGCGCTGCTGGGTGCGCTGGCCGCGCCCGGGGCGCGGCTTCGGTGGGTGTCGGGGCGAGTCCGACGGACGGCGCGCGGTCTGGTGGTTGAGCCGTTCGGGGTGGTGCTGGAGCAGGCGGGGCAGCGCAGGCTTGTGCAGCCGTGGATCGATCTAGCGCCTGTGCCTACCGGCCGGCACCCCGTGGTGGTGCAGGAGACCTCGGCGGGACAGGATCCCCTGCGCGATTACCTGGCCGAGTTGGAAGAACGGCTGGGCGACCTGGTGGTGGCAGGCCTTGGGCGCGCGGATGATCAGCTGGCCCAGCAGTGGCGCGCACTCGGTCAGCGCGGCGCAGAGCTGGGGTTTGCCCGGTTCGTCCAGACGATCGAAGCGTTGACGCGGTTGATCGAGCAGCGGGTGCACACGGTGCGGTGGGATCCGGGCCCGGCCCGGCGCAGCCTGCTCCGCCTGCTGGGGCTGGTTCGGCTGGCGCGGGACCTGGCCGGTTAGCCCGACTCAGCCGAACACCTCAAGCAGCGCCTGACGCATGACCGCCGGGTCGGGGTCACGGCCGGTCCACAGGCGGATGCCGATCACCCCCTGGTTGACGAGCATTCCCAGGCCATCGAGCACGGTGCAGCCGCGCGCCTCGGCCTCGCGTACCAGGCGAGTGCGCGGCGGGTTGGGGATCACGTCGCAGACGACCATGCCGGGCGTCAGCGAGCGGGTGTCGAGGGGCACCCGTGCATCGACCTCGGGGAAGAGGCCGATGGAGGTGGCGTTGATGACGTAGTGCGTGCCCGGCTCCACGACATAATCGCCCTGCCAGGGGATGAACCGCGATTTGCCGGGTGCCACGCGGTCGAGCACGGCGACAAGTTCGCGGCCGCGAGCCTCGCTGCGATTCACCACAGTGATGGCGCCCGCACCGGCACGCAGCAGCTCGACGCCGATGGCCCGGGCCGCGCCGCCAGCCCCCAGCAACACCGCCTTGTTACCCGTCACCGGGCCATGCTCCTGGACCGACTGCAGGAAGCCCTTGCCATCGGTGTTCTCGCCCAGGAGGCGGTCGCCCTGGCGCGCCACGCAGTTGACTGCACCGATGGCCTGGGCGGCGGGTGTCAGTTCGTCGAGCAGAGACACCACGGCGACCTTGTGCGGAATGGTGCAGTTGATGCCACGAAAGCCCATCGCTCGCATCCCGGCAACGGCGGCGCGGAGATCGGCGGGGGCTACCTCGATGGTCAGGTAGCGCCAGTCGAGCCCCATCGCCCGGAAGGCGGCCTCGATCATCACCTGGGTGGGATTTTCAGCGACCGGCTGGCCGAACACCGCGACCAGCTCCTGCTTGAACGAACGTGCCGACATGGCTGCCTCGCATCGGGGAGAGAATCTACCCCATTGTTGTACAGGCGAGGCCAGTCTGTGGACGGGAGTCAGGGTTGGCGGATGGTGAAGAGGATCGGCACCTCGGAGCGGAACCCCAGATCCTGGGTTCCCTGGCCGACATCGAACATCAGGGTGGCCTCGCGCTTGCCGGCCTGGCGCGGCGTCAGGCGCAGAATGCGATATTCCACCGGGTGCCCGGTCAGGCGGTTGGCGAACGGTTTGTCGTTGAGCAGGGCGAGGTCGAGCCAGCGGTCGGGATCCTTCTTCCCGGGTGCACGCGCCTGATCACTGCTGGCTACCAGCGGATGAGTGACTCCCCCCTCGTTGTGGACGCGGACAAGGAGGTGCGTGTCGCGATCCAGCACGAGGCGGGCGGCCAGAGCGCCGCGGGCGGCTTTCACCCGGCTTTCGGGATTGATGTGGACGCCTACCAGGCAGTGGGCATCGAGCAGCTTCTGCACAGCGCGGGCAGAGCTGGCCGGATCGGCGGGGCTGGCGCTGGCCAGCAGCCCTTCGAGAGTGCGGACCGTCTCGGGGGGTAGGAGGTTGAGCCTGGCCGAGTGGGTGAGCAGCGCGCGGACCTGGGGGCGAAGGACTGACCATTCCACGTCGGCCAGGGGAGCAAGCCCCTGCGCCGACGCCGGAAGTGTGCCCAGCGAGAGCGCCACCACCAGGGTGAGTGTGCGCATGGAAGCGACCTCAGCGAGTGGGACGGAGCTGGTTGGGTTGGCGCGGCATGGCGCCGTTGAAGTCGCTGCTGTTTCCAGTGGACGAGCCGTAGTAGATGAGGTTGTAGACCGGCTTGCCCTGAGCGTTGGGCTTGTTGGTGCCGACGGCGGTCTGGTCGTAGATCCACGGCTGGACGCCGTTCCACACGCCGAGGTTGTTACGGCCGTTGGTGGTGTAGGGGAAGTAGATGTCCGGCCGGGCGCCGTTGGCGGGGACAATCTGCGTCTTGGCGCTGGGAACTCGACCTGCCTCGACAGGGGCGGGAGTTAGCAGCACCAGGGTCAGGAGGGCAAGAACAAGGAAGCGGATCATGGGCTGGTTCTCCCGGACGAAAGCCTCGAGGGGGTGTCCTCTATTAGCATACCCGTTGCGCAGTCGGCGAGAGAGAAGCGTGGCGCATTTTCCGAAGAATAGCCGGTACAAACGGCGCGGATTTCAGCGGTGGCGCGAAGTGAGGGGCAGATTCGGCTGGCTTCTCAGCTGCAGACGCGGTTGCGGCCTTGTTCCTTGGCTCTGTACAGGTGTTCGTCGGCGCGTTCCAGCAGTTCCAGGGGTGAGAGGTTTTCGTGCGAGGCGCTGGCGACCCCGATGCTGACGGTGACCGGGATGCGCTGTTCATCGAAGATAAAGGGAAAGGCGGCGACCAGGGAGCGGACGCGCTCGGCGACCTGGCAGGCGTTCTCGATGGTACATTCGGGCAGGACGACGGCGAATTCTTCTCCGCCGTAGCGGGCCAGCAACTCGTCACTGCGGATGATGGCCTTGAGCTGGTGGGCCATCTCCCGGAGGATGTAATCGCCGCACAGATGACCATGCTCGTCGTTGATCGACTTGAAGCGGTCGAGGTCGAACAGGAGCACCGACAGAGGTCGCTGATGTCGCTGGGCCCGGGATAGCTCGCGGGTGAGGAACTCGAGCAGGTAGCGCTTGTTGGGAATATCGGTCAATCCGTCGATGATGGCCAGACGATAGATTTCCTCGTGATATTCGGCCTCGATGTTGCCGCCCGCCAGGAAGCGATAGATGCAGTTGCCCACGCGGAGGTAGTCGCCATCCTCGAGCAGCTGGCTGTTGATGGGGCGGTCGTTGACGAAGGTGCCGTTGGTGCTGGCGAGGTCCTCGGCGCGGTAACCATGCGGGGTAGGTTCGACACGGGCGTGCTTGCGCGATACGGAGCTATCGTCGATCTGGATGACGCAGTCGCTCCCCCGGCCGATCATGGCGGCTGCCTTGGGAGAGAGTGGATAACGGCGGCCCATGCTGGGGCCGGTGGGATAGATGTGGACGAGGCACGCTTCCCGCGCGGCGGCCGAGAGGGGACGCGGGACCGCGCATAGCGTATCCGCCGTCGTACGTTCGGCGTTATTGTCTCGAGGGGGTAGCGGCATCGACACTCTCCGGTATCAGGAGGGGGAAAGGAGCAAGCCGGAAGCTGTCCCACCCTGAGAAACTCTAATATCGATTCGGCGAGAGTCAACCGTACGGTGGGGGAAGACCCGACGGGACTCATGGTTGGTACCCACGCTCACTGGGCGACATGCTACACTATCTCCACACGCGCTGACGTCTGCTGGAGTATCCCTGCCATGTCGCGGTACTTGCTGGTGTCGCTCCTTCTGCTGGGAGGGAGCGTCGGGTGGATCTGGTCGGCTCCCACGCCGGGACGGACCAACTCGCCGTCGGCTCAACTGTTGCTCGAGGTGGCTCTGCCTGCTCCGGGAGCCTACCAGGCCAACAAGGATCGTCTTTTCGCGCTCACCAGCGTGGGGAAGACCGATTTGAACAGGTATGCCGACCGGGGCGAGCCACAAACCCGACTGCGCGACATGCTCCACCGGGCGCAGCTGCTCTTGTGGGCCACCACGCCAATGACGCCGCCGCGCGCTCTGCAGGCCGAGGTGGTGCAGCTGAAGCGGGAGTTTCGCGGCTCGATGGTGCTGATCGATCGCATCCCGATTCCAACCACACCCCAGGCCGAAAAGCAGCTCAAGGACCGCGTCCTTGCCAGCTGCAAGCAGCTGGCACGCACCATCGCCAATCTCGAAACCCTGGCCGACGAGCTGCAGGAAGCCCGGCCGTTGCGCGACAAGGAGAACCTGCGCTGGCAGGCGCACTACGACCTCATCCTCGCCTGGGTGCAGCATCGCATTGTCTACCTCGAAGAACTGAACCTGGCCCTCGGCGGATTGCGCAAGGAGCTGCCTGCGTACGATGCCGTCGTCCACAAGACGTATCGACTCGACACGCGCGAGGTGCTGCGCGACGTCCCCAGCCGGAAGCGCTACCGCGAGGCGGAGAAGGTGTTGCAGCAGGTGGCGAAGGATCACCCCGACACCATCTGGGCCGAGCTGGCGCAGCAGGCAATGAAGATGCATCTGGGCGTCGAGTGGCAGGCTGTCAAGTAACCGGCGTCAGGATGCCAGCGCGGCCACCACGAACGGCGGCCACCCCCAAAAGCAGCGGCAGGGCCAGGCGCCGCACCAGATCCAGCGGGCGCGTTTCGGTCAGCGAGGCGGCCATGAGAACCACGGCGGCCACAGGGGACAGTGTCCGGCCCGCCGCGGCCGCCAGCGCCACCACGGCGCCGACCCGCAGTGGGTCGGTGCCGAGCGCTTCCGTTGGCTCGACGAAGAAGCCGAACAGGCTCTGCGTGGAGGCCATGCCCGAACCGGACACCCAGGCAAACGCCAGCGGAAACAGTGCCGCCAATGGCATGAGCAGGCGCGGCGCACCGCGGATGGCCTCTTGCAGGGGTTCGGCCAGGCCGACCAGCATGATACCCTTGCCGAAGCAGCCAGCCACGATGATCAACGACGTCACGTTGGCCAGCGCGTAGCCGGCTCCCTCGAAGAAGACCCGGGCGGTCTGACCGGCCTGGGCCGGAGACGTGAGCGCGGCCACCACCACGCCAATCAACATGGCCAGGCCGATCAGTCGGGTGTCGAAGACGCCCGGTTTTTCGTCGGGGCCGACCAGCCACTCGGGTGGCAGGTGGATCAGCCGCACGCTGGGCGGCATGGCTGTCAGAAACAGCAGCACCAGGGGCAGCACTGGCACCAGCGCCTTGATCGGGTGGACCCGGAAAGTTTGGTCATCCTCCTGGGGGGGAGCCGAGGCCTCGATCCGTCCCTCGGCGCGGGCGCAGATCCACCAGAACAGCGGAATCGTCACTGCGAGATGGATCAGCAGCAACGGCCAGGTGTGCTCGATGCAGGCGATGGCGCTGGTGTTGCACGCGCTACTGACGCTGCGTAGCTCCGGAGCGCCAGGATTGACCAGCTCGCCACCGATGCTCGACCCCAGCACCAGCGAGGCACCGATGGTGACGGGAGACAACCGCGCCGCGCTGAGCACCGGCACCAGCACACTACCCACGGCGACGGCGGTGCTGGATTGGCTGATGATGGGGATGTTGACCAGTACCCCCACCAGCACCACCCCCGGGATGAGCAAGGAGCGAATCCGCCGCACGGGCGCCAGGAGCAGGTGAACCAGATGTTGATCGCACCCAGTGCTGCGCAGGACGTGGGCGAACCCCATGCAGCAACCGATGGGCAGGAGGAACTGTTCGTCGGTGAAGTAGCGAAGAAAGGCCTGCACCACCTCCAGGGGGCGTCCGGCGAGGCACCCCAGCGCCAGCGCCCCCAGCAGAAGCGTCAATCGCACCTCGGCCCTACGGAGCGTGGCCACCACGACGAGGGCGACAATCAGCAAGGCGGCAGCAAGAGTCATGGTGAATCCATGGCCGGAGGAGGAGCGGGGACGTATCTGATCTTCTGATGCGCCCCCTCACCACTACTCCAGGACCCAAGACATGTCCACCGTGAAAGCCGCGAACCGCCAGGGATCGAGTGCCGATGGCGTTGCCTGGGACCTGAGCGCTCTCTACGCCGGTATCGACGACCCGCGCATCCAGCAGGATCTCGACCAGGCGCACACCCGGGCCCGCGCCTTCGAGCAGACCTACCGCGGACAGATCGAGGTGCCGGGCGGTCCGGAGGTCGCCAGGCTGGCAGCCGCCGTGACGGAGCTGGAGTCGCTCTCCGAGCAGATGGATCGGCCGATCATCTACGCCATGCTCGTGCATTCGGCGCGGACGGATGATCCAAAGCATGGCTCCCTTCTCGCCCGGACGCGCGAACGGCGCACCGAGATCAACAAGCATCTCATCTTCTTCGATCTCGAATGGGTCAAGATCGACGATGCCTCTGCCAAGAAACTCCTCGAGGCGCCGGAGTTGGCCCGCTACCGGCACTTCCTGGGGCAGAAGCTGGTGTGGAAGCCGCACTATCTCAGCGAGCCAGAGGAAAAGATACTCGACGAGAAGTCGGTCACCGGGCGTGGCGCCTTCGTGCGTCTGTTCGATGAAACGGTGTCGAGTCTGCGCTTCCCGTTTACGCACGGCGGCGCGACGGACGAGATCAGCCTGCAGCAGGTGCTGGCCAAGCTGTACGATGCCGATCGCTCAGTCCGAGCGGCCGGGGCAGCGGCTCTGACAGAGGGGCTGAAGAGTAACGCCCGGTTGCTGGGCTACATTCTCAACACCCTGGTGCTCGACCACCGTTCGGACTGCACTCTGCGTCGGCATGCCGATGTGATGAACCCCCGGCACCTGGCCAACGAGATCGACCCCAAGGTGGTCGATGCCCTGCTGACCGCCGCCGAGCAACACCACGCCACGGTGCAGCGCTACTATCGGCTCAAGGGCAAGCTGCTGGGGCTGGATCAGCTGTGTGATTACGACCGCTACGCGCCGTTGTTCAGCGATCAGCCGGCCGTGGACTGGCCCACCGGGCGACGCATCGTCGAGGAAAGCTACGCAGCCTTCAGTCCCCAGGCGGGCGACATCATCCGGCAGTTCTTCGAGCAGAAATGGATTGACGCCGAATTGCGGCAGGGGAAGCGCGGCGGCGCCTTCGCCTCCAGCGCCGTACCCAGCGCGCACCCGTTCATCCTCATGAGCTACACCGACAAGCTCCGCGATGTCATGACCCTGGCGCACGAATTGGGACATGGCCTGCATCAGTACCTGGCGCGGGGCGTTGGCTATCTGCAATGTGATACGCCGTTGACCACGGCCGAGACGGCCAGCGTGTTTGGCGAGATGCTGACCTTCCGTCGATTGCAGCAACTTTATCCCGAGCCGCGCACGCGCCTGGCCATGCTGTGCAGCAAGATCGAGGACGGCTTCGCCACGGTGTTTCGCCAGGTGGTGCTGACGCGGTTTGAGCAGTCGGTGCATCGAGCCCGGCACGAGGAGGGCGAGCTTTCCACCGAGCGGCTGAACCAGCTGTGGATGCAGGCCAATCAGCCGATGCACGGCGACGTGGTGCATCTGACCGAGGGCTACGCCTGGTGGTGGGCCTACATTGGCCACTTCGTGCATGTCCCGTTCTACTGCTATGCCTACGCCTTCGGCGAGTTGCTGGTGCTGGCGCTGGTGAAGAAGTACGAGCAAGACGGCGAGGCGTTCGTCCCTCGCTATCTGGGTATGCTGGCAGCGGGTGGCTCGGAGGCGCCGCACGTCCTGGTAGGCCGCCTGGGCGTGGACGTGACCGATCCGAGTTTCTGGGAGCTGGGCCTGCAACTCCTGGGCGACATGGTGCGCGACGCCGAGCAACTGGCGGCATCGCTTTGATCTCTGCGTGAAACGCTCACGCTGGATACTCCAGGAGCACGCGGAAGCCGAAGTCGCGGCGGGCTTCCTCGGGGGGCCGGTCGTAGCGGAAGGCGGCGCGGCAGTAGCGGCCGGGGTCGTTCCAGGAACCGCCTCGGAGGACGCGATGCTCGCCCGTCGCGGCTCCAATGGGGTCTTCGGTGGGGCTTTCCAGGTAGAAACCCTCGCCAAACCAGTCGGCGCACCATTCGCTCACGTTACCGTGCAGGTCGTACAGGCCGAAGGCGTTGGGCGGGTAGGCATTCACCGGAACGGTTCGGCTCAGGTAGGGCCCCACGGGGGCGGTGCCGAACGGTTCACGGCCATCGAAGTTGGCCTGATGGCTTCCCAGTGAGCGCCCCTGGTGGAACGGCCCGGCGCGCGAGATGCCGGCCCGGCAGGCGAGTTCCCACTCCGCCTCCGTGGGCAGGCGGTAGCGTCGGCCCAGGTCTCGTTCTGGGTGCAGCTCGCCCAGCAGGGTGCAGAACTCGGCGGCCATGTGCCAGCTGATCATTTCGACTGGATGCAGCGAGGTGTCGAGCGCCTCGACCTGGCGACGTCCTTCGCCGCGCGCACAGAAATGACTCGGTTGCCCGCCGATCAGGCGCTCGTATTCGCTCTGGGTCACCGGGAAGGTGCCCAGGTAGAACGGGGTGGTCACTGTGACCCGATGCTCGGGGCCCTCGTCCTCGAAGCGGCTGCTCTCGTCGAGAGGTGAACCCATCCAGATGGTGCCAGCAGGAATCAGGACAAACTGCATGCCCAGGGAGTTCGTCAGCGTGGGGGCGACAGGCTGGATGCCACCTTCGAGCAACTGCGTTAGCCGGGCGAAAGGCCCGGCCGGGGGAAGCGATGTCGGGTTGCTGCGCAGCTGAAGGTGCAGGCGCAGTAGTTCGGCCTGCAGAGAGCGATCGTGTTCCTCCAGCCAGTCAGCCAGCGCGAACCGGGGGAGATCGTCCCCCGGTTCGTTGCGGATGGCTTCCAGCAGAGTACGTTCGGTGTCCACGCGATCGATGCAGGGGCTGCCTCTGCCGCAGTGGGTCAGAGGCCGGGTTTACTTGGATTCCAGCATCTTGATCTTCTTTTCGACCTCCACCTTACGCTTCTGGTCGCGCTTGCTGGTGGTGGCGAACTCCAGCCCCTTCTTCCAGGTGGCCAGGGCTTCCTGCTTCTCACCCAGGGTGAATTGCACCTCGGCAAGGTGGTCGAAGATCTCCAGGTGCTGGCCTTCCTTCTGGCGGGTGGCGGCCTGGAGTGCCTCGAGGGCTTCCTTGTTCCGTCCCTGCTTGTGCAGCACCCAGCCCAGGCTGTCGAGGTAGGCGGCGTTGTCCTGGTCGCCGTCGATGCGCAGCTTCTTGCGGAGCTTGCGTTCCTCCTCGATGGCCCGGCGGATCATCTTCTCGGCCTCGGGCAGGTTGATGCCACGATCGGCCCAGATGTAGCCCAGGTCGTTGTTGTAGGTGGGGTTGTTCGGCTCGCGTCCCAGCAGAATCTTCAGTTGCTCTGATGCCTTGTCGACGTTGCCCTGGTCGATGAAGATGCCGGCCAGGAAATAACGATACTCGTCGATGTAATCCTGCTTCTCTTCCTTCTCCAGGCGGGTGTCCTTCTCGATGCGCTCGATGACGTCGAGGTAGACCTTGCCGGCGTCGTCGAGGCGGTCGGATTCACGAAGCACCTGCGCCTTGAGGCCGCGATGCAGCCAGTTGCGCGGGTCGCCCTTGATCAGATCATCCACCATCTTCAGGGCGCGATCTGGCGAGCCCTGCTTGGCGATGGCCAGGATCATGCGCCGCATCACCAAGGGCTTGAGCCGTTCGACGGCGTCGTCTTCCTCGCCTTCGAGGGCCAGGAACTCCTTGCACACCTTCTCGCTGTCGGCGAACCGCTTGTTGTCGGCGTACAGCTGAATCAAACCGACGTAGGCCTGCGCCATGCTCCGCTCGGAGAGCAGCCCCAGCGATTGCTTCGCGTTCAGCCGGTAGAAGCGGGCGCTGGCATCCACGTCCTTGAGATTCTCGGCGACCAGGGCCAGGAGGAAGGTAGCGTTGCGGTTGAACGGCTGCGGCGTTTCGTCGGTCATCTTGGTGGCCTGGGCCACCAGCTTGCGCGTCTTTGTCGGGTTGGCGATCAGGTCCTGAAGCACGCCCCGCATCGGGTCGGCGCCGGTCACCTCGTTGAGGCTCAGGGCTAGCTTGCGAAGGTCGTCGCCTCCGGTTTTTGAGGGGGAAACATTTTGTTCGGCGCGGGCCGTGCCCAGGAAACCGGCGAGAATCACGCCGACGATCACCAGGCCATGTCCCCAAGCCTCTCGCCTTGTCGTGCGCATCGTCACTTTTCTCCCGCTTCGTTGGCCGGACGAGAGCAGTGCGCAGTCCCGTCCTGGGCGTGTGTCATCTGCCATCCTAACGGAGTGGCCTGCACGATACTACACGAACTGCCGAAGCCTCAGCGAGTCGCCTCGAGATAGCGCGGGTTGGCCACCTCCAGCTTGAGGACAACCATCCGGCGCACGATCTCGGTTGCTTCCTGCCAGCGGGTCGGGTCGTCGAAGTCGCCGTGGCGGATGCGCTGGCACAGGCGTTCGTTCAGCCCCCGGACCAGGTCGCGTTGCTCGGCCAGCGAGGCGGCCTCGCCCTGGGGGGCGCCCAGCAGGTCGGTCAACCAGGTTTGCTCGGCCGCCAGAGTGGCTTCCTCCGTGACCAGTTCGCGCGACACGATGCCCAGTACATGGGCGGCAATCAGGGTCTGGAAACGCAGGCGATGGTCCGTCACCGTGGGGAGAAGGTGCTGCTCCAGAAACTGGCGGACTGCGTCGAGCAGTTCGGGTGCATGCGGTTGATCATTCATGAGGATTTCTCGACCCGGGCGATGAGATCCAGCAACTCCAGCTCCATCTCTGCGGTGCGACGGCCCAGGCTGGCGAACTCCAGGCTAGGCGCCTGGCCGGACAGATGCCGGTGCGCCTGCTGGATGCAACCGACGGCCCAGGTGAGATTTCCCAGGATCTCCCAGAAGAGAAGCCGGTCGGGATCAACGTTTTCGCCGCCAGAATACCGATAGGCCGCCAGGAACTCGTCGGGCTGGGCCAGGCCAGCGAAGCGGAGATGATCCTGCCCGAAGCGCCATGACCGGACACAGGGCCAGGCCAGGTCTTCGGCGGGATCGCCGATGTGGGCGAACTCCCAGTCGAAGATGCCAATCAGGCCGTGAGGCCCGACCATGATGTTTCCCAGGCGGAAGTCGCCATGGACGAGCACGGGTTGAGGGCACTGGGGGACGCGCGGGGTCAGCCAGCGCAGCGCCAGCTCGAGCGCGGGATGCGGTTCGCCCAGGGCTCGTAACTGCCGTTCAGCACGCTCGAGGGCCTGCTGAGCGGGAGATTGTCCCGGTGCGGGCTGGGGCAGAAAGTTGAGATCCTGGTAGTCGAGGCGGTGGATGCGCGCCAGCAGCATGGCCATCTGAGCGGGGAGGACCTTGCGCGCCTCGGCCAGGGCGGGATCGCGCACAATGCGCCGGCCGATCGATTCCCCTTCGAGTCGTTCCATGAGGATGAATGGGGCCCCTGCCACGCTGGGATCGAGGCAAAGCCAGCCTGGTCGGGGAACCGGGATATTCCCGGCGGCGGCCCGCTGCATTACCAGGTACTCGGCCGCCCGGTCGAGGGCATGTTCGACGATTTGTCCGCCCAGGTCGCGACGCAGCACCAGTCCGACCGGCCGGCCCTCGAAATCGGCGTCGATGGCCCAGGTATCGCGGCTAGCACCACCCGTCAGCTGGCGCGCCGTCCGGATCTGGGCGGTGACTCCCTGCTGGTGGAGGAATTCGGTGAGCCGTTGGAAGTCGAGAGTCATGGCGCCTGTGTTGAGTGGTGCGAGAGGAACCGACTGGCAGCCTACCGCGCCGGTCTTCGCCCCGCAACCGGGTGACTTGACTTGCTCCGGTTCGATGCCTAGATCTTCAGAGTGGTATCTGCGCCACAACATGCTGCCTGCGGCCCACGGCCCCGGGCTTTTTTCATGGTCCTCTCCGGGTGGGCCCTCGCGTGCCTGCCCCGCAACAGATAGGTGAGTCCATGCCCTGCTCCTGTGTCGTCGGCCTGCAATGGGGCGACGAGGCCAAGGGAAAGATAGTCCATCTGCTGACCGACGACCACGACTTCGTGGTGCGCTACAACGGTGGCGCCAACGCCGGGCACACCATCGTCTGGGAAGGGAAGACGTTCAAGCTCTCCCTGTTGCCCACCGGTGTGCTGCGCAGCAACGTCACCTCGGTCATCGGCAATGGCGTCGTCGTCTATCCGCCCCGGTTCGCCGAGGAGGTCGAGAACCTGCGCCAGGCCGGGGTGACCGTCGGCGACAACCTGGTGGTCAGCAACCATGCCCATGTGATCTTCCCTTACCACATGGAAGAAGAACGCATCCACGAGGGGGCGGCTAGCTCCCAGGCGATTGGCACCACCGGACGCGGCATCGGCCCCTGCTACCAGGACAAGCTGGGCCGGCTGTACGCCATCCGTGTCGAGGAGTTACTTCATCCCGACCATCTGCGCCAGCGGCTGGAAGTAATCGTCGAACGCAAGAACCGCCTGCTTCGCGGTTTGTTGCCCGAGGCGCGACAGTTCGATGCTCGCCAGCTGTTCGACGAGTACGTGGCCCACGGCGAACGACTTCGTCCGCACGTCCGCGATACCACTGGTCTGTTGCTCGACAACCTGCGGCTGGGCAAGCGCGTGCTGTTCGAGGCGGCCCAGGGAAGTTTGCTCGACGTCGATCACGGGACCTATCCGTTCGTCACCAGTTCCAATAGCTCCATCGCCGGCATCTGGAGCGGCTCCGGCGTCCCCACCCGGCGCGTCGATCGCATCATTGGCGTGATCAAGGCGTACACCACTCGCGTCGGTGGCGGCCCATTCCCGACCGAGCTGGACGATGGCCCCACCGGTCTGGGCGAGCGCATCCGTCAGGCGGGTCGCGAGTTTGGCACCGTGACGGGCCGACCGCGTCGCTGTGGCTGGTTCGACGCGGTCGCCGTGCGCTACACTGCGGCGTTCAACGGCGTCGATGAACTGTCGCTCATGCTGCTCGACGTGCTGAGCGTGCTCGACGAGATCCGCATCTGCACCGGCTACGAGCTGGATGGGCAGCTGATCGAACGCTTCCCGGGTGATGCCTTCTTGCTGGCGCGATGCAAGCCGGTGTACGAGACGCTGCCGGGCTGGAAGCAGGACATCACGGGGTTGCGGCGACTCAGCGATCTGCCTCGCGCCGCTCGGCGGTACGTCGATCGCATCGCCGAACTGATCGGGCTGCCGGTGACCATTCTGTCGGTCGGACCCGATCGGGCGCAGACGATCCTGGCGCGCTAGGTTAACATACTGCCAGGCGGCGAGGCCGGGCCAGGAGCGGTCGGGCAGCGCGCAGGCGCCGAAGCCAGGGACCTCTCATCGTGGCAACCACGACGTTCAAACCCGATACGCTCGCTCGGCTAGCCGAGGCCGGGCTGGCGCCCGAACGGCTGCCCAGCCACGTGGCGATCATCATGGATGGCAATGGTCGCTGGGCCCGCCAGCGCGATCTGCCCCGGGTGCGCGGCCATGCCCAGGGAGTCCACAGCGTGCGTGCCGTGGTCGAGGAGGGCTGTCGGCTGGGCCTTCAGCAGCTGACGCTCTACTGCCTCTCCAGCGAGAACTGGAAGCGACCCCAGACCGAACTCGACTTCCTCATGGCGCTGCTCGAGCAGTATCTCATCGAGGAACGCCAGGAGATCGTCTCGCAGAACATCCGCTTCAGCGTCATCGGCCGACGCGCCGAGTTGTCGTCGGCGGTGCTGCGCGAGATCGACGAGAACATCCGGGTGACGCGCGACAACACCGGCATGGGACTGTGCCTGGCCATCAACTACGGCGGTCGCACCGAGCTGATCGACACTGTGCGCGCGCTGGCCGAGCAGGTGCAGGCGGGTACCCTGCGTCCCGCCGACATCGACGAGGCGGTGATCAGCTCGACGTTGTACACCGCGGGCATGCCTGATCCCGACCTGCTCATCCGCACGGCCGGCGAAATGCGGGTGAGCAACTTCCTGCTGTGGCAGATCTCCTACGCGGAACTCTGGGTCACCGAGAAATGCTGGCCCGACTTCGACGCCCAGACGCTACGAGCGGCCCTGCGCGATTATGCCCTTCGTGAACGTCGTTTTGGTGGTCTGAAGTGAGCGCACCGCCCGTCACCCGCCCCTCGGCTTCCAGTGAGGTGCACACCCGGGTCTGGGTGGGGGCCATCATGGCCCTGCTGGCTGGGGGCGTGCTGATCCTCGACCACTGTCTCGAATCGTGGTGGCAACAACGCCTGTATCCCTTCCTGCTGATCAGCACCGTGCTATTGATCGCGCTCTCGACGTTCGAGCTGCACACGCTGGCCAGTGCCTTGCCGCGTCCTCCGCTGGGGTTGTGTCTGCTGGCGGCGCTGCTGGTGGCGCTGGCGGGCTGGCCGGCCGCGGTGGGCTGGTTGGGATCGGCAGCGCAGCCCTGGCGCGGCACGGCATGGGCCTTCGCGCTGGTAGTTCTGGCGGGGTTCAGCTGGGAGATGCTGCAGTTTCGTCAGCCCGGCGGCGCGGTGGCGCGGCTAGGGCTGCTCACCTGGCTCACCGCCTACCTGGGGTTGTTGCCCGCTTTCTTCGTGCAGTTGCGTTTCTGGCCCGAAGGTGCGCCTCCCCTGTCTGGCGTGGCCGCCATGACCCTGGTGATCTTCGTACCCAAGTGCTGCGACATCGGCGCCTTCTTCACTGGACGTGCCCTGGGACGTACGCCCATGACTCCGCTTCTGAGCCCCAAGAAGACGTGGGAAGGACTGATGGGCGGCCTGGTGCTGGCGATGATCGTAGCGGTGGGGGTCCAGTCCTGGTTGGCGCCGGTGTTTGGGTCGCTGCTCGAGGCGGCCGGGTTTGGCGTGGTGGTGGGCGGCGTCAGCGTGCTGGGCGACCTGGCCGAGTCGCTCATCAAGCGGGATTGTCAGAAGAAGGACGCCTCGCACGCCCTGCCTGGCTTCGGCGGCATTCTCGACGTGGTCGATTCGGTCCTGTTTGCTGCTCCCGTGGCGTACTGGTGGTTGTTGGGCTGGCGGGGGTAAGCTGCGTGGGTCGGGAAGCCGGGGTGGAGGCACGGAAGCGAACCTCGACTTGTACTTTTCGTGTCGTTGGATTATTCCGCAGCGAGTGTCCGTACCCGGTGGGACCATGAGCGAAAAGACGATCAACCTGGAAAGTCGAGACGAGGCGGTCCTGCTGTTCGGCAGCCGCGATAACAACCTGCGCGAGATCCGCGCCGCGCTGGGCATGCAACAGCTGGTGGGCCGGGGCGACCAGATTCTGCTCCGCGGCACCGACGACCAGATGGGCCAGGCCGAGCGCGTCTTTCAGCAACTGCGCCAGTTACTGCGCCAGCAGGGCAGCATCACTGGCGAGGACGTGAAGACCGTGCTGGAACTGGTCACCCAGGGAGGCGACAAGATCCCCTCCGGGGCAGCTGATCGGCCAGGCCGGGAGGGGGGCAGCCGCTTCGTTCGGCCGCGCACCGATGGCCAGGGTCGCTACGTCCGCGCCATGATGGAGCACGACCTGACGTTGTGCGTCGGTCCGGCCGGCACCGGCAAGACCTGGCTGGCCACTGCCATGGCCGTTAGCTGGCTGCGTCAGGGCACGGTCAAGAAGATCATCCTCGTGCGGCCCGCCGTCGAGGCTGGCGAACGGCTGGGGTACCTGCCCGGCGACATGATTGCCAAGGTGAACCCCTATCTCCGCCCGCTGTTTGACTCGCTCAATGACATGATGGACCCCGAGCAGGTCAAGCGGTACATGGAGAACGATATCATCGAGATCTGCCCGCTGGCGTTCATGCGCGGTCGGACGCTGAACCAGGCGGCCATCATCCTCGACGAGGGACAGAATACCACAGTTGCGCAGATGAAGATGTTCCTCACCCGGATGGGCAACGGGTCGAAGATCATCGTGACGGGCGACATCACCCAGGTGGATTTGCCGCCCCACACGCGCAGCGGTCTAACCGATGCGCTGCATCGCCTGAAGAGCCTTGAGCACATCGCCGTCGTCTACCTCGACGAGCACGACATCGTCCGCAACCCGCTGGTGCAGGTCATCTTGCGGGCCTACGAGGACGACAGGCCCAAGAAGAGGAAGGAGTGAGGAGGAATGCGCGGGGCAGGATGCAGGACGCAGCCTGATGAACGCCTTGCTGCGGCCGGATCCTCGCCGTCGGCAATCCCAAGGTAATGTTCTCCTCATCGTCAAAAAAGAACGCGCGCATCCTGGCCTGGGATGGCCGCAAACGGTCCTCGCGCTCGGAGGATCCGGTGTTACCGCGGTTGTGGCAGCGGGCCACGCTGCTTCGACTCGGAGCCGTTCTGGTGATGGCCCTGTCGATCACCTTCCTGGCCCATCGCTGGGGGACGGAACCGGCGTACCGCGTGGGGCAGTCGGCCCAGCACGATCTGCGTGCTCGGGTCTACTTCGAAGTAGTCGATCCAGTGCAGACGGCCCGACAACGCGACGCAGCCGTGGCCGCCTTGCCGCCCGAACAGCGCGGCGATCCTGATGCCTGCGAGGCGGCCCGTCGCGCCGTCCACCCCGTTACCGAACGCTATCCGCCGGGTAGCCTGATGGTGGAGCGGGGCCAACCGGTCACGCAGGCGCACCTGCATCTGCTCCAGCGCGAGGCGCTCGCCTTCCAGGCCAACCTGTCTCCCGGCGATCACTTCCGACGCGCGCTGGCGCTCTTTCTCATCTTCAGTCTGCTGGCCTCGGTCGTCGTCCTGTATGTGATTCGCTTCCAGAAAGCCCTGGCCGAGAGTATGCCCAAGCTGGTCGGGGTCTGCACCCTGGTGGTGCTAACGCTGGTGGTCGGACTGTTGCTGAGCAGTGTCGCCTGGCATGCCGTGCTGATCCCGCTGACGATGACGGCCCTGGTGCTGACCATTGCCTACAACCCGCAGTTTGCCCTGCTGATGTCGCTCAGCCTGACGCTGGCGATGGCGGTCATGCTCGGCGGCAAGTTCAGCGATCTGCTGGTGGCGATGGGAGGGCAGGCCACGGCGATTCTGTCGCTGCGGAATGTGCGCACCCGCACGCGCCTGGTCGAGGTCGGCGTGATGGCTGGGTTGGCCTCATTGGCGATGACCGTGGCCACGTTGCTGTACACCGAACAGGCCTGGCGTGTCATCGCCTTCGACGCAGGAGCGGCCTTGGTGTGCGGCACGCTGGCCGGCTTCCTGGTCAGTGGGCTACTGCCGCTCGTCGAGCGGGCCTTCGCTATCGTGACTGACGTCAGCCTGCTGGAACTGGGCGATGGATCGCACCCCCTGCTGCAGGAACTGGTGCGGCGGTCGCCGGGGACCTACACCCACAGCATGACGGTGGCGACGCTGGCAGAGCCGGCGGCCGAGGCGATTGGCGCCAATCCCCTGCTGGCCCGGGTCGGCAGCTATTTCCACGATGTCGGCAAGATGCTCAAGCCGCACTACTTCATCGAGAACCAGGCGGGCGAGAACCGCCACGATGCCCTGGAACCGGCTCTGAGCACGCTAATCATCATCGGGCATGTCAAGGATGGCGTTGCCTTGGCCGAGCAGTATGGTTTGCCACGTCCCATCATCGACTTCATTCAGCAGCATCATGGCACCACGCTGGTCGAGTACTTCTACCGCGAGGCGCTGAAACAGCAGGAAAGTTCCGGCAATGCGCCAGCCCGAAGCGAGGGCACGCCGCATCCGCTCGAGCCGACCTTCCGCTATCCGGGACCCCGGCCGCAGAACCGCGAGAATGGTATCGTCATGCTGGCTGATTCGGTGGAGAGCGCCAGTCGCGCGCTGAGTTCGCCGACGCCCGGCAGCCTGCGCAAGCTCGTCCACGACATTTTGATGAAGCGGCTACTCGATGGGCAGTTCGAGGAATCGGGTCTGACCCTGACCGAACTGCACGTCATCGAGGAAAGCCTGTGTAAAAGCCTGGTGGCGCTGTACCACTCGCGCATTCGCTACCCCGAACCCGAGCGCAAGGCCGGCTGAGTGTCCAGGAGCGCCGGGGTCGGACTTTTTCGGGGATTCCATGATTTCTGTCCGGGACGGTTTGACCCGGCGGGACCTCACTGCTAAGATCTCATCTTTCCTCTTCCGCGATCTGGGTCGCGGAGGGTGAACACGAGATCACCTGCTAACGAACTCCAGGGAAAAGAGACTTCCTCGCCTGGGTCCGGGAGGTAGTGCGTGGCGATTGTTCAAGTAAAAGACCTTATTGAGGCCGGCGTTCACTTTGGCCATCGGGCCAGCCGGTGGAACCCCAAGATGCGGCCGTATATCTACGGCAAACGCAATCTGATCCACATCATCGATCTGCGCGAGACGGTTCGCGGTCTACTGCGAGCCTACCGCTATCTGTCGAAGGTGGCTGCCGAAGGACGCCTGGTGGTGTTCGTGGGCACCAAGCGACAGGCGCGCGAAGCGATCGAGCGGGAAGCATCCCGGTGTGGCATGCCGTTCGTCAGCGAACGCTGGCTGGGTGGCACCCTGACCAACTATCGCACCATTCGTGAGCGGCTGAAGCGGCTACAGGAACTCGAGACCATGTGGCTGCCGGCTGGCGAGAACCCCGCCAAGCACGACATGCCGGCCTACATGAAGACGATGCTGAGCCCGCAGGGCAAGTTCGAGGTGCACCTCGCGCCACCGACGGCCCCCATCCACACTTACAGCAAGAAGATGGTGGCTCAGCTCAACCGCGAGCTGTCGAAGATTCAGCGCAACCTCTCGGGCATCCGCGACATGAATCGCCTGCCCGATGCCATGGTGGTTGTCGATCCCAAGCGCGAGCACATCGCCGTCAAGGAAGCCCAGCGCATGGGCGTGGCGACGGTGGCCCTGATCGACACCGACAGCGATCCCGATACCGTCGATCTGCCGGTGCCCGGCAACGACGATAGCATCCGCTCGATCGAGCTGATCCTGTCCAAGATGGCGGACGCCGTCATCGAAGGGCGCGCGGCTCTTCCTGCCGACAACCGCGAAGGTGGAGGCGGGCGGAATCGTCCGGCCCAACAGGCCCCGGCCTCACCGGCCCCCGGTTCGGCTGCCCCGACGGGCGGTCGCGTCGATGCCTGAGCTGTGCTCCGTATGATCCACCACGGGGGGCTTTGGCCCCCCGTTCGTCTTTTCGTGCTCACCCCCAAGGAGTTGACCCGCGATGGAAGTCAATGCCGCTGACGTCAAGAAGTTGCGCGACCGTACCGGCATGCAGATGATGAAGTGCAAGGCCGCCCTGATCGAGGCTGGCGGCGACATGGACAAGGCGACCGAGATTCTGCGCAAACAGAACAAGGATGTGGCCGCCAAGGTCACTGACCGGGAGACCGCCGAGGGGCGGATCAGCGTCTTCATCGATGCCCAGGCCAAGATCGGCACCATCGTCGAGGTGCGCTGCGAGTCGGCCCCGGTCGCCAAGAACGAGATCTTTGTGAAGCTGGCCAACTCCATCGCCGAGCATCTGGCCCGCAATCCGTCGCTGGCCTCGCCCGCCGATCTGCAGACGCAGATGACCGCTCCGATTCAGGACGTGGTCGGCTTGATGCGCGAGAACATCAAGGTCCAGCGCATGGCCATCCTCCACGGGCTGCTGGGGCAGTACATCCATCACGATGGCACCGTGGGCGTGCTGCTGTCTGTCGATGGCGCCACAGGCGACACCCAGATGCTGCGCGACGTGTGCATGCACGTGGCCGCCAAGAACCCGCTGGCTGCCACGCGCGATCAGATCCCGCAGGCGGTCGTCGAGAAGGAACGCGAGATCGCCGTGGCCCAGGCCCAGGAGCAGGGCAAGAACAAGCCGGCCAACATCATCGAGAAGATCGCCGAGGGCAAGCTCAACGCCTGGTTCAAGGACCAGGTGCTCTCCGAGCAGCCGTTCGTCAAGGACGAGTCGAAGACGGTCGCCGAGTTGCTCAAGAGTGGCGGTATGACGCTCAAGGGCTTCGTCCGCTACAAGGTGGGTGAGGTCACCGCCTGAGCACCGGGCGAAACGTCCGTCCCAGGAAGGTCACACTGGCCACGTTTGCCTCGTCATCGAGGTGGAACGTGGCCAGTTCGTTGTTGAGTCGAGCCGAACTGCTGGCCGGCGCCTTGCTGAGAAAGGTGTCGAAGTGGTAGTGGCCCAGCTCGACCTGGAAGCTACTCCAGCGCAGGGACAGTACGCCGTCGCGGTGGGCGATGATCATATCGCCGTAGGCAGGATCGCGGTAGACCCCGGCGTAGCCTGGCAGCACCAGTGAGGGGCGCGTGCCCAGCTTGCGCGAAGGGAGGGGACGCGGCGTCTCCTTGCGAAGCCGATGATAGCGGCCCACCCAGTCGCGCGCGGGCAGGCCGAGTAGCTCGTCCACCAGGCGAAAGCCCAGGGCGGTGAGCATCTCGGTGTCCTCGCAGTTGGTGAGCAGGGCGATGCCTATCTTGTGGGCCGGCACGAGGACGATTCGACCGCGAAAGCCGTCGTTGGCCCCGCCATGCTCGAGCAGCGACGCGCCGCGATAGTCGAACAGGTGCCAGCCCAGGCCGTAGCTATGCCGGGTAGTTTCCCTCTCCCGGGCTTCGGAGGGAAGGGGAAGGATGATCTGGGCGCGGTGCGTCTCGGCGAGGCTCTCGGCGGAAATCAGCGACTTGCCCGCATGTCGTCCCTGGTTCAGATGCAGGCGCATCCACGGTACCAGGTCGCGCACACCGGCCTTGAGCGAACCTGCCGCCCGGATCTGTTTGGCATCCGGATACCAGGCGATGGGGACGAGGTTGCCCTCTGCATCGCGCTGGTGGGGGGTAGCATGATCCGGCCGGGCGCGCGCCTCAGCATCGGTGAAGACGGCCGTCTTCATCCCCAGCGGATCGAGCAGGCGGTGCTGGACGTAGTCGTTCCAGGGTTGGCCCGCCGTCCTGTGGACCACCAGCCCCGCGGCCAGGTAGCCCAGGTTGTTGTACTCGTAGCGCGTGCGAAACGCGTGGGCCGCCTCGAGGTGGGCCATCCGGCGGACGCTCTCCTCGACGGACCAGCCAGCGCGATACCACAGGAGGTCGTGCCGGCCCAGCCCCGTCCGGTGGCAGAGCAGATCGCGCAGGGTGACGTCGCGGTCGGCCAGGGGATCATGCAGGCGGAACCAGTCGAGGCGGCGACGCACCGGGTCGTCCCAGTCCAGCTTCCCTTCGTCCACCAGGATACCCAGGGCGGTGGCGGTGAACGCCTTGGTCAGCGAGGCCAGGGCGAACACGGTATCGGGGGTTACGCGCTCGGGTTTACCCTGGGCGCGCAGGCCAAACCCGGCCAGGTGGGTGTCGTCGCCGCGGACCAGGGCCACGGCCAGGCCGGGTGCGCCCCAGCGCGACAGGGTGTCCTTGACCAGGGCATCGCAGGCGGCCCGGTCGAGCTTCGCCTCGCCGGGCGCCAGTCCAGGTAGCAGGAGCAGCACAATCCAACCGAGACGGCGCGGCATGAATCCGGATCCGAGGTTGAGGATTCCCCCCCGGACTTGCCGGAAGCGGGTACAATGTTCGTATGAATGCCTATTCTAGTAACTCGCCCGCCCCGCCTCGCGTCACATTCCTGGGTGCTGCCCGTTCGGTCACAGGGTCGATGCATCTCGTCGAGGTTGGTCCCCATCGCCTGCTTCTCGACTGTGGGCTACATCGTGGCCCTCGCGAGGAAATGCGCGTACGCAATCGCCATTTCCCCTTCGACCCCTCGACCATCGATGCGGTCATCCTGAGTCACGCCCACGTCGATCACTGCGGCAACCTGCCGAACCTGGTGCGTCAGGGCTTCCATGGCCCGATTTACTGCACGCCGGCGACGCGCGATCTGATCACGGTCATGCTGCACGATTCAGCCCGGATCCAGGAAGAAGATGCGCAGGTGGCAGCGATGGCGGGGCGTCGGCCCGAGTCAGCGCGGCGTCCCCTGTACACGCGTCAAGATGCCGCCGACGCTGTCGATCGCTGCGTGGTCGTCGAGTACGACGTTTCCGTGGCAGTGAACCCCGACGTGCAGCTTCGCCTGACCGACGCGGGGCATCTGCTTGGTTCGGCCCTCGTGTCGCTGCTGATCCTTCATGGTGGACACGAGTATCGCATCACCTTTTCGGGCGACCTGGGTCGGCGCGGCCTGCCTTACCTGCGCGAGCCGTCGCGTGTGCCTGGCGCCGACCTGGTCATCTCGGAGAGTACCTACGGCGGTCGCACTCACGACACGCTGAGCGGCATGGCCCAGAAGATGACCGATATCGTCCGCCGGACGGTCAACCGAGGTGGCAAGGTGCTGATACCGGCTTTCAGCCTGGGGCGGACGCAAATTGTGGTTCACTACCTGCGTCGCTGGATGGCCGAGGGGCTCCTGCCCCGGTTGCCGCTCTACGTCGATAGTCCGCTGGCCTCGGAGATCAACCTCGTCCACGAGGAGTATGCCCACTGCCTCAACCCGGACTCGGCGGAAGTGGCCATCGAATTCCTCCACTCGCCGGATGATGCCTGGTATCGGACCACCGATCGCGACCCCTGTATCATCGTTGCCTCGGGTGGCATGTGCGAGGGCGGACGCATCGTGCAGCATCTGAAGCATCACATCGACGACCCCCGGGCGAGCGTCGTTCTGGTGAGCTACCAGGCGCCAGGTTCGCTGGGTGCGCAGTTGCTGGAGATGCGTCCCAGCGTCCGCTTTCATGGCCGGACCTGGAACAAGTGGATCGACGTCAACGAGGTGAACGGCTTCTCGGGCCATGCCGACCAGGTGGACTTCGAGACGCTGCTGGGCCCGGCGGTCGGCTCGACGAGCCGGGTGCGTCTGGTGCATGGCGAGCCGAGCCAGTCCGACGCGCTGGCCAGCCGGCTGCAGGCGATGGGCTTCCCGGACGTGGGCGTGCCCGACCGCGAGGAAGTGGTTTATCTCCGCTAGGCCGCCCAGACGCGCAATCGCGCAGTATGCTTGAGGCGAACCTCTGGAGGTAGCCTCAGCGATGTTTGTGCCCTTCTTCGTCCTGGCTGGCCAGTCCCCCACGCGCCAGGCCACCTTTCACCGGGTGGTGACGGCGCATCTGCTGGTGCTGTCGGCGTTGGCGCTGGGGTTGATCCATCAGGGACGCGGAGCCTCTCCGCAGATGCTGGCCCAGGTGTTGCTGACGGCCGGCATCATTGAGGGAGCCCTGCTGCTGGGTTGGCGGTTGACCCAGATTCCGAAGAGTCAGGCGCTGGAGTTTCTCCTGGTCAGCCCGTTGCAGCCGGCGCCGCTGTTTCTGGGCGAGGCGTTCGTCGGCCTCGCTCAGTTGCTGCTGGTGACCCTGGCGGGGCTGCCGGTCCTGGCCATGCTCGCGGCTGTGGGGCATCTCGATCCGGTCGATCTGCTTCCCCTGACGTTCTTGCCATTCACCTGGGGAGCCATCACCGGGCTGGGCCTTACGGTGTGGGCGTATGAACCGCGCGGTGTGCGTATGGTTGGCGAGATGCTCACGGGGCTGGGCATCGTGGTCTATCTGGTGGTGGGGGTGCTTGCGGGCGAGAAGCTGCGCCAGTGGGTCGAGCTGCTGCCCCAGACGTGGAAGTTTCCCATCCTGTGGAGTGCCCAGGCCTCGCACGAGCACAGTCCCTTCGGCACCATGCACTACTGGATGACGACCGACATGGCCGAGAGCTGGCGCCGGGTGCTGGGGTTCGAACTCCTGTCGCTGGCTGGCGTGGCGCTACTGTTGTTGCGCGCCGCGTTCCGCCTGCAGGGGCATTTCCACGAACGGCATTACGATCCGGTGCGCGACGTAAGCGACGATCTGCGCCCGGCGGTGGGCAACCGCCCGCTGGCGTGGTGGGCCGTGAAGCGCGTGACAGAGTATTCGGGCCGGATCAACCTCTGGCTGGCCGGCGGCTTCTGTCTGCTCTACGCGCTGTATCTCGTGGCCGAGCCGATCTGGCCGACCTGGATGGGACGACGCATCTTCCAGATGTGCGACGCTGTGGGCGGGGCGGCCGCGCTGGCGGCGGCGCTGGTGGTGTTGTCGGCGGTGCCGGCGGCGTTTCAGTACGGCCTGTGGGACTCCTCGGTGCAGGATCGCTGCCGACGTCTGGAGTTGCTCCTGCTGACCGAGTTACAGCCGCGCGACTACTGGGATGCCGCCTTCGCCGCGGCCTGGCGCCGTGGGCGCGGCTACCTGGGGATCGCGCTGGGGCTGTGGCTGGCCGCCTGGCTGGGCGGACGCCTGAGCCTGGCCGAACTGCTCACCTCGGTGGCGGCAGCGGCACTGCTCTGGGGGCTTTACTTCACCCTGGGCTTCCGCGCCTTTGCTCGGGGCGCGCAGGCCAACGGGCTGGGGATGCTGCTGACGCTGGGGTTGCCGCTTCTGGCCTGGGGACTCGGCCGCGCAGGCCTGCCGCTGGTCGGAGCCTGGCTCCCTCCGGGGATGGTCTACCGCGCTGGCACCGGCCCGGTGGGCCTGGCCTGGCTGGTCGGCCCCGTACTCGTCGCGGCGCTCACGCTCGGGCTGGCCCGGCTGGGGCTGGCCGAGTGCGACGCCCGGCTGCGCGAGTGGTACGACCGCAATCACGGCAACAAGATGTTGCAGTGACGCAGCGGGGCCGCCTCAATCGCAGACGCAGCGGCAGTTCTTCGGGCCGGGGTTGCTCCAGGTTTGCACCGGAGGCGCCGGCGCGTAGCCTGCCGTCGGCGCGCAGGGGACGCAGGCCGTCGGCGCTGGTCCTGCTGGTGCATAGACCGGGGTGGGGCAGGGATAATGGCGTTCGCACCAGGATCGGCAGCCCGTCGCCGCCAGCACCACCGCCAGCCCGATCGAAACAATCCATTGCTTGGCCGACATCTCGGGCCTCCTCCCATGAGCGACGAGCGCGCGAGGCGGATCCAGGGGCGAGGTTCTCTCGTCCCCCGACCCGGGGGAACGTCCGCTCCCCGGCGCGATCGGAATTTTTAAACTTTTCCTCAAGTCCGTGAGGAAGGGCGATAACGACCTGCCCTCGGAAGATCAAGACCAAGCGCGCGGGGTCAGTCGCGGCCCAGTACCAGGTCCAGCGCCCAGCAGCCGCGGCGGTGGGGGCCGGGGGTGCGCAAGTGACTGATCAGGGGCTCGGCCGTGCAGCCGGCGTCTACCAGGGCGTCGGCAAGAAAGGGCAGCTCCTCATACGCCTCTCGTTCGGCGATGGCCTCAGCGATGCGCCGTGCCGCCCCGTCTCCCCAGCTTGTCCAGACCGCCTCTCTCGCCACGGGCTGGAAGGGGTTGCCCCATTGCTCGTGCATCACCAGGCCCAGCGCGCGCAGCTCAGCCGCCTCGGCCTCCTGCTGCAGACGCTGCTCGCCCCGGCCCCACGGACTCTCGTGTAGTGCCTCCTGGACGGCCTGCGTGCGGATTAGCTCGATGGTGCGACGGAGTGCCTCGGCGGCATCTTCCAGCAGCGTGGCGCTGACGGCGTGATAGGTCAGTTGATCGAACTGCGGCGCATCCCAGGCCCATTGCTCGGCCTGCAAACGCATCTGCTCGCGCTCGTCCGCCGTGGCCCGGTCGTCGGCGAACCGCTCGGCCAGTTCGAGTGCTCGGCGCGGACCCGGATAACGTAGCAGCGACCAGAATCGCCGCACGCAGGCACAGGCCGCCAGGCGTAGTTTGCGCGGACGGGCCCGGCTGCCCAGTTCCGCCAGCATGGCCAGGGGGTCGGCTCCCTCCAGCCAATCCTGCTCGGTCATGACGACTTCCCCAGGACGTGGCGCGCCACCACCATCCGATGCACCTCCGAGGGCCCATCGTAGATGCGGAAGGCACGGGCGTCCCGGTAGAACCGTTCGATCAACCCTTCGCGGGCGATGCCGGTGGCCCCGCAGATCTGCACGCACCGGTCGAGTACCCGACCGACCGCTTCGGCCACGAAGACCTTGCACATCGACGTTTCCACGCGGCCTTCCTCGCCCTGGTCCAGCTTCCAGGCGGCGTGCAGCACCATCAACCGGGCGGCGTGCAGTTCGATCACCGAATCGGCGAACATCCACTGCAGCCCCTGATGGTCTGACAGCGCTCGCCCGAAGGCCTGGCGCTGCAGCGCGTAGGCGCGGGCCAGGTCGAGCGCCCGGGTGCTCGCTCCCAGCCAGCGCATGCAATGCGTCAGCCGAGCTGGGCCCAGACGCTGCTGCATGAGTTTGAACCCCTCGCCAGGCCGCCCCAGAAGCTGGCTCTCCGGAACGAAGGAGCCGCGCAGGGTCACCTCGCAATGTCCCCCGGGGCCGCCGCTCGTCAGCGTTGGGATGGCGCGGACCACCTCGAAGCCCGGGGAATCAGCATCGACGAGGAAGAGCGACACCCCTTGCCGCGCGGGAACCTCAGGGTCGCTCACAGCGGCGACGATGGCGAACGCGGCGCCCATCGCGCCCGTGGTGAACCACTTGTCGCCGTCGAGCAGCCAGCCGCCTTCCTGGCGCGTTGCCCGGGTGCGGATCATCGTCGGATCAGATCCCGCCCCTGGCGGAGGTTCGGTTAGGGCGAAACAGGAGCGCACTTCCGCCCGGGCCAGCGGCTCCAGGTACCGGCGGCGCTGCTCGGCTGTTGCGTGCCGGTGCAGCAGGTGCATATTCCCCTCGTCCGGGGCGGCACAGTGCAGGGCCTGCGGTCCTACCGGGCTATAACCCGCCTCCTCGAACAGGACGCAAAGACCCACCGTGTCGAGCCCCTGGCCGCCCAGTTCCGGGGGAAGCTGCGGCGCCCAAACGCCGGCTGCCTGGGCCCGCTCGCGCAACTGCAGGAGCAGGGACGCGGGAAGTCCTTCCTCGTCGAGTTCGTGCGATTCCAGCGGCACAACCTCCTGCCGAATGAATGCGCGGACCCGCTCTTGCAGGTCGCGAAGGCGCGGCGTCAGGTCGAAGTCCATCGCCCTCTCCTGGTCAGGAGCGTCCGCGCAGGAACTGCTCGAAGAGCCCTTCCAGGGCGGTCAGCCGCTGCGTGTGTTTGCTGGGTTCGTGGATGCTGCAGTTGAGGAAGCGCACCAGGGTGTGCCCGACCGAATCCACCTCAATGAGATTGACACCGCAGGGATCCTGCTCGATGCGGCCCAAGCTGCTCAGGGGAAGACCCAGGCAGGCGCCGAGCAATAGCCGATTGACCACGTTGTGAGCCACCACCACCACGGTGGACCAGCCGGGCCGCTGCAGCAGTGCGTGCCAGGCCTGCTGGACGCGTTCCTGACACGCGCCGATCGTCTCACCATGGAGAAACTGGGTGGTGGGCTCCAGACCTTCGCCCAGCGAGCCGAGCAGGAACTGTCGCACTGCCGCGGGTGGGACAGCGGCCCAGTCGGCCAGACGCCCCGGTTCGATCTCGCGCAGGCGCGGCTCGGTCTCCACGGGCACCGATCGACTGCCCAGCACGAGTTGCGCCGTCTCGTCCGTGCGGCGCAGGCCCGAGGACACCACCAGGTCAAGCGGCACCTCGGCCAGGGCTAGCCCCACCGCTCGGGCCTGCTCGGCTCCCCGGGAGGTCAGCGGCACCGTGTGGACGGGATGCGGTCGTCCGGTGCTGTCGAAATAGTCCACCTCGCCGTGCCGCATCAGGTAGACCCGACGTCGCGGTGGGGGAGGCCAATCGTGGGGCAGGATGTGCTCAGCCATGGTTTCCACGATAGCGAATTCACGCCCCATCTGGGAGAGAGAGTCTCCCTCGGCGGGGTAACTCCACTTGAATGGCGCCCCCGTGGCCGCTAGGTTGATTCTGGTGGAATTTGTCTTTAACCCCGTGAGATGACGACATGGCCAAGGGACGCACTCGCAACCGCAGGGAGCTGCGCGAACAGTACGAAGCCGCCGAGGCGCGCGAGCGGGATGCTCGAGTCACTGGGGAGGGTGAAGAAGACGAAGATGAAGATGTTGGTGATCTAGATGACGATGCGTCTGCGGAGGCGGAGGGCGAAGAGGAAGCGGCGCCTGTAAAAAAGAAGAAGCCCAAGAAGGCCGCCACCGAGGCCAAGCCGCGCAAGAAGGCCGCCAAGGTTGTGCGCAAGCGCATTGTGTGGATTGTCTACGACAACTCCAACAAGAAGGTGGCGCAGTTCGACTACGTCAAGAAGGACGAGGCCTTCGCCTACGCCGAGAAGATGAAGACCGAGAAGAAGCAGACCTACTTCGTTCAGCCGTTCAAGGAAGAGATCGCGGAATAAGTGCAGGTTGAGCGCTCGGCGCGACGTGTTCATATAGCAGGCCGGTCATGCTCCCGGGGGCTTTCCCCCAGGAACCTGACCGGCCTGGTGGTTGATTAGCCCTTCACATCCACCTTGACGGTTTGCAGAAGCTGTTCAATCATCTGCATCTTCTTGCTGATGAACAGGACGTTGGGGAAATCGAAATGGTGCGACTGGGCGCCCGTGGTGCGGACGATGAGATCCCCTGACCCCAGGCCCAGGATGTAGTGGCGGAACAGGTCGCCCTTCTGACGTTCCAGCTGCAGGCCCACCGTGCTGTAGACCTTCTCGCCGCCACCGATCTCGGTGCAGACCTTGAACTGGCTGGGGTTGAAGACGATGTACACCTGCCGATCGAAAAACATCAGTGTGAACAACCACAGGGCGAACAGCGTCACCCCCAGGAAGATGTAGCCGCCCGCGTTGATGCGGATGTCGAGACGACCCAGCTTCTCGAAGATGGGCTCCCACCAGCCGGCCAGGGCAAAGATTACCGACAGCAGGATGATGGTGATGATCACCACCACCGACCACATGCCGCGCAGCGGGACGTTGGTGATCAGAATCACGAGCAGCAACACGGTGCAGAAGACCACACCGTAGCGGGGGCTGCGCGCTATGCGCAGGTGAGGTTCATCGATGGTTTTGGAACTCTCGCCGCCAACTCGGGGCAGGTGTTTGCCCTCGGGCAGGATGATGGTATCCCGCCCGTTGACGACCTCACTGACCGTTTTGGGGGGCAGCACCGCCATCAGATAGCCATCGAGGTAAGTCAGGGCCGCCATCAGGAAGGCCACTGCCCAGACGGGCCACCAGTAAAAGAGCGTCGAGTGACTGACGATTGTCACCTCGTCGACCTGTTGGGGAGCAGGTGGGGGAGGCGAGGCCAGCGGCTGGGGAGCCGGGAATTCTGGATTCGGGGGGGCGGTAGACATGGGTGTCATTCCTGCCAGGTGGTGGTGGAAGGGTTCCGCCCCGACGTGTCGTTCACACCGGGACGACGGCAGCACCCGGGCCGATGGCGCACGCCTGCATCGGTTGATTCGCCAGGCGCGGCGCGATCTTGTACCGGGTTGGAGGCAAAACCTACGAGTGACGCCAGGTTCTGTCAAGCCACGGCCCCGCGCAACGGCTGACGCCGGCCCTCCCTCGGACAAGGGGGGGCCGGCGTCGGACCGCGAGGAGGCAGGTTGGGATTAGTAGCGGAAGATCATTTCCACCTGCAGACGATGCAACATCAGATCCTTGCGGGAAGAGAGCGGCGTCTCCCAGGCGACGCCAGTCTCGAAGTTCCGGCTCACCCGCGCCTTCACACCCAGGGCGGCCGTCAGGAGGTCGCGGCCGCTCATGCCGCTGGTGCCCAGGTTGATCAGACCATCGCCCTCACCCAGGATCGACGGCAGGCCCCGGTCGCCGCCGTTGACGTACTGGTACCAGTTCAACTCAGCCAGAGGGTACAGCCAGCCGAATAGCTGCTTGTCGATGTGGACCTGCGTGAAGAAGAAGCTGCTGTTCTGCTTGGAGTCGAGGCCAAACTGGAACGCCTGGTTGAGGACCAGGTGCCACTTGTCGCCGAACTCCTGACCGTAGACGCCGAAGACCGTGACGACGCCCGAGCCGTGGTTCTGGAAGACGTTGGCCTCGCCCGTCGGGGCCTCGTACAGGAAGCCGATCGTTCCCAATGCCTGGTTCTCGACATCGCGGTAGAGGGTGTACTTCAAACCAGCGGCCAGGTCCAGGAAGCCCGTCTGCGACTGCGCGCCGGGCAGATTGATCGTCGCCAGGCCGTCCTTGTCGGCGATGAAGGTCAAGCGGTCGGTGATCGCCACGCGCACCTGAGCCGCGTACACCTGGAAGTCGCCACCGCGCAGCGCGGCGTTGCCCTTCGGAATCCAGTTGCTGATGAACAGGGGACGGAGTTCGGTCAACGAGCGCGGATCCTTGCTCAGGATGGGGGCCGTCATCGGGCCAATGAAGTCGTCGAACTCATGATCGCTCTGCAGGAAGTTCCGCGCTCCGTCCGCCTGGTCAAACACCGCGGAGCCCGAACCCTGGACGATAGGGGCGTCGGTGATGACGATGGGAGCCTGGGCTACGGAACCGACTGGTGCCGGGGCCAGCGGGGCAGGGGTCTGGGCCGAGGCGACTCCACCCAGCAGCAGTGCCAGGCTGAGAGAAAGACCGCGCATGGTTCATCTCCTTGAACAGGTCGCGCGAAAAAGGTTGCCGAGCAACTTCGACCCTGGACTTCGGCGCTGCCGGGTCAAGTCTCGTGCTCTATTCATCGGAGAAGTCAAATGCGCAGCCGTCTGCCTCTTGGGGGATTTTCCCCCACATTGCCCCTCGTCGGACGGACTTGACGATTGTGCAAGAATTGCGGTCACTTCTATCCGGACACTTTACTCCGCATCTCGTTCCACCGGATCGGGGTCGGGAGCCACGCGTCGAGGCACCTTGAAGGTGGTGTGGCAGCGGTTACAGCTGGCGGTCACCTCGACGAGAGCGGCCTTGCTGCCTCCCAGGTCGCGGAGGGCCAGGCTGCGGGCCAGGACGGTCGCCTTCTCACGCAGATCCATCCCCAGACGCATCCATGTGTCTCGACCCGAGTTACGGGGCGGACGCAGCAGCAGCAGGTTGCCCGTCTCGGCAATGAGAATGGCCTGGCCGCGGGCGAAACTCCATGTTTCGACGTCGCCGGGGCCAGTACGCAGGTGCTTGCTCACGCTGCGATAGTTGGCATGCGCCAGCCCCTCCATGAGCAGCCGCGTTTCCGCAACGGCCTCGAACTTCGGGACGAACGGCGTTACCTGCCGCGCCGACGAGTTTACCTGGGCCGCCCCGGGGGTGCCCAGCACCAGCCCCGTCAGGATCAGCACTCCCACGCCACGCAGCCAGCGCCGATTCATGGTCGCGTCCCCCCTGGAATTTCCACCTGCACTTCCTCGCCTTGCACCCGCACCTGGTAACAGTTCACCCGGACCTTCGGGCTCGAAAGCCAGCAGCCGTCCTGGAGGCGGAAACGCCAGCCGTGCAAGGGGCAGGTCACCACGTCCTCTTCAACGGCACCGCCGACCAGCGAGATGCCCATGTGGGGGCAACTGTCGTCGATCGCGTAGAGGCCGGTGTCGGTCTGGAACAGCGCAAGGATTCTCCCGCCGACCACAACATTCTTGCCCTCGCCCGGTCGCAGGTCGCTCAACCGACAGACCGTCTTGAACTCCGCCATCGCCGCCCCTGAGAACAACGGTAGAAAAGAATGAAGTGCCGCTCGGAAGGTATTGTACCGGCCCGGTCTGGGCGTTCACCAGGGGTTAGCATCGCATGCTAGAGATCGAACAGAAGTTCGCGCGGGTCGATTTGGCCGCGCTCGAGGCGCGGTTGCGTCAGCTCGGCGCGGTCGGACCGGTCGTCCACGACGAGGCCGATCAGTACTTCAACGCCCCGGATCGCGACTTTGCCACCACGGGCGAGGCCTTTCGTCTCCGGCGCATCGATCGGGCCAACTGGCTGACCTACAAGGGCCCCCGCCAGTCCGGCCCCGTGAAGATTCGCCCCGAACTGGAGATCCCACTGCCCCCCGGCGACGAGGCGGCCCAGCAGCATACCACCCTGCTGCAGTACCTCGGCTATCGTCCCGTGGCCATCGTCGCCAAACGGCGATCCAGCTTCACTTTGCGCAGCGAGTCGTTCGACGTGACCATCTGCCTGGACGACGTGGCCGAGCTGGGGACATTCGCCGAGGTCGAGGTGCTGGCCGCGTCCGAGGATACCGAACGCGCTTCCAGCGCAATTACTCGCCTGGCCCACCAGTTGGGGCTCACCGAGGTGGAGCCGCGTTCGTACCTGACGCTGCTGCTGGCCCAGCGGGCGCGCGGTGACCAGGCCCGGCAACCCGTCGTCGTCACCACCGGGACCGAACTGCGGGCCGCCCTGGCCGAGGTGCGCCGGCGCCAGCAGTCGGTCGGATTCGTGCCAACCATGGGCGCCCTGCACGAGGGGCACGCCAGCCTGCTTCGCGCCGCCCGGGCCCGCAACGAATTCGTGGTCGCCTCCATCTTCGTCAACCCAACCCAGTTCGGTCCTCACGAGGATCTCGCTCGCTATCCGCGTCCCTTCGAGGCCGACCTGCAAATGTGTGCCGCCTGCGGGGTGGACCTGGTGTTTCATCCCGCCCCCGAGGAAATTTATCCGCCCGGCTACCGGACCTATGTCGAGGTGACCGGTCTGCAAGACATGTTCGAAGGCGCCGTCCGTCCGGGCCACTTCCGCGGCGTGGCCACCGTCGTTCTCAAGCTGCTGCTCCTGGTGCAGCCCACCCGGTTGTATCTGGGCCAGAAGGACGCCCAGCAGGTGCGCATCGTGCAGCAGATGATTCAGGATCTCGCCGTGCCGGTCCAGGTGGTGGTCTGCCCCACGATCCGGGAAGGAGACGGGCTGGCTCTTAGCTCGCGCAACTGCTATCTTGACCCCGATCAACGGGAAAGCGCGGGTGTACTTCACACAGCCCTCCAGGCGGCCTCAGAGCAGTTCCGGTCCGGCGAACGGACCCCCGAGGTTCTGGAGCAAGTGATGCGTCAGCAGATCAGCTCCCGTCCCAATGCCCGGATGGATTACGCGGTCGCTCTTGACGCCGACACCTGGGCCGCCCCCACTCCGGCCACCCGCGTCTGGCTCCTTGCCCTGGCCGTTCGCTTTGGCGCGACTCGCCTGATCGACAACCTGCGGCTCGAGGTCGGGTAAGGCCGCCTCGCTCGTCATCCCTTTCACCCCCAGCACCCGATGGGACCATGGCTGACCCCCTGTTCACTCCAGAAGTCCGCCTGTTGCTCGAAAGGGACGACCGAGCCACGATGGAGACCTTCTGTGAAACGCTTCATCCCGCCACCGTGGCGGAGGCGCTCACCGACTCCTTCTCCGTCGAACAGATCTGGCACTTCCTCCGCTCCACCGATCGCGAACATCAGGCCGCCATCTTCGCCTATTTCCCTCTCGAAATGCAGATGGAGCTCGTCGAGGAGGGCCTCGGTCGCGAGCAGATCGCCCACATGATCGAGGAGATGTCGTCCGACGATCGCGCCAACCTCCTGCGGCAACTGCCCGACCCCGTCCGCGAAAGCCTCCTGCGCCTGGTCGACGAGGCCGACCGCAAGGACATCGCCCGGCTCATCCAGTACCCGGAGAATACCGCCGGGGCCATGATGACCACCGATTATGCCTGGCTCCCCGCCAACATCACTGCCGGCGAGGCTCTCGAGCGGCTCCGCCTCATGGCGCCGAACACGGAAACCATTTACTACGTCTACATTGTCGATGACCAACGTCGCCTGATGGGGGTCGTCTCGCTCCGCGATCTGATCCTCGCCCCCCGGCGTGCCATCCTCAGCGACCTGATGGCGACGCGCTTGTTCAGCATTCGCGACACTGACGATAGCGAGCACGTCGCCCAGGTGTTCGCCGAGTACGATCTCCTCGCCATGCCCGTCGTCGATGCCGACAACCGGCTGGTCGGCATCATCACCTCCGACGACGTCGTCGACGTGGTCGTCGAGGCTGCCACCGAGGACGTCCATCGCATGGGCGCCGTCGGCCCACTCGAACAGGATTACCTGCACACCAGCTTCCTCCGTCTGTGGGGTAACCGCGCCTTCTGGTTGTCGTGCCTGTTCGTCGCCGAGCTGTTCACGTTCACCGCGCTTTCCTACTTCGAGGAGGCCATCGCCGAGGTGGTCGTCCTCAGCCTCTTTGTGCCGTTGTGCATCTCCACGGGAGGCAACTCCGGCTCGCAGGCCGCCACGCTCATCACTCGAGCGCTGGCCCTGGGACAGATCGGACCGCCCGACTGGTTCCGCGTGCTGCGCCACGAAATCGCCATGGGGGTGGTGCTGGGCCTGACCCTGGGGCTGATCGGCTTCCTCCGCGCCTCGGTCACCCCAGAGAGTGTCCGCGGTAGCTCGCCACCCCGACGCGAGGCGTTCGTCGTCGTGGTCGATCAACCCCTGGAGATCCGCCGCGAGAAACACCGCACCTGGTTGGGCCACGAACACGTCACCGTCCACGCTCATCTGCCGGCCGGCACCGGACAGACCCTCGCCCGGCACGACGAGGTGACCATCGACCTGCCCGACGACGCCGACCTCGACGAACCCACCCGGGACGCCCAGGGACGGTGGGTATACCAGTTCCCCGCCCGGTGTTCCCTCGAGCAGCCGCCCGTGCCGCGCTGGTCGCTCGCCTGGGTCATCGGCCTGTCGGTGGCGTCCATCTGCCTGTGGGGCACCCTGATGGGCTCCATGCTGCCGCTCGTCTTCCGTCGCTTTGGCATCGACCCGGGCATTGCCTCCTCGCCGTTCGTGGCCACCTTCGTCGATGTGACCGGCATCGTGATCTACTTCTCCATCGCGCGGTCCATTCTCTGGCAGCTGTTGCACTGATCCGCACGGTCCGATTACGCCGTCACCACCCGGGTGAATAGCTCGGTGGTGAAGTAGCGTTCCATCCGATCGGGGAAGACCGTGACGACGCGCGCTCCCTCGCCCAGCTGGCGGGCAGCGCAGACCGCGGCTGCGAAGTTCAACCCCGAACTCGGCCCCACGGGGAAGCCGAGACGGATCAACTGACGGGCGGTTTCCAGCGCCTCCTCGTCCGGCACCTCTACCGACACCAATCCCGTCAGCGCCGCCTCGCGAAAGATCTGCGACAGGCTATCGACCACGCCCGGGATGCGGGCCGAGAAGCTGCAGCATTCCACCTCCATCTCCGCACCCACCTGCACTGGCCTCGCCAGCACCGGAACCACCGTGCAGCCGCTCGTGCTCAGGCCGTTGTAGAGCCCCACCAGTGTGCCCCCGGTCCCCACGCCAGAGACCACGCCATCGACGCAGCCGCCGGGAATCTGCTCCAGGATCTCCCGCGCCGTCCCGACCCGGTGCGCCTCGGCGTTGTCCGGGTTGGCGAACTGGCGAGTCAGGAAGATGCCTCCCTTCGATGACTGCCGTTCCGTCTCGGCCAGCGCCCCGGCGATGCCTTCCGCCTTCGGCGTCAGACGCACCTCGCCGCCGTAGGCCCGAATGATGAACACGCGCTCGTTACTCACCCCCTCGGGCATCACCGCCACGAAGTGCAGCCCTAGCTGGGCGCAGGCCAGCGCCAGGGCGATGCTGGTCGAACCCGACGATGCCTCCATCACCACGTCGCCCTGCTTCAGCCGGCCCTGTCGCCAGGCCTTCTCCAGGATGAACCGCGCGATGCGATCCTTGGTCGAACCCGACGGATTCATGAACTCCAGCTTGCACCAGATCGTCGGCTCGTCCGGCCCCAGCTGCACCGGGATGAGCGGCGTCGGCGCTACCCGGTGGAAGTAGCGCGACAGATCCGGGATTCTCCGCGTTGTCATGCCTTTGCTCCGCCTCTGCTTACTCGATCACCACCACCGGTTTACCCAGCACGTCTCGTCGCGGCGTGACGCCCAGCCCTGGCGCCGTCGAGGCGGCCAGCCGACCGTTCTTGCGCTGCGGCGCTCCCTCGGCCAGGCTCACCGTCACGTAGCTGTTGAAGTCGGTGGACGAGAACAGAAACTCCGTTGGCGTGCTGTGCGCCAGGTGAGAGATGGCTGCCGTCACGATGTCACCGCCCCACGAATCTTCCAGCGTCATGGCGATGCCCAGCGACACGCACAGGTCGCGCGCCTGCCGCGCCTTCGTCAGGCCACCCAGCTTGCTGATCTTCAGATTCACCACGTCGCAGGCCAGGTCGGCCCGTGCGCGGAGCAGCACGTCCATCGCATCAATCACTTCGTCCAGCACGAACGGATGTGGCGTGTGCCGTCGCACCGACAGACACTCCTCGTAGCTCAGGCACGGCTGCTCGATGTAGACATCCACGTCACGCACCGCCTGGACGACCCGCATGGCATCGTGCATCAGCCAACCGGTGTTGGCGTCCGCCACCAGGCGGTCCCCCGGTTGCAGCACCGAGGCGACGGCGCGAATCCGGGCGATGTCCACTGCCGCATCGCCGCCCACCTTCAGCTGGAACCGACGATAACCCTCGGCGCGATAGCCAGCCACCTTGCTCGCCATCTGCTCGGGCGATTCCTGCGAGATGGCTCGGTAGAGGCCGAAATCCTCGCCAAAACGTCCGCCCAGCAGCGTGCAGACCGGCTGCCCCGTCGCCTTGCCTAGCAGATCCCAGCAGGCCATGTCCAGCGCCGATTTGACGTAGGCATGTCCCTTGAGCGCGACATCCATCAGCCGGTTCAGCTTGCCCAGCTCGCGCGGATCGCTGCCGAGCAGATGTGGCCCCAGTTCCTGCAATCCAGCCCGCACCCCTCCCGCATACGCGGGCAGATAGAACGGCCCCAGCGGGCACACCTCGCCGAAGCCCACCAGGCCGGCGTCGGTTTCCACCTCCACTACCGTGCTGTCGAAGACCGTCACCGACTTGCCGCCCGACCAGCGATAACTCCCCTCGTGCAGGGGTAGATCGACCTGGTACGCCTGAATGCGTCGAATCTTCATCGTGGCTCACCTCCTGGGATCCGGGCATTCTAGCGACCCCGATTGAACCTAACAGAGTTGGCTCCCGACCTCGAATTATTCTCGGCTCCTCTCTGGACATGCGTTTGAATCAGCATTATGTTGGTCATCATGGTAGTGATTGGCCGATAAGTAAATCGGAGCATCGCTACCACCCCGGGCGATGCCCGGACCGCACTCTCTCACCCGAGCAGGCTTCTCTCGCCTGATTATGCGGTGGTAGTCTCGCGCTGGCAGCGCTGGCGTGGCCAACTACCTGATTCTCTCTCATCCACCCAGAAGGTGATAGTACTCGCACCTGGCCTGAGTTATGCTCGCCATATCCCTGGCCAGGCTGGTTCCTCGCTGCCGCGATCTCTCTCGATCGTCGCGCGCTGGTACCTGATTTGTTGGGATGATGAGGAGATTTCTACGAATGCGACCCCTCCCGTTAACTCTGGTCGTGCTGGCCCTGACGCAGCTGGGCGCTGCGCCGGCCGTGGTTCCCCCGGCCCGGGGACCATCTCCAAGGGAGATCGAGTTCTTCGAGAAGAAGGTGCGCCCGATTCTCGTGAGCCAGTGCTACGCTTGCCATTCGGCGAATACCAAGCCGTCGGGCGGCCTGCGCGTCGATGATCGCAACGGCCTGCTCACCGGCGGCACCAGCGGACCGGCCATTATACCCGGCCAGCCGGAAAAGAGCCTGCTTCTTCGCCGCATCGTTCAGAAAGAGGCCAACCGCCGGATGCCGCGGGAGGCACCCGCGCTGAACGACGAGCAGGTGGCCATCCTGCGCCAGTGGATCGCCGACGGAGCCGCCTGGCCGCCCGTCGCCATCCCCATCACGCTGGGCCAGCCTCGTCCGCGCTACGAGAAGTTGAAGAAGGAACATTGGGCCTGGCAGCCGATCACCGCGCCGAAGCTGCCCAACGTGCGCGACACCGCCTGGCCGAGTGACCTGCTCGATCGCTTCATCCTGGCCAAACTCGAGGAGAAGTCGTTGCGCCCCGTCGGCGATGCCGACCGCGTGGCCCTGCTGCGACGCATCACCTTCGACCTGACCGGCCTGCCGCCGACGGTCAAGGAGATCGACGCCTTTCTGGCCGACCGCTCGCCTCGCGCCTTCGAGAAGGTCGTCGATCGCTTGCTAGCCTCTCCTGCTTACGGCGAACGCTGGGGCCGGCACTGGCTCGATGTGGTCCGCTACGGCGAATCGACTGGCCCGTCGCGCAACATCCCTTACCCCCATGCCTGGCGCTTCCGCGATTACGTGATTGACTCGGTCAACGCCGACCTGCCGTTCGATCGCTTCCTTCGCGAACAGATCGCCGGCGACCTGCTGCCCGCTGCCTCGGACGCCGAGCGCGATCGCCAGCTTACCGCCACCGGCCTGCTCGCCCTGGGCGTCAAGGATGTCAACCAGCGATTCAAGGTTCGATTCGAGATGGACAATGTGGACGAACAAATTGACGTGGTGACTCGCGGCGTGCTCGGCCTGTCGGTCAGCTGTGCTCGGTGCCACGATCACAAGTTCGATCCGATTCCCACGACGGACTACTACGCCCTGGCTGGCATCTTCACCAGCACCGACAACGCCGCGGGCCTCCGCAACCTGATGGGTGGCGGTGGGCTGGCGTACTACAACCCGGCCATGCTGGTCCGCCTGGGTGGCAAACTGCCCGAGGCGCCACCTGCCGACGTTGCCAAGCTCAAGGCGCGTGTCGAGAAGGCGAAGGCCGAGTGGGACGCCATCCGCGGAACCCCCGAGGGCCTGACCCGCGGTCCCAACGGCCAGCCAAAGCAGCGTGCCTTCCGGGTGCGCTTCGAGCAGGCCCAGGCTGAACTCAACGCCCTGTCCGATCCGGCGGCACGCGGCCAGGTTGTCCACGGCGCTCGCGATGCCAGGAAGATCGCCAACACCGAGGTGCGCCTCCGCGGCGAAGCCGAGAAACTCGGGCCCGTGGTGCCGCGTGGCTACCTCAACGTCTTCGACGTGCCCGGCGCTCCGAAGATTCCGGCGAACAGCAGCGGTCGGCTCGAACTCGCCAACTGGCTCACCAGCCCGCGCAACCCGCTCACCGCTCGGGTGATCGTCAACCGCGTCTGGCAGCGCCTCTTCGACCAGGGCCTGGTGAACACCGTGGATAACTTCGGCGTGACCGGCGCTCCGCCGTCCCACCCCGAACTGCTCGACCACCTGGCCACGCGCTTTACTCAGGATGGCTGGTCGATCAAGCGGCTGGTCCGCACCCTGGTCCTCAGCCGCACCTATCAGCTGAGCGCCGAGGCCAACCCCGCAGCCCAGGCCGTCGATCCGGGCAACCGCCTCCTGTGGCGACACACCCCCCGACGTCTTGATGCCGAGGAGCTGCGCGATGCCATGCTCGTTGCCTCCGGAACGCTGAACCCGTCGCGCATCCAGGGGTCGCCCACAATGCACCTGCGCATGATCGAGATTCGCGACAACGGCCCCGAGGCGGCCCGCCTGCGTCAGGAAGCCAATCGCAGCACGCATCGCAGCATCTACCTGCCCCTGGTGCGCGGCATCACGCCGGCTGCCCTTGAGGCGTTCGACCCGGTGGATCAGACCCTCGTCACCGGCCAGCGGGAATCGACCAACGTCCCGGCTCAGGCGCTCTTCCTGCTCAACTCCGGCTTCGTGCGGCGCCAGGCGCTCACCTTGGCCAGCCGGCTGCTGGAAAACCCCGACGCCTCCCCGACTGAGCGCGTGCAGCAGATCTACCGCGTCACGCTGGGTCGGTTGGCCAAGCCGGTCGAGTTGACTCGCGCCCTGGTCTTCCTGGCCGAGTACGAATCGGCCTGGCAGCCGGAGTCGCGCTCGGTGGCCCGGGGCGACCAGCCCACTCAACCTAAACCTGCCGCGCCCGTCCCGGCCAACCCCGACGAGGTTGATACCACCTCCGAGGCGGTCGCTGAGGAGATCGTCGCACCGACCAACGCACGCTCGGCCGCCTGGATGGCCCTCACCCAGGCCATCCTCGCCTCCGCCGAGTTCCGCTACCTCCAATAACCACGCGAACACACGATATTGATAGGAGTGATTCCAACCATGACCAATCCACCCACGCTGTCGCGGCGCCAGCTACTGCAATCGGCTGGCGCGGGCTTCGGCCACCTCGCCCTGACTGGCCTGCTCGGGCTGCAGGCGCAGCAAGGCCGCGCCGCCGAACGCTCCGCTGCTCGCCCGCTAGCGCCTCGCGAACCGCACTTCACGCCGCGAGCGAAGCGTATCCTGTTCCTGTTCATGACTGGCGCCATCTCGCAGGTCGATACATTCGAGTACAAGCCGCAGCTCCAGAAGAGCCACGGCAAGACCGGCCCCGAGGGCGGCACGCTCACCGCCTCGAAGTTCAAGTTCCGCCAGTATGGTGAGTCGGGCTCCTGGTTCTCCGAGTTGCTGCCCAACATGGCCCGCCACGCCGATAAACTCTGCTGGCTGCGCGGCCTCTACACCGACACCCCAGCGCATCCCCAGGCGGTGGTCCAGCTACACACCGGCAGCGCCAACGCCGCTCTCACCCGCCCGAGCATGGGCGCCTGGCTCCTCTATGGCCTGGGCACCGAGAACCAGGATCTGCCCGGGTACATCACCATCAACCCGCCGCCCAACTTCGGTGGTGCGGTGAACTATGGCAGTGCCTTCTTGCCCGCCCACTACCAGGGCACTCGTATCAACGACCTGGGTCATCTGCCCAACCTGAAGGCGGCCACTGCGGCCGGGCTTCAGCGCAAGCAGCTCGACCTGATCCAGGCCATGAACCGCGACGCGGCCCGCCAGGCCACCGCCTCGGACGGCGTCGATGGCGTCATCCAGTCGTACGAGCTGGCCTTCCGCATGCAGTCGAAGGTGCCCGAACTGCTCGACATTTCCCGCGAGCCGCGCAAGATTCTCGACGCTTATGGCGTGAAGCCTGGCCCTCGCGGTGCCTTCGCCCGGCAATGCGTCATGGCCCGGCGCCTGGTCGAGGCCGGCGTCCGCTTCGTCGAGATTTCCCAGCCCGGGTGGGATCACCACAACAACCTCCACCAGGGCCTGACCGATCGCTGTGCCGACATCGACCGCCCCACCGCCGCCCTGCTCAGCGACCTCGAACAGCGTGGCCTGCTCGATGACACACTCGTCCTGTTCGGCAGCGAGTTCGGCCGGCAGCCCACCTCGCAGGGGGCCGATGGCCGCGACCACAACATCACTGGCTATCCGATGTGGCTGGCTGGTGCGGGCGTGAAGAAGGGCTTCACCTACGGCGCCAGCGACGAGTTCGGCGTCAAGGCGGTCGAGGGCCGGATGCACACCACCGACCTGCACGCCACCTTGCTCGCCCTGCTCGGCCTCGATCATCGCCAGCTGACCTATCGCTACGGTGGGCGCGACTTCCGCCTGACCGATGTGAAGGGCAACATCATCGACGACATTTTCGCCTAGCAGGTCGTTCGCCGCAGGCCCAGCCGGTTTGACCTTTGAGAGAGGGGAAGAACAGGTCTGTCCGACACCGAGAGAGAGGGTGCCGGGCAGGGGCCTGCGGCGAATGACTCTGCGCGCCGCGCTATCTGATTGATCGTGATTGCTGCTTAACTGTCCCTGCATGCTCCTGGAGAGGAGCGTGTCCGATCCTGGTTTGTCTTCTAGTCGCCCCTCGAGGAATAGCTCATGCACACGCATACGATGAAACGACGTTCGGCCTTTACGCTGATTGAACTCCTGGTGGTGATCGCCATCATCGCCATCCTGATCGGCCTCTTGCTGCCCGCTGTGCAAAAGGTCCGCGAAGCCGCCGCGCGGTTGCAATGCACCAATAACCTCAAACAGCTTGGCCTGGCGGCTCACAACTACCACGACACCAACCAGTTCCTCGTGCCCGCCTGGATCGGTAACAACTCCATCGATCCAGACGGCTGGGCCACCTGGGCCGTCCTGCTACTGCCCTACCTCGAGCAGGACAATGTTTTCAAGCTCTGGGATCTCCGCTACCAGGCCTCGAAGCAGGTGCCTGCGGCCTACCAGGCGCAGCTCAAAATGTTGCGATGCCCCTCGCGCCCCGAGTTCGTCCTCAGCATTGGCGACTTCGCCCCGGCCGGCCTCACCGACTACGCTGCCAGCTTCGGTACCGAGGCCCAGACCTTCAATTCCAACGGGGCCATCATCCCCTGCAACTGGAATGGTCCCTACGCCACCGACTCGTCGGGTACGTTGATCCTGACCACCTACTCCGGCCAACTCAATCTGCTCAGCATCACCGATGGCACCTCCAACACCTTCCTGATCGGCGAGAAGCACATCCGCCCCAACTCGCTGCGCGGCAAGAACGAAGATCGCAGCGTCTTCGGTGGGCAGAATAACTCGGTCCGTCGCATGGCCGGCATCGGCACCGGCACCAACGTCCGACCCCTGCGTCCGCCGCAGGATCAGAACGGCGCGCTGGCCAACACCAGCTTCGGCGGGCCGCACACGGGCGTTTGCCAGTTCGTCTTCTGCGATGGCAGCGTCAAGCCGGTGCTCACCTCCGCCAGCCTGCAAACCCTGTCATATCTCGCCCAGCGCAACGATGGCCAGGTGATCCCCAACGACTATTGAGGCGCCCTTCCCCCGAGCACAGGGGTCTTGGGTCGCGCCGGCCCCTGTGCTCTCCCTCTTCGTTCACCCTCGAGGTTTTTCCATGCATGCACGAATTTTGCTCGCCCTTGCTCTTGCGGTCGGCCTCGTGGGCTGTGGTCGGGGACCTACTACCTACCCCGTGCAGGGCAAGATCGACCTGGTTGGCGGCGATGTCTCTGTCCTGGCCGGTAGCACCATCGAGGCTGCCCAGAAGAAGGATCCCCTGGTCCGCGCTGCCGGGGCCATCCAGCCCGATGGCACCTTTCGCCTCGAGACGCTCCACGCCGGCGTGATTTATTCCGGCGCCCTGGAAGGCGACTACCAGGTCCGGGTCATTCTCGGCGACGATGACGCTGCCACCCGGCGCAGGGCTGCGAAGGCTGTCCCGCGCCGCTACTACGAGTTCGACACCGCCGGGCTATCCCTCAGCGTGCCCGCCAGCGGGACCGTGGCCCTCCGCCTCGAGCCGCGCTGAACCACGTTCCCACGGCAAGCGCGGCGGCGCCAGCACCCAGGTCAGCAGCACCAGCACAGCCACACTGCAGTAGACCACGAGAAAGAACTGCCTCGACCCTTCGTGGAACAGCACGTTGTTGCAGAACCGCCCCAGGGCGGAGGCATTGTCCAGTTCGTGAAGATAGCCCGGGCCGCCGCGCAGATGTCGTTCCAGGGTGGTGAGGGGGCATTCCAGCCCCACCACCGCCTGCCCCGCCACGATCTCGATGGCCAGAAGCTGACTGATGCGAAACCAGAAGTTCCGCGTCCACTCCCACCCGGCCAGCCAGCCGACCAGCACCCCCACCAGCGTGGCCAGCACCGCCAGCACGAACCCCAGGTGCAGCGTCACCACCAGGTCGGCCCGGCCAATGGGATCACTCGTCAACCACAGGTGCATCAGCACTGGCCAGGCGAAGAGCAGGGCACCCTGACCCGCCAGCAGGAACAACCCGAACACCACCTGACCCGCCCGCCGCCGCGTCGCTCCAGCCGGGGCCATCAGCTTCCACAGCGCCAGCAGGCCGAACTGCCCGACCACCAGGTACGCCAGGAACAACATCTGTAATGTCGGCCGGAACGACGGCTCGGCCGTGTCGGTCAGCCCTTCCAGGAACTCCCAGTAACGCTCCGTCACGCCCGGTTCCTCTCAAGAGAACAGGAGGGGACGCCGCGCGGTCCCCTCCTGGAGTAATTCGCCTAGAAGAGCACCGGCTTGCCCAGCTTTCGGCGAACCACGCTGAACTGCCCGCCGTGCATCAGCGAATGGTTCGACACCAGCAACAGAAGCGCCCCCAGCGTCGGAGCAAACGGGGCCATCTTGCCCACGGTCGGACGATCCAGGTCGGCATCACTCAGCGTGCCCAGCGCTGCCAGCGTCGCCTCGCGCGTCTTGCCAAACAGCTCAAGATACACCGCCTTGGCCATTCCATGGTCGGATTGTGGATCCTTGTGCTTCGCCCCGAAGTCCGCCGGCAGTTCCGGAAAGACTGCCTGCGGCAGCTGCTCGTGGACCAGATGCGCCTCCGAGGTGATCAGGTGGGCCATCTGCCAGGCGATGTGGTTCGATCCTGGTACCGCCCGCACGACCAAGTCGGCATCCGTCAGGTCGCTCAGAAACCAGTTCACCAGATGCTGCGTGCCCATCAGGGCTGTCCGGACTGCTTCCACTCCTTGCATGGCGTCTCCTTGAGAAAGTGCTGGGACCATTCGCCGACTATTCTACAGACGACGGCTCGCACTGGTCTGTCTTCGTGCCGACTCATACCCATGTGGGAAGTGATCTCGCATCTCGACTGGAGAACCTTCCCGTGGCCGAACCTCTCCGTTGCGCCGCCCCCGACAGTATCATCGCGGGCTGGGACTTTTCCACCGGCGCTGTCAAGTGCCTCGCCTTCGACCTCGATGGCCACACCCTCGCCGAGGTGCGCCTGCCCACCGACCTCTACACCGCCGGCAACGTCTCCGAACTGAACCTCATGATGCTTGAGGGCCAGGCACGCGATAGCACCCGCGTGCTCGCCTCGCGCCTGCGCGACCTGGGCCGACTCGGCCACTGGGTCGCCGGCGGCGTCTCTGCCACGCACCACTCCGCCGGCAAGATCGATCGTGACCGCCTGCAGGTCCGCCGCGCCATCTGCTGGAACGACCACTCGATGGCCGACTACCACGCCCGCGGTCTCGAACGTCTCGGCGGCCAGGAACACGTCGCCCAGCTGATCGGCGGACCCTGGGCCATTCGCTACTCGCTGTCGCACCTCGTAAAAGACGAGGTCGCTCTCCCCGAGGCCGACTGGCGCCGCACCTGGCGCATGCTGCCGCACGGTTCGCTCGCCACCGGCTACCTGACCGATAACTTCGACGCCGTCAGCGTCTCCGCGGCCGCCTCCACCGGCATCCTCGATCTCCGCACCAATCAGTGGTCGCGCGAGATGCTCGATGCCATCAGTCGGCCCGACTATCGCGATCTGGCCTGGCAGCAGCTTCCGCCCATCCTCGATCAATTCGATCCCATCGGTCCACTCTCCCCGCACCTCGCGCTGGAGTGTGGCCTGGCCCCGAATCAGAAGGTCTGGATCTTCCCTAACTCGGACGACCAGGCCGCCGGTCTCGCCGGAGGCGGCGCTGTCGACGATGGCCAGGTCGCTGTCATCCTCGGCAACTCGGCCGTCGTCAACAGCTCGTCGGCCCGTCCTCCCCAGGGAGGCACCCTCGACCTCATGCGTCTGAACTGGGGCCCCTACCTGTGGATGCGCTGCTTCAACAACGGCGCTCAGTTCCTCGATCCGTTCCTGGGCCCGCGTCCCGACTGGGCCGCTCTCGAGGCTGGTGCTCGTGCCTGCGCCCCAGGCTGCAACGGCACCGCTGTCCTGCCGTTCGCCAACTTCGAGCCGTCCCTCGGCGTGATGAAGGCCGGCGTCCGCTGGTTCCCCGCCGAGCCCAGCGAGCCCGGCGTCCGCTTCCGCGCCGCGCTGGAGGCACTCGCCTATCTGATCCGCTACGGCATGCGCGAACACGAGCAGGCTGGCCAGCGCTTCACCCGGGTCAGTGTCTCCGGCGGTATCGCCCGCAGCGATCTGATGTGCGAGATCCTCGCCTCGGTGCTCGAGCGTCCCCTGGAACGCCTGGTCTCGTTCGAGGGGCCTGCCCTGGGTGCCGCCGCCACTGCTCTGGCTGCCTACGAATCGATGCTCCGCCGCAAGCAGGGAATCACCGCTCCCTACACCGTGGCCGACGCGGTCGCCCAGATGGTCAAGTTCCGCGGCCGCGTCGAACCCAACCCCACCTGGCGCGACGCCTACCGCCAGGGCTTCGCCGACTTCGAGAAACGCCTGCGCTGACCGCAACTGTTGCTATCCTGAGAGAAACGGAGGAAGGCATGGCTGAGGCACGAAATGTTCTGGGCGGTCCCCTGGCAGTCTGTTGCACCCGACCGATGACCGGGTTCTTTCGCACGGGCTGCTGCGAAACCAGCTCCGAGGATCACGGCAGCCACACCATCTGCGCGGTGATGACTGCCGAGTTCCTCGCCTTCACGCGCGAGCAGGGCAACGATCTCTCCACCCCCATGCCTGGGTACGGTTTCCCCGGGTTGAAGCCGGGCGATCGCTGGTGCCTGTGTGCCGCTCGCTGGAAGGAGGCCTGCGACGCAGGAATGGCCCCGCCGGTGGTGCTCGCCGCCACCCACGAGGCCGCCCTGAACGTCGTTACCATGGACGAGTTGCGCGCCAACGCTCAGGAGGTCGAACTGCCGTTCTGATCCCTCCTTCGCCGGCTCACGCCGAGCAGCTCGACCGCTGGTTCCACGGCATCTTCGCCAGCATCAGCCCCATGCCGCAGGTGTCGGTGACGCCGGCGAAGATCAGCCCGCACCCCACGAACCCGGCGATCCCCAGGCCGACGTAGATCGGCTGCACCGTGGCCGCCAGCACCGCTCCCAGCACCACCAGGCTGCCCGCCGCGATGCGCACCTGGCGCTCCAGCGACATCACCTTCTTGCCGCGCACCACTTCCAGGCCCGCCTGCTCCCAGGCCATGGTGCCCCCCGTCACGTTGATGACGTGGCACCCCGCGGCGCGGAGCTTCTCGCACGCCTGCTTGCCCCGGCTACCCGATCGGCAGATCACATAGATCGGCTCGGATTCCGGCGTCTTCCGCAGAGACCGCACCTTCTCCGTGCTGATCTGATCCAGCGGCAGCGACCGCGCGAACGTCGCGTGGATCTCACCGAACTCGGCCGGCGTCCGCACGTCGAAGAGGTCCGCCTTGCCCTGCTTGCACAGGTCGGCCAGCTCGCGCGGAGTGATTTCCTGAAGCATCGTGGACATGATTGATCCCTTTCCTGATAGATTGTAAGGTTCGCCCACTCGTGTTTCGCTCTAGCTCTGCATCGCCGACCAGGTGCGGTAGGCCCCGGTCAGATTCCGACAGCGATACCCATGCTGCGCCAGCACCCGGCAGGCGTTGTACGATCGCTGCCCCGAGGCGCAGTACACCAGCCACTCGCGGCCCCGATCCACCTCGGCCAGCCGACCGCGCAACTGTCCCAGCGGGATGTGCAACGCACCCGGCAACGCGCCGCGATCGTATTCGGCCGGCTCACGCACGTCGAGCAACGCCGCACCCTGCTTCAACAGATCGTTGACCTCGTGCCACTGCGCCGGGACCACATCGCCCGCCCGCACGTTCTGCGCGGCCATGCCCGCCAGGTTGACCGGGTCCTTCGCCGACCCAAACGGCGGAGCGTAGGTCAGCTCCAGCTCGGCCAGGTCGTCGATGGTGCCGCCGTGATGCAGCACCGTGGCCACCACGTCGATCCGCTTGTCCACGCCGTCCTCGCCGACCGCCTGCGCGCCCAGCAGTTTGCCCGTCTTCGGGTCGAACAGCACCTTCAGATGGATCGGCTTGGCCCCGGGATAGTAGCCCGCGTGCGATCCTGGATGCAGGTGCACGGCCTGGAACGGGATGCCCGCGCGCTTCAGTGTCTTCGCGCTGGCACCGGTCGTGGCTGCCACCTGATCGAAGACGCGAACGATGGCCGTGCCCAGCGTGCCGGGGTACGCTCCCGGTCGTCCGGCGATGCTGTCCGCCGCCAGACGTCCCTGCCGGTTGGCCGGGCCCGCCAGCGGCACCATGCCCTGATTCCCCGTAATCGGATCGCGTACCTCCACGGTGTCGCCCACCGCCCAGATGGCCGGATCGCTCGTCTGCATATGGGAATCCACCTGCACGCCGCCACGCTCGCCCAGCTTCAGCCCAGCATCCTTCGCGAGCTTGCTCTCCGGCCGCACACCCAGACCCAGAATCACCAGGTCCGCCGGCAGCACCTGTCCCGACCCCAGCACGACGCGCGACGCCTTCTCCCCCGAGGTCGGCTCGTCGAACCGTTCCACCTTGTCGCCCAGGTACAGCGCTACCCCGTGCTTCTTCAGTTCTGCCTGAATCGGCGCCGCCATCTCCGGGTCCAGCGGACCCAGCACCTGCGGCAGCAGCTCGACCACCGACACCTGCAGGCCGCGATGCACCAGCTGCTCGGCCATCTCCAGGCCGATGAACCCCGCTCCCACCACCACCGCCTGCTTGACGTCCTTCCGGCCGACCCAGGCGTGAATCCGGTCGGTGTCGTCCAGGTTGCGGAGCGAGAAATGCCCTTCCCGCTGAATCCCCGGGATCGGCGGCACCAGCGGCGCGGCTCCCGTGGACAGCACCAGCGCGTCGTATCCTTCTCGGTAGACTCGCCCACTCTTGACCTCGCGGACTTCCACTTCCTTCTTCTCGCGGTCGATTGCCACCACCTCGGTCTCGACGCGCACATCCAGGTTGAACACCTCGCGGAGCCGGCCCGGCGTCTGCACCAGCAGCTTGCTTCGCTCGGTGATCTCGCCGCCGATGTAGTACGGCAGCCCGCAGTTGGCGAACGAGACGTGGGGCCCTCGCTCGAAGACGATGATGGTGGCCTGCTCGTCGAGCCGACGTAGCCGCGTCGCCGCGCTCATCCCACCCGCCACACCCCCCACGATCAGCACGCGCTTGCCCATCGTTCGGCCCTCTTTCGTCGTCTCGCCGCTAGATTTTCGTCCACATTTGGACTAGAATCACATATCGGCATTCCGATTTAGTATGATAACACTATATCGCTGAGTGGCAATATTGTCAAGTCGAGGTCGCGATGAGCGAGCAAGAACTGGATCGTGGGCATCTCGAGCGTGTCAGCCGCTTATTTGGGGTGCTGGCCGAGCCTACCCGGCTGGCGATCCTGCAAAAGTTGAAGGCGCGGCCGATGCCGGTCAAGGAGTTGGTAGAAGTGCTGGACGCCCGCCAGGCCAACGTCTCCAAGCAGCTGGGCATCCTCTACGAGGCCGGCCTGGTCGAACGCCGGCGCGAGGGTGGCATGGTGGTCTACTCGGTTTCCGAGCCGATGATCTTTCAGCTGTGCCATCTCGTGTGTGATAAGCTCCGCCGCGACGCCGAGCGTGAAGTCGAGGCGTTGCGGCGGTTGCTCTGATCGTCGCCTACTTCGCCTTCCCCTGGGCGGCGACCGCGGCAGCGGCCTTCGCCACCGCCTCGGGATCACCCAGGTAGTAGTGCTTGATCGGCTTCAGGTTGGCGTCCAGCTCGTACACCAGCGGCACCCCTGTCGGGATGTTCAGCTCGAGAATGGCCGCTTCGCTCATGTTGTCGAGATACTTCACCAGCGCCCGCAGCGAGTTGCCGTGCGCCGCCAGCAGTAACCGCTGCCCGGAACGAATCGCCGGCGCCACCACCTCATCCCAGAACGGCAGCACCCGCGCCACCGTTTCCTTCAGACTTTCCGTCAACGGCAGCTGATCCGGCTTCAGATGCCGATAACGCAGATCCTTCCCCGGGTAGCGCTCATCCGACACCTCCAGCGGGGGCGGCGGCGTGTCGTAGCTGCGCCGCCAGATCAGTACCTGCGCATCGCCGTACTTCTGCGCCGTCTCCGCCTTGTTCAGCCCCTGCAGCGACCCGTAGTGCCGCTCGTTCAGCCGCCAGTCCTGCGTCAGTGGCAGCCACATGCGGTCCATCTCATCCAGCGTCAGCCAGGCCGTCCGGATGGCACGCTTCAGCACCGAGGTATAGACGCGGTCGAAGTCGTACTTCTCCGCGCGCAGCAACTTCCCCGCCGCCCGCGCCTCGCCGATGCCGACCTCGCTCAGGTCGACGTCGGTCCAGCCGGTGAAGCGGTTCTCCAGATTCCAGGTGCTCTGTCCATGGCGCAACAGCACAAGCTTGTGCATGGTTGATCTCCGAGGTCGAAATCGTCTCCAGCCATCATGTTAGAAACCCCCGCCCCAGCGTCACGCCCCCCCGGGGTCCACCACGATCACCGAGTGGCGCCCCACCACCTGGGTCAGCAGCAGCGTGCGAAACTCGTCACCCTTCAGCCGTAACTCGCGCTCCAGACTCGCTGGCTCCACCGGCGACCCCCGCCGCTGCACCTGCACCCGCCCCACGCTTCGCTCTCGCAGATACTCCCGCAGTCGTTGCACGTGAAACGGCAGCACCGCCTCGATGCGATGCACCTTCGCGAACGGCGTCGCTCGCTGTTCTGCGCTACTCAGATAGACAATCCCCGCATCGACTGGCCATGCCTCCAGTAACTCCGCCAGCTCCCCCACCAACCCCGCCCGCGACACCGCCGGATCCGGATCGTACAGCCACTCCCCCGGCTCCTCCGCCTCCGGCACCGCGCACGGCTCCTCCGCACTCAACGCATGCCCACCCGGCAGCAGTGTCGCCCGTCGTCCCGTCTGCGCCAGCGGCCCGCGCCACAGCACGCACTCCTTCAGTTCGCCCCCCAGTGAAATAAACTCCAGCTCCCCCGCGATCCCGCGCAGCTCATCGAGCGGCACGCCTGGCGCAAGCTTCACCCCCACGGGAAACGATGCCGCAAACCGCCCCAGCACCGCCTCGACGCCCGGCTGATACCGCGCGATCGACAGCTCCCGTCGCCCCTCGACGCGTCGATCCGGATCAACAAACACCCCCGCAATCCCCGCCAACTCCACCTGCAGCACATCCCCCGCGACCAGCGTCGCCCGTTCGCGCCGACCGACCGCCGCCAGGTTCAGCCCGGTCATGGCCAGGTGCAGCGGATCATTATCCACCGCCAGCACCTCGCCCACCTCGGTCAATGCCAGCGCATCGCCGCCAATCCCACAGCACAGATCCGCCACGCGCGACAATCCCGCAAACCGCCGCGCCCGATGCCTGGCCACCGCTTCGCTCGACGCCTGCTCCAGCGCCTCGCGCGTGAAGAACATCGCATCTGCCGCCGAAAACTTCGCCCGCCCCCGCTGCCGAAGCATCGCCGTCTGCAGCGCCGCCCGCGCCACCTCCCCGGAAACCTCCTTGCTCAGCCGATTGAAGCATTTGAGGAATGTCGCGTCAGTCGGCCCCAGCGCCATCGCCCGCGCCAGCGCCGACCGCCCCACCGCCGTCTGCAACGCTTCAAGCACCTCCAGATCCAAGTCACTCTCCTCCCGCGCGGCTACTGTCGCTCATCGACGCACCACTCCCCGTTATTTCCCGTTTGCTGACGGTGTCTCTCATAGCCGGCTGCCCCACCGTTACGCTCCGTTTGCTGACGGTGTCGCTCATGCCAGTGATCGCCAGTCACCGCCACCGCTCCGATACTCCCCGTTTGTTGACGGTGTCCTTCATCGTCTCACCCCGCACCGATACTCCCCGTTTGTTGACGGTACTCCACTCCCGAAGCGCGCCGGCGCACCGGGACCAAACACTCCATCATCGCATCTCCCTGCCCCACTCGCGAGAGCACGATCGCTGCCCCTGAACGCCCTCCGGCGAGCCCAGACACGTCCGCGTCGAGAGTGTATCCCCTGCGTTTCAAACACCACACTCCGGGCGCACCTACTCTCGCGGAGGAACATGCACCCATCCTACTTACTTCGCCTCGATGCGCTGCATCTTCGGCGCCAGGTTCGCCTCACGCAGCAATCCCATCCAGATGACGCGAGCTTGCCACGTCGGAAACCGCTGCTTCGTGTGCCACTGGGTGGCCTGGGTCAGCAGTCGGCTACTCTCCTCAATCTGCCCCAGATCGCGTAGCGCCAGCGACAGGAACACCCACGTCGTCGGAAACCCTCCCTTCCCGTGAGCAGCCATCGAGTCCGCCAGATGCTGTCGCGCCGCCTCCGTCTTGCCCGCCCACAACAGCGCCAACCCGTGCCGGTGCAATGTCTCCGCGTTCCGCGCCTTCTGCAGATCCGCCCCCGTGATCGCTTCCAGCTGCCCGGCCGTGGTCACATCGCAGCGATAATTCAGCGCATGCGCCAGCAGTTCGGTCCGCGCCGGTTCGCGCAGCGTGGGCACCAGCGCGGCGATCTCTCGAATCGACTGCCGCACCTTGTCCGGCCGATCCGCCGCTACCTGCGCGAGCAGCAGATTCACCCACGCCTGCGGCGGCGCTCCCGGCTGCGTTAGCGCCCTGCGAAAAGCGATCTGCGCACCCTCCCAGTCGTCCCGCATGGCCGCCTCCTGCCCCCGCTGCGCTGCCAGAGGATCTGCCACATACAGCGCCCCGCGCGGGTTCAGCAGCAGCGCCTGCATCCATTGACTGACCGCCTGCTCGCGCTGCTGGCACTCCAGTGCCAGGTACGCCAAGTTCACGTGATGCGCTGGATTCAGCGGATCGTCTCGCAGCATGCGCCGCCGATGAAATTCTGCCGCGAACCACTGCTGCTCGCGCTCCGCCTGCGCTGCCTGCTCGCCATGGTAACGCAGCCGCTCGGTCCAGCCCGGCACCGGCCACCGGGTCATCTCCCCCTTTCCCTCTACCTCCACCAGGATGACATCGTTCCCCTTCTTCTGGGCCCGGTAGCGCCCATCCGGCGACAACACCGGCTCGGCCACGGGGACCGGCACTGGGCCTTCCACTGATACTGGATTGCCAGTGGAGCATTCCCATCCCCGCACGTTCTCTTTCCCGTCCCAGGTATAGGCCACCTTGCCATCCGCACTGAATGCCACCCGCTTCACCTGCTGCTCGTGCCCCGGCCACACGAACAACTCCGCGCCCGTGGTCGCGTCCCACAGCCGGGCTGTCCTGTCATGGCTCCCTGTCAGAATACGCGTCCCATCCGGACTGTAGGCGACGCACCACACTATCGTCTCATGACCGCGCAGCGTCTGCAGCGTCTTCCCCGTTTGCGCATCCCACACCCGGGCTGTCCGATCCCCGCTCCCTGTCAATATTCGCTGCCCATCCGGACGAAACGCCACACTCGCCACCAGGCTCAGGTGCCCCTTCAGAACGAACCCTCCGACCACCTTCTCCACCGTCCGGATCCGCTGCACCCCCGCCAGATCCTTGCCGCTGGCCGTGAACAGTTGCTGCCCGTCCGGGCTCATCGCCAGGCTGGTCACAACGCCCGACGCCTCCCGCAGCGTCAGCAAATCATTGCCATACTCCGCATCCCACACCTTGACCGTGCCGTCCGTGCTCGCCGTCAGGCAACGCTTCCCATCCGGACTGAACGCCACATCGCGCACTGCGCCCGCATGTCCCTGCAGGACGAGTAACTCACGGCCCGTCGTGCTGTCCCACACCCGCGCTGTCTTTTCTAGCCCGGTTACGCCGGTAAGAATCCGCCGCCCATCCGGGCTCACCGCCACCCGCGTTACCGCCTGGGTATGCCCGCGCAGGTGTACCATCTCTTTCCCCTGCTCGGCATCCCACACCGTGGCTGTAAAGTCGTAGTTTCCGCCCACGATTCGCCGACCATCCGGTGTATAGGTCACGCTGTAGATCGGCCCTGCTAGTCCGTCGCGCGTCCACACCACCTTGCCCGTCTCGGCATCCCACACCCGCAAGCTTTGGTCCTGGCTCGCCCCCACGATCCGCCGCCCATCTGGACTGTATGCCACACTGTTCACCCGCCGACTCTGCCCGTGTAGTGCCCGCAGTTCCTTCCCCGTCTGCGCGTCCCAGATCTTCACTTCGCCCGGACGGGTGGTGTCATCTCCACTCCCGGTGACAATCCGCTGTCCATCCGGCCGAAACGCCACGCTGTTCACCATGCGCGTATGCCCACGCAGCACCAGTAGCTCCACCCCCGTCCGGGCGTCCCACACCTTCGCCGTCCAGTCCATCTGATGCCCGCTGCTCGTCACCAGCCGCGTCCCATCTCGACTGAACGCTGCACTGCTGGGGCTTCCCTGGTTGCGGGCCAGAACCAGCTCCCCCCGACGCTGCTCGCTATCCCACACCTTCACCGTGCCATCCGCGCTGGCGGTCAGCATCCGCCTCCCATCCGCACCAAACGCCACCCCTATCAACGCTCCTCTATGTCCCTGAAGCGTCAGTAGCTCCTGACCCGTCTTCACATCCCACACCCGGCCTGTCCCGTCCCGGCTTCCCGTCAGCACCTGCTTCCCATCCGGGCTGAACACCACGCCGGTCACCTGATCCGTGTGGCCGCGCAGCTGCACCAGCTCGCGCCCCGTCTCCAGGTCCCACACCACTCCCACGCCGGCCTCCCCCCACCCACCGCTGCCGCTGACCATCTGCCGTCCCTCCGGGCTGATCGCCACGCAGTTCACCACTTCCGGCAGCCCCAGCTCGGCACCCACCGCAATGCCCCGTGCCACATCCCATACCTGGCCCCGGGTCGGCACCCGATGCACCACGACGGCACGCTCGCCGTCCGCCTGCAGCGCCACCTGGTACATCGGATACTTCGACCGCGGCAACCCCTGCAGCCGCGCTCCCGTCTGGGCATCCCATACCTGCACCAGCTCCTGTCGGCTCATCGTCAGCACTCGCCGACCATCCCGGCTGAACGCCACGCTCTCCACTCCCTGCGTGTGCCCCGACAGCCGCACCAGTTCCTTCCCGCTGGACACCTCCCACACCTTGACGCTTGGGTTGTAACTCCCCGTCACGATCCGCTGCCCATCCGGGCTCCACGCCACACACGTAATCGGCCGGTCGTGCGCCGACAGCTTGCTCAGCGCCTGGCCTTCCTCCGAGTCCCAGATCATCACCGTCCCATCCTGATACCCCGTCACAATCCGCCGCCCATCTGGGCTGAACGCCGCGCACCTCGCCCCGGGTCCATGTCCCGTCAGTGTCTGCCGGCTCCCATCCGCCCGCCAGCGCAGATACGCATGTTCCCACCCACGCAGATGCCACGGACACTCATCCAGGTAATCGATCCCCCGCAGCATGTTCTTCTCCGCGAACGCACCCTGCGCCAGCAGCAACTTCCCGGCGTAGGCCGACCATTCCGCTCGATCGCGCTCCTCCTGCGCCCGTCGCTTCTCCTCCTGCGCCTCCTGGTTGGCCCGCGCTTCTCCCTCCGCCCGTGACTGTGCCTCCTCGGCCTGATCCTCCGCGTACTCCTCCGCCTCCCGTGCGTTCCGTGCCTCCTTCAGCGCCCAATCGGTCAGCAGCAACGCCACCGTCACACCCGCCAGCAGCACCAGCACCACCGCCGCCCCCAGCGCCGACACCGTCTTGTGCCGCCGCACCCACTTCACCCCACGCTCCACCGCCCCCACCGGCCGCGCCGTGATTGGCTCGCCACGCAGATACCGCCCCAGATCGTCCGCCAGCGCCTGCGCCGTCGCGTACCGTTTCGCCGGGTCCTTCTGCAAACACTTGTGCGCGATCGTCTCCAGGTCCACCGGCACCTGCGGGTTCAACTGCCGTACCGGCACTGGCTCGTCCCGGATCACCTGCAAGATCGTGTCCAGACTCGTCGCCGCCTGGAACGGCGGTCGCCCTGTCACACACGCATACAGCATCGCCCCCAGCGCCCACACATCCGCCGCCGGCCCCAGGTCCTTCTTTCCTTGCGCTTGCTCCGGCGCCATGTATGATGGCGTCCCCATCACGGCACCCGTCTGCGTCTGCCCCGCACTCTCCAGCCGCTTCGCCAGGCCGAAGTCAGTCACCCGCGGCGAACCGTCCTGCGTCAGCAGCACATTCCCCGGCTTCAGATCGCGATGCACGATCCCGGCCGCATGGGCTGCCTGCACCGCCCGCGCGATCGCCTCCAGCACCTGCGTTGCCTCGCGCGGCGGCAACGGATGCTCGCGCAGCTTCTCCGCCAGGCTACCGCCCTCGCACAACTCCAGCGAGAAGAACGGCAACCCCTCATGCGTGCCGAAGTCGAACACCTGCACGATACCCGGATGCCGTACCTTCGCAATCGCCTCGGCCTCGGCGAGGAAACGTCCGCGCTCGTCCTCGCCGGCATGTCCGCCTGCTAGAATCATCTTGAGCGCACACGGCCGATCGAGCGCCACCTGCCTGGCGCGATACACCACCCCCATGCCGCCGCGACCCAGTTCGCCGAGAATCTCGTAGCCCGGCGGCGCCACGCTCGCCCCGGCCGTCATCCCTTCCGCGGGCACAGGCGGCGTGGTCACCTCCGGTGCCGGGGGGACACTGACGGTCGGCTCGCTGGACAACTCGGCCTCCCCGGACGCGGGGGTAGACCTATCACGCGACGAGGGTGATGCTGACATGCGGGCGACGCTCGCTGAAATCTCAGGAAATGAAGAAACCTGAGTGTACCCCACCCCCCTCTCACCCGGTAGGAAAAACTACATCCCCCTCTCCCGCCACGGAGCCACCATGCCGCGACCGACTTTCCGCCTCGCCTGGACCGCCGACTTCGTCCAACCCGATGGCTCGCCCCGCTTCGCCGACGTCGGCCGCGCCCTGCTCGACGCCCACCCGCACCTGCATGCCACCACGTACCCGCAGCACCACCCCGAAATCCAGCCCGACCAGCTCGAAGGCCTCCACGGCGCGATTGTCCTCACCCCGCGCGTCACCGCCGCCAGCCTCGCCCATGCCGATCAGCTCCTCGCCATCACCCGTTTCGGCGTCGGCTACGACAGCGTCGATGTCGCCGCCTGCACCCGCGCTGGCGTCCTCGCCATCATCACCGCCGGCGCCGTCGATCGCAGCATGGCCGAGGCCACCCTGACCTGGATGCTCGCCCTCACCCACCACGTCCGCATGAAGGATCGCCTCGTCCGCGAGGGCCGCTGGAACGATCGCGCCGCCTTCATGGGCTCCGAGCTGCGCGGCCGCACCCTGGGCATAGTCGGCCTCGGCGGCATCGGCCGCGCCCTCGTCTCTCTCTGCCAGGGCCTGGGCATGAACCGCCCTCTCGCCCACGATCCCTGCCTCACCCCCACCATGGCCGACGATCTCGGTGTCACCGCGGTGTCACTCCCCGATCTTCTCAGCCAGGCCGATTTCGTCTCCCTGCACTGCCCGCTGACCCCCCAGACGCGCGGCCTCATCGGTGCCGCCGAACTGGCCCGCATGAAACCCACCGCCTACCTCATCAACACCGCCCGCGGCGGCATCGTCGATGAGGACGCACTCTTCAATGCGCTGCACCACCAGCGCATCGCCGGCGCCGCCCTCGACTGCTTCGCCGAGGAACCGCCTCCGTCGACGCCGCGCCTGGCCCAGCTCGATAACGTCCTGCTCGCTCCGCACGCCATCGGCTGGACGCACGAACTCTTCCGCGACATCGGCCAGGCCGCCTGTCAGTCGCTCGTGGATCTCTCTCTGGGTGTCCGCCCGCGCGGCGTTCTCAACCCCGAGGTGTTCGATCATCCCGGCTTTCAGGCGAAGTGGCGCCCCTGGTGCTGAGCGCCCGCTGCCGTGCCTCCACGTAGCCCGCCTCGCCGCCCGGCCCCTGGCCCACCAGATAATCCAGGTGCATGAACACGATGCGCGAGTAGCGGAACAGCACCGGCATCAGCGGCACGTAGCACGCCAGCAGCAGCAGACACAGCTGGACCGGTGGCAACGTCGGCCACGCCCAGCTCCCCGCGAAGTAGCCCGCGCTCACCACGCCGCACCCCAGCGCGTAGCTGACATACATCGCCCCCAGGAAGTAGCCCTGCTCGCGCTGGAACAGGTGCCCACACGCCGGGCACGTCTCGTGCATCTCCACCCAGCCGTGAAACACCCCTCCGCGCAGGCAGCGCGGACAGCGCTGCGCCACGATGGCCATCATCCGTCGCACCACCCCCCGGCCCGGCTCCTTCTCCTGCATCGGCATCGCTCCTCGCCCTGGGCCGCGCTTGGACGCCACGCGCCTTCATCGCTATTGTCTCACCATCGCATTCCATCCACCAGACCGACCTCGAGGGAGAACACAGATGCCGGTCAACGCACCTCTCAATCGCAAGCTCCGCATGGGGCTCATCGGTGGCGGCCAGGGCGCCTTCATCGGCCGCGTCCATGCCACCGCAGCCATTCTCGACAACCGGGCCCAGCTCGTTGCCGGCGCCCTGTCGTCCGACGCCGCCCGCGCGAAAGCCTCCGCCGCCGACTACGACATTCAGCCGACCCGCGCCTACGGCTCCTACCGCGAGATGATCGACGCCGAGCTGAAGCTCCCCGTCGGCGAGCGCGTCGATTTCGTCAGCGTCGCCACCCCGAACCACATCCACTTCGAGATCGCGAAAGCCTTCGCCGAGGCTGGCTTCAACGTCTTCTGCGACAAGCCGCTCACCTACGACCTCGGCCAGGCCGAGGAGCTGGCCAAGGTGGTCGAGAAGACGAAGGTCGTCTTCGCCGTCACCCACAACTACACCGGCTACCCCCTCGTCCGCCAGGCGCGCGACATGGTCAAGTCCGGCGAACTCGGCGAGATCCAGGCCGTCCGCGCCTTCTACATCCAGGGCTGGCTCCGCACCCGTCTCGAATCGTCCGACCAGAAGCAGGCCGCCTGGCGCACCGACCCCAAGCGCTCCGGCATCGCCGGCTGCTTCGGCGACATCGGCACCCACGCCTACAACCTCGGCCGCTTCATCACCGGCCTCATCCCCGACACCATCTCCTGCCAGCTGAAGGTCTTCGAGCCGGGTCGCGCGCTGGATGACTACGGCACCGCCCTCATCCGCTACACCAACGGCGGGCTCGGCACCGTCACCGCCTCGCAGATCTCCCATGGCCGCGAGAACGACCTGTGGATCGAGGTGGACGGCACCAAGGGCGCCATCGAATGGCACCAGGAGGAGCCGAACAAGATGATCGTGCGGAAGAACGGCGAGCCGCACAGGATCTACACCCGCGCTGGCGGTCCCTACCTCAGCGCCACCGCCAACGCCTCCACCCGCATCCCCAGCGGCCACCCCGAGGCCTTCCTCGAAGCCTTCGCCAACATCTACGCCGCCGCCTACAACGACATCGTCGCCCGGGCTTCTGGCTCCACCTACGGCGGTGACACCCTCTATCCCAACGTCGCCGATGGCGTCGATGGCATGAATTTCATCACCCAGTGCGTCGCCTCCAGCAACGACAACGGCGCCTGGAAAACCCTCAAGCACCCGCTCTGCCGCTCCTGATCGTGTTAGTCGCCTTCTCCTCTCCTTCTGCGAGAGGAGAAGGCACTCATATTCTGCTCAATGCTCCTCGGCCCGACCCTTCAGCCGGTTCGCCGCCGCCGTCGCCTCGCGGGTGATGCGCGCCTCCGGTGCCCCGGCCGCCAGCTCCTCCAGCAGCTTCCGCGCCGCCGCGCTCCCCGACAACTCCAGCCCCTCGATGACCCGCAGCGCCCGCGCCTCGTTGCCGTTCAGCTGGGTCCGCTCCAGACGTTCGAGCAGCCGCCCGACGCGACGCCGCACCTCCGCCGAGGGGTTCTTCTGCGCCGCCCGCAGCGCTGGCCCGGCCAGGTCTTCCAGCTCCTCCAGCTTCTTCGTTGCCGTGTCGCGCACCGTCGCCTCGTTGCTGTCCAGCTCGCCGATCAACCGCGTCAGCATTCCTTCTTCGAGTTTGGGGATCGGCTTGATCTCTTTCCGCAGCCGTTCGATGAACGCCGACGACGCATCCGCCACCCCGAAGATACCGCGCTCCGCGATCGCCGGATCCTCCGCGCCCAGCTCGCGCCACACCTCCTCAAACGGACGCACCTCACGCACCACCGGCGCCGGGGCGGCTGGCCGCTTCAATGCCTCGGCGACGTCCCACACCAGCAGCGTCCCATCGGTGCTGCTCGTGACCAGGCGCGTGCCATCCGTCGAGAAGTTGGCCGCGTTGATCGGTCCGCGATGCCCTTCGAGACTCGACCGCAACTCGCCCGTCCGGGCATCCCAGATGCGCACCACCGCATCCATTCCGCTGGCCGTCAGCCAGCGCCCATCCGGTGAGAAGGCCACGCTCGTGACCGGTTGATCGGCCCCCTCGAAGGTCCGCACCACCTTGCCCGTCGCCATCACTATCAGCACGATCCGGTTGCCGCGTGCCAGCGCGAGATGCCGACAATCTGGCGCCACCGCCACGATGCGAATGGCCTGCATCTGGTCCTCCATGCCCCCGTTCGGCGCCGCAACCCCCGGAGGCACCAGGATGCCCGGCAGCTGTGGCCCCCCACCAGGAATCGCATCCATCCCACTCCGACTCCGCTGGATACGTGCCGGTTGCCGCAACTGACCGGTGCTTAGCTCGTACCGCGCCAGTGACGTTGGATGCCATCCACCCACCAGCAGGGTCCGTCCATCCGGGCTGAACGCCAGGGCGCCGTTCGGCGTCGGCTGGCCCTCGCGCTTTAGCGCCCGCTTCTCCTTGCCCGTGGCCGGGTCGAACAGCTTGACGTTCCGTTGATCGTTGCCATCGTACAGCGCCAGCAGGTCGCCACGCGGACTGAACGCCGCCACCAGCCCGCTAAATTGCATCTGCTCGCGCGCGCCCTCTCGCGCCTTCCCCGTCGCCGTCTCGATCAGCCGCGTCTGCATCTCCTCGGTCAACACCAGTGCATGCCGGCCATCGGGCGACACCAGCGCATGCTGCACCTTGCCTTCGGCGAAGAGATGTTCGTGCCGCATCTCGCCGCGCGGCAACGTCCACTCGCTCACCCCCTTGGTACTCACCGCCACGATCTTCTTGCCCCGGTCCGTCAGCATCGCCGTCAGGAAGCTACGCCGTGGCGTTCCTGCCAGCAGCTCCTTCCCCGTGGCCACGTCCCACAGGCGAATAAACCCTTGCCCCGTGCCCTGCGCCAGCAGCTTGCCATCCTGACTCAACGCCAGGCAGGTGGACATCTCCTCCACCTGCAGATTCCCCGTCACCTTCCCCGTGGCTGCCTCCAGCAGATCCACCTTGCCCTCGAAGTTGCACACCGCCAGCGTCTTGCCATCCGGCGAGATCGCCACCGTCGAGACCGGCTCGGTCCCCGCCTCGGGCGTTTCCTTCTCCTCCAGCGAATCGGTGTCCCACAACCGCAGCTTGCCCATCTGGGTGACGACGCGAAGCGACTTGCCATCACTGGAGAACGACAGGTTCAGGCAACCCGCCGGGCCACCCTCCTCCGGGCTAATCGCCTGATAGGCGCGCAGCCGCTTCCCACTCCCCGTCTCCCAGAGCATCACCTGGCCGTTTTGCACCACGCTGGCCAGCAGCTTGCCATCCGGGCTGAACGCCGGAGGCGGGGTGTTCCCCATCGGCTCTACCCCGATCGGCTCATCCGCCGGACCCATCCCCGGGCCCATCGGCTTGCGCACTGTCATCGTCTGCAGCACCCGGATCGTCTTCCCGGTGGTCAGATCGTACAGGTGGACCTTCCGCATCTCGTCCACCCAGGCCAGCAGCTTGCCGTCCGGCGCAAACGCCAGGTCCTGACACATCGCCTGATCCAGCCCGATGGCCCGCGCCCGCCCCGTTTCCAGATCGACGACTCGAATGGTCGTCTCGCCCGCCGCTGCAAGAAGTTTCCCCCCCGGAGCCAGCGCTAACGCCGAACACGGCCCGCTCCACCCCGAGGGCACCGCCATTTCCTTGCCGGTGCTCGTCTCCCACGCGCGGAGCGGCATCCCATCACTGGACGAATACAGCATCTTCCCATCGCGACTGAACGCCAGCCCGCTCACGCTGCCGCCCTGCACAAGCCGCAGATTGCCGATGCGCGCGATCGCGCCGCGGGGCAGGGGATCGCCCGCACTGTCCGTCCGCGCCGGCGCCTCCGAATCGGCCGCCAGTCCCAGGGTTGCCAGGAGAATCAGACCACCAAGCGCCAGGATGCGTCGCGCCATGAAGCGGCTCCAGAAAGGAAACGAGAGGGTGGCCAGACGGACATGCTCCAGCCTAGAGCCGGCTGCGCAGACCGACAAGTTCATTCTGCCCCGTGTCGCAGCCTCACCGCCAGCCACTCTCTTACTCGACGATAACCCCCATCTTGCGGATGGGCTTGCACCTCAGGAAGTCCCAGGTGGCAGGTCACGAGACAGTCCATAAAGTCGTGACACACTGTTTATCGGGGGGTACAATCCACCTCAGCCAGGCGAAGGCTTGAGGAGGTCACGTCGGCCCCTCATCACATCTGGTGGCCCGTACCTTGCGCCAGCAGCCGGTTCACGATGGACGGCTGGGTGGTACCTGATGCCTGATGTTTCCTGCTGCTCTCCCCAATGAACCCTTGCGGTTGATGGCCGACGCCACTCCGGTCATGTTGTGGTTCTCCGGTCCCGACTCGCGATGCAATTTCTTCAACAAGGCGTGGCTGGAGTTCCGTGGCCGCTCCCTGGACCAGGAAGTCGGTGAAGGCTGGGTCGAGGGCGTGCACCCAGATGACCGCCAACGCTGCCTCGAGACCTATCACGCCGCGTTCGATGCTCGGCAGTCCTTCAAGATGGAGTACCGCCTTCTCCGAGCCGACGGCGTGTACCGCTGGGTGGTCGACAGCGGTGCCCCCTGGATGGGTGAGGGCGGCGAGTTTTGTGGCTACATCGGCTCGACCATCGACATTACCTCGTCCAGAAAAGCCGAGGAATCGATCGAACGAGCCGAAGCGGAGCTACGACTGAGCGAGCAGCGCTCCCACTCGATCATCCAGTTTCTATCGGTAGTCGTCTGGAGTTACGACCCCGCTACCCGCGAACATCGTTCGACCCCTCCCTGGCATGCCTACACGGGGCTACCCGAAGACGAGGTGCGCGGAGACAACTGGGTGATGGCCTTGCATCCCGACGACCGGGAGCGCGCCAACGCCCGCTTCCGCGAAGCTCAGTCGGCGCCCGTGCCCGAACCGTACACCGACGAATGGCGCGTTCGCCGCGCAGACGGTCAGCTCCGCTACATCCAGGTACAGATCGTTCCGCTCATGGTTGACGGCAGGCTGCGGGAATGGACCGGCGTCTGCATGGATGTGACCGACCAGAAGCGATCCGAGGTTCTGCTGTCGGCGGTGCTCGACAATGCGCTCGATGGCGTGATTGGCATCAACGATCGCGGCATCATCCAGTCCTTCAATCAGGCGGCGGAAAAGCTCTTCGGCTACAAGGAGGCCGAGGTCCTCGGCCAGAATGTCAAGATGCTCATGCCCGAGCCGTACCAGGCCGAGCATGACACCTACCTGGGGAACTACCTGCGCACCGGCAAGGCAAAGATCATCGGCATCGGCCGGCAAGTGGTCGCTCGGCGCAAGGACGGCACGACGTTTCCCATCGAGCTGGGAGTCAGCGAGTTCTTCCTGGAAGATCAACGCTATTTCACCGGCGTTATTCGCGACATCACCCGGCAGCGACAGCTGGAAGACCAGCTACGCCAGGCCCAGAAGATGGAAGCCATCGGCCAGCTCGCGGGTGGCGTGGCCCACGACTTCAACAATCTACTCACCGTCATCTCGGGGTTCAGCGAAATCCTCCTCATGTCCATGCCCGCCAACGACACGAAGCGGGCCTCCATCAAGGCCATCAGCGATGCTGGCGAGCGAGCCGCAGGACTCACCCGCCAGCTCCTGTTCTTCAGCAGGCAGGCCGTGCTGGAAATGCAGGTGCTCGACCTCAACGCCGTGGTCAAGGAAACCGAGAAGATGCTCCGGCGGATGATCGGCGAGGACATCGTCCTGACCTCGGTCCTCGACCCCCGCCTCAGCAAGATCAGGGCCGATTCAGGCCTGCTCGGCCAGGTGCTCATGAACCTGTCCGTGAATGCCCGCGATGCCATGCCCCAGGGCGGCAAGCTCACCATCGAGACGAAGAACGTCGAACTCGATGTGGCGTATATCAATACCCACGTCCAGGTCCAGCCCGGTCGCTACGTCCTGCTGACCGTCTCCGACACGGGCACGGGCATGCCCTCGGATGTCAAGGCGCGCATCTTCGAGCCGTTTTTCACCACCAAGGGCGCCGGCAAGGGAACCGGGCTGGGGCTGTCGGTCGTCCATGGCATCGTCAAGCAGAGCAACGGTCACATCGGGGTCTACACCGAACTCGGCATCGGGACCACCTTCAAGCTCTACTTCCCCATGGTGGAGGCCACGGTCGCCGCCCCCGTGGATGTGCTCGATCCCTTGAAAGTGGGTCAGGGCACGGAAACGATCCTGCTGGTCGAGGACGAGGACGGTGTGCGAGAACTCGCCCTCCTCGCCCTGCAAACCCAGGGCTACCACGTGCTGTCGGCATCGAGCGGCAAACAGGCGATGCAACTACTCAGCCACCACACCGGCCCGATAGACATCCTGGTGACCGACGTGGTGATGCCAGAAATGAGTGGCCGGCAACTCGCCGAGGCGCTCCGACCACGACTTCCGCAGATGAAGGTATTGTTCCTGAGTGGCTACACCGACGACGCCGTGGTGCGCCATGGCATCCTGCAGGCGGAGGTCGCCTTCCTTCAGAAGCCTTATACTCCCATGGTCCTGCTTCGGAAGGTCCGGCAGGTGCTGGACGAGAAGAAGTAGCTCGCATCCGCCCGGGGCATTCAGGAACGCTCATGAAGTCGCACACCGAGTACCTGACCTTCAACATTCCCTCCCGGATGGGCTTTCTCAACATCACCCCCCAGATCGAGGCAGCCGTCCACCAGAGCGGCGTCCGCGAGGGGTTGGTCCTCGTCAACGCCATGCACATCACCGCCAGCGTCTTCATCAACGACGACGAACGCGGCCTGCACCACGACTACGCCCACTGGCTCGAAACTCTTGCCCCCTTCAACGCTGACCCGAAGGTCTACCACCACAACCGCACCGGCGAGGACAACGCCGACGCCCACATGAAGCGTCAGATCATGGGCCGCGAGGTCGTCGTCGCCATCACAAACGGCAAGCTCGACTTCGGCCCGTGGGAGCAAATCTTCTACGGCGAGTTCGACGGCCGCCGCCCGAAGCGGGTGCTGGTCAAAATCATCGGTGAGTAGATCGAGGAGCGAAGCTGTGCGGAGCAAGCAGAAGCCGGGCCAAGTCGTGAAGGCGATGACCTATTCGTCCCCGGGCGGGGAG
>JAXMAV010000021.1:0-172379 GCA_046350255.1 Gemmataceae bacterium
TTGGCGTGCGGCCCAGGTGGCCAGCTTCTCCCGGAAGATCTTGGCATTGTGGCGGATGTCTACGGGGAACCCCGCATGCAGGTGGAAGCGCCGGATCGCCCGGGTGTGTTCGTGTCCCGCGCCTAGCTGGGCCAGCTCGTGGACGAGTTGCCCAGGAACGATGCGATGGCCCTTTAACACCTCGACGCAGAGTTCCGGTTCGATGCCCGCGCCGCGATCCACTCCCACCAGCGCAGTGCGAGCGACGGCCGGGTGTGCGTTAAAGACGCCCTCGACCGGGATGGTGAAATAGGTGGTCGTCCTGGACCGGACGCGATGCGATTTTCGCCCGCAGAACCAGATGCGTCCGCGTGCATCGAGGTAGCCCACGTCGCCCATCCGATGCCAGAGGGTGTCGCCCTGAGCGATCTTGTGTAGCGCGGTGGATTCCGGGCGGTTGAAGTAGCTGCGCGTCACCACCGGGCCTGCCACGACGATCTCGCCAATCTGACCAGCCGGCTCGACCAGGTCGGCGCTCCAGGTAGGGATCGGTTCGTCACTGATCCGGATGATGCGCACGGTCATGGAGGCGACGGGTACCCCCACACAGACACCCTTACCCTGAGAGGTCAGCGCTCCGGTTTCTCCGAGAATTTCCTGCGAACCGATGGTGGACACCGGTAGTGCCTCGGTGGCGCCGTACGGTGTGTGGACCTGGCAGCCCGGGGGAAGAAGTTCGACCACCCGACGGATGACAGCCGGCGCCACGGGAGCGCCGGCAGATATAACCCGGCGCAACGACGTGAGTTTCACCCCCTGGGCCTGCGGCGAGAAGGCGACCTGGCGCAGCAGAGCCGGCGAGCCAAACAGGCTGGTGACGCCTTGCTCGCGGATCGGATCAAGAATGGCGCGGGGATGCACCGACCCGGGTCGCGTGTAATTCATCTGGGGTAGGATGGCGGTCATACCCAGGGCGGGGCCAAACAGGCCAAATAGTGGGAAGGTCGGCAGGTCGACCTCGCCCGGTTCGATGCCGTACATCGTACGGAGCATCTCAACCTGGGCAGCGAAGATGCCGTGCGTATAGACCGCGCCCTTGGCCACGCCGGTCGAACCGGAGGTGAACAGAATGGCTGCCATGTCGTCGGCGCGGGTACTGGCCATCACTGGTTCGCCCTCGGCGCCGGCCTGCTGCACGCGCCCCAGCGACCAGCCTACCCAGAACAGTGTGCGGCCCACCGTGACGAAGTGGCGCAGCGTCTTCTTTCCCCAGCCCAGGAGCAGGCGAGCCAGATGGGCGCGCGGCACCCCGATGAAGCCGTCTGGCATGGCCTCGCCCAGGCAGATGCCCAGGTTGCGTGCGCCCATGCCCGGATCGATCAGGACGATCACACAGCCGAGTTTGAAGAGGGCAAAAGTCAGAGAGAAGAACTCGACGCTGGGTGGGACCATGAGGACGATGCGCATGCCAGGTCGCAGCCCCAGCGAGCGCAACCCTCGGGCCAGGCGATCGCTCTCCGCATTCAACTGACGGTAGGTGATGGTGCCAGCGGTTCGGTGCAGGAACGCGGCCCCATCGGGCTGGGTATGGGCCTGGTCCACCAGCGGTTGTGCGATGTTTACAAACTGCCCGGTCATGACCTGCTCACGGGGTTGCGCCGAAGGAAGGCTTCCAGCAGCGGGAACAACCGGTCACCGGCATCGTCGAGGACCAGGTGGCTGGCATCCGTCAGGGCGTGAACCTCCGCCTGGGGAAGTCTCACCTGCCATCCCGCCAGGAAGGTGTCGTCGAAGACGAAATCCCGTCGGCCCCACCCGATGAACACCGGTCGATTGCGGAACTGGGTCAGCCCCGCCGCCACCTCCTGTACCAGCGCGAACGAGGGGTCCTGCGGTGCCAGGGGGATGTCTTGCACGAAGCGGAGAATAGCCCGGCGATCCGACCAGGTTCGGTAGGGAGCCAGGTAGCCTGCCCGCACGGCAGGAGTCAACGGGCGGAACGTGCAGGTATGCAGCATCCCATGGACGAAGGCGTTGAAACCCTGCACCAGGATTGCGCCCAGCGGTGTGTTGCGCACCACGGCAATCTGCCAGGGGAGTGTCTTCCCGGTAGGCAGGCCGAACGCCGCGGTGTTGAAAAGCACCAGGCGACGGACGCGCGTCGGGTTGCGCACGGCCCAGGCCATGCCAATCATGCCGCCCCAGTCATGCAGAACGAGCGTGATGTTGTCACCCAGTCCGAGATGATCGATCAGGCGTCCCAGATCGTCTACCCGGCGAGCCAGGCGATAGGGATACAGTGCATCGTCGGGTTTGTCGGACAGGCCGCAGCCAATGTGATCCATGGCAACGACACGATGACTACCGCGCAGCGCACGAATGAGATCGCGATAGTAGAACGACCAGGTAGGGTTACCATGGACGCAGACCAGGGGGTCGCCGGCGCCCTCATCGACGTAGTGGTAACGCAAGCCCTCAAGATCGAGGTATTGCGAAGTGAAGGGATAGAGGTCGCGACTTACCATTCGACGCCGAGCATGAGGCAATTCAACCCGGAGCCAATCCCCAGGAAGCCAACCTTGTCGCCGGGCAGGAGAAACTCGCGTTCCTCGGCCAGGGCGGCGGTCAGGGGCAACGACACGGTGCCGATGTTACCCAGGTATTCGTAGGTGGAAAACTCCTTGTCGCGCGAGATTCCCAGCGACCGCAGAACTGCCTCGCGATGGGGACCCCCCACCTGGTGGCAGATCACCTTGTCGATGGTCTCGGCCGCCCAGCCGAGTCGATGCAGGAACGACTTCCAGGTGCGCAGGCCGAGGTCCACGCCGAAGCGAAGGACGGCGACCGAATCGGTGGACATGAACTGCCGAGCCGCGAGGATTACGCGATCGCCCAGTGCATCACCCAGAGCGGCGGCAGTGGTGAGCCCCCACTGGCATAGGCCGTGGTGTTGCGGGGCAGCCTGAGTGCTGCCTCCGATCAGCCGGCGGCGCTGATCGCGGCTGAATGACCCATCGGTGACCAGAACGGCCACCGCTCCAGAGCCGCCCGTCAACGTCGCCAGGGAGGTCTTGAAGACCTCAATGGAACGCGTGCGGAGCAGATCTTCGATGATGGTGTCATTGATCTCGCGAGCGGTTTCGCAGGAGACGACGAGCCCGGCGCGGACCTGACCCAGCTCGATTCGGTTGGCGATGTCCACGATGCCATTCAGGACGCCCAGGCAGGCGTTGGACAGATCGAAGACCGAGGCTTCGGGATTGATCCCCAGGGCAGCGGCAACCTTGCAGGCGGTAGCCGGCTCGAACTGTTCGCGGCACACGGCGGCGTAAATGAGAACCTGGACATCCTCAGGCCGCACCTGCGAGGCCGCCAGCGCCTTGCGGGCCGCGGCGATGGCTCCCTGCGAGAGAGGGTAGCCCGGCTCCCACCAGCGGCGTTCAACGATGCCGGTGAGGGCCTCCAGCTGCCCGGTCGGTAGGCGTAAAGCCTCGTAGACCGGGAGTAACCGGTGTTCCAGTTCCGTCGAGGTCACGACCACGGGGGGCAACTCGTAGCCGATTGCGTCGATGTAGACCTTGGAATACTGCATGGTATCAAGGACAGCGGCGAGCGCTCTCCCAGGCCTGGCGCGAGTTAGTAGGTTTGGGACACCATAGTATCCTAGTATCTACACAACGATCTGACGAGGGGCGAATCTCGGGCAATTGTTGGAAGAGGTGTCCAGGAGTGAATCAGCTGGTGAGCTGAATGATCTTCACCAGAGCCACATTCGCCACCAGCACCAGAAAGATAGAGGCGACCACACCCTCGGTGGCTGCCTGGCCCACGCCCTCGGTGCCTCCATGGGCGGTCAGGCCTTTCCAGCAGCCTACCAGGCCGATGAGATAGCCGAATACCACCGTTTTGAGCGTGGCTGGGATGACATCGTGCAGCCGGAGCACGCGAAGACACTCGTTGAGGTACTGTTGCAAGGTCATGCTGCCGCCCAGTGCTTCCACAACGAAGGCGGTGCTCAGAGCTACATACGCGATGATAAGGGTGAGAAACGGAAGCGCCAGCATGCAGGCTAGCAGGCGTGGGGCAACCAGTTCGCGCAGGGGAGAAAGGCCCAGCACCTCCAGGGCATCGACCTGTTCCGACAGACGCATCGAGCCGAGTTCGGCTCCCAGGCTAGCCCCGGTTCGTCCGGCGATCAGCAGGCCGGCGGTCATCGGGGCAAATTCCAGGACAACCGCCAGAGAGATGGCCTGGGGGAGATATAGCACCGCACTGGGCCCGGCCACCGCCTGCAAGGCGCTGCGCAGGTGGATCCAGATCACCACGCCGATGGCCATGCCCGCGGTCACGCAGAGGGGGATTCCCCCCAGGAAGACCTGGTACAACTGGGTCAACCAGCGACGCGGATGCACGAAGGCACCCGGCAGCGCCAGGGTGGCGCGCAGGCCGAACTGACAGGCGCGGCCCAGTTGCTCGATCCAGAGCAAGGGCCCAGTGCGTGTTCCCTGGGCCTCGTGGTTTTGATCCGTGGACACGGAGGTCACTTCATCAACCAGGCATCAGAAGAACAGGTGCGACCCGAGCGTGGCAGATACGAGGCCAGTCGGTCCGATGGGCAGTTGGCACGCCGGGCCTTTTCGGCCAACAGTTCCTCGCGCAACGATTCGCGCAGGTCGAGATCGTGGGCGCCACGACGGTCCCATTCTCCCAGGACGTGCGAGGTGGCCGGATTCAGGCCAGCCACGTGATGCAACCACCAGATGCCTGCATCGATGGAGAAATGCTCTGATTTGGGGTGGTGCCAGGCGATGTGCGAGGCCAGGCACCCCATGGGAATGGCCCGGGTAAAACAGCCACTGATGAGTAGTGGGCTGCCCTGTTCGAGCAATTCCAGCAAACGCTCCAGGCCCCGAGCGGTGATGTTGGGCAGCCAGGCCGATCGAAGCTCCTGAACGGATTCCGGGGCAAGCATGGTGGACTCCCGTCTAGTGGATCGAGGTCGATGGCAGGCCAAGACAGAGCTTGCAGCTGCATTATACAAACCACCGCTCAGGGAGGAAAAAAAACTGCCAACCAGGGATCGCACAAGAGGGTGGTTTGTGGCAGTAATTCCTGTCGGTAAAGCCAGATAGGATGGGCTAACTTAGAGAGAAGAAAAATGTCGGGAGGTGGGAGGAAGTGCGGAGAAAGAAAAAACCCCGCCGTACGCGGGAGCGTAGCGACGGGGCCGGAACAGAGAAGAGGCCGTTAAGATAGGGTAGAGAGTAACGAAGGCCAAAATGGCTGTCAATCTCGAAATCGCATTTTTCTCATTCGTCAACTAATCAAGGGCGTGACGGTCCCTGAAGGGGGCCAGAAAGTCGGAGTTCCTGATATCGCACGCGTGCGCGGGCTTCCCCCGCAGAGTCCCCGCAACCCCGACATAGTTCCGCCTGCCAGGCCCAAACATCGGGTTCCAACCCAGGGAGATGACTTGTTTCCACCAGGCGAATGGCCTGGTCGATGATCGTTTGTGCGCTGGTCCAGTCGCCTAGCGAGTAACACAGGGCGATGTGGCTCAGCCGGGTGAGCAGGCGCTCCACGGGGAGGCCGGCCTGGTCAAACTCGGAGGTCAGTACCTGGTAGCGCGACCCCTGGTGTGTCTGCGCTCCCTGGAAAATCCGCGCATGGTCCAGCAGCATCCGCTCTCGGACCAAGTTGGCCCAGCGCTGCTCCCCATTCCCGATCGAGGAAAGGCTACGGGGATCCATTACATCGAGCCTGCCAGCGCGCAGCAGGCCCTCGAACACATGGACCCACTCGTAGATGTCCTGCGGCATCACGACCCCGGCGAGAGCGACGGCCTGGTCGAGCTGTCCGGCCAGGCTCAGGGCATGACAGCGGTAGGCCTGCCAGAGGTTATCCCAGGGGGCGGCCACACGATGGGTGTTCAGCAACGGATCCAGCCGGCCGAGGGCCAGGAGCGCATCTCCTCGTAGAGGAGCATCTTCGGGACGATAGATGGCCAGGGCTTCCTCGAAGGCCCCCAGCATCTCGAAACAGATGGCCAGTGAACGCCAGCGGCCAAATCCGGGCCAGATCGGTGGACGACGCCAGTCACTCTCGGGGAAAAAACGCAGGAGCAGCTCACGTTCGAGCGCAGGCGCCAGCAACCGATGCTTGGGATTCTCCAGGGCACGGAGCGCGCTGTCGGCCTCGGCCCATAACCCTGCTTCGGCGTGGGCGTGGAACAGCTCGATGGCCGGCCGAGCTTCCTCCAGTGAATCGGGACGGCGCCGATCAGGCCTTCCCCGAAGAAACCCAGCCCGGGCCAGGGCAGATTCGCGCCGACCGGCTGGGCCTGCCACGTGCTCGAAACCGCGACGCACCAAAGGATGGGCGTCCACCACGGGGATAATGCCGGGGCCGACACGTTCCAGCAGGCGCAGGCCAACCAGTTCCTCGAGCTGTTCGGGAATCCATGAAACAGGTCGCTGGGAATACGGTGGGTAGGTGCGTTCCCAGGTGCCGTGAAGTAGTGTCTCGACAGCATGGCTCTGCAGGTAGTCGATCAGCAGTGATTCCGTGGGAGGTTCTCGGAACGCCGTCGCCAGGGCCAGCATGTCTTGCTGCTCAGCTGGGAGGGCCTGGTGATACAGGCTCAGAACCCGAGCGACACTGGCTTCCACATCCGAATCTCCCTCTGCAAGTGACAGTTGATGCGACTGCCCTGCCTGGTAGCGCACGAGATAGGTGCCCAGCAGCTCGACTGCCTTGGCGTGCCGACCGCCCACGTTAGCGACCCGATCCAGATCATCCGGCGCGCCATGTACTCCCAGACTGGCCAGTAACTGTCGAGCAGAGGCTGGATCTAGCCGGTCGAGCTGCACGCGCCGCACAAAGTGTCGGCGTTCGAGGGTGGGTAACCCAAAACGACTGGTCAGGGCGACCACCCCGGGAATCGCCTGGCTGCCCAGTTCCTCGAGCAGTCGGCCGAGTTCCGGATGGAGGAATCGCCCCAGCCAGGGCCCCTCGTCGTACTGCACCACCTCAGTACCATCCAGGACGATGGCCCAGCGTTCCTGGCGCAAGATGGTCAGCAACCGTTCCACGCAGTACGAGGCCGACACCGGGGGTGGCTCAGCTAGCCCCTCGGCGTAAGCGAGCCATTCGCGCAAGCACAGGTCGCAGTCCTTGGCGCGATAAAAGCTCCAGAAGAATAGGCCATCGATGTCGTCGTGGCGGTGATGAATCCAGTGATGGACAATAGCTGTCTTTCCCTGGCCGCCGGGGCCGACCAAGGCAATGATGGAGGGCCCCCCTGGGTGGAGGGCCCTGTTCAGGAGATCCAGCTCTTCCTGCCGCCCGAAGAAAACGAGCGGCTCAGAAGTGCAATGGAGAATCCGCGGCGGCCGCTTCATCCCTGCGACTTAGCCTGCCGTTCCGGCCGCAGCGAGCGGACGACCTGGCCAGCCTTCCACATCTCGCTCTCAGCGATTTCCTTCAGCTCTTTCTCCAGCTGCGCGCGGTAATCCTTGCGGCTGTTGGACTCCAGGACCCGGCGCGTTTCGTCGCCCTCGGCAACCCGGCGATACAGCTCCTCGAAGACCGGCTTCGAGGCATCGCGGAATTTCTTGAACCAGTCCAGCGCGCCGCGCTGGGCCGTCGTCGAGCAGTTGGCGTACATCCAGTCCATGCCGTTCTCGGCGATGAGCGGATACAGGCTCTGGGTCGCTTCCTCGACCGTCTCATTGAACGCTTCCGACGGCGAATGCCCGGCTGCACGCAGTACCTCGTACTGAGCCAGCCACAGGCCGTAGATAGCGCCCATGAGCACGCCACGCTCACCGGTCAGGTCGCTGAAGACTTCCTTCTTGAACGTCGTCTCGAAGAGGTAGCCTGATCCGATGGCAATGCCGAGGGCACAGCAGCGCTCGCGAGCCTTTCCTGTGGCATCCTGATGGATGGCGAAGCTGGAGTTGATGCCCTTGCCCTGGAGGAACAGTCGGCGGACAGTCGTGCCCGAGCCCTTGGGGGCCACCAGGATCACATCGATATCCGGCGGCGGAATGACACCAGTCTGGTCGTTGTAAACGACGGCAAAGCCGTGGGAGAAGTAGAGCGCCTTGCCCTTGGTCAGGTTCAGCTTCAGCGAGGGCCAGTATTCCTTTTGTCCAGCGTCAGAGAGCAGGTACTGAATGATCGTGCCGCGCTTGGCCGCTTCCTCGAGCGAGAAGAGGGTTTTGCCCGGCACCCAGCCGTCCTCGATGGCCTTTTTCCACGAGGCGCTACCCTCGCGCTGGCCAATGATGACGTTGACGCCGTTGTCCTTCATGTTCAGCGCCTGACCCGGGCCCTGCACCCCGTAGCCGAGCACCGCCACCACCTCGTTGCCGAGGATGGCCTTGATCTTCTCCGGCGGGTAATCCGCTCGTTCGACAACGGTTTCGACATCACTGCCAATCTGAATCTGTCGCATGGTAGGAGAGCCTTTCGGTGGTCAACAATCGCTGGTTCTCTGCATCCGTGACTCGATTCCATGCAGTATAGGAACTAGGCGACCAAGAAAAAGTGGTTGTGACACCCTTGCGTGGCATGTTACAACGACCTACCTTCGCCACGACTTCTCCAGCCTGCCGGAACCTCGTTCGATGCCTGATGATTCGTTTCCCCTAATTGTGGATGCACACCTGGACCTGGCCTGGAACGCCATCGACTGGAATCGCGATCTCAAATCACCCGTGACGGAGATCCGAGAAGCCGAGCGCACCCAAAAACTTGTCGGAAAGGGACGCGGCGTCAACACGGTTTCGTTCCCTGATCTACGCCGGGGTCGGGTGGGATTGTTTATCGCCACGCTCCTGGCGCGGCTGCATCGCCCCGGGATGATGCCGGCCTTCTCGCGCTATGAGACGATGGATGCCGCCTACGCCGCCACCATGGGCCAGCTTTACTACTATCGCGCTCTGGAGCAGCAGGGCTACCTGCGCTGGATCAAGGATGCCGCCGCGCTCGATCAGCATGTCCGTGTCTGGCTGGAAGGCGATGCCAGTGTGGCACCTCTGGGCTTCATCCTCAGCATGGAGGGGGCCGATCCGGTCCTCTTCCCCGAGCAGGTACAGGAATGGTGGGATCACGGCCTGCGGATCATAGGGCCTGCCCATTACGGCGTCAGCCCCTACGCCCATGGCACCGGCACCGAGGGTGGATTCTTCGAACAGGGACCAGCGCTGCTGCGCGAGATGGAGCGCGTCGGCATGATTCTCGACGTGACCCACCTGTCGGATCAGTGTTTCGACGAGGCGTTGGATCTCTACGGTGGGCCGGTGCTGGCCAGCCATCACAACTGTCGGGCCCTAGTGCCGGATCAGAGACAACTGACCGACGAGCAAATTCGCAAGCTCATTGGGCGTGGAGCGGTGATCGGAGCGGCACTCGACACCTGGATGCTGGTTCCCGGCTGGGTCCGGGGTAAGACCACGCCGGAAGAAACCGGCGTTTCGCTGGACACCATGGTCGATCATCTCGACCGGGTGTGCCAGCTAGCCGGAAACTGTAGTCATGCCGCCCTGGGTACCGACCTGGATGGCGGGTTCGGCCGTGAGCAATCTCCCGTTGATGTGGATACCATCGCCGACCTGCAGCAGGTGCCCAGCTTGCTCCGCAGGCGCGGCTACAGTGAGGAAGACATCCGTAACATTCTCTACGGCAACTGGATCCGCTTCTTCCGTACTGCCCTGCCTCATTAATTGCCCATCAGGGCTCCTTCGGCGAGGGATCGGTCGGTCGAACCTTTCCGGCAGCCAGGTAGGCCTGCCGCTGCTGGGCGTATTCCTCGGTGGTGAAGTGATCGAGTTCGCTGGTGCCTCGCTGGTCGAACATCTGCTTCAGAAACGGGACGCACCATCCACAGCCAGTGCCTGCTCCGCCGCATTGCGACATCTGGGTGGCTACCCGGGGGCGCTGGGTGCGCAGGAAGCTAAGCAGCTTGCGACGAGTGACGTGGAAGCAGAAGCAAACCCTGGCGTCGAGGTCCATGGCGAATCTCCCTCCACCCAGCTTAACGCGCAGCCAGATCCACAAAAAGGACAGAGCCCGCGCCGGATCGGCGCAGGCTCTGGGGCGCGATACTCACGCGGCGGCCTAGAAGGTGAACTCCAGCCCCGCAGTGGCCGACTGCATCCAGAAGGTCGAATCGTTCCAGCGAAGGGCAGGCCGATCGGGGCCGTTGATCAGGCCGTAGCTTGCCGAGGTCGGGATCAGGCCGGGGTTGACGCCCCGATCGATGAGATCCCCGGGACGAACCGCCCGACTCCACATCAGCAGTGAGTAGCCAGCCGAGATGCGGATGTTCTGGGTTACGTAGAAGCCACCGGACACACCCCATTCGGGTAGGATGCCGAAGACGGTGCGGCTGTGGTTTCCAATGTTGCTGGACAGGGCGAGAATGCCACCGACGGCGTTGGTGTTCCCGGTGGGCGTCACCAGTGTGGACGACCCTTCAATGTTGGCCGTCTGCTTGATGGCACCGAAGCCAACCTTGCCCATGATGCGGAGGAAGTACCAGGAATCCTCATAGATGATCGTCCCACCGACCTGGCCGCCGTAGAACTCGTTTTGCGTTCCGAAGTGGTCCATATCCATCAGCGAGTTGGGGCCGTTGACAAACTGACCCAGGAAGGTGAGCGTGTTATCGCGGAGGGGAGCGAGACGATCCTGGATGGTCAGGTTCTCCTCGAGCCGCATGAAGCGGAAGCCCATCAGCAGATCTCCGCGAAGCGGTCCACTACCCACGTGGCAGCGGGTGTTTGTCTCGAAGCCCCACATCTGCGAGTCGGCAGTGATGTTGATGCCGCCGCGAGCAAGGCCAGGTAGAGAATCGACCACGGCCCCTTCCACCTCGGCAACAACGTTGTATACCGGGCGGGTTAGGATCGGGTTTCCCAGGTCGTCCGAGGCGTACGATTGGTTCGTGGTCTGGTTGAGCAGCACGAAGCCACTGCCATCAATGGACCAGGTCCGATCTTCGCTGCAGAACAGTCCGGCATCGACCTTGAATCCCTGGAAGGCGTCGAAGGGGATCTTCGTGCCGTAGAGAATCTGAGTGCCTGGCTGCCGCAGCGCGCCGGGGACGGTGTCCGTGATCAACCCGGTGGTGACCAGCGGAGTGGGAAGCGACATCTTCGGGATCCAGCCGATCAGGTAGTTCCCTGTCAGCCAGTACATACCCGAATTCGCAGGAGCACCGCGCACGCCTCCGATGGCTGCATGCCCCTCGCTTACCACGGGGGGAATCAGCGGTGATTCACCGACCCCCACCACTGGTTCACCCAGTGGCACCGAGTGGGGCGTGGAATTCCCCACGACCCCTGACCCCGGAGCCACAACGGCCCCCGAACCCACCCCCGGAGGCGAAGGGGTGGTGGGAACTGGGGCATACTGCTGTGCAGCGGCGACGGTGGCACCGCTCAGCAACGCCAAGGTAACGAACAACTGGGTTCGCATATCGCACCCGAAGAACGTATGTGTCGATGACCCCGACCCCCCCTGGCATGGCGCAAGGGGCACAACCTCTCTTGTGGCTCAGATGGATTTATCGGAGCGCCTGGCACAGATTATCCACTCGATTTTTCAGGAACGACCCAACGAGGACGAACGGGAGTTACTCCGGGTAAGAGAGGCAGATCTGGAAAAAGCGTCACACCCCACCCTCTCGGCCAATGGCCCGGAAGGTGGGGTGTGCGTGGGCTGAGACAGGGCCCAGCGAGTGGTTACAGCAGACGGCTGGCCACAACAACCACAAAGTCAATCGTCAGATTGCCTGTGGTCACCCGGAAGACGTACCGGCCCGACCGATTCACCACCAGGTTAGTGAAGGTGGCCACCCCATTCACGAAGGTGACGTTCTTGTTGCCGGTGAAGCTGGCGCCAGCTGGGGCCGACACCAGTTTGATCGTCGCGGGAATGTTATAGCCAGTGACGATCTGGTTGCTGCTGTCGCGGGCGGTGGCTCGCACCACGAAGGGGGTGTTAGCAAACACCGCCCCTGTGGGGGCCGCCGTCAACTTCGAGGCGGGCGGCGGGTTGGTCACCGTCAGCTGGAACGTGGTCGTGAGGCTACCATTATAGTTCGGCGAACCATTGTAGATCGCCGTGATGGTGTAGTTCCCCACCGACAGCAGACCCAGGTTCAACGTGGCCTTCCCGTTCGTCAGGTTGATGGGCGCCCGCGGGTTCCCGTTGACCGAGAAGGTCACCGAGCCCGTCGGGATGCCGCCACCCGGGGCAACCGGATTCACCGTGGCAGTCACCGAGCTTGCCACGTTGGTGTAGCTGGGGTTCCGACTGGGTGTCAGCACCACCGCGGTGTTGGCCTTGCTCACCGTGAGGATCTTCGAGGTGCTGCTCGAAGCCACGTTGGCATTCCCGTTGTACCGGGCCGTGATGGTGTAGCTACCCGGGTTGTAGGGTCGACCCAGCACTGCGCGGCCGTTGGCGTTCAGAGCCACCGGCGTCTGGGCTACGCCGTTGATGAAGAACGTCACCGTACCGCTGGTCACCAGGGCGTTGGTGATCTTGTTGCGCACCTCGGCGACAAAGCTCACTTTCTGGCCGGTTACCGAGGTCGGGTTGGCGGCCGTTGGGTTGACGAATGTGGTCGTCGATCCGAAGGCCACGATCCGTTGCGAGAACGGAGTCGCGTTACTGTTGCTCGGAGCGTAGTTCGTCGAGCCGACGAACGTGGCGGTGATGGCGAAGGTGCCCTGCGACGAGAAGGTTACCGGCAGGCGTGCCACACCAGCCACGATGGGGGCGGTCCCGCGTTCGACACCATTGACGAAGAACTTCACGTTGCCCGTCACCGCCCCGACACCCGGAGCGATGGCCGAGACGGCCGCTCGCAGCTCCACCGGATCGCCTGCGGCACCCGGGTTGATCGAGCTGGACACCGCCACCTTTGTGTTGGCCTGGTTGACCGTGTAGTTGAGCGGATCGCTCGAACTGGTAGCGAAGTTGGTGTTGGCGTTGAACTGCGCCACCACACTGTGCGGACCAGCACCTAGGGTGTTGATCGACCACGAGGCCGAACCCAGGGAGTTCACCGAGAGGTTCGGCGAAACTACCAGACCACCATCGATGATAAAGGTCACTGTGCCGACCGGGACACCGTTGACCGGGTTTGCGGAGGTCACCCCGGCCGTGAAGGTGACGGTCTGGCCGAACACCGTTGAACTCGGTGTGGAGGTGATCACCGTCTGGGTCAGAGCGGGCCCGATGGTGAACGGAATCGAACTTTCATCACTGTTGAAGTCGGTGTTGCCGGCATAGAAGGCCGTGATGGTGTGGTTGCCCACGCCCAGGCTATTGGTTGCGATGGAGGCGATGCCGAAGCTATCCAGGTCGTCCGAGCCGAGCAGGATGCCGCCGTTCACTGGACCATCGTAGAAGAAGACCGTGCCCGACGGGATGCCTGCTCCCGGAGCCACCGCGGTGACGGTAGCGAAGAACTGCACCGTGTCGCCCTTCGGAATCGGCGAGGACGGTACCGGCGACAGCGAAACCTCGGTGTTGGCACGATTGACCGTGATCTGGATCGCCTGCGTGGTGGACGAGGGCAGGTAGTTGCCATCGCCACTGTAGGAGATCTGGACCGTGTGTGCCCCCACCGACAGACCCGTCAGCTGGCGGGAGATGGTGGCGCCAGTGAGCAACTCTGGGGAGCCAACCACGCCGTCGATGGTGAAGGTCACCGTGCCTGTCGGAATGGCAGCGGCGGGCAACTTCGGACTGGGGATGAGATCAACGATGTTGACGTTGATCGTCACCGTTTCGCCGAAGACCGGGTTGGCCGGCGAGACCGAGGCATTGACCTGGGTCGACGCCTTGAGAACCGATTGCTCCGGATCGAGGAAGACGAAGGAGCTGTTGAAGTCCACATCGCCGCTGAACGACGCCAGGACCGAGTGGCTGGCGTTGGGCGGCAGGATGATCCCGAAGTCGGTGAACGGGTTCATCGAGGCCGTGCCTGGGCTCGTCGTCAGATTCTGAGGCGGCTTCACATACACCCCGTCGAGGGTGAAGGTGACTGTGTCACCCACGAGCGGCAGCGGCCCGGCTCCGGTCTCAGGCGTGACTGTGACGGTGAAGGTTACATCCTGGCCATACACGGACTGGTTGCCCGCCGTGGACGAGACCAGCACCATGTTCACGTCGGCCTTGATGCGGGTAAGGATGACGTTGTTCGGGTTGTAGACCACCGAGAACTTCTTGCCGTCGATGAAGACGGTGTTCCCCTGCACGAACTGGCCAGAGACGCCACCCGTGGCAGTGATGATGGTGAAGGAGTCGCCGATGCCCACACCCGGGCCAACGATGCCTACGAGTTCCGACTGGCCCAGGCTCAGATTACCCAGGTTAATGCTGCCGGTGACTCGGAGCTGGTCGTAACCCACACCAGGGCCGCCGGAGGGGGTGTTAAGTTCGACGCGGAAGTCGGTGTTGCCACCCCAGACACTGGCGCCGGTGTTCAGGATGCCCGGCCCGGTGTTACCCGGGCTGACGATGCCCTCGGCCGCGGTGGCGGGCGTACCGCCATTCACCGCGCCGGTCGTGCCAGTGCCGCTCAGAGTGCCACCATCAAGGTCCACTGCACCGATCGTTCCACCCACCTGCACGGTGCCGGCCTCGATGGTAGTCGTGCCGGTGTAGGTGTTGAGAGCGTTCAGCTCGAGCAGGCCGTCGCCCAGCTTGTTGACGCCGACGCCGGAACCCGAGATGGGCGCCGTGATCCGCATGTCGGTTGCGTTGGGCCCGTTGGCGATGGTGAAGTCGCGGTTGGAGCCATTGAGTGACAGGTTGCCCGCACCCTGGATGAGGGCAGGGCCCACACCGCTGGAGTTACCGGACACCGAGCCACCCAGGTTAATCTGCCCGCTGGTCCCGATGGTGGCTGTGCCGCCGACCATGTCGAGGAGCGTGCCCACAGTCAGCTGACCGTTATTGCCCGTTTGCGCCATTCCGTCGAGGATCCGCAGCGTGGCGATCGTTTCGGCCAGGCCATTCAGGTTCAGGAGGCCATCGCTTTCCACCCGGATGGTGGCACTGTCGATCACCTGGTTCGCTGTCTGCCACAGGGCGGTGGCGTTGGGTGCGACTCCATCGCCGATGGTGAGGTTGCCGTTGAGGGCCACCGCACCACCAGTCTTGTTCAGGGCCAAAGTGCCCTCGTTGATGGTGGTCAGACCGGTGTAGGAGTTGCTGGTACCGGCTCCGCCTGCGTAGGTCAGGGTGCCTAGGCCGACCTTGGTCACGCCGAGATTCGACGAGGCCTGGACGATCGAGCGATCGATCGTCAAGTTATCGCCGGCCAGCGCCACGCCGATGTGCGAGTTGCTGCCCAGGGTGATGGTGTTCGACCAGGTGTTGTTACCGGCCGCGTTGTACAGCGCGCCGATACCACCTTGACCGGCTCCATTTAGCGTCAGCAGCTCGTTGGTGACGGTGATGTTGTTTTCGACCGCCAGCGTGCCGCCGCTGTTGACCGTGGTGCCCGCAGACAGGCCGCCCGTCTGCACCGTGGCCGTGGTGATGGCGGTGCCGGCACGCTGGTGATCAGGCCGGTTGCGCCTGCGAAGGCGTCGCCACCGCTGGTGATCACAGGGTCACCAGGCGACACCACCACCGACCAGCCCGGGGTGGTCATCGAAGGTAGGGCATTCAGGGCATTCTGAATGTCCGTGGCCGTCGCCGCGGCGGGCAGGCTGCTTGTGGTCGAGCCATTGAAGGTCAGCGTGAAGAAGCCGCCTGGGCCGACGATGTTGATCGTCTGGACCTCGTTGATGATTGGACCGAGGGCACCAGCATTGCGGATCTTGAGCACACCCTGATCGACGTAGGTCTCGCCGACATAGCTGTTGGCATCGTCGAAGACCACCGTCCCGGTGCCCACCTTGCGGAGGATGGCGGCCTTGTTGGTGACCGGGACCGAGGAGGGGTCACGGACCAGGTTGTTGCCATCGATGGTGAGCTGGCTGGTGCCGTCGGCCCCGATGTGGACCGTGGAGCCTGGCTGGCCTGAGCTGACCGGGATGGTCGAGTTCGAGGATGATGCTGCTTCGTCCAGGTGTTGTTGCCACCCACGCCGCGGAGGGCACCGGCGCGAGTCAGGCTTCGGGATTCGCGACCGTTTAATTCCACTTCCTCGAGAAGACCACACCGTGGCGTGGTTCAGTCGAGGAAGCCGCCGCTGGTAACGCGGGCGCCGCTGTTGGGTAGCGCGGCTCAGCGAACCCATGTTCGGGCGTCTTCATCGCAGGCACTTCGCGATGTTCACGCCAGTGTAGGTGTTATTGTTGGTCAGGCGACCCGGCCGATCTTGTCAAGCCCGAAGCTGGCGAACTCCTCGCCGATCGAGCCGCTGATGGTCAACGTGTCCTGCGGACGAACCACATTGATCGACGACCGCAGCGGCGGAGGAACAGCGGTAGAGCCGGCAGTCCGGTGATCGACGACAGGATGATGTCGCCCGCCTGTTGCCGCTGATGTTCTCGATGGCGCCGGTGGAGTCCAGGCCTGTACCCGACAGTTCGAGACGTTCGTTGGTGATGGTGATGGGATTCCCGGCCGAGTCGAGAGCCAGCTCGAGCTGGGCACCGTCGGCACCCGGGTGCCGTTGGCGAAGCCGCCGGCCGCCAGGTTGTGCGCGCGGATTGCACCCTGGTTGATCTGCGCCGGGATCCGGTAGCTGTTCTCGGTGTTGAGGATCAGCGTGCCGGTCAGCCCCTTGACGAAGCGCGGCGCATCCTGGATAGCCCACGCCTGCCAGACCTGGCTTTCTTCGTGCCGATGGTCAGCGTGCTACCGCTGTCCACACCGATGGTGAGCTTGGCGGCCAAGCCGGACGGGAGCGGCGAGTTGTTGCCGACCCGCAGCCGGCGTGGGCGAGAACGCGTCCGGTGGAAGGTGTTGTCGCCCGTGACGTTGCGGATGCCCTGGTGAACCGGCCGTTGGATTGACCGTTGGCGATGGCGACCACCCACCCATGCCAGGTCCGGCTTGCAACTCCAGCACGGCTCCCACCTGGACAATGGTGCTGGCTGCGGGGATGAATCGCCCAGAGCGAAGTGGGCGAACCACCAGGACCTTCCTGGATGTCGGCCACACCTCCGTAGCTATTCACGCCCGAGAAGACCACGCGGCCCTGACCGGTCTTGCTGATGGTGAACGGCCCGCTGCCGGACTGATCGGAGATCGAGCCCACGAAATTGACCTGAGCACCCAGCTCGGCCTGGAGCTTGGTGTTGCCGGTCAGAATGACGTTGCCCGACCATACTGACGAACCCGACACACCCCGGATGGAACCACTGTTGGCCGCCGAGTTGTCGAGGAAGAGCTCGAACATGCCGCGGCCGTAGGTGCCAGCGGACAGGGTGTTGGTCAGGGTGTTGACCACCAGGTTGCGCACCTGGACATTGGGCATACCCACCCCATAGCGCGTCCGTTAGTGGAGCCACTTCCACCGGGCAAGCTTCGATAGACGCCGTTATCGTTACCGACGAAGATATCGCCAGTGCGAGGGTTGATAGTCAGCGACCAGGTCGGCAGGTCGGGCAGATCGCCGCTGAAGTCGGTCCAGGAGCGGCCCGCGTCGGTCGACCGAAGCACCTTGGCTCCGCCGAACACGTTGCGCACCAGGTAGACCGTGTCGCGGGCGCGGATCGATCATCAGCGGTAGGAGTAGTCAGTGGAGAAACCACCAGAGGTCTGCATGTGCTGGACCCAGAAGGATCGCTATTCTTCGTGACTCCACATGACCGTTGCTGGTCATCAGATAGATGGTGGCAGGGTCGTAGGCATCATCGCCGTTGTCCACCGCCAGAGGGAAGCTGGGGTCGTTCTGCCACGCGCCCTGGCGATTGGCCAGTCCGATGAGGCTGATATTGCCCAGACCGTTGTTGGCGTTGTTCCCCAGCTCGATGAAGGTGGCAGCTCCCTCCGCATTCTTGGTTTCGCGGATAGACGTGCCGACGCCGATCAGCATGCGGGACGGGTTATTGCGGTCAAGTGTGAATGTTGCCAGGCCGTTTGCCGAACCCACTGCCGCCCAGGTGACCCCACCGTCGAGACTGCGCCGAAGAGTGTTATTGTTCAGCCGCCGGTAGATGATGTTGGGGTTGACGTTGTTGATTGCGACGACCGTGCCGTCGCCATCCTCGACGTTCGTCCAGTAGGGACTGTCGCCGAAGATCTCGGTGCCGTTGTCCTTGCTGCCGCCCACGGCGATGAAGGGGTTGAACGGGTGGACGTCAAAGCCGGTGAACTGTGTGATTTGCAGGAAGTTGCCGTTCTTGTTCACCCAGTTAGCATTGTTACCCGCCGCCGGAGGCGTGTTGTTATTCAATTGCCAAATGCCACCAGCGGTTCCCACAATCAAGGTGTTGTCTGGACGCCAGGCAGCCGCGTAATAAAGATTGTGAGGACCTTTGCCGTCAGAGCCTGGATCAACATCAATCCAAGCGGTGCCGTTCCAAACCAAAGGCCCGGTGGTAGTTGTGCCACCAAAACCAGCCAGGAAAATGTAGTTGGGATTGTTTGGATTGACAGTAATCACCGATTGGAACTGTCCCTGATCGGCCTGGTAACCAGCATTGCTTCCTTGGGGAGATGGCTGTGTGCCAAAGGCACCCCATGTTGCCACGGTCCACAAGGTAGTAGCCGGATCGTAAGTGGCCGTTGTGGTAAGCAACTCTCGGAAAGTCCCCGAGGTTCCTTGAGCCTGCCGTGCTGCATTAACTGGGTACGTGATGGCAGCAAGGAATTGAATCTGGTTGCCACTAAGCCTTACAGAACCAATCTTAATACGACCGTTGCGGTCCACGAAGCCGCTGTCTGGAGTCGTTGGGAACGAAGCTGAGGTAAATGACGCACCGGCATCAGTAGAGATGTATACGGCTGGCGCATTCGATCCATCAATGTTGCCTATGGCAAATGCAATCACTCGATTATTAGGAGCAAGTTGTCCGCTTGCATCATATACAACCAGATCAGAGAACCGATTGGTCGAATTGAATCCACTGGCTGTCAAATTTGTCCAGGTCGTCCCATTGAATCGCCAGATCCCGTAGTTGGCGGGCGGAGCTGCATTGACACCATCTCCCTGAACGGCCACATAGATAATGTTTGGGTTAATGGGGTCAACCACAAGTTGAGAAATTGTGGTTCTATCGAACAGGTTCCCGGGGGGTTGGATTAATGTCCAGGTCCGACCATAATCGGATGACTTCAGGACACCGCGCCCGTAATAGGAGTCGCTTCTGTTATTTGCATCACCAAATGCAACATAAATAGTATTTGAATCAGTCGGAGCAACTTTAATCGATCCGACAAACAAGATCTGATTGCCACCTACACCACCAGTGTTGTCAATCAATTGTTCCCAGGTGTAGCCATTGTTCTTCGTACGCCACAGTCCACCATCTGCCGCTCCAACATACATTACGTTTGAATCTCGCGGATCAACAGCAACGGAATTGACCCGGCCGGTTGTCGTTCCTCCCTGCCAGGTCACGTCGTTGATCGGACCCGGCCCCTGGGGGAACCAGCGGAGCGGGAACGACGGGGTGGTGTTGACCCCATCACCCTGGATGGTAAGTTGCTCACCGCCGATGGTGATGTCGCCCTGCAGTTCGATCTGGGCGTCGTTGGCTACCACCGTACCACCCGTGGTGGTTCCCAGAGCGGTCGGGCTTTGCAGGTTGAGGATGCCGGCGTTGATCGTGGTCGTGCCGGCGTAGGAGTTGTTACCGCCGAGGATTAGCTTGCCGTCGTTGTACTTGGTGAAACCACCAGTACCACTAATCGTCTTCCACAGGGCCAGACGCGAATTGGTCTGCGTGTCGATCGACACATCGGTCTGCAATGTGATCGGCCCGTTCCAGATGTTGTCATCGGAACGGTTCGTCAGGGTGTGGACCAGCACCGGCGAAGTGAAGTCGTGGGTCGGATCGTCGGCGGTGACATTGCCCGCACCGCTCAGGATCAACGTTTCGCGGACCTGGATGCCACCTGGAAGACCACCATTATTGGCCGTCGTGTATCCCTGAACTTCGATCGCTGATCCATCGAAGACAGTGGTAGTCCCGGTCAGCATACCCAGGGCGATGTTGTTCTGGATGCGCAGCACGCCTTCGACGATATCGTTGTTACCCGAGAAGGTACCAGGCCCTTGCAGGATCACTCGCTTGCGGCCGAGCTTCTCAATGCCAGTCGGTGGTACAGTGGCCTGAGCCGGATAGCCAGTCGAGCTGTTCGGCTGATCGGGCAGGCCTTCCTGGATGGTGTTAATGAAGCGCAGGCTGCTGGTGACCACCGACACATCGGTTGGGTCGATGTCCGCGCCAATACCGACCTTGTCGTCGGTGGGGGTACCAACCAGCGTGACAATGCCGGAGTAGACATTGTTGCCACCCAGATTGAGCAGGGCACCGCGCTGGCTAAGTTCGGGGAAGCGATGGGTAATGCCATTCCCTGTGATGAACAGACGCTCGGGAACATTGATGTTCTGGAAGGCCAGGTCGCGAGTCTGCTTCAGGTGGAGGGCAGCGCCCGGAGCGACGTAGGTGGCCGGCTGGATGGTATCCGGCCCATTGATGGCCTGGCCAAGGGCATGGCTGTTGCGCGCAGTGACCCAGCCTTCGCGGATAAACGTCGGGCCGAAGTAGCCGGCAGGGCCACTGTTATCGTTGGTAATTACCAGTTCACCCAGGCCGAACTTGGTGAGACGATCACCACTGGCAATACCAGGATCATCCTGGATCTCGCCGCTGATGGTCAGTTGGCTGCGATCGAACAGGGTATAAGGGGCATAATCGGGAAGTACACCGACAGAGGCACCCGTGTCAACGAAGCTCACGTTGCCACGCGGAATGATCTGCTGCATCATGAACGGGCCGGTCAGCTCGTTCACGCCGCGGATGTTGACGACCGAACCGCTGTTGTTGAAGCCATCGCCCATCGGCCGTAACAACTCGTTGCTGATGATGATGTCTGTGGGCAGATGAGGCAGGCCGTGCGGCGGATCGGTGTAGGTGCCGGCTTGTGAGTCGGGAATGGAGTCCGCCTCAATTTCCAGTGCGGCTTGCGGGAAGACCCAGGTGCCATCGATGGCACCACCACTGGCACTTCCCAGAGCCTGCGAATCCTGGATACGCAGGAAACCTTGCAACACCTCTGTCTTGCCGCGGTAGGAGTTGGCGTTGACGAAGACCACCCGACCCTGACGCGTCTTGATCAGCGAGTAGTCCGGCGTGCCGGTCAGGTTGGTGTCGACAATATGCCCGGTGAAGGTCAGCGTGCTTCCGGCCTCAGCCCCGATGCCAACGGTCGGAAGGGTGTTGCCACCAAACGACCAGCGATTGATGTCACCCAGTACCGTCGAGTCGTCGCTCCACAGGAATACATCCTGCGACACGAAGTTATTGCCCCGGGCGTTACTCAGCGCGCCAGTCACCGTGGAGCCGTTCGGCATTGGTTGCTTGGGGAAGACATGAATGCCTTCGATGCCGGGGCCATTGAGGGTCAGCGATTCGTACGGCAGGGTGAAGCCATCGTTGCCCGGGTTGACAAACGGATCGATCCGCTGGGCGTTGGCCACGAAGTCGAGTTGCAGGGTACCGCTGCGGTTGGGGAAGCTCGCCACCACCGTGTTATTCACCAGGCCGGCCAGCGGGTTGGTGACCGCTACTGGGTCGTTGCCCAGGGCCAGCGAATGGCGAATCTGCAGGATGCCGTCGTTGATGATCGTCTGGCCGCGATAGGTGTTGCCGGACGCGGTGTTCAGCGGATCGAGGATGATCGTGCCAGCGCCTTCCTTGGTCAGGTTCTGACCGGCACCGCTGTCGCTGATGACGCCCGTGACAGTCAGGGAGGTCCCGGTGTTGGCGCCGATGATCGAGCTGGTGTCAAGGATGATCGACCCAGCCCAGGTGTTGTTGCCGCTGACGTTCAACAGGGCCCCGTCGTTGGCGGCACCCGGACCGTTGAGGCGCAGGGTTTCCTGGATGTCACCGGTGATGCCTTCGATCTGCAACTGGCCACTGCGCGCGAAGGTGCTTAGAACCGTGGTTGGAGCGCTTGTATCACCCAGCGCATTAACGTGCCGGGCGCTTAGGGCACCTTCCACGATGGAGATGGGGCCTGTGAACTGCTGGTTATTCCCGGTCAGGATGAGGATACCCGGGCCGTCCTTGCTCAGCTCGACGCCGGTGTTGCCTTTCAAGGCGCCGTTGATGGTCAGCGTGGCCCCGACGGTGCCGACCGAGAAGAACTGGCGATTGCCAGCCAGGCCGCCCATGGTGATGTCGAGGTCGATGGTGTTGAGCGTGGTACCAAGATTGGCAACGATGTAACCGGTGTTCGGCCCAGTCGAACCCAGGGTGATCTCCAGACCAGCCAGGCGATAACCCGAGCCAGAGAAGGAAATCAGGTTGTAGGTGGAGTTCGCGATATTGTTAAAGGTGTCGGTCTTGGCGACCCCTGAGGGGAACAGGAGGTCATCGCCGTTTTGCGGCAATGCATCGCCCTGCCAGTTTGCAGCTTCACCCCAGTTCGGAGTGGTTCCACCACCATCCCAGATGCGCGTGGCAGGGGCCAGCCGGATTTCGAGGTCTTCCACCGACAGGCGCCGGGACCTCGTCTGATGGCTGACGTTCCGGACCGTGTGGGGAATCAAAGCGCGCAGCCAGCGCGTCCAGACGTGACGCTTCATCGGAAGCCTCTTCTTGTTCGGTAAACAGTGTTCCACGCTGTTCTTGAGATGATCTACCCGCCAGGAAAGTTCCCTGCAAGGAAATCATGTCAAAGTTTTCGCCTGGGGCACTCTCCGAAGGACGGGCAAATCCGCGAAGGTGGGCTATGCCGGTAAATCTTGAGGACGAGGCAGCTGCAACGACCTGCGTAAATCGTGCCTGGTAGTGGGTTGACGGACGCTTTGTGGAGGAATTAATTGAACAGTAGGCCTTCACTCTCCGTTCACACCCATGACAGCCAAGGGAGGGGAATCGCCATGAGCGACCCCACGACAGGCGGAATTTCCCGCCGAGACATGATCCAGACAACCACAGCGGCCGCTGCCGCCTCGGCCCTGGCGGGGCTGAGCATTCCTGCTGTACATGCGGCAGGTGACGAAACCATTCAGGTGGCACTGATCGGCTGTGGCGGTCGTGGCACTGGCGCTGCCGAGAATGCCCTTTCGACCAAGAGTGGCCCCATCAAGCTGGTGGCCGTGGCAGACGTCTTCGAGGACCGCCTCAATTCCAGCCTGCGGACCATCAAGGGCGCCTTCAATGCCCAGGTCGATGTGCCCAAGGAACGCCAGTTTATCGGCTTCGACGCATACAAGCAGGCGATGGATGCCCTGAAGCCGGGCGACATCGCCATTTTCGCCACCCCGCCTGCCTTTCGCTGGGTACACTTCAGCTACGCCATCCAGAAGAACCTCAACGTCTTCATGGAGAAGCCCACCACTGTCGATGGGCCTTCGACCAAGAAGATGCTGAAGCTCTACGAGGAAGCCCAGAAGAAGAACCTGAAGGTCGGCGTCGGCCTGATGTGCCGGCACTGCGACGCCCGCGAAAAGCTCTACGAGCGGATCAAGAAGGGGGAGATCGGCGACATCCTGCTGATGCGGGCCTATCGCCAGGCAGGCCTGACCGGCTCGGCTTTTGTCGGCCCCAAGCCCGAGAAGATGAGCGAACTGCTCTACCAGATTCGCAACTTCCACGCCTTCCTGTGGGCCTCAGGCGGCGCGTACAGCGACTTCCTCATCCATAACATCGATGAATGCTGCTGGATGAAGGACGCCTGGCCGGTGGAAGCTCGGGCTTCGGGAGGTCGGCACTACCGGGGGAACAACGTCGATCAGAACTTCGACACCTACTCGGTAGAATACACCTTCCAGGATGGCACCAAGCTGCAGCTGGAAGGGCGCACCATGCCGGGGGCTGCCTCCGAGTTCGCCAGTTACGCTCATGGTACCAAAGGCGCGGCGGTGATCTCGACGTCTGGACACACGCCTGCTCGCTGCCGCATCTACAAGAGCCAGAAGTTCATCAAGGACGACCTGACCTGGCGCTATCCCCCGCGCGAGCCGAACCCCTACCAGCTGGAGTGGGATCACCTGGTTGAGGCGGTGCGGAAGAATACGCCGTACAACGAGGCCAAGCGCGGTGCCGAGGCCAGCCTGGTCACGTTCATGGGTCGTCTGGCGGCGCATACGGGCAAGGTCTGGAACTTCCAGCAAGCGCTCGAGCACGAGCATGAGCTGGCGCCCGAGGTCGATCGGCTCACGCTGAGCGGCCCTGCTCCACTCGTCGCGGGCCCGGATGGCAAGTATCCCGTGCCGGAACCCGGCATCAAGATCAAGCGCGAGTTCTAATCGAGGTTGCCAGGAACCGCCACGGTCTCCTCCGACCGCGGCGGTTCTCCTCCGGCCTGGATTGCTGCGGTCCCGTCACCTTGCCGCAGCCCTCTTCACCCCGGATGGGAAGATCTCGTTCGACATCACCTACCCCGACACCATACAATGGATGCTGGCGGTGCTAGCTGGACAGGTTAATCCGCACAGGGAGGACGTGGACACTTCCGGCCACAAGGCTTGGTGGCGATAGATGGGCTAAACCGACCGCACCGGACGCAGCGGTCTGCCCGTTTGGCCGAATGGTTCGGACGTGGGTTTGCGCCACCCTCAATCTCTGCCTCGCTCGCCATCCAGATAACCCACACGCAGGGACGATACCAGATCTGCAACGGATGGCCATTTGGACTGCCCTTTACACCCAGGGGTTGAGTCCAGGCAGGACCAGGGGTTCGGTTCGCTTCTGACTCGAGCGAACTACCTCTGACAACGGGCTGGATCACTCTACGCGCTGGAATTCTCCCCATGACACGACCCCGCCGACTCCGGAACGATTCAGTCCAGTCGCCTCTGGAGACTTACCTCCGGGAGATCAACGAAACTCCCTTGCTGAGCGCCGAGGAAGAAAAACTCCTCGCTTATCGCATCGAGGAAGGCGACAGCGAGGCGCGCGACCGAATGGTACGTGCGAACCTCCGCCTCGTGGTCAACATTGCTCGTAGCTACACGGGCAAGGGCCTGGGGTTGCAGGATCTCATCGAGGAAGGCAACCTGGGCCTGCTCCGCGCGGTTGAAGGCTTTGACCCGGACATGAACACCCGGTTCAGCACCTACGCCAGCTACTGGATCAAGCAGTCAATCAAGCGAGCGCTGGTCAACACCGCGAAGACCATCCGCATTCCTGCTTACATGGTCGAACTGCTCGCCAAGTGGCGCCGCGCCACCTCCAAGTTGCAAGAAGAGCTGGGCCGTCCGCCCACGCAGGAAGAAGTGGCCCGGTCACTCGACCTGCCCAAGAAGAAGCTGAACATCATCAAGAAGGCGATCCGCGTCTATAACTCCGCCCCTCAGAGCGATCAGGCGGAATCCGGCTGGTCGCTGGACGAAATGCTGATGGATGGCCACACCAAGACGCCGGACACGGAGATGGTAGAGGCCGACGACCTGAAGCACGTCCTCGAACTACTTGATAAAATGGATAAGCGTGAGGCCACGGTCCTGCGGATGCGGTTCGGCCTGGACGACGAGGAACCCAAGACGCTCAAGCAGATCGGCGAATGCCTGGGACTGACCCGGGAACGCGTGCGCCAGATCGAGAGTGAAGCGCTCGCCAAGCTGTCGGACTGCATGCACAGCGAGTGAGACGAGCATTCGCTTGAGCCTACAATCGAAGGGGGGCCAGGTTATCTTTACCTGGTTCCCCTTCCTTGACTTTGACCCTTCCCTTCCCCCTTTCCGTCAAATTGGTTCAACCCGCAGGATTGTCGAGGGCGATACAGAAGGCATCACCCGCCTAATCCATCCCACCCCCGGCGAGGTCCTGCCATGCCTGCCCTTTCTCCTCGCTTGCTATTTTGTCTCGTTCTCCTGCCCTCCCCCCTGCTGGCTGATCCACCCCAGAAGACGGCCACGCCTGCGGAGAAGGCCTTCCAACAGGGGCAGGTCGCCCTGGAGAAGGACCGGTTCGAGGAAGCCATCGGACACTTTCAGGTCTGCTTGCGTCTGAATCCGGGACTGGCCGAGGCGCAATTGAGCCTGGCTGCAGCTTTCCTGGCACTGGGGCAGGACACCGAAGCGGCGGCCCCCATGCAGGCCTACCTGGAGGCCCGGCCCAGTCACTTCCTGGTTCGCATGCCGTTTGCTGAGGTGCTGACCAAACTTGAACGCTTCGCCGAGGCCCGCGTGCAGCTGGAGCGCTATATCGCAGATGTACAAGATCACCCGCACATCGCCGACGAGCAGCTGATTGGCTGCCACACTCGCCTTATGGAGCTGGCCATCCGCCTGGGGGACGAGTTTGGTGAACGGTTGCACCGGGGCATTGGCCTTTACCTGCTCGCCATCAAGCGGGAGGAACTGGGCGGTGAATCCCGGCGCCTGGCGGAGGAACTGTACTGCAAGGCTGCTGGCGAGCTGACACTGGCGCGGCTGGAGAAACCCCTTGAGGCGCAACCGTGCTATTACCTCCGGGATGTCTGGCGCAAGCTGGGGCAGCAGCAACCCGCCGAGCGCTGCTATCGGGAGATGCACCAGCGGATCGGCACCAGCTTTCTGACGCCGGCCGAGACGCGGATGGTTCACCTGGCCGATCACCTGCGTGCCTGCGAATCGCGCAAACGCTGAGAGAGTGGCGCCAACATTCCGCCTGCATGGGTGTTATGTTGACAGACGGCCCAGGCGGGTGCTAGCTTCACTGCTGGTGCCCGCGTTGGTCCTGACGATCCTCGTCGGCTCCCCTCTGCATCGGTGAGGTCCTACATGCTCTGGCGGACATCTCTTCGGGTGGCGATCCTGTCATTCTTACTCGTGGTGGCTTTGCAGTCCCCACTTTCGGCCCAGCGCCTGGATGATGGTCAGGTGGCCTTCGAGGACAAGGCCCGTCCGACACGAATCCTTCGTCAGCAGCTGTTCAAGGGTGACTTCCAGGCCGACCCGCGCGACAAGAACCACCTCGAGGCGATTGAAATTGCCGCAAAGGAGGTCACCTATCCCCTGCACTGGAAGACGATGGCCGGCCGGCCCAAGAGCGGCGAGGTCAATCAGATTGTCGAGGAACTCGATAGCCGACTGATGCAGATGAGCCGGTTCCGGGCCACAACCATGGCCATGCAGCAACTCTTCACGCGTCAGGTCATTGATCGCATTCAGGAAGTGATCCAGAACGACAAGGTCAAGCCGATCGCCTCCATCAACGCCGCCCGGATGCTGATGCGGATCGTTGAACGCCGCTCGCAGCGCGATCTGCCGCAGACCGAGAAGGAATGGACCGAGGATGTGCTACCTCGGTTGGCCGAGGGCAACGCGGAACAACTGGCCGTTACCACTGCCACCCTCCTGGAAGATCCCCGGAGCAATGATGGCGTGCGCTACTACCTTTATCGAGCAGCGAATCAGCTGCTCTCGCTGCCGAAGCAGAGTCCTCCTCTGGTGAAGTCAGAAACCGAGGCGCGGCTTTTTGCGGCCGCCGTGAAGCAGATCGAGAAGAAAGTCCCCTTCCCAAAGGCCACCCCGCGCCAGGATGTCGATGGCTACCGCATTCTCCGACGCGAGGCGATCCGATTGCTGGCCCAGGCCCGCTTGCCAGTGGTGGGGAAGGACCGTGTCGGTCTGGTGCTGGCCAGGGTCGCGGGGCAAGATGCCTCCATCATACCCCCGCCACGTCTCGACGAGCGCATCGAGGCCTCCATTGGTCTAGCACACATGGGCGCTGCTCTCGCCAAGTTCCCCGATTTCCATATGGATTACGCCGCCGCCCAGATCGCCCGGACAGTGGTAGAGTTTGGTGCCGCAGCCAGCCCCAACCTGGAGGCCAAGCCAAACGTCCGCCTGGCTCCCTGGAAAGTGGATGCTGCCCGCCTGGGTGAGGCGATCGAAACGCTCCGGGGCGAGGTGAAACTTCCCTACGTCCAGCAGGCCACGGATCAGTGTCTCAAGCAGGTAACCTCGGCCATCGAACGAGGCACGGCCTCCAACCACAACAATCTGCGCGACTGGCTGAGTGAGAACCCTCCGATGGCCACCTCGTTGTTCAAGGGTGACGAGACCACGGTGATCAAGCCGGGCGCCGAGGCTCCAGCCGCAGCCGCTCCAGGTGGCGAGCCACCACCCAAAGACGAGAAGTGAACGCCCCTGCCCTGCCCTGGTTGGTTCCCCGGGCCGCGTATGTCCATGTCCCCTTCTGCGCGCACCACTGCGGCTATTGCGACTTCGCGGTGGTCACCGGCCGTGATCAGGCGATGGAATCGTACGTCGAGGCCCTGACTGCCGAGATTGCAGGCCTGGGACAACCCCAACCCATCGACACCCTGTTTCTCGGTGGCGGCACCCCGACCCACCTTCCGCCTCACCTGCTCGAGCGCCTTCTGACTGCACTGGATGACTGGCTACCTGTGCTGGCAGGAGGGGAAAAGACCGTCGAGGCCAATCCAGACACGCTCACTGAGGAGAAGCTGGAGGTCCTGGCCCGACATGCGTTCAACCGGGTAAGCCTTGGGGCCCAATCGTTCTTCGCTCCGCACCTTGCCATGCTCGAACGCTCACACGATCCAACAGCCATTGCGCCAGCGGTGGAACGAACCCGACGCATCGGCGCGGCCGTTTCCCTGGATCTGATATTCGCGGTGCCTAGCCAGACGCTGCCCCAGTGGAGACAAGAGCTAGCCTGCGCTCTGGAGTTGCATCCCGAGCATATCTCGACCTACGGGCTGACCTACGAAAAGGGCACCCGGTTGTGGAAGCAGCGCCGCCAGGGAACGCTTCAGGCCGTGGTTGAAGAGGACGAGCTCGAGATGTATCGGGCATCCATCGCAACTCTCACCGGAGCGGGCTTCGACCACTACGAGATCTCGAACTTTGCCCGCCCCGGCTTCCGGAGTCGGCACAACCAGGTCTACTGGGCGAACGAGGCCTACCATGGCTTCGGCCTGGGGGCAGCCCGCTACGTCCAGGGGGTCCGCGAGGTCAACCGACGCGACCTCGATGGCTACATTCACAACGCCCTCGCGGGGCTGCCCGTGACGCAGTCGTCCGAACAACTCGAGCCATTTGAACGGGCCCGCGAGACGATGGCCATCCAGCTGCGCCGATGTGAGGGCATCCAGCGCCGGCGGTTCGAGGAGCAAACCGGCTTTGAGTTGGATCCACTTGCTGGAGACGCCTTGCCCAATCTAGTGGAGATGGGGCTACTGAGCGATGACGGAGCCTCGGTCGCATTGACCCTGCGCGGGCGAGAAGTGGCCGATGGAATCATCGAACGTCTGATGCAATCCGCCTATCTTGCCAGCCAGAGCAATCTCTGACGGGGCGACTCTCGTCGTTTCGAGTAGATTGGGTATTGCCTCAGCTCCAGTTCTCACATTCTCTCCACGGAGATGCATCATGCGCAAGTGGCTCTATGCCGGCCTGGGGTTGGCCGGGCTCGGGCTGGCCGGTCTGCTCTTTGCTCCCAACTGGCTCCGCGCGCGACCCGCCGGCAAGTCCGACACCCCCGACGAGGCGCCCACCCGTCCCACCACGCTGCCCTTGGGCCAGGTGGTCCTGTTCTCCTCCGGTGTCGGCTACTACCAGCGCGAAGGCTCCGTCGAGGGCGATGCGCGTGTCGATCTCTCCTTCCCTGCCTCCGACGTCAACGATCTGCTCAAATCGATGGTCCTTCGCGATCTCGATGGCGGCCAGGTCGCCACGGTCAGCTACGATTCCAACGCCCCGCTGGAACGCACTCTCAAGTCGTTCGCGGTCAACCTGACCGGCACGCCGAGCTTCGGCGACATCCTGCACCAGGCACGCGGCGAGCGGGTCGAGGTTGCGCTGGCCAACGTCGGGGCCGGTACACTGTCAGGCAGCATCATCGGAGTCGAGAAACAGCGCCAATTGGTGAACAAGGAGCCAGTCGAGACGCCGGTGCTGAACCTGTGGTGCGTCGATGGGATGCGGGCGGTCCGGCTGGCGGATGTGCAGCGCGTGCGGTTTCTGAACCCAGCGCTGGATGGTGAGTTTCGCAAGGCGTTGGAGGCGCTGGCGCAGTCGCACGACGCCCAGAAGCGTGCGGTGTCGGTTCGGTTCACGGGAGAAGGCAAACGCCGGGTGCGAGTGGGCTACGTCGTGGAGAGCCCGATCTGGAAGACGAGCTACCGGCTGGTGCTGAACGGCAAGGCGGGGGAGAAGCCGTACCTGCAAGGTTGGGCCGTGGTGGAGAACCCGTCGGACGAGGACTGGCGGGACGTGCGGATGGCGCTGGTGAGCGGACGGCCGATCAGCTTCCAGATGGATCTGTATCAGCCGTTGTACGTGAACCGTCCGACGGTAGCGCTCGACCTGTTCCAGGGACTGAACCCAGTGGCGTATGAGGGACGAATCGAGAGAGATTTCCTGAAGCGCGAAGTTGATCGAGCGCAAGAGCAGGCCGCCAATCGCTTTGAAGAAGCCCAGGATGCTCGGAAGCTTAGTCGTCGCCAGTCTGGAGCAGCCATGGATGGTGCGGCAACTAAAGCGTATAATGTTCCCCTGGCCAAGAAGGCTTTGGCCGAACAATTGTCCCTGGGAGATTCCGTGGCCTCGTCTGCCACGGCAATGAAGCTGGGTGACAACTTCCAGTACAGCATTGACCGCCCCGTCTCGCTGGCCCGTCAGAAGTCCGCCCTGCTCCCCATCGTCACCAAGGATGTCGAGGCCTCGCGCGTCTCCATCTACAACGAACGCGTCCAGGCTCGCTTCCCCCTCCTGGGTCTGCGCTTCAAGAACGTCACCGGCGTCGGCCTCATGCAGGGGCCCATCACCGTCTTCGAAAACTCCAACTATGCCGGCGATGCCCAGATCAAGGACATCCAGCCCAACGAGGAACGCCTGCTCTCCTACGCCATCGACCTGGCCACCGAGGTCGTCCCCGCTCCCGCTCAGTCCAACGGGCGCATCACCCAGGTCAAGGCGATCAAGGGCGTGGTCAGCACCACCACCCGCATCGTCGAGTCGCGCATCTACACGGCGAAGAACCGCGGCAGTGAGGAGAAGACCCTGCTCATCGAGCATCCCATCCGCCACGACTTCAAGCTGGTCGATAGCAAGCCGACCGAGACGACGGCCGACCTGTACCGGTTCGAGGTCAAGCTGCCGGCCGGGCAGACCAAACCGCTGACGGTGCAGGAGGAACGCACGCTAGCGACGACAATCAGCCTGGCGACTCAGAGCGACGACCAAATCCGCTACCTGCTCACCCTGCCGACCGCGAGCGAGGGAGTGAAGGCCGGTCTTCGCAAGGCAATGGAGCTGCGAAGCGAACTGGAGAAGACAACGCGGGAGTCGGCCGAGCAGCGGAAGCAGCTGAGCATCATCGAGAAGGATCAGGAGCGTCTGCGGGCGAACCTGCGGGAGATGCCGACGACGGCGGCGGCGTACAAGCGCTACCTGGAGAAGTTCGACAAGCAGGAGACGGAGATCGAACGCTACCAGGCGGACATCAAGAAGCTCGATGGCGTGAGCCATCAGCAGAAAAAGACGTTCGACGACTTCGTGACCAACTTCAGCGCAGAGTGAGGAAGCGCGCCTTCTGCGTGGGCAGGGCTGGTCAGACGACCAGCCCTGTTTGCGTTTCGAGGGACAGCGTCGGAACCAGCGACCTGGCCCCTTTCCCATTGCCGGGCGATGAGATAAGTTAATCGAGCCATTCAACTTCATGTTCTCCTCTCATCCCCGGGATTCACAGCATGCGCTCTCTCCTGATCGCGGTGTGCGCAGTCGGTGTGGGTATCGTGGCGTTCGCCAGCAGTCGTCCCGCCAACCACAGCGAGGCCAAACGGCCCTTGTGGACCACCTCCCGCATCCAGGGTTCACCCGAGCCTCCCCCTCCCTACCGGCTGGAAGTGGCCTTTCCAAAGGTCAAGTTCTTCGAGCCGCTGGAAGGCGTGGCCGCGCCGGGCAGCGATCGGCTCTGGGTGGCCACGCGTTCGGGGCAGATCCACTCCTTCGTCGCCTCGGCCTCGACCGAGAAAAGCGATCTGGTGGTGGATCTCAAAAAGACCGTCTATGGTCTGGCGCTGCATCCGAAGTTCGCCGAGAACGGCTACTTCTACGTGACCTACCTGGTCGATCCGGCGAAGGAAGATCCCCGGGGCACCCGGGTCGCCCGGTTCAAGGCCAGCGGCTCACCTCCACGCGCCGACCGTGCCTCAGAGAAGATCGTGTTTGAATGGCCGTCCGGAGGCCATAACGGCGGCTGCCTGCGGTTTGGGCCGGATGGCTACCTCTACATCGGCACCGGCGACGGCTCCGGCGTGGCCGATCAGCTACAAACCGGACAGAATATCTCCGACGTACTCGCCTCCCTTCTGCGCATCGACGTCGACCGCGCGGCCGAGGGACGGCCCTACGCCATTCCGGCGGATAACCCCTTCATCCGCCACAAGGGAGCCCGGCCGGAGGTCTATGCCTATGGCCTGCGGCAGCCGTGGAAGTTCAGCTTCGACCGCAAGACGGGCGATCTCTGGTGCGGCGACGTGGGCCAGGATCTGTGGGAGATGATCTACCGCGTCGAGAAGGGTGGCAACTATGGCTGGTCCGTGCAGGAAGGCGCACATCCCTTCCGTCCCGAACGACCGCGCGGGCCTGGCCCCATCCTGCCGCCCGTCGTCGAACATCACCATGCCGACTTCCGGTCGATCACCGGGGGGTATGTTTACCACGGCGCGCGTTTGGAGGAACTCCGCGGCGCGTACATTTACGGCGATTACGATACCGGGCGTATCTGGTCGCTGCGGTACGACGGCAAGAAGGTCAGCGAGCATCGCGAACTGCTCGACAGCAATCTGCGCATCGTGGCCTTTGTCGAGGATGCCAGCGGCGAGGTCTACGCTCTGGATTGGGTCGGAGGCCAGATGCATCGGCTCGTCAAGCAACCCGAAACGGTGCACAAGGACACATTCCCGCGCCGCCTGAGCGAGACGGGCCTGTTCTCCTCGACGAAGGACCACACCCCCGCACCTGGGGTGCTTCCATACGAGGTCAATGCTCCGCTCTATTCCGATGGGGCGATCAAGGAACGCTTTCTGGCGATCCCTGGCGCGGGCAAGATCGACGTTGATGCCATGGCCTACCCCAACGGGCCGGGTGCGCCCCCGGGCTGGAAGTTTCCGGACGGCACCGTGGCGGTCAAGACGTTCTCGCTCGAGACAGAGCCGGGCAATCCCGCCTCCCGACGACGGCTCGAAACCCGGATTCTGCACTTCGAGAAACTCAACGGCAGCGAGGAAGTCGGCGATCAGTACTGGCGCGGCTATACCTACGTCTGGAACGACGACCAGACCGATGCCGAGCTGCTGCACGCTGGCGGGCGTGACCGCACGTTCACCATCAAGGATGCCAGCGCGCCAGGCGGCGAGAGGAAACAGACCTGGCACTTCCCCAGCCGGGCCGAGTGTACTCTGTGCCACACCATGCCGGCCAAGTATGTCCTGGGGCTGAACACACACCAGCTGAACCGCGACCATGTCCATCAGGGGAAGAAGGTCAATCAGCTGGAAACGTGGGAATCGCTGGGGCTGTTCTCGAAACCGCTGGCGGCACGCCCGGGTCGGCTGCCGCGCTTGACCAACTACGAGGATGAGAGCGCTCCGCTCGATCTGCGGGCGCGAGCCTATCTGCAGGCCAACTGCGCGCACTGTCACATGCAGTGGGGCGGAGGCAACGCCGAGTTCCAGCTGCTGTTCACACTGAAACTCGACGACATGAAGATCGTCGGCGTCCGTCCGGGGCATGGCGAGTTTGGGTTAAAAGCACCGCACATCGTGCAGCCAGGCCGGCCGGAACGCTCGCTGATCTATCACCGGATGAAGCTGACGGGCCTGGGCCGGATGCCGCACGTCGGGTCGTCCGTGGTGGACACCCGTGGCGCCCGACTGATCCACGACTGGATCCAGTCACTGCCGGCCCGATAGAGCCTCCCACCCTTTTCCGGGTTCGAGGGAACGATTTTGCCGGCACTGACGTCCAAACATCGTTCCAGTGTGTCCGACCCCCTTCGGAGAGACAAATTGTTCCCCGAAGCGGAGGTTCCATGGCCTGGCGAGGTGTGCCGACAAACTGGAGCGAGGAAGCAAGGCAAGGCAGAATCGGGTTCGTCGATACGGATGGCACAATCGTGCGACATGGCACCAACCCTAGTTTGCGTAAGTTCAATGTGGGCCTTACTTCCAGTGGGGTGGCTCTGACTCCTTCGAGCGACTTTAGACTTTGTGTCCGCAGCCGAAACTGTTACACTCTTTTGTCTAAAGTACCCAAACGGACAGGGAACACGACGGTGAGCATGGTCATGCTCTGCCGATAGCTCCGCGTGGAGCGGTGAGATACCATTTTCAATGAAGAGGCTCCGGTGATGAAGCGGTTCATCTGGACCCAGTACCTGCGTAACCTGATCTCCACCAAGGCTCGCCGGCACCAGCGGTCGGACTCCCGGCGCTTCCGGCTCGAGACGCTCGAGGATCGGCTTTCGCCGGCGGTGTATATCTGGAGCGGCAGCGGGGCCGATAACCGCTGGAGTACGGGCGCTAACTGGGTAGGCAACGTCGCGCCGACCGGGTCGGCCGTCACGCTCGACTCGCTGGTGTTTCCCTCCTCGGCCGCGACCCGAAACGCGTTCAACGATCTGCCGATTTCCGGCAGCACGGCGCCGGTCTTCAACTCCATCACCATCTCCGGTAACGACTTCATCATCCATGGCAACAGCCTGACACTGGGCGACCCCACAGTGACCGGTAGTGGCTCGATCCTCGTCAACGCGGGGGTGCTGCGAGCCGATATCCAGTTGCCCGTCACCGTGGGCGGAGCAGGCGGCAGCAAGCAGTTCATCACCGTCGGCAGCGGCGCGGACCTGACCATCTCCGGCGCGTTGAGTGGCACCACCGGCGTTGAACTGACCAAGCAGGACACCGGCACGCTGGTGCTGACTGCTGACAACAGTGCGTTCACCGGTCCCATCACCATCGACAACACAGGTGGCGTGCTGCAGGTGCGCCATCGCCTGGCTCTGGGTGATACCACCTCGCCGACCCGGGTGGGCACCAACGCGCAGCTCCAGGTTTCCAACGTGGCCGGGGTGATTCCCGAATCGCTGATTCTCAACGGCCCTGGCATCAGCAACGACGGCGCCATCCTGAATGTGACGGGGAACAATACCTGGGGCGGCACCGTCGCCCTGGATAGCAACTCGACGTTCGGATCGAACGCGGACTCACTCACGTTCACCAATACCATCAGCGATCTGGGTTCGGGCTACAGTATCACCAAGGAGGGCGCCTCGCGGGTCATCTTCAGCGGGGCAAATACCTATCGTGGCCTGACCACCATCAACAATGGGACCCTGGTTGCTCAGAATCCGCTGGCCCTCGGTGTTGGCGGTACGAACTCCAACAAAACCCTGGTCAATCAAACGCTGACCAAGGTCGGAACACTTCAAATCGACGATCCCACCGGTGTCGGATTCACTGTCCTGAATGAGTGGGTGGAACTCAATGGGAATGGGGTCAATAATAATGGTGCTCTGAACAACCTTCGGGGCAATAACACCTGGGCGAATCGAGTCATTCTCGGAAGCCCCGCCCCCAATGGTAGCGATATCCAAATTGGCGTGGCAGCTGGAACCGAGCTGCTGGTATCTGGTGTGGTGAGTTCGCCAAACGGCAGCTATAACCTGACCAAGGTGCAGCAGGGTCGTCTGATCTTTAACAATAGCAACACCTACTCCAATGGGGCTTTTGGTGCAACTTTTGTTTCTGAGGGAATCCTGACTGGCCGCGATTCGCGAGCATTCAACACAAATAACATTGTTGTCGCGGGTGGAGCCGCACTCGAATATCAGGTGGATACCGGGTTTGATGCTTTTAATCGCAATCTGGGCGCTGACTCTGTAACTGGCGTCCCGAATCGCCTGCAGTTCAGCAATCTGGTGGGTATTCAAGGTAATGGATTCAACGGAGCCGGTGGTGCGCTGCGTAGCGTCAGCGGCATCAACACGCAGACGGGCGACGTGCAGTTGCAGAACAGCGCGGCCATCGGCGTGGATCCCGATCCGTTCGCCTCGAACAGTAACTCCTACTTCACAAGCGACTACAGCCTGACAGTATCCGGGCAGATCTCCGGTGCCGCCACGCTGATCAAACTGGGCACCGGTCAACTGATTCTGCCGCGAGCCAACTCGTACACCAACCAGACGCGCATTCAGCAGGGCTGGGTGACCATCCGCGACGCCGGGGCGTTTGGCCCGCTGGGCGTTGGTAGTGACACCATTCAATTCGGCGTGATCGTGTCCGCTGGCGCATCGCTGCACCTCAAGCCCAATGCCGGACAGTCGATTAATCTGATCAAGCCGCTGACCCTGTCGGGCACCGGCATCACGCATCCCTTCGCACTCATCAACCAGAAGGGTGCCCTGGTCAGTCTGGGTGGCGATAACACCATCGGTGGGTCGAACACCTCTCGCAAGAGCGACATCGTCCTGAACGGCGTGGCCGGCATCGGCGTCGAAATGCCTGATACCGCCGTCTCGCCCACCAGCTCGTTGACCATCACCTCTTCGGTCGCGGACGGTACCAGTGCGGGCGGCATCAACAAGCTGGGCTCGCGCCGCCTGATCCTGCAGGGCGACGGCACCTACTCGGGTGCCAACACGATCAGCGAAGGCGTGCTGCGCGTGCAGAACAGCCAGGCGCTGGGCGTGGCCAGCACCGGCACCGCCAACGCGGGCAATGCCGACACCTACACCACCTCGACCACCACCATTAACCGCGGTATCGCCGAGCTGCAGAGTATCCGCATCGTCGGCACGCCAGGCACCTACACCCTGACGTTTAATGGCGAAACGACCACTCCGATCTCGACCACCGCCTCCGCGGCGCAGGTCGCGGCCGCGCTCAATGCCCTCCCAGGTGTGGTGGCCGCCAGTGGGCTGATCAGCGTCACTCAGTCGGGCAATACCTACATGGTGTCGTTCGCCGGAGGCTTGCTCGGCGACAACCAACCGCAGATGATCGCCAACGTTAGTGGGACAGTCAGTGTGCAGGTCGCCACCGTGATGAACGGCGACGGTGCGGGCATCGAACTGGGCCAGAGCATCGACTGGCTCAACGGTGGTGTGGTCACCGGTATGAACATCTGGTACGAACGCCTGGTGCTCAACAGCAAGGGGAACACTCAGTTCGATCCCACGCCAGGTGATGCAGCCTCGGCCCTGGTCACCCTGGCTGGCGACCACATGTGGCGTGGGCCTCTCACCCTCCGCGATAGTGCTTCCTTCCAGATCAGCAGCGGCACTCGCCTGACCCTGTTCAGCACCATCGACGACAGTAGTAACCCCATCGCCAGTGGGTCTAACTTGCTGGTGACGGGTGGGGGCAAGCTGTCACTGGGTGGCAGCAACACCTACCGTGGTACAACGTTTATCAACCAGGGCACGCTGATCATCGAGAACAGCCAGGCGCTGGGTGGCGCTGGCGTGGCCCAGGTGCAGGATGTGGTACTGGGTGGCCTGCCCACGGGCACCTTTACGCTGACCTTCAATGGCCAGACCACCGCACCATTGCCTGCCACCGCCACGGCCCTGCAGGTGGCCCAGGCGCTGAACAATTTGTCCACCATCCAGGGCGTTGGCGGCCAGGTGGTCGTCTCCCAGAACATGAACGTCTACACCGTGACGTTCGTCGGCAGCTTCCTCGGATTCGTGGTAAACACTCCGCTGACGGGCACAGGCTCGGGTGGAACCACGGTCACAACCAGCACGACCACACAGGGCGCCGGCGGTACCATTGTCGCCGATGGTGCCTCGTTGCAGTTGATGGGTAACCTCGCTGTGTCGGGCGAACCGCTGATCGTCCAGGGTCGGGGTACCTCGAACCTCACGAACATTCCGCTGGGTTGGTTCAACGAAGGTCCCGCACCGGCCAACGGCTGGAACGGTGCAGGAAACCAGGCGGTCACGGGTCGGGTGACCGGCATTGTGATCGATCCATCCGACAACAACGTCATCTACGTGGCCACGGGCACGGGCGGCGTCTGGAAGACCAAGAACCGCGGCCAGACCTGGTTGCCTCTCTTCGACCAGGTCAACGGCAACGCCGAGGTGCAGACCATCACGGTCGGTGGAACGGCTGGAACCTTCACGATCACCTTCAATGGGCAGACCACGGCCCCCCTGGCCTGGAACGCTACCGCAGAAGAAGTCCAGCTTGCTCTGAACAATCTGCCCTCGATCGGCGGAGTGTACGGCCTGGTTTCCGTCACGAAGAGTGGCAGTGTCTTCACGGTGGGCTTCGGCGGCCTGCTCCGTGGCGTCGATGTGCCGTTGATGACGGTCGCCAACACCGGCGGGGCCGGGGCAGCTGTGGCCCTGGTGGGTGATGGCATCCCTGTCGATGTGGCGATGTACATCGGCACCATGACGCCTCGCACCACGGATAACAACGCCGACGGCGTGCCAGACGTTTTGGACGCCATTTACATCGGCACTGGCGAAACGAACAACTCGCCGGACTCCTTCTATGGCACGGGTATCTATCGCTCCACTGATGGCGGCGTGAACTGGACGCTGGTCACCGGCGAACAGAAGCAGACGGTCAAGGTCTGGGGAACCACTCCAGGCGGCACCTTCACCATGACGCTGGAAGGTGAAACCACTGCCCCCCTGCCGTACGACGACACGGCTGCCAACGTCAAGGCGGCTCTGGATGGACTACCCAAGGTGTCGGCTTCGGGCAGCACGTCAAACGTCGTTCTTTCTCGTCAGCAGGAAGTCCAGCGCGTCACCATCACAGGCAGTGCCGGTAACTTCATCCTGGGGTATGGCGCCGACAGCATCGCGGCCCAGGCCTACAACGTCAGCGCGGCGAACCTGCAGACGGCACTGAATGCTCTGCCCAGCCTTCAGGCTGCTGGCCTGAGTGTCTCCGTGTCTCTGGCAGGCCAGACCTACACCATCACATTTAACTACTCGGGGACCAGCACCGAGTACGACCTGCCTCTGCTCACTACCGATGGCGGCACAGGTGGTGCCACGGTAGCTGTGACCGAGGTCACACCGGGAGCGCGGGTCTTCGATATCACCTGGAATGGTACTTACGCTCAGCGCGAAGTGGGCACCATCGTCGCGGCGGGTACAGCAGGAGCCAGCGCTTCGGCGGCGTTGTCCGGTTTGTACAACCCGTTTGTCGGCAAAGGCATCTCGAAGATCATCGTTGACACGCGGAGTAATGACACCCTCTATGTCGCTGTCGGGGATGGCGGTGTGGGGCGGAATGAAGTCCAGCGCGTGACACCCACGGTCAGCACGGGCCAGACATTCCAGTTGCGATTCACGGGGCTGGATGCCAACGGTCAACAGGTGACGCTGACGACGGCCCCCATCACCCGAGACGCCAACCGGACCACGACAGCCAGCAACATTCAGACCGCGCTCAACGCTCTGGGGAATATCGGTGGCGCGGGCGGAAATGTGGTGGTGACAGCTCCCGGGTTTGGGAACAACTACCAGGTGACCTTCGGCGGCGTTTTGGCCCAGACCAACGTCCTGTTGCTAGACGGAACCAACCTGGGTGCCAACACGACCACGGTCACCGAGGGTGGAAATGGTAAGGTGGTCAACGGGACATCAGGAGGTGCGGGCATCTGGCGCCTCATGGTGCCAAACGAGGAGCAGATCCTTACCGTCACCGGCACCGACGGCAAGTTCCGCCTCACCTTTAATGGCCGTACCACGGGTGACCTGGACTACAACGCCACGGCGAGTGCAGTGCAGTCCGCACTGAACACCCTTACGTCGATTGGCGGAATTACCAGCTATGTGCAGGTATCGCAGACCAACAACACTTACCGGATCACCTTCAACGGCGGTCTGGGTGGCACCGATCAACCGCTCATCACGGTGGCCAATGCCAGTGGGACGGCCAACGGCACCGTGCGGGTGTTCAAGGATGGTGGTGGGACGAGAACTTTCTTTAACATGACGGCGGTGACCTCCGACAAGCGGTCATCCGTGGCCACCACAAATCAGGTTGCTCCGGCTCAGGATGCCAACTACACCGGTTCGCCGTCAAAGACTGCCAATCCGCCCCGTACCCCGGGCCCGGATGACGATTATCGCGTCCAGTTCCCGCAGACCAGCGCTACCTGGTCGGATGTGGTGCTGATCTACACCGATACCAATAACACTCCGACCAATCTGCCCGTTGGGCCCGCGCGTCCGGTCCTGTATGCGGCCCTGGGTACTTCCAGCGGAAGCATCAACAACGGTGTGTTCTGGAGCAAGACGGTGACTTCCGAGAACCCGCAATGGTATCTCGGTGATCCAGGTGGGTCTCCGTTCCAGTCTCCTGCCGTCGAACCGGGTGGCACCGTGGTGGATGCCCGAAGCGGCAGCGAGTTCCCCATGGGACAGTTTGCAGTTCCCAACCCGTCTCCGACGGGCTCTGCCCCCATTCCCGAAGTGCCGTTCAATGGCAATATCAAGATTGCCGCAGTGGCAGGAACTTACCTGAGTACCTCCACCGTGTATGCCACGGTTTCCAATCCTCAGGGAGGCCTGCGCGGGGTCTACCGAACCACCACGGGTGGACAGAGCTGGGGAGCTGTGGGCGCCACTCTCCCCAACTTCCTGAGCAGCCAGGGAGCCTTCGCCAACGCCATCACCATCGACCCGCGGAATGGCCAGGAAGTGCGCTGGGGCGGATACGAATCCGATAGCAACACCCACGACTGGAACATCATTGGCTCCTCCAGTGGTGGCTCGAACTGGTTCAATCTGTCTGTCCAGAACGGCAACGGCCCGCACGCCGGCGTGCATTTCCTGACTTACGACTATGCCGGCCGTCTCTATGCCGGAACCGATGGCGGCATCTGGGTCCTTGAAGGTGGTAACTGGGTCAATCTCAACGGCAATCTCAATGTGTCCCAGGTCAACGGGGTGGCCTCGCATCCCAACGATCTCGGCATTGTCTACGCCGGCATGCAGCAGAATGGCACTGCCAGCTTCAACAACAGCCTGGGCTGGACGGTGACTGACAGTTTTGGCGGCGGTCAGATCCGGATTGACCCCAAGAACCCCCAGAACCTCTATCACATCCAGCCGCGGCAGGGGCAGACCGCCCTGGTTCGTAAGTCCACCAACGGCGGCGTGAGCTGGACCCCGATTACTCCAGCGGGGAACACCAACCGCACCGACCTGCCCCTGGTGCTGGATACCATCGATCCCCGACGCGTCCTGGTCGGATCGCAATATCTCAACAACGGCACCCTGTTCTCGATCCACGAGTCCAACGATCGTGGTAACTCCTGGACCCAATTGCTGGCGCCGGTGGCCACGGCAGTGGATCTGGCCATCTCGACTTACCAGGGACCGTTTGTCAGCGATCCGGACTTTACTCTGGTGACCGACAAGGGCGCCAACACTTACGACCCAGACACCATCTATGTAACGAATGGCGATTCGGTATACATCACCAAGAATCACGGTGTAACCTGGACCGACCGCACCACCGACCTGTCTGGCCTGGGTGGCATTCGCGACCTCGAGGTCGATCCACGTAACCGCGACGTCGTTTATGCAGTTCGCAATGTCTTCGGCGGTGGCAAGATCTTTGTCACCCTCGATGCCGGTCAGACCTGGACTGACATTTCCACCAATCTGCCCGATCTGCCTGTCTGGAAGGTCGTACTCGATCCGCGCACGGGTGATCTCTACCTGGGCACCGATCGCGGGGTGTTCCTGCGTCCCGCAGGCTCCACGCAGTGGGAAGAGTTCGGCGCCGGGCTGCCCAATGTGCAGGTGCGCGATCTCGAACTGAACCAGAATACCAACACCCTGCGAGCCGGCACCTATGGTCGCGGTGTGTTCCTGCTCTACCTCGACGATCGCTCCTCGAACGCAGGTGCGTTGCGGGCGGTCAGCGGTAGCTCGTCGTGGAGCGGCCCGGTGCAGCTCCTGGGCAGCGTGGCTAACAACGACGTCTACATCAGCGCCAACGGCACGCAGTCGCTGCAGAACGGCATCGCCACCGCGTCGTTGAACATCGTCGGCTCCATTCGCGACCTGACGCCTCCGGGCACCAACCCCACCCTGGTGAAAATCGGCCAGGGCGACGTGATCCTGTCCGGGGTCAACGCCTACCGGGGTGTGACCGAGGTGCGCGAAGGTGCTCTGGTGATCCAGAACGCCAGGGCCCTGGGCGATTCTTCCCCGGCTGCCAACACCATCGTCACTGCCGGGGCCGTCCTTGAGCTGCAGTCGGATCTCGAACTGGAGCCTGTCACGCTCAACGGCGATGGCATCCTCTTCAACGACCGCTATACGGGTGCCCTGCGGAACCGCAGCAACAACAACACCTACACCGGCGTGCTGACGCTGGCCACCAACTCCACCATCGGCGTCGACTCCAACAGCTCGCTGACCATCGGATCTCGGCCGGGCGTCCTCGCAGGCACCGGCACCATCACCGAGTCGGGTGGCTCGCGCCAGCTGACCAAGGCGCTGACCGGCACGCTTATCCTGGGTAGCGCGAACAGCTACAACGGCCTGACGCGCGTCTTCGCCGGGGCCCTGCAGGTTCGCCATGCCAACGCCCTGGGCGGAGTCGCTCAGGGAACCCAGGTCTTCGATGGGGCTCAGCTTCAGTTGCAGGAGCCGTCCACTGGTAACCCCGTGGTGGTGGTCAACGAACCGCTCACCCTGTCCGGCACCGGTATCAACGAAACGGGTGCGCTGCTGAACCTGGGTGGCAACAATCAGTGGGTCGGCGGAGCCGTGACGTTCAACTCCAACCCGGTTCTGCTTGTCCCGAGCGGCACCCCGGCTACCACCCCGCCCACCACCATCGCCATCGGTGTGGATAAGTCGACCGACACTCTGACCATCGACGCGGTGATTGGCCAGACCGGTGGCACCTTCGGCCTGTGGAAGGTCGGTCCGGGGCGGGCAACCCTGGTTCGAGCCAACACCTACGGTGGGTTTACTACCATCACCGATGGAGCGCTCCGCATTCAGAACAGCGGCAGCCTGGGCACAAATGGATCCGCGGCCACCGGAACCCGGGTGGTAGGTAGTGGGGCCGCTCTCGAAATCGATGGCAGCATCGCGCCGGTCAATGTGGGTAACGAGAATCTGTTCCTCAACGGAACCGGAATCAACGGCACGGGTGCACTCCTCAACATCAACAACACCAACAGCTGGGCCGGCCCGATCACCCTTGAATCGAACACCAGCATGGGAGCCGACGCTGGCACCCGGCTCAACATCACCGGAGCCGTGTCCGACCCGACCCCGTTAATTGTCCCCGCTGCTTCCCTGACCAAGGTGGGCACGGGCACGGTTTCGCTGCGGACTGCGAATCCCTACGGTGGCTACACCTACGTCAACGAGGGAATTCTCAACATCAGCAACGCCGGGGCTCTGGGCACCACCGCTGCCGAGTTGCAGCAGATCGTGTTGAACGCCTCGGGCACCGTGGGCACCTACACGCTGACGTTCAACGGGGAAACCACCGCGCCGCTACCGTACAACATACCGGCCAACGGCGGCGTGGGACCCACCGCCAGCGTGCAGAACGCCCTGAACGCCCTGGCTTCCATCAACGGCGTAAGCGGTAGTGTCACGGTGACGGGCACCTTCGGCACCAACTTCCAGGTGACCTTCGGCGGGTCTCTGCTGCGTCGCAACGTGACGCCGATCCTCGCCGTCGGCTTCAACGGTGTGAATCCGGTCGTCACCACCCTCCGCGATGGCCCCGAAGGGACCATCGTCGCCAGTGGGGCTACCCTGCAGGTCGAAAACAGCACTATCGTCTCGACCGAGGATCTGACTCTGTCTGGCCAGGGCTTCACCAACCTGGGTGCGCTGCATTCCGCCGCCGGCTCCAACTCCTGGTTTGGTCCGCTGCACCTGGCGGCCGACACCTTCATCGGGGCAGCCGGTGGCTCGACCGTATCGCTGGGCACCGGCATCGACGAGATCGGCGGCTCGTGGGATCTCACCAAGGTGGGTACCGGCATCGTCGGCTTCGCCGGCGCTGCCAGCAACACCTACACCGGGTTGACCCAGGTCAACGAGGGCACCCTGCTGCTCAACAAGAGTAGTTCGGCCGTGGCCGTCCCGTCCGATCTCCGCATCGGCGACACCGTCACAGGTCAGGGTATCGTACAGTGGCAGGACTCGAACCAGATGGTCGATGGCGCCACCATCACGGTGGAAAACGATGGGCTTCTGGACATCATGCCGGGTCTCGCCGAAACCGTGGCCACCTTGAAGGTGATCGATGGCGATGCCCAGTTGGATATGAGCTCCGATCTGACCATCAGCGCTCTGGAGATGACCGGGGGCAAGATTAGCATCGATATCTTCGGCTCGCTCAATCTGCTAGGCGACGTAACGGCCACCTCGAGCGCTACCGAGGAAGCGCTGATCACCGGCGCTGGCTCGGTTGACCTGGGTACCCAAACGCGTACTCTTGCCGTGGCCAATGGGCCGCAGTCCAGCGACCTCCACATCGTGGCTCCGATTGTGGGCACTGGTACCGTCGGCATCATCAAGACCGGTCCCGGCCGACTAGAACTCGATGGAACCAGCACCTACTCGGGCCCGACCAGCATCCTGGTCGGCGAGGTCCAGGTCGATGGCTCGATCGGTGCGGTCGAACTGGAAGGTGGAACTCTGGCTGGTATCGGCCAGGTGGGCGCCATCACCGGCGACACGGGCGGCACCACGGCGGCTGTCGGGACGGTTGCCCCTGGCGATAGTGGCACCGGCATTCTCTCCACCAACGGGGATGTGCGGTGGAGTTCTACCACCACTTACACGGTCGAGCTGAATGGCACCACGCCAGGCTCCGGCCACGACCAGCTACAGGTGACCGGCGACATCTACCTGAGCGACCTCAATGGCGCTGCAAGCCTGAACGCGCTCATCGGCCCGTTGGTAGTGGTCGGTAACTCGTTTACCATCATCCAGACCACGGGCACGGTGTTTGGTCAGTTTGTCCAGGGCACCACGACTTTCATCGACGGGCGCAAGTATCAGATCCAGTACAACACCAACAGTGTGGTGCTGACGCGGATCAAGTCGGACGTCAACATGACGCTGACGCCGTCGAACAACCCGTCGGTCTACGGCGAACAGGTGACCTACACCGTCACTGTCACGCCCGAGGCTGGCTCCGGCTCGGTCCCGTCGGGCAATCAGTTGCAGATCACCTTCAACGGGACGACCTACCCGGCGGTGAGTGTCGGTAGTGGAACCGTCGTCTTCGACCCGCAGGTGTTGACCGGAGCGCCGCTCCCGGTGGGCAATCACACCGTTTCGGTCAGCTACCTGGGTGATCCGGACTTCAACTCGAAGAGCATCCCAACGCCTAACCCGCTGATTCAGGTGGTGGACAAGGCGAACACGTCGATCAGCGTGGCCGCCTCGCCGACGACGCCAGTCTACGGCCAGCAGGTGACCATCTCGGCCGCCATCAACCCGGTGGCTCCGGGAGGCCAGGTGTCTGGCTCAGCCCTGCCCAGTGGCTCCCTGCTGGATGCGACCTTCACCATCGATGGCAATACCTACTCGGCAACTCGCTTTGTCGGGAACATTGCCGAACTCGACATCAACTTCCTGGGGGCAGGTAGCCACCTGGTGAGTGTGTCGTACGCAGGCGATGGCAACTACAACGGCTCCTCGACCACCAGTGACTTCACCCTGATCATCGACCAGGCCACCACAGATGTCACGGTCGGCGTCACTGCCAACCCCATCTATCGCGGCCAGCAGGTGACCATCAACGCCACGGTGGCGCCAGTGGCTCCGGGGTCGGGCACGCCAACCGGGGTGGTTAACTTCTACCTCAACAGCATCACGACCCAGAACTACCTGGGTCAGGACATCCTTACCCTGATCGATGGTGGTCTGGCCTCGCTCACGACCTCCACGCTGCCCGCGGGCAACCACCAGATCATCGCGGTCTATGAGGGATCAAACGACTTCGTCACCGATAGCGGATCGACAGCATTGACTGTCCTGCCAGGTCAGACCACGACGACGCTCGTGACGTCGGCCAGCCCCTCGGTCTTCGGTCAATCGGTGACCTTCACCGCAACCGCATCGTCGGTGATCCCGGCCAATGGCACGCCGCAGGGACAGGTCATCTTCTCGATCGATGGCCTCCTCTACCCACGGGTGGTGGTCGACGCCAACGGTGTGGCCACCCTCACGCTTGACAACTTGTCTCTGGGTACCCATACGGTGGTGGCCACCTACTCCGACCCGAACCTGCCCGATCAGAACGATCGCTGGGCGCCCAGCTCGGATACTGAGACGCAGGTGGTCAACCAGGCAGGGACCACACTGACGCTGACCAGCCTGACCAACCCGTCGGTCGCCGGGCAGTTTGTCAACTTCCGGGTGAACGTGGCGGCCAACAGCCCAGGCTCCGGCGTGCCGACCGGCTCGGTGACCTTCTTCGTCAACAGTGTGCAGTTTGGCTCTCCGGTCAACCTGGTGAGTGGTGTCGCCTCGTCGCCGCAGATCCCGTTCGCCGCGGCAGGGTCGTACATTGTGAGCGCTCAGTACTCCGGTTCGACCAACTACCTGGGTGATTCCGACCAGCTCACGCAGGTGGTCCGGGCGGTATCGGCCGTCACCGTCACCACGACCCCGACTCAGGTCAATCGCGGCGAGTCGGTCACCCTGCGAGCCGCCGTGGCACCGGTTTCCCCGAGCACCGGCATCGCGACGGGCAACGTCCGGTTCTATTACAACTCGGTGATCCCGACCAATCTGATCGGGTCCTACACCTTGCAGCTGGCCGACAACGGCATTGCTTCGATCAGCACCAGCACGCTGCCGGCGGGCATCCACACCATCATCGCCGTGTATGACGGAGATACGGGCTTCATCCCTGGCCAGGGTCAAACGCTCACGGCGCTGACCGTTCGCCCCGCGGTGACCACCACGGCGGTGACCAGTTCGGCCCTGCCGTCGAAATTCGGCCAGGCGGTCACCTTCGAGGCCACGGTGGCGTCGGTGCTTGGGGCCAACGGCACGCCGCAGGGACAGGTCATCTTCCGGATCAACGGTATCTCGCAGCCGCGGATCTTCCTGGATGGCTCTGGCAAGGCATCGCTCACCCTGAGCAACCTGCCGGCGGGTGCCAACTCCGTCGAGGCGATTTACTCCGATCCCAACCTGCCGGACGTCAACGATCGCTGGGCCACCAGCAACTTCGTGCTGACTCAGCAGGTGGAAAAGGCCGGCACCACCACAACGCTGGTGAATCAACTGGGCGTCTCGGTCGTCGGTGAGCCGGTGCCGTTCCAGGCCACGGTCACCGCTGTGGCCCCGGGTGTGGGCATCCCCACCGGGACGGTGACCTTCCTGGTCAACGGAACGCCGCGCGGCACGGTCGCTCTCGACAACGGCGTGGCAGTCCTGCCGATCACCTTCACCTCAGCCGGCACCAACTTCAACGTGACGGCCCGGTTCAACGAGGCGACCAACTTCAGCACCAGTGTGTCGGCACCGGCTCTGCGGCACACGGTCCTGGCCAACATGACCGTGACGACCCTGGCCCGGTCGGCCAACCCCTCGGTCTTCGGCCAGCAGGTGGCCTTCACCGCCACGGTGCGCGGCGGCACCTACACCGGTCCGAAGAACAAGATTCCGACCGGTTCGGTGACCTTCCTGGTCAATGGCGTGGTCAAGGCGACGGTGGCGCTCAACACCAACGGCCAGGCGGTCTATCGCCAGGCTCTGGGCGTGGGCGATCACACCATCGAGGCTCGTTACAACCAGACCGCCAGCTTCCGCGGAAGCAATGTCGTGGTCAACCACCGGACCAACAAGGCCGGCTCGAAGACGGTCCTGACCTCGAACCGGGTGCCAGCCTATATTGGCCAAAGCAGTGTGGTCACTGCGACTGTCTCCGCAGCCGCCCCGGGTGGAGGCGTGCCTCAGGGAACCATCACCTTCGTGGTCGATGGAGCCGCCCAGACGCCCATTACCCTGGTCAACGGCAAGGCCAGCATCAACCTGGGCGTGCTTTCGCTGGGGAACCACAGCATCACGGCCACCTACAGTGGTGGGGATAACCACACGGGTAGCGCGGGTGGGTTCACTCAGCAGGTGCGTAACCCCACCAAGGTGACGGCCTCTGCCAGCCCGGCGTCGATCCTCACACCGTTTACCATCACCGCCTTCACCCGGGGTGCGGATAACTCGGTGGCGACAGGCTACAACGGGCCGGGGACCATCACGCTGATCGGTCGTCCCGCAGGAGCCACCTACACCGGGCCGACCAGCATCACCTTCACAAACGGGCGAGTGGACATCGCCGGTTTGGTGGTGAGTCTCGTCGGCAAGTACACCTTCCGGATCCAGACGAACGGCATCTTCGTCGATCTGGTGGTCACCGTCTCTGGCCGGGTGCTGTAAGGCACCAGGCCGACTCGCCAGGGCCTGCGTACCTTCGGGTGCGCAGGCCTTGTTTTTTGGCCGCGTGGCCAGAAAGGCAGTGCGACCCACCGTTGGTTGTCCGAGAGAAGTTGCGCTCAGACCTCGGGCCAGTAGACCTCGAAGCAGGATCCCTGATCGACCTGGCTGGACACGAGGATGCGGCCGCCGTAGCTTTCGATAATCTGCTGCACCACCGCGAGGCCCAGCCCGGTACCTCCCTCGCGCGTGGAGAAGAACGGCTCGAAGATCCGTTGCCGCACCTCGTCGGCCATGCCCTTGCCGGTGTCTTCCACGCGGAGGCAGATCTGCTGGACCGCCCGCCCAGTCTTCTGGCGAGACTCGTCCACTCCCACGCGCCGGGTACTTACCCGCAGGGTGCCTCCCTCGGGCATGGCATCGCGTGCGTTCAGACACAGGTTCATGAGAACCTGCTGCACCTGCGTCTCGTCGGCCTGTACGGCAGCATGCTCCGCCTGAAAATCGGCGGCCAGCTCAATGTGCCGGGGCAACGTGGAACGTAGCAGGTTCACGGTCCGCCGCAGGATCGGTTCGAGTTCGAGGCGACGCGACGGCAGAGGACGTTGCTTGCTGAACGAGAGCAACTGAGTGGCCAGGCTGGCGGCCTGCTGCCCCGCCTCGGAGATGCGTTGCAGATCGGCATGGACGGGATGCTCGGGGGGCAGATGCCCCTGCGCGAGATCGGCCAGGTTGAGGACGACGCCCAGCAGGTTGTTGAAGTCATGCGCCACCCCCGAGGAAAGCCGACCGATCAGTTCCAGCCGGCGCGAACGGTCGAGTTCGCGCTCCAGGTGGCGTTCTCGCGTGATGTCCACCACCAGGATGGTGATGCCCGCGATGGTGGTTTGGCGATGTAGCGGCTGAAACAGGGCCAGGCAGACCCGATCCGCGCCATCGCGCGAGCGGAACCGGATCTCTCGGCGACCCGAGTGCCCCTCCAGGGCGGCGCCTGCTGTCTCGAGTGTGGGAGCAAGATCGTCTGGATGGACAACCTGGCCCCACTGCTGCGGGTCGGCGATCTCCGCCAGCTCGTAGCCCGACATGTGCTGCATGAACGGGTTGGAGTAGATCAGCCGCAGTGCCTGGTCGGTCTGGATCAGCGCCAGCGGCAGCGCCTCGATCAACCCCCGATAGCGTTCCTCGGAGTTGCGGATCGCCTCGCGGGCATGGTAGTAGGCAGTGAGATCGGTGAAGGTGGTGATCACCCCCACGGGGGGATTGAGCCGGGTGAACGGGGCTTGTTGATCGTTGAACGCCTCGGCCCCACGTTCCGACCAGCCGCCCCCCGCGCCCTGGCCCAGCGGCATGGCGTTGACGAGCAGCCAGCGGTTGGCCTCGATGATGCCGGCGGATTTCAAGGCCAGGCCCAGGACGACGTGCCGGACAGGCCGACCGGTGCGCAGCGCCACCTCGGTGGGATGATCCTGAGGCGGCAGGATCGATCCATTCTCCCGGAGAAAGGTCCAGCCCAGGTCAAACACGCCGCGGCCCACCAGCTCGTCGGGAGGAATCTGAAAGAGCGAGGTAGCCGCGGAATTGCTTCCGGTGATCAGCCCCTTGTCGTCGTGAACCAGTAGCCCCTCGGCCATGGTTTCGATGATGGCTCGGAGACGGCCCTCGCTCGCCTTGCGCGCTGCCTCGGCCTGGTGCAGCGCTGTCAGGTCCTCCAGCACCCAGACGGCGCAATCTGGGGCTGCTCGCTGGCTCAGATGCACGGGCGCCGCCCAGGTGACCAGGGGAACGCGACGGCCATCGGGACGATGCACGACGATGTCATCCCGCATCGTCGTGCGGCCCTGCTTCAGCGCCAGGTAAACCGGCAGCTCCTCGGCGGGGTAGATCGAGCCATCGGGTCGATGCAGGCGATAGATGCGCGGCAGATAATCCAGGGTACCGGCGTTGTCCTCCCGGGTTCCCAGCAGCTGCCGGGCCCGGGCGTTTACGAAGATCGGATTGCCCTGCGGCCCCTGGATGAAGAAGACCCCCATGGGAAGGTTGGCGATCAGGGCATGGAACATGCTCGTCGTCCGACGCAAGTCGTCGGCCAGCAAGCGCTGCTCGGTGATGTCGATCAACACCCCTTCCCAGCCGATGAGATGCCCCTCGGGGGTGCGATGGGGAGCCAGCGTATCGCGAAGCCAGCGGCAAGCCGTCCCCCGGCCCGGGAGCGACTCGGCCCATCCGTCACCCAGGCGGGTAGCCGAGGAAACCGACCCAGGCGGGTTCGATCCAGGCTCGCCCTCGGTGGTGCTGGGCATCATGCGATATTCGCAGGTGACCGGCACGCGCTGTCGCTCCAGCTGCTCCAGCGCTGCCTGCAGCACAACCCGATCTTCCGGATGGACGCACGACAACCAGTGCTGGTAGTCTCCCAGCAACAACTCCGGGGGCCGGCCCAGCAACTGCACGCAGGCAGCGGAGACGAGGGTGATCTCCGCCGGAATCACAGGCAAGGCCGATTCGAGGCCGGGGTCCATCCGCGGCAGCCGGCCCGACCGCCCCTTCTCGGGACGGAACCGAGCACTGTAGATCACCACCGGCACGTGAGCCACCACCTGGCGATAGCCGGTCTCGTGCAGTCGCACCCAGGACGAGGCTGCCGACACCAGCAGCGCGGCCGAACACTGCGCCACCAGGTGTGCCTGCAACAGGGGGAAGAACAGCGCATCTTGCCCCGGCGGCGTGAAGCGACGCAAGAGCAACGGCATGGCCGTGGCAGCAGTGGCGGCGATGGTACCACCACGCAGCCCCTGGCGCAGACTGGCCCAGACGATGAGCAGGATCTGCACTCCCCACAGCTGCCAGCCCAGCAACTCGCGTCGCCCGTGCAATCGGCTGAGAATCAGCCCCAGCAAGCTCGCCCCCACAGCCAGACCAACGATCTCAAGCACGTCGCCCAGGCGAAGCGTTTCCAGCCGAACGGAAACCATCTCGGGTTCCGCCGGCGCGCCGGCCCTGGCGGGCTGCGCCGCCATGGGATGTGTCGCTGCCTGGGTGGAAAAAGGCGCGGTCGGAACGGCCGGCTCCGGGGCCGGGCTGGCAGGGGGTGTTGGCAGGACCGGAGCCGCTTCGAGCAGCCACCTACGCGATTTGAGCCAGGGAGTGAACAGCACCAGGAGTGGCGGAGCTACTACCAGCACGCCCAGGGCCCGGTCGAACCAGAACACGGCCAGTTGCAGGCCTGGTCCCGCAGTGGGAATCTCGGGCAGGCGTAGCGGCCAGGCCACTAGCAGACGCACCAGGGCTGCCCCGGCCGCCGCCAGCCCCGGCACCAGCAGGATGAACAGCGTGGCGCTGCGCGGGTCGTTGAGGTCTACCTTACCCCGGCCGATCTGGTGGTACAGCCACCAGGCCAAGAACGCCTCCAGCAGTGTCAGTACACCGTCCGTGGCGATCCACACCAGGCCCCGGCCATCCACCACGCCCAGCCAGGCGCTGGTCAACCCCTGCTGTAGCAACAACAGGCCGGTGGCCGTCAGTGTGGCCGACAGCGCCGTGCGCCAGCCAAACCAGGCTACCAGGATAAAAGTGAGGCCGGCGGGCGGCGACCACACGGGAAGGGCCGGGCCATGCCAGGTTGCGGGGTTCACGAGGTAGAGCAGCAGCACCAGGCCCAGCCACAGCCATCCCACGGTGAACTGGCTGGAAGTGGCGGAGTCCGCGACTTCCCGGTCGAACCTGGGTGGAGAGGTGCCAACCACGCGAACAGGGGGTGTGTTGGACTGAGACTGCAACGCCATGAACCTGAATCGCCTGTTCCAGAGACGATTCATCCCTGAGAGTTCCAGCGACCGTTGGTCATCCGTGCCGGTCACCTACCTGGTTGAGCGATCATGGCCAAGTCTATGGCATGGCGCCACGTCTCACAAGGAAATCGAGGAAAAATGCCCAAGGTCCCTGCCGGAGGGGTGAGGGATCACCCCTCGGCGTCCTCGCCAGGTCCCTCGCGCGGCGGGACCTTTCCATCCTGCCGCTGGTAGTCCTCCACCTTCTTGTGCAGGGTGTTCCGGTTGATGCCCAGCCGCCGGGCAGCCGTCACCTGGACGCCACCGCAGCTTTGCAGCACCTGCTCGATCAGTTCGCGTTCCACGGAGCCGACCACCCGTTCGTGCAGCGTTCCCTCGGCCAGGGTCTGGACCCCCAGCTGCACCAGTTGCTGAATCAGTCCCTGCATGTCTCCGCCCCGGGCCCGGACCGACCGCCAGCGTCGCTCGCCCCGGCCGGGTGGCGCTAGCAGATCGGGCGTCACCCTGGCGCCCAGGCGCTGAGCATTGGCCAGCACCACGGCCCGCTCCATGTAGTTTTCCAACTCGCGCACATTGCCAGGCCAGTCGTACGCCCCCAGCAGGCGGATCATCTCGGCAGTCAGCTCAGGAGTGTCCACCCGGTGCTCCTCAGCATGACGTTCTAGAAAATGCCGGGCCAGGTGAGGGATGTCCTCCCGACGCTCGCGTAGTGGCGGCAGGTAGATGGGCCACACATTCAGGCGGTAGTAGAGGTCGTCGCGAAACCGGCCCGCCTCGATCTCCTCGGTGAGTAGCTGGTTGGTGGCCGCCACCACGCGGGTATCGACGCGGATGGTCCGAGATTCCCCGACGCGCTCAAACTCCTTCTCCTGCAGCACCCGCAGCAGCTTCACCTGCAGTTTGGCACTCATGCTGGAGATTTCGTCGAGGAAGATGGTGCCGCCGTGGGCGGCCTCGAACCGGCCGGTCTTGTTGTCGATGGCTCCCGTGAAGGCCCCCTTGACGTGTCCGAACAGTTCGCTTTCGAGCAAACTTTCAGCGAGGGCACCGCAGTTGACCCGGACGTAGGGACCATCGGCCCGGGGGCTCAGGCGATGGACAGCCCGGGCCACCATCTCCTTGCCGGTGCCCGTTTCACCCACCAGCAAGACTGTGGCAGGGGTGGGAGCCACCAGCCGGGTGAGGCGAAATACCTCTCGCATGGCCTGGGACTGGCCCACGACGCCTGGTAGTTCCGAGTCGAAGTTAACAAGTTGCGGACTGGGCATGGAATCGTTCGTCAGGCGTCGCTGGGTTCTGGGGGAGGGCTCTGGCCACGAGCGGCCAGGGTTGCCGCCAGGCGGTCGCCGGCCAGGCGGGGCTCGTCCAGCAAGACGCTGTACATCTCCTTGCGAATGAAGTCGTAAAGATCGTCTCCCGTCCAGCCCAGCTCCTGCAACGACCGACCGATGCGCTCGTGGCACTGCTGGCTGATGGCGGTGAGTTTCCGGGTGACGTTCCCCTCGTGGATGCCGAGCAGTCGCGCCACCTCCCGTTGCGATATTTTGTAGCGAAGCCGGAGGCCGAGAAGCAAAACCTCCTGCTCATTCAGTCCCTCGAACCACTCGTGGGCGGCCGCGCGGAACTGTTCGTGCCAACGTTGATCCGACTCTTCTTCCGGGCGGAGATCGGCCTCGCCCAGTTCGTCGGGAAGTGGCTGCTCGCCCCGTTTACGTCGCAGCTGCGACAGATTCTTGTTCTGAAACACGCACAGAAGCCAGGGCACCAGGGGACGCTGTCCGTCGTACCGCGCGAGAATGGGGACCGAGCCTGGCCGTTCTCCCGCCAGCAAATAACCCCAGAAGTCGGCCACGGCCTGTTCCTGCAGGTCCGGATCGCGCGGGAACAACCGCACCGCCCTGCCCCGCAGCGCATCGACTAGCAGAGAGTCGCTCCGCGAGGCTCGCGCGGCAAAAAGGGTCTCCCAGCCGTTCTCCAGTCCCTCCAGACAGGCCGTCGCCAGGAACCAGTCCAGCGCATGCAACCCCTCGAGAAACTGTTCCCAGGTGGTTGGCCCCGCCTTTCCAGGTCGGTCGGCCCGGGCCAGCCCCTGACGGAAGGTCTGGTCCAGGCGCTGCCGAAATCGCTCCAGCGGCAACCGGATCCGCGGTAGCCGAAGGCGACAGAAGTGGTAGATCAGGGCAGCCTGCTGGCGCGGATTTCCCATGGCCCTCTCGCGCGGATCAATTCTGCGGAATGAACACCACCACCTCGGTCCGGGCGGGGGGCAGCTCTTCGCGTTCTGCCTGCGGGGGTAGCTGCGTTCCCATCCCCAGGGCGGTGACCCTGCGCGAGCCAAACCATCCCATCCGATGAATCTTCTGGCTGGATTTCAGGTAGGCGGCGACCGCCTCGCTCTGCTGACGGGTCACGTTGATGGCCACGCGCGCTTCCACTGACTGCGGCCGGGCGTAACTGACCACCACCACCTCGGAACCCTTGAGTTTCCATTCGGTCAGCCAGGCAGCCAGTTCGTCCAGGCGCTCGCGTCCCTCGGCGGTGAGCACGGCCCGACCAGGCTCGAACAGATCGGCCTCGGCAAACAGTCGGCGATGCTTCTCGCATGCCGGCCGAACCAGTAACCCCACAGGATCCTCGATGTATCCACCCAGCACCGGAACCTTCTTCAGCGCATCGGCATCGCGCTGGATGGTCTGAATGGCGTCCTTGCTGCGTTCCACGGCATCGTTACTGGAGCGCAGAAGGCCCACCAGCGCCTCGTAGGCCTGCGGATCCTTGACGAGTTTACCAAGAGTGCCCTGCCCATTCTCCACGCCGCGCATCGTCTGGCCAATCTGCGTCAGTAGGTCGTTGAGGGTCGGTGGGGTTTCGCCCGCCAACAGGCAATCCTCATCCGCCGGGGATAAATCCGGAGGTGGCTGCCCCGACCGGCTCACCGGGGGACGGATTTCCAACACCTTGCCTCCCAGCATCCCCTCCGGCACAATCTGCACCAGCGAGCTGGACCGGACCAGATGGCGATAGTCTCCCTTGATGCGCAGACGGAGGATGACCAGCTCATCCGGTTCGCGAGGGGCGACCACACGCACCACCTCGCCGGCATCCACACCCTGGATACGTACCCGGGTCCCGACCTCGACTCCGAGAATTTCGGGGAAGCCAACCAGAACGTGCAGGTCGTTTCGGCCGGGCCAGGTTTGCGAGCCGACCACGAATAGTCCTAACCCGCCCATCCCCAGGGAGATCAGCACCACCAGACCCAGGAGCAGCGCTTGCCAGCGCGACAGCGAGCGCGACATGCCAGGTTTCCCGCGGAAGGAAAAGTGTGTACCAGTCCGGCTCCATTATATCGCCTCAGACGGATTATGCGCGGCGATCCATCTCCTGGGCAGTTTTCGCGCCAACAAATCGCCACCCCAGACCGTTTTGCTCTTTGCATCCCTCCCCGGGCATCTTCTATGATGAGAGGGATTGCAGTCCCTTCTTTTCCCGAGGCGCCGCACGAGCTTCGCCTGATTGGCGGGAGATCATTCATGGCCGCTGGTACGAGTTTCAAGCAGCAGTGTCCTAGCTGCGAGGCGATGGTTCCTATTCGCGACCCCGGGCTGATCGGCCGCAAGATCGACTGCCCCAAGTGCAAGTATCGCTTCGTCGTGGAAGAACCTGCCCGGGATGAGGACGAGGACGAAGCGCCAGCGAAAAAGAAGCCGGACGGTAAAGGCGCCAAGGCCGGCGCCGCCAAGGCCGGAGGACCGCGCCGCCGGGGAGCTGACGACGACGACAAGCCAGCCAAGAAAAAGGCTGGCGGCTCGAACATGCTGATCATCGGCGGCGGCCTGGGTCTGGCGGCGGTCGTGGCTGTCGTGATTGGCGCTGTCGTACTCATGTCGTCCGATGACGGCGCGAAAAGTAGCGGCGGGGGGGGTGGATCCAGCCCGCCTCCGGGTGGGATGGCAGCCATGCCTGGCCCAGCGGCAGGTTCAGCCGATCCCGGACAGGAGAAGAAACCCGCCAACCAGGTACTCATCAACGTCAGCAACCTTCTGCCCAACGATGCCCAGGCCGTGATCGCCTACCCCCTGGCCAATACGCTGGGTAGCTCTCTGAAGGCGGCGGCCATCACCCAGGCCGAAGGTGGTTTCCGCCCCGACCGTTTCCGTCAAACCATGGGCGTCGAACTCGACGACGTCCATCGGGTGGTCAACGCGCTCAATTCTCGCGATGGCTGGGTCTTCACTGTTCTGCAGGCCCGGAAGCCCATCAACGCCGACGCCCTCAAGGCGCAGCTCGCTCTGAAGCCGCTGCCCCAGGTCAAGGGCAAGAGCGGCAAGACGCACGAGCTATTCCAGACGCAGAACGAGATGGATAGCCTGAGCAACCTGCTGGTGAAGTGCAACCTTCCCCGCGAATCGCTGCAGGTGCATTTCTACGACAGTAACACGGTGGTCTTCGCCGACCCCAAACCGATGAAGTCATTCCTCGAGGCGGACGGCAAGCCTGAGTATCTGACGCGCGAAGCGGGATCGGCGGCACCAGCTCCCACGGCCGGTGGGGCTCCAGGGATGTCCGGTCCGCCGATGGCGGGCGGTATGCCTGGCATGATGGGTCCCCCGATGGCAGGGGGTGCGCCAGCAATGACCAGCGCGCCCATGGTTGGTGGCGCTCCGGGCATGGCTGGGCCTCCCATGGCGGGCGGTGCACCCATGGTCGGTGGCGCCCCGGGTATGGCTGGGCCTCCCATGGCGGGCGGTGCCCCTCAGATTGGCGGTCCTCCCCCTGGGATGATGATGCCGGGGATGCCCGGTATGGGTGGCTCACCGACTCCAGCCCCGGCGGCTCCGGAAGCGTCGGTACCCGCCTCGTGGATGACGGTCGATCCCTCGCTGAAGACCATGCTCGACAGGATCGAAAAACTCGAGGAGAACAAGAACACGCGCCGTAAGGAGCCCGTCTCGCTGGTGACCATTGTCGGCCTGATGGAGCCTCTGCAGGCGCCTCTGATGGCGGAATTTTCCAAGCAGCTGGTCGAGCAGGACGTGGACTTCCTGAAGCGCATGGTCGCCCAGCAGCTGATCAACACCGAACTGAAGCGGATTCGCACCGTCGGAGCCAGCCTGGTGGCCTTCGATCAACGCCGCGCCGATGTGAGCTGTGCCGTCGAGTACACCGATCGGAAAGACGCCGAGCGCGTGGATAAGCAGTTGCAGCCGCTGCTTCCGATGGCCATCCCGATGGTCAAGGCGGCTCTCGGCCTGGAAATCAAGGTGGCGGCCCCGCCGGCCAACACCGGCAATCCTGGTGGGATGATGGCGCCGGGCTTTCCTGGCATGGCTGGCCCTCCGGGTGGCTTCCCCATGGGTGAGGGCGGCGGCGGACGGCCAGGCCGCGGTGGGATGGCCCCGATTACTGCCCCGGGCGTCTCGGCCGGACCGGGCGGGGGTGGCATGCCTCCCGCTTCGTTCGTGTCTCCTCCGGGCATGATGCCAGGCGCGGGCATGGCCGGTGGCCTCCCCGGCGTTCCTGGCAACCCGGGGAACCAACCGCCGACCGATGAAAAGGACGAGGGCACCATCAAGTTGGTGCGCGAAGATCGCCTCCTGGTCTTCTCGCTTGATCTGAATCTGTCGAGCGAGGCCTATAACAAACTCTACGAACCGGCACAGGTCGCGGTGATGTGGGTCAAGTCGCAGTCCGATCTGGCCTCGACTCGCTCCCGCGTGCATGAACTGGCCGGTGCTCTGCAGGCCTATGTCCAGGAAAAGGGCCAGTTCCCACCCGGCGCCATGCCGCGCAGCCCCAGCGCTGAACGTGGCCTGCCCTGGCGGCCCGACCAGCGGCTTAGCTGGGCCGTGGCACTCCTGCCTTACCTGGGCGAGGAGTTCCGCGACTGGCGCATCGACCCCGAGGCCGCCTGGAACGAGGGGAAGAACAGTCCCATCGCCATGCGCATCATCCCGGCGCTGGTGGCGCATCGCATCCCCGAGGCCGGCTCGGTGCAGGTCGCCTATCCGAACCAGCCGAACATGCCGTTCGGTGCCACGCACTATGTCGGCATGGCCGGCGTGGGCCTGGATGCTCCCGAGTATCGCATGGGAGATGCCGCCACGGAAAAGAAGATCGGTATCTTCGGATACGATCGGACGATCAAGAAGGCCGACATCAAGGACGGTCTCGACCGAACGATTGCCCTCATCATGGTGCCTGGCGACCACAAGGCGCCCTGGCTGGCCGGTGGCGGCGCCACCGTGCGAGCCGTCTCGGAAGAAGCCGACGATCCCCGGCCCATCGCTCCGTTTGTGTGCTGTATCTTCCCGGGCAAGCCCGGCGAGAAGACCAAATGGGATGGCAAGAAGGGGACGCTGGCTATCATGGCGGATGGCAAGGTCCGCTTTGTTCCCGAGGATCTGCCGGCTGCCACCTTCCGGGCCCTGTGCACCATCGCGGGAGGCGAGGACGTCGGCAAGATCGATCAGCTCTGCCCGCTTATCGAGGAGCCCGCCCGGCGGGAAATCACCACCCAGGTGCCAGTGCCTTCTCGCGCGGGCACGCCGACTCCGGCTGCCCCGTCGGCTCCCCAGACCGCGGCTCCAGCTGGCTGGAAGGAGTTCACCAGTGCCACGGGCAAGTACAAGGTCCTCTTCCCCGACGGCGCGCCGCAGACTCAGACGCTGCCGGTGGCCGGTCAGCAGATCGAGGTCACTCGCCTGGTTAGCGCCGATGGTAAAAGCGTGGGAGTGACCTGGCAGGATATTCCCGCGCAGGCTGCTGCCATCGACATCGATACCCTCACCAAGCAAACGGTGGATGGCCTGCTGAAGTCGGTGCCCGGCGCGAAGCTGGGTCAGGAGGGCAAGGGCACCTTCGAGGGAACTCCGGATCGGACCTTCACGGTGTCGTCACCTCAGGTCGTGATGAGCAATCGCCTGATCCGGGTGGGGAATCGCATGTACCTGCTCACGTTCGCCACGGCACCCGCCGCGATCGATGCTGCCGGGACAAAGACGTTCTTCGAGTCGTTCAAGGTGGTCAAGTAACCCACCTGGTTGACACGACGGGCCGAGGTGAAGCTTCTTCACCCCGGCCCGGTTGTTTTCACTGCCAGTACGCGCCGGGAGTCGCCGGCGTCGAGCGGATGCCCGTGGCGGATTGGCCCGGCTCGGCTGGAGAAACCGGACTCTCTCGCGGGTGGGATAGCCGGGCATGGATCCGCCGAAGCAGCATGAGGCCCACGAAAAAGTTCGGCCCATCGGTTCGCTCGCGCAGGACAGGTTCCTCCTGCCCCGCCACGTAGAGCAGGAAGCGTTGCTCCCGGATCTGGTAGCTCGTCAGATGATACGGCACCGTCACCGGCTCGCTCTTTTCGAGCAGCGACGAGGCAGTGTACTCCAGCCCACCTGGAAGAAACCGCAACCGCGTCGTCCAGGCCAGCGGTCCTCCAGCGACAGCCTCCTCCCATTGCTGGGCCATCCGGTCACAGAGGTAATCGCGCGCCTCCTCCAGCCCACGGTCTTCGCGGGTGAACATGCAGCGATACTCCACCACGGGACGCCGTAGATCGGCCCGCGCGATGATCCGCAGATGCGGCCCCGGTTTCCAGGTAATGGCCTCGATCTCATCCACCTTCACGATGGTACTTCCCATGGTGCCCGGCTGGGCCACGCCCTGCTCGTGGAAGATTACATGCGACTTCCAGCCCTGCCAGGTGAGCGTGAACCCCAGAATGGATAGCGCCAGATGCACCACGACGAACGGCCAGGATTCGTCCAGGGAGAACAGCGTCGGGCGATGAGTCAGCCAGTTTCCCAGCGCCAGTACCACCGCAGCCAGCGACAGCGACAGGATGCCGATGCCGGCCATCCATTCCCAGTTGCGTCGATCCAGCAGCACCCGTCCCAGCAGCGTCCCGGTCATCGGGGTCGGCCCCGGTGTCCGCTGCGCGATCGCTTCCTGCAGGTAGGCAGCCAGCGGCTGCGTGTTGCGCCCCCAGGCCGGCAGGCGGGCGAACGGACGTTCCTCGTCCTCTCTCCAGAGGAGCAGATGCTGGTCGATGTAGCTGGCCCGGGTGATGTGGGCGATTGGAAGAACCGCCGTACCCCAGAGAGTGAAGCCCTGCTGGTCGAGCCGCCAACCATCTCCGTCGAGGTGGCTTCCCCGGGCGAGACTGCCTCGCAGACGGCTGGCCATGCTGGCGATCAGGCGCGTCCAGAAGCTGGCCAGCGGGTCGCCCCGGTCGCTGGGCACCTTGTAGGTGCATTCGATGGTTTGTGGTCCCTGGTCACCCACCAGGTCGAGTCGAATGCGATGATGCACGATGCGCGACGAATCGACTCGAAAGGCGCGGGCAATCCCCATCACGTTGACCAGCGAGTAGACCTGCCGTCGCCCGCGCTCGGTCACAACAAACCCGGAAAGGGTTACTTCCAGCCATCGCCGTCGCGGTACCTGCCAGCACAGCAGTAACAAGCCAGGTAATCCAAAGGCAGCCGCCATTCCCCAGAAGAAACCTGGCCCGTAGGAATCGTCGGGCATCCTGATTCGGAAGAAGAGGCCCAACCCCAGGAACAACAGCGCCAGCAGCATCAGCGCCGCCAGGATGCGATAATCGATCGCGCCGCGGATCAACAGCGGGACCGAGAGCGGCCGATCGAGCGACGGAAGATCCGGAGCCGGACGTGCAGGCATGGATGGGGCCAGATCTCACCAGGAGAGAGGACCATGCTCGGCACGGGAGAGGGGGCTGCCCGGTTCAGGATCTCCGGGCAGCCTGACGTGCCACCGAAAAGAGTGCGATCAGGAACGCTCAGAACGTGGGAATCGCAACGCGGTCGCCGCCCTTCATGGCCGACTCGTGTGCGCAGATGCCGACCATGGTCCAGTTGGCGCTGGTGGGGGCATCTGGGAAGGCCGCCCGTTCACCCAGCACCGCCATCAGGAAGTTATGAGCCAGGTGCGGATGGCTTCCCCCGTGTCCGCCCCCCTGCAGGAACGAGAGATGATCGGCGTCCTGAATGGCGGCGGGCATGGTGAACTTGCGAATCTCCGCCGGTAGCAGGTGGGCATAATCCGGCACCTTCACCCGCTGAGGAATCTGGTCCTCGCGGAGCGGCTTCGCCCGGGCTGCTCTTGGTGGATGACCGGCTCCTCGTTCTCCACCTGCTGCCACTCGAACGACTTCTTCGACCCGGTAACGTCGAAGCTCTCGCGGTACTGCCGGGCGACGTCAAAGAGCGACCGCGTGACCTCGGCCACGACGTCGCTGCCCTTGATTTTGAACGTGGCCGTCTCCATGGCGAAAGGACTGTTGTACTTCGGGATCAGCTCCTCGCGGATGCGGCCCGAGCATGGCAGACCACGCTCTCGGCGATGGCCGGCCGCCGGGCTTGCTGAGGATGGCCAGGCAGGGGCTCACGCAGTGGGTGGCGTAGTGCATCGGCGGCAGCCCCGGCCAGTAATCGGGCCACCCATCCATGTCCTGCTGATGGCTACCGCAGGAACTGAATGCGACCCAGCTCCCCTTGTCGTACAGCTCGCGAGCAAAGAGATATTCGCGGGCGTAGACCACGGTCTCCATCATCATGTAGACCTTGCCCACCTGACCTGCAGGCGGACAATCTCGCCGCATTCCTCGATGGTCGTCGCCATCGGCACCGTGCAAGCGACGTGCTTGCCCGCCTTTGCTTGGCTGCCAGCGACTGTGCGGCATGGTCCGGGATGGGCGAATTGATGTGAACCGCATCGACGTTGGGATCCTTCAATAGCTGGTCGAAGTCGGTGTAGCGCGGCGGGATGCCGTAGCGGTCGCCGCACTTGTCCAGTTCGGCGCTTGTTCCGGCGGCAGATGGCGTACATCTCGGCGTTGGGGTGCGCCTGGTAGATGGGAATGAACTCGGCTCCGAAACCCAGGCCGACAATGGCCACTCGTACTTTCTTGCCCGATGCCATGAGATCGCTCCCTGTGGAGAGGCGGGATGGATTGCGATAGTGAGGGGAGCATAGGCGCGAACGCCATCATCGGCAAGCGATGCATCGTGTTCCAACGATTCAGGGCGAGGCTGGTCTCCCCGGAGGAAGTCCTGCCTCGCCCTGTTCGGGGCGTGGCTCAGACGATCAGGTGGGCTGAATCCCCGTGAGACCCCGCTTCCCCTTCTGGCGCGGAGGCCGGCTGGGTTCGCTCCGCGCCGACTCCAGCACCACCGGCGAGTAGCTCTGCCAGTTCTGCAGAGGTAAGAGCGCAACGCCGATCAACACCAGCTGACTGATCCAGAACCAGCGGCACAGGGCCACCAGGGCGTTGTTGAAGCCGTAGGCGTGCAACCCGATGCCCAGCTGATTGGTACCGAACCACGACCACATGGTGATCATGTTGCCGACGATGGCCAGCGTGGCCATTCCGCGATCCTTGATCATGCCGCCCCAGCGAGCGTGCAGGATCAGCGCGTTCATGATCACGATGAGTAGCGCTCCATTCTCCTTGGGATCCCAGCCCCAGAAGCGCCCCCACGACTGATCGGCCCAGATGCCGCCCAGCACGGTGCCGACGAAGCTGAACAGCATCGCGAAGCAAATCGTGCCGTAGATCATCCAGGTGACCACCTTGCGCGACTCGTCGGTGAAGCCGAACTGCTGTAACGAATAAGCCGACAGGGGTAGCCCCGGAGAACCGGTGGTGCTGGTGCGCTGCATCCGTTCGAGCAGCAGATGAATCGCGTAACCAACCGCACCGAGTAACACCAGGCCACTCAGGATGCGCACGGGCCACTCGAGGATGGCCTCTTTCCGTGCCAGGTACCACAGCCCATAGATCAACCCGATGGCCACGGTGGCAGCCAGGAGGTTGGCGGCCAGGCTGGCCAGGAATAAGGTCACCGCGCGTCCCACGCTGAGCGGACCACCAGACTTCAAACCCGTTAAGCACCTCGGCTACCAGCATCATCCACAGGTAGAGAATGCCAAACGCCCCGGCGACGAAGGTGGCCGAGTAGCCGATGGTAACAGTCGACGTGGGTTGCCAGCCAGAAGTTGGTGTCTAGGACGGCCTGCATCATCTCGAGGGGTATCGCCGGATCCACCGAGGTAAGTACGAGCAGAGTGGAAAACCTGGTCAGCCCAGCCACGGCGGTCGCCAGGGCATTGCGGAACTTGGCTTCGAGGAAGACACAGAAGATCACGCAGGCCCAGCCGATGAACACGGCCGAGGAGTACAGGTTGGTCACCGGAGGCCGAGATTGTACCCACATACGAGCAGCAGCCGCCCAGGTATGCACCAGCAACACCAGCAACATGAGCCAGAAGGCAAAGCGGTTCACCACCTGGTCCGGCCACAGCCAGGAGATGCACGCCGCCAGAAACACGATCACGTACAGCACCGAGCAGCGGTAGAACGGCGCGAAGGCGTTGAACCCTGCCTCCAGCCCGGCGGTCGAAGCCTCCTTCGGGAGGACCTCGGCGACATGCTTCTGATACTGTTCGAGCTGGCCTGGTTGAAATAAGCCGGCTCAGCCGCGCGTGTAGTAGGCCACCAGGTTGGCAAACTCCGGGCCGACGTCGAGGCACTGTCCGCACCCGGTTTCTCCTTCTCCACCTCCGCCAGAGCCTCGGGCAGAACGCGCCAGTCGCCCCCCTTCGTTGCCGGGGCCACCAGGTGCAACGTCTCGGCGTCTCCGCGGGCCAGGCCCACATAGAGCTCGACGCGCTTGAACAGTTCGTAAGCCTTCTGATCGTACACCGACCGATCCTTGGCCTTCAGCTTGTTGGCCCGCCGAGCTTCGCGCTCGAGCTGTCCCAGGCGCGGCAGGAACTCATCGTAGCTGTAGCGGAACCCCTCGCGCGCCTCCAGCCCCAGGAGAGCCAGCACCTCGTCGTTGTCGATGCGGAAGACCTTGTACGGCGTGCCATATGGCGCAAAGGTGATGTGCCCCCGAATCTGCGAGGCCAGCTCAGCCAGGGCCCGGTCGTTCTCGGTCAGGTCAGGTGCATCGGGCCCTACCAGCTCCGCTGCCTGCTTCATCAGATCCTTCAGGCGATCGGGGCCGGCCTGCTTGTAGAGTTCCCGGAAGCTGAACACCACGCCCTTGGCCTTGTCCAGCCCCAGGCTCTGCCTCAGCGCCTCGTTGTCGATGCGATAGGCCGGCACGTCGTGTGATTCACCGGGGAATGGGTCATCCTGGTCGCGATGATGGCGATACTGGGCGGTCATCACCTCCAGCAGCCACTTCGTCGCCGGTTGGGTTTCTCCCTTGTCGTCCTTGTACTCCTGACGTCCGCTCAGCACCATCAGGCTCACCCGGGCCAGCGTGTCGATCGGTTTGACCCGACCATTGTCCACGACCGGCAGCCGGCCAAACTCCTCGAGTTTGAAGGCGCCTTCTGCGTCGGGGTGCCCGACCAGTCCCATTAACAGGTAACACCCCGCGAACAGTCCGACCGCTGCCGCGTAGATCCAGGCGGCCTTGCTCCCATGCTGGTTCACGATGCTTTCCTCCGATTCAGGAAGGTCGCCAGAGTCAGGCCAAAGTGGACCGCCATCCCCAGAGTGACGATGGCACAGGAGAAGTAAGGCATCAGCCAGGCGGGGTTGCGCACCACCTGCAGCACGGTCCCGGTGTTACCCGGGAAGAACCCAGACTGGTAGAATGTCTCGCCCCGATACCGGAGGGGGTTGTTCATGTAGATCTTGTACTCGCGCCGCTCGCCTTCCACCCCGGTCAGGCTGATCAGACTCGAGTAATCCTTGGGCTTGTCCGTCCCCAGGTACTTCTCGTGGGTGAATTGCTTCAGGGTGATGGCGTAGTCCTTGTACTCGCGCTTCGGACGCAGGTCCACCTCGTAGGTGATGCCGTCCAACTGCACAGTTTGGGGATCGAACTCGACCTGGCGGAACACCTGGTTGGGGTAGTACCACAGCGACAAAAACTGCTCGCCGAGATTCTCTTTGGATTCCTTGGGGAAAAACGCCACGCGCACGGCCGGGTAGTCGGCCCGCGCCTCGGCATCCACACCCGACGCCTCGGCTTCGATGGATACCCCATAGGTGCGCCCATCGAGCGCCATGCGCGGATTGGGCACCTCGCCCCCATGGCCCGGCTCGATCAGCGACGAGTTCTTCCAGTACGACAGCACCTCGATGTCGAACGGCAGTTTCTCGTGGCTGATCCGCTGCTGCCCCTGGCGCAGCAGGCTACCCGGAACCACCACCACCTGCACTTTGCTGGGATCCTCCCGATCGGGCGTGGTGATAGCCAGCTCGACATGATCGTTCAGATCGATGAAGTTGACCGTCTCGCCCTGGGCGATGGCCATGCGAGCCTCGACGGCGAAGAGCCCCGTAAACAGTTCGCCCAGCATCAGGACAATCAGCCCCGCGTGAATCAGCAGGATGCCGCTTCGCTTCCAGCTGATCTTGAAGCGCACCAGGTGCGCGGCCAGAAGGTTGGCCAGCAGCAGAGCGCCCACCGTCCATCCAGCCGGAAAAGGAAAGGAGCCGGCCACGTGCAGGTTCTTGGGTAGCCAGAAAAAGACCTGGCCGAACTGCACCAGTAGTTGCACCGGCACCCAGACCCACCACCAGCGGAAGTACTGCTTCATCACCGTGCCGATGCCGTTGTCTATCTGCGCCATGGTGCCAAAGAACACCAGCAGCAGCGACAGCACGAACAGGAACACGGTCAACCGCAGAGAGGCCAGCGGCCGCAGGAAGGAATGGTAGATCCACGGTTCGCGGGGAGAGCGCACCACAGGTTGACTCTGCGCGGCCGAGGGAAGTGAACCTCCGCTCGGCGCAGTTTGCACGGACGTATTACTCATCGGCGACTCCGATAGGAATCTCAGCGAAGGGTCACAGACTTCAGGAAGGATTCAAACTTGTCCTTGTTGGCCTCGACGACGTTGTTTGGCCCGCGAAGTTTGAAGAACCAGGTTCGGCCATCGGTTTCCAGCCAGACCACCAGCGAACGTGCACCCGGCCCAGTCAGGTCCAGGTACCTGGCCTCGACGCCAGCCACGGTGATGGGGCGCGCCTGCAGTTTGGGAAGGTCGATATCTCCCAGCGCGCCCAGCCCCACCTCCTGGCGCCAGCGGTTGACGTTGGCAAGCAGGCCGCCTGGCATGGCACCGTTCAGCGGCGTGACAAGCAGCCGGGCCGTCTGCTCGCCTTCACCCATGCTGAACGCGGCTGCGGCAATGGCGCTGCCCTCCACTTCCTTCCACCCCGCCGGAACCTGATATTTGATCGGCTTTTCTCGCGAGGGCGGCCGGGTTTTCGGCCCGGCACCCATCCCGGCGGGCGGCGCCATGCGCGACGCATCGGGACGTTCCACCCCGGGGCCTCGCATGTCCACCAACGTCACTTCCAGTGGACCCACCTTTTTGGTGGTGACCACGCGCGGCAGCGCCCGTCCACTGATGGGTCCCAGCCCCAGATCAATACGGCGCCACCGATCGACATTGGGTTTCAGCGCAGCCTTGCCATCCAGGCGCGAGATGGCGATTTCCGGCCGGCCGATCCCCTCGGGACGCAGGGTGGCCACGCGGTTCTTGTTCTCTCGATCTTCCTTCCAGTTGGGCGGCACCTTCCACCCCACCTCTTCACGGAGTTTGTCGCTGGCCTGGAAGGAATTAACGAGCTGCACGAAGGCCGGCTCGACCATCTCAATGATGTCGTGCCGCCCCACCAGTTTGAAGAACCAGGTCGATTCGCCAGCCGGCACGACGGCCACCAGCAACCGCGTGTTCCCACTGCCAATATCATCCCCGGAGCGCGGCACGGAGTACGACGAGATCTCGTCTGCTTGACATCCCGCCAGACTCAGCAGGACCGCCGCCGTCACCACGACTCGGAGAGTGAGACGAGCAAGGCGCGACTTCATAGGAAGAAATCCCCTGGGCATGGCTTGTGGGCGGGAAGGATACTTGACGAGTGGGCGTTGGCAGGTGGGATAGCATCTTCAGTGTCTCTGGCTCGGAGAGCCAACGCAAGAGGAAAACTGCATCCCACTGATGAATCATTCCGCAGGCGGTTTGTCCTGCGGAGGTGCCTGAAACTCTCCTGGCGCGGTCGGTTTCTGGGAAAAGTCAAAGGTCGGGTCGTACTCGCCGGGTCGCTCGTGCTGACGGGCCTGGCGTAACCGTTCTTCGTGGTTTTGCTGAAGCGCCGCCTGCTCGGCCTTGTGGACCTTTGCCGAGTACCAGCGCGACAGATTCCAGCCGGCCAGCACGAGAAATAACCATCCTGCCGAGACGTTCAGCCCGCGGATGGTGAACGGCTTTTCTCCCGAGTATAACTCGTAGCCAAATAGGCCGACCGCTCCGGCGAGCCACAACGTGCCAAACAGAAAGTTCATGGCTGAGCACTCTCCCGCCAAACCTGGTGACGCTTAATTCTATAGAACCCGCCCAGGTTCGGGATGGGCATTCTCTCGCCGGATTAGCGCGCTCGACGTACCATGCCCAGATCCCTTCCCTCCTACCCAGGTGCCTCCATGTCCACCGTCTCCCCGTCTGTTCTGGCCGAGTTACGAAAGTTCGACACCCCCACCATTTGTAACGTCGTCGAACTCTTCGACCGCTATCCGCGCACCGCAGGATACATGGATGGCCGCATCATGGCCTGTTACCCCAAACTACCTCCCATGGTAGGATTCGCCAGCACAGCGACGTTTCGGTCCGCCGCGCCGCCCCGGTTGGGCAACGCCTATGCCGGTCTCGACCAGCAGGTGGCCGCCTTCGCCGAACTGCCCGGGCCGGCCGTCGTGGTGTTCCAGGATCTCGACCACCCGCCGGCCGCTGCCACCTTTGGCGAGGTGATGTGTACCACCTACAAGGCGTTCGGAGCCGCGGGGCTCATTACCTCTGGCGCGGGCCGCGATCTCGATCAGGTGGAGGTGCTCGACTTCCCCTGCTTCACCAGTGGCACCATCTGCGCGCATGGGTACTGTCACATTCCGTCCGTCCATGTCCCGGTCCATGTCGGCGGCATCACCATCCATCCGGGAGATCTGGTGCACGGCGATCGGAATGGCGTGACGACGATCCCCATCGAGATCGCCAGCGAGGTGGGCCCCGCCTGCGCCGAGCTAGCCCGCGCCGAAGCAGTAGTGCTCGATTATCTCCGGGCTGGCAACGTCACGGTGCGCGGATTTGCCGAGGCTCGCAACGAGTGCAAGGCGATGATCGATGCGCTCGCGCGTCGCTTGAAGAAGGGGTGAGGCAGGGATAGGTGGGTAAGGGTCGGCCTGGCATTCCATACGGCCCGGCACGGCCCCACATAGCTGTTCGACGCAAGGATTGCTTCCTGCGTCGGACATGCCTGGTGAGAGTTCATGCGCAACTGGGCCGCAGAGGCAAGTAGCATCCGCCTTATCGGCAGCGGCGGAGTACACCGACGAGGACGCCTAGAATCCGGGTGTCGCTGCTGGGATCGACCTCGATGGGGGCCATGGTGTCGTTGCTGGGCTGCAGGATGATCCGGTCGCCCTGGTGGTAGAACCGCTTGAGCGTGACCTCGTTATCGACCATCGCCACCACGCGCTCGCCGTTCTCGGCATTCTCCTGGCGACGGATGACCACGTAGTCGCCGTCATCGATGTGGTCCTGGATCATCGAGTGCCCCTTGACACGCAGGGCAAAGTGATCCGGCCCGCAGAACAGATCAGCAAAGTTGAGCCGATCTTCGGAAGCGAGCGCCGCAATCGGCTGGCCGGCAGCCACCGCCCCCATCAGTGGAAGCTCCGGAGCTGGCGCCATCGGTGGACGATAATCGATCAGCTGAATGGCCCGGGCCGACTGCTCCTCGCGCTGAATGAGCCCCTTCTTCACCAGCGCGTTGAGATGGCACATCACCCCGTTGGGCGACTTGATCTCGAAGGCCAGCCCGATCTCCCGGACAGTTGGCGGGTAACCCCGGGTCTCGATCTTGTCGCGGATAAAGTCGTAGATCTCTTTCTGACGTTCCGTCAAGCTACTTACACTGGCCACGTGACGCTCCTTTGTGTTCGGAGTGGACCGGCTGCTAGAATCACCCAGGGGCCCGGGCTACGGCCGGCTTCCCATATGCGTTCACCATGTATGGAAGTATATTAAGAGTATTAGACGCCTGTACAGAGTGAAAGACGGTTTTTCTCTTCTCCCTGGTTTTTCCAGGCAGGCAGGGTAGGGAGAACCGGAAAAATGGGTCGGGGAGAGAAAGGCGCATGGCGGAATCAAGCGTTCCTTGCTGGTTTGGCCCGACCCTGAACGCCATTCTGGACGGCCAGGATCTCGCCGGCGACGCCATGACCACGATGATGGAAGGCCTGCTCGCCGGAGAGGCCAGCCCGGTGGAAACCGCCGCGTTGCTCGTCGCCTTGCGGTCGCGCGGCGAATCGGCGGGGGAACTGGCCAGCGCAGCAGCCGTCATGCGGCGCCACTGTCAACCGCTCGACCTTCCTGGGGAGGAACTGCTCGATACATGCGGCACCGGCGGCGATGGCCTGGCGACGTTCAACATCAGCACCGCCACGGCGCTGGTGGTGGCAGGCGCGGGCGTCAAGGTGGTCAAGCACGGCAACCGGGCCGTCTCGAGCACCAGCGGTAGCGCGGATGTCCTTGCCGTGCTGGGAGTTCACACGGCTGCCGATGGCGCCACCGCGCGACGCTGTCTCGCGGCCGCGGGCATGGCGTTCTGCCTGGCGCCGGTGTATCATCCAGCGTTGAGGCACGTGGGCGAGGTGCGACGCCGACTGGGCATTCGCACCCTGTTCAACTGCCTGGGACCGCTCGCCAATCCGGCCCGGGCGCGGTTCCAACTGCTTGGCGTGGGTCGCCGGGAATGGCTGGACCGCATGGCTCACGCCCTGGCGGTGCTGGGGACCGAACGAGCCTTCCTGGTCCATTCCACCGATGGGCTCGACGAGGTGAGCCTGTCGGCTCCGACCCTGGTGCGTGAAGTCCAGGGGCACACGGTGCTGGCCCGGGAATGGACGCCGGCCGATTTTGGCTTGCCTCCCTGCCTGCTAACCGACCTGCGGGTCGATGGGCCGGAAGCCAGCGCGGCGGTGATCCGACGGCTTCTGGATGGCGAGGCAGGCCCCTGCCGAAACGTCGTCCTGGCCAATGCCGCTGCCGCCTTGCTGGCTGCTGGCCGGGCCACGTCTCCCCGGCAAGGAGTCGCGCTGGCAGCCGATGCAATCGATTCGGGCCGTGCTCGTCGCGTTCTGCAGTCCCTCGTCGAACTGACCACGAAGGATTCCTCCGATGGCCACCAAGGTACTTCTCATCGCTGACCCGGGCATCGACGCGGCCTTTGCCATCGCCCTGGCGCTGAACGATCCCGATCTCGAAGTGGTGGCCCTGGCGGCCACGGCCGGCCACGTTCCCGCCGACCAGGCCACCCGCAACTGTCACATCGTCATCGAGCAGATCGATCCCGTCCGTTGGCCCCGCGTCGGAGCCGCCCTCCCCATCGACTACGACAGGCACGCCCTGGATTTGCACGGCCCCGATGGCCTGGGCGGGCAGGATTTTCCCTGCGTGCCTCTGCACAACGCCGTGACCTCCGACCGGCTGATCCTCGACATGATCCGCCAGCATCCGGACGAACTGTCCATCGTCCAGGTCGGCCCCGCCACCGCGCTGGCCCGAGCCTTCGACCGCGACCCAGAGGTAGCCCGCCTCATCCCCCGCCTGGTGATCGTCGGAGGCACCTGGCAGCGAGACGGCGACGTGACCCCCTGTGCCGAGTTCCACTTCTGGTGCGACCCCCTGGCTGCTCGCCAGGTACTCCGTTCGGGTGCCCCGATCACACTGATCCCCGTGGACGTCACCCACAAGATGGTGTTCTCTCCAAACGATCTCCGCCACCTGGGCGCGGTCGAATCGCGCACCGCCGCCTTCCTGCGCCGGGTGGTGCCCATGCTGCTGGCTCCCACCGCGGGACGCTACGGCATCGAGGGTGTCTACCTGCCTGCCGCCCTGGGTGTGGCCCTGCTGACCCGACCCGATGCCTTCACACTTAAGGCTGTGGCCGCCGACGTCGAGACGCGCGGAGATCTCACGCGCGGCATGACGGTGTTCGATACCCGGTGGTCTTCAACAGCTCGCCCAAACCTGGACGTGGTCACCGACTTCGAGGTACAGCAGCTTCGCAGCTACATTCATCACGTGCTGGGCGAGAGCAGGAACTGAGGGGGGCTCGCCTTGATTCGCGAGCGGCGCGACCGTATGGTGGGCCCATCTGGGGAACGATCTCGCCAGGAGGGCGAGCGACCCCAGACGGATTCCCTCTCAGATTCACACCGCCTCAGGATCTTTCCCCCTCGCTGAATCGCACGTGAATGAATCTGGCTCCCCCGCGGGAGCCTCTGCCACCCCCGTTTCTGCAAGGATGCAGCCATGGCACGGATCGGCCTTCGCCTGCTCGCAGGTGTTGTCGCGCTCGCGCTTGCGGTTCTGGCCCCAGTATGGGCCGGCGACGACCACCCCGACCAGCGACAGAAGACGCTCCTGGCCGTCCAGGTAGCCCTCGATCGGGGGCTCGACCTGGTACAGAAGGGCGACTTCGCCGGCGCTGTCATCGTCCTGGAAAAACAGATCCCCTACATCGATGGAAACCGCCGCTATCTCGCCGCTCTGCGCGATGCCTACGCCGGGCTGGTGATGCAGCTCGACAAGGCCGGTCGCACCGACGAGGCCCGGAAATACCGCAGCTTCCTCGAAATCCTCGAACCCACCGGACGCGCCTCCGCGTCCACCGCTCCAACCGCCTCGACTGGGGCATCCACCCCGGCTGGGGCGTCCACCCCGGCTGGGGCATCCACCCCGGCCACGCGCCCGGCCTCGGTGCATCGCGGTAAGGTGGAGCAGGATGATCCCTTCGCCGAGACCAATCGCGCCGCCGACCGCCCCGACAAGGCCCGCCAGATCCTCGCCCGCGCCGAACGCGCCTACGAGGAACGCGGCTACGAGCAGGCGGCCCGCCTGTATGCCCAGGCCGACCGCACCGAGCCCGGCTGTGTGCAGGCCTGCCAGGAACGCTGGGCCTACTGCCGGCTGTTCAGCGTCGCCCAGTCCCTCAACCGGGGCGCGGGCGGCTCCTCGCCTCAGGAACTCGAGCAGGAAGTGCAGCAGGCGCTGCGGATGGCTCCACGCCTCGAACGCTTTGGCCAGGGGCTGCTCACGCGGCTTCGCAGCCAGGGGGCCCCGGCGACCGAACCCGCCATCGAGGTGCGCCACACACCGGCTCAGGAGGGTGGCTGGGCCGTCGCCGAGACCATCAGCATCCGCGTGTTTCATCGCCTCAGCCAGGAGCAGGCTGAGAAGGTGGTCCGCATCGCCGAGAAGACTCGCCTGGGGATGACGCGCCGCTGGTTCGCCGAGGAAGCAAAAACCTGGGCGCCGCGCTGCGACCTCTACGTCCACGCCAATGGTCAGGCCTACGCCCGCGCCACCGGAGCCCCGCCAGGTTCACCGGGTCACTCGTCCATCTCGCTGGAGAGCGGCCGTATCACTGTTCGCCGGGTCGATATCCGGGGTGACGATCCGAACTACATGATCGGAGTCTTGCCCCATGAGACGACGCATGTGGTGCTGGCCGGTCGCTTCGGGCACCACCACGTGCCTCGCTGGGCCGACGAAGGCATGGCGGTGCTGAGCGAGCCGCGGGACCGCGTCGAGATGCACCTGCGCAACTTGCCCTCGCACTATCGGGAAGGCACCCTGTTCCCGCTGGCCGAGCTGATGCGCATGGCCGACTATCCCGAACCGCGTCGCGTCGGTCCTTTCTACGCTCAGAGCGTGTCGGTGGTCGATTTCCTCTGCAAGAAGAAGGACCACGCCACGTTCGCTCGCTTCCTCCGCGAGGCGCTCGACTCGCGCTACGAGACCGCCCTGGAGCGTCACTACGGCTACCGCTCGTTCGCCGAGCTGGAGCAGGAGTGGAAGCAGCACGCCTTCGGTGGCGAGTCGATCGCCACGGTCACCAACAAGCGCTGAGGCGTTCCACCCCTAACTGTTGCTTCCTCGCTCCACGAGCAGGTAGAACTCCAGCTCATCCATCGCTTCCCAGGCGTGGCGGCGCTCCAGCTCGGTCATGGTCTTGCTCTGGTCGTCCCACCAGGCGATCCAAAGATCACTGATCTTCTGCTCATCTCGCTCACCATGGTGACGCGGCTGATCCCAGCACAGGACCTGGTAGAGTGCGATGCGGATGGCATCACGCTCCTTCCGGGTGGTGTTTTCCATGTAACAGAAGAGAGCATCGAGCCAGGCCAGCTGTGCCGCCTTCCCACTGGCGGGGGCGGCCCGATCAAGAGTCTGGCTGATCTCGCGGGACATGGCCTCACATGCCGAATCGGTAAGACTGGGCCGTAGCTTGAGCCACCACTTGTTCCAGCAGCGTGCGATGACCTCGATCTTCTCCTCCGCTGTTGGTGAGGGAGGATTCAGTCCGCCATCGAGCATCCAGTCGCGCAGACGCCCATCGTCTAACCGAGTCCGGTCACTCATCCTCGATCCGTATCGGAAGGGGTTGGTCCAGGCCTGACGTTCACGCTGTTGTTCCAGGCGGTACGCCTCGGCCCGATCCCGATCGCGGAAACCGCGGATGGGTCGGCCTAGCGTGTTCGGATTGATGGTGTACTGGACTAGCTCGATGACTTCGGGGTTATACTCATTGGGACGCACGTCCCGCCGGGGATCACCTGGTTGGACATCCTCCCCACAGCCAGAGAGTACCCAGTGTCGCTCGAGTACGAGATAGATCACGGGAGGTCCTCCTTCACTCGTCCATTTCCACCTGCATCTCGACCACCTCATAAAAGGGCAAGCGATCGATGACGTCCCAGACCTGCTGTTTGGCGGTCTCGGGCAGACTGGCATACTGTTCCCAGAAATGCTGACGCAGGACCCAATCATCGTCCTCTTCGGGAATCGTTAGTCCGGCCTCACGCAACCGGGACACCAACTCCGGCAGCGGCAGACTGCTCCGCTCGGCGAGGGAAGCATCCACGTAGGCGAAGGGGTTAATGTCGCTCTCCAACACGTGTTCCCACTGCATCTGACGACGTTCGGCATCGGCCCCTTCGCGATTCAGGTAGACGTTCACCGGCCCATCGGACTCAGGTCGCCTGTAATAGAAATCATCGCCGTATTCCCAGGCTATCCTCTGGACCACAAACGCCGTGATCGATTTGCCCTGCGACATCTGCACGTTCTCCCTTGAAGAATCTCACACGTGGAGGAAACGCATTCTCCTCCACTGACACCTGATGAGCCCGGAAGTTCATGTCCGGGAAAGTCCTCGTCTGGGAGGAATTGTCGAGGATCCCTCTGTCCGCGAAGGGAGCGCTTCGCTAGTTCTGCCCGAAAGCAATCCCGCCGGAGAGTTACCATGTCTCTCTACAGCCAGGCCAACCAGCCGCTTGCGATAGTAACGCCTCTGGGGGAAGATCGTCTACTACTCACCGGGGTCCAGGGCGTTGAGGCGATCTCCGAGCCGTTCCTCTTCACACTCGATCTGCTTGCCCTGGAACCCGTCTCCTTCGATGACCTGTTAGGCAAACCCGCCCAGGTCCACCTGCGCATTCCTGGCTCGCCGGAACGACGCTTGCACGGCGTCATCCGCACACTGGAGCAGTGTGGACGTGTGCCCGGCAATCGAGGCGGCATCACCTTCGTCCGTTACCAGGCCGAGCTGGTCCCAGCGTTGTGGCTCTGCAGTCTCCGCACGCAGACGCGCATGTTTCAGTCCCGCTCCGTGCCCGAAATCGTCCGACAGATCCTGGTGCAGGAGTGGGGCTTCGAGGTCGATATGCGCCTCACCGGTACCTATCCACCGCGCGATTACTGCGTGCAGTATCAGGAGACCGATCTGGCGTTCGTTAGCCGACTTCTGGAAGACGAGGGCATCGCCTACTACGTCCAGCACGGCGCCGACGCGGCAACCCTTGTCCTGGTTGATAACCCCGAAGGATTCGCCACGCTGGAGAAGCCGAACCCGCTCGTCTACGAGGAAGTCCTGGGCGGTCGTCGGCCTGAGGGCCGCGTGTTGACCTGGTCGAAACGCCAGACTCTGCGGCCGACCCAGGTCCGCCTGCGCGATCACTCTTTTCAGCTGCCGCAGAGTACGCTCGAAACCACCGCAGCGCTGACGGACAAGGTCGCCGTCGGATCCAGCTTGCACACCCTGCGGCACTCCCTGAATAAGCGTGGCAGCGAGATGTTCGAGCAGTACAACCCGGCCGGCGGATATGCCTGGCGCTTCGACGGCGTCAGCCCCGAGGGGAACAATCAGCTCGACCAGGTGCAGCAGGTTTTCCAGGAAAACCACCGCGTCGCCGACCTGCGGGCCGGAGCCGAGGCCACCGCGGCACTCCGGGTCGAGGGCACCAGTAACTGTGGCCACGTCGGCGCGGGGCTCCGCTTCTCTCTGACCCGTCACTTTGACGCCAACGGCGATTACCTTCTCAACCGGGTCACCCACGAGGCGGACATCGCCTCGGCTTATCTCGACGACCCGCATCCCCGTGAGTTTCTGTATCTCAATAGTCTGGAAGCGCGACCGGCTTCTCTGCCCTATCGCCCTGCCCTGGTCACGCCTCGCCCCCGGTTAGCAGGAGTGCTGCCCGCGAAGGTGGTGGGACCCACCGACAGCGAGATCTTTGTGGACCGCTACGGGCGGGTGAAAGTGAAGTTCTTCTGGGATCGCAACGAGCAGACCGGAGCCATGAACTCCTGCTGGCTACGAGTCGGGCAATGCTGGGCCGGCGACCGCTGGGGAAGTTTCTTTTGGCCACGCGTGGGCCATGAGGTGCTGGTGACCTTCGAGGATGGTAACCCGGATCGGCCACTGATTGTGGGAAGCCTGTACAACGAGGCCAACATGCCGCCCTTTGAGCTTCCCGCCAACCGCACGCTGGCGGGGATCAAGTCCTGCTCGACAGCCCGCGGTTCGGCCGCCGCCCAGCCCCTGGTAAACTACAGCGGCTTCGTCATCAACGATGATGCCGGCAAGGAACACATCGAGATCCACGGCGAGAAGCACATTGCCTTTTTTGCCGAGGAAACCGAACGACATTGGGTCGATGGTCCGCACCGGATGAACGTCAACGGATTCCGCAGCACCCACATCGGATGTTTGCCAGGAGGGAGTGGGTCCGGCGGGGCGGATCCCGATCACCCCTTTGTCTACTCGGACGAGGTTGGCAGTGGAAAAATTGGCATCGACTTCACCTCGGTGTGCGGCCTGAACGAGTTGGTGACACTGGGCCTGTTTTCCGCCCTGACGGTGGGAGACTACGTGAACGTCGTTTGTAATCCGTTGGGGATGGCGGCCGATCTGGGCATGGCCATTCCAGGAACAGGGGTGCTTACCGGGATCGGGTCCGGGTTGGTGGCCGGCCTGGCCAGTCCGGTCCTGGGGTTCTCCAACGTGGTCATGGGGAGCCAGACGCAACTTAATTACGGAACGAACATCACGATCGCCCGTGGCGCCAAGGCTCCCATCACCGACGCAGGCAAGTGGAGTCCAGAGAGTTTAGAGCCCGGCGAGAAACCCTGGGCCATCGCCACAGAAGCGCTCATGGGGCTAACCGCCAGCATGGCCACGGCCGGGGTGATTGCTGGGTCCCTGGACAGTTACAACACCTCTCAGGTGGCCTGGGAAGTGCTGGTCGGGCTGACAGGAGCCGTAACCGGAGCCCTGGAGATCACGGAGTCGTTCCGGGCCGTCTACAACCAGGTGGCCAAGGCGAAGCAAGCCGCCGAGGCAGCTGCCCTGCTCGCCCAGGACAGCCACACCGTGGAAGGCCTGGCGGATCTGCTTCTGGCCATCTTCAACCGACAGAATCCGCACTATGCCAGTGCCAAGCTTGTCCACGGGATTACCGCCGAGTATGTGGACCAGGTTCGTATCCTGGGCGCGAACGAGGATAACTTCATCTTCTCGGGCACCCAGGCCAATCAGCAATCAGTCGTCGCGTTGCGCACCAACCTGATCAGCATGTTCACGGGAACCCCAGCCACGGGACCACGAGTGAAACTGGATGGAGCTGGTGTGGGATCGATTTCCCTTGTCTCTGGGCCAGACGACGTGGGAAGTGCCATCAAGCTTTCACCCACTGAATTGAAACTGACAGTGGGCCCGCCAGGGCAGGGTTCCTCCATCACCATGAATGCCCAGGGGATCACTCTGGCCGTGGGGCCCTGTACCATCGAACTCGATGTTTCCGGCCTGGTAAATCTCAAGGCACCCGGTTCCGAACTCACGATGGCAGGCGGAGCGGTTACCCTGGACGCCAACGAGGAGATGACCCTAATGGGTGGTCCCACGTTCGATATCATTACTGACTCGTGCACCATCACCGCGCCAGAAATGAAATTCGATGGGGAAGCCACCTGGATCTAGCGAGAAATGCCATGGGCCATGCCGTGGATGACACACTGACACTGCAACGCATCCCGGGGAAAACCGCCAAAGAGGTGGCATCGCAAGCCGACCTCCATGGGCCCGCTCTGGCGCTGCTGAAGCCGGAACAGTCCCCGCGTGAGTATCTTGTGGCTCTGCTGCAGGCCGAGATGTACCCTCAGGCGATCCGTTTTCTCGCTGTGGGGTTACCTCGTCGCGAAGGGATCTGGTGGGCCGCTCTGTTCCTGCTTTGGGCCGGGGCCGGGAAACTCCATAGCGACGATGCCCGGGCGCTGAAGGCCATCATGCACTGGGTGATTGAACCCGACGAAGCCACGCGCAAGGCCACCGGCGAGTTCATGCGAACCGGTGTTCCATCGGGCCACCTGGCCCGAGCGGTCTTCAACACGGGAGGAAGTCTCAATCCACCAAGGTACCCGGTTCGGCCACCCAATCCCCAGGCGACACCTCGTGCGATCACCAGTACCATCACCGGGGTAGCGCTGCAGCGCGGTGGCGCGTCATACACCCGTTATCTTCGCCAGGCGATAGCGCTGGGCATGCACATCGCCCGGGGCCATTACCTCTGGCAGTGTGCGCCGGGGCCACTTCCTCGTCCTGACCTTCATCGTGTTCTCGGGAGTTGAATCATGCCACCGGCTGCGCGTTTGACCGACCTGCACACCTGCCCCATGGTGACCGGCGTGGTTCCCCATGTGGGAGGCCCCATCACCGGCCCTGGTTGTCCCACGGTGCTGATCGGCGGATTACCCGCGGCGCGCGAAACCGATCTGGCTGTCTGCGTCGGTCCACCCGATATGATTGCCATGGGCTGTCCCACCGTCCTCATCGGCGGGCTACCCGCGGCTCGCATGGGAGATCCCACCGAGCATGGCGGCGTGATCACCGGCCCCTGTTTCCCCACGGTCATGATTGGCTAGTTCTCCATCCCATTCCGAGGTGACCTCATGCACAAGTTACAGGCCGAATCGCGGGAACACCCCCTGCCCTCGGGCCGCTCGGTGGTCATTCGCCAGGCTGGTGAAGCCGAGGAAGTCCTGATTCGCTCTTCTGAGGGAGAGGTGGAGGTCCGCATCACCCTGACCGAGGCCGGCCCCGTCGTGCGCCTGCGGGCCGCTCGCCTGGAGCTGGAAGCGGCCGACCAGGTAGACATTCGCTGCGAGAAGTTCAATGTCGAGGCCCGGGAAGTCCGCATGAAGACCGAGGAAGACATCCACCTGAACGCGGCCACCATTCGCCTGAATTGCTGAGTCCCCGACCATGCTGGACATTCCCTACCAGCGTCAGGAGCATCCCACCGGCTGCGGCGCGGCGGCCCTGGCCATGGTCTATGCTTCGCTGGGAGTGCCCGCCACGCAGGCCGACCTGTGGCCGGCCGTCTCTCAGGAGCGTCACGGCGAGTTGCGCTGCTTCACGCATCGTCTGTGCCGCAACGCTCTGGATCGCGGCCTGGCAGCGGTGATCCTCCGCACGCGCGAAGCCTGGCCCACCCTGACCCGGTGCCTGGCTGCCTCGGTTCACGTCATCTTGCACCATCGGTTGGCCAGCAACAACAAATCGGGCCATTACTCGGTCTTGCTGGGCCTGACCGACGACTCGGTTTATCTGCACGATCCCTCGCTAGGGGCCCACCGCTGTTTGCCGCGCGCGGAGTTTCTTCGCCTCTGGTCGCCCACTGCCGGCCACTCGGAAGTGGTCGGGCACGTCCTGGTGGCCGTCGCCTCCGTTCCGGGTGACGATCACTGCGCGGTCTGCCAGCAGCCCATTCCCACCGAGGTCTCCTGCGCCCTGTGCAAGGCCTCCATCGTCCTGCGGCCCAGCGCAGCCGTTGGTTGTCTGCACCAGGCCTGCCCGGGTCGCCTGTTCGAGACCTGCTACTGTCCGGCGTGCGACATGTCCCTGTGGTGGATGAACCCTCCTCCCCTTCTCCGACCCGGAGTGACCCATGGCTGACATCGCATCGCTCACAGCACAACTCAATCAGCTGCGCGCCCAGCTGGAACAGACCCTGGGCACTCCCCCTTCGCCGGCCTTCTCCTCCCGTCTGCATGAGATCGTGGGGCAGATGAAAGCCTGCGTCACCGAGGCGCAGGGCAATCTCGAGAAGGAGGCCATGGCTTTGGTGGGATCGCTTCGGACCCAGGCGCAAGCCTTGCGAGCCGCCGAGGAAAAGAAGCCGCCCGCTCCGTCTCCTCTCGCTCATCCCTGGGAGGATCATCAGGGGTTGGATGCAGGCAAACTACACACGATGATCGACTCGCTGGTGCAGCTGGGCAAGACGCCGCCTTCAGCCGGCCGGAAGCTGAGCTAGCAGTTCCTCCAGCAGACGCACAACCTGAAGCGCCGATGCCGGTCGCGCCTGGGGATCGCGAGCAAGCAGCCGTAGCACCAGGTCCGAGATGGCCTTGGGCTGGTCGGTCAGTGGCGCCGGGTCATCGGTCTGCAACGCCAGCATGGTTTGCAGGACATCGGCACGCTCGAACGGTACGGTGCCACTCAGCATCTGGTAGAGCACGCAGCCCAGGCTGAACAGGTCGGCGCGCGCATCCACCGGCTGGCGGCTGGCCTGCTCGGGGGCCATGTACGCAGGCGAACCAACCACCAGCCCTTCCTGGGTCAGGCGCACCTCGTCAGCCAGAGCCCGGGCCAGGCCGAAATCCAGAATCTTCACTCGACCTCGTTCCCCCTCGAGAAAGACGTTGGCCGGCTTGATATCCCGATGCACCAGCCCCAGTTCGTGGATGGCACTCAGCCCCTCGGCCACTTCCTTCGCGATCCGCAGCGCCTCAACACCCGGTAACAACCTGCGCTTCTTCAGTCTTTGCTCGAGCGATTCTCCGCGCAGGAGGGGCATGGCCAGGTAGGGGATGCCACCATCCTCGCCGACCTGGAAGATGGCCACCACCCGGTCGTGCTGAATGGCCGCAGCCAGTCGCGCTTCGCGCAGAAAACGATGCCGGGCGGTCGGTTGCACCGCCAGTGTAGGTAACATGGCCTTCAACGCCACCAGGCGATCCAGTGCAGGGTCGTGGGCCCGATAGACTACACCCATGCCGCCATGTCCCAGGACGGCAAGTATGCGATACGGCCCCAACCGGCCCAGCTCATCCGCCTGTTGTGCGGGTGCCAGGAAAGAGGTGAAGGCAGAACGCTGAGGAAGTGTCGTCCCTCCTGCTCGCGTCGGACTATCCAGAGCTGGCGAGCGCTCCGTGCCACCTGCGGGGGCGGGACTGAAACGTGTGGTGTCTCCTCCCGCGCCGGCCCGCAGCATCGAGCTACGCCGGCTCCATCGTGAGGCTGGTTCTCCAGGAGGAAACTGAACCACCCGGCCACAGGAGGAGCATGTTGCCCTTCGCACGCCCAGCTCATCCGTGACTTGCATTTGCTGGCCGCAATGCACGCAGGCGCAAGCAATCATGTCCCACCCCGCTTCTTGGCCCCCAGGCGGCCATGCCTGGGGAGAATGATAGCATGCCTGATTCTGGACAGATGTTCAAGCTCCGTAGAAGCGATAAATCAGCCGAACACCTCGCTGAGCTGGCGATGCTGCTCGAGGTTGAGCGTTTCTGCACGGGCGGCACCATCGATGTCCAGAGTGGCCAGCGCCTGGTCGATCTCCGCCTTGCTGCGCGTTTGACCAGGCAGACTGGCCAGCCCCCCGCGAAGGTTCTTGCGCCGATGGACATACAGGTCGCGCAGGAAGTTGCGAAACCGCTGCGGGTCGCCCAGCAGGGCGCGTTTGGCCTCGCTCGGCCGCACCTGCACGATGGCCGAATCGACCTGGGGCCGTGGCCAGAACGCCGTCGGCGGTATCTTTCGCACCAGGCTCACCTCGGTCAGACTCTGCACCAGCACGGCCATGGCGGCATAATCCTTCGTGCCCGGGACGGCCATCAGTCGCTCTGCGATCTCCCACTGCACCATCACGACCATGCGCTCGATCGGCAGGTCGCACAGCAACAGGTTGGAGATGACGGGCACCGCCACGGCATAGGGCAGGTTGGCGATGAGCTTGATCTGCGTCGTTCCCGACGCGGCTAGTAGCGCCCGCAGCCCCTCCAGCACCTCGGGTTGCAGGGCATTCTTGCGTTCGAGAATGTCGGCGTGGATCAGCTTGACGTGCTCAGGGCGCGTGCCGGGCCCTCCCGCCGCCGCGGAGAAGAGGTGAAAATGCGATTCAACCGCCTCGCGCGTCAGGGCAGCGAACGGCGGATCGACCTCCACGGCCATCACCGCGCCGGCGGATTCGAGCAGCCGCATGGTCAGGCTACCAGTACCGCTGCCCACCTCCAGGACCAGGTCGGCAGGTCCGATCTCGGCCGACCGCACGACCAGGTCGAGCAGGTTCAGGTCGATCAGGAAGTTCTGGCCGAGCTTGTTTCGGGGACGGATCCCGCGCTCCTGAAATAGGGTGCGCAGGTAGGAAAGGGTCTGTCGCGTGGTGGGTGGCATGGAAACCTGAAGAGGTCAGCTCTGGCGCAGCTGGAGATACTTCCAGACATACTTGGCAAGAAGGTCTGTCTCCAGGTTAACAGCCGCACCGACTCCTTTGAAGCCCAGCGTGGTCACCTGCAAGGTATGAGGGATAAGGGCCACGCTGAACCGTTCGGGTTCGACATCGACCAGGGTCAGGCTGATGCCATCGACCGCCACCGACCCCTTGGAGACCATCTGCCCCGCCAGCTCTCGTGAGCAGCGGAACCACACGGTCACCCACTCGCCCTGCTCGATCCGGTCATCGATGGTGCCCACGCCATCAACGTGCCCCTGCACCAGATGGCCGCCCAGGCGATCCGAAAAGCGCAACGAGCGTTCAAGATTGACGCGATCCTGAGCCACCAGCGATCCCAGGTTGGTGCGCAGAAGTGTTTCGGGTCCCACATCAAAGGCAAACGTGCTGGCCGTGTACTCCACCACCGAGAGACAGGTGCCATTCACTGCCACGCTTTCGCCCAGGCTCAACCCCTCCGCGATGGAGGGAGCCTCGACCACGAGACGACAACCCTCGCCAAGCCGCACCAGTTCGCGGACGGTTCCCAATGCTTCGACCAGGCCGGTGAACATGCATCGATCCAGGAAACAGGTCAATCCAGACGCGGGCTATGCTCGGGCAGGCTGGGCTGACGTGTGAGGAACATCAGCGAGCGAACCGGCCCCATCAGGGCGTAGGCCCAGAACAGCAGGAAGAAGGCCAGGTGAGGTGCCAGGGCGATGATCGCCAGCAACAGCACCGCCTGAACGACGAAGGCGAAGTTGCGTCGCCCGCGCACCAGCTGTCGCCCCAGGTGAGGATACGAAAACTGCGACACCATGAGGAGGGCCACCACCAGCGAGCCCAGCGGGGCCCACACGCGAACGAAGCCCTGCAAAACGTGCGGATCGAGGCCCGACCAACCGGCGCCGATGTCGGCCCGAAGCACCGCCAGCGAGGCCACACAGCCTGCGGCCGCGGGAGAGGGCAGCCCCTTGAACCGCTTGTGGCTCGAGGGATCCGGACTGTTTTCCGTGTTGAACCGCGCCAGTCGAAGCACGGCACAGGCCAGGTACACCGCCGCGATGATCGCCACCGTCTTGGCGATGAGGAACTGATCATGCCATTCCTGGCCCAGGCGCAGCAGCAGAAACGCCGGCGCAGCGCCGAAGCTGATGGCATCGCACAGGCTGTCGAGTTGTCCGCCAAAATCAGTGGCCGACTTCGACAGGCGGGCGGCGTACCCATCTAGCACGTCGAACACCATGGCCACAAGAATCAACCCAGCGCTGAGCAGGAAGTAGTAGTCGATCTGCTCGCCGCTCAGGGAGCCATCCAGGGTGATCTTGCTTGCGTAGGCGATCGCAGCGAACCCGCACACACCGTTGCCCAGCGTGAGAAGCGTGGGGAGGACCGGAATGTGATTCACAGGCGGCATTCTCCCAGGCAATTCCGGAGGTTTGCTTGACGAAAAGATCAAGATACCATGAAGAACCGGTGTTCGCCAGAAGATTTGACCCTCCATTCGCGTCGAACTCGTTGGAACAAGTCTGCCCAGGCTCGAAATACACCCGGCAGAATCCAAAGAAAATTCTCTGGCTCTCCCCACTCGCACGGTTTACAATCCCTCACACTTCCATGATTGCGGGGAGATAGACCGTCCGGGCGGAGTCCGGGGTTCTCCCTCACACTACCGAGGAAAGGAGTCCTCCCCATGTCCAGCACCCATCCTCCCCTCCGTATCGGCGTATATGGTCACGAAGCCCAGACCACGGGCAAGCACGGCTGTGGGTTGTGGCAGGCAGGCATTGCCGCCTCGCTCGCCGTCGCCGAGGCCGAACCTGTTACCCTGCCCGAAAACAACGAGAAATCCTGGGGTGAACTCCTCGACGGCATCGACGGCGTGGTGATCGTGGGGCACGACAAGGCCGAGCGCAGCAACGCCTTCGAGGCGGAAGCACTTGTCAGCTGGTGCCACGACCACAACGTTCCGGTCCTGGCCATCGATCACGGTTTGCTGGCGCTGAACACCGCCCACGGCGGCACTATCCACAATGACCTGCCGCGCGACATGCCCGAGGCCCTGCAGCATCGCCATCCGCCCGAGCGTGGTCTGCGCCACGCCATCAACGTGCTGGCCGACACCTGGCTGGCCAATCTCTACGGCGAGGGCGAGGTGGTGGTGAATAGCGAGCATCGGCGCGCCATCAACCGCCTGGCCCGGGGCTTCCGCGTCAGCGCTCGTGCCCTGGACGGCATCATCGAGGCCATCGAGACCACCGGCGAATGGTGGGCCATGGGCGTGCAGTGGAACCCCACTTCGTCCACCTCGTCTGGGCTGGACATCCAGTTGTTCCGCGCCCTGGTCCAGGCCTGTCGCAAGCGTGTCGAGAGCGAGGTCGGCGAACAGGACTCCCTGACCGCTGCCTGAACCGCAGGCCCGAGGAAAGGACTCCTCCATGCGTTGGCTGCTGGACGCGCTTTACCTGCTGGCGCTGCTACTCCTGAGCCCCTGGCTGATCTGGCGCGCCTGGACCACCCGTCGCTACCGCCAGGGCCTCCGCGACAAGCTGTTCGGCCTCTCCACCGAGGTCCCCCCTGGCGCGGTGTGGTTTCACGCCGTGTCGCTGGGGGAAATCAAGGTGCTGGGCCAGCTTGTCCCCGCTTTCCGGAAGCGACACCCCGGCCGGGCCGTCATCGTCTCCTCCACCACCGACACCGGCCTGGCCGAGGCCCGGAATCTCTTTCCCGATCTGGTTGTCTTCCCCTTTCCGTTCGACTTCAGCTGGGCGGTCACTCGCACCCTTCAGCAGGTTCGGCCAGCGCTGGTGGTGCTGTGCGAGAGCGAACTCTGGCCCAACTTCCTGGGCGCGGCCCATCGGCTCCAGGTACCCGTCGCCCTCGTCAACGGACGCATGAGCCCGCGCAGCCTGGGGCGCTATCAGCTCCTTGGCCCGCTGGTGCGCTCACTGTTTCAGAAGCTGGCCGTCATTGGCGTGCAGGGGGACGACTATGCGGCCGCCATGCTGGCCCTAGGTGGCACCCCCGGTTGCGTCGTCACCACGGGCAACTTGAAGTACGATGGCGCGCTGACCGATCCTGCCAATCTGCGCACGGCGGAACTGCGTCGACTCCTCGGCGTCGAGGAGGGAGATACCCTCTGGGTGGCTGGTAGCCTGCAGGCCCGGGAGGAACTCCCCATCATCACCATCTTCGAGCAGGTGCGCGACCACTTCCCGGCGCTGCGCCTCGTGCTCGTGCCGCGTCAACCCGAGCGGTTCGACGAGCTGGCTCGCCTGCTGGAGCAACGCCAGATCCCCTTCGCTCGCCGGTCGCAACTCACTACACCCACGCGCGAACGGGTGGTGCTGCTCGACTCGATGGGCGAGCTGGGCGCGCTGTGGGGCCTGGCCGACCTTGCCTTTGTCGGAGGCAGCCTGGATGGCGTGCGCGGTGGTCAGAGCATGATCGAACCGGCGGCGTTCGGCGTGGCGGTGACCTTCGGCCCTCACGTTTGGAACTTCCGCGAAACGGCTCGCCGGCTGGTCGAATCAGGAGGCGCCTGCCAGGTGGACGATGCGGCCGACCTGGCCCGCACCATTCCGCGTTTGCTGGCTGATGTCGAAGAACGCCGCGCCCTGGGTGCCCTGGCCCGGCGTTTTGTCCTGGCCCAGCAAGGAGCCACCCAGCGGACGCTGGACCTTCTCGACCGGGTGCTGGCCAACGCCTCGGCCGAGAAGGCGGCCTGATCCCAATCAGCGGCGCGAGGGGTTGCCTTCCAGGGTCAGCACCGTGTGGATGCCATCCTCACGGAAGCGGAGATCGGCACGCAAACTGCGAACCTGACCGAACACCTGGGTCAATCCGCCTGCCGGCGCCAGCTTCCCCTGGTAGGTGGGCCGAATCAGCGACCCGTGCCGGGCGAAGACCGGTTGCTTTAGCCGTTCCTCGAAGCTCAGTGCAGCGCCATCGGGGCTGACTGGCACGTAACCGAGCAACCGGCGGACGGCGGCGTCGCGCTCCTTCGGAGACATTGCGGGAGTTACGACCCCGGCCAGGTAGAGCATCTCCCAGTTGGAGAGTGAGGCGAGCGCTTCCTTGTGAATAACCCACTCGAGCAGCGCGTGGGCCGCCTCGGCGTTCTTCCCGCGAGGCGGAGCCAGGTAGAGCGAAGTGTTCACCTCGACTTCTTCGCCCGGCTTGCGGTGGTCGAGTTCGAGGTCGATGGAACGCCGCAGCAGGTTGGGACACAGCGAGAGCAGGAACGTCTTACCCACCTGGGCATGATGCAGCCGTAGCCCTTCCACATAGGCCGCGGCCTCCTCCTGGATGGTGATGCCCCGGTGCTTTGAATCGGCGACTGGCTTCACCATCAGGCCCAACCCCCTCCACCACGTGGTAAATGCCTTGACATCGACTATTTCCATCGATGCCTGAACGGAAACCTCGCTTGGTCGGAAGTCCTCCATGGGCTGGCTCAGGTCCTGAGCGATGAAGTTGGCGGCCAGTCGGTCCAGATAGATCTTCTCGTTATCGATCGTCGTGCGCAACCAGCTTCCCACGCCAATCGAGCGAGGGATCGCGTTGGCGTCAATCCGGCTAAAAAACTGCACCAGGGTGGTGGGTAGAATGCGAGTCGGATCGAATCGTACGGTACCGCCCCCGGCCAGCCTGCGCAGGCCGTTGTAGGCAGAGTTGTTGACCAGCGGAAGCAGATACATCTCGACGCGCAGCGGTCCAGGGCTGAGCTTGAAGCGGATGCCGACCGGGTCGAAGAAGCGCCGCCACAGCCGGAGGTACTCCTCGCGAAACTGGCGGTAGCTGACCTCTTCCCCCTCGGTCACCCTGTCGATGGGCAGTTCGACGAGCGGCGTGGTGAACTCCAACGTGTTGTAGTCGGCGGAGACGGCCTGGCGACGTTCCGCATCCCACCGCAGCGGTTGCTCTTCCGAATCGCGCAGCGCCGAGGCAGGCAGTCCCACATTCTTCCCGACCTGGGTGATGGTGGTGGGCCAGGTGCCGGTCCGAAGGGCGCCGGCCAGGGCGGCTTCCCCCGCGAGCAGGAGGCTAACCCGCGCCTGCTGGCGGCGCATCTCCTTGATGCGCGTCGCCGGACCAACCAGCCGGCGCACAAACGGATCAGAGAGAAAGGCGAAGCCGTCTTCCTGGGAGGCGTCGCGCAGGAAGATGGTCCGCATGTACTGGAAATCCAGCGACTCGGCCAGGCACGGCCGCTTGCCAGCGTGGGTGTCGAGCACATGGCGAATGGCCACCGCGGAGTTCGAGCAGAGCACAACCTTGCCCACGGTGACGCGGTGGAGACTGACCTCGCGCCGGGGGGTGGTGACCGATTCGATGGTATGGCCCTGGTAGTCCGAGCGCCCCTCGCGAAGCAAGGCGCCATGCTGTTTGCGCGCCTCGGCCACATGGGAATCGTGCAGCCGGCAGAAAGCCGCCGGGTCGGATACGTCGAACAGCACGGTGACGTCCGTGCCATCCTGAAAGAAAAGGTCGCTACCGGCCAGAGCGAGGTTGCGCAACAAATCCGGTGGCAGGTGGCGTAGCAGACGTTCGGTAGGCAGGCAGAGTTGGCCCTCGTAGCGGGCGCGGAGGGCATAATCGCGGTTGGCCACCTGCGGGGCGCGGAAGAGGTGTCCCCCCCACGATTCGAGCACGCCCCAGGCGGAAAGAAACGCCCCGGCACTGTGGGTAGTGAAGTAGTAATGATCCTCGGGTACGAACCGGGCCAGGGGCTCGGACCGGGGCCGCCGCTCGCCCATCATCTTCTTCCACGGATGCGAGTCGATGTCGATACCCGGAAGGGTAGCGATCGGAATCGTACGCGACTCGACCTTCGGAGCATCCGCGCCAGCCAGGGCGCGGTTCAACGCCAGGCTCTCGGTCAAAGCAGTGCCGCCCGTGGTCATGGCATAGACGCGTTCGCCAGAGGACCCCAGGAGCGCCTCCAGACCAGAAGGCGGCGGGGAGGACGGCTGACCGACCTTGCCTTTCTCGCCGGACATCAGGGCACGGATGGTCTGGATCCAGTGCGGATTGCTGGAGCGCTGAGCAAGGTGGCTCAGGTAGGTTTCAAACGAGCGAGCGTGCTGCACATCTAACCCCGGGACCTCTCTGGCCTTGCTCCAGTTCAGGGTGAGAGGCAGCGTGGCGACGTCGTGGTCGGGCACCAACCCGGGGTAGCTGACCTGTTTGGCAGCCGCGACCGGATAGCAGAAGAGTAGTCGGGTCGTGGAAGCTATCCCCGAACGCACGCCCAGGAAAACGAGCTCCCGCGCCGAGTCGGTGTTCTCAACAAGAGTGTGGCTCAGGGCAACATGCCGCGTCTCGGTGTCGAGCGAGACTAGCCGCGGATGCTGGAGTAGAACGCGAAGGCGTCCCTCGTTCGTAGTGCCGGAAGGAGTGCTGGGAAGCGAGGCCATCCGGGCGGGTTTAGCCAGACGCACTCGAAAGTAGGTGGTGCCATCGACGCGGGTGGTTTCCAGGGTGACTTCGGGCGTCTCGGCAGCAAGCGGAGCGCCAACGAGCACCAAAGAAGCGACAGCCAGAAGCGCGCGTGACATGATTGCCCCCAGGGAAAGAGCCCGAACGTGCTCGAGATGTGGACAAACGGCCGCTCGGCAGGGATGATACCTGAGTGGTCGCGGGAAGGATTCAGCAATCGCAGGCGGGGCAGGTCCCGCAGGATGGCGCATGGGGACACCGCTGGCGTACGTTTCAGGCCGCCTGGTGATGCAGGACCAGGCTGCCTTGCCCATCCACGACGCCGGGGTCGTCACGGGGGCCACCGTGGTCGATTTCTGTCGGACGTTTCGCCAACAACTCTTCCGCTGGTCACTACACCTGGCGCGATTCCGCCGCGACTGCGAGGTATGCCACGTACCCCTGGTGGTCAGCGACGAGGAGCTGACGCACATCGCCCGCGATCTGGTGGCACACAACGCCGCGCTGGCGCCAGGGCAGGAACTGGCCCTCATCACCCTGGCCACGCCGGGAAGCCTGGGCAGCTACCTGGGCCAGCCCGGCGAAAACGGCCCGCCAACCCTGGTGCTACACACCTTTCCCCTGGCCCTGGATCGGTATCGCCGGTTCTTCACGGAGGGAGTGGTTCTCGTGGGTGTGGGCCCGCATCACGCCGACCCAGACGATCTGGCTCCTCCCCGGGTGAAGCATCGCAGCCGGCTGCACTGGTGGCGTGCCGATCAACTGCTTCGCCGTACGCCAGGCACGCCCCCCGGCGCGATTCCCTTGCTGCTCGACCCGCAGGGATGTGTCACCGAAACTGCCATCGGCAACCTGCTGATCGTGGAGCGCGGCCGTGTGCTTACTCCGCCCACGGGCACAGTGCTGGAGGGAATCACGCTGCGACTTGTGCGCGAGGCGTGTGCCCGGCTTAGCATCGAGGTGGTCGAACAAAAGTTATCCCGGGAACGTGCCCGCGCCTGCGACGAGGCGATGCTGTGCGGAACCGCCTTTGGCATTGCTGGCGTGAGCCGCCTGGAGGGCACTGCCCTGCCCTGGCCTGGCCCGATCACCCGACGATTGATCGAGGAGTTCAGCGCCGAGGCAGGGTTGGATGTGCCAGCTCAGTTTCGGGGCGACGGTTGAAGCGACTGGAACACCACGTCGTGGACTAAACCGCCCTTCCACCCTATTCTGACACCTACTTGACTCGAATCGGCCCCATTCATTGACGGGGGGGCTGGTGCAGACGTGCATTCAGGCCACGCGCCAATCGTGCATCAAGGAGAGGAAGTTTCGATGAAGTATCTGAAACCGATGGCAGGAGCGCTGGTCGTCCTGCTACTGGCAGCGGCTGCCGCCCAGGCGAGTGAAGCCGATCTGGCAATCCCAGATCTGCACAAAGGTGAATTCAACATCCTTGGCCTGTTCAAGGTCAGTGCCTGGAACCTGCTCGCAGGCGGGGCACTGGTCATCTGTGGTACGCTGGGCATCAGCCTCTACCTCCGCGCTCAGATCGCGGCCCTACCCGCTCACAAGTCGATGCTCAACGTGGCCGAGGTCATCTATCAGACCTGCAAGACCTACCTGATCCAGCAGGGTAAGTTCCTCCTGCTGCTCTTCGTGTTCATCGCCTGCGCGATCGCCTACTACCTGCTGGCCTTCCCCAGTGATGGACCCGAGGGAACCAAGCCGATCGACCCCTACGTGAAGCTCGCCCTGGTGCTGCTGTTCGCCATCGTCGGCATGGGTGGCTCGTACTGGGTGGCCTGGTACGGCATCCGCGTGAACACCTACGCCAACTGCCGAACCGCCTTCGCCGCTCTGAAGGGACAGCCCTGGGACGTGGTGAACATCCCCCTGCGGGCTGGCATGTCGATCGGCCTGTTCCTCATCTCGCTCGAACTGGTCATGATGGTGATCATCCTGCTGTTCGTGCCGCGCGAGATCGTGGGTGTCTGCTTCCTTGGCTTCGCCATCGGCGAGTCGCTGGGCGCTTCCGCCCTGCGTATCGCGGGCGGTATCTTCACGAAGATTGCTGACATCGGCTCGGACCTGATGAAGATCGTCTTCAACGTGAAGGAAGACGACCCGCGCAACCCCGGCGTCATCGCCGACTGCACCGGCGACAACGCTGGCGACTCGGTGGGCCCCACCGCTGACGGCTTCGAGACCTACGGCGTGACCGGCGTGGCCCTCATCGCCTTCATCACGCTGGCGGTCAAGGATGTCGATATTCAGGCGAAGCTGATCGTGTGGATCTTCGCCATGCGCTTCCTGATGGACTTCATGTCGGGCGTCAGCTACTTCATCAACCAGGCCATCTCCGAAAAGAAGTATGCCGGGCTGAAGGAGTTCAACTTCGAGGAACCGCTCACTCGCCTCATCTGGATCGCCTCGATCCTTTGCATCACCACCTCGTTCGGTATGAGCTTCCTGCTCATCAGCGACCTGAACGTCGGCGGTCAGGCGTTGCCCCGCCTCTGGTGGCAGCTGGCGACCATTATTAGCTGTGGCACCCTCGCCGCCGTGCTCATCCCCGAGTTCACCAAGGTGTTCACCAGCTCGCATTCGCGGCACGTCAATGAGATCGTGACGGCCGCCCGCGAAGGTGGTCCCTCGCTGGCCATCCTGTCGGGCATCGTGGCCGGTAACTTCTCGGCCTTCTGGAAGGGCATGCTCATCGCCGGTCTGATGGCGGGCGCCTACTTCGTCAGCCTTCAGGGGCTGGACACGATCATGAGCGTCCAGCTCATGAAGGACGGCCCGTTGGTCGGCGTCGGCTCGATCTTCGCCTTCGGCCTGGTCGCCTTCGGCTTCCTGTGCATGGGCCCGGTCAACATCGCTGTCGATAGCTACGGCCCGGTGACCGATAACGCTCAGTCGGTGTTCGAGCTGGCCCAGACCGAGAAGATCCCCGGCATCAAGGAAGAGATCAAACGCGACTTCGGCTTCGAGCCGGACTTCGAGCAGGGCAAGCACTACCTCGAGGCCAACGACTCGGCTGGCAACACCTTCAAGGCGACTGCCAAGCCGGTGCTCATCGGAACGGCCGTCGTCGGCGCCACCACGATGATCTTCAGCATCATTCTGCTCCTGGGCAAGGCCGGCATGCTCCACCTGAGCCTGACCGATGCCCCGGTGCTGCTGGGCTTCATCTGCGGTGGTGCGGTGATCTTCTGGTTCTCGGGCGCGTCGATGCAGGCGGTCACCACCGGAGCGTATCGCGCTGTCGAGTACATCAAGAAGAACATGAACCTCGAGAAGTCCGAGGCCGACATCGAGGACTCGAAGACGGTGGTCCGCATCTGCACCGAGTACGCTCAGGCAGGTATGTGGAACATCTTCATCGCGCTCATGTCCATCACGCTGGCCTTCGCGTTCTTCGATCCCAACTTCTTCGTGGCCTACCTCATCTCCATCGCCATCTTCGGCCTGTTCCAGGCCATCTACATGGCCAACGCCGGTGGCGCGTGGGACAATGCCAAGAAGCTGGTCGAGGTGGATCTGAAGGAGAAGGGCACCCCGCTGCACGCAGCCACGGTCATTGGCGATACCGTGGGTGATCCATTCAAGGACACCACCTCGGTGGCTCTGAACCCGATCATCAAGTTCTCGACCCTGTTTGGCCTTCTGGCGGTCGAGATCGCCGTCGAGGTGACCAAGCACTCCCAGGAGCACAAGACCTTCAACTACATGCCCTACGTGGGTGTCGGCTTGCTCCTTGTAGCGCTGTTCTTTGTCTACCGCTCGTTCTACAACATGCGCATCCCCGACAAGATCTAACCGGGAATCGCATCAACGAACAGGGGGCCCTCAGCCCCCTGTTCCTGTCTCTGGAGAAGGAACTTCATCATGCAGGGCGTCTTCTACCAGCTCGTCGGCGACCGGGTCGTGCTGCATGCCATGCCCATTATGCTGGCCTGCCTGTGCATCCTGGCCATCGCCTACCGCTACTACAGCGCCTTCCTGGCTGCCCGGGTAGCGGCCCTGGACGACAGCCGGCAGACGCCCGCCCATCAGTTCAACGACGGCCAGAACTACCATCCCACCAACAAATGGGTGCTGTTCGGCCATCACTTCGCCGCCATCTCCGGGGCAGGTCCACTTATCGGGCCGGTCCTGGCCATTCAGTATGGCTACATGCCCGGCCTGTTGTGGTTGATCATCGGTGTGTGCCTCGCCGGTGCGGTGCAGGACATGCTGGTGCTGGCCGCCAGTGTGCGCCGCGGAGGCAAATCGCTGGCGGAGATCGCCCGCGCCGAGTTGGGCCCCGCGGCCGGCCTGGTGGTATCGGCAGCCATCCTCTTCATCGTCATCATCGCCCTGGCGGGTCTGGGCTTCGTGGTGGTCAAGGCCCTGGGGGGTGAGGTGGTCAATCTGCCCGCCGGCATGCGAATCACCTTGCCCGAGGGCAAGGCGCTCGAGACTTCCATCCGGGGATTGTACAATTTCCCCCCGGGCTGCCGGGTGCAGTATCTCCAGAATGGGCCGGTCTCCCAGCGTCCGGAGGCCTTTCAGGTGCAGGTGGACCCCGAGGCCGAGGCGCTCTCGCCCGGGGCAGACAACACCATCACCCTTCCTCCGAAGAGCGTCCAGGTGGTGCCTGGTTCGTCGTGGGGCACATTCACCATCGCCTGCACCATCCCCATCGCATTGTTCGTCGGTCTGTACATGTACCGGATCCGCAAAGGCGCCGTGGTCGAGGCCTCACTGATTGGAGCCATCGCCACCCTGGCCGCCGTGGTCGCGGGCAACTGGATTCCTGGGTCCCCGCTCGAACGCTTCTTCCTGCTCAGCAAGGAACAAACCGTCCTGGCTCTGACCGGCTACGGCTTCATCGCCAGCGTCCTGCCGGTCTGGCTCCTGCTCTGCCCGCGCGACTACCTTTCCAGCTTCCTCAAGATCGGCACCATCGGCCTACTGGTGGTGGGCGTATTCGTGGCCAACCCCGTCCTCCACTGTCCCCCAGTGAACCCGGTGTTCGCCGACCGCGGGCCGACGTTCCCCTGGGGCGGCGTGTTTCCGTTCGTGTTCATCTGCATCATGTGCGGAGCTATCTCCGGCTTCCACGCCCTGGTTTCCTCCGGCACCACGCCCAAGATGATCGATCGTGAAAGCCACATCCGGCCGATCGGTTACGGCGCCATGCTGATTGAGGGGCTGGTGGGTATCGTGGCACTGGTGGCTGCCGCCTCGTTGCCCCAGAGCCTGTACTACGACATCAACGTGGACCTGGGCCGGATCAGTCAGTGGCAGGAAAAGCTCGACCGGCTAACGGTCTACCTGGGTGAGGGCGACCTGGCCCACCTGCCAGTGGAGCGCCGCGACCTGGGCAAGGTCGAGGAAATGATCGGCGGAGAATCGTTGCGGGGTCGCACCGGTGGAGCCGTCACCCTGGCCGTGGGCATGGCGTTCATCCTCACCGATGCATTTCGCTGGGTGGGAGCCGAGGTGAGCCAGTTGATGAAGTACTGGTATCACTTCGCCATCATGTTCGAGGCGCTGTTCATCCTGACCACGATCGACACCGGAACCCGGATCGCCCGGTTCCTCCTGCAGGAGGCGCTGGGCAAACTCCACCCGAAGTTCGAGCAAACCGACTGGTTGCCCGGGAGCATCCTGGCCACAGGCGTGGTGACGGCCGGCTGGGGTTGGCTGGTCCACACCGGGTCGATTGACACCATCTGGCCGATGTTTGGCATCGCCAACCAGCTCCTGGCCGTGGTGGCTCTCTGCCTGGTTACCACCCTGCTGGTCAACTCCGGGCGAGGTCGCTACGCCGGGGTGACGCTCATTCCCATGCTGTTCGTCACCACCACCACCCTGACCGCGGGCGGTCAGATGATCCCGCAGTTTTTGCGCATGGTCGAAAGTAATGTCTGGTCGCCGACGAAAGGCGTGCTGAACATCGGGTTGATGTTGTTCGTGATGATCAGCGTTCTGACTCTGCTGTGCATGGCCGTGGCCCGCTGGCTGGCGGTACTACGTGGGGTGATCCCCGTGCAGACAGATTCTGACAGTGCTCCCCGGGCCAACGGCTGAGAGGTCCTGGGGCAGGCAGCTTAGTCGCGCGTGGCTGCCTCGTCGAGCAGGAAACGGCGCAGGTCGTCCAGTCGATCGGTGTTGATGAGATCGACGCCCGCGGCGCGCAGTTCGCGCCAGAGCGCGGGTTTTTCTGGTGTGGCCCAGAAGCGCACCAGCCGGCCGCGTTGATGCGCACGAGCCACGAAATCGCGTAGTTTGGTCCGTTCCGCCTCGGGCATCGGCCCCTCGCCGCGCCAGCGGAATTGACTCGCCCAGCTGGTACTGATCATCGGTATCAGATCGACCGGGACAGTCGAATCCAGATCGGGTGGCCGTCCGTCAATGGCAGCCAGCCGCAGCGGTTGTCGCTCGATGGTGCGCCGCGGGATGTTGCCCGAGATGATCACCGTCACCGGTCCGGGTTGACACTTCCCCGCGCGCACGGTCGTCAGCATCTCGGAGTAGTTTGCCAGGGCACGATGGACGGCCTGGTAGGTCTCCTCGCCCGCCGATTTAAGATCGATCAGCAGGTAAAACGGCGAACCATCAGCATACACCTTCCCACCCTGGTCGCGCACGCGCCGTCGGAGAGGTTCGAGGTAAAGGGCCTCGAGGGTGCGACCCGGACGCAGCTCCAGCAAATGGTGCCCGACCCGCAGCTGGCCCTGCACCAGGAAGATATCGGCCTCGACGCTGGTGAAGCCCTGCCCCAGTGCCCGCTGCAGTGGCTGGGCCTGTGCATAATCGTTGTGCGAGTGCGCGTGCTGTAGCGGGACCACGGGAGTCGGCGGTGCCGCCAGCAGCAGGAACAACGCAATCATGGGGGGCAACCTGTCAAACGAGGGGCAGCGTGCCACCCACAATACGTGTGAGGTTAATGCAGGCACTGGCCCAGTGACGTCGCACGGTGCGAATATCGCACTGGATCAGTTCGGCTATCTGGTTCTGCTTCCAGCCATGGTAGAAGCTGAGACAGAATACCTCGCGTTCCAGGGGAATGAGTCGTTCGACGGCCTCGTGAAACCGCGTCCACAGCTCGATGTCATCCATCGACTGTACCTTGGAATCGGGAGGAGCCAGATCGCTGTCCTCCTCAATCCGGGGGCCCGAACCGGGACGCGGGCGGTTGCGGAATCGTCGTGCCAGGTCCAACAGCTCGCGCCGCACGTGAACCGCGGCGAGATTGTAGAAATCTCGCGTGCTGGCCGGCTGCAGTTGACGCAGGCTCTTGAGCAGGCGCACCACCGCTCCCTGGTAGATGTCGGCCGTGTCTGCCCAGGCCCGCACGTTGGGAAAGTTGCGCAGCATCTTCTGCGCCAGCTCTTCCATCCGCCGAGCAATCGAGTGACACAGCTGGTTTGCAGCCTGGTTGTCGCCCTCGCGCCAGCGCTGGATGAATTGATGCAGGTGGATGGTGTTGAACGAGGATGTGCTGGACATCGATGCGCCTCCCTCAGGAACGATCATAAGGCGGCACTAACCCGAACTGCAAGCCCCTGGGCAGAGATTCTCGGTTGCTTCGCATTCCAGAAGTTCGGCCGGGACCTGCGTCCATGCTCGTTCCAGTCCCCGGAGACACGAGTAGCTACGAGGAGGCGGCAGCAAAAAGCAGCCCCCGGGTCAGCAAGTGTGGCACTCGCTGACCCGGGTGGTGTTGTGAAGTGACGCGCAGATCACTCCGTCTCGACAGTGACCGCCTCCAGGATCTCCTTCAGGCGGTGACGAGCCACGTGGAGGCGCCGCTTGATGGTGCCCACGGGGGTCTCGAACTCCCGGCTCATCTGCTTGAGCGACCGGCCCCGGATGTAGAAGGCCACCAGGGTAGCCCGGTCGATCGGCTTCAGCTGATCGAGCGCGCGGTACAGCTCGCTGGCCTGCTCCGACTGAATCAGGCCGTCCAGCGGGCCAGCCCCGCTGGCCTCGGTGTTCTCGAGCACCTCGCCTTCCACCTTGAGCAGCGGAGCGCGGCGAGTCACCCGATTGATGGCCATGCGAGCGGTGATCTGCCGCAGCCAGCCAGCGAAGCACTGAGCATCGCGCAGCTGGGGCAGCTTCCGCATGGCGTGCAGGAAAACTTCCTGCGCCAGCTCCTGCGCCTCGGTGGGATTCCGCAGGCGAGCCAGGGCGACGGCGTACACGGTGGGCTCGAAGCGGGTCACCAGCTCACCGAAGGCCTCACGGTCCCCCGTCTGCGCCCGCAGCACCAGCTCAGTAATCTCGGTCCAGGTCATGGCCTGTTCCAGTCCTTGTCGATCCGATGACTCGTTCATGAAGACCCTGTTCGGAAGTGCTCGTCCGCGCCCCGGGATCAGTGGTCGGGGGGAAAGCGTGCTTCCGCCGCACCAGGGTGGCCGCGAACGCTCCTCCTCATCGGGGACAGGGGACGTTCGTGCTCGTTGACCCTGGGTGGAGGGAACGAAGACGGTTTCAGAGGGCGTACAGCAGCTTCGCTGGCAGCGGAAGCAGTTCGCTCCGGCCGGCCAGGCGAACGCTCGCCCGGGTGGATCGTGCCTGGCGTCGCGAACCGGTCAGGCGGCCGCGGCGACGAAACGGAGGAACCGACCGGTTCCTGAGGCGCCTTCGCCTCCATCGTCTGCCGGATCGACCTTGTCTGTCGCGGGCCATCGGCGGGACTGCATCGCTGGCAAGGAGTGGCGGGCGTCCGGATTCTCCGGATTGGCCGTGCCACTGGTACCCAGGCGCAGGGCGACCTGCTCGTCCATGCGGACGGCGAAGCCGGGCAGCACCAGCGAAACCAGGAGAGTAGCGGCCATGGGAGACCTCCGGGAACTCCGAAGTTGACGAGCTGGCCGTCGGCTCGGAGGGACCGACGACGTCTTGCTGGGTGACCGTGGTGAAGGTTTGTTCTCTACCTGTGGTTCGCAGCGAACCGGGATCTACCTAGCACACTCATATACGGAACCAGGGACAAGGCGTGACAGAAGAAATCTTCGGGGGACGCGAGCGAGTCTGCATCGTCCCCACGCTCCTACAGAGAGGTTCACAATCCGAAAGGTTCGCGCAATCGGTCGTTCTCCTTGCCGGTTTCGTGGACCTTGCGGCCGGCCGACGTTCCGCCCGAGGGGGGTCACGTGCTAATCTGACACGATCGCAGCCGGCCCACCCGGTGACATCCTTACTTCACCCGCCTCATGGGAAGCGACACGTGCAGCCCCTGAAGATTCTGAGCATTAGCGCCGAGATCGCCCCCTTCGCCAAGACCGGAGGCCTGGCGGACGTGTGCGGCGCCCTGCCCAAGGCTCTGGCCGCCCTGGGCCACGATGTACGCCTGGTGATGCCCGCCTACCAGTCCATCGAGGGACGCTGCCGCTCGGGCCAGGGGTCGCCCCTCATCACCACCAGTCCGGTCAACTTGCAGGTACCCATGGGAACCGGCCTGGTTCCCGCGGGCGTGCTCGAATCCACTCTGCCGGGCACCGAGGTACCCGTCTACTTCATCGCCGAGCGGCATCGGTTCGGCGACCGTCCTCATATTTACGGCTACCACGACGATCCTTTTCGCTTCTCGTTCTTCAGTCGGGCCGCGCTCGACCTGGTCATTGCCGCCCTGGGCTGGCGGCCCGATGTCATCCACGTCCATGACTGGCACGCCGCCCCGGCCATCGCCTGGCTGGCCAACTCGGGGGCCCACGACAGCCGCTACGCCGGCATCCCCACCGTGTTCACCATCCACAACCTGATGCACCAGGGCACCACCGGCTGGCAGGCCTTCAACTTCCTGGGCGTACGATCGGGGAAACTCGTCGAAGAAAAGCCCGGCGAGATTAACTTCATGGCCCGGGGCATCTTTCACTCCACCATGATCACCACGGTCAGCCCCACCTACGCGCAGGAAATCATGACGCGGGAAGGCGGGTTCGGCCTGGATAATCTGTTGCGCCACCGGCACTTCGATGTGCATGGCATTCTCAACGGGCTGGATTACGACGTGTGGAATCCCGCCACCGACACCCACCTGGTCGCCAACTTCACCGCCGACACCCTCGAGGACCGGGCGGAGAACAAACGCGCCCTGCAGGAACGCCTCGGCCTGGCCGTGCGTCCCGACGTGCCCCTGGCCGCCATGGTCACCAGGCTGGATCGTCAGAAAGGACTCGACATCACCGGCCATGTGCTGCATCAGATGCTCAATGGCCATGGTGGTGAAGCGCAGTGCGTCGTCCTGGGGACGGGCACCGCGCAGTACGAAACCATGCTGCGCCACTTCGAAAATCACCATCGCGGCCGGATGTGCGCTTACATCGGTTACGACGCCGGCCTGGCCCCGCTCATCTACGCGGGAAGCGACCTGTTCTTGATGCCTTCGCTCTTTGAACCCTGTGGCCTGGGACAATTGATCGCCATGCGCTATGGCTCGGTCCCGCTGGTTCGCACCACGGGCGGCCTACGCGACACCGTCCGCCACGGCGTGACCGGTTTCACCTTCGACGGGTATTCGGGCAACGCCTTCTGGCACGCCATGCTCGAGGCCATGCACATCTACCGGATCGATCAGGAGAGTTGGCAAGCCATCCAGAAGCACGGCATGACCAGTGACTTCTCCTGGGAAACCTCGGCTCGGGCCTATCAGCAGGTCTACGAGTGGGCCATCGCGCGGAACCGCGGGTGGTAGCCGGCCCCAGGTGCGCCCGCTATAATGCCAGGCAGTATCGCTAGGGGTGTCCGTGGGTCGATATCCGCGGTCTGAGAGTAAACCCTTCGCACCGGTCTCGGTAATGCGAGACCGGGAAGCGACCCGGTTGACGCCACTCGTCCTCTCCTCTCCTGCGCAGCATCCTGTACCTATCCGCGGAGGCCAGGCGCATGGCCGGCTCTTCATATTCCACTCAGCTCGAAGCCGCCCGTCAGGGCATCATTACTCCAGCGATGGAGTTTGTCGCCAACCGCGAAGCACTCGAGCCAGACCTCATCCGCGACGAGGTGGCCCGCGGTCGCCTGGTGATTCCGGCCAACAAGGTCCACCTGACTGGCGCACTGGAACCCATGGGCATTGGTGTTGCCACACGCTGCAAGATCAACGCGAACATCGGCAACTCCGCTGTCACGGGCACGGCCGACGATGAACTGGAAAAGCTCCACACGGCCGTGCACCTGGGTGCCGACACGGTGATGGATCTTTCCACGGGCGGCAACATCGACGGTATCCGCAAGGCCATCATCGATGCCTCGCCCGTCCCCATCGGCACCGTTCCTATCTACCAGGTCATCCAGAAGATCAAGGACCTGGGGGACATCACCCCGCGGATGCTGCTCGACATGGTCGAGCATCAGGCGAAGCAAGGTGTGGATTACATGACCATCCACGCCGGCATCCTGAAAGAATACATCGAGCTAACGCGTAACCGCATCACCGGCATCGTCAGCCGGGGCGGCTCACTGATCGCCCAGTGGATGCACCTCCGCAACGAGCAGAACCCCTGGTACACCCACTTCGACGAACTGTCGGAGATTTTGCGGGCCTACGACGTGACCTATAGCCTGGGCGACGGCTTGCGACCCGGCTGCCTGGCCGACGCCAACGATGACGCTCAGTTCGCCGAGCTGAAGACCCTGGGCGAGCTAACCCTCCGCGCCTGGAAGAGCGGCGTACAGGTCATGATCGAGGGACCCGGCCACGTACCGATGCACCTGATCAAGATGAACGTGGAGAAGGAACGCGAGTTGTGCCACGAGGCGCCCTTCTACGTGCTGGGCCCCCTGGTCACAGATATCGCACCAGGCTACGACCACATCACTTCAGCCATCGGCGCGGCCATCGCGGGCGAGGCCGGCGCGGCCATGCTCTGCTACGTCACCCCGAAGGAGCACCTGGGGCTGCCCAACAAGGACGACGTGCGTCAGGGCGTGATTGCCTACAAGATCGCGGCCCACGCCGCCGACGTCGCCCGGGGACGCAAGGGCGCCCGGGATCGCGATGACGCTCTCTCGCGGGCGCGGTTCGAGTTCGACTGGAACCGGCAGTTCGAGCTGTCGCTGGATCCGGAGACGGCCCGGCGGATGCACGACGAGACTCTGCCGCAGGACGTGTTCAAGTCCGCGAAGTTCTGCTCGATGTGCGGCCCGAAGTTCTGCTCGATGCGCATCACGCAGGATCTACAGAAGCAGGCCTCGTCACCACGCCCCTCGCTTCCGGTGGTGTAACCTCACCGAGGATGACAGGTCCCGGAACCCGACGGAGGAAAAGCGATGCTGTTTGCCTTCGTCGGGAACGCCGGGATGGCCATCTTCTTCGTCCTCACCCTGGTCATCTGGGTGGTGCTATTTCTCTACACCATCGTGATGATGGCCCGCACCTACATGGTGGCCGTGCAGGGCACCATCGCCGGGCTGGACGAGGTGAGATGGCCCAACGAGCCCGTGGTGGACTGGCTGGGCGAGGCGCTGTTTCTGACCTCACTAGTGGCCATCTGGCTGGTGCCCATAGGCACTGCAGCCCGTCTGATCCAGGCCAGCTGGCTCCCGGAAGAGTTGTTCCTGCGCATTCTAGTCCTGGCCGGGCCCGTCCTCTGGATAATCTTCCCACTGTCGCTGCTCTCGTCGCTGGGCTCGGAATCTCGTTGGCAGATCCTCAATCTCCGCGTCCTGGGCGGGCTGCTGCAGTTCTTCCCCGAACTGCTGGGCTTCTACCTCGTCACTGCTCTCCTGGGCGTGGTGGTGTTCGGTTTATTGTACCTGGGTCTGTTCAGCGCTCACGTCTACTTGCTGCCCATCGCTGCCGCGCTGGCCGCCGCCGGGCTGCTAATCCATGCCCGGCTGGTGGGTCGGCTCGGCTGGAAACTCGGAGAGATTCGAAGCGATCGTCCCCGTCGCCGGGAGGAAGAAGATCGGCCCACGCAGAAACCCCGGCGCAAACGCCGCCCCCGGGCCGTTCCGAATCCGAGCCGCGAGCCCATCAGGCGAGCGGCTTCCTCCGATGAAAGCGAGAGTTTCGACTTGCTGGACGGACCGGCCCCGGAGGTACCCCCGGCTCCCCGGCCGTCCTACCTCGACCCCGAACCCGAGCCCTACATCCTGGCCGGCGGCACGGAAGAGCCGGCGAGCCCGGAGCCACCTCGGGTGGAACTGAATCAGGAGCAGGTCGAGCGCGAGATCGCCCTGCGGACGCGCACGCCACCCAATCCGCCGCCTGCCATGCCAATGCTCTCAGGGGTCTACACTTTTCCCCTGTATGTCTCCACCTTGCCGCAGTGGGGGCTACTGACACTCTGGTTGTTGTTCGCAGGGGGGGCCTGGCGGGCGGTGCGCGCCTTGTTTCCCTTCTAGGCGAGAGAATGCCGTTCCATGAATCCCCTGGACAGCCTGTTGGAGGCCCTGCATCACGACCCAGGCGACCAGACAGCCTGGCTGGCGCTGGCCGACTGCCTGGAGGAACAGGGTGAGCCTCTGCGCAGCGAACTTATGCGCAGGCAGTTCGAGCTACAGACCCAGGCCAGACTTTCGCGCGAAATCAGAACCAGGAAGGCGGCGCAGACTCGCGTGCAGGAATTGCTGGCCCAGGGAGTCGTTCCATGCATGCCGCATCGACGGTTCGACGTGGGACGGGACACACTCCTGGAGGTGGTGCTGATCCCCGCGGGGAGTTTCTTCATGGGGGCCCATCGGAACGAACCCCAGAGCTTCAGCGATGAGCACCCGCGCCATCGCGTGCAGATCAGCCGGCCGTTCTACCTGGGAATCTACCCGGTGACCCAGGCTCAATGGTATGCCGTCACACGGCGTCGCCCGGCCCGGTTCAAGGGAGCGAATCGCCCCGTCGAGCAAGTGACCACGGGCGATGCCGAGCGGTTCCTAACCCGGCTGAGCGAGCGGATCGGTCGGCAAGCCCGCCTGCCCACCGAGGCGGAATGGGAATATGCCTGCCGTGCCGGGACCTCCACGCCCTTTTCCAGCGGTGCTGATAAAGAGGCCATGGAACGCGTCGGCTGGGGCCAGTTCGAGGAAACCATGCCCGTGGGGTTAAAGCAGCCCAACGGCTGGGGCCTGTACGACATGCATGGCAACGTCTGGGAATGGTGCAGCGACCGGTTCCGAGCCTACACCTCCGAGCCGCAGGTCGATCCCATTCTGGTGCCCGAGGATGATTTCCGCGTGGCTCGAGGTGGCTCGTACAGCAACCCTCCCTTCGTGTGCCGTTCCGCCTGCCGCATCTCCTTCTCCGGCCGAGGCCGAAACGATTTCTCCGGCTGTCGAGTGGCAATCGACTGGGAATAACTCCCCAGGAAAAAAGACCACCCCGCGCCCCAGAGGTGGGGTGCGGGGTGGCCTGAGTGTCAGTTAGCGCGAACGCTCAGCCTTCGCCGCGGCTGGCGCTGGTCGAGCCTTCGGCCGGATCCTTGCCATCGACCCAGGGGCCTTCCAGCTTCTGGTAGTCGGGCGGCACCACCGTGCTGCCCTTGTCACCGCCCTTCCAGCCGATGATCTGGTTGGGCTTGCCGCGCTTCCGGCTCTTGGCCTCCAGATTCGAGGCCCACGACGCATCGGCCTGGATCGGCTTGCCGTGCTCCTTGTCCCAGAACAGGACCTGGCCCGTGCGGTAGCTCTGCACACCCATGGCGACCGTGGTGAAGGCCGCCGCGCCGAGTTCAGGCGTGGATTCGGTCTCTCGCTTGCGGTTGCGGACGCAATCGAGGAAGTTCTCCCACAGAGCGTAGGTGGCGTTGCCCTTCTTCTCGTTTGTCCAGGTGTGGACCGGGGCACCCTGCTGGGCGCCGGGCTTCTTGGGACCACCGGCGATGTTCTGGCCGTAGACCTCGAAGCCGGACATGTAGTCGCCGCCGCCGGTGAACTTGATGGTAGCCAGCCGACCGCGAATCATCTCGCCCAGCTGAGTGTCGTTGCACATGGTCGCCGAGATAAGGACCTGGCAGCCCTCGTTGTAATCCGCGACGACAGTAGCGGTGTCCGGCACATCGCGGCCATCGTACTCCAGGTAGATGCCGCCCGAACCGACGACGCGCCCAGGGTAACGCACACCCATGGCGGCGATCAGGTGCGTCGTCTGATGGACGAACAGGTCGGTGAACATGCCACCGCCGAACGGCCAGTAGCAGCGCCACTGCGCCCAGACGGCGCGGTCGAACGGCTGCTCCTTCGACGTGGGGCCGATCTTCTCGCCGCAGCACTCGAAATCAGTGCCCAGCCACATCTTCCAGTCGATGGTCTTCGGGGTCATCTCCTTTTTCAGCGGGTAGTAACGCCACTGACCGCCCAGGTAGTTGCGGTAGTAGCTGGTCTGCCCCTGGAAGACCTTGCCGATGTTGCCCGCGCGGATGTAGTCGTTGGCGGCCTTCCAGGTCGGGTCGGCCATCGACTGCACGCCGACCGTCACCACCCGGTTCTTCTCCTGCGCCTTCTTCACCACGGCCTGGGCCTCGGCGATGGTGCGCGTCATCGGCTTTTCCATGTAGACATCTTTGCCGGCGTCCATGGCATCCAGCGCCATGCGGGCGTGCCAGTGATCCGGCGTGGCGATGCACACCACGTCGCAATCCTTGACCTTGTCGAGGATGACGCGGTAGTCCTTGGTGACGCGATCCTTGTCCGCCTCGTTGATGCCGCAGCGCTTCGCCGAGGGATACAGACCGCGTCCCTTGCCACTACCCAGCTTGAAGTCGCCATCCCACACGTCGTTGACGGCCACGGCATCGACCTTGAGGCCCTTTTGCTTCATCTCGAGGATGACGTCGAGATGCTGCTGACACCGGCCGCCAACGCCGAGGAAGGCGACGCCGACGCGCTCGTTGGCGCCGTACACCCGCCGGGCGCTGGCCGCCGACAACGCCAGTGCCGAGCCGGCCACGCCAGTCGTTTGCAGAAAGTTTCTTCGATTGACCTGGTCTGACATGAGAAGTGCCTCATCACCGGGGTGGTTGGAGTGAACGCGGATGTGGTTACACTATCAGAAGAAAAAGCCCCTTGCCACGCGCGGCCCAGGAAAATCAGCGCAGGCGCTCTCCGGGTCGTGGTGGACCTTTCCTGCCAGGAAACCGGGGTTAATCGAGGCCCAGGAGCAGATCGACGACCCAGCAGCCGGGTAGATGCACGCCACCGACCCGACAGTGCGTCAGCATGGCCTCCGAGTTACACCCTGCAAACTCCAGGGCGTCGGCCAGCAGCGGATAAAGCTCCTGCTCTCCCCGCAGGTGAATGCTACGCGCCAGCTGCAGCACGGCAGAATCATCCTGCGTCAGCCACAGCGGATCGATGTGGGGCAGCGGTCGCGGCCCGAGGATCTCCGCCAGGAGAGCGTACTGCACCTGCAGTTCCTGCTGCTCGCGCAGCCAGCCCTCATCGCCGCCACCCACCGCACGGCGTGCGTGATCCGCCACGTCCTCGGCGTAGTACAGCCCGGGAGTGACAAGCAGGCTGGCGGCCCGACGCAGCTGCTCCTGCTGCCAGCTCCAGGCCAGAAGACTCTCACCGAGACGAGCATCGCGCATCTCCTGGAACGCCTGGAAAGCGTCATGATCGACCAGGAGCCGCTCCTGCTCGGTGATCAGTCCCTCGGCATAGCGCTGAGCCTGAATCAGCGCCTGGCGCGAGCGCGGATCGTCCAGCAGGTCGAGGCGTCGGCGTAAACAGGCGACCGCAAAAAGACGCCGCTTGCGATCGCTCACTCCCTCGTGGAGCAGTGGCGCCAGGCCATCCGACCAGGTTTCGCAGCTATCCTGTCCACCGTCCAAGCGGCACTCTCCGGCTACCTGGGGCAGGTCGGGGGGGGTTGAACCGCCCCGCGCCTCTCGAATACACTAATACTATCCAACCCGCCTCTTATCACTTTACCCCGCCGGGTGCCATGACATCCACACTCTCCCACTTCACGAGCTGGTTCATGGTCGTTGGCGCGGCCCTTCTTCAGGTGAGCCCCGCCACGGCTGCTGGCAAGGTGGACTTCGGCCGCGAAGTTCTACCCATTCTCTCGGAGAACTGCTTCCACTGCCATGGGCCCGACTCGAAGAACCGCAAAGGAGGCCTTCGCCTCGACACGAAGGACGGCGCTTTCCGAAAGAAGAAGAGCCATCAGACCATCGTCCCCGGCAAGAGCGGCCAGAGCGAGTTGTTTCTGCGGGTGGCCAGTACCGAGCCGAACGAGATCATGCCCCCGCCGGATTCCAACCGCAAACTGACGGTCAAGCAGATCGAGGTGCTGAAACGCTGGATCGACCAGGGCGCCCCCTGGGGCCAGCACTGGGCCTTCACCTCCCTGCCCCGCGTGGTAGAGTTGCCAGCCGTCAAGAACCGGACCTGGGGTGCCAATCCCATCGATCGATTCGTCCTGGCCCGGCTCGAACGTGAAGGCATGACCCCTTCCCCCGAAGCCTCCCGCGAGTCTTGGCTGCGTCGGGTGACGCTTGACCTGACCGGTCTCCCCCCCACTCTCGCGGAGATGGATGCCTTTCTGGGAGACACCAGCCCCCAGGCCTACAAGACCGTGGTCGACCGGCTACTTTCCTCGAGTCGATACGGCGAACGGATGGCATCGGACTGGCTCGACGTGGCACGCTACGCCGACACCCACGGCTACCAGATGGACCGCTCCCGTTCGATGTGGGCTTACCGCGACTGGGTGATTCGCTCGTTCAACCGGAATCAACGCTTCGATGAGTTCCTGACCTGGCAACTCGCCGGCGACCTGCTTCCCAACGCCACCCGCGACCAACGCCTGGCGACGGCCTTCAACCGCCTGCACATGCAGAACGAGGAAGGCGGCATCGTCGAGGAAGAGTTCCGGGTGGCCTACGTGGTCGACCGCGTCAACACCATGGGAACCGCATTTCTGGGAATGACGTTTGAGTGTTCGCGCTGTCACGATCACAAGTACGACCCCATCTCGATGAAGGACTTCTACGGACTGTTCGCCTTCTTCCAGAACATCGACGAGGCCGGGCAGACACCCTACTTCACCTCCTCGATGCCGGTGCCTACCTTGCTGCTCGCCACGGACGAGCAGGATCGCAAGCGGCTCGACCTGGAGAAGCGCATTCAGGAAAGCGAAGCGGCCTACCTGGCCGCGCGGGCCGCGGGAGAATCTCGCTTCCAGAAATGGCTGATGGGACGGACCAAAGCTCCCGACCTACCCGGCCTGGTAGCTGCTTACAGTTTCGATGGCTGGAAGGACGGCAAGGTGGCCAACTCGGTGAATCCCAAGCAGCCAGGCTCCCCCTTGGAAGGTCCGAAACCGACAGCGGGCAAGGTCAACCAGGGGGCCGAACTCTCGGGGGAAAACGGCTTCACCTTCCCCGGTGTAGGTCATTTCTCGCGCATCGACTCCTTCTCGCTGGCGCTGTGGCTGCAAATGCCAGCCATCACTCCCCGGGCCACGGTGGTGCATCACAGCAAGGCACCCGTGGATGCAGGAAGTCGAGGGTACGAACTGTTACTGGAGCAGGGCCACGTCGCCTTCGGTCTGCATCACATGTGGCCGGGCAATGCGCTCAAGGTGCGGTCGAAGACGCAACTTCCAGTGAAGCGGTGGACGCACGTGACCTTCACCTACGATGGTTCCAGCCGTGCCAGCGGGGTAAAGCTATACCTCGATGGCCATCCGGCCGAGCTGGAGGTGGTGCGCGATAACCTGTGGAAGGACATCACCTACGGCGACGAGCCGAATCTGACGCTGGGGTATCGCTTCCGCGACAACGGGTTCAAGGGTGGGAAGGTCGATGAACTCCGGGTGTTCCAGCGGGCGGTAACGCCGCTCGAAGCCGCTCACCTGGCAGGTCGCGATAACTGGACCCAGGCCTGGGCCACCCCAGCGGATCGACTCAGTGCCAGCCAGCGCGCCGCCCTGGCAGATTACTACTTCGGAGTGGTGGATGAGCCCACGTTGAAATCAGCCGAGGTGCTCCGCGGTATTCGACGCGAACACAACGCCCTGATCCAACCGATTTCCGAGGTGATGGTAATGCAGGAGCTACCCCGGCCGAAGCCTGCCTTCGTGCTGAAGCGAGGCGCCTACGATGCGCCCGGCGACCCGGTGACCATGCAAACCCCGGAAGCCATGCCCCCATTTCCTCCGGACACTCCGCGCAACCGCCTGGGGCTGGCGCGCTGGTTGACCCAGCCGGATCATCCCCTGACGGCCCGCGTAACCGTCAACCGACTGTGGCAGCAACTGTTCGGCAAGGGCATCGTTGAAACCAGCGATAACTTCGGCAGCACCGGGGCACTGCCCACTCATCCCGAACTCCTTGACTGGCTGGCCCGCGACTTCGTCGACCATGGCTGGGACGTACGCCGTTTCCTCGAGCAAGTGGTTCTCTCTGCCACCTATCGTCAGTCGACCCGGATCACCCCCGAGGCCCTGGCCCGCGATCCCTACAACCAGCTGCTGGGTCGTGCCCCAGCGCGGCGGCTCTCCGCCGAGATGCTCCGCGATCAGGCACTTGCCGTCAGCGGGCTGCTCACGGAGAAGATCGGCGGCCCCAGCGTCTACCCTTATCAGCCCGAGGGACTCTGGAATGAGGCGATGGGCCGGCCCCACTACCCGCAATCGAGCGGTGCCGACCTCTACCGTCGCAGCCTGTACACCTACTGGAAGCGGACGGTGCCGCATCCGCAGATGACGCTCTTCGACGCAGCCGACCGCAGCGTTTGTTCGGCGCGCCGACAAACCACCAGCACGCCGCTGCAGGCACTGGGTCTGCTCAACGACCCGCAGATGGTAGAGGCCGCCCGCGGGCTGGGGCAGCGTTTGCTGCTGGAGGGCGGCAAGTCGTTGCCCGATCAGCTGGCCTGGGCCTTCCGCCTGGTGACGGGACGACGACCGGATGCGCGCGAGGCGAAAGTGCTGGAAGAGGTCTTCACCGAGCAACGCGCCGAGTTCGCCCGTGATCCCAAGGCGACGACCAAATACCTGAGCATCGGGCAGTTTCGGGCCGTGCCCCGACTCAAGCCCGACGAGCTGGCAGCCGCGGCCACTGTGGCCCTGGCCATCCTGAATCACGATGCCGCAGTGAACCGGCGATAACCAAGCGAGTGCCCCCATGATCTCCCACGAGATGTTGCCGCCGATCAATCGCCGCCTCTTCCTCCGGACAGCCGGGCTGGGCCTGGGTGGCGTGGCCCTGTCGCATTTGCTCCACCAGGAGACGGCCCGGGCGGCCGACACCCCAACCAGCCCGGGTGTGCTGAGCCAGCCACACTTCGCCCCGAAGGCGAAGCGGATCATCTACCTGTTCATGGCCGGCGGCCCCAGCCAGCTCGACACCTTCGACCACAAGCCGCTCCTGAACAAGATGAACGGGCAGGACCTGCCCGACAGCGTGCGTCAGGGTCAGCGCCTGACTGGCATGTCGGCCAACCAGGCGCATTTGCCACTCGCCGGGTCGATCTTCAAGTTCGCCCGGCACGGCAAAAGCGGCGCCTGGGTGAGCGATCTCTTCCCCAACCTGGCCCAGGTTGTCGATCAACTCTGCTTCGTGCGCTCCTGCTACACCGAGGCGATCAATCACGACCCGGCCATCACGCTGTTTCAGACCGGGCATCAGCTGGCGGGCCGGCCCAGCATGGGCGCCTGGCTGAGCTACGGCCTGGGCAGTCTTAACGCCAATCTACCCGCCTTCGTGGTGCTCATCTCACGCGACCGCACCGAGCAAGGGTTGTATGCCCGCCTCTGGGGCAGCGGCTTTCTGCCCAGCACGCACCAGGGTGTGCAGTTCCGCAGCGGCCGCGATCCCGTGCTGTACCTCGATAATCCCGAGGGGGTTTCTCGCCAGGGACGCCGCAAGCTGCTCGATCGGCTGGCGGAGCTGAACAAGATGGAGGCGCAGCGCGAGGGCGACCCGGAGATCCTGTCCCGGGTGCAGCAGTACGAGATGGCCTACCGGATGCAGACCAGCGTGCCCGAGGTGATGGATCTGTCGAAGGAGTCCGCCAGCACGCTCGACCTGTATGGTCCAGAAGTGAAGACGCCCGGAACCTTCGCCGCAAACTGTCTGCTGGCCCGACGCCTGGCCGAGCGCAACGTCCGCTTCATTCAGCTGTACCACCCTGGATGGGACCACCACGGCGGCCTGCCTGGGGGCATCCGACGCCAGGCCAAAGACGTCGATCGCGCCTGCTTCGGGCTCATTCAGGATCTCAAACGGACCGGATTGCTGAACGACACCCTCGTGGTCTGGGGAGGCGAGTTCGGCCGCACTAACTACAGCCAGGGCAAACTCACCGCGACCGACTATGGACGCGACCACCATCCGCGCTGCTTCACCATGTGGTTTGCTGGCGCCGGGATCAAACCCGGAGTGACCCATGGAGCGACCGACGACTTCGGCTACAACATCGCAGCCAATCCGGTCCACGTCCACGACATCCAGGCCACGCTACTGCAGCAGCTCGGCATCGATCACGAGCGCCTGACCTACAAGTTCCAGGGTCGGTACTACCGGCTGACCGACATTCACGGCCACGTGGTCAAGGAGATTCTTGCCTGACTCAGCGAAGCGCCTCGATGGCAGCGTCGAGCTTCTCACGCAAGCGCGGGTAGACCGTCAGGTCGGTTTGCTCGCGGTCGCCGAGGCGGAATCCTGCGAGTACTTCGGCTAACACACCTCGCGCTTCCGCCGAGTCTTTCTCCTCGGCCAGGCGTGCCAGGGTCACCAGCCGGCGGTAGTCGTCGATTCCCTCGCGCAGGCGCTCGAAGTGTGGCGTGGAAACCAGTTCGCCCTCAGGGCTGGCGTAGCACCAGGCGTAGTCGTCCTCCCGGCAATCCAGCGCGTAGTTGGGGTCGCCCGCCACGACGTTCCAGTGCCAGGAGAGGCGGAACTTCATGCGGTGCTGCTTTGCGATCTTGTAGAGGTAGAAGCCGTACGACCAGCGGTTGCCCCCGTTGTAGAAGGCCCACTCGCCGCCCGCATCGTGGAGCAGTTTGACCCCCGTGGCGTCGTGGTCGTTCCAGTTGGCGACGCTCAGCGCCTTGGAGAATCGGAAATGGGGATCATTCCGATCGCTCCCCCGGAACGAGGTGGCGGCAGTGAAGTGAGGCGGCCCCTTGGGGAATGCCTTGCGGTACTCCTCGGCATTCTCTGCCCCACGCACCAGGTCATCGCCCAGCGGTTCGTCGCCGATGTTCCAGTAGACCGGTAGCCACTCCGCCCGCCTGGCGTGACGATCGATGGCCCCGAACAGCGTGCGGATGAACTGGCTGTAGTCGCTGAATCCGGCCGACTTCATCGCCTCGAGGTCCTTCTTGTACAGGTCCAGCCCCACCAGCGGACAGTAGCTGACGACCGGCAGGCGGAACCCTTCCTCCTTGAACAATTGCATCTGGGCGTCACCGCGTCGGAAATCGATCTGCGGCCTCCCGTCCTTGAACCCCTGGTAGGTGAGCATGGGAAGCCCGCTGGCCGTGGTGAACCCGTAGTCGCGCATCTTGCGGAGTGACTTGCGGGCCATCGTCTGGTTCCACTCTTCGGTTTCCTCGGAGAACCACGGCGAATCGATGGTGTGGCCCCAGGGCCCCGCCGGAATGTCCACCGCGTCGAGCATCCCCTTGCGCACGGTGAAGCGCAGCCCCAGCGTCTGGGCCATCCCCTTCTCCGGAGTCAGCGTAAGTTTGCCCGTGTAGACACCCGGAGTGGCTTTTCCCGGTACGCGCAGTGTCATCCAGAAAGTGCGCGTAACCCCGGTGGGAACGGGGGCGCTGCTCCCGGGCATCAACCGGCGCGGCGCGATGGTGTAGACGCCACCATCCGAGGTGACCCGGGCAATGCGATGCTGGAGATGATGGATCGCCAGTGTCGAAGAAGGCAGCACCGAACCACCCGGCCCCGTGAGGTTGGTGGCGGTCAGCGTCACCTTGCCGAGATCCTGCAACGGATACACCGACACCGTGAGTGGCTCCTGCTCGCCAGTGAAGGCACTGGCCTGCAATTCCGTGATGCGTTCGTCGGGAGCGGGCACATCGGTGGAAAAGACGTCACGCATGTAGTCGCGGCTGAAGGCGATGAAGCCCCGATCTCTGTCGACCTGCTCGGGGGTGGGCTTTTCGAGATCCGGTTGGTGGATGATCCGCTTGAAGCTGTTGTCGAAGTGGAACCGCCGACGGTCCCGCACGAACTCGAGGAACCGCTTGCCCTCCTCGGCCTTGTCCGCGGGAAAGACGATGATGGCGGAGACGCAGCAGGCCCAGTTCTCGCCCTCGAACTCGATGTTGAGCTGCCCATCGCGCACCTCGGCGACTACCTGCTTCTCCTGGAAGTAGGGAATCTGGTAGCGGTCGAACGTGTTGTCGGCGGGCAGATCCTCCACGTGGTGGAAGCGGAAATAACGCTTGAGAAACGAGGTCGCATCGAGGCGATCCTCCTGCCGCACTCCCTCGACGATCAGAGCACGCCGGCGATAACGCTGGACCTCGCCCCAGTAACCCGACGGCGAATCCATGTTGACGAAGACGTGATACTTCCCATTGGGCACGTCGAGGGCCAGCCCTCCCTGCTCGATGCAGAGGAAGTCGCGGTACAGCGGGTCAGGTTGCAGGGCGTCAAAACCTCGCCAGACGCGGACGTTCTTCCAGCCATACCCGCGACCAGTGGTGTAATGCTTGGACGGATCGAGTTCCTGAAAGCCCTCCATCAGTGGGCTACCCGCGGGACCAACGTCGAAGGCCCACAATCCGGGGAACTTGCGTCGAAGCGGTTCGGTGTCGCGCCGCAGACGCAGGTTGTCCAAGTAAATGGGTGAAGTTTCTCGGTCGCCGAGCGCGAAGACCAGGCGAGTGATGGCATCGAGTTGCAGCGCCCGGCCCGGTCGCGATTTCTCGCCCACGTACAGGGCCGTCGGCAGGATCAGGGTGCTGGCCCCCGGCGGAATGACGGTGTCATAGTTGACCCGGGTCCAGTAATCGCGCGTTTGTCGATCTCGTATTTCTACATTTAGCTGCACCGGTCGCTTCGACGCAGTGTAGACGTCGACCTCGAAGAAATCGTACCCGGACCAGTTCTGCGGCGCATCCATGCTGGCGAAGCCGCGATCCAGTCGCAGGGCTTTTTTCCCGTCGGTGGCGTGCTCGGCGACCACGGTACCGCCGGAGAAGGGATTGCGATCCTCGAAGGAGGTGATCTGCCGTCGGTCGGGCCCTTCGGTGGCACGACGCGCTTCCAGCAGGGTGCCACAGGCATAGCAGTGCTTCCAGTCGGCCTTGTTGCGGTTGCCGCACTCCGGGCAATTGATGCACTCCCCGGTCAGCGTCCCGGGGGGCTCGATCGGCTTGCTTTCGTTGCCAAAGAGTGGCTGTGGGGTCAACGGCGCATCATCCTCCACCCGCACAACCGAGACATCATCCACCCAGAGATACCCCGGGGCGAGCAGGCCGAAGCTGGGCATGGCCTTGTCCACGCTGCGTTCCTTGATCTCGCCGACGTAGGAGAAGCGCGTCCAGCCGAACGTCCCGTTCTTCTTCAGCGGCATGTAGTTGCCGGCCCACATGAACTCAGTCGTCTCGCCGTACTTGCCGGTTCCGATGTCCACCCCACGCAGGTAGGCCGAGACGCGATACCTGCCCGGGCGCAGCGTTAGCTTGGCCGGCCACACGCGGATCTTGGGGTCACTCTTGCCCACCATCAGGAGCGAATGCTTGCTCGTGCGCGCGATGGACGAGACGCGAAACTCGCAGGCTCCGTCATAGATCCAGCCATCCCAGTGCGCGAAGACCCGGCCGAAGCGATCCTTCTCCTTGGGCTTTTCAAACGAGGAATCGGTCACCAGATTGTCGGTGATACCGGGCGGTTCGACTAGACAGACGGCCAGCAATACGGAGGCGGCGATCTCGTATACGCTACGATTGAACATGAGGAAGGTCGCCTTTCTGGATGGCCGTCCTGTACCGCGAAAGATGTTCTTCCCATTGTAGAGCCCGGAGGCCTCAGCATCCGGACTCATTCGCCAGGGTGCGGGCCTCCAGTCCATGCTCCCGACGAAACCGGGACCCCTCGTCCGGCTGATACTCGGGGAACAGGGGAAGACTCCATTGACCGCCAAAAAACCGGGCCGGGCCCCCCAGGCGCGTGACAGCTTCCCGCCCCGCCCGCAGATGCACCACCGAGCCCCAGGGCAAGGCCAGCCACTCGACGCTCGGCACACCGTCACCTAATGGAACGCTGCTTCGTCCCTGGCGCGCGACACGTAGAAAAGCGGAACTCACCTCCAGTTCGGTCTCCCGCCGTTCACCCCCGGGCCACTCTACCACCTCCAACTCTTGCTGTCTTTTTCGGGCGGCTGCCAGTAGACAGGTGGCGATCTCTGTGCGATGGCAACGTTCTCCCTCGGGGGAAAACGGCCACTGGCAACTACAGAAGAAGAGCAACCGCTGCTCGGGTTGCCTGGCGACCCGATCCAGAAGTGCCTCGACCGCGGCGGGGTTCCGCAGGGTGATGCCAGGTTCGCCAGACAGGATGTTCTCGTTGCCCAGTTCCTGCACCCAGGTGTAGCGGGTCTCTCCGAGAAGATCGCCAAACGTGTTGCCCTGGAAGGCTCGGGCACGTACCGACCGCCGGATGCGCGTATCGATAAACCCTGGAGGCCGGTAGCCGCGCTGCTGTTCCACGCGGTCCACGGCGTGGATCAGTTGTGTCGGGCCGTTGCCCCAACCAAAGTAACCCCAGCTAAACAGGGTGACCACGCGGTGTCTCGCCCGGGGAAGTGCAGCGAAGCCGTCCACAATGGATTCCAGCATTCTCTTGCTGGAGTGTCGTTCCGTTCGTTAGAGTACCAGGGAAATCTCTCCTGCCCACTGATTCTTCGCACGGTTCTCTCCCATGAAACGTCGCCAGTCGATGGTGCCCGGGCCGACCAGTGCGCCGGCAACTTCTCCCGGTTCTGGATCCGGTGCGCGCCATGCCCCCAGGAAGTGGCAGCCGACCGTCATCGTGGGGCTCTCGCTGGTGAGTCTCACCTTACTGGCTGGCTATGCCGGGGGTTGGCTCATCCGAAGCCAGCGCGAGGCCGAGAAGCAGACCAACCGATCGCGCGCCCTGAAGCTGGCCCAGTCCCGCCGCCTGGAGGCCGAGCCACTGCTGACCGAGTTGGTCGAGCAAAATCCACACGATCTCGAGGTGATCAAGGCACTGGCCGGGCTGCAACTAGTGGCCGATCAGCCGGCGCAGGCCGAGGGCTGGTTGGCTCGATGGTGCGACCTGGAGCCTGCCAATCCGGTGCCTCTGCGTCTGCGGTTCGAGATCGCCGCGCGGGTACACGACCAGGAGCTGGCCTTGCTCTGCGGAACCCGCCTGATCGAGATGGAACCGGATCCCGACCCGGTACTTCGCAAGCTGATGTGGATCGAGGTTGGCGCGGGTAAGTTCGCCGAGGCGGTCCGCCATGCCGAGGAGGGGTTGAAAAGAAAGCCAGGCGATCCCGAATATCGCTTTCTGCTGGCCCATGTGAAGCATGCCCAGGGAGCCTGGCCCGAGGCGGTCAGGATCCTCGATGAGTTGCTGAGCGAGCCTGGCGCGATACCGCAGGTGCTCTTGCTTCGAGGAACGATCCATCGCGAGCAGAAACAACCCGAGGCAGCAGTCGCGCTGTTACGCAAGGTGTTGACCGAGAAGACTGCGCCGCGCGATCGACAGGTGGCGCGCTTTCAGCTCGCCCAGGCGCTCTTCCAGTTGGGCAAGCTGGACGAGGCACGCGAGGAAATGACGCGGTGGCAGCGGTTCGAGGACGCCCGCCGGGCCCTGGTCGATGCCTATCAGCAGCCCGATAACCAGGAGTTGCGCCTGCGAGCAGGCCGACTGCAGCTTGAGTCCGATCAGACCGCTGAGGGGGTCGCCCTGCTGGAGGCAGTCCTGGAGCGGGATCCCACCCAGCGCGAGGCCCATCGGTTGCTGGCCGACCATTTCGAGCGCCAGGGAGACCGCCAGCGCGCTCAGCAGCATCGGATGCACGCCGTGAACCAACCCTGAGAAAGGTATCCGCATGCGCTACTGGTACCTCGTGCTGGGCGGAATCACCCTGACGGCAGGGGTGTTACTGGGACTGGCTCCCTGGGAAGGTCGATCCCCCAAGCCGCCCCCTGCAGACGGTCGTGACGATCCACCAGCGGAAGAGTATTCTCTGGTCGCCACACCGGGCGTCCCCTGGTTCGAGGATGTCACCCGGGCGGCAGGCATCGATTTTCAGCACAATGGCGATGCCACGCCGCGCCACCTGATCCAGGAAACGATCGGCAGCGGTCTCGGCTGGATCGATTACAACCGCGATGGCTGGCCCGATCTCTTCTGCGTGCAGGTGGCGTCCTCTGGCTCCGCCTCTCCGGCGAAAGCGCAGCCCACGCATCGGTTGTTCGAAAACCAGGGCGACGGCACCTTCCGCGATGTCAGCGCCCAGGCCGGTGTCGCACTTTCGGGATACGGCATGGGCGTGGAGGTGGGCGACTTCGACAACGATGGCTTCGACGACCTGCTCCTCAGCGAAATTGGCCGCGTGGTCCTCCTGCACAACCAGGCCGGCTCCGAAGGCAAGCGCCGCTTTGTCGATGTCACCGCACGCGCGGGGCTTGCCAACCGACACTGGGGAACCAGCTGTGCCTGGGGCGACGTGGACGGCGATGGCTGGCTCGATCTGTACATCGCCAACTACGTGGAGATTGACCCCGCCCGGCCGCTGGTGTGTCGCGATCATGCGTCCCAGAAGCCGCAAAGCTGCACGCCGACGGCCTATCCTCACACGCATCATCGTCTCTTTCGCAATCGGCGCGATGGCACTTTCGAGGACATCTCCGAACGGGCCGGCATTACCCGGGCCCCTCCCGCGCCAGGGCTGGGCGTGGTGATGGCCGATCTCGACAGCGATGGCCTGATCGACATCTACGTTGCCAACGACATGAAACCGGCCTACCTCTTTCAGAATCTCGGCCAGGGGCGGTTCGTGGAAAAGGCGCTGGAGGCCGGTTGCGCCCTGGGTCGCAATGGCAACAGCATGGCGGGCATGGGCGTGGCCCTGGGCGACCTGGACGGCACGGGGCGGCCGTCGCTCTTTGTCACCAACTTTCAGCACGAGCCCAACGTGCTGTTCCTCAACCGCGGGCAAATGCACTTCGACGAGCAAAGCCATCCCTCGGGCCTTGGGTTGCCCAGCCTGGCACGCCTGGGATTTGGCACAGTGGCCCTCGACGCCGACCGCGAGGGCCGACTCGACCTGGCCGTGGTGAATGGCCACGTCAACCGCCATGCCCAGGTGATCTCGCGCGCGCCGTTCACTCAGGAGGGCCAGCTATTCCTGGGGCTGGGGGGTGGGAAGTTTCGAGAGGTGTCCCGGCAGGCAGGAGCCTACTTCCACCAGCGCCACGTCGGACGAGGCCTGGCTGTAGCCGACTACGACCGCGATGGGCGGCCCGACCTGGCAGTGAGCAACAATGGCGGCCCCGTGCTGCTCCTGCGCAACCGAACCGAAAACACCCATCGGGGCCTCACCCTGACCTTGCAGGGCGATGGGGTGAAGAGCAACCGCAACGCGATCGGCGCGCGCGTGGAGGTGCAGACCACCCAGGGTAAGCAGACGTACTGGATCCACGGCGGAGGAAGCTACCTCTCCTCCAGCGACCGCACCCTGCATGTGGGGCTCGGATCGGAACCGCAGACCCGAGCCGTTCGCGTCCGCTGGCCCTCGGGCCACTTCCAGGAGTTTGGCGCGCTGGAAGCGGACCAGGCCTATCGATTGGTGGAAGGCAAGGCCCGCGCCGAGTCAGTGCCTCCACCCCCAATCCGATGACATTTCGGATCGACTCTGGGCACAATCGAGCCGATCACGGCGCTAGACCAGGATCGACCCCGAGAGTGCCGACCAGCGTTTCCACGTATCCGGGTGCGCTCACCTGGTCGAGCTGACGACGTGCCAGGTCGCGCCGCTGCGAGAGCTGGGCCACCAGCGAACGCTCGGCCTGAGGATGGGTCGCCAGCCACTGGTCCAGCGTATCGAGGTGCCGGCGCCAGAGACGTTCATCGACGCGCTGTCGGGTGTGCAGCCGCTTCCGATACCAGTCACTGGCAAGGACTGCCTGCGGAGTAAACAGCTCGCGAATGTCGGGATGATGGACATCCTTGCCCTGGTAGGTGTCCTGCGCCATGATCGTCAGCAGGGCGCGCAAGGGTGGGCAAGCCCACTCGATGGAACCATCCTCAAAGGCCTGGGCGGCCACGCGCTTCTGCGCCTCGGTGATGTTGTGGACCCCATCGACGAAGGCCTCCAGATCCTGCGTCTCTGGCCGCAGGTAGGATTCATCAAAAATGCGATCCGGATAGTCAAAGATACGCCCCAGGTAGGTACGTACGAAACGGGGTGTGATGCGATAGCCCAGGCGGCTGGCCAGCACCCGGCGTCCCTGGTGGTCGAAGTCCTTCAGCGGTTCCAGGTATCGTTCGCGGATGAGAAAGGCCGGGTCGCGCTCGGCAGCTGACAGACGCGACCACAGTTCCGGCACCAGCAGGCTAATGTCGTGCTCAACCTGATGGTTGGGACCGACGAACCCTGCGGCTGTGGAGTAGCCGGCCAGCCCAGTGAGCACGTAGGAGACCAACGCGGCGTTCAGGTCATGTATGGTAGCCAGCGCGTTAAATGGGCCCTTGGTGAGCGCGCCCTCGGAACCCGCCCCGGTGGTCGAGGGACTCTTCCCAGTTAGCGAGCAGATCACATCCATGAAGAACTCGGGCAGTTCCTGGTAATGGATGGGATTGTAGACCGCCAGAGGGCGAATACCGGCCTCGCGATCCGGCGGATTGTTGCGTCGTCCCACCAGGACAGCATGCACGGGCACCAGCAATGGATCGTTCCGGGTCAGTCCGCGCGCTAGCCGCATCCCGCGCTCAGCAATAATCCGCCCATGCGGCGCCGTGAGATCGGGGCGCACCTGGAGATAGCGCGGATTCTTGCTGGGCTTGCCATCCACCAGACGGGGATAGGCCGAGCACACCACATACCCCGACTCCGCTGCCGTGCTGAGTAGTTCGCGCATGGGCGGACTAAACTCGTCGAACTCGGTCACCCGTTCGACCAGCGCCTGCACCTGATCCGCGGAGAGTGGTTCGTAGTTGGACAGAAAGTTGTCGGGCCGGGTCATGTCGGCCTCGGTCTGGCGATCCAGACCACGATGGACCGCATCGTCAGGCCGCTGGAAGAGACGATACTCACAGTTGACCGAAAACTTGTAGCTCGCGGAGGACGTCCCCTGCGACAGGCCAGGAAGCTGGCCCGCCGGAACCACCACCGAGGCCGTGATATCGTCCTCCATCTGGATCTTCAACGATGGCGCGAAGTCTTGCCGCAACTTGAAGGTACGCCAGGAGTGCGACGGGAGCAGGCCCACTCGGAGGTAGCCACCGGCCAGGCGTCGTCCTTGAACCTTCAGTTCGTGGCCAGGTCGGCCGTTGACCCAGTCCACGCTGAACAGTTCGCGCCAGTGCGGCTGCAGGTGCGGCGGCACGTAGCGCTTGATAAGGTAGACCAGCGGATAAATGTGATCCGGTATGGAGGCCAACCAGGCGTTGAATTCTGGCGTGTAATCCTCTGAGGGCGTCAGCAGCTTGATCACGCTGCCCAGTGATCGCATCGGACTCAGAAGCGGTCGTCGCGGCCGATTTACATCCTCCGGAATCCGTCGGGTCTTCCAGCGGTTGGAATAATCGCGATCGATGATCTGCTGGACCATGTCGAAGTCCTTCTCGACATCGGCCACGCGAATGGAACCATAGAGGATGTAATCGCCCAGGCTCTTGGAGATCTCGCTTTTTCCACCTCCGGAGACGGTGCACGGTTTGTGACAGAAGACACCCTCAGCCACAGTGCCCACAAACCGCCAGTTGCCCGTGGTCGGCTGCCTCTCCAGTTCGACCTTGTACCCCGAGGGCGTCATGTAGATGATTCCCGGACGCACCGTCAGCGCCATTTCGCGGCCTTCTCGCGTCCACCAGAACTCCAGCCGCGCCAGGTTGGCCTGGGCATCGTGCGGAATGTAAATCAGCTGCGGGCAGTGAGCATCCAGCGCGAAGCCTTCCGGTTGCAGCAGGAACTGGTCGGGTTCGCTCCGAGCCAGGTCGGTCAGGGTCCGGTCGTGCGTGCGGAAGTCTGCCGCGTTGAAGTCCATGCCCAGGTTGTAGCGCGGGAAGCACAGCGCACCACCAGAGTGCTCCTCCTCGACGTTGCCATACAGATTGGCCGCGTAGGAGATCTGCGTCTTCACCTCTTTCTTGCAGTAGCCGAAGTAGTTGTCGGCGATCAGCGTCACGATGACACCGGTGGTATCCCGGCAGGTGACCTTGAAGGCTTGCCCCTCGTTGTACAGCTCGCCAGGATCGCGCCAGCACATGCCATCGCGACGTTGTCGCTCATTGGCCTGGTCCCAGTGTGGCAGCCCCAACGACTGCTTGGTCTGTTGAGTCAGGTGCGGCGCCAGTAACACGCACCCGGTTTGCCCGGTCCAGTGCTCGACGTCGAGGCCCGCATCGTTCTCGGGCAGAAAAGGATCGCCCGCGTTGCCGAAGATCGATTCGACAAAGTCGAGGTTGCTCACCAGCCCGCCGGGCGCGAAGAACCGCACCTCCATGGTCTTCGTCGCACAGACCCCGGGCACCTCGGGACAGACCACCGGACGCAGCAACAACGAGAGAAAGCTACCCGTCGGCCGGTGTTGATGGGCGGTATACGGCACCTCGAGCAACTCGGCGGGAGGCACCAGTGCCTGGCGGAAGAGCGCAACGAAGACCGCGCGTGGCACGGCCTTCTTGTCTCCGGGAATGGGCAGGCCGCCCTCGCACACGTGAAAGGTACCCTGGGTCGTGCGGCGATCGCTGCGCGGGTTATGCAACACCCCATTCCGAACGCGATGTGAGGTCACATAGGCGTTGCTATATGTGGTGCCATGTGCTGGAAACGACAGTTCGCGGGCGATGCCATAACGCGGCAGTACCTCCGCCTGGGGCAGGCGTAACGGGTCGGTCGGAGTGAGATCGGCAAAGCAGCGAGTCAGGAAGGCCTCGATCCGCTGATCCGCCGGACAGCGGGCTTCCTGGGTGTGTCGTACCCTGGGATGATCATACAGGGCCCGCGCCATCTGCCGGGCGGCCACCTGAATTTCCGGGCTGGCCGCTCCACCATCCCGCATTCCGATCGTCGCAAGGAGGTCCATCCTGCAGGCTCCACTGAAGAATCGTCGGTCTCTTCCCGGGCTTCTCAGCGGCACTGCCCGGCACCGACCGTTATAGCGACTTGACGGCGCCCGCGCGAACAAAGCCGTTCCGGGACCACATGGGAAAGGTTTGGTGCGGAGGTGGCGCTGCGACAACTGCTCGGGGTGGTATTCGCTCGACAGGGACACCGGCCTTCCGGCCGAGCATCCCCCGAACGTGTGGTACACCTCCATGCAGGATACAGCAGAATTACCAGAGGAATCCGAGTGGTGTTTCGCACCCGCGAGATGGGAGCTTCGCGGATGTCCTGGGCCGTGCGAACAGTGACGTGGCGCATGGCCTTGCCCGTGCCTTCAAGCAGCCGCTCTGGGTCGTCGAGGTCGATGCCACGGAAGAACCCCAGATTAACGGGGTCCCGATAGGAGATGATCGAGCAGACGATGCCGCCGTTGGCTCAGCACGGGTTGCCCCACTTCACCGTCCCGGTCAGGACGGTTGCCGCCTTCCGGATGATGGCCCGCAGCGCCCTTGCGATCGCGTGTGGACTAGACGTGCTTGATCCAGCGGCGGATCAGATCCGCGAACGCGGCACGGTTCCCTTCCACGTCCTCCGCGTCAGTGAACCGCACCGAAGCCCTGTCCTTCCCCAGCCACTCCAACAGCGATTCCGGGTCGTCCACTACAACGCCGCTACCGGAGCGCGCCTTTGCGCCGAGGTGCAGGATAACCTGCACGCAGTCTGTCGCCCGGAGGTGGACCGTGGCGAACCACCCCGACGTGCGGAAGCTCGGCGCATTCCACTTCACCCCCTCGGAGATCGAGGGGTCGGCCTCCAGGATGATCCGTCGGACGGCGTGGATCTCCGCCTTGAGCGGGTGGTCGAGCGACGCGAGGAGTGCTTCCAGTGTCTCGGGGGCGGCCTTCTTCGCTGCCAAGGGGCTCTCCTGTGCGGTGCGGGCTGGGTTGTGATGGTAACCCGAACCGCGGCAACGATCGAGCCTGGCAGGGAAAAGAGAAGAAGCCAGCGACCGGGGGAAGGCCGCTGGCTTTCGTTGAGTAGTGGGGGAGGTAGGCTAGGGGGTATGAGGAGCGGGCCCGGGGAAAAGGCCCAGATTGTTCGTTGAGAGATGTAAAGCAATCGGCGCGCCAAACGGAGGCACTGGAGATAAGATCTGCATAACTCATATCACCAGAAAGTGATACGAACGGCGGCCGTTGAGTGGAGGCGAGTCCCTGCCAGGCCCAAGTGTGTAGGATTTACCGGTCGCGCGGGTAAATCAGGGATCATCCTCGTCACCCTCGTTCCGGTCGTCCTCTACGAAGCTGCCGTCTTCGTGCTCACCCACCAGCGAGATCGTTGAACCATTCCTGAACAGCATCTGGAAACCATGCTCCTGCTCCCAGTCGCACTCCCCCACGAGCCTGATATAGACCGCCTTGTCCGCCTCGTCGTAGCGGTCCACGAAGACGTTAGTGAACCTGATGTGATCCCAGATTCTGGTCGGCTCAGTAACGCCGAGGTCCACCTCGGGGACGTGGCTCGCGATCTCTCGGTAGTACCGATACACGCGATCAGAAGCGTCAAGTCTTTCGGCATCGGTGAGGTTCAGAAAGGTGCGGACCGCCTCATGCACGTCGGGCGGGTAGACGTCCCTCTCCGCCTCCGCCCGGACACAGAATGGGAACGCCTTGCCGGAGCAGAACGGCACCCGGATGGGCTTGCTGTTCCACCACTCGGGGATGCTCGGGTCCTGCTTGAGGCGGCCGAGAGTGGGCAAATTGCGCATGGATGGCCTCCGTGATCTGGAGGGTCATTGTACGATTAACCCCGGCGGTCAGTCAGAGATGCGCCCCTGCTCGGGGGGCGGAATATCAGGTTCGTCAACTTCAGGTGGAGTTTGTGGTCCGATCTGTTGGCCTCGGCCTGATAACGATCCAGTACGTCAGTGCCTAATACTTCAACCTTCTTGATAGGTAATGCGGCGAGGTCACCCGCACCGACTTTCACCAACAGCGAACGTGTATCCCGCTCCTACATCCACACAGCTATCTGAGCGCTAACTCTCTCAGGTACTTAATCCATCCCTGTTATTGACCACTGTGAATGAGACTGCTGAGGATAGAGGGATATGCCCGAAGACGACCCCCAACGAGTGTATGACCTGCGCGAGGTATTCCCCCCCTCCGCTATCTGGTCCAGACGCTATCTGGTCCAGACCGGCTGCCAGAGGCGCATGCTGCCGCACAACCGGCCCGACGGGACCTTCGCCTACCAGCGGTTGGCCTCAATGCTCACCGGTTGGCTTGGGCTCGCCTTCCTCACCTTGCTCGCCACAAAGGCCGCCGGGTAAATGCTCGCATTCCCGCCTCGACCGGAGAAAACCAATCCCGTCCCGCTGCGAGTTACAGGCATCAATGGACCCGGCCAGAGTCTTCTCTCTGCTTGATCAAATCTTGCACAGCTTCCCGATGAAGAGGGATAGCAATTGAGTTCCCTGAGGGGGGGACTCTTTCGAAAGAGCCCGATCAGAATTCGCAACAACCCCCTGAAAACAAAGGAGTTGATGACAAACGAGAGGTATTAAGGGAGGCTCAAGTAATGCGCGGCACTGGATTCGAACCAGTGACTTCCACCGTGTGAGGATGGCACTCTAGCCGCTGAGTTAGCCGCGCGAAACGCACGTCGATGGCCATGAGGTCGAATCGACGTGCAGTGAACACTATCGAGACGGGACCGGTTTGTCAAGCCTTCGGGGTGTTGGTCACATTGGTCGGGGTGTCCTCGAACTTCGGCGCCGTCGTCACCATCCGCTGCGGAGGACGGGGCTGCTCTATCTGCGACGGGGCGGGCGGAGCGGCGGTCGAGGTCGTGTCGATCTCGTCCTCCAGACCGCGGATGCCCTTCTTGAACTCCACGATGCCCTTGCCCAGGTAACGGCCCACCTCGGGAAGTTTGCGGCCGAACAGCAGCACGCCGATCACCAGGAGGATGATCATCTCCTGGGCGCCCAGGTTGAAAAATCCAAACACTGCGTTCATCAGCGGGAACCTCTTCAGATTGGTCTGGCACGGGGCAGGCAGGTTCGCCCCACGCGACCCGCCTCCAACTATAGCAGTCGTCCGCCCTGGCGGACAAGGAAAAACAGTGTCCGACGTCGTTACCCTTGCGGCCGCGCCGTGCCGTTCAGCTCGTTGCTGAGCTGGCTCGCCTCGCGGCGAAACTCCACCACCGTTCGACCCAGCCAGCGCGCCAGTGTTGGAAGTTTGTTCCCGAACAGGAAGAGCGCGGCGATGAGAAGTACCACCAGTTCCATCGATCCCAGTCCGAGCATGATCGTTACTCCAGGGAATGTGCCCATCACTGCAACGCTTTCGCGGCTTGTCTCGGGGTGCAAGTGTGAGAAAGCGCTGAGGTGGGTAACGTGTTGAGAGGGGTCGGAGCAACGACACCCTGCGGGGAGCTGAGAGCATCAGCTAGATACATTCTATCTGGCCAGGCGCGCGGCTGACAATCGAAAAACGGTCATTCCCGGAGAAGGATTTGGTTCGACAGTTGCCTCCTCTGTCCGCTCAGGTGCGAGGTAGGTATGCTTCCTCCAGAAGTCCTCATCCAGGAGATAGATCGATGTACCGTACTGTTCGTTCGGGACTGACGTTGCTGGTGATGCTCGGATCGGTTGGGGTGCTGACTGCCGCCGACGAGGCCATGCCGACCTCGACCTGGTATCCGCTGGGTGTTGGAGCAACGTGGACTTACCGCGCTGGTGAGAACCGCTTCCAGATGAAGGTGACCGAGATCAAGACGGTCGAGGGCAAGCCCCGGGCCAAGATCGAACTGGTGGTCGGCAACAAGACGGTCTCGCACGAGCAGGTCGGCATCAGCAAGGACAGTGTGCTGCGCTACACCTTCGAGGGCAAGGAAGCGAAGCCGCCCATCGAGTTCTTCCAGGTGCCACCCAAAACTGACGCGACGTGGAAGGTCGAGTCGCGCGTCGATGGACAGCTGATGAAGGGGGCGTTCAAGGTCGGTAAGAGCGAGACGATCACCGTGCCTGCCGGCAAGTACACGGTCTACCCGGTGGTTGGCCAGGACATCGAGGCCAACGGCGTCAAGATGACGCTGTCCTACTACTTCGCCGAGCGGGTGGGGATGGTCAAGCAGGTAATCGAGCTGGCAGGTCAGCGGATCACCATCGAGCTGGAAAAGTACGAGCCGGGCAAGGAGAAGTAATCGCTGCCTCAGCGCACCTCCAGATCGACGGTCACGGGGAAATGGTCGCTGGCGCCACGGGACGTCAGCGGCCGACGGTCCGAAGGACCGCCAAAGCGGTTGGGCTTGCCCGTGCGTCCGGCTAGCCGGGGGATAACCTGGGTAGTTTGCGGCAAGCACCACCACCCCTTCTTGTCGAGCAACCCCGGCGACACGCAGATCTGATCGAAGAGATAAGCCTTCGACCCATAGAAGTGCGTCGCCTTCCCCTCGGCTCCCAGCGGGGTCATCAGGTTTAGCAGGCGCGGCCCGGGTGATCGATCCTTGCTCAGATCGGCGACTGCGCGGAGCCGTTCGACGACGCTGGCATCCTCTGGGTTGTCATTGAAATCGCCGCACACCAGGTAGTCCACGCTGGGGTTCGCCTCATAGGCCTTCTGGAAGTTGGCATAGATCACCTCGCCATACCTCCCCCGCGCCGCCCCAGTTTTGTCGGAGATACGCGAACTCCAGTGAGAGGCGACCAGGGTCAGGGGTTGCCCGGCCACCACGATGCGTCCCTGAAGTATCCGCAGACGGTTGCCCAGCAAGCGGGTGGCGTTGGGATCAACCGCCAAACGGGTGAGGATGGCGGTGCCGATGGTGCGGCCCCCTCCGGGACTCTCGAACAGCACGTGGCGATAGCGCCGGGAGGTGTCCTCGATCTGCCGGTTGAGCGCCTGCTGAAGCAGTTCAGCGGCCCGGTGTGATTCGACCTCCGCCAGGCAGAGAATGTCCGGGCCCCTTCCGCCGTTGGTGGCCAGCAGCACGTCGCACAAATGATCGAGCTTGGCTTCCAGCGTCCGGGGTGAATCGGCATACCAGGGATCCAGTTCGCTGTCGCCCGGCCCAGTGCGATGATCGTTCTGGTCGTCGAACAGGTTTTCGACGTTCCAGAAACATAGCTGATACCTCCCCGGCCCCGGGGCCGGCTGCGGATCCGACCGCGGAAGCGACTCGCCCGGGGGTGGCGCAGGTAGATTGAGTGGTGCCTCACCCGGTGGGGGAAACAACCCCGGGCATCCGACAACGATCCAGATGCCTACCGCGAGCAATAGCCCGGCCAGAAGCAGGATGCGCATCTCTCGAATGCGCAGGGCCCGAAGGATCCATTCGATGAGGTCATCCTGGGTGCGACGGGCCATGGTTTGCTCGCAAAGTAGGGCGCCTCTCAGCGGTTAACACGCAGCTGAATGAGGACCGGGAAATGATCGCTGGCACCCCGGTTGCGCCAGGGACGACGGTCGGCGGGACCCCCGAAGCGGTCGGGGCGTCCCCGGAACTGCATCTTCTCGACGATGATGGCCGAGTTGTTGACGTAGGACCATCCTTCGCCATCCAGCAGACCAGGCGAGAGGACGATCTGGTCGAACACGAAGGGACGCTCGCCGAAGAAGTGCGTGCCCTTGCCCTTGCGCGCCAGCGCCTCGAAGGGGTTGAACAGCTGCGGCTTGTCGCCCTTGGCCAGCGAGAGGATCTTCTTGACGTCGCCAACCGACCCCAGATCGTTGACGAGCGAGTCGTCGGTGGGAGTGTCGTTGAAGTCGCCGCACACGAGAAAATCAACGAGGGGATCCTTGCGGTAGAGCGAGTAAAACTCGTCGTAAATCAGCCGGGCATAGCCGGATCGTCCTCGGCCTGTCTTGTCCGACACGCGGGAGGTCCAGTGCGAGGCAACGATGGTCAGCGTGTGCTTGTCTTCGCCGATGCGAGTTTCCAGAATGCGCAGATTCCGGCCAAGCAGGCGAGGTGTACCGACCAGGGGCACCCGGCTCAGGAGGGCCGTGGCGATGCTTCGTCCCCCCTGGGGGTCGCGGTAGGCCAGGTGACGATAGTGCAGGTTTTTATCGCGGATGCGGCCGTTTAGCTCGTCGCGGATCAGTTCGACGGCGCGTTGCGATTCGATCTCGGCCAGGGCCAGGATGTCGGGGCCGTTGCCGCCGTTGAGATCCCGGGAGAGCAGCACATCGCCGATGCGTTCCAGTTTGTGCTTCAGCACGTCGGGGTCGCGGGCATACCATTCATCGAACTCGCGATCCACCTTCTCAAGCTTGGGGTTGGGCCGATCGTCGAAGAAGTTCTCGACGTTCCAGAAGCAGAAGGTGTAGGTGCGAGAACGGGCAACCTGGGCAGGCACCGGAGAGGTGGCGAGCCCGGCCAGCAGGGCTAGCGGGGCAAGGGCGACGAGGCGGAGCAGCCAGGAGGCCATGGTGGATCTCGTGGGTGGGGCCAAGTTGGCCGACAGGTGTGGATCCATTCTATGCGCCAACCGGCGCAGCTGACAGGCGCGAACTGACGTTGCCTTGTGGCGCGAAGACGGTATGGTGGGTCACCTTGCCGGCGCGGGTCGGCGTCAGGAGGATGGGACCCATGACCGATCGTGGACGGTTACTTTGGCTGGTCGTTGGCCTGCTGCTGGGCGGTGGGGCGACGGCGTTCTATCTGGGACAGCAGCCCGTGGCCCGGGCCGCCAACGACCGGTTCGAGGATTACATCCTCTGTACCGGGGCGGTGGCCATCAATCCTCGGGCGCCCACCGATGGCGTGTGGTTGCTGGATTACCGGGCGGGTAAACTCCTGGGCACCCTGATCGACCGGGTCCAGGGCAAGATCGTCGGCTGGGCCGAGGTGGACCTGGTCAGCGAGTTCAACCTGCCGCCCCGTCATAATGTCCATTTCATGATGACGACTGGCATGATCGCCCAGGGACAGGCCGCACTCTACGTAGCCGAAACGACCAGCGGCAAGTTCGCCGTCTACACCATGGGCCAGCGCCCCGACGGCAAGCAAGGCGTGATGATCAAACGGCACGACATGGTGCTGTTCCGCGGCGCCAAGGTTGGCTAGGACCTCTGCGCGGCGTGGCGATACAGGGCGTCCCAGGCTCGGGAAACCGAGCCGGGACGCTTGCGTCTTTCTGGGAATGATGCCGCGCCCTGGGCCGTTTGTCTCAACCGGATCTGCGGATTGTGACGATCAATCCACGGAGGAAACGAGACAGACCTTTGCCCGGGGAGGCATGCCCGATGGCCAGCCGACAGAGCCAACCATGCTCAGTCCAATCGCGAGTGCGCCTCTGGCTAGGGGCTGTGCTGCTCGCCTGCGCCTTGACGGGCTGCACCACCCTGCGGGAATACTGCGAGAACGGCCTGAAGGTGGGCCCCAACTACGCCCGCCCCCCTGCCCCGGTGGCCTCTCAGTGGGTCGATCAGTCCGACTCGCGCGTGCGGACCGACCCGGACGAGCATCGTCAGTGGTGGAAGGTCTTCAACGATCCCGTCCTCGATGATCTCATCTGCGCAGCCTACCATCAGAACCTTGAGCTGCGCCAGCAGAGCTTCCGCGTGTTGGAACTCGAAGCCATCCTGGGTACCGTGATCGGCCGGCTCTTCCCTCAGCAGCAATCCATGCAGGGCGGCTATCAGCGCGTGGGGCTCAGCCAGGCAGTGGCGAACCGACAAGGCATCATCCAGCGGTTCTACTCGCAGTGGGCCTACGGAGTCGGCCTGGCCTGGGAAATCGACCTCTGGGGCAAGTACCGGCGTAATATCGAATCGTTCGAGGGTGAGCTGAACGCCGGCATCGAGGAATACGACGACATCCTGGTGAAGCTCCTGGGCGATGTGGCGACCACCTACAACCAGTATCGGGTGCTCGACACGCAGCTCGCGCTGGTGCGAGCCAACGTGGAACTGCAGCGCGAGACGTTGAAGATCGCCCAGGCGCGCTTCCGGGGCGGCCTGGTAAGTGAACTCGACGTGGACCAGTCGGAAAGCATCCTGCAGCAGACACTGGCCATGATCCCCCAGTTGGAGATCGAGCTGCGCATCGCGCAGAATCATCTGTGTGTGCTCATGGGTATCCCCGTGGAAGATCTGGCCCAGCGCCTGGGACGCAAGGCCATCGCTACCACGGCGCCCGAGGTGATCCTGGGCGTCCCCGCCGAATTGCTGAAACGTCGGCCCGATGTCCGCCGGGCCGAGCGCGAGGCGGCTGCCCGGTGCGCTCGTATCGGTATTGCCGAGTCGGAGTGGTATCCTGCCGTCACCATCTCTGGAACGATCGGCTACCAGGCCGAGTTCTTCCCCAATCTGTTCGACACCAAGGCGCTCGAAGGTGTGGTCGGCCCGGCGTTCCACTGGAATATCCTGCATTATGGCCGCATCGCCAACAACGTCCTCCGCACCGAGGCGAACTTCCAGCGCGCCGTGGTCCACTATCAGAACACCGTGCTGAAGGCCAACGAGGACGTCGAGAACGCCGTGGTCCGCTTCCTGAAGTCGCAGCAGAAGGCTCGAGAGTTGGCCAAAAGTGTGCAGGCCGCCGAGAAGGCCGTGCGCATCGCCCTGGCGCAGTATCGGTCCGGCCAGGTCGATTTCAACCGCGTCTCGCTGCTCGAGCAGAACCTGGTGCAGCAGCAGGTGCTAGAGGCACAGGCCCGGGGCGAGATTGTCACCGGGTTGATCGGCATCTATCGTTCGCTGGGTGGTGGCTGGCAAGTGCGTCTGGATGGCTGTGCCACCTGCAGCGGAGGCCTGTCTCCCCACGTTGCCCCGCAGGAGAAGTTAACGGGCGACAAGGAGAACTTTGTCCCTCAGCCGCGTCCGGATCAGGACGACAAGGCCAAACCCAGCAATGGCGACAACAAGAATAACACCCCAGAGAAACGCGACGATGATAAGAACAAAAACGACTCCCAGAAGTCGGAGAACAAGGCGGTCCAGATGATGGAGGAAAAGGTCATTCCCACCAGGCTGCCCCCCCGCGCTGCCCTCCGTTAGGAGAATCGGCTTCCTCGAACGGCTTCAACAAAGCCCCCTGGTCCGGAGAGCCTGGCGATGAAACACCTCCTCGGTCTGATCGGGTGCCTGGCCCTGGCCGGGCCCTTGCTGGCGGGCGAGCCGAAGTTCCCCTGGTGGGAGTATCTCTGCCCGGTGCGGATTCGACTCGACCGCTGCTGTCCGGACGACTATTGTCGCAAGTCACAACCGGATCTGCCGGCTCCGTTCTGCCCCTGTGGCCCGGACGACTACTGCCGCAAGCCGTTGCCGGGGTTGCCTCCCGAGTTCAAGCCCTGCGGCTGCGACGACTACGACCGCAAGCAACCGCCTGAGATCGCCTGCTCGCCGGCCTACATGAAGTGTTATCCGACCGATGGTGCGCCGCAGCCGAAGTGCCCGTGGTGGAGCTTCCCCTGGTGGGGACCGCGGATGTGCCGGCCCTGAAACTCGGCGCGTCAATGCTTCGGTTGTGGATGCTCGGTGATGCCGGTGGCACCTGCTGATTCGGTGGCCGGAGTCGGCACCGGTGATGCCGAACGCGGCTTGCTGCTCAGCCACATGATCACCAGGAAGAAGACCGGCGTGAGTAGCACACCGAACCCGGTCACTCCGAGCATGCCGGCAAAAACCGCCACTCCCAGGGCCTGACGCATCTCGGCGCCGGCACCCTCCGCGATAACCAGCGGCACCACCCCCAGGATGAACGCAAATGACGTCATCAGGATGGGTCGAAGCCGTAGACGGCAGGCTTCGAGCGTGGCCTTGCGCAGCTCCATCCCGCCTTCAAACTGCTGCTTGGCGAACTCGACGATGAGAATGGCGTTCTTCCCCGCAAGGCCGACGAGCACGACGAAGCCGATCTGCGTGAAGATGTTGATGTCCATCTGCGCGAGAATGACCCCGATCACCGAGCAGAGTAGACACATCGGCACGACGAGGATCACCGCCAGCGGTAGCGACCAGGATTCGTACTGCGCCGCCAGGACGAGGAAAACGAAGACCACCGCCAAGGCGAAGACCACCATCGCGGTGCTGCCTGCCTGCAGCTGCATGAAGGTAAGCTCGGTCCACTCGAAATCCATGGCCGGCGGCAGGTGCTTGCGGACGATGCCTTCCATGAGGTCGATCGCCTGACCCGAGCTGGTACCCCGAGTGGCATCGCCATACACCGCGGCGGCCGAGTACATGTTGTGACGCATCAGCAGGACCGGCCCCGAGGTGTCGCGCACCGCCGCCATGGTCGCCAGCGGCACCATCTCGCCGCGCTTGTTGCGCACCTTCATCTGGCGGATGTCCTCGATCCGATCTCGGTAGCGGTTATCCGCCTGGAGATTGACCTGCCAGATGCGGCCAAACTCGTTGAACTGATTGACGTAGTACGAGCCGAGGTAGACCTGCAGCGCGTTGAAGACGCTTTCGAGCGAGACGCCCATGGCCAGGCACTTGTCCCGGTCGATGTCGAGGAACAGCCAGGGGGTGTCGTTGCGCGAGCTGGTAAACAGACCGCGCAGCCCCGGTGTACCGGCTCCGGAGACCACAATGGCGTCGCAGGTGCTCTGCAAGGTGGCCAGCCCCAGCGGGCCGCGATCTTCCACCATCAGCTTGAAGCCGCCTGCCGTCCCAAGGCCATCAATCGGCGGTGCCCCGGACACCGTGACGATCGCCTCGCGAATCTCCCGGCTGCACTGGTCGCGAATCTTCTGGGCGATGTCATCCGCCGTCAGGCCACCGCCGCGACGCTCCTCGAACGGCTGCAACATCACGTTCATCGAGCCCAGGTTCGGCGCGTTCGCAGCCAGCAGCAGCGATTGCCCCGAAATGGCCACGGTGTGGCGCACGCCGTCCAGCCCCGGGTAGCGCTGGCGGTCGCCCTCGACTCCTCGCACGATGCGGTCGATCCGCGTAAGCACCTCCTGGGTGCGCTGCACGCTGGACGAATCGGGCAGCTGCACGTTGACGAGCAGGTAGCCCTTGTCCTGCGGCGGGATGAAGCCCGTGGGCGTGGTGGTGAAGTTGTGGTAGGTGAGATAGAGCAGGCCTCCGTAGCCGATCAGCACGATCAGGCTCAGGCGCAGAATCACGCCGACGGCTCCAGTGTAAACTGCGGTGAGAACATCGAAGATCCGGTTGAAGACCGCCAGCGTAGCACCGCCGACCAGACCACCGGCCAGCGCGCCGAGCAGGGCCACCGCGACGATGGGCAGATGATCGCCCAGCCCGTGCGTGTAGCGTACCCAGACCGAGGCGGCCGAGAACAGCACCATGAACGAGCCCAGCGTCTCCCAGTCGAACCCATGCTTGCGATGACGGAGCAACAGCGCCGCCAGGGCGGGACTGAGCGTGAGCGAGTTGAAGGCACTGATGACGGTGGACACAGCGATGGTGATGGCGAACTGCCGGAAGAACTGCCCGGTGATGCCCGAGATGAACGCACACGGGACGAACACCGCACACAACACCAGCGCGACCGCCACCACGGGGCCAGTCACCTCGTTCATGGCCTTGCGCGCTGCTTCCCGGGGCGGGTGTCCCTCCTCGAGCCAGCGTTCGACGTTCTCGACGACTACGATGGCATCATCGACCACGATGCCGATGGCCAGCACCAGGCCGAACAGCGACAGGTTGTTCAGCGAGAAGCCAACCGCCGCCATGACCGCGAAGGTGCCGACGATGGCCACGGGCACGGCGATGAGCGGGATGACCGTGGCGCGCCAATTTTGCAGGAACACCAGCACCACGATGGCCACCAGGAAGATGGCATCGCCCAGGGTGATGAACACCTCGAAGATCGACTCCTGGATGAACGGGGTGGTGTCGTAGACGATCTTGTAATCCAGGCCGTCGGGAAAGCGCTGCCGCAACTCGGTCATCTTCTTGTACACGCCCTGCGCCGTCGCCAGAGCGTTGGACCCCGGCAGCTGGTAGATCGAGAGTGCGACCGAAGGCTGCCCATCGAGTGTGCAGGCTTGATCGTACTGCATGGCCCCCAGCTCGACCCGGGCGATGTCGCGCAGACGCACGATGCTGGGCGAGGCGGTCGGGGCCGGCGTCGGCTTGGCCTCCTGCGCCGCCTGGTCGGGCATCCCGCCCACCTTGATGATGATGTTACCGAACTCCTGCAGCGTGGTGAGCCGGCCCAGCGTGTTGATGATCAGCTGAAACTGCTGCCCACGCGGCACCGGCTGCTGCCCGATGGAGCCGGCGGCCACCTGCACGTTCTGCTCGTTGAGCGCCTGGATGATCTCCTGAGTCGAGATCCCCAGGACGGCCATCTTCTCCGGGTTGAGCCACACGCGCATGCTGTAATCGCGCTGGCCCATGAAGGTCACGTTGGCAATCCCGGGCAGACGCAGCAGTTCGTCGCGGATCTGGATGGTGGCATAGTTGGACAGGTAGATATCGTCGTAGATCGGCTTGCCTGTCGCCTCGTCCACGCGAGAAACCAGGTTCACGATCATCATCACGCTGGGTGACATCTTCAGAACGGAGACACCCTCGCGCTGCACCAGGTCGGGAATGTTGGGCAGGGCCAGCTGCACGCGGTTCTGCGTCAGCACCTGGGCCATGTTGGGATCGACGCCGAGCTTGAAGGTCACCATCAGGTTGTAGCGGCCATCGTTGGTGCATTGCGAGGTCATGTAGATGGCGTTCTCGACGCCGGAGACCTGCTGTTCGATCGGCTGAGCGACCGTCTCCATGACGGTGCGCGCATTGGCCCCCGGGAAGTAGGCGGACACCTGCACGGTGGGCGGAGTAATATCCGGATACTGCGCAACGGGGAGGCTCAGCACGCTGACAATGCCAGCAATGGTGATGATGATCGACAGCACGCTGGCGAAGATGGGGCGATCGATGAAAAAGTGCGAGATCACGGAGCCGCCTCCGGGGGTGGCGCGGGTTTGGTCAGATCGGACAGGCGCGGTCGGCCGCGCCGCAGCCCACCGAGCAGGGCCGACAACAGGGGCAGCAGCCCCAGCGAGAGAATGCAAGCCAGGTACCAGAGCAGACGACTACCCGTCCGCGCGGTGGTCGAACCTTCGGATCGATCGCCAAACCACTGGATGACGAAGAAGAACACAGGCGTCAGGAAGATGCCGAAGACAGTCACCCCGAGCATCCCGGAGAAGACCGCCACTCCCAGCGCCCGACGCATCTCGGCGCCCGCCCCCTTGGCGATGACCAGCGGCACCACGCCCAGGATGAAGGCGAACGATGTCATCAGAATCGGACGCAGACGCAGCTGACAGGCCTCCACCGTGGCCTCGAAGAGTGGCTTACCCTCCGAGCGCAGCTGCCGGGCAAATTCGACAATCAGGATCGCATTCTTGCTCGCCAGCCCCACCAGCACCACGAAGCCGATCTGCGTGAAGATGTTCAGATCCATCTGCGGAATGTACTTCCCGGCGAAGAGCAATCCCGCCAGCGAGCAGAGCAGACACATCGGCACGACGAGGATCACTGCCAGCGGCAGCGACCAGGATTCATACTGCGCCGCCAACACCAGAAACACCAGCACCACCGCCAGCGGGAACACTACCTGATTACGCCAATCCTCGGCCTCGGCGCGTTCGAGGAAGCTCAACTCGGTCCATTCGATGGCCATCGACCGCGGCAACTCCTTCTTGCCCAGGTCGTCGATGATTTCCATCACGGTTCCCGAACTGAACCCGGTGCGCGAGTTGCCATTGATGGCGGCTGCTCGATAAAGGTTGTAGCGCATCACCAGGCCCGGACCGATGGTGTCGCGCAGGTCGATGAGCGTGGACAGCGGCACCATGTCGCCCCGAGCGTTCCGCACCATCATCAGGTTGAAGGTGTCGAACCGGTTGCGATACTGGAGATCCGCCATGATGTTGACCTGCCAGAACCGGCCGAAGGCGTTCATGTTGTTGACGTAGATGGAACCCAGGAACGCCTGCAGCGCCTCGTTCACCTGCGCAATGGGCACCCCCAGGGCCCGTGCCTTGTCACGATCGATGTCTGCGTAGAGTTGTGGCGAGCTGGCGGAGTACATGGTGAACATGCCAGCGATGCCGGGGTTCTTCGTGCCCTCTTGAATGAGCTTCGTGCAGGAGTCCTGCAGGGCCATCGCCCCCAGATCGCCGCGGTCCTCGACCATGAACTTGAACCCACCGGCGGTGCCCAGCCCCTTGACCGGCGGCGCAGGAAAGACGCTGATGATGGCGTCCTGGATCTCCTTTTGCAGCGCCGCGCGCAATTTGAACATGATGATGAAGCCGTTCTTATCCAGCTCCTTGCGGTTGTCGAAGTCATCGAGCACGATGAACATGCCGCCGAAGTTGGAGCCGAACACGCTCAGCAGGAAGGAGTAGCCCGCGGTGGAGACCGTATGTGAGACCCCGGGCACGCCTCGCGCGATGCGATCCACGCGGTCGAGCACCTCCTGGGTACGCTGCACACTGGCGGAATCAGGCAGCTGAATGTTCACCACCAGGTAGCCCTGATCCTGAATCGGGATGAACCCCTTTGGCACCTTCTGAGATAGATCGTAGGTCAGGTAAAGCAGCCCACCGTAGCCGATCAGCACGAGCAGCGCCAGGCGCACGGCCCAGCCGACGATGCGCGTGTAGACGGCCGTGCCCACGTCGAAGACGCGGTTGAAGCTCAGGTAGACCCCCGCGCTGATGCCCGCACCAAGCAGGGCCGAGACGGGCAGGAACAGCGCCAGGGGGACCGATTCACCCAGCCCGTGCGAGGCGCGGAGATAGAACGGAAGCAACGCTCCGACGGTGAGGAACAGACCAAAGGTAACCCAGTCAAAGCCGTGCCGCCGTGGCCGCAGGAGGATGGAGGCCAGGGCGGGACTGAGCGTCAGCGAGTTGAAGGCGCTGATAACGGTGGACACCGAGATGGTGACTGCGAACTGCCGGAAGAACTGCCCGGTGATGCCCGAGATGAACGCACACGGGACGAACACCGCACACAGCACCAGCGCCACCGCCACCACCGGGCCAGTCACTTCCTCCATGGCCTTGCGCGCGGCATCGCGGGGAGTGTAACCGACCTCGAGCCAGCGTTCGACGTTCTCGACGACTACGATGGCATCATCGACCACGATACCGATGGCCAGCACCAGGCCAAACAGCGAGATGGTGTTGATTGATATTCCCAGAGCGGCCATGGCGGCGAAGGTGCCGATGATGGCCACGGGCACGGCGATGAGCGGTATGATGGTGGCGCGCCAGTTCTGCAGGAACACCAGCACGACGATAGCCACCAGGATGACGGCGTCGATCAGCGTCTTGACCACGTCCTTGATCGAATCACTGATGAACGGCGTGGTGTCGTAGTTGATCTCGTAGGCCAACCCCTCGGGGAACTTCTTCGCCAGCTCCTTCATCTTCTTCTGGATCGAGGCGGCGACGTCGAGGGCGTTCGAGCCCGGCAGCTGATAGATGGCCAGCGCCACCGACACCTTGTCGTCCATACCGGCCGTCTGGTCGTAGCGGACCGCGCCAAACTCTACCCGGGCCACGTCGCCCAGCCGGGTGAAGGCGGCAGCGGGAGAAGGGTTGGGGTTGCCGGGTGTGCCGGAGCCTGCGCCGCCCGGTTCAGCCCGAATGATGATGTTGGCGAATTCCTCCGTCGTCCGCAGCCGCCCAATCACGTCCAGCGGTTGCTGGAACGACCGACCAGGAGCGGCCGGTTGCTGCCCCACCGATCCCGGCGAGACCGCGTAGTTCTGATTCTTCAGCGCATGCACCACCTCGCTTGTCGAGATGTTGCGCGCGGCGAGCTGCTGCGGATCGAGCCAGACCCGGATGGAGTAATCGCGCTGACCCAGGTAGTTGATGTCGGACACCCCAGGCAAGCGAAAGATCTCATCCTTGACGTGGATGGTGGCGTAATTGGAGAGGTAGAGATCATCGTAACGCTTGTCCGGCGAGAAGAAGTTGATCACCAGGAGAATGTCCGGCGTCTTCTTCTTGATGGTCAAGCCTTGCTTGCTCACCGCGTGGGGCAGCTGAGGCACCGCGAGGTTCACCCGGTTCTGGACGTTTACCAGGGCCAGGTCGAGGTTGGTACCGACCGCGAAGGTGACCGTGAGGTTGTAGTAGCCCGTGTTATCGCAGGTGGACGACATGTAGATCATGTTGTCCACGCCGTTGACCTGCTGTTCGATGGGAGCCGCCACGGTGTCGGCGACGACCTCGGCAGAGGCACCAGGGTAGGTGACCGAGACCTGGATGGTTGGCGGCGCAATGGGCGGATACAGCGAGATGGGCAATGAGATCATCGCCACGGTTCCGGCGATGACCAGAACGATGGAAAGCACCGACGCGAAGATCGGTCGATCGATGAAAAAGTGGGAGATCATGCCGGACTCCGCGGAGGTCGACTACTTCTTGTCGGCCGGTTTTGAGCTCCCACCCGCGACGCCCTGCAAGATATTCAACACCGGCATGGCGACTGTCTGGGGGTCCACCTTCATGCCAGGCCGCACCATCTGCAGGCCGGTGAGCAGGACGCGTTCCTTGCCCTCCAGGCCCGAGGTAATGACGCGCAGCCCATCGGGTTGCAAGGCGCCCAGTTCCACTCGCCGGTATTTCACCTTGTTCTCTTCATCGACGATGAAGACGTTCTTCATCCCCTGATCGGTGACCAGGGTGCGCTCCGCCACCAGCACGGCCGGCTGGGGGTCTCCCAGGGGAATGCGCATGCGCACGAACATACCGGGGGCGAAGAGCCGTCGGCCATTCTTGATGGGAGGGTTCTTGAAGACCGCCCGCAAAGTAATCGTCCCGGTGAGCGGGTCCACCCGGTTATTCACGAAGTTGAGCAATCCCTGGTGAGGGAACCCGACCTCGTCGGCCAGGCTCATGAAGATCGGTATGTCGCCCTTCTCGTTCGCCTTGATGCGTCCGGACTCCAGCCCCCGCCTCACACGAAGTAACGAGCGTTCGTCTGCATCGCAATAGGCGTAGATGGGATCCTCGGAGACGACAGTGGTCAGCAACGTCTGGTCCTGATTGATGAGGTTACCCAGCGTGAGGAAGTAACGGCTGACACGCCCATCGATGGGACAATCGACCGTACACCAGACGAGGTTGAGCTTGTGGATCTCGGTGGACGCCTCAGCGCTTTTAACGCCGGCGCGGGCTTCTTCCTCGGCGGCCTGATACTTGTCGAGGTCCTGCTTGCTGATTGCCCCAGGCGTCTTGGCGGTCTCCTTGGCGCGGAGGTTATCTGCACGGGCCAGTTTCAGCTTGGCCTTCTGGAACTCCAGGTAGGCCAGGGCGTCGTCGAGTTTCGCCTGGTAGGGACGCGGATCGATCTTGAAGAGGATGGCCCCCTTCTTCACTAGGTCGCCTTCCTTGTACGGCGTCTCGACGATGTAGCCGGTGACCCGCGCCCGAACGTCGAGGGAGAACTGGGCGTCGAGCCGGCCGGTGAATTCGAGGTTATCGACCACCGACTTGAGGATGGGTAACGAGACCTCGACCGGTAGATCGGAGGAATCCTTTTCCGGCATCTTCGGACGGGTACAACCTTGCACCAGCCCCAGGATGGAACAGACCAGCACCAGGGTTCCAGCGAAGCGCGGAAGCATGACCATGCACCGGGAGGGATGGGTATCGACCTGTTTACATGCTAGAGCGCCGGGCAGGATGGTCCAGGCACGACGTGGCTCCGCACGCGCGTAAAAAAATCCGGAAGCAGGCAAGTCCCAGGGGGGCTCGGGACATTGCGCCACTTCCGGATGTTCGCGAGATAGAAGCACCCCAGTATCAACCCCGGGAGGAGTAGAACTGGAAGATAAGTGTAGTGTAGCGAGGAGATTACATGCTCGACTCGACAGGAATCGCTCTGTCAGCACGGCCTGGGGACATGGTTCGTCGAATGCGCGATCCGACAAAGAGAATCATAAGGCGAAGGGGCCAGCGCCGTCAAGGACCATCGCGTCTCGTTCCTGCCTGCTCAGGACGTCAGCGCTTCGGCGTAGGTGGCATAGCTGTTTTCGGTTTCCCAGAGCACCACCTGCACGACGGGAAAGCCCTGACTCCGGGTGTAGTCGAAGATCAGCCGGGCGATGTTCTCGGCGGTGGGGTTGGTGTCCATCACGAAGATCGGCTCGCCCTGGGCACGTAGCTGCCCCAGCAACGGATCGTCGCGATGCAGCAACATGCGATGATCGAGGTTCTCGTCGATCCAGCCTCCGACCACCTGCTTGAGCACGCCGAAATCGACGACCATGCCCAGGCGATCGAGGTCGCGGGTGGAGAGGGTGATGACCGCCTTGCCATTGTGCCCGTGCAGGTAGCGACACTTGCCGTTGTAGTCGAGCAAGCGATGTCCGTAGCAGAAGTGGAGTTCCCGGGTGACGCTGAACATGGCTAGCTCCGGTCGTCGTAGGCGGTGGGATCGGCGAGGCCCGCTTCCGCGAACCCCTTCTTGCGCTCGGCGCACTTGTTGCACTGGCCACAATGCAGGCCATGCCGCGGGTGGATGCACGAGAAGGAGTGCTGCAAGGGCAGCGAGGAACCACGACGAAGGACATCGATCTTGTGCAGGTGGGCGTAGGGGCGCAGCACACGCACCGCGCCTCCCACCGACTGGTTGACCACCTGCTCGAAGGCCTGGAAAAAAGCAGGGGTGGCATCGGGGAAGGGGTTGGACTCCAGAGGAGCCATGGCGACCGCGGGCACCTGGTGCAAATGACACCACAAGAGGGCCTTGGCAAGCAAGAGCACGTTGCGCCCCGGCAGGAAAACCGCCTCGTCGGCCGTTTCCGCGCCAGGTACGTCGCGCCCCGTGACGCTCCAGTGCTGGCCATATAGATCGCCCACCGGCAGGTCGAGCAAGGTCAGCGGCTGGACGGCGGGAGCAGCCAGCGCCTGCAGGAACCGGCGCAGATGCGCCTGTTCGACCTCTTCCCAGGCCAGGCCGAAGCGGACATACAGTGGGTAGACCCGGGAGCAGTGCCGTGCCGCTTCGCCAACGAGGATGGCACTATCCAGCCCGCCGGAGACGAGGATGGCGAGCGGTCCCTGATGTTCAGTGAGTGTCATGGCACATCAGTTATAGGAGCGACCGGCCCCATTGCCAGTCATGCGTTGACCGGCAACCAGGACAGGGCATATGATACGGCCAAGGTATCCCGACCGGAGTCTGCGACCATGGCCCGACTCGACGAGTTTAGCGAGATCTTGCAGCCCAATGCCTCGCTGGCCCCCTTCATGCACCTGAAGCTGGGGGGGACGGTCGAGTACCTGGCCCAGCCGCGCAATCTCGACGAGCTGGCCCGTTTGGTCCGCGCTTGCTTCGAGCAGCACCTGCCGTTGCGCGTGCTGGGCTGTGGCTGCAACATGCTGATCCGCGATGAGGGCATCTCCGGCGTCGTGGTGCGTCTCAATGCCCCCGCCTTCACGCAAATCACCGTCGAGGGCCAGCGTGTCCGGGCCGGCACCGGCGCCAGCGTGGCCGCCCTGATCTCGGCCTCGGCTCGACACAACCTGGCGGGGCTGGAATCGCTGGTGGGCATCCCGGGCTCGGTGGGTGGGGCCCTCCGCACCAACGCGGGCGACCGTGCCGGCGATATCGGCCAGTTCGTCCGGCAGGTCGAGGTACTCGATGCGCAGGGCAAGGTCCAGGTGCGTGACCGTGACGAGCTGCAGTTCGGCGAAAACGCCAGCAACCTGGACGACCCCGTGCTTCTCAACGTCGAGTTCGAGCTGCAAACCGACTCCGCCGACGCCATCGTGAAGCGGATGCGCAAGGCCTGGATCCTGCGCAAGGCCGGCCAGCCGGCGGTCTTCCAGGCGGCGGGGCGCATCTTCAAGAATCCACGCGGTCTGAGCGCCAGCGCCCTGATCGACCAGGCCGGCCTGCCACGCACCCGGGTGGGCGGCGCCGAGGTCAGCGATCGCGACGCCAATTATTTCATCGTGCATCCCGGAGCGACGACGCGCGACATTCTCCGCCTGATCGAGTTGGTCCGGGCCAAGGTACAGGAACGCTTCAACGTGACGCTGGAACAGGAGATCGCCGTTTGGTAGCCCCGGGATGAGCATGGCCTGGAACGGAATCAACGGGCGGCGCTGGGCGCTGCAATTGGGTTTGCCCCTGCTGGCGGCCGCCGGCATGTTCACTGGGTTATTCTATTCCGGGAAGTACCTGGGCAACCGCATCCGCGAACGAGCCGAGCCGGGCCTGGCCTTCACCAGCGTCGAATGCGAACCGCCCCCCGGGATGACCGCGGCCGAGTTCCTCACCGAAACCCAGTATCTGGCGGAACTTCCGGATTGGCTGGATGCCCTGCAACCCGAGACACCGGCGCGCATCGCCTCGGCGCTGGCGCTACATCCCTGGGTCGAGAAAGTGCAGCAGGTACGTTTGCTTCCGCACAACCGGGCCAGGGTGGATCTGGTCTATCGCACTCCCACGCTGGTCGTGAAGAAGTTTGATCGCGTGGTCAACGGCCGGGGCATCCTGCTACCGAAGTGGAGCCGGCCGAACCCGCTGCCGGTGCTGACCACCGAGGTGCAGCCGCCGGGCGTGGCCCCGGGCAAGGAGTGGAAGGACGTGCGCGTGCAGGCGGCGGCTTCGCTGGTCGCCTTCTTGCAGCCGCGCCTGGCCAGCCTGGGCCTGGAGCAGGCGGAGGTTTCTTCCGACAAGGGCGTGCTAACTCTGGCCACCCCGAAAGCCCGCCTGGTGTGGGGGTTGCCACCTGGCCATGAGGGGCCCGAGGAGGCTCGGTCGGATGTCAAGGCGCTGCGCTTGCCCGAAACCGGCCCCCTGGACGGCTTTGAATGGGATGTCCGGGCCCGGGCCGTACTTCGGAAGAAGCCACTCACGCCCTGATCGGCTCAGGGAACCAGCCAGGCCCCTTCGAGCAGGAACTGCGACCAGGTCTCGAACGCCTCCCAGCCAGCGCGCAGGTCGGCCAGCGACGCGAAGCCGCCTGCCTGCAGCGCCTCCTCGCGACTCCTCACCCGCGATTCGGCCAGGTCGAGCAGATGCACTACGCCCAGGTGTACCCGGCCGACGGGGGTTCGATCGTCGTTGATGAGCCCCAGACAGCGCTCGGCGGTGATGGCTGGCAACTCCACCTCCTCGGCCAACTCGCGCCACATGCCGGCGAAGTAGGCGGCTTCCTCTGGCGCGCCATCCTCGGAACAAATGTGGCCACCGATGCCGATCGATCGCCGTGCGTGCAGGCGCTTCTCGGCCCCGCCGGCTCGCTGGTAGTGGAAGAGCGTAGTGCCGTGACGCAGGACGACGTAGGGGATCAACTGCTTGAGTTCCGGATCGTCCTCAGCCTCGGCCCGGGGAGCGAAGCGCAGCACCTCGGGTCGCAGAAGGTGTGGCAGGTAGTGATCGACGCGATCCGAAAAGCCGTGGAACAACCCCGCCTCGCGGAAGATGGCAGTGGGCACGACCAGCACCTTCTCGCTCATGGGGTGGCCTCCCTGCTCAGCGCTGCATCCAGGCGGTCCACCAGGGCGGCTGGATCAATGTTCGGGGTATCATAGTCCGCCACGCGCAGTTTCCACAGGAGGACGCGGAGCTGCCGCTGAACCGGTCCGGTGGTCGAGTGGTCTCCCGCCTGCCGACCGCTGGGCCAGCGTTCCTCGACCTGGCGATCGAGCGCGACGACAGCCTGACGCAACTCTTTCTCAGAGCTACCTTCTGGGATGCGCAGGTCGTGTTTCCGCGCCAGGGCCTGCAACCGGGCGGCTAGACGTCCTCGTTCCAGATCATCGAGGACGGAAAAGGCCGCGGGCGGAGGCAGGGCTGGTTCCTCGACCGACCCTGGCGCCAGAAAGAGCGTGATGCCCACGAACGCCGCCAGGAGCCCGACCGCCAGACGCAGCATCTGCCCCCGACTACGTCGGGCAAACAGGCCATCGATCTCGGCCTGGTCACTTTCCTCGGCCGCCTTCTGGAGGGCGAACTCGTAGCGTCCCTCGGGGTAATCGCCCATGTCCGCCTCAGGGACGTAGGCGGCGAAGGCCGGCCCCTGTGCCTCCGGAACCACGGCGATGTGGAAGCGCAGCGCGTTGCCGTAGGCGAAGGTGGTGGGCCACAACTCACAGCGGGTGGCCTCGGGCAGGAGCGCCCAGAGATCGCGGACCAGATCCGGGTCGGGACGTTTCCGCGCGAAGGCCAGTCGTCCCCCATCGACCAGCGCCTGGACACCACCCAGGAGCAGCTGCGTGCGCTCGGCCACCACGTTGAGCACCCGGCGCACGTCATCCACCGAGCGCCTCGGGGGTGGAGGTGCCGTCCACTCCAGCGAGGGGAGATCGGCCGAGGCCTGCCACACAGGAGGCAGCTGCTCGGCCACGTGAAAGGGATCGCCCGCCAGGTCGGCGTAAAGGGTGCGCGGAAGGGCCAGCACGTGAAAGGCCAGGGCATCCGGCCCGGCATCGTCGGTCACACGCACCAGGGCCACCAGGCGACGACCAAGTGGCTGGACGAACAGCGCCAGAGAGCAGGCAGTGTCCGGCACCGGGGCGCCAAAGCCCTGACACAGGCGGCGGGTCAGCTCCTGGGTGGTGGCGTGGAAGCCGGGCGAATGCGCCGCCAGACGCACCTCCCCTACCCAGTTCCGTCGGTAAATCGCCTGCTCGATGGCCATAAATGCTCCTCGCTGCGTATTGTTGTACAGAGATGGAGCGCGAACAAGTGAGTCTAGCCTCTCCCCTTGTCGCAAGGGGTCAGGATCGGCTAGGCTGGTTCCTGTCCTTTCCTGGTCGCAGGGACGTTCCATGCGGCAGACTCAGGTATGCACCCACGGGCATCGCTGGGATCCGATGAGTGATCGTCGGGCCGATGAGCATGCGCGCTGGACGGTGTGCCCGGTCTGCGGCTCGTCGGTGGAGATGTTCTCGCTCCACGACACCGGCGATGGCAACGGCGAACTGCCCCGGCCACACCACCGCGAAGTCGCCCCCGTGGCCCCGCCCGCCGATCCGGGTATCCCCGGTTACGAGGTGCTGCACACGGTCGGTTACGGTGGCGTCGGCGTGGTCTATCGCGCCCGTCAGTCAGCCACGGGACGCATCGTCGCCCTGAAGATGCTGACAGCGGGCATCCGCGCGCAACCGCGCGAACTGGCCCGCTTTCAGAACGAGGCGCAGGCTGCCGCTCTGCTCGATCATCCCCACCTGGTCCGGGTGCTGGAGGTCGGCTCGCACGGGGGCCTGCCCTACGTCGTCATGGAGTTCATGGAGCGCGGCACCCTGCTGGAGGCGATCGCCGGGAATCCGCTGCCGCCGCGTCACGCCGCCGACCTGCTCGAGATGCTGGCCCGCGGGATGCAGACGGCCCACGACAAGGGCATCGTCCACCGCGACCTGAAGCCAGGCAACGTGCTACTCAGCGGGTCCGTGGACGAGTTACCGGTCGATCACCCGGCCCGGGCGACGATGCTGCTGCTGGGAGTGCCGAAGGTATCCGATTTCGGCCTGGCCAAGCAGATGAACGAGGAAGGCGCCCAGACGCGCACGGGTACCATCCTGGGCACGCCGTACTACATGGCTCCCGAGCAGGCGCAGGGCAAGGGGCGCGAGGTGGGCCCCACGGCCGACATTTACTCGTTGGGCGCGATCCTCTACGAGTGCCTCACCGGTCGGCCTCCCTTCCGGGGGTCGAGCACCCTGGAGGTGCTGGACCAGGTACGCACGCAGGAAGTGGTCCGGCCCTCGCTGCTCCGGCCCGAGATCCCGCGCGACCTTGAAACCATCTGCCTGAAATGCCTCGAAAAGGATCCGGCCCGCCGGTACGCGCGCGCCATTGACCTGGCGGACGACCTGCGGCGCTATCTCGACGGGCAATCGATCGTGGCGCGTCCTACCCCGGGCTGGCGCCGGCCGGTCCGCTGGGCGCAGCGTCACGTGATGATCCTCATCGTGGCGCTGCTGGCCGCCACGACGCTGGGGCTGGTGGTGTCGCTGGCGATGCAACTGGGCCGCAAACCACCCGTGACCCCCGAGCCAGTCGAGGTGGCCTACTTCACCAACTTCGTCAAGGTTCGCGGCGCTCCCCGGGGCATCGGCCCCCTGACCGAGGCGAAGGCGCGCCGACGTGGGGTGTCGTTCCGCTTCGAGCTGCGCGGCGGACAGGTGCAAAAGATCGAATCAGTAGATCACCATGGCCTTCTTTCGACGCAGCACGCGGTGATTCCGCACCTGTCCGACATCGAACCCGGCCTGCGGGCTACCTTTGTCATGCCGGGTCGTCCCGTGGTGCCCAGCGTCGTCCGCCCGAGTTTCACCCCCGGTTTCATCACCGGAGGCGCGCGCCTGGGCAACACCATGTGCAGCTGGGAATATGAGCGCGACGAGTCCGGCCGGGTAACCCGTGAGATCGCTCGCGACGCCGCCGGCCGCATCGTCTGGATCTTCCTGCTTAACCGCGACGGTATCGCCCATTACACCGACGAACGCGGCTTCATGCTAACGCGGGCCGGCTCCGGCGCTTCGTATGTCCAGATCACCTGGAACGACGAGGGGCTCGAAACCGAAGTGCGCTACCTGGGCCGCAACGGCAAGCCACGGCCGGGCCGGGATGGTATCTTCGGCCGTCGCTACAAGCACGATAGCAACGGCCTGGTCACCGCCGTCACATTCCTGGGGCCGCGGGATCAACCGGCCGTCAATCGGCTGGGCTACGGTCGGGTCGTTCGCAAGTGGAGTCCAGATGGCCTCCTGCTCGAGGAATCGTACCTGGACCTGCGTGGCAAACCGGTCCGCGGCCTGATCACCGCCGCCATGCTGCGCGTCAGCTACAACGCCGATGGCAACCCGGTGCTGCGCGAGTCGCTGGGGCTGGACGGCAAGCCCACCGTGGGTTCGTACCGCATGGCCTACGACGACCGGGGCCGCATGCGCTCGTACGAGAGTTTGCAGGGGCTCGCCTCGTCGCGTCTGCGCCAGACCTACGAGTACGACGACGCCGACAACTGTTCGCGAGTCTACCACGAAAACCCCGAGGCCGGCTTCGACCCCGAGGGCAACCCCGTGTCGGGGCGGTCGTACCGAACCGCGCTGTCCTACGATAGCCAGCGCCGCGTGCGGGAGCTGATCTACCTGGACGACGAGGGGAAACCGGCCGCCCGGGTCGAGAAGGGGCCGTTGGCCGGGGTGGTCCGCGCGACCTTCGAGTACAACCCCCGAGGGCAGGTGCTTTCGGAGGCCTACTTCGACCTGAATGGCAAACCGGCCGCCATCGGTGGCATTGCCCGGGTGGTACGTCAGTACGACGAGGCGGGCCATCTGACCGACCTGGCCTTCTACGACCGCGACGATCGATTGACTGCTGGAACCGGGACGAACAGCCGGGTGGCACGCAAGACCTGGAAGTACGACGAACAGGGCCGGCTGGAGGAGTTCACCAACCACGGCATCGACGGCGAGCTGACCACCGAACCCGAACGCATGGAACGGGGCACGACGGAAAGTAGCCTCACCAACATGCTGACCATGGCAGCTCTCTGGCAGCTTCCCCTGCCCTTCGCGGCGGCCACGGTTTCGCATGGCCGTTGCGCCATCCAGTACGACGAACGCGGCAACGTCGAGTCGCTTATCGTCTATGGTTCGGATGGGCAGCCGCTGGAAGACAGCGTCGGCGTTGCCCGGGTGGAAGCCCGCTACGACGAGCTTGGTAACCTCTCGGAGCTGGCCTCGCTGGATGGCGAGGCGCGGCCTAAACCGGCCGGGTCAGTGGCGCGGCGGACCTGGCGGCATGACGCCTCTGGCAACATCACCGAGATGGCCACATACGGCCCCTCGGGCCAGCTGGTGGCCAGCGTCTACGGTGTGGCGCGCCATACCCGGCGGTTCGACAACGCGTTCAACCTAGTCGAGGAAACCTTCTACGGCGCCGACAACAAGCCAACGTTGGGCACGCTGGGCTACTGCAAGGCGCGCTACGCCTACGACGCCGCAGGCGACCTGAACTCGTCGAGTTACTTCGACACCGAAGGGAACCAGGTTTCGACCCGGGTGGTCTGGCTGGTCAACAGCGACCGCACCTTCGACGTGGTGCCTCCGCAGGCCGAGCGTCTGGGCGGGACTCTGCAGGCAGGCGACGTTATCCTGAGTTACGACGGAGCCGAGCTGCGCTGTGCCCGCCTGTTCGCCGAGCGGAAGCGGAAGGAAGAACAAACCGGCGAGCTGAAGCAGGTGCAAGTGTTGCGCGACGGCAAACGGCTGTCGCTGCGGATGCCGGCCGGGGCCCTGCGCGGCGACGACTTCTTCACCGGACGCGGTGGAGGTGGTCCGACCCGGTTCGCCGTGGTAGGTGTGCCCGGGGGCCTCGATCCAGGTCTCCGTTACATCGGTACACGCGGCCAGACCGAAGAGTGACCTGCCTCGTTCTCCACGGACTCTGGTATACTCGGCGCGCGCCCCAGGGCTAGGTGCCTGGGGGATGGACAATCTGCGAGAACAGGGAGGTTCCGCCGTGACACAGCGATGGACAATCGTGGGCAGCCTGGCCCTGCTGGGTGGGCTGGGTAGTCTGGTGTGGGCCTTCGTGGCAGCGCAGGATCCTGCCCCAGCCGTGCGAAGCGAGCCCGACGTGCTGCTGGGCCAGGTGGGCGGAGAATCGCTCCGGATGGACCTGCGTCTGCCCGCCCAGGGTGAGGGTCCCTTCCCCGCAGTCCTGTGCATTCATGGAGGCGGCTGGGTGAGTGGCTCGCGCAAGCAGATGGCCGCCACCCTGGAAGTGCTGGCGCGCCGAGGCTACGTGGCGGCCGCCCCGGATTATCGCCTTGCGCCAAAACACCGCTGGCCAGCCTGCCTGGAAGATTGCAAGATGGCCTTGCGATGGCTCCGCGCGCACGCTGGCCGTTACCGGATCGATCCGGAGCGCATCGGGGTGGTAGGGCTGTCGGCCGGAGGGCATCTGGCCTGCATGCTGGGCATGACCGTCCCTGCCGATGGTCTGGAAGGGACGGGTGGATACGCCCAGCAGTCCAGCGCGGTGCAGGCCGTCGTCAGCCTGGCGGGACCGGTCAACCTGACGGCGACGGAGTTACAGACCGAGGAGGTACTGACGCGCAATCTGCAACCCCTCCTGGGAGGGTTGCCCCGGGAGAAGCCCGACGCCTACCGCCAGGCCTCACCCCTGTTTTACGATCCGCGCAACCCACCGCCGTTCCTGCTCATCCACGGGTCAGCTGACCGCGTGGTGCCTCCGGGCCAGGCGCGCGAGTTGTCCGACCACCTCCGCCAGCTGGGCGGTCAGGGAGTCTTCCTCGAACTTCCTGGCGAGGGCCACACCTGGGCGGGCCCCAACCTGACGCGCAGCATCGACCGCATGTTGACCTTCCTCGATGAGAGCTTGCAGCGATGATGGTTCTAGCTTCGGATCGTCGGGATCCTGTTCGCACTGCTCACCAGATGTCGGTCAGGATCCTGGCTGGGATTCTCCTGGCGCTGGGCATCTGCACCATCTTCTGCCATGGCTGCCACAGCGGCGACCACGACGATGAGTTGATTCTCTGGCTGGCCGATCGGGAGCGGTGACCGGCGAGCGGATCAGGGTAGCATGGCGTGGATGGCCTGGAACAGGCGGTCCCAGGCCTCGCGTTCCTCGGCGAACTGATCCGCACGCACGTCGCTAGACCGGGCTAGGCCCACGCGGTCGCTGCGCAGCCACAGGCGCAAACGATTGACGACGCGAGTTTGATTGGCGGGGATTTGCGCCACCCGTCGGAAGTGGTTCAGCTCGGCGGTCAGCCAGGTCAGGGCCCGTCGGCGAAGAGCATGTCGATCCGCGGCCGAGAGGGATTCTGCCCCCTTCCCGCGCCCTGCGGCTGCGGCGATGGCAGCAAAGCCGGCGTCTTCGCGGTCGAAGGGCAGAGACGCGGAGGCCACCCGGGAATCGACCTCGACGGCGCGGACGAACAGGGCCACGCTCTGGACGTGCCTGTCGCGCAACTGACAGACCCGGGCCGCCGTGATGAGATCGCCAACAGGCACCGCGAATGGCGCCGACGCCAGGATCTGATCGAGCCGGCCCTCGATCTCCACGAGGCGGTCGACATCCGCTAGCCACCGGGCCGACGGATAGGGCCATTTCTCCCGGGCCGATCCCAGCTCGTGGCCTCGGCGAATGTGTGTGCGCGCCTGCTCGAAGTCGCCCTGCTGGCGGAGCAGAATGCCAAGGTTGCAGTGCGCCTCCGCGTAGTCGTCTCGAATAGCCAGGGCCTGGCGGTAGGCCGTCATGGCCTCCTGGGGCTGCCCATAATCCGAGAGGAGCAATCCCAGCCGGTAGGCGAGCCTTGCATCCTGGGGGAAGCGATGCAGGGCCACCCGGCTGGTCCGAATCAACTCGGTGGTCAGCCCCAGCTCAGCCTCCGCGCGCACCAGGTCCTCGAGCGCCGAGGCCGACTGCGGATGATACCGAACCAGCGCGCGCAGGAGATCGAGTCTCTCCGAGTACCGCTTCTGCTCGCCCAGGAGCTTGGCCAGCGCCTGAAGCGCCTCGCGCAGGGCAGGGTTGACGGACAGGGCATGGCGAAGTAACTGTTCGGCCCGGGAGAGGTCTTTGCGCTGGTCGATGAGAATGAGAGCCAGATTCGTGTTGGCCTGCGGCAGGGTCGGGTCGAGAGCCAGCGCCTGCTGAAAACTCTTCATCGCGGCCTGAAGGTCGCCTCGTTCGTGTTCCACCACGCCCCGCTCGAACCAGAGCACCGGGTTACGTGGGAACCGGTCGATCTCGGAGACGATGAGTTTTTCCAACTGGGCGTACTGGCGAGTGCGAAGCAGGATGTTGCCCAGATCCAGCCGCGCCGAGACTAATTGAGGATCCAGCCGATACGCCTCGCGTAGCGCCTGTTCGGCCAGGTCGAACTTCCCGGCCCGGGCGTGAAGGTTGCCGAGGTAGTAATGTCCGACGGCGTGCTGGGGCCGTAACTCGACCAGGCGGGTGAAGACCTGTTGGGCGTCGTCATAGCGCTTTACCTGCGTGTAGAGATGGCCCAGGCAGCGGTAGTGATCGGGGTTGTCCGGGCGAATGCGGATCAACTCGCGGAACAGCTCGATGGCCTCGGGGATACGTTTGCGTTTCTCCAGGGCGTGGGCCAGGGCGTGACCGATCTCGGGGCGAATGGCCCGCACCGCGGTGTAATACTGGATGGCCTCATCGACGTTGGTATCAGACATCTCGTTGAGAGTGAATGCCAGCTGATAATTCAGCCACAGATCGCGGGGATGATGTCGCTGGGCCACCCGAAGGAGGTGGGCGGCGGCGGTGAGTTCGCCTTCCTGTCGAAGTAGCGAGGCGAGCAGATACACCGTCGCCGGATCCAGTTCCTGGGTGTTGAGTCTGGTGGCCTCGGCCAGCAGATGCCGTACCAGTTCGAGTCGCTCCGCCGCGATCACGGTCAGCCAGGGAGAAAGCGGAGCGGGCTGGACAGCTCGGGCCAGGAGTTCCAGGCCAGCCAGGGTGGGTTGGTACGAACGCTCGGCCGTTTGCAGCACGCGTCGGCGCAGATTGGCGCGCCAGGTATCCATGTCGAGGTTGGCAGCAAGTTCGATCAGGGAACGCCAGGACGAGGGATCTACACTGCTCTTGCGACGGTCCTCGATCCAGTCATCCAGGGCGATGACCACCTCGCGGCGTGCATACACCGACCAGGATTGCAAACGCTGCAAGGCCTCCGCCGACGAAAGTTGCCGAAGATCGATGTTGGCATCGCGGAACAGCTGGTGATACATCGCGTTGGCTTCGTGCGACATCGCATCATCCTTGATCAGCCGACTCTCGTAGAGCCGACCAAGGAACCGCTGCTCGAAGGTGAGCTGATTGATGGTGGCGAGCAGACGCTCACGCCGCCGGGCGATGTGCTCCTGCAGGCGGGTGGTGCCCCATTCGTTGGTGACCGCCTCGGCGGTGCGATCCAGGGCGGCCAGGGTTTCGCGCCACACAGCCAGGGCATCGGGAGCCCCTTTGAGCGCCTCGGCGTCGCTCTCAAAGCGATCGACCTGGGCCATCAGCACCTCGAACCGATCGACCAGGTCGCGCTGACGGTCGTAGTGGTACCAGACGAATGCCACAATACATCCAAGAAGCACCAGCCCCACCAGGGCCACGAGATACTGCAGTCGGCTGGCACGAGCGCGGGCGCGGCTGGCTTCCGCACGGGATTCCGCGGCGGCTCGTTCGACCTCGGCCCGACGCAGACGATCCTCCACACCAGTGCGGTAGCGAAGCACGCGTTCGGCCACCTCCTGGGCATTGCGCGGCCGCTGATAGGGGTTCTCCTGGAGGCAATCGAGGGCCAGCTGCAGCAGTTCCTGGTCGTGGACCGAGGCCCGAAGCCGAGCATGTAGGCAGGGCAGGTCACGTTCACGATCGACCAGCCACTCGGCGGCACTGAGGACGATCAGGAAGGGCGGTTTCCCCGTGAGAATCTCGGCGAGCATGCCACCCAGGCCAAAGACATCGGCACGCTCATCCACCGGGGCGCCCACCGCCTGCTCGGGCGACATGTAGGCCGGGGTGCCCACCACCAAGCCCGCCTGAGTCTGGTCAGGCCGCCAGGTAGAAGCCTGACTGTCCACCACAGGCTGATTCGGATCAGGGGGCTCTCCCAGGAACTTGGCCAGCCCCCAGTCCATGACCTGCACCTCGCCGAACGCCCCAACCATGATGTTGGTCGGCTTCAGGTCGCGATGCAGGACCCCCTGGGCATGGGCATAGGCCATGGTCTGTGCCACCCGCTCGAAAATCTCGAGAAAGCGCGACAGATCGTGATCCAGAAAGGGCCGTTCGCTGAGAAGCGCGGCCAGCGTGCGCCCCTCGACGAGCTTCATGGTGAAGAATGGGCGTCCATCGCCGAGTCGGCCAATCTCGTGGACGGGCACCACACCCGGATGCTGCAGCTGCCCCGCAATGCGTGCTTCTTCTAGAAAGCGCCGCACCATTTCCGCATCACCGCGATGTTCGGCGTGCAGAACCTTCAGGGCCAGGGTCCGGTGGAGGTCTGGATCGTGGACGCGGTAGACGGTACCCATCCCGCCCTGGGCGATTTCCTCCAGCAGGACATACCGCGAGGTCATTAGATCGAGGCGCGACCCGGGACGACGGCCACCAGGTGGAAGCGGCAGAGTGTCATCTTCCCGGAGGGGGGGTAGCATGGGTGAGAAACTCAGGTGGCAGGCAAACCTACACCCAGCATGGTACCCCCTGGTGCGCTGACGAGCAAGCAGCTTCGACGGTCACCTCGCCAGATCGGTGACCAGCCCCCAGCGGATCCACGCGGCCCGGGCGATCAGATCGGCGCAGCCATCCTCGCCGAGCAGGCTGGAGTTGAGGACCAGGTCATACTGGTGGGTGTCGCCGATGGTGCGGCGAAAATGCTTCTGGACGAACTCGGCCCGGCGTTCGTCGCCCTGGCGGACGCGCTCGCTGGCCTCGGCATTGGAGAGCCGCTGCCATTGCCCGATGAAGGCGACACGATCGGCAAGGGGAGCGATGATGCGGACATTAAGCGTGGTTTCGCGCGGCAGAATGCTGCCAGCCCCGCGTCCGACTAATACCACCTGTCCCGAGGCCGCCAGGCTAAGAACCACCTCGGCCAGGTGTCGGGCATCGGGGTGATCGGCCAGGCGGCAGGTCTGGTCGAGCTGGTCGAGCCGGGTCCGAATCCACTGCTGGCACGGCGGGGTGAGTTCATCTCCCGTGCCCTGGCGAATCACGGGGTTCTGAGCCATGTATTCCAGCAGATCGTGATCGTAGAGCTGCCAGGCGAGTTTCTCCGCTACCAAACGAGCGATGGTGCCCCCGCGCGCGCCCAGTTCTCGGCTGATGGCAACGGACAAACCCAGGGGAGCAGCGAGGGGGGACGGTGTGATGCCTCGATTGCCCTGGAAACCATGGCGGGGCGGGGTGGAGGCTCCCGAATCCGGAAGCACGACCTCACCGGCGTGGTCCAACTCACTTGGCTGGCTCATGTTTAATCCACCTCGTGATACTGCGTCCGCGAGAAGATCGACATCCCCAGGAGTACCAGCAGGGTCGTCATGCCGGCCAGGACCAGGGCTGCCGTCACACCATCCACTGGCAAGAATACACCCGGCTTGTCGGGCTGGATCCCGAATTCGCCGGCGCGCTCGTACATCAGACACCGCGCGTAGTAGCCCACGCTGACACGTTTGAGATATCCGGGCATGTTTCCCAGGACTACCTCCAGACAAAATGAGTAGACAATGGCGACCACAGCGGGTCGGCGGAAGTAAGCGCCGATGAGGAGAAAAAGGGCGGCGAAGGCCAGGCTTGCCAGGACAACCGCGGGCCAGTACAGCTTCAGCGCCAGGATCCCCGGCGGACCGGCAGCCAGGCAGAGCAGCGCAAAGCCCACCACGTTGAAGCCGATGCACCACGGGAGCAGCGCCACGAACTTGGCCAGGTAGATGGCCGGCCGCGGTAATGGCCGGGCCAGGACCCAGATGAGCGAGTGACTCTCCCGTTCCCCACCCAGCGCCTCGGTGCCGAAGCTCAGGCTCCACAACGGTAACAGGAAGGTGAGGAAGATCGAGAAGACCAGCGTCTGCGAGAATACCTGAAAGGCCGAGCAGGCCAGCGGTTCGCCCTGCACAGCCTGGCCCGTGGCATCGGTCCGCAGGGTGACGCGCGCCTCGGGATGCAAGATCGTGCGAACGGCACCCAGAAACGCCTGCTCGATGGCGGTCCCCGCGGGGGGCGGATGGGCGGCTCCCAGCGTCATGCTCAGCCGATCCGTCGATTCGAGGAAGGAGATGCCGTAGCCCCGGGGCCAGCGCCAGTGGTGCATGCCCCAGCGACCGCGCGCCGTCTGAAACGACACACCCACCAGGGAAACGATCAGGAGTCCCACGGCAATCCACACCATCTGGCGCGCCTGCGCCTGGCGGCGCCAGCTCAGCCATACCAGAGCACACCAGGCCCGAAACGGCGACGTCGGTGGCAGCGAGGGCTCGACCAGCGTGGAGGTGGACATCAGCTGCGTTTCCCCAGGAGATAGGTGAGCACCGCCTGGGTTGAGGTATCGAGCGACTCCAGATGAAGCAATTCGTAGCCCTCCTCGGCGACCACCCGTGTCAGGTCCGAGAAAAACGCGTCCGGTTGCCGGGCCCGCACCAGCAGCCGGCCCACCTCTGGATCGGCGGTTTCGACCACATCAACCCCCAGCACCTCCGGAAACGAGAGCATCATCCGGGCGGCCAGGTCACGATGGTTCCGCCCCTGCGGTGCCATATCTCCCGACCGACGCAGATCGATGCGCACAGTCATCGGATGATCGGCCAACCGATGCCGGATGCGACTTACGGTATCGACAGCAGCGATCCGGCCGCGCGCCATGATGGCGACGTGATCGGTGAGTTTCTCCAGCTCGTCCAGTTCGTGGCTGGAGACGAGCAGGCATTTCCCCTCGGCGGCCAGGTCGAGAAACAGCGAGATGAACTCGGCGCGGCCAACCGGGTCGATGCCCGACAGCGGTTCGTCGAGGACGAGCAAAGCTGGATCGTGCAGCAGGGCCTGGGCCAGTTTGATGCGCTGGCGCATCCCCTTGGAATAGCCGCGCAACCGACGGTGGGCCCGGTCGCTCATGCCGACCTGCTCGAGCACCATCTCGGTGCGCATCCGAGCATCGCGCGGACGAAAGCCGCACAGATGGGCCATGGCCTCGACAAACTGTCGGCCCGACATCTCCTCGTAAAAGGAGTCCACATCGGGGCAATAGCCGACATGGCGCTTGGCGGCAGCGGACCAGGCATCCAGGCCGCGCACAGTCACCCGGCCAAGGTCGGGCCGCAAGTGCCCGGTGATGAGACGCATCAGCGTGCTTTTGCCGGCACCATTAGCGCCAACCAGTCCCGTGATGCCGGCGCGCAGCTCGAGGGTGACCTGATTGACCCCCAGGATGGGGCCGTACCACTTCGAGACGCGCTGACACAACAGCAGCGAGGGGCCAGCAGTGGATGGATTCATCAGGTGACGATCTCAACGCCGCGGATTCGCTGAACCAGGTACACCAGGCAGAGCAAGCACAGCCCGCCCAGGACTCCAGCCGCTTCGTACCACTCTGGCTGGGGAGTCGGTCGGATGCTGGCGTAGGGAATGCCCAGGAAGACGCTCCCCAGCAGGTAGTTGTTGTTCCACAGATCGATGAGCCGCCAGCGCGGGTCGAGCTGCAGGTTATCCACCAACCCCGCGGCCAGCAGCCGACAGAAGAAGAACAACGTTGTCCAGGTCATGATGAGCGGCACGGTCCGCCGCAGCCAGGTGGCCGTGGCCAGCAAGATGGTGGTGAGCGTTACAGTCAGCAACATACCATAGCCCACGATGCCGACCAGCAGATGGACACTATCGAAGAAGTACGACCAGGATTCGAGCAGGCCAAACTGCACGAACAACAAGATGGCGGGCACCGTGGTGATGAGGTTGATAAACAACGCGACCGCCAGCCCCTTGCCCAGCAGGTAGTGCCAGCGCGAAATGGGTCGAGCCAGGTAGAACGAGAGGCTGCCAAAGCGCAGATCGTTACCAATGACCAGAGCACCAGCCAGGGCCAGGACGATCATCACGCTGTAGCCTTCCAGCCAGAAGAAGTTGCGGTACATCTCGGCCGAGCCGTTCATCTTCAGCTGATCGCGCAGGAAGTTGACCAGCACACTGGGGTTGGCCCGCCCCAGGCCACCAACGCGCACATCCTGCTCGCCCAGCTGCGTGAGCGCCCACGACATGAGATACTGGCCGAAAAAGAACATGAAAAAGATCATGAGCGCCAGTGCGTAGATGGCCCAGAACAGCTTGCGCCGCAGGAGCATCACCAGCGCCACTCGAGCAATCGGCCAGGCGCGGGAGTAGACCACCAGCCCCCAGGCGGCCAGGAAGCCGGTCACCGCCAGCAGGCGCAGCGCGGCTGGCACCACGGGAATAGCCATGATGAGCAACAAGCCGGCTTGCAGGGCGAGAAACAACAGCGTGCCGCGCGTATCCGAATCGACCAGGGAGGACTGCCAGGCGCGGTAGTGAAGCAGCGACCCCTGCCGGGCCGGATCAGCGAGCTGAGCCATGATGGACGGCCCTCGTAGGAACTGGCGAATCCGGGGTCGCTTCCGTCGATTCCTCAGCCTCACTGAGCACGCGATGGAAGAGTTCCTCGAGTGACTCATCGTCGCGCTGCAACCCAACGATGGGGATGCTGTAGCTGGCGGCCAGCTGGAAGAACGTCCGCGGAGACCAACCTTCCGGGGCGGCGACCCGCAGCCGACCCTGACCGTCAGCTTCGAGGATACCCACGCCGCTGGCTTCGAGATCGCCGCGCAACTCCGCAGAATCACTGCCCAGTTGCAGACGGAAGCGATCGTTCCGGCTATCGCAGAGCGACCGCACGCTGCCCTGACGAAGCACGCGCCCGCGATGGAGAATCACCACGGTCTCGCACACGCGCTCGACATCGCCGAGCAGATGCGTGCAGAGGATTAGCGATTTTCCGTGTTCGCGGCCCAGTTCGGCTAGCAGATCGAGCATGGCATCGCGCCCAGACGGATCGAGTCCGCTGGTGGGTTCATCGAGGAGCAGTACAGGAGGATCGTGCACCAGGGCGGCGCCCAGCTTCAGGCGCTGCTTCATCCCGGTGGAGTATTCCTCGAGCCGGCGGTAGCGCGCTTCTTCCAGCCCCAGGTAGGTAAGCACCTCGTGGGCCCGGCGTCGGGCTTCCCGGCGCGGCATGCCGTACAGTTCGCCGGCCAGCGCTACGTAGTCGATTCCCGGTAGACCCGGGATCAGACCGTCGGTCTCGGGCATGTAGCCGATGGCCCGCCGCAGGTCGGCGCCAGCCGAGGCCAGATCGCGACCCAGAACACGGCCCGTCCCGGCGGAGGGCGGCATTAGACCCAGCAGAATCTTCAACAGGGACGATTTGCCCGCGCCGTTCGGCCCCAGCAGGCCAATGCGCCCGGGTGCGAGACGCAGGGAAACCTCGTCGAGCGCGAGAAAGGAACCATACCACCGGGAAACGCGGTCCAGTTCGATCAACAGTTCGCTGGAAGGCAAGTGCTCGGCCAAGATAGGGCTCCCTCCTGCGGCCACAAAGTTGACAGAGTCATTGTAGATGAGTGGGCCGGGGCGTCGAAATGGGCCGGCAGAGGAGGGAGAAAAGATTCCGAAAAAAAAAATCGGCAAGTCGCTTGCATCCGTCAGAGTCGTGACCTACGTTTGGGGTGTCGATGAAGTCGCTCGTTTTTGGGGCGATGGATGCGACAAGGGTGACGGTGTTCCATCAAACCGTCTCCTCGATAAAGGCAAACCCGTCGTGAGGCGGGGACGCAAAGCTATGGGCTCTTATCCGTCCGAGGGGGGACGGTTAAGGCTGCCAGGCTACCGAAGGGATGGACGGGACCCAAAAGTAAGTCTGGTGTCCGGGCTCTCGCAAGGGAGCCCGGATTTTTTTGCGCGCGCAGCCTACCTTCCCACCTGGACGCACTTCCACCTCCCCCTTACCGCCGGTAGGGGGGGCCTCGGAGCACCGATTATTCTTCCACTGGGCTCAGGAGTTCTCCACGCGGAGGATTTCGTTCCACTGCGTTTCGGAAAGCGTAACCATCCCGGTTTTCGTGGGAGTATCGGTCTGGACGGCCAGGCCGAGCAGAACCGGCATGCCGCCGGCGCGGGCGGGTCCGGCCAGCAGAATCCATCGGGAAGGTTTGCCCTCGGGGTCCGGCCGCTTTGTCAGGCGGAAGAAGGTTGGAGCAAACCCCGTGGCAGACAGCTGGGCCGGCCAGATGCGTACGCGCGGCTTGTCGTCCATGGAGACTTCCCCGAGGCCGCGGAAAATCTGCTCCAGTGCCGAGTCCACCTTACCCACGGTCTTCTTACCCATCGGCGCGATCACCACCAGGCGCAGCCGGCAAGGCTGGTTCATGACCAGGAGTTGATAGTGGCGCGGCCCCTTACCTGGAGCCGGGATGGCGGCCAGATCCTCGGCCAGGCCGCCTTCGGGATCGACCTTTTTCTTCCCCCGCACGAGGAAGAGCAGGATGAAGGCGAACAGCACGCCACCCCCGGCGATGCCTCCATACAGCAAGGTGCGGTTATCCGCCGGGATGGGCACCTTGACAGAGGCGGCTGCGAACACCTGATACAGGCACATAGCGAGCATGATGGGAAAACTCCGCGGCAACTAGATCGCTTCCATGTTCCTATAATGCTCACGAAATCGGGTGTCTGGATCAAGAGGCCATCGTGACGAGGTCCCTGCCATGCTGACGACCATCCTTCTCAGTGCGACGTTACTACCCGGTGCCGACCCGGCTGACTGGAAGAAAGAGGAGTCGGCATTTTTGAAGAATATTCGCCAGCTGACCCTGCCCGACACATTCGCCCGCGCTGGCGAGGGTTACTTCTCTCCCGATGGCAAGACCATCATCTTCCAGGCCGAGGAGAAGGGGTCGGGCAATCCGTTCTACCAGATCTTCACCATGGATCTGGCCTCGGGGAAGTTCCGCCGGGTGTCGCCTGGGGTCGGCAAAACCACCTGCGCCTACTTCACTCCCGATGGCAAGAAGGTGATCTTCGCCAGCACCCACCTCGATCCTGAAGCAAAAAGCCATTACGCCGAGGAACAAAAAATCCGCGAGGAAGAACAACGCACGCGCAAACGCCGGCGGTACACCTGGGACTTCGATCCCACGTTCGAGATCTTCCTGGCCAATCCCGATGGCAGCAATCTACAGCCGTTGACGCGGACCAAGGGCTATGACGCCGAGGGTAGCTTCTCTCCCGATGGCAAGCAGATTGTCTTCTGCTCGAATCGGTCCGGCGAGAAGAACCTGGAACTGTACATCATGGATGCGAACGGCTCGAACGTGCGCAAGCTGACAAATGCCCCGGGCTGTTACAACGGCGGCCCATTCTTCTCGCCGGATGGCAAGCGCGTCATCTTCCGGGCCGACCGCAAGAAGAAGGATCACCTGCAGATCTACGTCATCGATACCGACGGCAAGAACGAACGCGTGCTGACCGATGACCTCGACTGGGTGCAGTGGGGTCCCTACTGGTTCGGCGACAGCAAGCACATTCTCTATGCTGCCGCCAACCACGCCGTGCCGGGGCGGCCCAACTACGACCTGTACTGGATGAACGTCGAATCAGGAAAGAAGGCCCGCGTGACGTTCGCTCCTGGGGCGGATGTGTTGCCCGTGTTCAGCCCAGACGGCAAGAAGCTGATGTGGACCTCGACGCGCGACGGACGCCAACCCGGCGCGCAGCTCTACATCGCGGACTTCACGCCGCCGAAACTGGATTGACCGCAAGCAGGAGAGGAAAACGGGAGAGAAAGCGAAGCGACGCACAGCCAGGGAGTTAGACTCCGCCACAGGGCCGAGTTTGTTCCCATTCGCGGCGCACCTGGTTCAGGCCATAGGCTACCAGTTCGAACCCCTGGCTGAGGCGCCGCAACACGCAAGCTTCCTCGCGATAGGGTTCGTCGTCAAAAGTACTGGCGATGTAGTACGACCGTTTGCCCTGCTCGCAGTAATCGACGAAGCGATCGCGCGTGAGGGCCGAGCGCAGCCGTTTGAGCGCCTCGGGATAGACGCCAGTCCAGAATAGCGTGAAGTCACCGATGTGCCGGTGCATTTCCCGGTGGGTGCGCCCCTCGGGAGGCACCGCCTCGGCTTCCAGGACCATCTCCACGACTTCTTCGAGGCGCTTGCCTTCGAGTCCACGGAGGCGATAAATCGCATCCATGGCAATAAAACGCGAAAGTAATTCGGAGAGATAATCGGTGAGAGGAGGATCGGCGACACCGAGAGAGGAAAGGAAGGTCTGCTCGGTCAGACCGCTGAAGAGCCGCCGAAGCGGGTGCTCAGGACCAGGGGACCACATTGCACATGCCTCTCCTTCAGACTTCAGGAAGTAGCCTCCGTCGTCCCTGACGGGTTCACCTGGTATTGTACGATCTGTCCGTGTGGAGTCAAACCCAACCAGATTTGCCCCGCTAAAATTATCCGCACATCCCCTCGCTTTTCGCCGTCGGGGAACCTGGCTTGACCCGCGAAGGCGAGGCAGGGACAATCCCCCTCCATCACGCACGTTATCCCTCAACGCGGAAGGAGACGCGTTCCATGCGCAACTGGGTTATCCCTGTTGTCCTGTGTAGTTTTGCCCTGCTCGGTGCAGCGCCGGGCACCAACGGCGATGTGGATCGGAATCTCATGCAGGGTGAATGGCAGGTGACCTCCGTCATCGAAGACGGTATGTTGCTGCCAGACAAGCACGTGAAGACCCACCTCGTCAAGGATGGTCGCATCAAGGTCCAGGGAGCCTTGCTCAGCTTCTGGAACCCCGACAATAATACTCTCCAGGAAGCAGCCTTCATGCTGTCCACCGATACCGATCCCCGGACGATCGATATGATCGGTCGAGGGCGGACCCGCACGCGGGGGATTTATCTCCTGGCGGGGGACATCTTGATGGTGTGCCTGGCGGGGCCGGATGCGAAGAGTCGTCCCACCGATTTCTCCTCGCCTGAGGGGTCAAACAACCTTCTGATGACGTTGAAGCGGGTTCGTCCCACGCCAATTACTTCAACTGTCACTGCCCGGGCTGTGGCGCCGACTACTCCCACAACTCCCACCACCACCACGACTCAGGTCAGTCGGAACACGCCTGCGACGCCGGCCGGCACCGTCACGTTCACGCCGGCGGGGCCCCCCAAGCCGCCCCCGCCTCCGGTGGATCCGGCGATTGCGATGCGGCAGAAACTGATCGGCACCTGGGGCCACCAGGACGATAACGAGGTGTTCCTGGTCACCTTCAACTGGGACGGGAGCTTCTCCTCGACGCGGACCCCCAAGCGAGGTTTCCGCAAGATCTTCCGCGATCCGACTCGCACCAGCGGTTCCTGGAACCTGGAGAACGGCGTGATCGTCATCCGGGTGACTGCCTCGACCGAGCGGGACCTGCAGGGCCAAATCCTGAGTTATCGGATCCGCTCACTGAGTGATACGCAGGCCGTGCTGATCGATTCAACTGGTCGCATGCACGTGCAGTGGAAGACGCCATAACGCGGGGCCGAACAGAGAGAAGACGGGGAAGGACCAGGCATCGGCCTGGTCCTTCGTCGTTTTCTGGCACTGCAATGTGTATCCCCTGAATCCGTAGGGTGATTAATCGATGTCGGCATAGAATAGCTACACAAATCGTCCCATCCAGATCTGGTGAGTCAGCATCCCAATTTTGGGGAGTGCTCCCATGAAGCGGTCGCTTAGCCGGTCTCTGATCCTTGGCGCCGCCATGTTAGCCTCCGTGCTACTGGGGGGTGGGGCGCTTTGCTGGTGGACTCTCCAGCATCTCCATCAGGAGTTCACCAATTTGGTGCAAATCCGCATCATCGATGAAGCCACCAATGATGTAATGGTGGATCTCACGGAAAGCCTGGTCGGGATACGCGGGTTTCTGCTCACGCATCGTCAGGAGTTTCTTCGACCCTACCACCAGAGTCAGGCCAATCTCGAGCAGGATTTGCAGCGCCTGAACCAGGAGGCAGCCCTGTTTCCAGAGCTAGTTCCCCTAGTAAGCCGGCTTGCCTCTCTCTCCCATCGAATGCAACAGCTTCACCAGGAGGTTTTGAATCGCTTCGAAGCCAATCCCAGCATCAGTAAGCTGTCGGAGGTGATCCAGCAGACCAAGGTCCAGATGGATGAAGCCCGTGGTGTGGTCCAGCAGATCCATCAACATATCGTCACCTACCAGAGAGAGCAGGCCGTTCGTTCTGCCCAGGCGAAAATGGGGGCCCAGTGGACCCTGGCTGGTCTGGTGCTGGCGGCATTAATGCTGACCTGTCTGTTCACCTGGGCCATCGGTCAGGCGATCCGGAATCAGAAGCGCATCCTCCAGGAAACCACCACGTCGGCAGCTCGGCTGCAGGCCATTGCCTCCTCTGTCCCTGGCACATTGTTTTGCCTGGATGCAGCAGGTCGCTATGAACTCTATCTCCAGGGCCAGATCCCCTTCGTGGACGCTTCGCAGACGACTCGTCCACCCACCATCTGGCTGGAATCCGTGGTAGCGGAGGAACGGACCGAGGCACAACGAGCCTTCCACCACAGTCTGGATCAAAATACACCCCTGGAGTTTCGCCATCACATGCCCTCCCCCACCGGGAGTCCACGCTGGGCCATTACCCGGGCTGTCCCGGTTATCGAATCCGAAGGAACATCGCCAAGGTGGTATGGCATCATCTTCGATGTGGATGAGGAAATCCAGACCCAGGAACAGTTGAAGGAGATCAAACTGCACCTGGAAGCCGAGGTGGCCACACGGACTCGAAACCTGGAAGAGTTGAACCGCGCCCTGGTATGGAATGAAAGGCAACTACATCGAGAAATGGGGTTGCTTCAGGCCATTCTCGACAGCGTGAGTGACGCGGTGGTGGCAGCCGACCTCGAAGGCCAAATTCTTCTGAGTAACTATGCGGCGCGAATGGACCTGTATGGAGATCAGGCGGGTCCGGATTCCCTGGCCGAGTTTCAGGAGCGGATTCGGCTTTTCGATCCGCATGAAACCACCCCCCTTCCCCACGATGCTCTTCCCTTGCTCCGCGCGATGCGTGGCGAGGAAGTGAATCCCTGTGAACTGCTGATCCGCAAGTCGTCGGGGTCCGGGGACCAGTTTGTCACGGTGTCTGCTCGCCCAGTGCGCGCCCCGAGTGGGTCACTACTGGGCGGAGTAGCCGTCCTTCGAAACATCACCCAGCAGAAGCAGGCGGAGCGAAAACTTCAGGAAAGCGAGGCGACCTTCCGGACCACTTTTGAACAGGCACCGAGTGGCATGGCCCTGGTTTCCCCTGAGGGTGCGACCGTTCAGATCAATCAGGCTTTGTGCCATCTGCTCGGCTACCCGCCCGAAGAGCTCCTGGCAAAGAACCTGCTGGATCTGGCTCATCCGGAGGACCGTGATAACCACCTGAGCCAGTGCCATGCCCTGTTCAGTGGTGAACTGCGTTCCTACCAGGTAGAAAAACGGTTCCTGCGGAGCGATGGGGCCGTGGTGTACACACTACTTTCAGTGGCCCTGGTGCGAGACCCACTCGGCCTGCCTCTGCGGTTTATCATCAAGACCAATGACATCACCCGGTTGAAAGAGGTGGAAAGCCAGCTAGCCGACCGCGAGGTGATGCTCCAGCAGTTGATCCAGCACATTCCGGCCAATGTCGCGATGTTCGACCTGCACATGAACTACCTGCAGGCGAGCCAGCGATGGATCCAGGACCATGACATGGAGAGCATGACCTGGATGGGCCGGTGTTATTACGACCTGTTCCCGGGAATACCCCCAGAAATCAGGCAGCTTCATCTACGAGCCCTGCAAGGCCATGCCGAACGCAACGACGAATACTGGCTAGACTGGCCGGGGGTCATGCCAATGTGGATGGCCTGGGAATGTCAGCCCTGGCGAACAGCCCAGGGAGAGATTGGTGGCATTATCATCTTCGCTCAGAACATTACGCGAAGAAAGCAGGAACAGGAGCGCCTGCAGCGGAGCGAGGCGCGATACCGGTCCCTGGCCGAGGCTTCCAACCTGTTACTCTGGAGCACCAATCCCGCGGGAGACATTGATACCGAGAACCCAGCCTGGCAGCGGTTCACGGGACTGACCTTCGAGGAGGCTCGGGGCCATGGCTGGGCCATGGTCGTACATCCAGAGGATCTACCGTCCTTGCAGGTAGCCTGGGACCGGTCTACCCGAGATAAAACCCCCTATCACACCATGGCGCGTGTTCGCCGAAGTGACGGCGAGTACCGGCTGATGGACATCCGCGGGGTACCCGTTCTGGATGCCCAGGGTCAGGTGGTTGAATGGATCGGGACCGACAACGACATCACCGACAAACATCGAGCCGAAGAAGCACTGAAGCGGAGCGAGGCGCGGTTTCGCTCGCTGACCTTGGCCAGTTCCATGATCGTCTGGACCGCCAACAGCGATGGCAGGGTGGTAGAACCCTCTCGCACCTGGCAGCAGTTTACCGGTCAGACCGACGAGGAAGTTCTTGGACTGGGCTGGACCGCTTGCCTTCATCCAGACGATCGACCGAACATCTATGCGTCCTGGATGGCCGCATTGGAAAGACGATCTCCTTGTGAAGATGTGGCCCGCGTCCTGAGATCGGATGGTACCTATCGCTACCTGGAGATGCGCGGGGTACCCGTACTGACCAGCACTGGGGAGCTAGTCGAGTGGGTGGGCACCTGCAATGACATTTCCGAGAAGAAGCAGGCCAGCGACCTGCTCCGCGAAAGCGAGGAACGCCTGCAAGCGTTCTTGAACAACAGTTTCTTGATTGCCTGGATCAAGGACCAGGAATATCGTCATATCTTCCATAGCGATAACTTCATGCGTCGGTTCCATTTGGATAACCTGGCATGGCAAGGAAAGACCGACTTTGAACTATGGCCAGAACCGATCGCCAGAACATATCGACAGAATGATGAACCGGTCATGGCCACGGGAAATCCAATCGAGGTGGTGGAGGAGGCCCCACGACCTGACGGCACGATCACCTACTGGTTATGTCACAAGTTCCGCTTTGTGAGCGCAGATGGAAAGTTCCTGGTGGGCGGCATCGGGGTGGACATTTCTGACCGCAAACGGACGGAGGAGATGCTCACTCGTTCGCTTCATGAGAAGGAGATCATGCTCCGGGAGATCCATCACCGGGTCAAGAATAACCTGCAGATCATCTCGACGCTGCTCGATCTGCAGGCCCGGGAGGCCACCCACCCCGAAGCGCTCGCCATCCTCCGCGATTGCCGGAGCCGGGTGAAAACCATGGCGCTGATTCACGAACGCCTGTATCGGTCCGAAAACCTGGCGCGGGTCAACTTCAAGGACTACCTGGTGCAGCTGGTCAGCCACCTTCGGCAAAGTTACCAGCTACCCGATCGCAACATCCACATCGAGATTCAGGCAAACATTCCCGAGTTACCACTGGACGTGGCCGTGCCCTGCGCCTTGATGCTGAACGAATTGGTCTCCAATGCCTTTAAACACGCCTTCATCGACCGGACGGCAGGAACGATCTGGATAGACATGAACATGGAAGCATCTGGTGTTGTTGGCGTGCTGATTCGCGATGATGGCCGGGGCCTCCCCGAAGGGTTTCACCTGGAGGAATGCTCCACATTCGGCATTCAACTGGCCCGGATGCTGGCCAGTCAATTAAAAGGAGAGTTGTCAGTCCTGCCAGGTCCACACACCTGCTTTTCCATGCAGTTTCCGCTCCCGACACAAATGGCAACGACGCCAACCGGGGAAAAGAACCATGAACAAGTCACGCATTCTGGTGGTGGAGGATGAAGCAGTCATTCGCATGGGCATCGAGAATGATCTGCACACTCTGGGCTATGAAGTGGCAGGATCGACAGGCACTGGGGAGCAGGCGGTGCCCCTGGCCTCTCGTTGCCAGCCCGACCTGGTGCTGATGGACATTGCCCTGGGTGCGGGCATGGATGGAATCGCGGCCGCCAGGGCCATCCAGGCCCAGCAGTCGGTGCCGGTCGTGTTCCTGACCGCCCACTCGGATCAGGTCACGCTCGACCGGGCCAAGCTCACCTCCCCGTTTGGATACATCACCAAGCCCTACGAACACAAGGACCTGCAGGTGGGTATCGAAATGGGCCTGTACCGGTTTCAGGTCGAGCGGCAATTGAAGGAGCGAGGAGAATGGCTGGCCGCGATGCTCGCAGGCATGGGCGATGGTGTGATCGGCACCGATCGCGCAGGTAAGGTCAGTTATCTCAACTCCCAGGCCGAGCAGCTTACTGGCTGGCCCATGGTCGAGGCCCAGGGACGAGACTGCTCCGAGGTGTTTGCCCTGAGGGAAACGGGCACCCATCAGCCGGTCCCCTGCCCCGCCGGGGAAGCCATGGCCCAGGAAGAAATCATTCATCTGGAAGCAGATCTGCTGTTGATCAAGAAGTCTGGCGAGGAACGCCTCGTTTCCGATTCGGCTGCTCCGATTCGAGACCTGGATGGAAAAATAGCCGGCGCGGTGGTGGTATTCCACGACGTGACGAACCTTCGCCGGCTGGAACACCAGGCCCAGGAGGCGATACGCCTGGAAGGTCTGCGCCTGTTGACCGGGGGCATCGCACACGAGTTCAACAATGCGATGACCAGCATTCTGGGATTCAGCGAGCTGATTCTGGCCGATCCTCGAACACCCCCCGAGCACCGAGCCTGGGTGCAAACGCTGCACAATTCCGGCCAGCACGTGGCCAACCTCACCCAGCAGATGCTGGCATTTGGTCGCAAGCAGGTGCTGACTTCCGCCTTGCTGAATCTGAATAACATCCTGCAGGCCCTGCGCGCAATAGTCCTGGAGAAGGCCCCGCCTAACGTGGAGTGCATTCTGGAACTCGCCGCGATTGAACCGATGCTCCGCATCGACCCTGGTCATCTGATGCAGGCCCTGGTGCAGATCATAGATAACGCCCTGCTGGCCATGCCTGATGGGGGAACGCTCGTTATTGGAACGGAGCGCATGAAAGCGGTCCAGGTATTCCACGCGGGCACGGGGGTGTTACCAGCGGGTAGCTATGTGGTGGTGCGGATCGTTGATACAGGCCATGGCATGACGAAGCAGGTTCTGTCTCAGGCGATGCAACCGTTCTTCTCCACGCGAGGGGTAGGCAAGGGGACCGGCCTGGGATTACCCTCGGTGCAGGGGTTTCTCATGCAGAGTGGCGGCCAGCTGGCGCTGGAGAGTGAGGAGGGCCAGGGCACGACTGTCCGGATCTTCCTGCCCGAGGCCAGGGTAGATTCGTCTCCCGACCACGCTCCTGCTGCCGTGTAACCACCCCGAACAAGTTCTTCCACTTCTGCTGCGTCGCCATGCCCAGGTAGCATGTCTCCTCGCCAGAGAGCGAACCAGGAACATCCGCGATTCTGAAACCAGGACTGGGACACCCTGTCTACCCAGACGCGATCAGGTCCGTATGTTAGCGCTCATCCAGTCTACGGTTCGCCTCGACTCTCCCACCCGAGGTCCGACCCACTCATGGATTTTGCCAGCATTCTCGAGGAATCTGCTAACCGTCACCCGGATCTTCTGGCGGTGGCCACTCCCGAGCGAAGTCTGACCTATGCAGAGCTCGTCGATCAGGTCTCCCGACTCGCTGGCGCTTTCGTCGAACGAGGACTGGCCCCGGGAGATCGGGTGGTCCTGCTGCTGCCCAATGGGCTGGATCTGGTGCTCTCCTTGCTGGCGTTGGCCCGCGCCGAACTGATCGCGGTCCCTCTGCTGAGTCAATACGCCTCGCCCCAGGTCGATTATGCGGTACGCCAAAGCGAGGCCCGCGTCCTCATCACCACGCCCGCGTTGCTAGCAAAGGTGACCCCCGAAACGCGAAGTGTCCTGGACGCGGTCGTCACTACCGATCCGCTCGACCACTCCGAGTGTTTTCACGACTGGTTCGCTCATTCCCCAGTCGCCCCGGTGCGTGGTCTGCGCGACCCAATCAGTCTGATCCTCTACACCTCGGGCACCACGCGCCGACCCAAGGGTGTCGCCCACACTCAGCGTCGCCTGGCCCAACGTGTCGATCGGATCATCAGCGTCCTGGGACTCACTGGCGCGGACTCGACCTTGCTGCTCCCCGATGCGGGTCGCCCAGTCCGTCTGCTTGGGCAACTGCTGGCCCTGTTACGCGTGGGTGGGTCGACCACCCTCTTGCCGAGCAATACCCCGGTCCCCTTCTGGGCCGAGTACACCCGCCGGGCCCCGACCTACCTATTCACACTTCCCGGCGAGGGGTATGACCTGCTCGATCACCCGGCGGCGCGCAGTGCCGATCACTCAGCGCTGCGGTTCTGGATTACGGGGGGTGACCGGGCATCCAATGCCCTGCATCAGTTGGTGGCCAACGTCGTGAATCGGCCTCTGCTCGAAATGTGCGGAATGTCCGAGTGCGGGTTCTACGCCATCAATCCGCCAGCCGGCCTCATCAAGGTCGGCTCGATCGGGCTTCCCCTGCCCGGCTACCAGGTGCGCCTGGTCGACGACCACGACCGGGAGGTGCCCCAGGGAAAGGTGGGTGAGGTGATGGTGCGCTCTCCAGATGTAATGGTCGGGTACTGGAACGACACCCTGCTGACTCACCGTACGCTGATTGATGGTTGGATTCTCACTGGGGATCTGGCCCGCACGGACGAGGATGGCTACCTCTGGTTCGTGGGCCGGGCGAAGGAGATGATCTGTCGGGGCGGGTGGAAGGTGGCTCCCGCAATGGTTGAGGAGTTCCTGCTCGCCCATCCTGCTGTAAACGCGGCAGTGGTGGTGGGTATCTCAGATCCTCGCTCCGGTCAGGTCCCGTTCGCCTTCTACACGGTGCGACCCGGCCAGAGCGATCCTGGATTCGAGAACCTGAGCGCCTGGCTAACGAGCCGCCTGGAACAGGGCTCGGTCCCCGTTGGCTTTGCCCGGATCGAACAGTGGCCCCTCACCGCCCAGGGTAAACTCGACCGGGCTCGCCTGGCCTGGATGGCGGAGGCGGGAGGCACCACGCTCTGATTCCGGGCCCCGCTGCACCACTTGCATCCAATCGGTGTTCACTCCGGTAACCGCAAGGTCAACGTCTGCCGGGCGCCCTGGCGCAGCACTGTCACCCCCACTCGATCTCCGGGCTTCTTCTTGCGGAGCGAGTAAACGATCAGATCTGTTTCCCGTTTGGCCTCGACCCCGTCAAAGTCGAGCACCACATCGCCCTTGCGGATGCCCGCCCGATGAGCGACATCGTGAGGCGCATACTGACCAACGTGTTGCACCAGCAACCCGGGGCCCTCGTGCGGTACCAGAAACATCCCACCCAGAGCGTTGCGCCGAAGCATCCAGGTACTGGCGCGCCAGGCGATCTCATCGCGCTGCCGCCAGCCCGCGGGTAATCGCAGAGTCAGTTTGACCGTTTTGCCGTCGCGGGTCACCTCGGCGGGCACCTGTCCTCCCTCCGCCCCAATCCGGTGCAGTACCCACTGCACATCAGCAATCGACAGCAAGGGCTGGCCTCCGAGTCGAGTAATCACATCGCCGGCCTGGAAGCCAGCCCGCTCGGCGTCGCTGCCGGGTGCCACCTTGCTGACGGTGCTCATCTCCTTCGGATCAAGAGTGAGGCCGATCGTGCGCGGGTGCGGATAAGGAAACAACACCTCGTCGGTCAATCCGTCACGTCCCACTGTCGCACGAAGTGCTTCTCCAACCTGATGACAGTGAATGCAGCTGGGTACGACCTTGCCCTTGTAGTCGATGGTGGACTGATACCTCCCTTTCAGGGTCGGCAACAGTTCGGGGCGGGCATATTTCGGCGCAGGGCCGCGTTTCAGCGCCAGCGATTCGCGGTTGGCTGGGTAAGCTGCGTGCAACTTGAGGGCACCTTGCAATGCCTTGACCAGTCCGTCGACGGATACATCGCCGACCCACTCTTTCCGATGCGACCTGGTGCCAAAGCGACCGTAGATGGTCTCATCGGCGTTGAGCAGGAACACGGCAAAAGACTGATCGGTGTCGAACTGAAACGTTTTCAGGTCCAGGCCGTTGGTGGACACGACCCGGACACGGACAAACTTCTCCAGCAGGGGCTTGATGCGCTCATCGGCGTTGATGATTTCGTCATCGAGCTTCACGCACTCCTCGCAGGGAATGCAGCGAAGCACCACCACAATGGGTTTGCCCGTTTTCCGCGCCTCGGCAAACGCGGCAGGTAGATCGTTGTAGATCCAGTAACCAGTCGCCTCAACCTTCTTCCGGTCGTTGCGGACCTTCTCTTCACGAGTCTGAGCGCCTACTGGCTCGGCGAGCATCAGCGAAGCGAACATCAGCAGCGGCAGCAAACGGGCCATGGGGGGCCTCCAGGAGTGGGGGAGATGGGAGGAATTGGTGAATCGAGCCTGTTGCAGAATGAGTTTTCACTCTGGACCAGCGCAGCAGCTGACCTGCGATGACCACCGCGCGGATCTTATTCCCCCGCGTGTGGAGATGCCAGCACATCTCAAAAAACTCCCGGAGAACCTGACCCTTCTCGTCGAATGCACACGGACGAGGCCCACGCTCCCCTGCCGGCGCCACCGCCACACAGGAGAGGACACCTCTCCACAACTCCTTTCCATGTCATCTTCTGGCACAATCAGGACTGTTCAGTCATCCATGCACCCTGGCCAGGAATCGAACCTGGACCTCCTGTTTAGAAGACAGGAATGATCTCCGTTTCACCACCAGGGCAGCGCAGCGGTAAGGGCGGGAGTCGAACCCGCAAGTCCTCGCGGACTGGTCGTTTTCGAGACGAGGTGGAGTAGCCACTCTCCATCCCTACCGGAATCAGTGGACCTACCGGGAATCGAACCCGGATCACCAGCATGCCGAGCTGGGGATACACCGTTGCGACCGTCTACACCTTAGAAGAGAGCGCAAGGGAACCAAAGGTTACCGAAAATCTTACAGCATATCACCAAACGGTTTCCGTCACGCCAGCATGCAGCACATTTAAGATCCCTAAGAGGAAATACGGGGTATTGAGTGGCACTGAATGGAATGAGAACTACGCCAGCAGGAACGCCAGCAGAGAACGGGCCACTGCGGGGGGACTCTCCAACCCACATGTACCTGGACGACAGGACGACAGGACGACAACACAGCAAAACAAAAACGGGGCTGTAGATTGTTTTACAGCCCCATTTCTTTTGACTGGCAGCCACCTCAGAAACAAATCGGCAGAGCATCGAACGGCACCGACGGCAAACACTGAAACGCCACCAGAAAGGCTTGCTTGCGGTCCACCTCTTCTTCCTGGCCAGCCACAGGTAGCAGGGGTGGTAGTGCATTCACCTTACGGGCCAGCTCGCCCAGCTCACGATGGTCATATCGCTTGGTAATCTCGCTGGAGGTATGGTCAGCCAGCACCCGTGTGGTTCGGTCATCACCTGAGGCGCGGCTCACCTCGCTGACGTAGTGATGCTTTAGCGCATGAAAGTCTCGATGCACCACCTGGCCACCTGCTTCCGATTTGTAAGGTATGCCCGCTGCTGCCAGATCCCTGCGCAACATCTTGCCGCCCAACTTGTCCCTGGCCCAGCTTCCTGGCCAGAGGAGGGCACTGGCGGGCTTTCCACGCAGCCAGTCAGTTAACAGGCCAGCCAGGTCGCCGGGGAGTGGCTGGCGCTTGTCCCTGCCCGACTTGGCAGCTCTGGCTTGCAGGAACACCGTGGGAACCTCTCCGACCAGGTCGAAGGAACTTACCCGCAAGCTGGCCAGTGCTGAGGCCCGCAACCCCGTACGAGCTGCCGTAGCGTACAGCATGCACCTGGCCTCACCATCCAATCCTCGGAAGGTTCGCTTGCTGCTCTTGGTGGCTGCCAACAAGTGCTGAAGCTCGGTCACGCTCAGAGGTGCCCTTGCGTGGCGTTGGTCCGCGGCCACACCGCGCTTCCTGCGGACCTGTCGCAGCGGATTGACAGCGACACGGTCGTTGTTCGCCAACCAGAGGCAGAAGCTGCGAATGGCCGCGACGTACTGGTTGTATGTCTCTGGCCCTACCCCCCTGCTCTGGCTGGCCAGGATGGAAAGCAGGGCGTCTCGATGGATCCTCCGGGCCTTTCCGTTCCCTGTCGCTCGCAGCCCATCTTTTGCGACTCTGGTACCAAGTGATTGTCGGGAGATACCAGCCAGCCGGGTGGCTTCTCGGAAGCTGATCCACTCCGGCTCTGGTGGCAGCTCGGGCACAGGCTTATCCGCGGCCAGCCCGTCGAGAAAGGCTGTGACCTTACCCGGGTCGATATCGCGGATCATGATGGCACGGGTGCCCGCCAGGACAGCGCGGATGCGACCTATCTTCATGGTGCGGTACTGTGCCTTCACGTTCAGTGCACGCAGATAGTTCTCGTAATCCTCCAGGTGACCACTGAGCGGTCGTCGAGAATGTTCCTCGTAAGGGTCGATCAGCCCGACCTCTTTCCGTTCGATGGCCCGTTCCAGCTGGCTGGCCTTCTGCCGGGTAGATTGCCTGTCCCTGTACCCCTTTGTGGATCGACGTTTCCCATCGGGTCCGGTGAACTCGATGACGTACCGGCTACTCTGGAACACCACCTTCAGCGTTCCATCCTTGCCCACGGTTATGGGTGCCTTGCGTGATTGCCCCTTCCGATCAGTCCAGCTCGCTTCCACAGGTTGGCCAGCCGGATCGTACTTCAGCATGGCCTCTTCTGGGACAGGTCGGGTCCAGGTCTTCCTGCATGTGTGTGCCATCGTCTGTACCCCCAATAAACAGCCCTGTTGTCGCTCCTGGAATCATGCGGGAGAAGTGCTCTCTCCCTCCCGAAATGCGAACAGTTCAGGTCGAACCCCCTTTCTTTGTTCGTGAAGTCATCGACAGATTGCGACCCGCTCAGCCTGTGCTGGCTGAGCAGAAACATCAGCTACCAACCACTCAAGTTCGGTGTGTGATTGCGCTTTGCCCGCCTGATGCATTCTCCTGGCGATATGTCGCCGTTGGGACGATCCTCCTCGGAAAACCAGGTGGTGTA
>JAXMAV010000022.1:0-169849 GCA_046350255.1 Gemmataceae bacterium
CGTCCGTCCCGGTGCCCGCCTGGGGCGCGTTGGCGCTGCGCTACGCGAGGCCCGACGGCGTGGCCTGGCCCGGGCCGGACTGATCGCCGCCCGCGAGGCGCCGTTGCTGGGGCTCGACGCTGGCTTCTGTCGCCGCTACCTCAGTAACATCCTGCATTTCGACCTCGGCCTCCGCGAGCAGGCCGGCCTGCATCATTACTACATGCTCGCCTGCGAGCTGGGTCTGACCCCGCGCGGCGTTGGACTGGAGTTCACCGAGGAAGACGACGAGGTGGTCCGGCACGCCGCCCGTGCGCTGGCCCGCGTTCCCTGAACCAAACCGAGACGATCCATGACTTCCACCATCAAGCCCATCCTGGAAAAAGCGATCGCGGGCCAGCGGCTGACTCCCGCCGAGGGACTCGCCCTCTTTGAGTGTCGCGACCTGCACGCCCTGGGGCGCGCCGCCAACGCCGTGTGTCAGCGTCTGCACCCCGAGCCCTACCGCACCTTCAACATCGATCGCAACATCAACTACACCAACGTCTGCGCGGCCGTGTGCGACTTCTGCGCTTTCTACCGGAAGTCGAGCGACGCCGACGCCTACGTCCTGCCGCGCGAGACGCTGTATCAGAAGATCGAGGAAACGCTCGCCCTCGGCGGCGACCAGATCCTCCTGCAGGGCGGCAACCATCCCTCGCTGAAGCTCGAATGGTACGAGGAGATGCTCCGCGATCTGAAGGCGCGCTACCCCCAGGTCAACCTGCACGCCTTCAGCGCCAGCGAGATCTGGCACTTCCATCGCATCAACAAGCTACCTCTGGAGACGATCCTGTCGCGCCTCAAGGCCGCGGGCATGGGCAGCCTCCCGGGTGGCGGCGCCGAGATCCTCTCCGATCGCGTGCGCAAGGCCATCACCGTCAACAAGGTGCTGACCCAGGAATGGCTCGAGGTGCATCGCGTCTGGCATCGCCTCGGCGGACGCTCCACGGCAACGATGATGTTCGGCCACGTCGAAACCCTGGCCGAGCGCATCGAGCATCTCGAACACATCCGCCAGCTGCAGGACGAGACGGGCGGCTTCACCGCCTTCATTTGCTGGACCTTCCAGGCCGAGAATACTGCCATGGCAGAGGTGGCTCCGGCCGGCAGCTTCGAGTATCTTCGCACCCAGGCCATCGCCCGGCTCTACCTCGACAACGTCCGGAACGTCCAGGCCTCGTGGGTCACCCAGGGGCCGAAGATTGGCCAGATGGGCCTGCTCTTCGGCGCCAACGACATGGGCAGCCTGATGATCGAGGAGAACGTCGTCTCCTCCGCCGGCACCGTCTACCACCTCTCCCTCGAGGAGATCAAGAACGCCATTCGCGAGCTGGGTTACATCCCCCGCCAGCGCAATGTCTTCTACGAGTATCTCGATGCCGTCGCCGCCTGACCGCGCTGCGCGATAGACTGACCTCCCGGGGACGGAGGCTGCCTCCGCCTCCCCGGTTGGTTCGCGCCGCGTGGAGTATCAGGATGACCTCAACCCCGTCTGCCTCCGGGAAGGCCGATACCTCGGCCATTCCCGTGCGCGAGTTTTTCACACTCGACGTCCGCTCCCTGGCTCTCTTCCGCGTGGCGTTGGCCGTGCTGATCATCCTCGACTGGATCGATCGTCTCCCCGATCTGCGCGTGCTCTTCTCCGACGACGGCATGATGCCGCGCAACCTCGTTCAGGGCCTGCAGCCGTTCTCCTTCCACATGCTGTCCGGCAGCGTGTGGTTCCAGGCCCTCCTTTTCGCCATCGCCATCGGCCTGGGCGTGCTTCTTCTCATCGGCTGGCGCGCGCCCTGGGTCTGCCTGGTCAGCTTTTTTCTGCTCGCCTCCATCCATGGACGCAACCCCACCTTGATGCAGGGCGGCGATCATCTGATCCGCATCATCACCTTCTGGGGTATCTTCCTGCCGCTGGGCGCCTGCTGGTCGGTCGATGCCTCGCGCCCTGGCACAAAGCCCGCTAGCTCGCGCATCCTCTCTCCCGCGACGGTGGCCTACGTCTTTCAGATCTGCATGGTCTACTGGTTTGCCGCCGCCTGGAAGTGGCTCGGACCCTGGCGCGACGAGGGCACCGCCGTCTATCTCACCCTGCACATCGGCCACCTGCCGACGCGGCTGGGCTACCTGCTCCGCGAGTTCCCCAGCATCTGCTGGTTCCTCACTCACTACACCATCTACCTCGAGGCGTTCGGCCCCGTCCTGCTGCTCTTGCCCTTCAACGTGCCTCTGCAGCGACTCGTCGCCATCTCTCTGTTCATCCTCTTCCACGCCGGCCTGGCCCTGATGATGGAACTGGGCCACTTCCCCTTCGTCTGCATGGTGGCCTGGTTGCCGTTGATCCCCGGCGCCTTCTGGGATCGCCTGGTGCCTCGCCTCCAGTCCCCAGATGCGGCCCGCCTCACTCTTCTGATGGACCCGGACCGTCCACGCACGGCCCGACGCCTGGCCTACCTCCGCAGCTTCCTGTTTCTCGACCAGATTGCGCTGGCCGGAGCGGAGGCGAGTCATCTCGATGTGGTCCGCGCCCAGGGTGGCTGGCTGCTGCGCGAGGCCGATGGGCAGGAGCGCAGCGGACCCGATGCCCTGGCTCGCCTCGTGGCGCTGTCGCCTCTGTGGTTTCCCCTGGCCTCGTGGATGCAGGGCAGCCTGGGCAGCTGGTTGACGCGCTGGCTGGGCCGACATGGAGGCGCCGCTTCACCACCGTTGTCGCCGCCCGGCTGGACTCCTCCCGGCGGACTGGTCGGTAACACCGTGGTCCTCTTCTGCCTGATCTACCTGGCCACCTGCAACCTGGTCAACTTCGTCTCGACGCAGATCCGCGATCAGATGCCCGACCTGGCCCGACGCATCCTCCCCCTCATCCCCGACCAGGTTGGCCAGTTCGGCGCTGCCGTCGGTATCGAGCAGGGCTGGGGACTCTTCGCCCCCGAGCCGGGCCGCCAGGCCGGCTGGTTCATCGTCGTCGGCTATTGCAAGAACGGCGACGAGGTGGACGCCTACAACGGCGGTCCCCTGTCGTGGGAGCGACCCGAGTTCCAGACGCTCACCTACGAGAGTGGCCGCTGGCGCAAGATGCGCATGAACCTCGGGGCGGTCCGCGCCTACCCCTATCTTCTCCCTGGCTTCACCCGCTTCTACTTCACCGAGTGGAACCGCAAGCACGAGGGCGACGAGCAGCTTCGCTCGCTCGAGGTCTACTGGATGCGCGAAATCACCGCGCCTCCGGGAGTCACGCCGCCTCCGCCGGAGAAGCTGCTGCTCTACCGCTACGACCCCTCGGTGGCCCTACCCCCGCCCCCCGGCGAGCTGATGGCCATTGGCACCCGGCGCGATGGCTCGCGCATCGATCTGTTTCGTGGCGGCCTGCCGCTTGAGCGCGACGAGGCCGACCCCCGGCCCGATGCTCCCATCGTCAGCCCCGTCTATGCCATGCTCGTTTCCGCTTCTCGCCCCGAGACGGCCCGCTACGTCCTGCCGGGCTACGCTCGCTACCTCTTCGATGACTGGAACCGCCAGCATCGCGAGGAAGAACACGTGATGCGCGTCGAGCTGTTGCGCGTGCGGCCGGCGTCCGAGGGACGTCCCGCCGACCGTGAGCTGCTCGCCCGCTACGACCAGGAGGCCCGCCAGAAATGACCCCGCCGCAGGCCGTGCCCTCCATCGTCGTGGAGAACCTCGTCAAGTCGTTCCGCGACCTGCGCCGCGGCCTGGTCCATGCCGTCGATGGCGTCTCCTTCGAGGCCCGCCCCGGCGAGATCTTCGGCCTGCTCGGGCCCAATGGTGCTGGCAAGACCACCACCATGCGCATCCTCTGCACGGTGCTAAAGCCGAGCGGCGGCCTGGCGCGCGTCGCCGGCTTCGACGTCGCCACCCAGGCCAGCCTCGTCCGGCAGCACATCGGCTTCATGTCCGCCAACACTGCTCTCTATGACCGCATGACCGCCTGGGAGCTGGTCGAGTACTTCGGCCAGCTCTACGGTCTTACCGGCGAACCACTGCGCGAACGGCTCGACACCGTCTTCACCCGCCTGCAGATGAACGACTTCCGCGACACCCTCGGCGCGAAGATGAGCACCGGCATGCGGCAGAAGGTCTCCATCGCCCGGGCCATCATCCACGATCCGCCCGTGCTCATCTTCGACGAACCCACCTCGGGCCTCGACGTGCTGGTGGCTCGCGCCGTGCTGGCCAACATCGAACAGCTGCGCGGCCAGGGTAAGTGCATCATCTTCTCCACCCACATCATGCGCGAGGTCGAGCGCCTCTGCGATCGGGTGGCGATCATCAGCCGGGGCAAGGTGCAGGCCTGCGGCACCCTGCAAGAGTTGCGCCAACGCCACGGGCAGGACGACGTGGAAGAGCTGTTCTTCACCCTGGTGAGCTGATTTCAGCGCCGTGGGGTGGACCACGTCTGCCGGGCGAATGCGATCAGGTGCGCCAGGCGGTCGCCGTGCTGGGTGAATTCGATTTGCTCGCGAATCGCCTGAGTCAGGGCGCGACCGCCGACGCTGACCGCCACGGCGCGCCCGAAGGCATGAGCGTAGAGCCGCCGGTAGCCCGCGACGAACTGGTTGACGTCGTCGATGTGGCTGCAGGAGAGCCAGAGCAGCCGCGGCTGGTGCTGATCGATCGCCCGCACAAACGACTCGAACGGCGTGTTCGGGCCGATGTTCATCACGCGCCACCCGGCCTCGCGCAGCGTCATCTCGATGAGGAGGTTTGCAAGGAGGTAATGGTCCTTCTCGGGACCACCGCCGACGGCCAGGGGCCGATCGCGTAGCTGCTCGTTCGAGGCGTCCAGCCGTGCCTTCAGCCCCAGGATGGCTGACAGGCAGGTCTGCGTGGCCCGATGTTCCTCGTAAACGTCAATCTCGCCGCAGGCCCAGGCATGGCCAATCTGCCCCATCACCGGAGCGATGACCTCGTCCCCCAGCTGCGCCACCGAGTAACCCTGCTGATGCGCGTGGAGGATCAAGCTGCGGGCCCGGTCGGCATCGCTGGCGGTCAGCGCTTCCTGCAGTTGCTCGGCGAGCGTGGCAGATTCCAGCGTCGCCAAGCTGTTCCCCGGGCTCGGGCCCATCAACTCGCCCAGGTTGACGTGAGGCCAGTTCCGCTGGCTGGCGTACTGCAGGACATCGGCCACCAGGATGCGCCGATGGCCACCCTCGGTGCGCCGAGCCGGCAAACGACCCTCGTCCACCCAGCGCTTCACGGTGGTTTCGCTGACCGCCAGGGCGGCCGCCACCTCGCGCGGGCTCACATAGCGCCGTTCCGGAGAGGGTTGTGGAGCGGTCAAGGAGAATACTCGTTTCAAGAAACAAAGAACGATCGAAACGTCCAAATCGTCACCTGCATTATAGTGCACGCAAACGCTGATCTCCAGAGAGGAAAGCGAAACATCGGCCCGGGTCGCGGAGGGGGAAGTGATGGTTGTTCTTGTGGTTACATGCGGAGATGTCGTTCCAGATTTTCTATTGACGCTCGCGCCAGAGCGATTACACTGAGAGTGAGCGAATTGGACGTTTTGGACGATTCAGACGTTTGGCCTCCCCGCCTCCCTCTAGTGGAGAAGAGTCGTGACCCAGCCTGAGCAGAACGGCCTGCGGAAGCAGAAGGCCACCTCGGCCCTGCCCTACCACGTGAGTCATCCCACCTTCGAGCAGCCGGATGCGTCCACCCTGTACGGGCCGGACACGCTTCCCACCGAGGAGGCTGGCCTGTCTTACCTGCCGGACGACCTGACGCGCGACTTCGCCAAACGGATGCACTATGCCGCCTGGAAAGCGGCGCACGCCCGCACCGAATCGCGGAAGAATTACTGGCATCGCGTGTACCGCGACTTCCGCGACCGGATCGTCGTCGGCAACCGCAAGCTGATCTTCCGGGCCGTCCGCCGCTGGAGCCCGCCCTCGACGATGGCCGACGACATGATCGGCGACTGCCAGATCGTCCTGATCCAGGCCGTGGCTGCCTTCAACCCCTGGATGGGCATTCGCTTTAGCACGTACGCCTTCACCTGCCTGATGCGTGCCCTGTCGCGCCTCTCGCAGCGGCAAGCTTCGGACCGCCTCGCTCGTTCGATGCCGCTGGAATCGCTTCCCGACGGTGAGCCGCGCGATTTCTCCACCGAGGACCTACCCACCACGCGCATGGCCCGGATCGATGAATACCTCAGCGAACACAACGACTTGCTGTCCACCCGCGAAAAACGCGTCCTGATGCGTCGCTTCAGCCTCGATGACCAGGCTCGCGCCGGTACGCTGGAGCAGGTCGGCCGCGAACTGGGTCTGTCGAAAGAACGCGTCCGCCAGGTGCAGGCCAGTGCTCTGGGAAAGCTCCGCTCGGTGCTGCTCGATGGTGGGCCAGTCTGCTAGTTTTGCCTCGCCCGGGGCTGGCCAGGTGGCCAGCCCTCGATGAATTCCTCGCATTCGAGGTTTGACTTCGACCGGTCGGGCTGATACCAAAAGCCCCATCCTGCCTTCCCGGCATTACCCGAAGTCAACTCTCCACGGCGAGGACATCCGTCGCATGACCGCACACGCAGCACCCCATGCGGGCGAGGGGCAACCGACCGATCAGGTCGGGACAAACGAGAAAATCCTGTTCTGGGCCAGCTTCCTCACTCTTATCGCCGCTGGCATCGGCTTCTCCGTCCGGGCCGCCATCCTGGGCGACTGGAGCAAACAGTTCGGATTCACGCAGTCCGAACTCGGAACTATCACTGGCGGTGGCCTGGTCGGTTTCGGCCTGACCATTATCTTCTTCAGCCTCTTCGCTGACCGCGTTGGCTACGGCCCGTTGATGGCCATCGCCTTCCTCTTCCACGTCAGCTCTGCCATCGTCACCCTGGCGGCCGCCTATGCCTTCGAGGCAGGTGGCAAGGGCGCCTGTTACTGGTGCCTCTACATCGGTGCCTTCCTCTTCGCGCTGGGCAACGGCACCTGCGAGGCGGTGATTAACCCTCTCACCGCCACTCTCTATCCCCGCAACAAGACGCACTGGCTCAACATCCTCCATGCCGGCTGGCCTGGTGGCCTCATCCTAGGCGCTCTGCTTGGTCTGATCTTCGAGCAGGCCAAGGTCCGCTGGGAAATCCAGATGGCCACCTTCCTCGTCCCCACCGCCCTCTATGGTCTGCTGATGTTCGGCCGCCGTTTCCCTCACTCCGAGGCGCGCTCGGCCGGTGTCACCCTCATCGACATGCTCCGTGAACTGGGCCTGCTCGGCGCCGCCGTCATCGTCGCGCTTCTGGGCCTGTGGCTCTCCACCGACGTGCTGCCCGGCCTGGGTGTGCCCGGCGTGGCCGGCTGGGCCGTTTCCATCGTCCTCCTGCTGGTCTTTGGTGCGTACTCCAACTTTGCCATGGGCCACTGGATGATGGCCATGCTCCTCCTTCTTCATGCCCTGGTCGGCTACGTCGAGCTGGGCACCGATAGCTGGATCAGCAACATCACCGGCACCATCCTCGAAAACAAGCAGTGGGGCCTGATCCTCTTCATCTGGACCTCCGGCCTCATGTTCGCTCTCCGCTTCTTCGCCGGACCCATCGTCCACCAGATCTCGCCCCTGGGCCTCCTCTTCGTCAGCGCCATGCTCGGCTGCCTCGGCCTGTTCCTGCTCGGTAGCGCCACGGGGATTCTCATCTGCGTCGTCGCCGCCACCATCTACGGCGTGGGCAAAACCTTCCTCTGGCCCACCATGCTCGGCGTGGTGGCCGAACGTTTCCCACGCGGTGGCGCCATCACCCTGGGCGCAGTCGGCGGCGTGGGCATGCTCTCTGCTGGTCTGCTCGGCGGCCCCGGCATCGGCTACAAGCAGGACTACTACGCCTCCACCGAGCTGCGCGGCAAGTCCGAGCAGACCTTTGAACGGTATGCCGCCCGCGACAAGGACGGCCAGCTCGACAAGAAGGGCTTCCTCTTCTTCCCCGTGATCACTGGCCTGGACGGCAGCCGCGTCGCCCTCGCCCTCGGCGATCCCGTCATGGGCAAGGACGGCAAGGCGATTCCGGGTTCCCGCCAGGCCATTCAGGACGACCTGGAGGTCCTGGAGAAGACCGGCCGCAAGCTGGCCGACGACAAGAACCTCGACCGGCTCGTCACCTGGTGGGACAAGGAAGGCAAACCCCACGAGGAACAGGACGTGCCCCTCGTCAAGGAAGCCCGTCTGGTCGGTGGCAAATCGGCCCTGACCACCACGGCCCTCGTCCCCGCGACCATGGCCCTGGGCTACCTCCTGCTTATCCTCTACTTCAGGGCTCGCGGCGGCTACCAGGCCGAGGTCCTCACCGGACATGCCGCGAAGGACGAGGAGTACACCGGCGGCACGGTGGGTCCCGGCGAAGCGTAAGCCAGCCGGGTAAAGCACCACACGGTGCGTGAGATGAGGGTCGCCCCCGCATCTCACGCACCGTGTTATTTCTGTCCCAGGTTCAGACGATCAGTTCAGCTTCTTCACCACCTCGATCTCAAACTGCAGGTCGGTGTCCGGCGGAATCTTGGCGCCAGCACCGCGCTCGGCGTAGGCCAGCCGGGCCGGGATGATCAGCTTGCGGATGCCGCCCACCTTCATGCCGGGCACCCCCTGGTCCCAGCCAGGAATCACCTGCCCCACGCCGATGGTCACGGGGAACGGCTCGCCCCGGTCGCGGCTGGAATCAAACTTCACGCCATCCTTGTAGCGGGTTCCGACGTAGTGGACCTCCAGCCTGTCCCCCGCCTGCACCTCGTCGCCGTCGCCTTCCTTGATGTCTTCCTTCACCAGCTCGGTCACCCGGTCGGTGCGGATGGGACCTTTTTTGTCGCCATCCTTCTTGCCGTCCTCGTCGCGCGGAGTCAACAGGGCCAGGGTCGCCAGGCCAACCACGCCGAGGACGATCAGGGGCCAGAATTTCTGCAACACAGATTGTCTCCTCAGGTCACGTCATAGCCAAGATTCGGAGCTAGCCATCGTTCCACCTCGCTGCGGACCTGTCCCTTGCGTTCGGCGTAGTGCTCTACCTGGTCGCGGGTGATCAGATCGACGGCGAAATAGCTGGCCTGGGGATGCCAGAAGTACAGCCCACTGACCGAGGCGGCCGGCCACATGGCGAACGACTCGGTCAAACGCATGCCGATGGACGCCTCGACATCGAGCAGCCGCCAGAGGGTGGCCTTCTCCGTGTGGTCGGGGCACGACGGATATCCCGCCGCTGGCCGAATGCCCTGGTACTTCTCGGCGATGAGGTCCTCGGGGCTGAGCTGTTCGCTCGCGCCGAAGCCCCACTCGCGACGCACCCGGGCGTGCAGTAGCTCGGCGAACGCCTCGGCGAGCCGATCCGCCAGTGCCTTGGTCATGATGTCGTTGTAGTCGTCGAATTCGGCCTTGAACCTGGCGGCCAGTTCGTCGGCGCCGAAGCCCGTGGAGACCGCGAACGCCCCCAGGTAGTCGGTCCGTCCGCTTTCCACCGGCGCGAGGTAATCCGCCAGGCTGCGGAAGCTGGTCTGCCCCTCGCGCTCCCACTGCTGCCGCAGGAAATGGAAGCGCAGCCGTTCCTGGGTGCGCGTCGCATCGGTCCAGACGACGATGTCCTCTCCCACGCTGTTGGCCGGAAAGAATCCATACACCGCCTCGGCCCGGCACAGCTTCTTGCGGACGATGTGGCTCAGCAGTTTCTGGGCATCGTCGAACAGCTTCTGCGCCTGCTCGCCGACGAGCTTGTCGGACAGGATGTGCGGATACTTGCCCGACAGCTCCCAGGCCATGAAGAACGGCGACCAGTCGATGTACGGCACGAGGTCGGCCAGGGGGAATTCGTGCAGCACGCGCGCCCCGGTGAACTCCGGCGTGGGAATCGTCGTCGTGCTCCAGTCGATGTGGAACCGCTGCCGGCAGGCCTCGGCATGGCTCACCAGCTTGCGCTGCCGACGCCGCGAGAACGCCTCGCGTTCCTTCTCCTGCTGGGCGCGAGTGCCGCGCACATACTCGTCGCGCAGATCGGGCCGGGCCAGCTTCTCGACGACGCCCACCGACCGCGATGCATCCTTCACATGCACCACCGGCCCGGAATAGACTGGCGCGATCTTCACCGCCGTGTGCTTGGCGCTGGTGGTCGCCCCGCCGATGAGCAGCGGCATGGTGAACCCCTCGCGCTGCATCTCCCGCGCGACGTGGACCATCTCATCCAGCGAGGGCGTGATGAGCCCCGACAGGCCGATCATGTCCACGCCATACTCCCGGGCGTCGTGCAGAATCTTCTCGCACGGCACCATCACGCCCAGGTCGATCACCTCGTAGTCGTTGCAGTTGAGCACCACCGCGACAATGTTCTTGCCGATGTCGTGGACGTCCCCCTTCACTGTGGCGATGAGCACCTTGCCGCGTGCGGGGCGGGTGCTACCCTCGCGCTGCTTCTCTGCTTCGAGGAACGGCTGCAGGTAGGCGACCGCCTTTTTCATCACGCGGGCGCTTTTCACCACCTGAGGCAGGAACATCTTGCCGACGCCGAACAGGTCGCCGACGACGTTCATGCCGTCCATCAGCGGCCCCTCGATGACCGACAGCGGCGAGCCATACTTGGCCCGGGCTTCCTCGGTATCGACGTCGATGTGATCGAGAATCCCCTGAATGAGGGCGTGCTTGAGCCGCTCCTCGACCGGGGCCAGCCGCCATTGCTCGGCCTGCTGGTCGGCCCGATCCTTCTTGCCCAGCGTGCGCGAGAAGTCGATCAGCCGTTCGGTCGCGTCGGGTCGCCGGTTCAACACCACGTCCTCGACCCGTTCGAGCAGGTCGGCGGGGATCTCCTCGTAGACCTGGAGCTGCGTCGGGTTGACGATCCCCATGTCCAGACCCGCCTTGATGGCGTGGTACAGGAACACCGCGTTGACCGCCTCGCGCACCAGCTCGTTGCCGCGGAACGAGAACGACACATTGCTGACGCCCCCCGAGGTCTTGGCCAGGGGGAAGCGCTTCTTCAGCTCGCGCACGGCCTCGATGAACTCGATGGCGTAGTTGGCGTGCTCGGCCATGCCGGTGCCCACCGTCAGAATGTTCGTGTCGAAGATGATGTCGCTGGGAGGGAACCCGGCCTTCTCGGTGAGCAACTCGTAGGCGCGGGCCGAGATGGCCACCTTGCGGGCGGCATCCACGGCCTGGCCTTCCTCGTCGAACGCCATCACCACCACGGCCGCCCCATACCGCCGGACCAGCCGCGCCTGCTCGAGGAACTTCTCCTCACCCTCCTTCAGGCTGATCGAGTTGACGACCGCCTTGCCCTGCACGCACTTCAGCCCCGCCTCCAGCACCGACCACTTCGAGCTATCGACCATGATCGGAATGCGCGCCACGGTCGGCTCGGCTGACAGCAGATTGAGGAAGCGCGTCATCGCTTCCTCGCCGTCGAGCAGATCGGCGTCCATGTTCACGTCGAGCAGATTGGCCCCACCTTCGACCTGCTCCCGGGCGACCCGGACCGCCTCCTCGTAGTTGCCTTCCTTGATGAGTCGGGCAAACTTCCGCGAGCCGGTGATGTTGCAGCGCTCGCCGATCATGAGGAAGTTCGTCTCGGGGCGCACCACCAGCGCCTCGGTGCCCGAGTAGCACGACCAGTCGGGCAGATCGGGCGCTCGCCGCGGGGTTATCCCGCGCACCTGCTCGCCAATGGCGGCGATCCAGTCGGGCCGCGTGCCGCAGCAGCCGCCCACGATGTTGACCCACCCATTCCGCGCGAACTCACCCAGCGCCTGGGCCGTCTCGTCGCGCGACCCGGTGAAACCGCCGAACCCATCGGGCAGCCCCGCATTGGGATAGCACGACACCGGAATGCGACTGATGCCAGCCAGCGCCTCGACGTGCGGGCGGATCAGGTCCACCCCCACCGCGCAGTTGAGCCCGACTGACAGGGCATCGAAATGCGCCACTGAAGTGTAGAACGCCTCCACTGTCTGGCTCGACAGCGTGCGGCCGCCCTCGAAGATCGTGCCGGAGATCATGACCGGCAGCACGATGCCGCGATCCTGGAAGAACTTCTCGATGGCGAACAGGCAGGCCTTCATCACCAGCGTATCGAACGCCGTCTCGGGCAGCAGAATATCGACTCCGCCCGCCACCAGCGCGGCGATCTGCTCGTAATAGTTGTCGACCATTTCGTCGAAGGTCGTGTCGCGCTTGCCTGGGTCATCGACGTGGATGCCCATGGAAAGCTGCTTCTTGGTCGGGCCGATGCTACCAGCGACAAAACGCGGCCGATCCGGGTTGCGCCGGGTGTAGTCCTCGGCGGCGCGCCGCGCCAGCTCGGCTCCCTGCCGGTTGATCTCGAAGACGTCCTCCTGCAGGCCGAACTCTTCCAGCGACAGACGGTTCCCATTGAAGGTGTTCGTCTCGATGATGTCGGCGCCGGCTTCCAGGTACTCCCGGTGCAGCTCCTCGATCAACTTTGGCTGGCTGAGAATGAGCGCCTCGGTGCAGTTTTTCAGCGAGACGGGGTGCTGCCGGAAACGTTGGCCCCGGTAGTCGTCCTCGTTGAGCTGGCGCGAGTAGATCAGCGCGCCCATCGAGCCATCGAGCAAAACGATGCGATGATCGAGCAGCTCCTGGAGCAACTGCCGGGTGGAAACGTAGCTCGGTTTCAACATGACGAGGATCGAGCCTCCCTGCGGAAACGTCAGGCGTCGGGAAGGTATCAGTTAATCAGTTTAGGAGGGAAGGGGGGAGGGGTCTTCCAGGCAGAGAAAGAAAAAGGGCCGGTGCCTCCCGTCCTTGGGAGCACCGGCCCGAAGGCAAGGCCGTACGCATCCTGCGGGCCCGCTCTCGAGAGCCGGGCGTCGCGTCCTGCGTACCCGGCCAGGCAAAAAACCTCAGCAACCGACAGCATCACTTCCGAGATGGCTTGCGCCACCCCTCGACCCACACCTACCTTGGTCGATTATCGTAGGCCGTCCCTGGCCCCGGGTGGATACTGCCGGAAGCTGAAGTCTGGTCTAATAGACACCCAACCGGGCCGACGTACGCACTGATCTGGTGGCAGTGCGCACCGCCTGGCGGAGGTTTTGTCTCATCGTGGCAATGGAGAGGGTCCGGTGGAGAGTCCGGCCCTGCTGGTGGTCGATAGGAGAGTTTGTGAAACCTGCATCGGGTTTAGCGCCCCGCCTCCTGTTCCGGAGAATGCTCCCGAACGGGAGGGGTGCTGCGGACACGTCGATAGAGTTCGTTCAATCCTCATGGAACGACAACTTACCGTGTATGCACAGGGAGTCAATCGGAAAAAGATCTGGCCCGGTTTCGCCGCGCCGACGATCGATCACAAGATCTTGGTAGATCACACCCAACGAGCAATTGGCTTCCCAGGCACTGACAGGCGGATGCCCGACTCCCCGACTCTGGTACTCGCAAATAGGCATGATCGGTAGGTGGCGCAAGATGTTGTATGGTGCTCGGTTGCGCCAGGAACGAGAAAGGGAGTGGGCGGGTGGTTTTATACCTGGGGTGAGAAAAAATCGGTCCGAAAAAAGCTGAGTGCGAGTTGACGTGTGTTCAGCAGAATCGAGCCTGGAGGAGGTCTGCGCGCAGAAAGACCTCCGCAGATGCCGTGTCATGGACGCTTTTGAGAACCCGCTGTGAAATCGTGGGTGCCTCAGAACCGGGTTTTGGATCCCACTGCGCACCGCACGAAGCGGTGGGTGGGCTTGCAAGCACCGGCATCTCTATTGGCTCCCGCGGGTACTCCATCGGTTCAGCAAAAGTAACGTCGGATCACGCACACCGCAGAGGTCTATGATTGTTGTAGCATCGTCGCCCAGAGCCATCAAGCCGGGGTCGGTGCCATTCCTCGCCTCGCCGAGGCGACTCTTTCGGGATCGTCACTTTCGCAAAGGAGATACGCTGTGCCTGTCGTCAGCATGTTGTTTGGCGTCCTGCTGACCGCCCTGGGGGTGTGGGCCTACTCGGCTTCCGACCTGGTGGGCGCGCTCAAGTTGACCGCGCTTATTCCCGCGGCGGTCGGCGCCATCCTCTTCGTGTGCGGTCTGATTGGACTGCGCGAGAGTGCGCTCAAGCACGCCATGCACGTCGCGGCCACGGCCGGGCTCCTGGGCCTGCTCCTCGGCGCGGGACGGTTTGTCCCCAAGGTACTTCGCGATGGCTTCGATACCAGCAACATCGCCACGCTGGCCACCGGTGGCATGACGCTGCTGTGCCTGGTCTTCGTCGGGTTGTGCATCAACTCGTTCATCCAGGCCCGGCGCCGGCGAACTGCTCGCGAGGCGGCGGTCTGATCAGTGGTCGTCCTGGTCGAGTCGATCGGTCAGGTCGTCGCTGAATGGATCTTCCTGGGCCTCGAAGCGGTCGAGATCGCGTTCGGAAAATCCGAAGTGATGGGCTAACTCGTGGATGACGGTTTTTCGGATTTCCAGCAACAGGTCGCGCCGCTGGGGAAAATCTTCCTCCAGCGGCCGCTTGTAGATCACCAGCCGATGCAGGAGGTTGCTGGAATCAACGACGTCGTCGGCGTAGAGGCTGGGCAACGGCAACGGATCGAACAGGCCGTAGAGCGTTTCTCCCTGCTCGATTTCCTCGTCGGTCAGGCCCAGATCGCGAAGTGTGCGCTCGTCGGGTTCCTGCTCGACATCGACCACCACATTGTCGAGAAAGGGCAAAAACTCGTCCGGCAGCGTCTCCATTACCCGGGCGACGATGCGGCCAAATTTGCGAAAGCTCATCGGTTTCATGGAAAGCGCCTGCCTTGCGTATATTGCACATCGAGGTCAGGTGGGCTAGAATCTAAACTCTGGTAGAGGTGGCGAGCGAAGTGGCCCGCCTGGAGTGAACCTCCCACCTCGAGAAACTCTCCCCTTCGACCCGGAAGAGGCACCCACCATCGCCCGGGTCGTTGCTGCTATACATAAGGCACCCACAGGAGCCGTCACGTGCAAGTGAAGATCTCGGTTCGGCACGGACACCTTAACGAGGCCCATCAGGCGATGATTCGCGAGAAGGCCCTCAAACTGCTCAATGTGTTCGACCGACTCACGATGATTGAAGTGACGGTGGACGTCAAGAAGACAACGGACGACAAGGCCACGGTAGAGTTTGTGGTCCAGGCCGAGCACAAGCACGATTTTGTCGCCCAGGATTCGCACCAGGATGTGGTAGCAGCGGCCGATCTGGCCCTGCACAAGATCCAGGGTCAACTCCGCCGCTACAAGGAGAAGATCCAGGATCACCGCCGCACCCCATCGACCGGTGAGGTCGCAGGAGCCCCCCGGTCCGACGCCGGGGAAGAATGACGGGAGACTGACCATGCGTATGTCCGAGTTCGTGGTACGCGACGCCATGATCCCGTCGCTCACTGCCACGACCAAGGAGGCGGTGATCCGCGGAATGGTAGAAAGCCTCCGCGATGCCGGCCAGTTCCGTGGGGCGGACACCGAAGATATTATTCGGGCCATCCTCAAACGGGAGCTACTCGGCTCGACCGGCATCGGGCGCGGCGTCGCCATTCCTCACACCAAGCATTCGAGTGTCGAACGCCTGGTTGGAACCCTTGCCGTCTCTCACCAGGGTGTGGCCTTCGATAGCCTCGATGGCGAACCAGTCCACATCTTCGTGCTGTTAATTTCCCCCCAGGACCGCCCCGGCGATCATCTCCGTGCCCTGGAAAATGTGTCGCGGTCCCTTCGGGATGACAACTTCGTCCGCGCCCTCCGTGCAGCTACCACCCGGGAAGAAATCTCCCAGCTGCTCGATCGGCTCGACTCCTGATCTCTGGGTTCCCTCTTCGGCAGGAGCGATGTGAGTCCTTCGCGGACTTCAATCATGAACGGTGCTCCTCTTCTTCGCAAGGTGCTGCTTGCCAACCCTCAGGGGTTGCACATGCGCCCCAGTGCGGCCTTCGTCGAACTCGCCGGCCGCTTTGAAAGTAACGTCACCGTCCACCACGATGGGCGGTCCGTTAACGGCAAGAGTCTCTGGGATCTCCTGCTCCTGGCAGCCATGCCCGGCAGCGAGCTTACCCTCGAGGTCGATGGCCCCGATGCGCCCCAGGCCCTCGATGCGCTCAGCCAGCTCCTGGCCGCTACCCCCCCGGACGAGGGCGGCGAACCCGCCCCCTCCAGCGCCTCAGCGGCGCCCTAGCAGCTGGTCCACCGGCTTGCCCTCACTGTAACGCAGTGTCCGCCCGATGGGGGTCTGGTTCAGCTTGGCGTAGTCTACCCCGACTGCCCGCAGAATGGTCGCATGTAAGTCGGCCACCGGCACTGGCTCGCGCGGCGCATCCTTACCTTCAGGATCGGTCGCACCAATCACGGTGCCGCCGCGCACCCCGCCGCCTGCCAGCGCCACGCTGAAGCCATTGGGCCAGTGATCGCGTCCCCCCGCAGGGTTCATTCGGGGCGTGCGGCCAAACTCGCCGGCTACGATCACCAGCGTTTGCTCCAGCCGGCCACGCTTGCGCAGGTCGCGCACCAGGGCCGCGAATGCCGGGTCGAGTACCTTGATCAGCGAGCCTTGCAGCGCATGGTTGTTTGCATGCGTGTCCCACCCGCTCAGGGTCACCTCGACGCAGCGGACGCCGACCTCGGTGAGCCGTCGGGCCGCCAGACAGCCGCGCCCGAACGGGCTATCGCCGTACTCGCGCTGCAACGCCACTGGTTCGCTCGACACATCGAACGCCTTCAGCTGCTCCGAACTCATCATCTTGCGCGCCGCCTGCACCGTATCCCGATGGAGCGTCGCCTCGGCCCGGCTGCGCCGTCGCTGGGCGAATGCCTTCTCCACCACGTCAAGATGCAGCATGCGCCGGGTATCGCGCTGGCCATCGACGTTCGACAGCGTGTCCGGCACCGGGTTCTTGGGGTCGTAGGTCAGAAAGGCGTCGTACTGTTCGCCCAGGAAGCCACCCCGGCCGTTCCACTGTCCCGGCAAGATGCTGACGTGGCGAGGAATGTCGGTGGTGGCGGTCGGCAGCTCGTGGCAGACGATGGCCCCGATGCTCGGATGGATGACCGTGGGATCAGGACGGTAGCCCGTCTTCATGGTGTAAGTGCCGCGTTCGTGGTCGCCCTCCTTGCTGACCATCGACCGCACCAGCGCGATGGACGCCATCTCCTCGGCTACCTGGGGTAGCCCGGCTGCGAGCTGGACTCCCTTGACAGCGGTGTTGATGGCCGTGGTGCCGTACGCCGTCGAGGAATCCGGGTGCGGGTCGAACGTCTCCAGCTGGCTGGGTCCCCCCTGCAACCACAGAAGAATGATCGACTGCGCGGGCCTGGCCGGCTTCGCCTCGGCGGCACGGGCCAGCAACTGACCGATCGGAGTCAACCAGCTCAGGCCAGCCAGGCCGGCTCCCGCCAGCAGCTGTCGGCGATGGATGTGCGACGAGAAGATCAATGGTTCCATGAGAACTCCGTCGAGTTGATCAACGACCAGATCAGGTCTTCCATCCGCTGCGCCCGCGACAGGGAATCATCAGCCAGCAACGTCTCGAAGTGGGCGGTTTCTTCTGGCGTCGGCCGGCGCGACAGTACCGTCAGGTAGGCAGCCTCGATGGCACGCGCGTGGGTCGGCGCCAGCCCTGCGATTCGCGACGACGCGTTGAAGGGACTCTCCTTGATGCGCTCGTGAATCAGGTTGCCATTCATCAGCAGTAGGCGCTGAGGAATGGTCCCGCCACGTCCGCCGAACTCGTCCTCGCCGCTGTCACCATACCGTTTGACGAAGTCGTTCTCGTTGGCAAATCGGATGACCCGGGTGAGCAAATGCGAACGCCGGTCAATCGTGGCCAGCGACGACGACTGAATAGCGGCTCCGATGACCTGTTCGGGCCGCAGCCGGGTCAGCGGGAACACGGCCCAGGCTCGCTCGTCTTCCTCGGAAAAGTCGCGGTCGCCGGCACTGTCGAGACGAAAGACCTCGGTCGAGGCGATGACGCGGATCAAGCGGCGCAGATCGAAGCCGCTGGCGGTGAAGTCGGCCGCCAGGATTTCCAGCGCCGGCGGTACGAACGTCTCGGTTTCGAGGTTATCCACCGGATCGAGTAGGGGACGGCCCACCATCATCGCCCAGACCCGATTCACCGCCGCCCGAGCGAAGTAGGGGTTCTTCGCATCGGTCACCCAGGCCGCCAGCCGCTGGCGTCGGCTTCCCTCTTCCGGAAGCAGTTCGGGCGAGAACGGCACCGCAGGCGGCACCACGCGCTTCTGCTGCGTCCGGCGATCCTCCGGCTCGTACTCGCCGGCGCCATCGTAGATGCCGGTGAACCCCAGGTGAGTCTGCCCGAAGAACGCGGTAAGCCCCTGGAAGTCAGTCTGCTTCCACCGGGCGTAGGGATGGTTATGGCACTCGGCGCAATCCAGACGCAGCCCAAGGAAGGCGCGCGTGACGCGCCCGGCAAGCACCACCGGGTCGGGCTGGTTCTTCTTGTCGTCGGGCTGGCTCGTCACCGTGATGAAGTTCGTGGCGGGTTTGTCGGTCCACAGCCCGCTGGTCGTCAGGATGTCGCGCACCAGCTGATCGTATGGCCGGTTTCGGGCCAGCTGATCGCTCAACCACGACACATAACGCCGCCGTCTGAAGAAGATGAACGGCCCATCGATGTTGCCGACGGTGGCCCGCGCCAGCCGTTCCGCCAGGTAGTCGTGATGGCGTGAATCCTTGAGGATGTGATCGATCCACCAGTCGATGCGCTCCTGGGGCGGCAGATACTCGAACTGGCGGATCTCCTCCAGCGAGGGGACCGTGCCCATGAGCCCCAGGGCCAGGCGGCGGGCGATGGCCAGGTCCGCGGCCGGTCCGGCGGGTTGCAGTTTTTGATCGGCCCAGACCTTGCGGAACGACGCATCCACGGCGCCGACAGATGACCGGAAGTCGTCTGCCTGGTAGGCGCTGACATCGTAGGAGGTGAGCGGCCGCGGCTCGCGTGGCGGCATCAGGTTGGCACCCAGGGCGATCGCCCCGCCACCGAGCAGGGAAAGGAAGAGCAGATTCCGCTTCCACATGAGCCGTTCTCCGCCTGGCCGTCGTTCTGGTGGAATACTACCAGAGAAGATTCGCACGAGTTTCGCGACTGACCTCCGGTGAGAAAGTCAGCCGCTCTGAAACCATCGAGTGCGCCGCGAGTATCACCTGCATGGCGAAGGAACAAGAACCTGCCTGGAGCCAGGCCATGTCCCGACCAGCCCCCGTGCTGGACGCGTTGCCCGTCGAGGAGCCGCGCCCCGTGGTGATTCTCGACGCGCTTCCGGCCGAGCCGCCGCAACTGCCGCCGTTGCCTCCGCCACCTCTACCCCCACCACTCCCGGTGCGTCGTCGGGGGGTACTTGGCTTTCTCGGTCGCTGCTTCCGGGGGCTGGCCTCGGTGGCCGAGTGGCTGTTCGGCGCCATCGCCCTGATGGTGGGCTTGGCCGTGCTCGCCGCCTTGCCCATCCTGCAACTGCTCAGCCTGGGATACCTCCTCGAGGCAGGCGGGCGAGTGGCTCGCACTGGCCGACTCCGCGACGGCTTCATCGGCGTGCGCCTGGCGGCGCGGCTGGGTAGCATCGTTCTGGGTTGCTGGCTGTTGCTACTCCCCATCCGTTTCGTGGCCAGCTTCGCCTATTCGGCCCACATCATCGATCCAGGCGGGCCCCTGGCGCGTGGCTGGCGCCTGGGCATGTTGATCCTCATTGTCGCCACCGGTCTACATATCGCCGCCGCCTGCGCCCGCGGTCGTCTCCGCTACTTCTTCTGGCCCTTCAACCTCATCTGGCTCATCCGCCAGGTCTGGCGCGGCGGCTGGTACACCCGGGCCCGCGATGCTGTCTGGGACACCTTCCTGACCCTGCGCCTGGACCACTACTTCCGCCTGGGCTGGAACGGCTTCCTCGCCGCCTTCCTCTGGCTGGTGATTCCCGTCTCCCTGCTCGCGCTGGGGCCCAAGGCGCCGATCCTGGGCTTCCTCGGGGCGCTGCTCCTGGGCATCGTCTTGCTCTACCTGCCCTTCCTCCAGCTCCGTGTCGCCGAGCAGAACCGCCTGGCTGCCGGGTTCGAACTGCGTGCCGCGCGGGCCGACTTCCGCGCCGCCCCGTGGGCCTGTGCCTTTGCCTTTGTCTTCACCCTGGCGACGGCCCTTCCCCTCTACCTGCTCAAGATCGAGATGATCCCGCGCGAGGCCGCCTGGCTGCCCAGCCTGGTGTTCATCGCCTTCATCTTCCCCGCCCGGTTGGTCACTGGCTGGGCCATCTCCCGCGCCCGTCGCCGCGATCAGGCTCCCCGCCACTGGTTCTTCCGCTGGACGGGCCGGCTTCCGCTCCTGCCCGCCGTCGCCTTCTACGTCCTGATCGTCTACTTCACCCAGTTCACCAGCTGGAACGGCATCTGGAACCTCTATGAGCAGCACGCCTTCCTCGTGCCCGTACCGTTCTTCTCGCTCTGACGCCAGGCTCAAACGAACAACGGCGTTCCCGTGGACAGCGGGAATGCCGGCCCGCGCGGCGGCGTGAGCACCTGCCGGTGCCGAATCCCCAGCTGGGCCAGGATGGTGGCCGTCAGATCGGCCGGCGACACCGGCGCATCCACCGGCTCGGCCGCCAGGCTGTCGGTCCGCCCCACGACCGCGCCGCGCGGAATCCCAGCGCCAGCCAGCAGCACCGTGTTCGCCCCCGGCCAGTGATCCCGGCTGGCAAACTGCCGATTGATCCGCGGCGTGCGCCCAAAGTCACCCATCCACACTACCAGCGTCTCATCGAGCAGCCCCCGTTGCTCCAGGTCGAGCAGCAACGCGGATAGCGTCTGATCTGCCCGCGGCGCCAGCGACTCCTTTAGCAGCGGGAAGTGGTTCCGATGTGTGTCCCACGGATTGTTCGCCGGCCGTGGCCCGCGCCCATCGGCCCAGTCCTGCGGTTCCGCCCCCCAGTACACCGTGACGAACCGCGCTCCCGCCTCCACCAGCCGGCGAGCCAGTAGCACCGACTGTCCATGGCGATGTCGCCCATAGCGCTCGCGCAACGTCGCCGGTTCGCGCTCCAGATCGAACGCCTCGGTCATGCCGCGCTGCCGCAATAGATCGAGCGCCTGCCGCTGGTACAGATCGAGCCGCCCAGCATCGGCCTCGCGCTCGAGGCTGCCAGCCAACCCGCGAACGCGCTCCAGAAGTGCCCCCCGCGATTCCAGCCGCTGCGCCGACACCTGCCCATGCCGCGCGAACGGCGGCGGCACGACGTGGCCCTCGGGCGTCACTTCCACGCGGAACGGATCGAACGACCGACCCAGCACCCCGGCATTTTGCCCTGGGAGAATGCGTGCCTCCATCTTCATCGTCTCGGGCAATTCGATGCAGCGCGGAAAGACAGCGCGCTGCGCATCCACCCGGGCGAACGCCGACGCCAGGTGCGGATGATCGTCCCCCTGCACCGTCAGCCCGCCCGCCGAGATGGGATGTTTCACCCCCGTGAGCATCTGGTAGACAGCCGGATCGTGGACCGTCTCGCGATGCTGCACCGTCCGCACCTGCGTGACCAGATGCAGACACCGCGCGGTCCGTGGCAGCAGTTCGCTCACGGTCACACCGGGTAGCGAACTGGCGATCGGTCGGTAGGGCCCGCGCACCTCCGCCGGCGCGCCGGGCTTCAGATCCCACAGATCGATGTGGCTGGGCCCGCCATCCATGTACAGCAGAATGCACGCGCGAGCCCACCCCCGCTTCACCGTCGTCGCCCCGGCCGCCTCACCGCCGAGACTCCCCAGCGCGACCACACCCAGACGCAGCAGATCGCGCCGGCTCGGCAGGACAGACAGGGGCTTGGCAGGCGTGTGCATGGCTTCGCTTCCAGGATGCAGAGTTCCTCTCTCCTATACACCCTGCGCAAGGCGTCAGGCAACAACGAACCTTCGAATATCAGTTTGCACGCAGACTGCCGTTGCTCCAGGCTCCGCTAAGTTCCGCGGGCTCACTTACTACCAGAAGCGACGGGAACTCGAGCCAGGCGCAGGCCGATGGAGTAGTGTCTGTCGGAAGGCAATCGCAGATTGTGGAACGCCGCCCTGCAGGCCCAAGTGTCATTGCCATAACCGCCGCCTCGGACCACCCTGTTCGAAGCCCCTTTGTCATCTATCGCCTCTTCGTTGCACCACTCCCAGACATTGCCATGCATGTCGTACAGCCCCAGTTTGTTCGGCGGGTAGCTGCCCACCTTGCACGTCCGCATCAGCGACTTTTCACCGTGGTTAAAGTTCGCCTGGGTAGGCAGCAGTTCTAGGCTCGGCTTCTCGAAGTAATAATCAAACCCGTAGTCGAACTTGTTGATCGATGGCCCTCCGCGACAGGCATATTCCCACTCCGCCTCTATCGGGATGCGATACTTCCAGCCCGTCTCCTTCGCCTTGGCATTCAACACCTTGAGGAACGCCTGGCAGTCATCCCACGACACCGTCTCCACTGGGAACCGCTTCAGTTCCGCAACGGCAATGTCTTTCACCGTCTCCTTGCCGCCGCCGGTACTGGTCCGTGAGAAACTGCTCGGGTTCACCCCCGTGACCTTCTCCCATTCCTCCTGGGTCACCTCGTACTTGCCCAGGTAGAAGTCATGGGCTATCTCCATCTCCCTGTCGCCCACCATGCCACCGCCGCCCCCCATCCAGAACTTCCCCTTCGGCACCAGCACGAACTCCATGCCCAGCTTGTTCGTGAACGTAGGCGCTAGTGGCACATCGCGCGAGGCGAGCACCTGTCCGTCCTGCGTCACCCGCAGCTTGCCGCCCACGTGTTCCACCTTCAGCGTCACCGTCTCGCCCTTCTTCAGTACGAAATTCGTTGTGGCGAACGTTAGGTCGCCGCGCCGGACGACGAAGCCATGCTCGCCGGCCCGCAGCTGGACTGCTAGCTTGTCCACCCCCTTGGTTGTCGGTCCATTCTGATCGATAACGATCTGGACGTCGGGATCATCGCTCTCGATGCGCACTGTCCCCTGCGGTGTTGGCCAGAGGATCACCAGCCCCAGCACGAGCAGCGCCGCCAGCCCCCCGGCCAGGCCAACGAGGAGAGAAAGACGCCGCCGAGAAGGTATTTCCCCCACCGGTTGAAGGGGGGCCAGGGAGACGGCCATGGTCTCGTCGTTCTTGAGCTGAACATCCGCTGCTTCCGTTGGCTTCGAGTCGGATGCCAGTGTCTTCGCGATTGCATTCAGGTCGGTGATGACTTCCTGGGCCGACGCATACCGCCGGGCCGGATCCTTCTCCAGCAGTCGGTGAATGATCCGCTCCAGCGCTTCGGGAATGGTCGGATTGATGCTCCGCGCTGGCAGCGGCGTATCGACTGCGATGGCTGTCAGCACCGCCATGGTGGTGGGCCCGGCAAACGGTGGCTTCCCGGTACACATCCGGTACAGCACCACGCCGAGGCTCCAGAGATCGCTGCGGGCATCGACCTTCTCGCCTCGCGCCTGCTCTGGGGCCATGAACGCTGGGGTGCCGATGATGGCTCCTTGTTGCGTCAGTTGCGTGTCTTCCTGCTCGGCCCGAGCCAGCCCGAAATCGAGCAGCTTCACCCGGCCCTTCGGCGCTTCCAGCCAGATGTTGCCTGGCTTGATGTCGCGATGAATTAGCCCCTTCGTGTGTGCCGCCTGCAACCCGGCAGCCATCTCTCGTGCGATGCGCACTGCCACACCCAGCGGCACTGTACCCCGGTCCTTCAGGTACTTGTCGAGCGGAGCGCCTTCGAGATACTCCAGCGCGATGAACGGCACTCCGTGCACCTCATCGACCTGAAAGAGGGTGACAATGTGGTCGTGCTTGATCCGGGCCGCCGCGCGTGCCTCGCGCAGGAAGCGATTCCTCGCCGTCGGATTGCTGGCGTGCTGTGGCAACATCACCTTGAGGGCGACCTTGCGATGGAGTCGGGTGTCCTCCGCGAGCAACACGCAGCCCATGCCGCCGCGACCCAGTTCCTTCAGCACACGGTAGTCCACCAGCCAGCCCAGTTCGCCTTTCGCCTGGGGCGGTTGCAGAAACGATAAGTCGTCCTTCGGCAGCGGGACACCCGTCATCCCGGCCGGGCGCTCATCGACAGTTGGGGCGGTTTGGTGCAGGGGTTCTCGGGGTGGTGTCAAATTCTCGGAACGCGACGGACCGGGCATGAGTGCGCTCTCCATAAGTATTGCCTCCCATGGTATTGCACTTAAGCCAGTCGAGATACCGAAAACCACCCTGCCAAGGAGCTACTCCAGCGTGGGGTTCAAGGCGGCTCTCGTCGAGGAGGAAATGCAACGGGGGGCCACTGGCGGTTGGGAGGGATGCTTCTTGGGCGAGCCCAAACCCGTCAGGGGCGGGAGTAGTGCCACGATCTCCCGATGCGGATATACCCGGACTCGCCCCGGAATGCTTCAGCCCTATCATCGCAGCGAATCCTTCCGTAGAGACCGCCTGCACATTCCGCCCACCGTCTGGTGAATAGCCCCCTGTTCGCGCTCGTCCAAGAGGCATAGACCAACCTGTGGTTGTTCTCGGATGGGGTACACTCCCGGTCCTACATCCAGGAGGATTTTTCTCAATGCGACACACCTTCGTGGTGGGGTCGGCCCTGGCGATGGCGCTCGTACTCACGACCGTCAACGCTGCGGAAGACCTCAAGTCGGGGGCCCAGAAGCCCTCGATGAAGATCAAGGCTTTCAACCCCCTGCACTGCAGCGGCTCGGGCGAAGGCACCAAGGGCTGTTTGGTCTGAAGCAACGGCGGCAATCCTGTCGTGATGATCTTCGCTCGCGAGATCTCCGATAACTTGACCGGTCTGGTCAAGAAGGTTGACGAAGCCACCGTGAAGAATGCCAAGGCCCGCATGGGTTCGTTCGTCGTGGTCTGCAACGACGACGAGAAGATGGAAGAAAAGCTCAAGGAACTCGCCAAGAAGGAAGGGATCAAGAAGACCGTTCTTTCTCTGGTCGATCGCAAGGCTGGCCCGTCCGGGTACGAGCTGCACCCCGAGGCGGACATCACGGTTGTCATGTACACCAAGCGCAATACCAAGGCTCAGTACGCCTTCAAGAAGGGCGAACTGAAGGAGAAGGATGTCGCCTCGATTCTCGAGGACCTTCCCAAGATTCTCCCCGCCAAGTAACCGCGTACCTTCGTCCCTTACCGTTCGTTACCGTTTCGTCTCATGGGACCGGGAACCCCACCACCAGGGCTCGGGAGTCATCTCCCGGGCCCTGGTGTTTTTTCCCTCACTTCACCCGGCCGCCCGGCAATTCCGCCAGATGCGCGAACAGTCGCGCCAGCGACCGCATCAGGTTCTTCCAGTCGCCCTCGTGCAGGCTCTCGTTCGGCGCGTGCGCGTTGCTCTGCGGATCCTCGATGCCCATTAGCAGCGCCGGCGCTCCGCCGAACAGCTCGGCCAGCGGCCCCACGAAACCGATCGTCCCGCCGCAGCCGATCATCGCCGGTTCCTTCCCGAACCCCTCGCGCATGGCCGCCAGCGCGGCCGAGAAGGCCGGCCCCGTCGGCGACGTCATCCACCACTGCACCGGCTTGCCTGCCTGGGTCACGTTCACCCGCACTCCCCACGGCGGATTTTCGGTTAGCACTTTCTGCAGCTGGGCGAAGACCTCGGCCGGATCCTGGTCCGGTACGATCCGACAGCTCACCATCGCTCGCGCCCGCGGTAGCACCTGGTTCGACACCTGCCGGAACGAGCTGGCCTCCTGCGCGATGATGGTGATGGCTGGGTGCCGCCACGTCTGCTCATACACGTTCAACCCTTCCTGGTTGGCCAGCCCCACGCCGGGCAGAATCCCCAGGTCGTGCCGCATCTTCTCCAGATCCAGCGGCAACCGCCGGGCCGCCTCGCGCTCCGCCGCGCTCATCGGCCTCACCCGGTCGTGGTACCCCGGAATCGGCAACGGGCCGTTGCCCCAGTACAGCCGCGCCAGGATGACGTTAAGCGCCAGCGCGGCATCCGCCAGCGCCCCACCCGCCATGCCGCTGTGGACCGGCATCGTCCCACTCTGCACCTCCACCTGCGCCGCCACGATGCCGCGCAACGAATAGGTGATGCTGGGCAGGCCGACCTCGACGTTCTCCGTGTCACACACCACGATCACGTCCGACAGCAACCGTTCGCGATGCTCCTGGAAGAACCCCAGCAGATTCTTCGACCCGATCTCCTCCTCGCCCTCGACGAGCATCTTCACGTTCACCGGCAACTTGCCGACCGTCTTGCGGTAGGCGGCAATCGCTGCCAGCTGCGCTGTGATCGCTCCCTTGTCATCCGCCGCGCCGCGCCCGAACAGTCGGCCCTCGCGCCGCGTCAACTTGAACGGGTCGGCTTGCGCCCATTTCGCCTCGCCTACGTCGTTGACTGGCTGCACATCGTGGTGCGCGTACAGGAAGACCGTCGGCTTGCCCGGCGCATCCAGCCATTCGCCGTAGGCGTACGGTAGTGAATCCGCCGATTGCAGCACCGCCACGTTCTCCAACCCCGCCGCCCGCATGTGCTGGCACGTCAGCTCGGCCGAGGCGCGGATCTCCTTGCCATGCTCGCCGTCCGTGCTGATGCTTTGGATGGCCACCAGCTCCGCCAGTTCGCCCACCAGTCGTTCGTGGTTGGACTCCAGCCAGCCCAGCACTGCGTCGCTCATCGCTTTCTCTCCTTCAGGGGTCGCCGCTCCAGGCGCGTTATCTTATGCCTCACTGCTTACCGATTCACCGGCACCACTGGTTGCGTCCACGCCATCTCCACATCGCCCTTCTTGTACGGGTTCGGGTGCGTCCGCGAGCTGACCACCCGCGCCCGCACGTAGTATTCCTTCCCCGTCAATTTGTAGCGAGGCGAACGCTCCGTCGAGCTGGCCACCACCTGGCCGATCTTCCCATCGTACAGCCGCGTCGCCGTGCCCGGCTTCCCCTCCTTGTCAGGCCGGGGCTTCGACTCCAGCGGCGTCTCGCGCAACGTCGCCACGAACTCCGTCCGGTACAGCACGCCTGGCTCGGCTCGGATCGTCAGTGCCAGCTCGTCGTCCGTGGTCTTCACCTCGTCGAGGACCACTCCGCTCGAACAGTAATAGTCGCCTGCCTCGATCGCCTTGACGATCGCCTCCGGCGTCAGGAAGGGGGCCCGCACCATGATCCACCCGCGCCCCGGATTCACCTTGCCCACCCCATAGGCGTGATACCCGTGCGAATCGTCCGTCGCCAGCGCCCGCAGCACGCCGAGCCCATGCTTCCCTAGCCGTAGCGCCAGGGCGATGTCCCACAATAGCTCGCACGAGGGATGCTGCCCGTCGCCCTCGTTGCGCACGCCTGGATGCCCGTTGAACACCTCGAAGAACTTCAACTCTGGCGCCGCCACCATATCCTCGGCGGTCACCCCCCAGCCGAAGTTCGGATGGTTCAGAAACGCCACCATCCGCTGACGCGTCTTCTTCATCTGCTCGGCTACCAGCCGATGATTCACACTGATCGTTTCCCCCACATTCGCCCCGTTGATCGGCTTGATCGCATCACGCAGGTTGACGGCGTTGATGTGGACCGGCAGCTTGGCGTAACCGTGGGTGATCTCCTCGCCCGGGATGAGCAGGAACCGCCCCGGTTCCTCCAGCACGCTGCGATACTCGCTGAACGGCTTCAACCGCACCTCGCGCTTGCCTTTCTCGCCGCGTTCCTCGACCCACCCCGGCCCGAACCGCGCTCGATACTTCTCCAGCGCGATCGGCAGGGGGCGTTTCTCCGTCACTCCCAGCCAGCGCTCGCCCTCCGCCATGACGTTGTGTTCCGACAGCGTCAGGAAGTGGTACCCGTGCCGTTTGTACCAGTCCGCGATCATCTCGGGGAAGTCGTCGCCGTCCGACCACAGCGAGTGCGTGTGCAGATTCCCCTTGAACCACTGCGCCTTCGGCGCCTGCAGCACCGGCAGTACGCTCTTCCCCTCGTCGCGCGGCGTCGCCCCCTGCCACGCCACCGCTCCCACCACCACCGCCAGGCTGCAACCCAGCACCAGCACCGAGCGAATTCCGCGCACCATGACCCGCCCTCGCACCCCGGGGTTCGTGATCTTTTGACCCTTCCCCCCCGTTGTACGAACCCGGCCCCGCGATGTTCACTCACCCAGCCCGGGCAGATGAAAGCCGACGCGCCGCCCGCTGCCCGCCCCGTGCAGAAACAGATCGACCAGCCCGTCCGCTCGCTCCGCGGAGAGCAGCCGCGCCGCCTCGGGCTGTCGCGCAAGCACATTCAGGTGCTGATCGATCAGACAGCAGAACGCCAGAGCCAGCCCCGTCGCCTCGCCGCCGCGCATCTGTCCCGCCTGCAACCCCTGGTGCATCACCCCGCACACCAGCTGAAACCGCAGCCCCGCGATCTCGTCCATGAACTCGCCGATGCCCGGAATCCGCGGCCCGAACTGCGTCTGGAACATCAGCCGGGCCGCCCGCGGATCCGCCGCGCAGAAGGCGAACGACCCCCGGGCAATGGTCCGCAGCTGCTCCACACAGCTGCCCGCGACCCGCAGCGCTTCCACCAGGTGGAGGTAGGCCGCATCGTGCTTCCACCGCACGATGCGCTTGAAGAGATCCTCCTTGCTCGCGCAGTAGTAGTACAGCACCGGCCGGGTCACTCCCGTCGCCTCGATGATCTCGCGCACGCTGGCCGCCTCGTACCCCTTCTCGGCGAACAGGGTCAGGGCGGCATCGTACAGGCGTTCTTCCGTCTCCTTCATCGATTTACTCGATCTTCTTACGCGGTTGCTTGCTGTCGTGCCGCAGGTTGTCGAAGATGACGTGAATCAGATCCTCGGTCTTCTCCGCCGTCAGCAGGAAGAAGCAGAACAGCATCTCGTCATTCGTCCCATCACCCCAGGTCACTCGTCGCGGTGGCGAACAGGGGTTCGACGGATTCTCCGCCGAGTTGTCGAACGTTGCCTCCACCTCCAGCTTCGTCCCCGCCGGCAGCCGGAACGGCTTCTCGAAGTAGTACTCGTCCTGCCAGTGGTAGTTCCACCGCGGTATGTCGATCACCACGCGCTCCGCCCCGCCGGGTAGTCGCGCCCGGACTCGCATCGACCGCCCCAGCAGGTGCATGTGCGGCACCACCCCCACCATCACCACCTCGCGCGGCAGTGTGTACGACGTACTGCGCCGATAGTCCTTCGTCCCCGCTGGGATGTCCATCTCGTAGTTCGCCAGCCAGATGCTGCCGACCAGCTTGGCCTTATCCTTCAGCACCTCCGCCACTGGCTTCTTGACGAAGTACAACCCCACCTCCGACTGGTCGGTCTCCACCTTGCCCGTGGGATGATAGTGCATCTGCAACACCAGGTCCGATCCCTTCTTCAGATACCGCCCCATGCCGTCCGGCAGTGGCCGCGCCGTGTTCCCCACCGACCAGCCTCCCAGCGCCCCCGATGGCAGAAACCCCGGCCCGCCGAAGTTCGAGTAGCCCGGCTCCGGCGTCGCCCGATCCAGCTTTCGCGCTGTCCCCGAGCTATCCAGAAACAGCACCGCGTGATGCGCCACCCGACGATTCCCCGGCCGAAACTCCATCGCCGCCACCAGGCGGTCTCCCGGGATGTCGATGGGGATGACGAAGTTGTGCAGCAGATCCGGGCCATCCGCCGGCACCGTGAACGGCTCGCGCATCCGCAGCACCAGGTCCGGCTTGCCCAGTTGCCACCCCTCGGCAAACTTCGGCGCCGGTGGCAGGTCGCTCTCCTCACCCCGCGCCCGGCCCGTCTCCGCCCACGTCCTTAACAGCCCAAGCTCGCGCTCCGTCAGCCAGCGTTCCCCCACAAACTTCTCGTGCCCCGCCGCCGGAATCCACGGCGGCATGATCCGTTCCTGCGTCACGCGCACGATCTGCTTCGCCCGCCGGGCTGCATCGTCGTAGCTCGCCAGCGGAAATGGCGCCACCTGTCCCGTGCGATGACAGTTCAGACAGCGCCCGAACAGGATCGGTGCGATGTCCCGCGTGTAGGTCACCTTCGCCCGCACACCCTTCTCCGGCGCTGCCTCCACCAGGCAGCCCACCGGCGTCGTCTGCGTCACCGTCACTGGCTTTCCCGCCAGTGCTGCCGTCACCGCATCGGCCACGTACCTCTTCTCCGCCTGAGGCCGGCGCCGACCCAGATCGACCCAGGCATTGTCGATCGCCCCCCGGTAGACCAGCCGCCCGTCGCGATCCAGTACAAACGCCTCCGGCATATGCGTTGGCTTCAGTTCGCCGCGCAGCAGGCCCGACGCATCGAACAGCACGGGAAACGTCGCCCGGTACTCCGCGAAGTGTTCCTTCGCCCGCGCCCGCCGCACGGCCGGGTCCGACACCACCCCCAGCAGGTCGACTGGCTGCCCTGCCCACTTATGCCGAAGCGCGTTGAGCGTGCCGGTGTACCCGTTGGAGATCGGACACTCCGGCGACAGGAACACCACGACGCGCACCCGGCGCTGATCGTTCTGCCCCAGCTCGTGCGGCCTGCCCTCCAGGTCGGACACTGTCATCTGCAGCACCGGCCGGCGCGCCCCTTCCGTCGGCCCTACCAGCGCGGCCAGCCCCACTACCCAGGCCATCGTGCTTCCCATGCCGTTCTCCTCTGCGGGCTCAGATCGATTCTCCCTCTCTCTTACCAACCTAACGGTAGGTAGGTTTCGTCGTGGCTGAAAAAGGGAGAGCCTTCCCGTCGGCGAAAGGCTCTCCCTTATCTCGGCATCACTTCGGCACGATCCACACGTTGCGGAACTGCAGGATGTTGCCATGTCCCTGGAACTGCAGCGCACCGGGCGTCCCTTCCGGTTCGTTCCGCGCGCCGCCGCTGGGCCCGGTGATCTCCACATTGTCGTGGACAACGATCCCGTTCAGCTTCACCGTGATCCGCGCGTTCTTGATCTTCTTCCCCGTCTCCGGGTCGCGCTTCGCTGCCGTGAAGTCGATGTCGTACGTCTGCCACGTCAGCGGTGGGAAGCAGGCATTCACATCCGAGTCGCGCTTGCTGTACAGCCCGCCACACTCGTTGTTCTTCCCATCCAGGCCGAAGCTATCCAGGATCTGCACCTCGTACTGATCCACCTGGTAGAAGCCGCTGTTCCCACGCCCCTGATCTCGCGCCTCCGGCAGGTACGGCACCAGGAACTCCGCGTGGACGGTGTAATTCGTGTACTTCTCCTTCGTCCGGATGTCGTGGCGATCCGTGTTCAGCAGTTTCGTCTTCGGATCCACCCGCGCTCCGTTCCACTTCTCCGCGCTCGTCCCATCGAACAGGACCACGGCGCCCGCGGGCGGCTTCGCCCCCATCGTCGGACTCTTCCGCACGATCTTGCGCAGCTCCAGCGCGGTGCCTTCCTCGCTCATCAGCGCCAGTTTCCCCTCGCTCAGGGTTCCTTCCATCGCCTTCTGGCCCGTCGGCGGAAACTTGCTCGTCGCCGAGAACTCCGAGGGCTTTTGTGCCTTGTAGCGGCGCTTGCCCGTCGTCGGCGCGAGCTTCACGGTCTCCCCGTCCAGCTTGCCGTCGAGCAGGCTCTTCTGCTTGCCGTCCCAGCCCGCGCCCGGCAGGCCGCCCGGCAGCACCACCACCTGGAAGTGTCCCTGCCCCAGCGCGATCACCTGCGCGCCAATCTTCGGTCCCACGTACTCCCCTTGCAGCCGATAGTCGATCGGCAGCGTCGGGTCGTCTGGGCTCGTCCACTCGTTCTTACGCTTCTTCTCCTGCCCGCAGGAGGCCCCCGCCAGCACCAGGCTCAGCACGCCGGCCAGGGCCAGCACGACCCCCGCCTCCACCCATCTGCGCATGTTCGTCATCGCGTCATCTCCCTTGTGAGTTCGCGGTGCAACCTGGTCTTCATCATATGCCGACCCTCGTTAGTGGCCCTTGTCGTTCTCGCGCGGACCTGCCATGACAACAGGGATCGATTCGCCAACCAGGAGAGGGCACGCATGACGCGCTGTTTGATCACCGGAGCCACCGGATTCGTCGGAGGCCATCTCGCCGAGGCTTGCCGTGCCCGCGGCTGGACCGTTCGCGCCCTGGTGCGGCCCGGGTCCGACATCTCCCTGCTCGCCTCCCTGGACGCCGAGCTGGTGCACGGCGATCTCACCCAGCTGCCTCCCGGCCTGCTCGATCAGGTCGATGTCGTCTTCCACACCGCCGCCAAGGTGGGCGACTGGGGCCCCGCCGCCGAGTATCGCGCCATCAACGTCGAGGGCCTCCGCGCGCTGCTCGACGCCTGTCGTGCCGTTTCTCTGCACCGCTTCGTCCATTTCTCCAGCCTCGGCGTCTACGCGCCACGCCATCACCACGGCACCGACGAGTCCGAACCACTTCCCGCCCAGCACATGGATGGCTACACCCAGAGCAAGGTCGAGGCCGAACGCCTCGCCCTCGACTACCACGCCCGCCTCGGCGTCCCCGTGGTCATCCTCCGGCCCGGCTTCATCTACGGCCCGCGCGATCGCACTCTGGTGCCGCGCCTCGTCGAGAATCTCCGCGCCGGCATCGTCTGGTACCTCGGCTCCGGACAGCAGGCGCTCAACACCATCTACGTTGGCAACCTCGTCCAGGCCGCTCTGCTCGCTGCCGAGGCCAACGGCGTCGTCGGCCGAGTCTACAACCTTACCGATGGCGAGTTCGTCTCCAAGAAACACTTCATCAACGGCGTCGCCGATGGCCTGGGCATCCAGCGTCCCTGGCTCCATGCTCCGCTGTGGCTCGCCCGGCTCACCGCCTGGTGGATGGAACCCCTCGCCCGCGCCCTGCGTTTTCGCTCGCCGCCGCGCCTCACCCAGGCTCGCCTGAAATTCCTCGGCCTCAATCTCGACTTCTCCATCGAGCGCGCCCGGCGCGAACTGGGCTACGCTCCCGCCACCTCCTTCGACCAGGGCCTGGCCGCCACCCTGGCCTGGCTCAAACAACCGCAACCCTGACCCGCACGGAGACTTCTCATGGAACTCAACGGCGCTCGCGTCTGTGTCCTCGTCGAACAGCAGTACCAGGAAATGGAGGTCTGGTACCCCGTCTACCGCCTCCGCGAGGCTGGCTGCAAGGTCACCCTCGTCGGACCCGAGGCCGGCCACACCTACCCCAGCAAGCTCGGCTACCCCTGCAAGAGCGACAAGGCCGCGAAGGATGTTTCCGCAGATGACTTCGACGCCATCGTCATCCCCGGCGGCTTCGCCCCCGACTATCTTCGCCGACACGAGGCCGTCCTCAAGCTCGTCGGCACCATCGCGGAGCAGGGCAAACCCGTCGCCTCCATCTGCCACGGTCCCTGGGTGCTCTGCTCCACCCAGGCGCTCAAGGGCAAGAAGGCCACCTGCTTCTTCGCCATCAAGGACGACGTCCAGAACGCCGGCGCCATCTATGTCGATGCCGAGGTCGTCCGCGACGGCAACCTGATCACCAGCCGCAAGCCCGACGATCTGCCCGCCTTCCTGCAGACCATCATGCAGGCGATCAAGGAGCACCGCACCGCTCGCGCCGGCGCCCGCGGTTGAGCCTTTCACCTACTTTTCGCAAGCGCCCGACAGCGCTCCAGCGAACAATACTAAAGCGGCGAGGGCGCCCCACCCTCGCCGCTTGTGTTTTCGGAAGGCGCCTCGCAGCCTGAAGCTTCTCTCACCCCACTCAGGAGTCCTCCCATGTCCACGGGTCCCCAGTACGAGTTTTCCCAGGAACAAAACCAGCTCATCGGTGGCCTGGCCTCGAAGATGAGCCTGGTCGGCCTCTTCGCCGTCGTCGTTGGCATCGTCAACCTGGCAATGGCCCTGCTCGCCATCGCCGCCATCTACTCCGACAAGATTCCCGATACCTGGAAGGCCAAGTCGAAAGAGTACATCGAGCAGCTCCCCGCCGAGTACCGCAAACAGGCCGAGGAACTCTCCGTCGATAAACTCCCCCCGCGCCACCACCTCTGGGGCATCGGTCTGAACGTCGGCACCGTTGGTCTGTTCTACCTGCTCATGGGCACCTGGACGCGCTCGGCTGCCGCCTCCTTCCGGGCCATCGTCGAGACCCAGGGCCGGGACATCTCCTTCCTCATGAAGGCGCTCGACTCGCTGTATAGCATGTACTCCCTGGTCTACACGCTGCTCATGGTCACACTCATTTTCGGCCTCGTTTTCCTCGGCCTCGCCCTCTTCCATCGCTTCGGCGGTTGACTCTCGGGCGCGCCCGAGACACCCTCTCCGTCCCGGGCGCGCCTGCATGGCTCCATCTCAGATCTCGATTAGCTCTCATCTCAACTTCGCACGCGCCGAACCACATAAATATCGTGTATTTCTCTCCTTTTTTCCTCGTGACCCCTGTCTTCCTCGTCGCGCTTGTCTATGTTTTGTTAAGAGGCTGGCGCCCTCCTCGCGGGGAGTGAGGCCGCCAGGGAGCCACACCCCATAGAAGGAGAACACTCATGGCGTTGGAATGGCGTACGATCTGTATGGATGCCCTGCTGGCCGATGGCAAGATCGACGAGGCCGAGGTCAAGGTCCTGCAGAAGGCCCTGAAGCAGAAGGACGACCCGAAGATTCACCAGGAAGGTCTGACCTTCATCCTGGAACTCCGCCTCGCCGCCACCAAGAAGGCCAAGGCGCGGAAGGAAGAACTGACCGAGGCGTTCGAGAAGTACTTCATGAAGTCGGTCCACGACTACGTCGTGAAGGACGGCGAGATCTCCGCTTACGAAGCCAACTGGCTGCGCGAGAACCTCTTCGCCGACAAGAAGATCGACGATCGCGAATGGGCTCTCCTCCAGAGCCTGAACAAGAAGGCCAAGAAGAAGGCCCCCGAGTTCGAGAAGCTCTACGCCGACTGCGAGGCCATCCGCGCCAAGGCGGCCGCCAAGAAGTAACCCGCGCTCGCGGAACAGCACCGAGCATACGCCACCCGGCGGTGCCGGTCGAGGCCGGGGCCAGACCCTGGCGAGTCTTCCTCCACATGTGCCGCCTGACCCTCTCACCCCCAGGCACCGTCAGGCCCATGCGGAAAGCTCGCCGAGCGGAACGCTCCCCTCGCCGATGCCGCCGGGTCGTTTTGTCTACCGACCCGGCATCGCCTCCACCGCTGGCACCGGGGTCGCCTCGCCACGAAACTCGTTCGGCTCCGGCGTGACCATGCGCACAAACGGCGCCGGGTTCTCTCGCCGTGGCTGCGATGCTTGCAACACCGCCCCCAGCGACGCCTCTCCCGTTGGATCGTCCAGCGGAATCCGATCCGGTAGTCCTGTCCCCATCATGGGTAGTTCAGGCGGTAGCGCTACCGGGTCCGCCTCAATTCGCATGGGCCGTTCCGTGTGGAACGATGGCTCGCGCGGTACAGTCAGCTTCAGCTGCGCCGCATCCAGATGTTCGTCCGCCGTGAAGTCCGGTCGCAACGGCGCCTTGCGCCCCAGCACGGGTAGCCGCGCCAGCTCGATCGCTGTGCCCGGCACGCCGTCCGGCTGAACCAGCGCTCGCGGCATCGGCGCGTCCGGCGCGGGCCGACGCGGATTGTTCAGTGCGCCCGGCTTCGACCGCGGCGGCAGCACCTTCCCCAGCAGTTTACCCGCCTCGTCGGTTGGCAGTTTGAACGGCTCGCCCGGCTCGCTCGCCCCGGCCGGCTTCGCCGCGCTGCTGCGCGTCTCGCCTGGCTTTTTCGGGGCCGCCTCCGCTTCGCCCTGTGCCGTGGCCTCGGCGGCGGTCCGGATGTCCACACCTGCCGAGGTGGACGCCGAGCAGCCCACCACCCCCGCCAGAAGCACACTCGCCAGCCGACCCAGTACACCCTTCATCGTCGCACCTCGTCTCACTTTTCCGGCACCACGATCACCAGGTTCACCGCGGTCCCCACGGCTGGCAGCTTCGGGCTCGTCTCCAGCTTGACGTATTTCTCGTCCGCCAGGCTCAGGCTCGACTGAAACACGGTGTCCGCCGTCACTGGAAACACCGCAATCAGCGTGCCCGTCTCATCGGCGCCATAGCCCTCTGCCACGTCCGCGCTCGTCTTCGTCCGGTTCGATCCCGTGAACAGCCACTTCACCTTCGGCATCGGCTTGCCCGTCTTCTTGTCCGCCAGCATCTGCTCGATCGGCACGCGACGTGGCGTCTTGCCCGGATTCAGGTCGAGGTAGATCTTCACCTCGGTCCCTTCCTGCTTGTCTCCCGCCTTCCGCGCCGGATTCCCTGCCTTCATCCCCAGCTCCAGCAGTGCCTTGTGCACGTCGCTGGGCTTGGCCTCCATGGTCACCACCGTCTCGTGCGCCTTCTTCCCACGCGGGTGTGGATGGGTGGCGATCACCTCGATGGGGTAGATCTCCTTGAAGTTCGGATCATCGATCTTCCGCGGGGCCACCTTCGCCGGAATGGTGATGGTCCGCTTCTCCCGATCGATGCTCAGCTCGGCCGCCCAGCCTGCCTGCACCAGCGCCAGCCCCGCTGTCACTACCAGTCGCCAACCGTTCATTGCCATGCTCCCTCTTACTTGTCCCCGATGCAGACCACGGCCGTCGGGCGGTTCACCTGCTCACCCGCGATGTTGCAGGTTGCCACGTACAGACGTCCACCCTGCACCACCGGCCCCGCGTAGATCATCCCCGGCGATTGCACCTGGCTATCGCTGCCCAGGTCGAGCTTCCACCGCGGCGCACCCGACCGCAGGGCGATGGCATGCACCACCCCCTTCAGATCGCCCGCGTAGGCCACCTCGTCCGTCAGGGCCACCGGCGCGAAGACCGCCGCCCCCGCCGTGTAGGTCCACCGCAGCGCTCCCGAGGCCAGGCCGTACGCCCGCACCTTCCCATCGGTGCAGCTCACCACGGCCGAATCCTTGCTCAACGCTGCGCACGACACCGCGCCGCCGGGCAGTTCCTTGCGCCAGCGCGGCTTGCCAGTTTCCAGGTCGAAGGCCGCCACACTCCCCTTGGCCCCCTTCAGCGCCGCGGGGTCATAGCCGATCGTGCTGCCGGTCACCACCACGGTGTTCCCCTCGACCGAGGCGCCGCCCCAGGGGTTGATGGGCAGCGGCGTCTGCCAGAGTTCCTTGCCCGTTTTGGCATCGAGGCAGAACAGCGCTCGCTTGCCGACCATCTCCTTGTCCAGAAACGCCGACGCCACCAGCACCCGCTGGCCTACCACCGTCACCGGCGCATCGACGTGCCACTCGGTCTTCCCCTTCTGCCAGACGATCACCGGGGCAGGGCGGGGCAGGTCGGTCTCCTTGGGCGGCACCGCGAACGGATCCTTCTTCGCCCGCGCCTCCTCGTACTTCTTTTGCAACTCGGCCCGCTTCGCCTCGATCACACCCGCGATGGCTGATGCCGTCATCTCCTTGCCATCCAGCGTCAGCCGGGTCGGATCGACGCACAGCACACCCGCGGCCCCGCCGCCGATGTACACTCGCCCGTCGGCCACCGTCGGCGAACCTTCCAGATGAACCAGCGTCCCCTCCACCTTCAGCTGCCACGCCGTGGCACCCGATTTCGTGTCCATGCAGTAAATCGACGCCCCGTTCGTCTGGTGCATCCCATCGCCGAAGATCACCTTGCCGTCCCACACCGCCGGCGAGCTAACCGTGGGCATCTCCAGCAGGGGCGACGACTTCTGCCACGCCACGCGCTTCTCGGCAGTCGCCGCGGTGTCGAGACTGTAGAAGATCGACGTGTTGATGAAGCTCAACCCCGACACGTAGACCCGCTCTCCCGCCACCACCGGCGAGGCGATGAAATGCTCCTTGGCCTTGTAGGCCCACAGCACCTTGCCCGCCTCCGGCCCCGCCTTCCCCTCGGGATTGCCCGAACGCCGGGCGTCGCCCCGGTAGGTCGTCCAGGGCTCCGCTCCCACCGCTGTGCCACACAGCAACAACAGGCAGACCAGCTTGCGCATCGCTCTCATCACCCGGGTCACTCCACCTTGGGCATCTTGTCGTCCAGCACGGCCTTCAGGTGGGTCGCTTCCACCACCAGTGCCTGGCCCCGTTTTTCACCCGTCGAGGTCTGCCATTCCAGCCGATAGGCGCCCGGCGTCAGGGCGAACCGGGCCACCAGCGGTGCCTGGCTGCCGCGTCCCTCGCCGCCAGTGATCTCCTGGCTGGCTTGCAGCTTTCCCTCTTTATCGCGCACCGCCACCCGGCTACCAATTAGGCCTTGCCGCGCTGTCAGCTGCAGCGACACCGGGGTGCGGCCCGTCAGCGTGTCCGGGTTGCCCAGCAGCACGCACGCTTCCTGCCCCTCGTTGTTGAACACCATGTCGAGGATGCCATCGCCGTTCAGGTCGACGAGGCAGATCGCCTGCGTGTTGAAGATGCGCTGCCGCAGTCCCAGCTTGTCGGAGGCATCCTCGAACGTCCCGTCGCCCTTGTTGCGGAAGAAGCGGTTCGCCGCTCGCTGGCAGCCGACCACCAGGTCCAGCTGCCCGTCATTGTCCACGTCGCCCCAGGCCGCGCAGTTGATGCGCCCGGTCAGCCCATCCAGCCCGCTGGCCCGGGTCACGTCGCTGAACTTCCCCGCACCGTCATTCCGCAGCAACCGTACCCCGTCGCGCTGGGGGATCAGCAGGTCAGGCCGCCCGTCGCCGTTGAAATCGCCTACCACCGGCCCCACGCCGCCCGTCGCGAAGCGAATGCCCGTGCCGGCCCAGGGGGCGAACTTGCCTCCGGTATTCCGCGCCACGACCCCTTCCTCGGCACTGTAGAGGAAGTCGGCCTTGCCGTCGCCATCCAGATCGGCCACGGTCAGCGCGTCACCCTTGAGACCGCCGCCCACGCCCTTCTCACCCAGGCCTGCGGCCTCCGAAACATCGTCGAAGATCCAGTGCGGGGTGACTGGCAGCTTCCCCTGCGGTGCGAAATAGTAGGCCCACTCGCCGCCTCCCTGCGTCACCTTCAGCAGCAGGTCGTTCTTGCCCGCCTTCAGGTCGAGCGTCAGTCGATCCTGATCCGGGGCACAGGCGCGCGAGCTGTTCTGTACCAGCAGCTTTTTCCCGTTCAGCCACACCACCAGCCCGTCGTCGCTGCCCAGGCCGATGGGCAGTTTCATCGGCGTCTGGCAGGTAATGGTGCGATGCAGGTAAACCACTGCGTCGTTGTTGTTGCCGAACAGCGCCAGGTTGTTCACCTTCCCGTCGGTGAACTTGCCGTCTTTCCAGGCGATCTGCTCGTTGCCCTTGCCCAGGTACTTCTTCGCGTGGTCAATCTCGCTCTCCGGCGGATAGGCCGTCGCGAACCCCTTCCCGCCAGTATTGTCGAAGGGACCGATGTACTTCCACTCGCTTAGCGCGATTGGAACCACCGCCTCGGACTTGCCCCGGTTTCGATACAGCCGCAATCCGTACCAGCCGTTGGCCAGCAGCAGGTCCGGCCGACCATCGCCATCGTGGTCGATCCACGCTGCGCTGGTCAGGTTGTAGCCCGGTTCCACGGGCAACACGTGCGAGTCATCGCGGAACTCACCCTTGCCCAGGTTGGTGTACAACCTCGGCCCCGCTGGCGTGGCCACCAGCAGATCAGCCAGCCCATCTGCGTTGTAATCCGCCCACACCGCCGCCCGGCAGCCGCTCGCCCCCGGCAACGTCACCTCGCTCAGCGAATCGCCGGCGTTTTGCAACAATGCCACCCGCCCTGATCCGCCCAAGCATAGGTCCATCTTGCCATCGCCGTTGAAATCCACTGCCGAGATCGACTGCGAATCCGGGTCCATCCGCGTCAGCGCCGAGATGTGCGTGAAGCCCGGCATCCCCAGCAGCCGACGGAAGTCCTCGCCACCCCAGCCCACGAAGTCGCGCTTGGGGTTGTAGTCCTGCAACTTCAGGCTCGCCTTCAGCCGCTGAATCTTCCCTCGCGCCGCCTTCAGGTCATCCTTGTTTCCATCGACCATGCACGGCGCCACCACTTCCTTGCCCGCGATGATGTCGTTGATGATCGGCACGAACTTGTCGATCTTCCCCGCGTAGCTCCGCAGCAGGAACGGCTCACCGTGGACCATGTCCCACCAGCCGTTGGGGTCGGCGGCGTTCCCGTAGCACTGGTACCAGTACATCCCGATGCACGTCTCCGACGCGCCGCCGTTGTGCATGAAGATCGCTTCCTTGCCAACCTCCGCCCAGTTCATGATCGTCTGCCACTCACGTGGCTCGAAGCCGCGCTGCCCGATCCGGTGGCGGATCTGCTCTTGCTTGTGCACCCCTTTCAGGTCGCGCACCTTGGAGTAGATGACGATGTTTTCCTTGCGATCCACCGCCGACACGCGCATCAGCACGATGCCTGTGGACAGGTTGATGATCTGCCCCAGGCTGTGCCCCGCCTCGACGTAGCCATACGCCGGGGGGCCCACCAGGGGCAGCAATCCCGCAACGAGTCCCAGGCCAATCCCAGCCAGCAGGCGGTAGGTTCGCGACATCGGACTATCTCCCTCCGGGATGGGGGGTACAGTGTGGAGGACGGGACACGCGCGCCGCCTCAGCTATCGCCCAGCTCGGCCAGTTTCTTTCGCGCCGCCTCGGCCTGGGCCGAGCCAGCGTGGTCGCGCACCACCCGCCGCAGCAACTTCACCGCCTGATCGTTCTGCTTGTTCTCGGCGAACGCTCGCGCCGCTTCCAGCAGCGCCAGCGCGCTCAGCTCGGGGTAGTCGTAGGTGAACGGCACCACCAGCAGCGCCGTACCCGCATCGCTGTAGCGCTTCTGCATCATCCGGCACAGCCCGATGTTCAGCTGCGCCCGCGCTCCCAGCTCGGTCGCCACTTCGCCCGTCACCTGTGCGTAGGTGTTCGCTGCTGGCTCGTACTGCCCCTGGCCCTGGTACGCCCAGCCGATGCCATACCGCGCCTCGTGCCGCCACGGGCTCGCGCCGAACCGCCCCAGCAGCGTCTCGTACGCCTGCCGGCTCGCGTCCCACTGCTTCTTCTCGCCCAGCGCCCACCCCAGACGCAGCAGAGCCCGGTCGCTCAGCCCCGGCACATTCTGGAACGGCCCGTGGTCGCGGAACTTTGTCAACAGCTTGATCGCCTCATCGAGCTTGCCCTGCTGCAAGAGACACTCCGACTCGCGGTAGCTCGCCTGCGCCAGCAGCGGACTCTTCTCATTGCCCGTGATCGGCTGCAACTGCTCCAGCGCCGCGTCGATGTCCTTGCGTCCCTCGGCGGCCAGCTTCTCCGCCTCCGCCTTGTCGGCCGGCTTGAGTTCCGGCATCGCCAGCTTCCGTGAGGCCTCCAGCCCCTTGCGCGTGCCGCGGTCCAGCAGGCACGTGCCCAGCCGCAGCTTGATCCGCTCAGTAAGCTCGGGGGCCGGCTCCTTTTCGCCTTCAAGCGCCCCTTGCAGCAGCTTCACTGCCTCGTTCCCCTCGCCGCGCTGCGACAACACTTCCGCCAGCTCGAAACGAGCGTCGGCGTTCAACGCCAGTTCGGGGAACGTCTTGATCAGTTCTTGATACCTCGCTCGCACCTGCCCCTCGGCTGGCTGCACGGGAACATCCGCCAGCGCAACTTCAGGCATCGGCACCATCGGCGGCGTCTGCCCCGGCGGCGTTAGCCGTGCCAGCTCGTCGCGCCGCTTCTGCCAGCGCTCCTGCTGCACGCGTCGCCGCGCGTCCTCCACCTCCAGGTCAGCCACCTGGCGCCAACCCCAGGCCGATTCGTACAGCATCCGCGCCCGTGTCTGGGCCAGCTGTTTCTGCAACTCATCTGTCGCCGGCTTCCGCCCCCGCAGCGCCTGTTCCTGCGCCACCAGGTAGGCCACCGCGTTGCGCAGATCCTGCGCGCCTTCGCTCAACAGCTTCTCCGCCGCTGCGCGCTGCATCGCATTTTGCCCCGACGCCGCCAGCTGCTTCTTGCCCTCGGCCAGCTTCTTTTCGCCGGCCTCCTTCTGCACCTGCCCCGCCCGCAGCGCCGCGTCCCAGCCCTCGGGCCGGTCGTTCCGCGCCACCTGATCGAACAGTTGCCGCGCTTCTTCCAGCTTGCCCGCCTCGCGCAGCGCGGCTGCATGATGATACTGCAGCAACACCGCCCAGGGCGCTCGCTCGCCCGTCAGGCCCGGCTCGTGATTCTTGCGACATTCCGCCAGCGTGACGACGGCATCGGCTGCCCGGTTCTGCCCGCGCTGCAGCGTCGCCAGGTACAGTAGCGCCATCGGCGCAATCGGCGCCTTCTTCAGCGTCTCGTCCGCGTTGAACTTCTTCAGCTCCTCCTGCGCCGGGCCCACCTCGTTGGCGGCCGCCAGCACCTTGGCGCGCTCGAAGCTCGCCTGCGCGAATGCCGGAGTCGTCCGGTACTTCTGCTGCACCCGTTCGTACGCCGAACGTGCAGCTGCCAGCGACTTCCGCTGCTCCTCGACATTCGCCAGCAGCTTCGCCGACCGCTGATGACAGTATCCCAGCTTCAGAAGCGCGTCCGGCACCTGCGGGTTTTCCGGGGCCGCACCCAGGAAGGCATCCAGCTGCTCCGCCGCCGCCTTCAGCTTTTCTTCCATCCGACCCGCCGTCACCGCATCATCGGCCCGGCTCGGTAGCTGCCGCAGGTAGATGTCCGCCAGTGTGTAGGACACCAGGGCCAGCTCGCCGTTGCGATCAGCCGGCGGTATCGCCTCCAGCGCCTTCTGCGCTGCCTCCAGGTCGCCTTTGCGGTAGTGCGCCAGCCCCAGCCCATGCCGCGCCAGCGGCACGTGCGCATACTCAGGGTACTTCTCCACCAGAGCGGCGTAGCGTTTGATTGCCTCGTCGTTGAACTTCGCCGTCTCCCGGGTCCGCGTCGCCGGGTCTGGCAGCTTCTCTGCCTTGATCGCCTGCAGCGCGCTGTTCTCCGCCTGGCGGAACAGCACCGCCGGCGCCAGCACGCTATCCTTGAACCGCTCCAGGAACCGGGCGCACGTCTTCTCGGACTCGCCCAGGTCGTTATCGAGTTGCTGCGCCGTCGCCAGGCTCAGGAGCAGCTCATCCTCACGCGCCGGCAGCAACTTCTCCTGCAGGATGCCGTTGTAGGTGTTGACCGCCTCGCGATACTGCTTGATCCCCTGCAGCGCCTCAGCCAGGTCGGCCAGGATCTCGCCGCGCCGCGTCTTCGCCCGGGGATCAGGCGGGTTTGCCGCCGCTCGCTGATTGGCCCGCTCGGCCGCTCGACGGAAGGTGTCCAGCCCTGGCTTCACCGTGTCCGGCTTGGCCGGATCTGCCTTGCCGAGCTGCGCCCGCGCCAGGTAGTACAGCGCCTGGTCCGCCACCGCCGGCTCCTTCTCGGCCAGCGGCGTCAGTGTCTTCATGGCGTCGTCAAACTGCTTCATCTGCACCTGGCAGAAGCCCAGCCGCAGCCGCGCCTCCACGCCCAGTGGTCCTTCCGGGAAACGCGCGGCGAACGCCTTGAACTGCTCGGCCGCATCGTTGAATCGGCCATCTTCATACTGCAGCACACCGAGGAAGAAGGCCGCCCGCGCCACGTGGTCCGGCGCGGGGCCACGCACCAGCCGCTCCAGCCGGGCCCGCGTGTCCACATCGATTTGCTGGCCCAGTTTCGCCTGGCCCGCCACCTTGGCCGCCTCGTGATCCTTCAGCACCGCCTGGTAAGCCTGCCGGGCTTCCTCGCGTTCTGCCTGCTTCGGGTTCAGATGGTACACCCGCCCTAGCAGATACCGCGCATGCGTGCCGAAGATCTCGTCGCTCAGCACCGCGGTCCGCCCCAGCGACCGCCCCGCATCAGTCAGTTCCCCCAGCAGGAAGCTTGCGAACCCGTGGTAGTACAGCCCCAGGTTCAGATACTTGCTCTTCTGCCAGTCCTTGTCCGTGGTGAAGCTCGCCACCGCATCGCGGGCTTCCTTCGCCTTCTGCCCGCGCAGCAGCATCTCCGCCTGGTCGCACCGCGATCGCAGCGCCCATTCCAGGTCTTCCGACAGCCCCTTCTCCTTCTCGCCCGGCTTTGCTTCTTTCATCCGGGCCAGGAAGGTGGTGGCTGCCTCGCCGAAATGCCGACTAGCTTCCTCGAACCGCTGCCGCGCCACCGCCTGATGCGTTGGCGCTTCCGCCGGCTTCGCCACCGCCTGTTCGAGCGCCTTGACTCCCTGCGTCCGCCGCGCCACCCCGGCGTAGTACAGCGCCTGGGGATGCTCGGCGAATGTCTTCTGCCCCAGCAGCGGATTGAGCTGCTCCATCGCCTTTTCCGGGTCGCGCTCGGTGCCTTCCAGCAGGCACAGCGCCAGCCCGTATCGCGCTGCGTTGGCGTCCCGGTGCCCGCCGAACCGCATCAAATACTCGCGAAACCGCGCGGTGGCGAACGGATAGTTACGCTCGTTGTAGGCTCGCTTCGCGCTATCCAGCAGCATTTGCGCCTGCTGGTCCGGCGTTATCTGCCCTGGGGCAAGGGCAGGCCATCCCAGAGCCAGTGCCAGCACGAGAACCCAGGGAGAGAATGTTCGACTCGTGGCGGGCAGCATCCCAGAACCCTCGTGGTCGGCTGAGGTGGAACCTGGAGAAGGCGGCGGGCTCACCGCGCACGGTCCCAATCATCCAGGCATTGTCAGATGCTCGCCCCGGGTGCGTCAATTAAATTCCCCTCGCTAGGCCGGATCCCCTGTCCCCCCCTGTTTCTCCGTCGCCCAGCCCAGCAGCGCCTTCAACCGCTGGTACAAGCGCTGCCGCGCCTCCTGCATTTGTTCGTCCACACGTTGCCTCAGTAGGGCCGATGTCATCCCCTGGGCGGCCTGGGAGCGTCCCTCGGCCCGGTACCATTCCAGGATGCCCCGACAATCTCGGCGATAATGCGTCAAACAGTCGTGGGCGAGGTCCTGGACCAGCTCGGTGCCTGCCTGCGCCTCCTGGAATAATTCGTCGATCTGATCCTGCAGGGTCGGTTCGGTGTCGGTCATGAGCAAGCTCCCCGGGAGGAAACGCGAACGGGCCGCCACGCACGAAGCGCGGCGGCCCGTTCAGTTAGTATAGCAAGGGAGGCTTACCAGCGCTTGCCGGAGCCACCACCGTAGCCGCCGCCGCCACCACCGTAGCCGCCGCCGCCGCCACCGTAGCCGCCGCCACTGCCGCCGTTGCGGGGACGATCGTACCCGCCGCCGCCAGAGCGGGGCGGACGACCACCGCCACCCCCACCGGTGCGCGGGCGCTCTTCACGCGGCTTGGCCTCATTCACCGTCAGGGTGCGGCCCTGGAACTGAGCGCCGTGCAGGGTCGCAATCGCCTGCTCGCCGCCATCCGCCATTTCCACGAAACCGAAGCCGCGCGAACGGCCCGTCTCACGATCGCTGACAATCTGGGCGCGGGTCACCGTGCCGAACTTACTGAACGCCTCGACGAGTTCGTCCGAGGTGGTCTGGAACGGAAGGTTCCCGACATAGATATTCATGGCCATCAATCTTCCTTGGGGCTCGCGGCCCACTGGGTAAGGCTCACGGACGACAACCACATCCCTCACGCCACGGTTGTTTGGGAGTGTCGTCTCTGTCCGGCAACACGGTTTGACGATCCTTGGTAGCTGCGAGGCAAAGGAAGTGCGGAGCAGGTGTCCAGGAAAGGCAAAGCACGGAGCGGCCGTCTCGTCCGTCAAGATACATTGGTGGGCACACACTCCCACCAGTTCTTTGGATTATACTGCCCTCGTCCAGAAAAAGCTCCTCCTTTTTGCTGCATCCGCACACTTTTTCTTTCAATTTCTTGCCTGACCCGTCTCTCTGGGTAGTTTGGCGAGTTCAGGCTGGCTTTACCCCCGGTGCCAGTGCCACGTATGCCAGTGCCAATGGTACCCCCGGTGCCAATGATACCCCGCGCTCGCTACCGGCGTGATCATCAGACTTGTAAGCACCACTGCCGTGCAGATCATCCGGAACATGGCTTGTCCCTCGGTTGTGCCTGCGAATCGGTCTCCACCAGCACTCTCGACGGCCCTTCCATGTATCGGACAGGTCTCCCGACTACTGGCCCGATTGGCCCGCACCCAGGTTCTCAAAGAACCGCGCCATCTCGCCTGTCAACGCCCCGCTGTTATCCATCCGCGGCACCTTGTGTTGACCGCCTAACTTTCCCTTCGACCGCATCCACTCCGTGAAGCCGCCGCGCGGCACCGCCACGATGCGCGGCCCCAGCATCGTCAGATCACCCTGGCGATGCGCGTCGTAATCCTCGTTCAGCCGGCGCAGCACGCCATCCACCTCCGCCCCGAACCTTTCCAGATCGGGCGTCGGCCCGGCAAACTCCACCAGGTAGAGATGCCGGCCTGGCTCGCGCGCACTCGCTGGAAACAGCGGCCCGACGTGGAAATCGACCGCTGCGCTGCCCAGCTGCCGCGACGCTTCCGCCACCGCCTTTTCCACCTCCTCACTGATGAGATGCTCGCCGAACGCCGACAGGAAATACTTCGTCCGCCCCGTGAACCGCAGCAAGGGCGGGTTCCGACTCTCGAACGCCACCGTGTCGCCCAGCACATAGCTCCACAGCCCCGCGCAGTTGGTCAGCACCACCGCGTAGTTGACGCCCAGTTCCACCTCGGCCACCGTGTGCCGGCGTGGCCGGGCCGACTCCAGGTCTTCCACCGGGACGAACTCGTAGAAGATGTCGGCATCGACGATCAACCGCAGTCGGTCGTAGCGCGGATCCAGCGCCGCGATGTACGCCTCCGACGCGGGATAGACCTCGGTGTAGCGCACCGCATCGCTGCCGATCTGCTCGCGGAAGAGATCCCGGTACGGGTCGAACTTCGTCCCCCCGTGGATCACCAACCGTAACGTCGGCCAGATCTCGGCGATCTTCTCCTTCCCCGTCACCTGCCGTAGCCGATCGAATAGCACCAGCATCCACGACGGCACCCCCGACAGCATCGTGATCGGCAGCGCGGCTGCCTCCTGCGCCAGGGTCGCCATCTTCTGTTCCCAGTCTTTCAGCAGCGCCAGCTCGACCGGGGGAAAGGTGAACGGCCGCATCCACGATGACGCCTCGATGGCTGTCACCCCGGAGAGATCACCGCCCAGGATGCGTCCATGGCGCCGATGACTGCCCAGCGGGACCAGGTCGGTCGAACCGCCCAGGAAAAAGAGCCGCCCGGTGAACAACGGCGTGTGTGGATGCGCCGCCACGAACCAAGACAGCGTCGTCAGCGCTGCCCGGGTGTTCGCCTTCAACAGCGCCCGCGATAGCGGCAGGTACTTCGTCGAACCCGACGTCGTTCCGCTCGACAATCCGAAGTAGGGGATGAAATCCGGCCAGCTCACCCCCGCCAGGTGCGGGAACGGCCGGCGCCAGTATTGCTCCCAGTAGGCTTCGTAATCGCGCAGCGGCACCCGCGCCTGGTAGTCGGCCACGTCCCGGATGCGGTCGAAGCCGTGCTCGCGCCCGAACGCCGTGTTCGCCCCGCGCTGAAGGAGTCGGCGCAGAATCGCTTCCTGCGTTCGATAGACATCCAGACGATCGATTTCGGCCACGCGCCGCCGGGCGTACCAGAGTAACCCACGGTCAGCCAGGCGACGAACCACCGACGACGAGAGCAGATTCATGCCGCCATCCTACTTCGCCGCCCCTTGCTGGACGCTGCCTGGTTCGGGCTCCCGGCAGACGTAGTACCCCGCGGGAGGAAAGTTTCGGAGCACGAACCGGAACGACACCCGGTGAAAGTAGCGCCGAAAGATCTGGTAGTAGATGTACGGCATGTGCGTCAGCTGACGAAACGTCCCCGATGGCATCAGCCGCCGAAACACCACCTCCAGGACCGTCTCCCGGGCTGCCCGCGGGAACGACGGCAACGGTAGCCCACAGATGAAATGATCGACCCGCTCCAGCTGCCGTTCTTCCAGCACCCGATCCAGGTCGAGGGCATCGGCCTCGACGATGTCGGCCTGCGGAAACCGTTCGCGCAATAGCGTACAGAAATCCGGATCGCGCTCGAGGATCACCACCCGGCAGGTGGGCGGCGCCACGGCCAGGATCTCGCGTGTGATCGGGCCGGTGCCCGCACCCAGTTCCACCACGCAGCTGCAGCGCGCCCAGTCGATGTCCCGCAGGATGGCTCGCGAGACATAGCGCGAGCTGGGCACGAACGACGAGATGGCTACCCCGTGGCGGAGGAACTTGCCGAAGAACAACAGCCAGTCGGGCGTGCGCCTGGGTGATCGCGCCCCGGAAGAATCGACGGAAGTCATAGGATCGTGTTGGGTTTGGCCAGCAACAGTTGAGTCAGTCGCAGATTCGTGGACGGCCGCGGACTCGACAGGAAATGCACCACCAGCCGATTGATCAGCCAGGGCTTCTCCATCTGCGGCGCGTGCCCACACTGAGGGATGCACATGTAGTGGCCATCCGGAAGCAGTTTAGCCGCCTCGCCCGCCACCACTGAATCGACAATCTTGTCGTCGGCCCCCGAAAGGAATAACGTCGGTTGCCTGACCTGAGGCAGCCGATCGCGCACCACATGCTCCATCGTCCCGCGGATCGTGCGCAGCAACCCCGTCCGCCAGCGTCGGCTGGCGAACTGCTTCTGATAGTACGCCAGCAGGCCGGCATCTACCTTGCGCACGTCGAAGAACACGCTGTCCACCAGCGTGCGGAGTTCGGCGCGGCGCACTCCTTCCACCACGGGCAGACGCTCCTCGTCTCCCATGCCGCTGGGACACAATAGCACAAGCCGTGCCACATTCTCCGGGTAGCGCACCGCGTACTCGACCGCCACCTTCCCCCCCATGCTCGCCGCCACCAGATGATAGGGCGGCCTTTGCACGAAGTGCGTCAGGTACAGGTGCAGCTGCTCCACCAGGTAATCCACGGTGATCGGCTGCCCCGACTCAATCCGCGCCTGCAACCCCGGGCCGTCGTACACCAGCAGGCCAGGCATGTAGACGTCGAAATAGCGACGCCAGAACGGCACGTTCCGAAACCAGCTCTCTGACTGCTCCGAGAGTCCATTGAGCAGCACCATGACTTGCCGCCGGGCGTACGGGTGCAGCTTGAACCGGTCCAGCCAGTTATGCCATTGTCCCACCACGGTGGATGCTCCTTCGGGGCTCCAGTGGGGAGGGGTCGGCCTCGGCTTGATCGAGAGCGGCACGCGCGGCGATTCCCCGCCGCTTCACTCCCTCTCAAACCTGACTCGACCTCCTTCCGGTCTGCCCGGAGCGTCGATGCCGTCCTGGCTTCAATTGCGCTCCAGGTCAAGATTGATATAGTCGAAACCCCGCGACGATGCCAAACAGATTTCCATGTCGCTTTTCTCCTGCCTCCTCGCACCCCAGGCTCGCTCCTGGTCCTCGTGCTCTTTTCTGCCAGGCACCGGCGCGCTCTTTCCGTCACGGGCATTTCGCACTAATCCTCTTCATTACTCACCTTCGCCTGCTTTCGTGACGACCAGGTGAAATCTCCAGGGGGAGTGCGCGCAAATCGCGTAAAGACTCCGTGAGGGACCTCTCATGTCGCGCGTCCTCTGTGCCGGTATCATTGTGGCTGACCACGTCAGCTCACCCATTTCCCATCTCCCTGCCGCGGGCGAACTCGTCCTCGCTGATCAGCTCGTCCTCGCCATCGGTGGCTGCGCCGCCAATGTCGCCGTCGATCTCACCCGCCTCGAGGTCCCTGCCACCGTCGTGGGCTGCGTCGGTGACGACGTCTTTGGCCGCGTCGTTGCCGACATGCTTCGCGAGTCGCGCGTCGATGTCTCCGGCCTCCGCGTCTGCCCCGGCCAGGTCACCAGCCAGACGCTCATCGTCAACGTCCAGGGGCAGGATCGCCGTTTCATCCACGCCTTCGGCGCCAACAACGAATTCTCGCCCCAGGACATGGCCACCCCGTCCGACTGCAAGATCCTCTACCTGGGCGGCTATTTCCTCATGGATCGCCTCAAGCCCGACCTCGTCGCCGCCGCCTTCGCTGCCGCCCGCCAGCGCGGCGTGCAAACCGTCCTCGATGTGGTCACTCCCGGCCCGGCCGACTACCTCACCCGGCTCGCCCCGGTGCTGCCCCACGTCGATGTCTTCTTGCCCAACGACCACGAGGCGCACCTGATCACTGGCCTGACCGACCCCGTCGCCCAGGCCGAGAAGTTCCACGCCCTCGGCGCCAAAACCTCCATCATCACCATGGGCGATCGCGGCGCGGTGCTCATCGGCCAGGGCTACCGCCTTCGCGCCGATGCCTACCATATGCCCTTCGTCGATGGCACTGGCGGAGGCGACGCCTTCGCCGCTGGCTACATGGCCGGAATGCTCCAGGGCTTCGGCCCCGCCGAGTGTCTTCGCATGGGCAGCGCCGTCGGCGCCTCCTGCGTCCGCGCCATCGGCACCACCACCAGCGTCTTCACTCGCGCCGAATGCGTCGCCTACCTGGCCGAGCATCCCCTGGCCATTGCTTCTTTCTGAGCGCGCATCCAGAAACGCCACGGCTCGCGGAAGGGATGCCTCCGCGAGCCGCACGCTCGATCACCGAAGCACTTAGTTCTCCGGCACCGCCACCTGGGCGGCCTGGAAGATCTCGCCTCCCTTGTCGTTCTGCACGAACGCCACCACCTTCAGCTTCTTTAGCTCCAGCGGTCGCTCCTTGTTCGGGAAGGGACGCTTCTCGTTTGCCTTCTCCAGGTAGTCCTTCAGCTGCTTCTTCAGTTCGTCCAGGTCCACCGTGAAGCTCTTCTTGAGACTCTTCTCCTTCAAGGGCACGCCGTCCGGTCCGCCGGGCATCGTCCGCACCACGTGACGATGTTCGGGCAGTCCGTTGCTTCCCTTGTAGGTCACTTCCTCCTCGACCAGCACCAGCCGCAGACGGATGTCGTCGCCGGTCTCCTCCAATTTATCGACCTCGGCGTCGATGCTGATCTTCTCGCCCTTGCGCGTGGCGCTCAGCTTCACCTCGGCCTTTGGCGCCGATTCCAACATCGGCTCGAGCACCTCCATGAACTCCTCATACTTCTCCAGCGCATCGTCCTTGCTGCCGCCTCCACCTGCGGCCGGCCGGCCGTTGAACAGCGTCGTCGGCGTTCCCTTCACCGTCTCCTGGTAGTACGCCTGGCGATTCTCGCTGTCCGGCGACGTCAGCGGGTCAGGCCCCGGCACATGCAGGTGATACTGCAGCAGGATGACGTCCGACGGCTTGTACGTCTTCAAGAGCCCATCGAACGCCAGGTCGGCCGCCACGCACGGCGGGCACTGCGCCCCGGTGAATAGCTCCACCACCACCGCCCGGTCGCTCTTGCTCGTGCGTCCCGCGAAGGCGCGCGGCCGAATCTGAAAGTCGAGCTTCGCCAGTCGTGCCGCGACCTCCTTGGCTTCCTTCTCCTTCCCCGACTTTTCCAGCGCCGCCGCCAGCACATCCAGCACGCGCTTTTGCGCCACCGGCGGCTCCTTCTCGCCCAGCAGCTTCTCCGCTCGCTCGGCGTAGTCCAGAGCCACCGCGTCGTAGCCTGCCTGATCCGCCAGAATCTGCGCCATCACCAGGAGGATGTCGCGCTTCAGCCCCGGCCCGTACAGGTCGGCCGAATCCAGCGCCTTTTTCCCCCAGGTCCGCACCTCGTCCGGCTTGATCTTCTTCGCCTCAGCCTGGCCCAGAAGCTTCAGCGCCATCTGCACCGCCTCGTGCCCCGCCACCTGCTTGCGGAATGCCTCGCGATCCAGGTCGAACGGCTCCAGGCTGGTCAGCGTCGTCCGCTCCAGCTCCAGCGGCGTCGGTCGTTTCCGCACCGTGGCGATGCCGCGCATCTTCTTCGCCTGGCCGTCCTTCGGCAGGTTCAGCTCGCAGCCCAGGCTCAGCGCTGCCGTCTTCAGCTGAAAGCGCATCACTCCGTCGGCCACGGTGATCTTGTCAATGGTCGCCTTCGACCAGCCCGGCACCACGGCCACGACCGATCCCGTGTAGCTCTCGCCCTGCGGCTTCAGCTCCAGAATCCATTTCGCAGAGCCGCCCTCTTCCCCCACGAACGGCACGAACACTTTCCACACGCCCGCCGGTGCGTCGGGTAGTTTTTCCACGTCCTTGTCCTGCGCCCGCGGTCGCCCTGACACCGCCACCATGCTGGCCGCCAGCAGCACTAGCATCACTGCCCATCGCGTCATCGATCGGTCCTTCCTTTTCGCTGGGGGATTTCGTACCATCCACGCTGCCGTCTAGAGTATCAACCCCGCGACCTCCCGCAGAGACGAACTCTCGTGAACCGTCCTCCTCTGGCCGTTCTCCTCCTCCTGCCCCTGCTCCTCCTTCGAGGGTCCTCCGTGTCTGCCGATGAAGGAATGTGGCTCCTCAACGAGCCCCCGCGCAAGCTCCTCCAGGAGCGTCATGGCTTCACACTCACCCCCGAATGGCTCACCCGCGCCCAGCGTGCCTCCGTCCGCTTCACCAACGGCGGCTCTGGCGGCTTCGTTTCGTCCGACGGCCTCATCGTTACCAATCACCACATCGGTGCCGACTCCATCCAGAAACTCTCCACCCGCACCCAGCACTACCTGCGCGATGGCTTCCTCGCCAAAACCCGCGACCAGGAACTGCGCTGCCCCGATCTCGAGCTGAACGTCCTGCTCGACATCGTCGATGTGACCGACCGCGTCCGCGCCGCCGTCCAACCCGACCACACCGACGCCCAGGCCGCCACCGCCCGTCGCGCCGCCATCGCCCGCATCGAGAAGGAATCCACCGACGCCACCGGCCACCGCAGCGACGTCGTCACCCTCTACCAGGGCGGCGCTTACCACCTCTACCGCTACAAAAAGTACACCGACGTCCGCCTCGTCTTCGCGCCCGAATCGGCCATCGCCAGCTTCGGCGGCGACACCGACAACTTCGAGTACCCGCGGCACTCCCTCGACGTCTGCTTCTTCCGCGCCTACGAGGACAACAAACCCGCTCGCCCCTCGCACTTCTTCCGCTGGAGCCCCACCGGCCCCGCCGAGGGCGACCTGGTCTTCGTCACCGGCCACCCCGGCACCACCAATCGGCAAGACACCACCGCCATGCTCGAGCATCGGCGCGACCACACCTTGCCCTACACCCTCACTCGCCTGCGCTATCTCGAAGCGCAGTTCCTCCAGTTCAGCGGCCGCGGCCCCGACCATGCGCGCGTAGCCGCCAAGGATCTCCATCGCGCTGCCAACGCCCGCAAGGCGCTCACCGGTCAGTACCAGGGCCTGCTCGACCCCGCCATCCTCGCCGCCAAACGCCAGGCCGAGGCCGACTTCCGCAAACGACTTCTCGCCGATCCGTCCCTGCACGCCGCCGCCGAGGCCAGCAAGCGCATCGCTGCCACCCAAAAGGCGCTGGCCGGTTTCGAGCGTCTCTACTACCTGCTCGAACGTGGAGATGCCTTCGACAGCGATCTCTTCCCCATCGCACGCCATCTCGTCCGCCTCGCCGTCGAGCGCCCACGCCCCAGCCCCGACCGGCTCCGCGAGTATGGCGATGCCCGCCTCAACTCGCTCGAATTCCAGCTGTTCTCCCCCGCCAAAATCGATGCCGACCTCGAACGCGTTCGCCTCGCCGGCGCCTTTAGCTTCCTGGCCGAGCAGCTGGGCGGCGATCATCCCCTGCTGCGCCGCATTCTGGCTGGCAAGTCTCCGCCCGAACGCGCTGCCGAACTCATCGCAGGGACCAGGCTGTTCGACGTCGCCCAGCGCAAGCAACTCGCCGAGGGCGGCCAGAAAGCCATCGATGCCTCCACCGATCCGCTGATTCTCCTGGCTCGCACCGTCGATGACGAGGCCCGCCGCGTCCGCAAGCGCTACGAGGAGGAGGTCGAGGAGCCGCTGCGTCAGGCCATGGGCGAGATCGCCCGCGCCCGCTTCCAGCTGCTGGGCAAGGATGTCGCCCCGGATGCCACCTTCACCCTCCGCCTTGCCTTCGGCCTGGTCAAGGGTTACACCGTCGATGGCGCCGCCCTGCCGTTCCACACCACCTTCGCCTCCGCCTTCGACCGCGCCCAGCTCATGGAGAACCGCGATCCCTTTGAATTGCCCCGAACCTGGATCGAACGACGTGGTAAAATGGAGATGACGACGCCGTTCAACTTCGTCTCCACCGCCGACACCATCGGCGGCAACTCCGGCAGCCCAGTGCTCAACCGGGCCGGCGACCTCATCGGCGTCAACTTCGACCGCAACCGCCATGGCCTGGTGCGCAACTTTGTCTACACCGACGTCCAGGCTCGCCACATCAGCGTCCACTCCCGCGCTGTGCTGGAGGCGTTGCGATCCATCTACAAGGCCGAAAACCTCGCACAGGAACTGCTGCGGAAGTGAGTGAGAAGCGTTCGCCCCCTGATCCGACACGCGCGGTCTGCCCTGGGTGTGGTCTGCCGCGCCCCAACGAGGGGCCCGGACCGTTCGTCTGCCCCAGCTGCGGCACCATGCTCCCCAGCCTCGGCAGCACCGGTCCCTTTCCGCTGCCTCCCCCGCCCGGCGTGCCAGCCTTGCCTCCGCCCCACGGCACCTCGGCCATGCACGCCGCCCTGCCCGCGCTGCCCCGGCTGCCTGGCTACGAAATCCTCGAGTTGCTTGCCTCGCGCCCCGACCGGGACGTCTACCGCGCGCGCCAAACTGGCCTGCGACGGCTGGTGACCGTCGAATTGCTCGCCCCCTGGGCCGTGCCTCCCGACCTGGCGATGCGCTTTCGTCACGAGGCCAGCCGCCTGGCCCGCCTCAACCATCCCCACTTGCTGGCTCTCCACGACGTCGGCGAGTACGAGAACCGCCTCTATTTCACCCGCGAGTATTTCCCGCGCGGCAACCTGGCCGCCCTGCTGGTGCGACAGCCGCTGCCCCCCGCCGAGGCTGCCCTTCTCGTCGAAAAACTCGCTCGCGCCCTCCAGGTCGCTCACGAACGTGGCCTCGTCCACGGACAGATTGGCCCCGGGGATGTCTACCTCGACGACCACGGCGAACCCCACCTGGCCGGCTTTGGCCTGCACCTCTTCCGTCGGGGCCTCGAACCGACACCCGCAGGGGACATCCGCGACCTGGCCGTCTTGCTCCGTACCGCGGCGGGAGGCACTCTGCCCCCCGAGTGGGAGGCCGTCGCCCAGGCCGGCGAACAGAACCACTTCCGTTCGCCCCGCGGATTGGCCGGCGCGCTGCGCGAGGTGCTCGACCAGCCCTGTTCGAGCTACCGCACCCTTCGGGCCACCCTGACCGCCGCCCGCTGGTCGCTCCTGCTCCTGTCCGCCCTGCTGCTCGTGGTGCTGGCCGGGGCGGCTGCGCTGAACCTGCGCGGTCTTCGCGCAGCGCTGCCCATCACCCTGGCCCGCGCTGATCTCTGGGTCTGGCCCGCTGGCACCAGCCTGTCTTCCCCGAGTTCGCTTCCCGTGGACGACCTCAAACGCATGGCCGCCCATCCCGGCGTCGAGTTCGCCCAGGCCTTCGTCGGTGGCCCTACCGTCCTGCGCCGACCCGGCGAGCCCGGCTTCTTCTGCCTGGTGCTCGGCGACGATCTGGGCGATGGTCCCACCCTGGGGCCCACCTCCGCCTTGCCCGCCTCGCTGCGCGACCGCCTGCAGCCTCTGGGCACCATCATCATTCACGAGGCCGACCGTCTCCGCCTGGGGCTGACGGGCAAGCCCGACGAACGCATTCTCCTGGGTCGCCAGGTCGTCCGGGTGGTCGGCCTGGCCGACTTTCCCGCTTCTGTGACCGAGCCGCGCATCTACTGTAGTGCCCGCACCGCCCGGGCCATTCTCGAGTTGCCCGTTGACCGCCTGACAAGCGTCCTGCTCCGCTGCCAGGACGACGACGAAGCGACGCGCCTGGCCGACACCCTGCGCAGCGCCATACCCGGCATCACCGTGCTCGATCGCGACACCCAGGCCTGGTTCCTGCGGCGCGAGGCCCTTCTCGCCGGCCCCCTCGGTCTCGCCTGGGGCATCTGTGGGCTTGTCTCCCTGGTGGTGGCTGGCACCTGCCTGCGCCGCGCTCCCTTCGTGGTACCCACCACTGCTGCACTGCTCGGGTATCTGATATTCCGCGTAGTGGAAGCTCGCCTGGCACCGCCCGAGGGGTTGCTTCCCTTCCCCGGCGCGGAGTTGCTCACCCTGGCTGGCTGGGCGATACTGATCGTCAGCGCCTGGCTGTCGAACCGCGGACTCGCGCGATTGCCTGCCTGACGCTGCGCAAAAGAAAACCCGCGCGACCAGGCCGGCCGCGCGGGGTGGTTCCGATTCACGCTGCGTCTCAGCAGCTGCAGCAGACCGGGGTGCCGTTCATCATCATGCAGCAGGTGCAGCCGCTCTTGCACATGCAGGCCAGGCAATCGCAGCAGGCCTGAATCATCTCGCAGCAGGCCTTGTCGCCCGAGGTGCAGGTGACGCAGCAGCCGTCCTTCGTCATCTCGCACTTGCAGCAACCCATCGTCAGGTTGCAGCAGCAGACCACCATGCCGTTCATGGTGCAGCAGAGCGAACACAGGCCGCCCGCCAGCATCTGGCACAGGTTCTGCATCATCGCACAGGCGGTCGGGTCGTCGCAGGTGCAGGTGATCTTCATCCCGCCCGTGCATTTCTCGACCTTCATGGTGCAACGCGGCACCATCATCATGTTCGGTGCCATGGTGCCCGTGCCCATCGGCATCGTGCCCATCGTCGGGGTCGTCATGCCCGGCATGCCCATCATGCTCCGCTCCATCATCATCGCAGTGGTCATGATTCTAACTCCTTGAAAAACTGGGTTAAACCTGAAAAGATCCGAGAAAATCACCCACTTGTGGTTGCAATGTTGCCTGCCTGGCGTATAATTCCTCAAGCAATGAGGAGTAAGTTGATGATAATAGTCATGAAGACGGGCGTCCCTCAGTAATCTCTCTCTGACCATTCCACGAGAGGTAACCCATGTCGGCACATCGGATCCAGGCGTACTTTGAAGCTTCCAGCACTTCCGCGAATCGTGTAGCGGTCCAGTCAGCTGGCTTCATTCCGTGTCCGAGTGCCTTGTTGATGGGTGTTTCCCTGGGACAGTTCCAGGTGATGGTCGAGATCTACCGCCTGGCTCGCGAACGGGTCAACGCTCTTCAGCAACCTCGTGCCCCACGCAAGCTCTACCTCGCAGAGTTTTCGGTCAACTGACCGCGCCCGAGGCGAGGTGTCACCCTTCCAGGAAGCTGGCCGGACCGAACAGGTTCGGCTGGCTTCATTTCTTTCACGTGGGTTAACTTAACAGGGTCGCGCCAAAGGAACAAGCGGCGCAAGCCCTTCGGCTTCTCACTCTGTCAGGTCAGCTGAAACGGCGGCGATTGTGTCCCTGGCTGCTCCAGACACATAAACCCATACGCAGCCAGCACCAGTGCTACATGATGGTGCCAGCCCAGCCAGCTCCGCCCCTCGAACTGTCCCAGCCCCAGACGCCCGCGCATCCACTCCAGAATACGGCCTGTCTCCGCCAGCACCGCCTCGGCCAGCACCTCGGGCGCGGCTGCGGAGCCGTTGCTGGACTCGCCCGTCAGGTACGGCCGCAGGATGCTCCGCGCCGCTGGCACCGCCTCGCTGTTTTCGCGCGGATGCCAAATCGCTACCCCCCAGGCGGTGGCCGTTTCATCGAGCGCTACATCCGCCAGATAGGCAGGGTCGCCCGTCAACGCCAGAGCTCTGTGGCCTTCTTCGCGGACCTCGTGCATGAGTTCCAGGGCGATGTCTGCCCGCGACCGTTGCTGGCGATGCTCCTCGGGCACCAGCCGGGCCGCCAGGTCCGGGTATTCGCGAAGCCAGTAGCCCGGCAGGTAGAGCCGGGCTGCCAGGGGGAAGAAGCCGTCGGCATGGACCTCACTGAGAAAGACGCCGATCTGACAGTTCAGCTTGCGCCCCTGCGTCCGCGAGAACTGGCGTTGCGTCCCCACCGAGTGCCGCCCCTTCTTGGGGAACACCACGTCGTGCAACACCCACAGGGCCGGCCCCGGCGACCGCGCGGGTCGCACCAGGTTCCGATAGCAGGCCAGGAACTGTCCCGCATCCCACGGGCTCGTCGCCAGAAAATGCTGCAGCGCCTGCGCCGCCCCGCTCGATCTCTCGCCGCCGCGCACCCGGCTGGCGATCGCCTCGGAGTTCTTGGGCGCGTCTCCGTCCAGCAAGCCACGCAGATACAGTCCCATCCGCTCGCGTTGATCCACTCGCGGCAACACCGCAGCAAAGCGGTCACCGTAGGCCTCCAGCCTGTCCAGGGGGGCCTCCTCCACGAGGGCCGGCTCACCAGTTTCTCTCTGCCGTTCGATGGCGAATCCTCCGGCGTCGAGCTTCCTTTATTCACTCAGGCATAAATGATCATAAATTCGATCATCTTAGTGATGATATCATGCTGTCTCTCCTGGGTCAAGACACTACCCCGCACCGTGAACCCACTCCGTCACTTCTCGCCCTCGTGCAGAAAAACCGGGCCACCCTCTTGCGACCTCCCGGCGACGAGCTATAATCGTCCCGGATATACCTCCACTCTGGCTGGTCCTCTCCACCACATGCTCCTAACCGGTCGCCACTATTTGCCGGGCCGTTCCATGCGATGGGCATTTGCCCTTCTCGGAATGCTCTGCTGCGCGCCGGATCTGTGGGCGGGCTGCGGCGATCACATCGTTACCGGAGCCCCTCTGGGCGGCCTCGATCGTCTGCCTTTCCTCCAGCCAGCCGGTCCCCCGGCCCAACAACGGCCACGCACCTGTTCGGGACCCACCTGCAGTTCGCGTCCCACCTCGGAGAGCCCAGCCTTGCCGCCGACGACCTCGGTGGTACCGCCCGAATGGGCCTGCTTGCTCTCCCCCCAAACTTTGCTCCCTCTCTCTCAGACTGCCGTCACTCTCCACCACGGCTCGCTGACTCTCTCCGACCGCGTTTGCTCCATCTTCCATCCTCCACGGGGTTGATCCACCCAGGCGCCTACCTGCCCCCGGAGCGCGCCTCCCTGCGCGCTCCGCGTGGGCGAACCGGTTACCGTGTGGAAACTGACCGATCGAGGACTGGAGCGGCCCTGCCCTGAGGATCCGCTCGCGCCGGAGATGGATCATGGTTCGTTGGATGCTTCTCGTTCCCCTGTTGCCGCTGGCCGCGCCAGCGGCCGAGGCGGTGCTGCCCACGCGCCTGCCCCAGGAAGAGGCCTGGAAACGCCTGCCGGACGCCCCGGCCACGGCCCAGCGCCTGCCCGCCTGGGCCCGCATGTTGGCCGGACCTATGCCGATCACCACCGCTCGCATGCTCGAACTGGATGCCCTGCATCGTTCGGGGGACCGACTCGATGCTCGCCTGCGCGGCCTGGTGCGCTGGGCCGCTGCCGACGCCAACGGCTGCGCCTACAGCCGGGAGATGGCTGCCGCCGACCTGCGTCGGGCGGGCTACTCGCAGGCCTTTCTGAAAGACCCCTCGCGCCAGCCCGAACGGCTCTCGCAGCTCGATCGCCTGGCCATGGCCTTCGCCCGCAAGATGATGCGCGAGGCTCACGCCGTCACCGATGCCGAGGTCAAGCAACTGATCAGCCTGGCCGGTGAAGAGCGCGTGGTCGCCCTGGTTGCCTTGCTGGCCCACGCCAGCTTCCACGACCGGGTCGTCCTGGTCCTGGGGCTCACCAGCGAGGAAGGCGGCGCGGTCCCGCCTGTCACCGCCCGGTTTGGCCGTCCCAAACCTCCCCAGACCCCGAACAAGAAGCCGGCCAGCCCGAGGCCCAGCAAGCCTGCCCAGGTCGAGGCTCCCATCCCGACGGCCGATCCGGACTATCAGCGCCTGCGCGAGGGGCTGAAAAAGCAACTCGCGCGCTCGGGGCGCATCCGCATTCCCAGCCGGGAAGAAGTGCTCGAACGCATCGGTGCCGAGCATTCCGCCGCCTGGCAGGCCAACATCCTCTGGAGCCGGGTCTGCTACGGCTACCAGCCCGAGCTGACCGACGCCTGGTTCGACTGCGTCGCCGCGTTTCGCCAGGAATCGAACATCGATGGCCTGTTCGGCAACGCCATCTTCTGGGTCGTGACCCACGCCAACGATTGCTTCTACTGAATGGGCCACGCCGAAATGATCCTCGCGGTCGCGGGGATGAAACCGGGCGAAGTCGAAGCGTTCACCCGCAAGCTGGCCGGCGACTGGGCCGACCTGCCTCCGGAGCAGCGAGCCGCCTACGCCTTCGCGCGCAAGCAGGCCCGCGAACCCGCCTCGATCACCAGGGCCGACCTGGCCGAGCTTGCCCGACCCCTGGGCGCCCAGAAGGCGCTGCAGGTGGCGTTCTGGGCCTCGCGTTGCCACTACATGACGCGCGTCGCGGATGCCTTCCAGCTACCCCTGGAAAGCGATAATCCGTTCCTGGCCATGCCCGGCGCGCGCAAGAAGTAAGGGTTTCGATTTCTGACTGATCCGTCGCGGTCACGTCGAGTCATTCGGCTGCCCGGAAGGGCCGCGCGCGGACTTATCTCTCTCCGGGCCTGGAGTGTCTTCTCATGCACCGTTTCTCTCGTCGCGGCTTCACCCTCATCGAATTACTGGTGGTCATCGCCATCATCGCCATCCTCATCGGCCTGTTGCTGCCTGCGGTTCAGAAGGTCCGCGAGGCCGCCGCTCGCATGAAGTGCCAGAACAACCTCAAGCAGATCGCTCTGGGGCTGCACGGCTTCCACGATGTCAACAACGAACTACCCCAGGGGTGGGACTTCGCCACCAGCTGGGGCGCTCTCGCCCGGGTGCTCCCTTACATCGAGCAGGATAACCTCTTCCGCCAGATCAATCTGTCCGTCCCTCTCAGCGATCCGTCTCACGCGGCTGCCATCCAGATGGTGGTGCCAACTTTCCTCTGCCCATCTGACCGCGCTAACCCCCAGCCCTCACTCGGTGGCGCCACCAACTACCACGGCAATGCCGGCAACGGAGTCATCTTCGTCGTCGCACGCGGACTCAACGTCACCGATCCTCAGCCCAACGGCATCTTCTTCACTGGTAGCAAGGGCATCACTCTGGTCAGCATCACCGATGGCACCAGCAACACCGCCATGTATAGCGAGCGCATCCTGGGCGACGGCAACATGGGCCTGGTTAGCCCGCTTGAGGACACCTTCAACGGCCCCAACGGCTCACCGGGCCGACCCGCCAACGCCGACGAGGCCGCCACCTGGTGTCTCTCGGTGGACACCACCAATCCCGCCAACCAGTTCCCCATCTTCATGGGTAGCCCCTGGGGCCACGGTCAGCACAACTACCAGCACATCCTCGTGCCCAACTCCCGCTCGTGCGGCTGGCTTCCCTCGCTCCGCGCAGCCATGAGTTCCTCCAGCCGGCACAGCGGTGGCGTTAACACCGCCTTCTGCGACGGCTCCGTCCGATTCGTCAGCAACTCCATCAATCAGGTTACCTGGCGGGCCATGGGATCCCGGGACGGTGGCGAGACCTTCAGCAACTGACGGCCCGCTCCCTCTCTCGAACCCACGGAACCTGCTCATGCAACCAATACTTCGTCTGAGTCTGGCTGGGTGCCTCCTGCTCGCTGCCGCCTGTGGTGGGCCGCGCAACGCTCCCGTCGATGCTGCCATCGCCCGCGACACCCTGCGTACCGCCCTCGATAGCTGGAAAAAGGGCGACCCCGCCGATGCCCTGCAAAAGGCCTCGCCCGCCATCTATGTCATCGACCCCGACTGGCAGGACGGCGCTCGCCTGCTCGACTTCGAGGTTGTCGGAAGCGGCGACGAGAAGGACGCCCACCTGTTCTCCACGGTCCGGCTCCGCCTTCGCCTGTCCAGTGGGCAGGAGGTCCGTCGCGATGCGGTGTTCGTCGTCAGTACCGCTCCCAACCGCACCGTGACGCGCAAGCTCTTCTGACCCGTCGCGCCGTCGGGTCAGAAACCCCCGGCCTGGCCCGGGTCGGGGGAGCTTTCTTACCGGAGCCGAGGAGGTTCAGCGCCGATCCCCCCATGCTCGTTTCAGGAGTGTCTCATGGCCGACGACGTCATTCACAACCAGCAGAAGATCCTGGCCAATCAGGAGCAGATCCTCGCGAACCAGGAACGCATCGAAGCCAACCAGACCAAGCTCGATCGCCTCCACAGCAATCAGGCGGCCATCCTCGCCAATCAGGAGCATATCCTGGCTAATCAGGCCAAGATCGATCGCCTGCTCACCAACCAGGCGCTCATCCAGGCCAACCAGGACCGCATCCTCGACAATCAAGAGAAGCTCGACCGCATCCTGAGCAATCAGGCCGCCATCGTCGCTAGCCTCGAGCAACGCATCGAGGCCAACCAGAACAAGATTCTGGCCAACCAGGAACGTCTCCTGGCTCGCTGATGGTTTCACGTAGCCCGGCGGGCGAGGCGCTCACTCGCCTGCCGCGGCCTTTTTCGGCGCCTTTTTCTGCTGCTCCGCCTTCCACCGCTCCAGCCAGCCCTTCGCCGTCCCTGCCGCCTTCGTGTCGGGAAAGTCGTTGATCAGCAGCGTCAGCGTGGCCATCCCCTGCTCCAGCCGGTCCAGCGTGTACTGCACCCGGGCCTGCTCCAGCTTCCGCGAGGCCTCCTTCTCGCTCCGCGCTTTCAGCGCCGTCTCGATCTGTTTTCGTGTGCCCCACGTCTGCTCCATCAGCCGGTAGGCCGCCGGGTCGTGCGACTTAAGATCGTCGGCGTTGAACGGGAAGTAGTGCAGCTTGTCGAGGTAGGCGCAGGTCATCTCCGCGAAATACTCGTGCTCGTTCTTCGCCGCGTACGGCGGCCGCAACGTGCGCCCGTAGACATCCTTTGCCTCGTCGTACAGACCCCGCTCCATCGCCTGCCGGTAGGTCCGCCGCACCACCTGGTTGCGGATGTCCAGCACCTGGTGATGCACCGCGTGCGCCATCTCGTGCAGCAGCACGCAGCGCTCGAACTTCGTCCCCGGCTGATGCTCGCGCGTCAGGCTCTTCATGTTGATCACCTCGACATTGTTCGCCTTCAGCGCATGCTTGTTCTGCGCCAGCGACCACATGCCCAGGTTGCCCACCACGCCGTAGTATTTCGCCACCACCCCCTGCGCCAGGTCCGGGTCGGACGTGTCCTCCCACTCGATCCACACCAGCAGCCGTTGCAGCGCCTTGACCGGCTTCTCGGGCAGCACCCGCACGATGGTGCCTAGCTCCAGGTCCAGCACGTCCAGCGGCTTGCGCTTCCAGCGCGGATCGTCGTTGTTCTCGTAGACCGATTCGTGGATCAGCAGCGTGAACCCCTGGATCACCTGCTTCTTGTAGCCGGGGATGCCCACGGCTTTCGGCTTCGCCTTCTCTTTGTCCTTGCCCGGCGCCTGCGCCTCGTGGGTCCTAGGCAACAGCGTGAGCGCGAGCAGAGCGGCCAGCGGAACCAGCGAACGAACCATCGGGCACACCTCGGGGCGTGGTGTCTCGCTTGACAGGTTGCTATCAGTCTACCGCGCCCGTCCAGCGCAAGGCTACTTCTCGCTGCCCCACACCCGCGCCAGTTCCAGCAGCACGTTTACGGCCGTGGCCATCTCTTCCAGGCACACCCATTCCAGTGGCGAATGAATGTTGTGCTCCCCCGTCGACAGGTTCGGCGTCGGCAGCCCCAGCTCCGTCAGCCGTGACCCGTCAGTGCCCCCGCGGACAATCTCCAGCGACGGCTCCAACCCTGCACGCTTCATTGCTTCCTGCGCCAGCGCCACCGCGCGCGGTTCGCCCCGCAGCCCGTCGGCCATGTTCCGATACTGCGGTCGGATCTCCACATCGATCTGTGCGGTGGGATACTCCGCCAGCACGGTCTGCGCCACCGTCCGCAGCAGTTCTGCGCGCTCCGCCAGCTTCGGCGTGTCGAAGTCGCGCAAGAGAATCCGGATGACCGTCCGCGCCACGCCTCCCTCGATCGTGTACGGATGCAGAAACCCATCCCGCTTCTCGGTCACCTCGGGTGCCTGCACCAGGCGCGGCAGCCGTTCCAGGAAGAGCCCCGCCAGCCGCACCGCGTTCACCATCCGTCCCTTGGCAATGGCCGGGTGGATGTTCGTTCCCGTGATCGTCACCGTGGCCAGGTCCGCCGAGAACGTCTCGGTGTCGATCTCGCCCACCCCGCCTCCGTCCAGGGTGTAGCCCACCTGCGCGCCCAGCTGCTTCAGATTGACGTGATCGACACCGCGCCCGATTTCCTCGTCGCAGGTGAAGCAGACGCGGATCGGCCCATGCGGAATCTCGGGCCGACGCAGCAGTTGTTGCGCCGCCTCCATGATCACCGCCACACCCGCCTTGTCGTCGCCGCCCAGCAGCGTCGTCCCGTCGGTGGTGATGATCGTCTTGCCCTGCAGCTTCGCCAGCTCGGGCGTCTCCGCCACGCGCAGTACCTTTGTCCGATCGCCCGGCAACACGATGTCACGGCCATCGTAGCTGGGATGCACGATCGGCTTGACGCCGCGCCCGGAAGTTTCCGGCGAGGTGTCCACGTGGGCGATCCAGGCGATGGTCGGCGCTCCGGCCACCGTGCTGGGAACCGTGGCCATCACAATGCCGTGTTCGTCCTGCACCGCGTCGGTCAGGCCCATCGCCTGAAGTTCGGCCGCCAGCATCCGCCCCAGCTCGAGCTGGCCCGGCGAGCTGGGGTAGGTGGTGGCCTTCTCGTTAGCCTGGGTGTCGATCTGGACATAACGCAGAAAACGGTCGAGCAGCGACTTCATGGACGGCCTCGCACAGCGTGGGGACCGGCTCATCCTAGCAGGTCCGGCATCAGGCGTCATTCGTCCTCGATGAGCCGAACCAGTTTCGCCTGGCCCCACGGCGCGACCGCCACCTCCGCCGACAGCTTTTGTTTGTTGCGCAGGTCCTCGAGCCGCTTCCCGGTTCCCTCACGCAGGTAGTACGCCTCGATGCCGAACCGGAGCTGATGCATATCCGCCCGTCCATGGAGATAGAGAGGCGCCGTCGGCACCGTGGTGCCGAAACTACTGGGCTTGTGATGAACCCCATCCTCATCCAGCTTTAGCCCCACGTAGACAGGGCCGTAATACATGGGCTGAACTGCCTTACCGTTCCGGTCCACGATCCCTGCGGCCGGCCATCTTGAGAAATCGTAACTCAGCGTCACATAATCTCCGCGCATCAGGCTGCGCGGATCCACGGGCTGAACCCGCAGCATGACTCGCGTTCCCACATACAAAGGCAACGCCTCGACAACGACCATCCCCGCCAGCACCCCAACCTGCAGGACGACGGCCAGCCCCACAACCACGGGTAGCCGGGCAGTGAACCATTCGATCACCGGAGTCAGCCAGGCCAGCCTCGAAGTGGTGTCCACAGGTTTGTCATCTATCTTCTTGCGGGTAACTCGTAACCGCGACCAGTAAGCTGCAATCAGGAAAAGGCCCGCTCCCGTCAGGGCGAGTATTCCAGCTCCTCCCAGCATCCCAAGCGAATCTGCCAGATCGATGTAACGACCGATGGCCTGGTGCAGGAAGACCAGCACCCCTCCAAGAAATGGCATCAGTCGCTCATCTCGGAGGCCAGTCCGGATCAGGTAAATGACCAGACTCAGCAGGGTGAGATTGCACAGCGCCACCGGCATCCACCACCGGGGTATGGTTCCTTCTTGAACAAAAAACCAGCCCGTTAACCCTCCCATCAGCCCTGCTGCCAGCGCTGGAATCACCATCCGCGTCATTCGCTCGTTTCGCCTGGATCCCGCTCGCAACACTACCCCGGCAGCAAGGCCCAGGTTGGCGACCGCGATGCCAAGCAAGGTGAGGTAGGTCGCCGTCAGCGGTTCCACATTCCCCATGCTGGGGGCGGCATTGCTGGGCGGGGCATTCATCCAGAACTCGGTAGACCCCAGGATGGACAGCGCGATGGTGGATAGCACAGCACCCCAGAGGCGATAGGGGATCGCCAGCCTGTTTCCGATGCCATGGGCTTCTGCCGTGACCAGAAACAATGCACCTACCGTTCCCACCCATAGTGGAGCCACGAACAACTGGCTCCGGGAAATACCCTGCAGGACGACCCAGAAGGCGACCAGGGGCAGGTACACTCCCATTCGCCAGGGAGATGGTGCCCGGTACGCACTGAGCAGACCCGGCAACACCAGCAAAGGCAACGTCAGGGCAGTCATCACTGGCTGTGGGCCTAATTGTGGAGGCACCTCATTCCCCACCCAGATGGCCAGCAATAACGCCGTCAGCGCGTGCAACAGTAGCGAGTCGTACAGCAAGGCGAACGGTACCACCCCCAGTGCCCACCACCAGAACCCATCCGGGTAGTGAGCGTCGATGTGGTACGCCTGGGCTACCAGCCAGATACCGGCCCCGTAGATCCCACAGGCGATGAACGCCACGATCTCACCCAGCATCGGCCAGGCTCGCCTGAATCGCAGGTACAGGGCTAATCCATGCACCACTGGCACTGCCACTAGAAACAGCGCCAGCTTTTCGACCCGTGACATCGCCTCCCAGTTGAAGCTGATGAGCAGCAGCAGCGCCAGCCCCAGCAGGAACCCGGCCATGCTCATCAGCACGAATACCAGGGTCGAGCGCATGCGCAGAATCTGAGTATCCTCGGATTCATAGGTGCCGAGGATTTGCTCTCCCTGTGTCTCCGAAATGACCCCCTGAGACTCCCAGGCTTCCAGCTCGCTCTCGAGCCAGCGTCGCTGCGCCGAGGTCAAATGCCTGGCAGACATGGCTCATTCTCCGTGACGGCGCGTCCTCAGTGCTGGTCTCTCTCCCTATATTTTAGGCCCCTCGGTTGCACCGGTGTCACGCCTACACCCCCACGCGTGGGCACCATTTCGCCAGCGTACACTCCTCACAGCGCGGCTTGCGCGCCTGGCACACCGCCCGCCCGTGGTAGATCATCCGCAGCCCAAACAGCGTCCACTCCTTGCGGGGTACCAGCGCGCACACCTCCGTCTCGATGCGCTCCGGCGTCGTCTGCTCCGTCAGCCCCATCCGCTGCGACAGCCGCGTGACGTGCGTGTCCACCGGCAGGCCCGGCACGCCGAAGGCGTTGCCCAGAATCACGTTCGCCGTCTTCCGCCCCACTCCCGCCAGGGGAACCAGTTCTTCCATCGTCGCGGGCACCTCGCCGCCGTGCTGCTCCACCAGTTGCCGCGCGCAGGTGATCAGATTCCGCGCCTTGTTCTGGTAGAAACCAGTGGACTGAATCAACCGCTGCAACTCGTCAGTTTCGGCGCCAGCCAGGCTTTGTGCATCGGGATAGCGCGCGAACAGCGCTGGCGTCACCAGGTTGACTCGCGCGTCGGTACACTGCGCCGAAAGGATCGTCGCCACCAGCAGCTGAAACGGCGTGGCGTGGTCCAGCGAGCAGCGCGCGTCCGGATACAGCCGCGCCAGCTCCCGCACGATCCGTCGGGCCCGTCGCGCCACGTCCAGAGAAGCGTCTGGTGAATGCATGCCGAAGATCCTACCACAGCTCCGGCAAAACCGCCAAGCCGCCCCCACTCGCTCCTTGCGATGCCGCGAAACTGCCGCCTACCATGAAGGGTATGTGAAAACGTCGCGCTTCTTCATCGAACCTCGAGATCGTATCCCATGTCGTCCCGCTTGCTCGTCGTCTGGCTGGCACTGCTAGCTGTCGCCGGCCCTGCCGTGTCCGAACAACCCGCCCAGCCGTTCGGCTTTTCCCACCTGTGGTCGATGCATCTGAGCGTCCCCACCGCCGAGTGGGAGAAAATGCAGCCCTCCCGTGGCGCGTTTGGCAAGGCACGCCCCAATGCTCGCCCCTCTCCGACGACCGCAAACCCCGCGGCGGGTTTGGTTACGACTTCGAGTATGTCCTCGCCGATCTCGACATCGCTGGCCAGAAGTTCCCCCAGGTTGGTCTTCGCTTCAAGGGCAATTCCACCTACATGCTCACCAGCAGCTACCTCAAGCGCCCCTTCAAGATCGATCTCGACCGCACCCTCTCCGATCAGGCCTGGCTCGGCCTCAAGAAGCTCGTTCTGAACAACAACGTGATGGATCCGTCCATCACCCGCGAGCCGCTCGCCTACGCCCTCTACCGCGCCGCTGGCGTCCCCGCCCCACGCACCGGTCTGCTCGAACTCACCCTCACCGTCCCCGGCAAGTACGACCGCACCGTCGTTGGCGTCTACAGCCTCATCGAGCCGATCGACAAGGCTTTCCTCAAGCGCCACTATGGCTCGGGCAAGGGGATGCTTCTCAAACCCGAGAACATTCCTGCCCTCGCCTACCTCGGCGAGAACTGGTCCACCTATCAGGCTCGCTACCGCCCCAAGTCCGACACCACCCCGCAACAGCAACGCCGACTCATCGACTTCACCCGGCTCGTCCACCAGGCTCCCGACGAGCAGTTTCGCCGTCAGATTGGCGACTTCCTCGATCTCGACCGCTTCCTCCGCTACGTCGCCGCCACCTCCGTTCTCTCCAGCATGGATAGCTTCGTCGGACTCGGCCACAACTACTACCTCTACCTCGACCCGAAGACCGACCGCTTCTCGGTGCTGCCCTGGGATCTCGACCACGCCTTCGGCGCTCTGACGATGGTGGGTTCCGCCGCCGATCTGCAGAACCTCAGCCTGCGTCGCCCCTACCCGGGCCAGAACCGCCTCCTCGAACGCCTCCTCGCCGACGAGACGCACTACGCCACCTATCGCCAACATGTCGCTCGCCTGCTGAAGGAGACGTTCACCCTCGACTGGGTCCGCAGCCAGTCGGCCCAGATCGCGAAGACCATCGCCGCTGCCCGCGAGCGCGAGAAGAAGGCCATCGCCGACCGCCGCGAGGGATGGAACAGCTGGAAGATGCTCGAGGTCCTCAACCCACCGCCCAGCCCCGAGAAGTTCACCACCCTTCGGATCGCCTCGCTGGAGTCTCAGCTGGCCGGCAAGTCCACTGGCACCGTCCTGCGTGGCCGACCGCCCAGCAGTGGCGGGATGGAGCGCGCTTTGGTGCGACCGACCCTCCAGCAGGCCGACCGCGATAACGATGGCCAGCTCTCCCGCGACGAGGTCGTCACCGGCCTGCGCAAGCTCTTCGAGACCTGTGCCGGCCCCGGTACGACTGCCATCGACCAGAAGCGCCTCACCGCCGGCCTCGAAAAGATTGTCCCCCAGATGCCAGCCGGCCGCGGTCCCGCCGGCTTCGTCAGCCCTGCCGCCGCCATCGCGCTTTCGCGCGGCATCTTCGCCCTCGCCGGCAAGGATGGTCAACTGACCGCCGACGCCCTGGTCGCCGCTGGCGGCAAACTCTTCGACCAGGCCGACGCCGACAAGAGTGGCAAACTCGACTCCCGCGAGTTGACCAGCGCCCTGAAGACCGTCCTCACCCCGCCTCCTCCCGCCGACCCCACCAAGGCCCGCGGCTAGGAGCCTAGCGTTGTTCTTTCACGTCGATGCGGTAGATGTCGATACTGGTCTGGCTCCCAGCCGCCCGGAGTTCAATCTGGCCCGGCTGTAGCTCGACTTCGCCCCGCTTGTGGTCCGCCCGCAGGATCTCCTCGCCATCGATCCGCATGGTTACCATTGGGCCCCGCGCGATCAGATCCAGTGTGTACCACTGGCCTGCTACAAGGTTGGCTTTCTGTTCTCGCAGAGTGTCTCCGCTGCTATTCCGAAAGTGCAGCATCGCCAGTCGGCACACGCCAGCCTCGTTGAATCGCACCCGCGCCGAGTTGCCGTAGGCGTAGGCGTAGTTCAGGGTGTCGTCCGATGCATCCTTCACCCGTTGCCGGACGATGGTGTCGAGCCAGCCATCTTTCGCCGACCGGGCGACGATCCGCAGGTGGGGATTGGCAAACGCTCTGGTAGAAACCAGTCGGACCATTCCCGATCCCTCGTAGCGCAGAAGACCATCGCGAACCACCCAGGCTCCGCGCTCGTTCTTCTTCCAGTAGACCTCCCGCCATCCATCCAGGGACTTGCCATCAAAGAGGGGCTCGAACCCTGGTTCCCGCGTGTAGCTGGGCACCCCGATCTTTCGAGCCGGGCCCTGATCGGTCGCGGTCGCCTTGCCCAGATCATCGATCTCCTCGGGGGTACTTTCCTCGCGCACCTCGATTCGGCGAAACGCTATGGCTGGTTTCGACCATGTCACCAGCGAGATCTCTCCCTGAGCCGGTGTCTCGCGCGAAAGCTCGGCGACCGCCACACGCTTGCCATCCACCCGGGTCGCAATGCGGTTCCCACAAACGATTACTTCCAGAGTGAACCACTGGTCGTTCACCGCAGTGGGAGTGGCCAACCCCTCGCGTTCTTCCAGGTTCCCCGCCCGGTGACTGCTCGGGAAGATCGATCCGGTATTACCAGCTCGGTGGGCTGTGTTGTCAATGCGCACGAATGCCCCTCGAACATACACAGCCGTGATGTTTTCCCGACTCGTCCGAGCAATCAGACGCAGGTGGAAATCGCCGAACCGATCTCCCGCGCTAATCAACGTCGATTTGTACATGCCCTCGGTGGTGAGCAGACCATCGGTCACCTTCCAGGCACTACTGTTCGCCTGGGAGGTTTTCCAACGGCTCAGATCGGTCCCGTCGAAGAGTGCCTGCCAGTCCGATGGTTTCGCCATCCCGGGTGTCGATACCTTTCCAGGGGCCATCTGCGCCGCTGGCTGCCCCTCGGGGGTCTCCTCCACCCAGCAAATCGATCCATCCACCTTGCGGGCGACATACGTCACGCGTCCGTCAGGCGTGAAGCCGATCCGACTACCACCGAAGCCGACAAGCTCGTATGCTCCCCGTGGCTGGTCGTCCAGCACCACACGGGTTCGCAAGTTCTCGCGCACCGCGTAGAGCAGATGCCGACTGTTCGGGCTGAATGCCAACACTGGCTCCCGATCCGGAACCGGGCTGTATAGCGAGGCGAAGCGAGGCCCGGTTCGCCCATCGCGTTCCACCCAACTCCCTTTGTCCCGCTCCGTCAGAACGATTGCTGCAGACTTCCCATCCGGCGACCAGACCGGCCTCACGAACTCCTGGGATATTTGATCGCCAAGGTTCTGAAGGACTCCATCACGGATGGCCCCTGGCCTGGAAACCAGGCGATCCTGCTCTTTGATCAGCTGGGATCCCAGTGTCACGTAGTGGAGTGCGTCGGGTGAAACGCTGCTTGATTTAGGAAAGAACTGCTCGGGCATCTTCGCTGGCCCCTGCGAACCAAGCACAGGAGCTACATCATCCACTGCCCAGCGCGTCCCATCGGAAGGCAGCACCAGGCGCGCTCCGTTCTTCCACGCTGCTGGGTGGGCCACTCCGTCCACGATGGCGTAGCCTTTGTCCTGAAATCCCAGAAATCCAACGTGCTTACCATCTGGGGTGATCACCAGGCTAGTGATCGTCCCCAGGCGTGGGCGTTGCTCGCTTCCATTCACCACAACATAGGCTTCCTGTTGTGGACCATTCGACGAGTGCATCACCGCTGCCCAGGTTTCTCCGTTCGCACTCCACAACAGACGATTCACCGTATCTTTGGTCCGATAGATCACCTTGCCATCCAGGCCGATGCCACCTGGCATGGCACAGAGCACCCGCACCTTTCCTCCGGTGGTGCTGACCGCTACTCGATCCCGGTGGATCTTGTCGTAGCTGCCCAGTTCCTTGTACTCCACCACTGGCTTGCCATGGACTTTCAGGGACATCGATTCGCGATACTGGCCGACCCAGTCACCAAATACGGCGACACCTGCGCCGACTCCCAGAATGGGATCTGTGCCGTAGTTCGCCAGTCGCACCGGCGTCGCTGTACCATTTACCACCACGACCGCATCACCGACCTGGTTCCCGACCCGGGCCATCTCCGAGAGCACCCCGACGTAGGCGAAATCTTTGCCATCCTCGCTGAACCGGCCGAACAGCACCCGAGCGTAGGGTGTTCGCTCCGCCTTGCCATCCACCACGTAAACCAGCCCGCCGAGTTTCTCAACCGCGTAGGCGTAATGCTGGCCGTCGGCACTGACGACGATCGAGTTGGGATCGAGGCGCTTCGCCTCCTCGGCTGACAGCAACGGGGTCTCCCGAGTCGTCCACACCGAACGCACTGGGGATGGACCGCTCCCCCCGCCACCTGATGGAGTGACTCCGCCTCCTTTATCTGTTCCACTATCCGCCTGGACATTTCGAGGCGAGTTATCAGTGTTTTGTGGTTTTGTTCCGCAGCCCGCCGACGCCAGAATGATCGCCAGCAGCCACAGTATCCGAGATACGCGAAGCGAATTGGATTGCATCATGACTGGGCCTCATGAGGGAATCATCATCCGGACATTCTTGGCGACAATGTATCGAAAAGCCAGAACTCTCCTTGTTCAGAACCGCAACCGCTGGACACGATGGTTCTCGGTGTCCAGCACATGCACCCGCCCCTGGCGATCGACCACCAGGCCCCAGGGCGAGTGGAGCCGGCCTGGTTCGCGCCCTGGTCCGCCCCAGGTGCCACGCGGCTCGCCCTCCGGCGTGAACCGCTGCACCCGGTGGTTGCCATACTCCACCACGTACAGCAGCCCATCCCCTCCGAACGCCAGGTCATACGGGTAGCGCATCGCCCCGGGCTCCTCCCCCGGTTCGCCCCAGTATCGCACCAGTTCGCCCCCGCGGGTGAACACCTGGATCCGGTGGTTGCACGAGTCGGCCACGTAGAGTAGCCCGTCTGACCCCAGCGCCAGCGCCCGGGGCCGGACGAACTCGCCCGGCTCGTTGCCTTCGCGCCCCCACTGCTGTACCAGCTTTCCGTCCGCATCCAGTTTGCTGATCCGGTGCGACTCGCCGAACTCGCTCAGGTAGTAGTGCCCTGCTTCGTCCTGCACCGCGTCCGAGATGTACGCAAACGGACCCTCCAGCGTCCGTATCAGGGTCCCGTCCGACTCGTACACGCGCACGCACCCATAGTGACTGTCGCACACCAGCAGCTGCCCGGCGCGATCCAGCCCCAGGCCACCGGGCCGACCCTTGCGGTAGTCGGGCGTCGTCCAGGTGATGCCCAGGTGTCGGCCCTCCAGGTCGAAGGCCTGCACCCGGGCCGTGAAATCGACGATCCACAACCGATCCTGCTGGTCCACGACGCAGGCCCGGGGTCGCACGAAGTCGCCGTCACGCACCCCGCGCTTGCCCCATACCAGCTCCGGCCGCACGGTCGAGCCGCCGCAGCCGATCATTGCGACGCTCCAGAGCATCAGGAGAACCGCTCGCATATCCAGACATCCCCCGGAAAGGTGGCTGGCCTATTCTACTCGCGCAGGCATTCCCTGGTCGGCATCCCCGGCACACTCCATTCAACCCTCCCTGGCCGAATCTCTTTCCTCGCTCCCCGATTCTGTCCCTGCTTGTGCCCGTTTTCCGCCGCACTCACAATGGATGCAGACCCGCGAATCGCTTCGCCCGGCATTCTCGGTGCCCCTCTACCCACGCGCGGGGCCTTCCTCCTGGAGCGAGAACACCATCATGTCGCTGTCTCGTGTTGCCGTCTTCGCCCTGCTGCTGCTCGCCGCCTCGGTCACCCAGGCCCAGGTGATCGCGCCACCTGTCAACGTCCTGCCGAACCCGGCGCTCAACAACGCCCCGTTGCCTGGCTCGGTCCAGATCCTCCCGCCCGTGCCCTCCGCCCTGCCGCCACTCCGCGTGCAGTCCGTGGCCGAGTTCGTGGCCACGTTCAAACCCGCGCCGGATGGCGGCCACTATGAGGCGCTCCTCATTCACCCCTGCACCCACTGCCCCGTGAAGGTCTGCTTCGACCTCCCCTGCGGCTGCCCGCGCAAGATCCGCTGCACCAAATCGGGCTTCGAGATCCGCTACAGCCTCTGCAAGGCCGTCGTCGTTCGCTTCCTTTCCGATGGCACCGTCCGTGTGCGAGGCTGAGCTTTTTCCCTACTCTGGCCGGAGGGTCGGCGACGCGTTCGGTCGGCCCTCCGGTGTCTTTGTTCCAGAGGAGGGATGCCCATGGATGACCTGACCACCTACCGCGAGGCCGCCTGCGAGGCTGCCCGACGCGGGGCTGCCGTGCTCGCCCACTGGCGCTCCCGCTTCCAGGTCCGCGAGAAAGGCCGCGCCGATCTCGTCACCGAGGCCGACGTCGGTTCCCAGGAAGCCATCCGCACCTACCTCCAGGAACGCTTCCCCACTCACGCCTTTCTCGGCGAGGAAGGCCCCGCCGCCAAGTCGCGTCCCGGCCCCGGCGCTCCCCCCACCTGGATCGTCGATCCGCTCGACGGCACCACCAACTACGTCCACGACATCCCCCTCTACTGCGTCTCCATCGGCCTGCAGATCGACGGCGAACTTGTCGTCGGTGCTGTCTACGAACCCACCCGCGACGAGATGTTCCACGCTGCCCGGGGCCAGGGCGCCTTCCTCAACTGGCAGCGCCTGCGCACCACCCCCACCGCCCAGCTCGACCAGGCCCTGCTCTCCACGGGCTTCCCTCCCGACGTCCGCGGCCAGGAACGCTCGCTCGACTGGTGGCGCTACTTCTCCTTCCGCACCCGCTCGCTCCGCCGCACTGGCTCCACTGCCATCAACCTGGCCTACGTCGCCGCCGGCCGCTTCGATGGCTTCTATGCCTTCGACAACCACGTCTGGGATGTGGCGGGGGGCGTCGTGATCGTCCGTGAGGCCGGTGGCATCGTCACCGCCCCCGATGGTAGCCCCTTCGATCCCTACGACACCGTGGCCGCCGCCTCCAACGGCCCCCTTCACCCCGCCCTGGTCAAGGCGCTCCGCGACGACCCCCGCTCTGCCTGACCCGATTCCGACTCCCGCCTTGCCGCCCACGCTCCCGCGCTCGACAATGGCTCCATCAGGAGGATCATCCCGGCATGGATCACCACGCCCAACGGCAAGAACGCCTCGCACGCCAGCTGCACACCCTCGATCTGGACGCGCTGCTGATCAGCAGCCCCCACAACGTCACCTACCTCACCGGCTTCTCGGGCGACAGCACCTACTTCGTCTTCGCCCCACCGCGTGCTATCCTCCTCAGCGATCCGCGCTATCTCGGTCAGCTTGCCGACGAGTGCCCCACCGTCGAAACCTCCATCCGCACCCCCACCACGCCGCTCAACCAGGCGGCCGGCCAGCTGCTCACCAGCCTGGGCTTCCGCCGTGTCGGGATTGAGGCGGCCGGTCTCACGCTCGAAGCCGCCGAGGCCCTCCGCGCAGCCGGCCCCACCATCACCTGGGTCCCCGGTCCCTCGCCGGTCGATAACCTGCGGATGGTCAAGGATGCCGTGGAGATCGAGGCCATTCGCGAGGCCATTTCCATCGCCGAGCGCGCCTTCCTCGCGCTCCGCAGCCTCATGCGGCCCGACGACACCGAGAAAGACCTCGCCGATGCCCTCGAAGCTCATGTCCGCCGCTGTGGTGGCCTCACCTGCGCTTTTCCACCGATCTGCGCTGTCGGCACTCGCGCTGCCTTGCCGCACTGCCCGCCGACTTCTCGCCGCGTCCACGAGTCTGGCCTGCTTCTGGTAGACTGGGGCGCCACCGGGCCTACCGGCTACCGGAGCGACTTGACACGCGTCCTGCCCACTCATACAAAGCACACGTCGGCGGACCCCCATCTGCCGCACATCCACGCCATCGTGCAGCGTGCCCAGCGGGCCGCCTTCCAGGCGATCCGTCCCGGGGTGCTGGCCCGCGAGGTGGATGCGGCTGCCCGATCCGTCATCGCCGAGGCCGGCTACGCGGAGTGCTTTCAGCATGGGTTAGGACACGGCATTGGCCTGCAGATCCACGAGGCTCCCTTCTTCCGGGCCACCTCGGAAGTCTGCCTCGAACCGGGGATGATCGTCACCCTGGAGCCCGGGATCTACCTGCCCGACTGGGGCGGCGTGCGGATCGAGGATGATGTGCTGGTGACGCCCTCAGGAGCCGAGCAGCTCACGACTTTGCCGCAGGATCTCGCAAGCATGACGGTGTTTGCCCGGGCATGACCCCGGGGCCAGGAGAGGACAAGGGAGGACCGAGGTGGCCGACGACAAAGAAAAGCCCCGCCCATTCGACGTGGAGACGATCCGCGATCTGGTGCGCCTCATGAGCCGGCACGATCTCAGCGAGATCGATCTCGCCTGGGGCGACGAGCGGATTCGCCTCCGCCGCGGCGCCCGGCTGATCGCCGGCCCAGCCCCGGTCGTGCAAGCCCTGCCCAGCGCGCTGCCGTCCACTCCTGCGGCCGCTCCCACCGGTGCCGCCCCGGCCCCGGCTGCCCCTGCCGCTCCCACTCGCAAGCTCATCGAGATCAAGAGTCCAACGGTGGGCACCTTCTACGCTCAGCGCGAACCGGGCTCGCCCCCCTTCGTCACTGCCGGCAGCCGGGTCACGCCCACCACGGTGGTCTGCCTCATCGAGGCCATGAAGGTCTACAACGACGTCACCGCCGATTGCACGGGCGTCATCGCCGAGGTCTGCGTCAAGGACAGAGACTTCGTCGAGTACAACACGGTCCTGTTCCGCGTCGATCCAACGGGGTGATGTCGTAGCGATGTTCCAGCGTATTCTCGTCGCCAACCGGGGTGAAATCGCCCTTCGCATCATCCGCGCCTGCCACGATCTCGGCATCGAGGCCGTCGCCGTCTTCAGCGAGGCGGATCGCGGCGCGCCCTACCTCGATCTTGCCGACGATCGTATCTGCATCGGCCCGCCCCAGGCCGGCGAGAGTTACCTCAACATCCCCCGGCTCATCTCGGCCGCCGAGGTCGCTGATGCCCAGGCCATTCACCCGGGCTACGGCTTCCTCTCGGAGAACGCTCACTTCGCCCAGGTCTGCCGCGACTGCCACATCGAGTTCATCGGACCCCCACCCGAGGCCATGCACCGCCTCGGCAACAAGAACCAGGCTCGCAAACTCGCCCAGGAGGCCGGCGTCCCCGTCGTGCCTGGTAGCGAAGGCCTCATCGATCGCGACCGCGACGTCGTCGCCCTGGCCCGTCAGATCGGTTACCCCGTCCTCATCAAGGCGGCCGCCGGTGGTGGTGGACGTGGCATGCGCGTCGTCCGTGAAGAAGCCACCCTCTCCGCCGCCATCGCCTCCGCTCGCCAGGAAGCCGAATCCGCCTTCAAGGACGGCTCCATCTACATGGAGAAATACATCGAGCGTCCGCGCCACATCGAGGTGCAGATGCTCGGCGACCGGCACGGCAACGTCGTCCACCTCTGGGAACGCGACTGCTCGCTGCAGCGCCGCCATCAGAAGCTCGTCGAGGAGGCCCCGGCCCCTAACCTACCCGACGAGGTCCGCCGCAATATCTGCGAATCGGCCGTGCGCCTCGCCCGCGCCGCCGGCTACTACAGCGCCGGCACCTGCGAGTTCCTCCTGGCCCCCGATTACTCGTTCTACTTCATCGAGGTCAACGCCCGCATCCAGGTCGAACATCCGGTCACCGAGCTGATCACCGGCATCGACCTCGTCCGCGAGCAGATCCGCATCGCCGCCGGCGAGAAGCTCCGTTTCAAGCAGGAAGACATCATCCCGCGTGGGCACGCCGTCGAGTGCCGCATCAACGCCGAGGACCCCTCAGCGAACTTCCGGCCCTCCCCCGGCCTCATCTGCCGCTGGGAACCGCCCGGCGGGCCCGGCGTCCGCCTCGACAGCCACGCAGTCACCGGCTACCGCGTGCCACCCAACTACGACTCGCTGGTGGCCAAGCTGCTCGTTCACCAGCCCAGCCGCGCCGAGGCTCTGGCCTGCATGCGCCGCGCCCTCGGCGAGTTCGTCGTGGAAGGGATCCACACCACCATCCCCATCCACCTGCAGATCATGAACAACGCCGAGTTCGCCAACGGCCGGGTGGACACCACCTTCATCGAACGCACCTGGTTCCGCAGCTAGGCCGAAGCGATTGAGTGCGTTCGGCGGTTTGCTGGCGCGCTCCGGCTCGACGCCCGCCCACGTCGCCATTTCCCCGTGCGCGCACCGGCGAAAAAAATGCTACACTTCCTCGAATCCGGGTAAACCGCCCGGGTGCCTGCGTGTCCTGATCCCCCTTCTACGACCCAGGACCACCATGTCTCCCTCCTCGTTGCGTCATCCAGGCTCGAGCTGGGTGGACCTGTCCTCCTCCGAGGATAACCAACCCACCCGGCCACTGAACCCTCACGTGTCCGAACCGCGTGAGATGCCCCGTCTGCCTGGCTACGTTCTCGAGCGCGAGCTGGGACGTGGCGGCATGGGGGTCGTGTATCTCGCCTGGCACCTGGGTCTGGCGCGCCACGTCGCCATCAAGACCATGCTTGCCGGCGCGCACGCCTCCGACGATGACCTGCGGCGTTTCCAGGCGGAGATTCTCGCCGTCGCGCGCTTCCATCATCCCAACATCGTGCAAATTCACGACGTGGGCACCCATGACGGTCTGCCCTTCTGCGTGCTCGAGTACCTCGGGGGCGGCTCGCTCTCCGACCGGCTGACCCACACCTCCCTGCCGCCGCGCCGGGCTGCCGCGCTGCTCATCGTTCTGGCTCGCGCCGTCGAGGCTGCCCACGAGCAGGGTATCGTCCACCGCGACCTGAAGCCCGGCAACGTGATGTTTCCTGGCGACGCCTCACACTCGCCTGGTGTGGAGTGGGACCCGCGCGATGCTCGCATCACAGACTTTGGCATCGCCAAGCACCTCGACAACCTGCACGGCCTGACCGCCACCGACAGCATCCTGGGCACTCCCGCCTACATGGCCCCGGAGCAGGCTAGCGGCAAGAGCCGCGAGGTCGGCCCTCGCGCCGACATTTATAGCCTCGGCGCCATCCTCTACGAATGTCTCACTGGCCGGCCTCCCTTCACCGGGCCCAGCGCGGTTGAGATTCTCCCCCAGGTGCTGCGCGACGACCCTCTCCCGCCGTCGCGCCTCGTGGGCGGTGTGCCGCGCGACCTCGAAACCATCTGCCTGCAGTGCCTGGAGAAGGATCCGGCCCGACGCTATCCCACCGTCCAGGCGCTGCTCGACGATCTCGAATGCTACATCGACGGCCGACCCATCAGCGCTCGCCCCACCAGCCCGCTTGAACGCGGCCTCCGCTGGGCACGCCGGAACCCCACCGTCGCCTTGCTCCTTGCTGCGCTCACCCTGGCCATCGGCGCCGGGTTCGCTGGCGTGACCTACCAGTGGCGCCAGGCCGCGAAGGCTCATCAGGCGCTCGAACTCTCCACAAACTCTCTGGCCCACGCCTTTCAGGAACGCCTGCAGGCTCTTGATCTCAGCGAGACCCAGACTCGCCAGGCGGAAGCCGCCCGCGGCCTCGCCGAGCGGGAACGGCAGGATGCCCTGGTGGCTCGTGGCGTTGCCGACCACGAGAAACTCGAGGCCGAACGCTCTCGCCAGATCGCAGAGGCCGCCCGGCGCTCCGCCGAAACCCACCTCGGCTACAGCCAGGTCGCGCAGGCCTCCATGCTCCTTGAACGCAACGAACTGGCTCATTCCAAACAGTTACTGCGTGCCGTCCCTCCCGAGCAGCGCGGCTGGGAATGGCACTACCTCATGGGCCAGACGCACTCCTGGCTCGCCTCGGCCGAGCATTCCTCCTGGCCACTGAAGCTAGCCACCAGCCCCGATGGTCAGTGGGCCACCGTCGCCGCCGGCTATCCGCCCTCCCGTGCGCCTGGCTCTCGTTCGCCAGTCGTTATCTATCACCATCGGCTGCCCTCATTGACTCGTTCACCCCACTGCATCGAGGGCTGCGAGGCGCCTCTGCGCCATTTCGGCTACTTGCAGGATGGTCGGTTCGCCATCATCGACGCCCGCCAGCATGTGCTGCTGCTCGAACCGACCACCCACGCTATCCAGATGGAGTTGTCTCCCCCCGCATTTGCTACCGACGCCTGGCTTTCTGCCGATGGCCGCTGGCTGGCCCGCTCCTTCCTCGACCATCAGGTGTTGCTCTACGATCTGAAGACCGGCCGACCCGCAGGCCGTCTCATCGGCCACCCACGACCTCTGCGCTCGGTGGTCTTCGCGCCTGAAGGTGATACCGTCGTGACGGCCGATGACCTGGGCCACGTTCGCATCTGGGATCTAACCTCCCAGACCGTCCGCCAACGCATCCTCCACACCGGACAGTGGGTCAGCCTCAGCCCCGACGGGCGCTGGCTGGCTGCCCACCACGAGAACACGCACCTCCGCGTGCTCGCCATGGAGACTGGTCGCGTGGTATGGACCGAGCCGCTCAGCCAGTACACCGGTGCGATGCACGGACCGCCCATCTTCAGTCCGGATAGCCGCTGGCTGGTCACCTGCGAATCCCGGTCCGACCCCCGCGTCTGGAGCACCCAGTCCGGTAAGCGCCTGGCCATTCTCGCCGACCCCGATGGCACCGAGATCAACAGCATCACCTCGCTGTGGATCAGCCCGGACAGCTGCTGGGCCGCCACCACGGGAACTAACCGTAAGCTGCGTCTGTGGGACCTCGCCCAGGGGACTCTGCTCCGCACGTATGCTGGTCACACCACCGGCATTCTCGATGGCGTCTTTGCTGCCAGTGGTCGACAGTTCGTGACGGTCGGGGGTGGTCCCAACCCCGGCGACAATGCCCTGCTCCTCTGGGACCTCACTCGCGATCCCCGCGTCTGGCGCGAACCCGTTTTCCACCGACGCGTTACCCAGGGCGAACTGGCCAACCTCCTTGCCTTCGATCCCCAGGGCCAGCTCTATCTGGGCCACGCTGGCACCGGCGTGGAAGTCTGGGATGACGCCGGTGTGCGCTGTACCACCTGGCCCATGGTCACCTATCGTCCCGATTGGTATAGCTGGCACAGTGCCGCCCTCAGCGACGATGGCCGCTACCTGGCTGGCATCATCGACCATAGCCAGTTCATCCTCTTCATCGACACCCGCACCGGCACCCGCCAGCGCTTCAATTCTGGTGTTCCTGTCCGCACCCTGGCCCTCAGTCCCGATGGCCGCCTCCTTGCCGTAGCCACCTACGACGGTTGGCTCGTGCTCTATGACACCGCATCTCGAGTGCGCGTCTACCACCATGCCATCGGGCAGGTCTTTCGCCTCCGCTTCTCACCGGATAGTCGACGCCTGGCCATCGGGGGCAATGGGCTCGCTTGCCTCGATCTGGACGGCATGCGGCTTAACCCCATCGCCCCCTGGTTTCTGCCCGGGCCTGTGGTCGGACTGGCTTTCCAGCCTGGTAGTCCCTGCCTGGCTTGCACCACCGAGACTGCCGGCCTCATCACCCTGGTCGACCTCGAGAAGCGGTGGATCGTTCGTCAATGGAGCGAGCCGCGCATCCTCGGCGATGTGGCCTTCCATCCCCAGGGGAACCGGTTGGCCGTCGCCAGCCGCGAGGGCATCATCACACTTTACGATGCAGCAACTGGCAAGGAGGTGTTGACCTTGCAGGGCCGAACCGGGCGCGAGATGGATCGAGCCTTCCCGCCACGCGTCGCCTTTAGTCCCGATGGCCGCCGGCTCGCCGCCACCGACTACACTCTCGGTCTGTGGATCTGGGAAGCCGACCCACCGGACACCGCGGGAGACGCCCAGCAGGCCGAGCACCTCGCCCGGGCCGATCGCGCTGCTATCGACTTCCACATCCGATCCGCCCTGGACGGGCTGGAGTTTTCCCGCCCTGCCCAGCTGGCCTTTCATTTCGATCAGGTGCATCGCTCGCCCCTGGCCCCCGGCCGACAATCCCTCGAGCGCGCCCGGCTGCTGGCCCGTCAGAGAGACTGGGCCGGAGCAGCAGCCGACTATCGACGCTGGCTCCGTAGTAACCCCATTGCCGAGCTGGTGCCTGCCTACGGGCCGGAACTTCAGGAGTGCGCCGCTGCCCTGCTTCTCGCCGGCGACCTGCCCACCTACCACACCCTGGTCCGCGACCTCCGCGCTGTGGTAGGCCTGCCCCACCTGCCCATCCTGGTACGTCTGGCCTCCTGGGGGCCGGGCCCGCTTCCACCGGAATATGTCACTCTGGCCCGCCGCGCTTGCGGGTTACCCACTGCGAAACGGCAGGATGTCATCACTGTGGCATTGTGCCTGTTCCGCTCCGGGCAGCACCGGGAGGCCTGCGGAGTCCTGGAGAATGTGATGGGCATGCCCGGCGATGACGCCATCGATCTCATTCACACCAGCCTGGCCATGGCGCTGATCTTCCGCCACGAGGGGCAGACGGCCATGGAACAACACTGGTTGAAGAATGCCGCCACCTTTCTCGCCAGGTATGGCCCTGCGGTGCGTTCTCCCGCTGGGCCCGACCTGGCCGGCTGGATGGCCAGCGAGATCCTTCTTCGCGAAACCGACCAGCCGGCCAGGCCCCCTGGCAAGGCTCTTTCGATCCCACCAACTACCCAACCATGAGGCCCGAGCCTGCCAAAGATTAAAGAATCATCATAATTCCGCGCTACTGGCGGGTTCTCCCTCTGGGTCGAGGAGTTCCGCCATGGTACAACAACCAGTGTCGGGCCTGGTGCATACTCTCCCCTGGCTCCTGATGTGGTTGTTTTCTCGACAGAACCACCATGCTAGATGCATGCCGTCCTGATGCTGAACTGCTCCCTACCAGGAAATGGCTGACCGACTTGCTGGTCACCATGCTTTTCGTTGGTCTGGCCCTGATCTTTCGCCAGCTGATCAACAACATCCTGGGCCCTCACGCTCCCTTCTTGCCGTTCCTGTTCGCCGTGGTCCTGGCCAGCTGGTACGCCGGGTGGTGGAGTGGCCTGGTTGCCACCTTGCTGGGCGCCCTCCTTAGCACGGTGTTCTTCCTGCAGATCGAAGACAGCGTGAGCCACCCCCATTTGATCCGAGGCTTCTGGTTCGGCATGTTTGTCGCCGTGGGGGGGATCATCAGCTGGTTGTCCGAAACTCTCCACCGCGCCCGCAGGGATGTCGAAAAACACCTTCTCCAGGTCAAGCAGGCCGAGCGCAATGCCCTGGCCAGCGAGCAACGCTTCCGCGAGGCCATCGAGGAGGCTCCCGTCCCCATCATGCTCCACGCCGAGAATGGCGCCATCCTGGCCATCAGCCGCGCCTGGCTGGAGATCACCGGCTATACCCGCGAAGAACTACAGACGGTCGAGGACTGGCTCACCCGCGCCTATACGCCCCAGGAATTACCCCGCGTCCGCGAGGTTGTGGCGCAGCTCTACCACCACAAGGGTCGCCGGGACGAGGGCGAGTTCGCAGTCCAGACGCGCTGGCCCGGACAGGTCCGCATCTGGGATTTCAGTTCCTCCTCACTCGATCGGCTTCCCGATGGCTCCGCCCTGATCATCAGCATGGCCAAGGATGTCACCGACCGCGTCAAGGTCGAGCAGGAGATCCATCGCTTGCAAAAGGCCGTCGAGGCGGCCGCCAGCGGCATCGTTATCACCGATGTGAAGGGTACCATCCTCTGGTGCAATCAGGCCTTTACCCGCATGACGCAATACACACCCACCGAGGCCATCGGACAGAACCCCCGCGTGCTCAAGTCGGGCAAACACTCCGAGGAGTTCTACCACACCCTGTGGCAGACCATCCAGCGCGGTGAGGTCTGGCGCGGCCACCTGCATAACCGACGCAAGGATGGCTCCTACTACGACGAGGAGATGACCATCACCCCGGTGTTTGACGCCGCGGGCACCATCACGCATTTCATCGCCATCAAGCAGGACATCAGCGAGCGCCTTCACCTCGAAGACCAGCTGCGCCAGGCCCAGAAGATGGAGGCCATCGGTCGGCTCGCTGGCGGCGTCGCCCACGACTTCAACAACCTGCTGACCGTGATCTCCGGTTTCAGCGAGCTGGTCCTGAACACCTTGCCCCCCAGCGACCCGCGCCGCGAATCGCTGAAGCTGATCCGCGATGCTGGCGAACGCGCCACTGGCCTGACGCGCCAGTTACTCGCCTTCAGCCGCAAGCTGGTCATCGAACCCACCCTGCTCGACCTGCACACCATCCTGCAGGACACCGAAAAGATGCTGCGCCGACTCATTGGCGAGGACATCGTCCTCAGCTCCCACCTGGCGGCCCAGCACTCCTTCCTTCAAATCGATCCCGGCCAGCTCGTGCAAATCCTTCTCAACCTGGCGGTCAATTCTCGTGATGCCATGCCCAAGGGCGGCCAGCTTACCTTCCGCACCAGCAACGTGGACGTGGGGGGCGACCAGGCCAGCATCTACCCCGACGTGAAGCCTGGCCTCTTCCTCCGTCTGTCGGTCTGCGATACCGGCTGCGGCATGACCGAGGAGGTGATGCAGCGAATCTTCGAACCGTTCTTCACCACCAAGGAAGTCGGCCAGGGCACTGGCCTGGGGCTCCCCACGGTCCATGCCATCGTGCAGCAGGCAGGCGGCTTCGTTCAAGTGGAAAGCGAGCCGGGGCAGGGCACCACCTTCCACCTCCATTTCCCTGTCGTCCTCGGCCAGACTGCTCCCCAGACCCAGGCCACCCTTCCGCCCAATCTGCGCGGCAACGAAACCATCCTCTTTGTCGAGGACGACGCGGCCGTGCTGAACATCGCCACTGTCAGCCTCGAATCATACGGCTACAAGGTCATCACCGCCACCAGCGGCGAAACCGCCCTGGAAATCCTGAAAAACTACAAGGGCAGCCCCATCCAGCTTCTCGCCACCGACATGATCATGCCCGGGATGGATGGCCGCGAGCTGGTCGAAAAGGTCCTGCAGCAGAAGCCTGGGCTGCGCGTCCTGTTCATGTCGGGCTACACTGACGACGTCATCCTGCGCAAGGGCGTCGCCCAGCACACCCACGCCTTCCTCCACAAGCCCTACACGCCCTTCGTCCTCGTCCGCAAGGTGCGCGAACTGCTCGATCGCCGCTGACCCCTTCTCGTCATCAGTTCCACGCCAGGCCCGCCCGGGTCTGCCAGTACTCGCCGGCGGGCTCTGCCAGCGCTGCCATGGTCGTCTCTGCCTCGGCATCCCAGACGACCTGCAGCGCCTGCACGTTGGCCTGAAGATGCTCCACCCGCGCCGCCCCACTCAGCACCACATCCACCCAGGGCTGCGCCAGCACCGCCGCCAGCGCCAGCGCATCCAGGCTGCATCCCAGACGCGCTGCCTGCACCTCCAGCTGACGCCGCTGTTTCGCAAAGGCCGGATCGTCGTTGCGCGCCGTCAGCCGACCGTTTGCCAACGCTTCCTTCACAATCACACCCATCCCCGCCGCCCGCGCCTCGGCCAGGGCCGGCCCCGCGCTGGGTTCCAGCAGGTTCCACGTCGCCTGCACCACCTGGAACAATGGCGCTCCATCCACTTCCACCTGCCGCGCCCGATCCAGCGTCACCGCCTGGCGCGGTCCCGAGAGCGATAGTCCGATGCACCAGCCCTGCTTGCGCAGCTCGCCCAGGCCGCGCAGCACCTCGGCCGACTCCAGTACCCCGCTTTCCAGGGTCGCCGAGTGTATCTGATACAGCTTCAGCCACTCGCCCAGTTGCGCCCGGCTCTCCGCCGCCTGCCGGGCCAGCACCGCGGCGCTGTGCTCCTTGATCTCGTGCTTCTCCGCCTGAACATTCCAACCCGCGGTGTAGGTGTAGCCCCACTTCGAGCCGACCACCACCTCCCCCGGCGCATGGCCGCGCCGCCGCAACCACCGCCCCAGGAATCCCTCGGCATCGCCATACGACCGGGCGGCGTCGAAGTAACGGATGCCGGCGGCATAGGCGCTATCGAGCACCGCGTGCGCCTGCGCCTCCATCGCGGCGGGATCGTACGAGCCGCCCAGATCCTCCGCATGCCCCAGATTGATGTAGCCCGGCCGACCCAGCGCCGCCAGGCCCAGCCCCAGACGGGTGACCCGGAGCGACGTTCTTCCCAGCGGATGTAGTTGCATGTTCAGCTCGCCTGAATAGAGATGCCTTCGCGTGAACCTCGGTACCCCATCGCGCTGTCCCCTGGATGGACATCCTTCACCCACCATTTCAGGAGACCGACGATGCGGTACCTGTGCACGATCTACGCTCACCACCCGCTGACCGGCCACACCACGGGCACTACCAGCTCCGAACCCACGGTCGGCAAACCCAGTGGGCAAGGCATCGTGGCCGGGGCCAGTCCGAGGCAGGCGGCCGCGCGGGCCTATGTCCGCTTTGTCGCCAGGGATCGGGTCGAAGCTTTACGACGCCGCGCCTTCGCCTCCGAACGCATCCTGGCCCTCGAGGCCAATCCGCGGGCGATCGCCCCCTGCCTGCGCAAGATCGCCTCGCGTCTGGGCGAATGCTATCAGATGGATCATCTCGTGGATACCTGGTCGATCCAGGTACAACCATTGCCCGCCGCCGTCCCCTTGCCTCGTCGCTCCCGCTCCTCCTCCCGCCTCCTTCGGCGCTCGGCCCCACCCTCTCCCAACTGATCTCCTCGCCACTTCGGCCCACGATGGACCGGCCTGACCCGGTCCTGGGACGGCTATTCCCTCTGGATGCGCCCCAGCGAATCCGCGCGCAATCTCCAGCGATCCGCGCTGATGGCGACGCCCGCGTAGTTGCTACAATCGCTTTATGCCGATCCTCGAACGCGAAGAGTACATCGAGCAGGCCTACTTCTTCCGCGTGCTCCGCGAGCGCCTCGCGGACGGGCAGGCCACCCAGAGCGTGCTGGAGGGTATCCACCAGGAGATCCTCTCCACCACCCGCTTACCGCTCGCCATTCAGTTCCTCGGCACCGAGCTAAAGCACTCCGGTCTGCTCTCGTCTGGCTTCACCCGGCTGGGCCACTACTTCACCGCCTTCCAGGCCTTCATCATCGCCGGCAGCGAGGACGACACGCGCCGCTTCAGCGCCGACCTCGCCTTCCTCGTCCTCCAGCGCGAGGCCGAGTATCGCGCCGGCCAGATCGGCATGCCCGGCCTGTTCATCTACCAGTTCGAGGTCATCTGCCGCAACCGGCTCGGCTACCGCGAGGGGCTGTTGGCCCTCGAACGCGACCCCTTCTACGACGAGGAATGGCGCCGCTTCTTCCGCTCCATCAGCAACCAGCTCGGCGTTGTCGATTTCGCCGATCTCATCTACCTGCGCTCGCATCTCTACGTGCAGGATCAACATCGCCGCGATCCTGCCTACGTCCCCTCGTTGCCCCCTCTGTTTGGCGAGAAAGAGGGCAAGATCGCCCGGGCACACCAGGGACGTGACCCGCTTTACTTCTTCGCAGCGCTGCAGCGCCAGCTCGGCTACCCCGAGGTGCCAAGGCCCACGCCTCGCGACGACACCCGCAACCGCATGGAAGAGCTGCAACGCAAGGTGCGCGATCTCGAACAGCGCCTCAAGCTTCTCGAATCCGAGGTACGCGGCACGCTCGACCTGTCCAAACTGGTGGACCTGGAACGCCTGCGCAACCAGCCCGACGAGCCGTGGTAAGCGCCCGGCTCTATTTCTTGAAGAAGTAGAACGCCGCTGCCGCGCTCACCAGCGTCAGCCCCAGCAGCATGAGCCACGTTGTCCAGCCCAGGCCGCCTTCGGTTGGACGATCTTCCAGCTCGATATGCGGTATCGGCACTGGGCGCGACACGGGAGGCACCCGCGTGGCCGGCTGCGTCGCTGACTGCGCGACCGGTGGCGCCGTGGGCTCCTTGTAGCTGGGACGCGACGGGACTGTCGATTCCGTACGCGACGGCGAGGTCGGCAGCGTCGGCATCGGCGCCGCTGCGATCAGCATGTCGCGGAACTCTGGAAAGAGCTGCAACGACTCCCATGGCCCCGACTTCGACCGACTGGCCCGTACGTTGCTCGCATCACCCAGCAGCCCATCTTTCAGCGAGCGGCGAATGGCCGTCGTGCTGCCCTTGACGGTGTGGGTCGCCCCCTCGTCGTCGCGATAGATCAGATACCACAGATCAGGCACGCTGCTACTACTGGTACTGCTGCCGCTGGTGCTGCTTCCCGCCTTGGTCGTCTGGACCCGCCGTGTGCTGTGCCCGGTCAGATCCTCGATGAACTCCCGGCATGATTTTGGCCGTTGCTCCGGATCGGCGCTCATCGCCCGCAGGATTGCCCAGTTCAGCCGTTCCGACAGAGTCGGCACCAGCTCGCGCGGCTCCCGCAGGTCGTTCTGCATCTTCTTCATCCAGGCATCCAGCGGCCCGGACGACTTGAATGGCAGCACCCCCGTCACCATCTGGTACAGGGTGGCTCCCAGGCTGTAGATGTCACAGCGGATGTCGGCGTTCTTCGCATCGCGGAACTGCTCGGGCGCCATGAAGTGCGGCGTGCCCAGGCCCCGGCCTGTCTTCGTCAGGTTCAGGTCGGTCTCGGTCTGTTTCACCAGCCCCAGGTCGGCCAGCTTGGCCTGCCCCGCCCGATCAACCAGGATATTGTCCGGCTTGACGTCCCGATGCACCAGGTTCAGCTTGTGGGCCCGATGCAACCCCTGTGCCACCTGAGCGATCACCCGAATGGCGTCGGCCTCGGGCATCCGCCCTTCTCGCTCGATTCGCTGCCCCAGCGACTCGCCATCGACGAATTCCATCACCAGGTAGTAGGTCGAGCCGCTTTCGCCGAAGTCCATGGCGCGCACGATGTTCGGATGATCGATGGCGCTGGCCGCCTTGAACTCCTGCTCGAAGCGTTTGCGCAGCGTCTCGTTGGCAGCCATGTGTGCGGGCAGGACCTTGACGGCCACAATCTCCCCGCTTTCCCGATGGCGGCCCCGGTAAATGGCGCCCATACCGCCCTCGGCGATCTTCTCCAGAAGATCGTAGGCTCCCACGCCCTGCATCGCCCCCTTTGCCGTTTCCAGGCCCATGCCCGAGGTCTCCTCGTCGCGCCCGGCAGGTGGTTGCTCACCAGATAAGAATGGCTCGACGGGCAATTCTAGCTCGCGCAGCCCTGCAAAGCTTGCGAATTTTTGAGATTGCTCCTTCCGCACCACCGACACCGGCCCCGACCACGCTTCCGCGCACAGCGATTTTGCCGCCTCGCGCCACGCCTCGACCTCCTGGCACAGCGATCGTGCCGGGTTTGCCTCCCCGCCAGGGAGGAAATCCCTCGATTTGCACTGGCGTTCCCCCCGGCTGTCAGTCAGAATCGTGGTGAGATCCTTTCGGATTGCCTATCTTGCCCGCATTGAGATTGTCTCCCGGGATAGAACTATATGACGCGGCTCGGCTACATCCTGGCGGCTCTGAACCTTCTGGGTGGTCTCGGCCTCGTTTACCTGGCCTCGGTCGATTACGCCCGACGCCAGGCCTGGGCCCACGGCTACGTCCGGCACGAAACAGTGGTCGAGGGCCTCCCCCTCGATGATCGCGAACTCGACGGTGCCGGCAACCGCAAGGTCGATCGCCTCAACAACGACGATCTCAACCAGATCTTCACCGGCGCCATCGGCGGCAGCCCCGTCGCCACCCAGCTCGACGAGTTTCGCCGCCTCAAGGGCCTGCTCGACGGCAAGCTCGGTGCCGCCACCACCGACGTCGCCAAGACGCCGGTCCTGGCACGCATCCTGCTCCCGATGACCGATTCGTACCTCGAACGTGAGCAACTGCTGGCCTGCCGCATCTACTTCTACAGCGACGCCGCCGTTCAGGCGCTGCGGGCACGCTGCAAACAGGCGCTCACCCTGGCCCTCCAGCCCGGTCCGGCCGACCTGCCCGAGAAGCCCGTCCGCGCTGGCTTCCGCACCGCCTTCCACGCCCAGGGTGGCGAACCGGCCGAGTCGTTCCTCAACCTGCTGCTCCGCAACGTCCCCGACGACCGCAAAAAGGCCGAGGGCGTGAATCTCGATGCCCTGTTCGATGCCGCCGTCAAGGCCCAGCTGGCCTCGCTCGAGCAGCGTTACCAGGCCATCATGGCCGAGGCCGCCGGTGAATCGTCCGACCCTGCCGCCGGCAACCGACGCCCCGACGCCAGTGCCCAGAAGGCCGCCATCGCCCGGGTTTCCTTCGGCACCGCGCCGTTCCTCGCCGAGGAATCCATCCTCACCAGCGCAGACAAGGCCGCCGAGAAGGCCGTCCTCGAAAAGGCTACCTCCCTGGGCGACTATCAGCAGAAGCTCTTGGCCAGCGAACCGTACAAGCAATCCATCGCCCGCATGCTCGTCGTCTCTGGCCTGCGCACCAGCCTCGACGTGCTCTCCGAGCGCGTCGGCGGCGTGCGTCGGCTCAACGACTACGTGCAGAACTCCATGGCCCAGGAACGCCTGCAGTTCATCACCGATCACGCCTTCCTCGTCGAGGTCATCCGCGGCCAGGCTACCCTGGTCCGTGCCGAGCAGGCTCTCATCAACGGCAGCAAGGAACGCCTCGTCGCCGCCGAGACCGTCGTCAAGGAACGCAAGTCCGAGATCGAGCAGGTGCAGGCCGAGTACACCAGGGCCCGCGAGGCCACCGATCAGGAGCTGAAGAAGCTGCAGGATCTTACCCAGCAGGTGCTCCAGCTTCGCCTGCAGATCCGCGACGCTATTGACGCCAACGAGAAGGGCGAGGCCCGCATCCGCGAGCTAGAATCGCAGGTGCGCGAGCTGGAACGTCCCATCGACCAGTGACCGGCCCCCGCCGTCGAACCAGATGCTGACGAGGATCCCATGACGTTCATCGGAAAACTGTTCGTGCTGGTGAACCTGGCCCTGAGCCTGGTCATGGCCGTGACCGCCTTCACCACCTACTCCGCCGGCCTCGACTGGTCGAACTTCAAGGGCGACAAGGATCGTCCGCCCGGCAAGCTGACCGCCGTGGTGGCCGAGATAGCCGAGCTGGGCAAGCAGCTCGCCCTGGCCGATGAGACTCTGCGCGGGACCCAGGTCGATCTGCAGACGCGCGAGGACCAGCGCCGGGTCGACCGCGACCTCTACGTCCGTGAGCTGCGCGACCTGATCTCCGGCAAGGGTCCGGTGAAGGCTGTCGCTCCCGATGCTCCCAACGCCCCGCCCGGGACCCCACCGCGCCTGGTCCCCGCAGAGGAAACGGCCGGCGTCCCCCTGCAGCCGTTGCCCTACTACATCGCCCGACTTCAGGAACTGCGCGACGAAAACGGTCGCATTCGCATGGATCTCGCCGCCCGCGTCAAGGAAGACACCGAGCTGACGAATCAACTAGCGGGCGATGCCGACGGCAAGACCAAGGGCTTGCGCCGCGTCCTCGCCGAGGAACGCGACAAAACTCTGGGTCTGATCAGCGAGGAAGGGATTGTGGAGGGCCTGCGGGTCAACACCATTGTCGAGTCGCAGCTCATCCTGAAGCGGCTAGATTCCATCAACCAGAGCATCGACCTGCTCCGCGCTTATCTGAAGAAGCGACATGGGGTAGATCTGCCGGGGAAGTAAGGGTAGGCTGGATAGCTAGCACTTCGCCAGGAGGGGCGCGGTTGAGGTTGACATCGATCCCCCTCCACGGCATAAGCCGCTCTTACTCACCACGGGATGAAGGTCTATACAGCGAGGGCGGAGTCCTCGGTAGGCCCGGGGAAGCCGGAGGCCGTTTCGGCCCACGGGGAGGACCGCTCCGAAGGGGGATGGGATCATGACTGTAGTCGGGAAGATCCTGGTGTTCCTGAACCTCGTGTTCAGTCTGGTCGTGGGCGGTTTTGCCATCGTGGACTACACCGCGCGCACCCACTGGGCCGAGGCCTACGCCAAGGTCAAGGAACAGAACGATAAGCTCCGCTCGTCCGCCGAGTCATTCAAACGCGACTCCGATCTGCTCGCCAAGGAGAAGACCGATCTCTACGAACGTCTCAACGCCGAGCGCGTGGTGATCGATCCGGCCGCCAAGGACGACAAGGATTCCGGCTTCCGCGTCGCCTCCAACGCGCTGACCGCCCTGAAGGAACGCAGCAAGACCATCGACGAGCTGAAGCAGCAGGTCGATGAGCTGCGCAAGGAACTGGTCAAGCAGAAGGGCGAAACCACCCGCCTGCTGGCCATGGAGCAGACCTACAAGACCGACAACAGCCGGCGCCAGGCCGACACCCAGCTGCTGCGCAACACGCTGAAGTCCGAGATGGACAAGTCGTTCAAGCTCGAGCAGGAAAAGAACCAAATGCGCGACGACATGGTCACCGCGCAGATCGCCGCCAAGACGCTCAAGGACCGCAATAGCCAGCTGGAGAACCAGCTGCAGGAGCTGGCCCGGAGCCTGGCGCAGGCCAAGGCCAACCTCGGCGCCACCGGCGTGGCCACGCGAGGCGCCAACCCGCCCGCCGAAAACATCGAGGGCCAGGTCACCAAGGCCGAGGGTAATCTCGTCTCCATCTCGGTCGGGTCCGACAACGGCCTGAGCAAGAGTCAGACCATGGAGATCTTCCGCCTCGGCGTCACCCCCGATTACATCGGCCGCATCCGCCTCGTCGAGGTATCGGCCAAGGGGGCCGTCGGGCAGTTCGTCAACAAGCCGCGCAAGGCGCCCCAGGTCGGCGATCGCGTGGCCAGCCGCATTCTGGGCGGCTCCTGATCATCCAGAGATCGTTTGAGGCGTTCCTGACGGGAGGAGTGGTGACATGGCGGCTCGCGCTCGTGGCAGTGGTGGCTCGACGCAATCGGCTCCGGCCCGGTCGGATGCCTACACCGGCCTGCTGCTGATCTCGCTGCTGTTCCAGATTCTCGGGGTGGTCTTCTTCTACCTCGACTGGAGCGCATACCCGCAGGGCAAGCCCGCGGTGCCTCAGATGCCCAACCTCTCGGCGCCCGCCGCTGGTGGAGCCGCTCCGGTGCCTGCCCCGGCGATGGGCGGCGGAGCGCCCCCGATGGGTGGAGCTGCACCGCCGATGGCTGGCGGAGCGCCCCCGATGGCGGGCGGAGCGCCTCCGATGGCTGGTGGCGCACCCCCGATGGGTGGAGCCGCTCCTCCGATGGCGGGCGGCAACCCCTGATCTACTCTGCATCCTGGTGAGTCAGAACGGCTCGCGGCACTTCCGCGAGCCGTTGCTGTTTTCTGGCCCATCCTTCGTGTACAACAGAGGGGGCACCTGCCGCATCTGGACCATGTTCCCTCCTGGAGAATGCTCCCGTGTCCTCCCGTTTTCTTCCCGCCCTCGTCGCTCTGATTCTTCTTCTCTCGCAGGGATCCGCCCGGGCCGAGAACTGGCCCCAGTGGCGCGGCCCCAGCAACGATGGCATCTCCTCCGAGAAGGGCCTTCCCACCACCTGGTCCGAAACCAAGAACCTGGCCTGGAAGTTCAAGCTGCCGGGCGAGGGGGGCTCCACCCCCATCATCTGGGGCGACCGCATCTTCCTGACCTGCCAGGATGGTTCCAGCACCGTCGCTCTCTGTCTCAGCACCGCTGGTAAGGAGCTGTGGAAGAAGGAACTGGGCCCCGCCATCCCCTGGGCCCGCACCGACGAGGGGAACGGCGCCTCCGCCACCCCTTCCACCGATGGAAAGCTGGTCTACTTCTTCGCCGGCAGTGGCACCCTCGCCGCTCTCGACTTCGACGGCAAGGAAGTCTGGAAGGTGGATGTCCAGGAGCGCTACGGCAAGTTCAACATTCAGTTCGGCATGCACTCCACGCCCGTCCTCCATGGCGATCATCTCTACCTGCAGTTGATCCATTCCGGCGGCCGTGCTTCTGGCGGCAAGGTCGGCCTGGTCGTCTGCCTCGACAAGGCGACCGGCAAGGAAGTCTGGAAGGTCCAGCGCCCCTCCGACGGCACCGATGAGAACGAGCACTCCTACGCCTCCGCCTTCCTGTGGAGCAACGGGAAGGATGCTTACCTCGTCTGCCACGGCAACGACTATGCCACCGCTCACAGCCTCAAGGACGGCGCCGAGATCTGGCGCGTTACCGATCTCAACCCGCGCGGCCGTTACAACCGCTACCTCCGCTTCGTCGCCTCGCCGGTCTGCACCCCCGATCTGATCGTGGTGCCCAGCGCCAAGCGCGGCCCCGTCGTCGGCGTCAAGCCCGATGCCAAGGGCGAGGTGACCCCCGGCAGCGCCGGCGAGGCCTGGCGCTTCCCGAAGAACACCCCTGACGTCCCCTGCCCGCTGGTCCACGACGGCCTGGTCTACCTCTCGCGCGAGGATGGCCATCTGATGGTCCTCGACGCCAAATCGGGCAAGATGATCTACGACATGCCGACACACGGCCATCGCCATCGCGGCTCGCCGGTCTACGCTGACGGCAAGATCTACACCATCTCCCGGGATGGCGTCGCCACCGTCTCTCAGGCTGGCCGCACCTTCAAGAAGCTGGCCACCAACCGCATCCCCGACCAGGTTTCCGCCTCCCCCGCCATCTCCGGCGGCCGGATCTACCTCCGCGGCTTCAAGTACCTGTGGGCCTTCGAGGAGGCGAAGTAACTCCCGCTCATCGCCCCACCCACTCTGCGCTTCCCCCGGCGACCCCCAGACGGGCGTCGGGGGAGGAGAAGAGCCGTTCGCGCCATCGCGCCCGCATTCGCCGATGCGATCCCTCTCGGGGTCGGCTATACTGTCTACAGGGACACTTCGTCTCTCTTCTCCTGCGGAGACCCTGGATGACCACCCCGCGCGACCCTCACCGTGATCTCCGTCTGGAGCGGCTCGGCTCGCGCGATGGGCAGCAGGGTGGCCACCTCGGCGAGATTGGCCACGTCTCCCAGGCCCAAACCACCGAGGCTGGCCCCGCTCGAAATGCCTACCAGGCACTCATTGACGCCGTTTTCCTGGCCCCCGGCGTCGGCGAATGGCTGGCCGGCCTCAAAATGGCCGTCGCCACCATTCTGGCCGGCAAGGACCAGGCCGACCGCGCTCCACGGCTGCCCGTCCCCCCCGACGCCATCCGCCCCGCCGACCCCCGCCACAGTTGATCCAGCATCGCTTGCACCTTCGAACCGCCTCTCCTCGGTTCGCGCAGTCGCGCAGGCTTGCTTGCCTCCACGGCGCACCCTTTGCTACCATCAGTACTTCTAAGGAGTGGTAGCCCCATGGCCGCGCGGCAGTTTACCTTCCTGGGCACGGGTACCTCCGTCGGCATTCCGATGGTCGGCTGCGAGTGCGCGGTCTGTACATCGCCCGATCCGCGCAACCATCGCTTTCGTTGTAGTGTCCTCCTGCGCGTGCCGCACGGCAACATCCTCATCGACACCTCGCCCGAGCTGCGCCTGCAACTGCTTCGCGAACGGGTTGGCGTCATCCATGCCGTGCTCTACACCCACTACCACGCCGACCATCTCTTCGGCCTCGATGATCTCCGTCCCGTCGCCCGGCATCTGGGGCACTCCGTTCCCCTGTTCTGCACTGGTGAGGTCGAGGGGAAGATCCGCAGCACCTTCTCCTACGCCTTTGGCCCCGAGGCCGAGCTGCTTTCGTCCGGCTTCATTCCTAAACTTCGCTTCGAGCGCATCGCCACCGAGAAGTTCCGCGTCCTCGGCGAGGAAATCCAGCCCATCCCGCTCGAACACGCGCACTTCAACGTGCTCGGCTTCCGCATCCGCAACGTGGCCTACTGCACCGATGTCAGCCTGATTCCCCGCTCCAGCTGGCCCTATCTCGAAGACCTCGACGTGCTGATTCTTGATGCGCTCCGACTCAAGCCGCACCCCGCCCACTTTGGCCTGCAGCAGGCCCTCGACGCCATCGATCAGTTTCGCCCCCGTCAGGCCTACCTCACCCACATGAGCCACGAGATCGAGCATGTGGAAATCAGCGCCCAGCTGCCGCCCGGCGTCGCGCTGGCCTACGATGGCCTGTCCTTTGCTTTCTGAAACGAGGGACTCCCATGACCGACCTCCCCGTCCAACTCCGTGATCGGCTCCAGCGCCACGGGCAGGGGCACGTCCTCGCCCTGTGGAACCAGCTCGACCTCGCCGCCCGCCCGGAGCTACTGCGCCAGTTGCAGGCCATCGATTTCGATCTCCTTGGTCGGCTGTTCGCCCAGCGCGACCGTGGCGAAGCCACCCTGGTGCCGGAACGCATCGCGCCCATTCCCGTGGTGCCGCACGGCGATTCTTCTCATCGGCACCGGCATGCCCAGGGTGAGGAACTACTACGTCGGGGTGAGGTGGCTGCGCTGGTGGTCGCGGGTGGGCAGGGCAGTCGGCTGGGGTTCGACCAGCCCAAGGGCATGTACCCCGTCGGACCCGTCTCGCGCAAGAGCCTCTTTCAGATTCACGCCGAGAAGGTCCTGGCCCTGGGGCGTCGCTATGGCCATCCCATCCCATTCCTGGTGATGACCAGCCCGGCCACGCACGACGACACGATGGCTTACTTCCGCGAGCAGCGCAACTTCGGCCTGTCCCCAGACCAGGTGCATTTCTTCTGCCAGGGCACCATGCCCGCGCTCGACCTGGCCACGGGGCGGCTGCTGTTCGAGGCACCTGGAAAGCTCTTCCTCAGCCCCGATGGACACGGTGGCACTCTCACCGCCCTGGCAACCAGTGGCCTGCTGGCCGAGATGAAGTCCCGCGGCGTGCGCCACATCTTCTACTTCCAGGTCGATAACCCCCTGGTGCGCATCGCCGACCCCACCTTCCTGGGCCATCACGTCGCCGCTCACTCCGAGGTCTCCAGCAAGGTGGTGGCCAAGCGAGGCCCCCGCGAGAAGGTCGGCGTGTTCGCCCGCGTCGATGGACGCTGCTCGATTGTCGAGTATTCCGACCTGCCCGAGCAACTGGCCCATGCCACCGATGCCGAGGGCCGCCTGCTCCTGTGGGCCGGCAACCCTGCCATCCATCTATTCGACGTCGGCTTCCTCGAGCGCATGACCGCCTCGCCCGAGTCGCTGCCGTTCCATCTGGCCCGCAAGAAGGTGCCTCACCTGGACGAATCGGGTCGACTCGTTGAGCCGAAAATTGAGAATGCGCTGAAGTTCGAGCGGTTCATCTTCGATGTGCTGCCCGCTGCCGAACGCTGGGTCAAGGTGGAGACGACCCGCCCTCTCGAGTTCGCCCCCCTGAAAAACGCCGAGGGCGACGACTCGCCGGCCACGGTCGAGAAGGCTCTAGTCGATCAGGCGGCTGGCTGGCTCGCCAGCGCCGGCGTCGAGGTGGTTGGCCAGCCTCGGCTTGAAATCAGCCCCCTGTATGCCCTCGACGCCGAGGAGCTCTCTCGCAAACTACCCCAACCGCTGCGCCTCGACGATCATCGTTACTTCGAGTAACCGCAGCTACCACAAGGAGGTGACCGATGCTTCACGCGATGATCATGGCCGGTGGGGGCGGAACCCGCTTCTGGCCGCGCAGCCGTCAGGCTCGTCCCAAGCAGTTCCTGGCCGTGGCCGGCGAACGGACCCTGCTGCAACAGGCGTTCGATCGGCTGGAGGCCTGCGCCCTGCCCGCGGCGCGCTCGTGGGTCCTGACGGGGCAAGCCTACCTCGACGAGACGCGCCGCCAGCTGCCCCACCTCCTCGCCGATCATGCCGTGGGCGAACCGACCGGGCGCGACACCGCCGCCTGCATCGGTCTGGGCGCTGCCCTCATCGCCCGTGAAGATCCCGACGCCACCATCCTGGTCACGCCGGCGGATCACATCATCGAGCCGGTTGGTGAGTTTCGTCGCGCTGTCCACGTCGCCGAGCAGATGGCCAACGAACATCCCGGCGCCATCATCACCTTCGGCATCCAGCCCACCTTCCCCTCGACTGGCTACGGCTACATCCATCGTGGCCCCCAGGTCGCCCAGCGCCAGGGCGTCGCTGTCTACCGCGTGGCCGCCTTCAAGGAGAAGCCCGTTCACTCCGTGGCCGAGCAGTTCGTCGCCTCGGGCGAATACTACTGGAACAGCGGCATCTTCGTCTGGCGGGCCGCCACCATCCTGGGTGCCCTGCGCGAGCATCGGCCCCAGCTGCACGCCGCCGTTTGCCGTATCGCCGACGCCTGGGGCACGCCGCAAGGCCCTGAGGTGCTCCAGCGCGAATATCCCGTCATCGAGAAGATCAGCATCGACTTCGCTGTCATGGAGCGCCACCCGGATGTCCTCGTCGTCGAGGCCCCCTACCGCTGGGACGACGTCGGAAGCTGGCTGGCGGTCGAACGGTTGCATCCGCAGGACGCTGGTGGCAACACCGTCCTGGGCAACCATCTCGGCGTGGACACGCGCACCTGTGTGGTGGTCGGCGATCCGGACCGGCTGATTGCCACCATCGGCGTCGATGACCTGCTAATCATCCAGGATGGCGATTGCACGCTGGTGGCGCACCGCTCGCAGGAAAGCGCCGTCAAGCAGATCGTCGAGAAACTGCGCGAGCAACGACGAGAAAAACACCTGTGACACGCACCCGCCTGCTCGGAGTGGATTATGGCCAGGTCCGCGTCGGTCTGGCAGTCAGCGACGCCGACCGGCGCTTCGCCTTCCCCCTGGAAGTGCGCACCCGCACGTCGCGCGAGCAGGATGCCGCCTACTTCCGTGCGCTGGTCGAGCGTGAGGAGGTCGGCGGCCTGGTCGTCGGGCTGCCCATTCACCTGAACGGGCACGAGGGCCAGAAGGCCGTCGAGGCCAGGGCCTTCGGCGCCTGGTTGGCCGAGGTGGTCGGGTTGCCGGTCGTCTTCTACGATGAACGGTTTACCACGGCGCTGGCCGAGTCAGCGCTGTGGAGTGCGGGGTTGACGCACCAGCGGCGGAAGGATCGGCGGGACAAGGTGGCTGCGCAGATCCTGCTGCAAACCTATCTCGAGGCCGGCTGTCCTCCCGAATCCGCGCCGGGTGCCCTGGACGAGAACCATCGATGACGACCATTCTGGATCGTATAGTGGCCTCAAAGCGGGAGGAGATCGCCTCTTCGCGTGAGCGGGTGCCCCAGGCCAAGCTCGAAGCTGCCCTCGATTCGGCCCCGCGCCCACGCGACTTCCAGGCGGCCCTGGCCGCCGGCCCCGGCGTGCAGGTGATTGCCGAGATCAAGAAGGCCTCGCCCTCCGCGGGCGTCATCCAGGCCGACTTCGACCCGGTCCGCTATGCCCGCGCCTACCAGGCCGGCGGCGCCGCCTGCATCAGCGTGCTGACCGACGAACCCTACTTCCACGGCCACCTGCGCTACCTGGAGGCCGTTCGCGACGCCGTCGAGATTCCCCTCCTGCGCAAGGATTTCTTGCTCGAACGCTATCAACTCCTCGAAGCACGCGCCGCCGGTGCTGACTGCGTGCTACTCATCGCCGAGATCCTGCCGGGCCCCGAACTCCCCCGCCTGCTGCGCGAGGCCAGCGACCTGGGGTTACAGGCCCTCGTCGAACTCTACGACGCCGATAATCTCCCCCGCGTCCTCGACGCCGGCGCCACCCTGGTCGGCGTCAACAACCGCGACCTGCGCACCTTCGAGGTCCGGCTGGATCACACGCTCGAGGTGGCCGGCCGTCTGCCCCCGGGCGTACTCCTCGTCAGCGAAAGTGGCATTCGCGATCGCGCCGACGTCGCTCGCCTGGCTGCCGGCGGTGTGAAGGCGATCCTGGTCGGCGAGACCCTGATGCGCGCCCCCGACATCGCCGGCAAGCTCTACGAACTGCGCAGTTGACCCGCGCCCTTCGCGCGTCTCACTGAAACTCGGTGCCGATCTGGAAGGCGATCCGGCCATCGGATAGCCGGGTGATGTTCGTCACATGCACCGGGTAGCCCCCTCCCTTCAGCGCCCGACTCGATGGCGTCGTATGCGGCGTGAAGGCGGTGTTCGATCCGCTGGGGTAGGGGATCGAGCCCAGGAACGTCTGCGGTCCACCCGGCCCGGCGATGCCGTGCGATTCCTCGAGCACCGGCCGACCGTTCACCACGCGCCAGATCAGGAGCCCCTCGGCTGGTAGGTCACGATCGAAGCCGATTCGTCGGCGGTTCTCCAGCAGCAGGTACTCGCTCCCATCCGCCCGCACTGGGATCTTGAAGCATTCCGTCGTCGAGCCATTCACCGGAGCCAGCACCAGCTTCTGCTTGACGCGCGGATCGATCTCGACCGGTTTGAGCCAGCCCAGCTGCATCTTGCACCAGGCAGAGAAGTGCAACGGCTTGCCATCGCGGCCGTGGCCGGTGGACATGGTACACCACACACCCAGGCCTTCCTCGCCAGGCACCTCGGGCCGCGCGTACAGGTCGGGCAGTCCGAGCATGTGGCCGAATTCGTGCGTGATGACGCTGATGGAGGCGATGGTCTTCCCGCCCTCGGGGCAGATGAAATACGACCAGCGCTTCCCCTGGTGGTTGAAGCTGGCGCGGTGTGGCCAGAAGAGCCCGCCGCGCCGCGTCTGGTAGCGCTCGCCCGCATAGAGGAAGTAGATGCCGTCGTACCCCGCCAGCGCTTCCTTGCCGTCTCGCGCCAGCAGCTTGTCCAGTGCCTCGGTGAGCAACGCCGACCGGTTCGACTCGTTCGCGTACTCCGCCCGCTTGCGGTTCACCTTCACCCACGGGAAGCACTTGCCCTCGACGCTGAACTGCCCCAGCGACTGCTCGCGGTAGTAGTCGTTCATGCTGCCGTGGACCTTCTGCCCGGTCACGCTGCGATCGTTGTAGACGCCAGTGCTGAACAGCGACATCTCCCAGTCCGACGTGCTGATCTTATCGTTGTGCGCGACGTCGGGGAACTCTACCGGGATCACCGCCAGGCGATAGACCGGCCGGGTGAACAGCCGGAGCGCGCGATCGTCCCAGCCACCCGTGCCGCGCCGACCCGTCCCCGAGCGATCCACGGCGATGCTCAACCGCTGCTCCAGCGTCCGCTCGCCGCGCTGCACCGCCAGCACCACGCTGTCACCTTCGCGCTTGCCCGCCAGGTGCTCGGTCATCGGCCGGCCCACTACCTTCCGCCCGTCGATGCTCAGGATGATGTCACCGACCTGCAGATTGGCCCGCGCCGCCGGCATCCCCGGCAGGATGGCGGTGATGCGATACCCCGTGGGTACCTCTTCGCCCTGCAGACCCACCACCGGCCGCGCGCCCGGCGTCAACGGTCGGCTGGTGGCGCCCAGCGATACGCTCAGCGTCAGCGGCTTGCCCTCGCGCTCCACCACCAGCGTCAGGGCGCTGCCTGGGCTCTTGCTCCGTACATGCTCGCCCAGACCTTCCGCATCGAGGAAGCTCTTGCCATCCACGCTGGCCAGGCGATCGCCCGGACGCACCCCCGCCCGGATGGCCGGCGAATCGGACGCCACCTCACTCACCACCAGCTTGCTTTCCTGGGCGATCACGGAGATCCCCAGGTAGGCGGGCTGCGGCCGGGTCGTCTCGTCGGCCAGGGGAGTGATCCGCGAACGCAGGGCGGTCTGCGCGGTGCGATACTCTTCATAGCCCGTGGGAAGCGGCAGCGGACGGGGGAGCGGAGCAGCCCCCTGGGCCAGACTTGCCAGCGCAAGTGCCAGAAGGGGTGCCCGGGTGAGGAACCTCATGAGCAATCTCCAGCCAGGATGTTCGGGAGGGTGCCGCTATTATAACTGGCCTCGCCGCGTCGGGAAGTGAGCGGGGTCGCGGTTCCCCGCGCGGGGCAATAAGATGTGCGGATGGAGAGGGTTGCCCCGGGCCAGGAACCACACAATGAACCGTCCCCCGCTGGAAATCCTGTACGAGGACAATCATTGCCTGGCTGTGTGGAAGCCGGCCGGCTGGCTGTCCACCCACTTCCAGGGTGACGAGGAAACGCTCGACCGCGTCGTCAAGGAGTACCTCAAGGAGAAGTACAACAAGCCGGGCAAGGTCTTCCTCGGCGTTGTGCATCGGCTCGACCGCCCCGTCTCCGGCGTGCTGTTGTTCGCGCGCACCAGCAAGGCCGCCGCCCGGTTGTCCGAACAGTTTCGCACCGGCTCCATCGAGAAGGTCTACTGGGCCGTCGTCGAGGGTGAGGTTCCCCGCGAGGCCGGCACCCTGGAACACTGGCTCCTCAAGGAGGAAGGCGTCGGCCGCGTCGAGGTGGTTGAGCCTGGCACGCCCGGCGCCCGCCAGGCGTTGCTGCACTACCAGCGCAAACACATCCACAACGGGCTGACCTGGCTGGAGCTGCGCCCCCAGACCGGGCGCCGCCATCAACTCCGCGTGCAGCTGGCGCACCTGGGCCACCCCATCTACGGCGATGCGAAGTATGGGGCCGTCCACACCCTGGGGGAAGGCATCGCCCTGCACGCCCGCAGCCTGACCTTCCTGCATCCCGTGCGCTACGAGCCCGTGACTCTGGTCGCCGAGGTGCCGCGTCCCTGGCGCGGTCGATTCGCCTATCTTCTCAACCCGGGAGTGCGCCCGTGAGCATTGCCGAGAAGTTGGCCCAGCTGCTGGCCGTCGTGCAGGTCGATGTCGGTGGACGTGGCCTGGCCCGCGATCCGCACTCCAACCTCTTTACCGCCTGTCCCAACGACTTTGCCGCCGCCTGTCGCTCGCTGGGTGTTTCGCCTGCGCCGCGTCTGGGCATCGTCACCGGCTTCTGGATCCCCTCCGCCGAGCTTCCCGAAACCGATGGTCCCCTGGGCGCGGTCTACCTGGCGCGCACAATCGGGTCGCTGGGCTGTGAAGTGCATCTCATCAGCGATCCGTTTTGTCGGCGTGCTCTGGAAGCCGGGCTAGCCGTCGCCGGAGTGGCCCACCGCACGCCGGTACACACCCTGGGCGATCCGCTGCCAGCGTTCACCCACCTGCTGGCACTCGAACGGGTCGGCCCAGGTCACACCGAGGCCTCGCTCCGCGCCCAGGCGGTCGCACCGGAGATCCTGCAGCAGTTCCTGGCCGAGGTTCCCCCCGAGCAACGCGGCCGTTGCCGGTCGATGCGCGGCATCGACATCTCTGCTCATATGAGCGACGCAGCCAGCCTGTTCGAGCCCTTCCCTCTGGGCGTGGTCACGCTGGGCATCGGCGATGGCGGCAACGAGATCGGCATGGGCAAGATCGCCTGGCCCGTCATCCGCGCCAACATCCCCCGGGGAGGCTCCATCGCCTGCCGGGTGCCCACCCACCACCTGATCGTCGCCGGTATCAGCAACTGGGGTGCCTACGCCCTCGCCGCGGGAGTGGCCCTGGTGCGTGGCGTCCGACCCCCGGCGATGTGGTTTGAAGCCGATCTCGAATGGTCCATACTGCAGGCCATGGTGCAGGAGGGCCCCCTGGTGGACGGCGTGACCGGCCGCCAGGAGCCCACCGTGGATGGCGTCGCCTTCCCCGCCTATGCCAGGCCGTTGTCACAGATCCGCGAAGTGGTCGAGGGATAATCCATGCTCACCGGCGAGGAAGTTCGGCAGGCGGCGCGCGAGGGACGTTGGGCCAGCCCTACCCCCGGCCTTGCCCTGGGGTTCGTGCAGACCAATCTCGTGGTGCTGCCGCGCGATTTGGCCTTCGACTTTCTGCTCTTCTGCCGTCGTAACCCGCAGCCGTGCCCCTTGCTCGACGTCACCGATCCCGGCGACCCCGAACCGAAGCGCGTCGCTCCCGGAGCCGACCTGCGGACCGATGTGCCCCGCTACCGCATCTGGCGCCATGGCGAGTTGATGGAGGAAGTGACCGACGTGCGCCCGTACTGGCGCGAGGATCTCGTCTCGTTTCTTCTGGGCTGCTCGTTCACCTTCGAGAACGCCCTCATCGAGGCGGGTGTTCCCGTCCGACACATCGAGCAGGGCTGCAACGTGCCGATGTATCGGACCAGTCGGACGTGCCAACCGGCCGGGCGGTTTCACGGTCCACTGGTGGTGAGCATGCGCCCGTTAACAGTCTCTCACGCGGACACCGCCGCCCAGATCTGCACCCGCTTCCCGCTGGCGCACGGCGCTCCAGTGCATCGGGGCGACCCCGCCGCGCTGGGCATTGGCGATATTTCCCGTCCGGATTATGGCGATCCCGTGGAGATTCGCCCGGGCGAGGAGCCGATTTTCTGGGCCTGTGGGGTCACCCCCCAGGCGGTGCTAGCTCGATCCCGCCCGTCCTTTTGCATCACTCACGCTCCTGGCCACATGTTTCTCACCGATCTGCGTGACGCCGACCTCGTGGATCGTGCCGTTGTGAGTACCCAGTGAATTCGCTCTATCAGGTGATTGACTTTTCTCTGGGAAGGAAGATTATAAGCCAGGTACCTATTTGAACCCGGTTAGGTCGCCCATGTCTTCGCCCCATTCTTCTGGCCTGGTAAGCCGTCTGCGCGCGGACCTGTCGAGCCGCTGGCAGCGCGGCGAACGCATCAGCGTCGAACATTACCTGGTCCACTACCCGGACCTCTCCAGTGATGCTGGCGCATTGCTCGAGATGATCCTGGCCGAGGCGTCCGCCCGCGAGCAGCGCGGCGACACGCCCCTGCTGCGCGAGTATCAGCTGCGCTTCCCCAGCCAGGCCGAGGCGCTGGCGCGTCGCTGGGCGTTTCTCGAACTGATGAGCCAGGACGACCAGCTGGTGGGCACGACTCTGCCTGGCTCGACGGCCCCACCAGAAGCGCGCCGGCGCCTGCCCATGCGACTGCCGGGCTTTATTCTCGAGGAAGAGATTGGCCGGGGCGGCATGGGAGTCGTCTTCCGGGGCCGGCAGGAGATTCTGGGCCGGCCCATCGCCGTCAAGCTCATCCGCAGCGGTCCCCTGGCCGGCAGCGAGGAAGTGACGCGCTTCCGCACCGAGGCCCAGGCCCTGTCGCGCCTCAACCATCCGCGCATCCTCACCGTCCATTCCCTGGGCGAATGGCAGGGCTGCCACTACCTCGTGATGGACTACATCCCCGGAGGCAGTCTCGCCGACCGACTCAAAGGTGGTCCCCTACCCATCCGCGAGGCGGTGGAACTGGTCCGCGACCTGGCCCGCGCCATGCAGTGCGTGCATGATGTGAAAGTAGTCCACCGCGATCTGAAGCCGGCCAACATTCTGGCGGGGCCGCTGATCGCCGACTTCGGCCTGGCCCGCCTGCTCGACGAGGACGGCAGCCTGACCGCCAGCGGCCTGGTCCTGGGCACCCCGCAATACATGGCTCCCGAGCAGGCCAGCGCCCAGGGCGATATCGGTCCCGCCGCCGATGTGTACTCGCTGGGGGTCATCCTCTACGAATGTCTGACCGGCCGCCCCCCGCTCAACGGCAGCAACCGTCTGGCCACGCTCGATCTGGTGAAGCGTCGCCATCCCACGCGTCCCTCGCGCTGGCGCCCCGAGGTCTCGCCTGACCTCGATGCGGTTTGCCTGCGCTGTCTGAGCAAGCAGCCGCGCGACCGCTATCCCAGTGCCAGTGAGCTGGCGGACGATCTCGACCGTTGGCTAAAAGGCGAACCCACCCGGGCCCGTCCCGCCAATTTCTGGTCCTGGTGCCCCCGCTGGATGCGCGATCGCTCCGAGCCTGCCGCCATGCTGGCCGGCGTTCCGCTCCTCTTCCTGGCGATGTCGGTCTTTTCCGCTCCGGAATCGCAGCAAGATCAGGCCGAGCGCGAGGTGGTCCAGGCCCTGCGTAAACCTGGCCCCGTGCTACTGACGCGGGACGGCCAGAAGCCGCGCTGGTCGCGCATGGTCAAGGGAGATGGCACCGTCTCGCTGAACAAGGACGGTTCGCTGGAAGTAGAATCCTGGTCGCTATGCCTGATCGAGCTGGCTCCCAATCCCCAGCGCGATCGCTTTCGGTTCAAGGCTCGCCTTCGCCACGACGACACACGCCTGGGCTGGATCGGCCTGTATGTCGGACGCAAGTATTACCAGACGTGGAAGCTACCGGGCCAGTTCTGGGAGATGGTGTGGCTAAACGACAGGGATGATCTCGCGCAGATGGTCAACCAGCAGCTCAAGATTATCCAGGGGCGTATGCCCAACGTCCAGGTTGGCCCACTCATGCCGGCCGGTAACCCGGTGATGACCCACGCCGTGTACGACAATAGCCAGGGCCAGCGTCGAGGAGGAATCTCGAAGTATGGCCTTTTCGCCGACGTACGCCTGAAGGCCGGCCCCGATCCGCGCCCCTGGCGTCAGCTGCAAATCGAGGTCCGGCCCGAGTCTCTATCCGCCCACCTCGATGGGCAGCGCGTTGGCTCCATGTCTGCCCTGGAAATCAACACCAAGGCCCAGGAGCTTTGGTCTTCCATGCAGGTCAACGTCGATGAGCTTTCCCGCCTCCCCTGTGGAGGCGAGCACAATCCTCGCGGTGGCATCGGTCTGGTGATCTATTCGAGCCGGGCCGCGTTTCGTGACGTGGTGGTGGAATCGTTGGATTAATCCCTGATGGTGGAGGTGAATGGTGACAGATCTCTCTCGTAATGTTCGGGTCTTGACTCCGCTGGATTCCCTGGTGAAACGCGGAAGTGGAGCAATACTCCGATTGCTCCTCGGGGCGTCCAGACCGGTGGTCTGGAAGTTTCTCACAACCTCATTAAGATGAAGACCGACACGGAGGAGGAGCCTTCACAAAATCTGGGCACGGCAGCCTGCTATCGCCGAAGCCCATCGGTCTGGGCGTTTGAATTCGACCCCACCATCATTCAGATTGGGAAAAAGTACCGCCTGAAACTGAGGGGCCGAACCGAGGAAGGGCGATTGTTTCCGATTTTTTCCGGCCCAGTCCTCAATGAAGTGACCAACTTGGTCGATTTCGCCGCTGCGCCTTCCATCCTTAACCCTGCCAGCGGCAGTACCGCCTTCACCCATTCCAGCTTTCTTCGCCGCGGGACTCCAGGATCCCACGGACCCCATCACGCTGGCCGTCTTGACGTACTGACCACACCAATCTCGGCGTCTCCTTTCTGGGAACGATCCTGGGGTCTGGCATGCCGGATTTTTGGGTGGCCTCGTTTAATTGCGGGGGGATAAGCGGACAGCAGGATGTGAGCCTTCAGGTTTTCAGTTCCACTAATTCTTCCGCTCCGGTGTCGTTCTACATGGTCTAATCGAGCCTAAAATGAAGCGGCCGATCACTTGATGGATCCTCCCAGTTTCAGCGATAATACGAGAACCGCGGTGCCATCCTCGGACTGGTTCGACTCCCTGCGAGCCGATCAGTCCGAGGCCTGGCACCGCGGCGAGTGTCCCCGTGTCGAGGAGTTTCTCCAGCGCGATCCACGCCTCGCCGACCATCCCGACCGTCTGGTCGATCTCATCGTCTCCGAGTTGATGCTCCGGCTCAATCGCAACGAACGAGCCAGCCTCGACGAGTATCTGCAACGCTTCCCCGACCTGGAATCCCCGCTGCGGGCGCGGTGGGATCTCCTGGGGATGATCATGCCACACACGGGGTCGGGACGGCTCACTGCGCCCGATGCCCCGACGCAGGACGCCTCCCCTCCGCCGCCTTCGCTGATGCTCCCCGAAATTCCCGGGTATCAGATCCTCCACGAACTGGGCCGTGGCGGCATGGGCATCGTCTATCAGGCCTGGCAGATTCCCCTGTGTCGCTCCGTGGCCATCAAGTTCATCCGGGGCGGTCCCCTGGCCGGCGAGGAAGAGGTGGCCCGCTTTTTCGAGGAAGCCCGCGCCCTGGCCTCGCTCTCGCATCCTGGCCTGGTGCGTATTCACGACTTTGGCGATCGCGAGGGTGTCCAGTATCTGGTGCTCGAATGCCTGACCGGCGGCACTCTGACCGAGCGCCTGAAGCAGGGCCGCCTGCCCATCGCCGAGGCTGCCTGTCTGGTACGCGACCTGGCCCGGGCCCTGCAGGCCGCCCACGAGGCTGGCATCATCCACCGCGATCTGAAGCCGGGCAACATCCTGTTCGACGACAAGGGCCAACCCCGGGTGTGCGACTTCGGCCTGGCCCGCTCGCTCGAATCAGCCCCGGGCCTGACCGAACCGGATACGGTGATGGGCACCCCTGCCTACATGTCTCCCGAACAGGCGCAGGCCCGCCATCACGACATTTGCCGGGCCACCGATGTCTGGGCACTCGGCGTCATTCTCTACGAATGTCTCACCGGAAAGCAGCCGTTCCTGGCCGAGAGCCGCACTCGCACCCTGGACCGCGTCTGCCACGCCGACCCGGTGCCTCCTCATCAGCTGTGCCCCGAGATTCCCGCTTCGCTGGAGTTGATCTGCCTGCACTGCCTGGAGAAATCCGCCAGCCAGCGCTATCCCAGTGCGGCCGACCTGGCCGACGAACTCGATCGCTACCTCCACGATCAGCCCGTGCTGGTGCGTCAACCGGGGTTGGGACGCCGCCTGCTCGCGCGGGTACGTCCCTGGTGGCGAGTCGGAGCCGCCCTGCTCCTGATTGCACTGGCCAGCCTGCTCCTGTGGCAGTTTGTGCTGAGTCCAGCCACATCCACACCCATGGACGTGGCTGCTCGGAGCTTGCGCCAGGGAGAAACTCTCCCCCTGCTAAATCCTCTCGGGGGCCCTCTCGGCCCGCGCCTGATGCAGGGCACTGGCGTGTTGAGTCCGCATCCCCAGGAGGAGTTCCTGGTGGAAACCTGGGCGATCGCAGTGGTCGAGTTGCTGCCTCACATGCCGATTACTCGCTTTCGGATGCGCGGGCAAATGAGCCGAAAAGACGGCCGGGGTACAAGCATGGGCCTGACTCTGGGGCTAAACCCGAACCCAGGAAAAGGCCAGGCCGGGTACCTTGCCTGGGTGATTCACGAGGGCGATCGTTCTCAGCCGGATGCCAAGACCGACGCGGAACTGCGCTGGGAGCCTGGCGAGGGCGCCGGACCAGCCAAATCGCTGTGGCGGGGAAGGCTGCCGCGCTCTTCGCCGGGGTGGTGGCATTCTATGCAGGTCGAGGTCGATACCGACGAGCTGCGCCTGTATGCAGAGAAGGTACTCCTGGCCAAGGTGTCTTCCCACACTCTGGACGTGCCATTCAATCCACAGGGCGGACTCGGGTTGATCACCCGGGTCGGCTCTGTGCAGTTTCGCGAAATCGAGGTCGAGCCTCTCGATCCCTGACGCAGCATCAGATCCGGGTCACCCCCAGGCGATGGAAATCCGGCAGCGTGGGCAGGTGTTCCGACCACTGGGCCATCGCCGCGTTGGACCCCACGCCTCTGGTTCCCTGAGACTGGGTGATGTACTGCCGTTCGACCAGCACAGCAGGCCTACCCGGGGCGCTGGACGAAGACCACCTGATACTGGTGAGCGGAGCCACCGATTGGGTCGTCTTTGTCTTTTCTACGCCGCCGAGCTCTCCGGTGGATCAGGCTCTTCCGGCGGAAGCTGATCGGGCGGCAGCAGGATGGCCCCCACCTCGTACCAACCCTTGCCGCACCCCTGTACTCGTACGATGCGCGCCGGGATGGTCGAGGCCGGTGTCTGCGGTGTGGGGGGCAGATACAGCAGCACCTGCGAGGCCGGCAGCTGCCCGGGTAGATAGAAGCCGATCCCGTTCATCGAAATATCTTTACCCTGGCACTCAATCTGGGAGCCCAGTTGACCGTCTTCCAGGATGGACGCGATCTTCAGCGGATGATGCCAGGCGATCCGTTCCTGCCGCCGCCCGTTCTGCTTCACCTCCAGATGCGCCCGCATGCTTTCGATCAGCATCGGCCCCAGCACCTTGAGCAGATCCTGGCACTGATCGCGATTGCAATCGCGCGGTCGCAGCGTCATGCGCACCTCGCTCCGCGACTGGTTCGTCACGGGTGAGGGATCGGGTACCTCGGCGATCCTCAGCCGAATGTCGATGGCCGGCTGCTTTCCCGTCCAGCGCTGCCACAGGCTGCGCGGAGTCGGCATCTGGTAAAGAATCTCTTCATTGTCGGAGCTTACGACGTGGGCGCTCCACTGCGTGCGAAACTCCTCGATGCGGCGAGTAATCACGCTGGCTGGCAACGTCGTTCCGAACCGGGTTTGCATGACCTCCGCACTGGGCAGGTTCCCCGAGGGGGTCTCGACCTGGGTCAGTAGCGGCGTCATTCGGGTCTGAGCCGGAACCAGTTTCCGCGTCAGCGGTGCGCTCACCACGGGAATCTCGGTGGGCGTCAGCGTCTCCAGCGCGTTGAACAGCGCCAGCGGCGATTCCCAGCGCCGTTCCGGATCCGGATGTAGCGCACGACCCAGGAGAAGCCGTTCCCCGACCGCCAGTCGATCCAGCACAAACCCATCGACCTTACGGGCTGGGAGGGCCCCTGTGAGCAGTTCGTGATAGATCATCGCCAGGCTGAACTGGTCTGCCGCCGCCGAGTATTTGCCCTGGGCGATTTCCGGTGCGGAGTAACGCCCGTTGATCTGCGCCATCCCGGGCAGCAGTTGTTTCCACGCCAGCTGCAGGAGGCCAAACTCGCTCAGCAGCACCTGGCCCTGCTCCAGCTGGATCGTCTGCGGGTTGAGCCCCAGATGGTTCAGCCCAAACGCCTTCTCCAGTACCTGCAGATGCTGAGCCACTACCCGCAGGAACGAGATCAGCTCCTCCCGGGGAATGCCCTGGCTTCCCTCGCTGGTGTAGCGATTGAACAGGTCGCGAAGGCTGTGGCCGGGCTGCGCGGTCAGCACCATCCGCGCGGGGGTGTGCTGAGTGATCTCGGGAGAAATCAGCGTGGGATGGTTCAGCTTCCGCAACCGAGCTGCCTGGGGATCATCCGGGCCGACGCAGCTGAATAGCACCTTCACGATCCGGGCCGTACCATCCGATCCCAGTCCGCGCCAGACCTCGCTCAGAGGTGTGCGTGAAAGTAGCTCGACTTGCCGGGTGCCCGCGCCGCTCAGCGTCGAGGGCCGCACCACCGGCGCCGACAGCGTCTTGATGGCTCGCCCCGACCGGGTGTCGTGCTGGGACCGCGAGAACACTTCCGGGTCGGACAGGTAGACCGTGGTCGAGGTGACCACCTCGGCCTGGCCCGCGTTCAGGGCGTTGAGAAACTCGGTACACGACTGAAACCGATCAATTGGGTTCTTGGCCAGCGCCCGCAGCATTGCCGGCCGGTCGCCCTCGGGAAGCGGACTCAGGTCGGGCTGGCCATGCAAATGCTCCATCATCAGCTGCCGCGCATTCCGCCCCCGGAACGGCAGCGTCGAGGTGAGCAACTCCTGGTAGACCACGGCCAGGCTGTACTGATCGCTGTGCGCGCTGAGCGAGCCCTGGAACACTTCGGGCGAGGCATACAGCGGCGTGATGGCTCCCAGCGCCGGCTCCCCCATCGCGGTGGACAGGCTCGACACCAGGCCGAAATCGCCGACCTTGACGTGGTTCGACACCAGGAACAGGTTGCGCGGCTTGATGTCCAGGTGCTGCAGCCCGTGCCGCATGTTCATCACGTCCAGCACCTCTGCCGCCTCGCGCAGATAATTCAGTAGCGCCGACCGCTCCAGCCCTGGCTTGCCCTCCGCACGCACCGCCTGCAGCACGTCCGCCAGACTCTTGTCCGCCAGTTCCATCACGATAACCAGCTCGCCATCGACGATCTCGACGCGCTCCATGGTCAGGATGAACGGATGACGAATCGTCTTGACGCGCTCGACTGCCCGCAGTTCCTCGTCTGCAGGAGCGTTGTCATCGAGCAGATGATGCCCGCCATGGACGAACTTGACCGCCTTGAGTAGTCCTCCAGGCGCCTCGCATTTCCAGACCTCGCCGAATCCACCCTGCCCAAGCGGGTGAAGCAGGCGATAGCCTGGTATCGGTTCGTCGTCCACAGCGTGTGTGTATTCCAACTCTTCCATTGATGGCTCGGGGCGTTGCTACTCGGATCAGCGAAGGTCGGGGTTAAACCAAGCCTAGGTCACGTTTGGCGGCGGGTCCAATTAAGCGGAGTCATGGAAAACTGCGCCATCGCCTGAATGTGCCGGTGGTAACGCGCTGAGGCGACGGAGAATCACATCCCAGCCGCGCGCTGAAAAGCCGCGACCAGGGCTTCGGTCAGCGCCACCTGCGCAGGATCACCGGTGCCCCAGCCGACCAGGAGTACGGCGTTTTCTGCTCGGCGAATGGTCAGCATGATACCAGCACGCGCCACGCGCAGCTCGTGCCACGTCTCGGGGGGCATCTCGTCCGGAAAGCTCAGCTCTCCGTCGATCATGCGCATTTCCAGGGGGGGCGATCCCGCTTCTTCGAGCACTCGAGGCCAGGGCGGGATGCCGCCGGCCAGGGGTACGCGTGTTTCCATTCCCATGAGATTCCTCCCCTAGCTACATCGGCAGGGACTTATGGAATCGGACAGGGAACTCAATCTTCGAACAGCGCCACACTGGCGGTGAACCCATGGATGAAGTTCTGTCCGCCCACCGGTCCCAGCTCGCCCATGGCGAAAAATCCTGCCAGCGGCAGCTCGCCCATCTCCTGGCGAATCGCCTCGGCGTCGTGGTCGGGCCGGTCGAACAGCCGCGTTCCTCGTCCGTTGCAGCTGAACAACAACCCGCCAGCCGGCCGCTTCTCGTTCGCGTGCAGATCCAGCTGCAGCAGGGCCCGAAGATCCTCGTCGGCGCTGGCCGCATCGCGCACATGAAACTGCACCGTCTGCCCGCGGCGCACATGATCGGTGATCACCAGTGCACCCGATTGACGCTCGATGCCCAGGACATTCCGCACCAGGAAGTCGCCGCGCTGAAACTCCCCCTGATACTCGTTGAGCACACGGCCGATGTGCAGCCCCTTCTGAAACAGCGCCTGCTCCTCGGGGGTCAGGTCGTCCCACAGCTGGCGCAGATGATCAAACGGCGTGCGGCCCCCCAGCTCGAGGATGACGTTCTCCTCCGCCTTGGTGATGACCAGGGGCCGCCCGATGGGCCGACATCCCTGCGAAACAATCGAGCGCAACCCCAGCTCGCCCTGCAACACCACGCCCACCGCTCCGGACTGGTGGACTGTGCCGCCGTGCAGCAGACGCACCTGGCCCGCCTCCGAGATGCCCGAGGCCATGCCCCCTAGCACCGGCACACCCCGAACCTCGGTGTTCATCCGTTCGAGAAACGCCTCGGTCGGGAAGGTGAAGGGATCGCCCAGCAACAGCACCGCTGTCCGCGTCGGCACGAACGGCTCCGGCGTGGGTTCAGCCGTCACACCTCCCAGCACATCGGGCCAGCCCAGCAAGGTCAGGCCGTCGCCCGTGCGCTCGTAGGTCAGGTGGAAGGCGGTCTGCGTGACCGGCCGCGCCCACCGGGCCGCCCAGACACTCAGAGCCGGAGCCCGTTCGACTTCCCGTCCCGTGCCGACGATCGCCTCGCCAATGGAACCCAGCAGTATGCTTGGGCGTAGCGTCTCGACCAGGCCGCGCGCCAGTAGTTCGGCCTGGTCGCCATGTTGAGGCGAAAAGAAGGCCAGCACCAGGTCCGGCGGTTCCGGCATGGTGGCCTGAATCCGGGCGCACACCTCGGACAGTGCCGCCGGAGTGGTCGGCTGGGTGGACAGGGCGCTGGCAAAGGGCATGACTGGCCTCCGACTGAACCGGCCCCGGTGGACGCACTCCCCGGACGCCGCGGCGCGAAAACTACAGCTCCCGTTCAAAGATCGGAAAGCTGCCCTGCCGGCGGAACACGCTCTTGTAAAAGCGCACGAGGTGCGCTGCATCCGAGGGAACCTGGGCCGCGAAGGTTTCGATGTCCGTTTCCTCCAGCCTCTGCGTGGCGTGGCCCAGCAAGTCCAGCGCACAGGCGGTAAACTCGTTGGTCTGCACAGCCAGGAAGCTGAACATCCCGTTCACGCGCTTCGTCGTCATCTGCTCGGTGCCGAACGCTCCCAGGCGGAAGCACGGCATCCCGGCGTCCAGCTCCTTGGGATTCGCGTACGACGGGTTGGTGATGAGTAACCCCACCGCCAGCAGGTGATCGTCTGCCTTGCTGCGCAGAGCAAACAACGACTCGGGAGGAAAGTAGGGGTTCCGCAGCAGACACTCCTCCAGTGTGGCCGGGTTGGTCGTGCGAAGCACCCCGGCTCCCAGCTGCAGCACCTGGGGCATATCCGCGGGACGCAGCTCGCTCAGCACGGAGTGAGGCCGCGCCGGCGTGGGCATGTCCACCAGGTCGAGGTAGAAGTTCATCAACTCCCGCGTCTGCTGGAATCCATGCGCGAAGAAGAAATCGCGCTGCAGGGGCCAGTCGCCTCGGTAGGCAGCGAAGACCCGATGCATACCTCGGCTGCGCATGGCTTCCATGGCCTGCGACAGCAGGGGGATCTGCAGGTGCTCGTGTCCCTTGCGACACCACGGGTAGCTGATCCGCCCGTTGGGCTGATATAGGATGTACCCGACAGGTCGTCCCTCGGCGATCGCGTAGAACCGGGTGGTGGGGTCGAACTCGGGTCCCCGAATCCGCCGACGCACTTCGTCCACCGTGGCCGGCTTGAACCGAGGCAGCTGGGCGGCTGCTTCGTTGTAGATCGACACCTGGGCGACATCATCCCCCACCTGGAAGGTGCGGATGGTCATAATTCCCTCCCCGTCCCAGCGGCGGGCACGCCGCTCGTCTATCAACCACGTCCCCTTCTCCTTATACCCTATTCCTCGTCGGCGTCGTTCGCAAGTCGGGCCCGGCCGCTGCTACAATACCTCGGGTACGATTGCGCCTGGTCGGAGGATGATATCATGCTTGGCCGAACCGTCCTCGGCACTGTCCTGCTCGTGGTCTTTCCCTGCCTGGCGGCCGCCCCTCCGGTCGATTCTCCGGCCGAACGAGGGCGACGGGCCATGCTCTTTCGCGCCTATAACCCTCCCACGATGACGCTGGCGAATTACCACAGCGCCTGGAAGCACTGGGGCCTCGACCAGAAACCCGCACCCGACGAGTACGACCGCCTGTTCCGCCAGCGCTACGGGCTACACCCGGCTCCCTTCGCCAATAGTGGCTTGCCCATGGGGCTCAAGAAGGTGGCCGGACCACTCCCTGGCATCAATGCGCTGACCACCGACTGCCTGGTCTGCCACGGCGGATCGATTTTCGGGCAATCCTACGTCGGCCTGGGCAACAGTACCCTCGATTTCCAGGCTTTCTACGAGGAAGTCGCCACCATCAGTGGTCGACGCGCCCGACCACCATTCACCTTCACTCAGGTGCGTGGCACTGTCGAGGCCGGCGCCATGGGAGTCTACCTGCTGGGCTTTCGCGAACCGGATCTCACCCTGCGATTTGCCCGGCGCGATCTCGACCTGCAGTATGACCTCTGCGAGGACACCCCCGCCTGGTGGCTCCTCAAGAAGAAGAAGACCATGTACTACACCGGCGGAGCCGATACCCGGTCACACCGGGCGCTCATGCAGTTCATGATGAGTCCGCTCAATGGCCCCTCCGCCTTCCACCGCGCCGAGGCCGACTTCAAGGAGATCCGCCAGTTCCTGCTCGCGCTCGAGGCGCCGAAGTATCCCCTGGCGATCAACCGCAAGCTTGCCAGTGAGGGCGAAACCCTCTTCAGCGCCCACTGCGCACGCTGCCACGGAACCTATGGCGAGCAGTGGACCTACCCCAACAAGGTCGTTCCGCTTGAGCAGATCGGCACCGATCCGCGCCGCTTCCACGGGATCACGCGCAAGTTCGGCGAGGCCTACCGCGACAGCTGGTTTGGCAAGGATCACCCTCCCATCCAGACCGACGGCTACCAGGCGCCGCCGCTCGATGGCATCTGGGCGACCGCGCCGTACCTCCACAATGGCTCGGTGCCCACTCTCTACCATGTGCTTAACTCGAAGGCTCGTCCCCGCATCTTCACCCGCTCATTCAGTACCGACCGCGACGCCTTCGACGAGCTGCACGTCGGCTGGAAGGTGCAGGCGCTCCAGCGCACGCCCGACGGAGGCGGTCCCTCCTCGGTGGAGTTACGCAAGGTCTACGACACCACCAAACCCGGGCGTAGCAACGCCGGCCACACCTACGGCGACGATCTCACCGACGCCGAGCGACTGGCGCTCATCGAGTATCTGAAGACGCTTTGATGCGCCGTGCCTACTTCCCGGTGAACCCCGCGGGTGGGGCTTCCTCGAAGTAGGTATCGTGATCGGGGTAGCAGCCCGGCGTGTGGATGTCGAGTAAATCGAGCCCATTGGGCCCAGCCAGGAACCCATGGCGCGTCCCCGGCGGTAGCCGCAAAAAGTCGCCTACCCGCAGCGGATGCTCGACGCCGTCGAGGTAGGCGACCCCGCCGCCAGCCAGGACGAAGTAATACTCCTCGGCCACGCCGTGCCAGCTGACCGCCGTGCGCTGGTGCGGCGCGATTTGCACCCGGTAGCAGGTGCCAGCCACCGCTTCCGAGCGCAGCAACAGCGGTTCGATATGATACGGGCCCAGTTGCTGCACCCGGGCCGGATCGCCGCTGGCGCGATGGATGATGCTGCTCATGAGAGGGTTACCGAGAGGGCCAGGCGGAAACCGTTGTAGCGATGGCGAGCCGTGGGGCTATTGTGCCCGCGCTTTCCCGACCGGCACAGCTCGACGTTGGTGCTCCAGCCGCCCCCGCGCAGCACCCGACGATGACCAACGCGCGGCCCGGGAGGTGCCTGGACGGGCGAGCGCGAGTAATACTCCGTGTCGTACCAGTCGGCGCACCACTCCCAGACGTTGCCGTGCATGTCGTGCAGACCAAAGAGGTTTGGACGATACGAACCGACTGGCACCGGGTGACCCCCACCCATGCCGCCGAACCGCGCCTGCTTCCGGGTCAACCGCGACCCAAACGAGTAAGCCGAACTGCAGATGCAGGCCCGACAGGCGTACTCCCACTCCGCCTCGGACGGCAGCCGGTAGATGCGCCCCCGGGCGGCCTCCTCGGGTAGCTCGGACAGGCTTCGACAGAACTTGATGGCGTCCTCGTAAGAGACGTTCTCTACTGGCAGCGGGTCGGGATTAATGTGCTTGATGAGATGCCGTCCCTCACCCTCGGTGCGAAAGAAGCTCGGGTTCATGCCCGTCACCTGCTCGAACTGTTGCTGGGTGACTGCGTGCACGCCCAGGTAGAACGGCTGGGTGATCTCGACCCGGTGGCGCGGAAACTCATCCACGTCGGCCCAGGTCTGCTGCCGGGTGCTACCCATCCAGAACTGCCCCGGCGGGACGAGCGCCAACTCCATCCCCACCGAATTGACAAACGAGGGGATGCACGGGCGCACGCCAGCGGCGAGCAACTCCTGCACCCGCTTTTCGGGACGGGCACGAGGTCGCCAGCGCTTCTCTAGCCGCAGTTGCACCTGTAGCCGGACCAGCTCGGCGCGTTCGAGCTGGCCCTGCTCCTCGAGCCAGTCGCCCAGCACGAGCCAGCTATCGTTCGCGGCCGGATCCGACAGGATCGCCTGGAGGAAGAACGCTTCGGTTGTCATGCGCAGCAGTAGTGTCGACCCCGAGAGTAACCTTCCGGGGAGTATCATAGTCCCCCGGAGACAATCTACCAACGAACACGGCCGCCCGTAGTGCCACGAGCGGCCGCGCTTCCAGGATGCAGCCTCGTGCTCAGAACTGCAGGATGAAGTCACACCCGATCATCAGCTGATTCGCCTTGTTGCCGTTCGTCCCGTAGGGCAGACGTCCGGCCTGGCCATCGTACCAGTCCCAGCGCACCTCGGGACGAATCCGCAGGTTGGGGTTCGGATCGTAGTTGATGCCCGCGGTGGCCGAGAAGAAGTTACCCTGGAACGAGGGCTTGTTGGGGTTGGCGGGCCGATTGAGGCCGACTCGCGTGCCCTCCTCGTCGCGGAACCACTCGAAGCGAACGCCCGCTTTCACCTGCTCGGTGACCGCCGCATACAGGTACTGATCGATGCCGTACCAGCGAGCCTGCCCACCGTCCGGCGTGTAGTTGTCGGCCGTGCCGTACCACTGGTGGAAGACGTACTCGACACCGTCGATGGGGGTCAGACCCAGGAGGAAACTGTAACGCAGTTCGTTGCCGTTGGTGTTTTCTGGCCGGAAGGCCGCGGCGTCGGGTGAACCCGGGCCGGCGACGATGGCGAATGACGTCCAGAACAGCTCATCGGTCCATTTGGCCCCGGCGACGCCATTGACCGAGTTGGTCACCCGGTCCAGGGCGTTCCAGCCATTCACCACACCACCCTGCACGGTGAGGTTCTCGTTGATCTTCCACGCGCCCAGGGCTCCCCAGAAGGTGAACGGCCCGGCGAACATGTAGGAGTACGACTTCGAGTAGAAGAAGTTATTCGGGGCCGGCACACCCTCGTAGCCCACGATGGAGTAGAAGTGACCCACCTTCACCGAGGCGGTCTCGTTCCCCGCCTCAAGGTAGATCTGCGGCATGGAGAAGCCATACCACTGATTGTTCCACTTCAGCGAGCCGTTGCGGTTCAACTCGAACCCGCGCGACTGCGCCAGGAGGAAGTCCTCGCCATACAGGAAGTCGAACCGGCCGCCGATGGCGAAGTCGTCGCCCTTGAGTCCCTTCTCGACGACGACGTAGGCCTGGTTCCCCATCGGCCAGGTGAGATCGACGGCGTTGTAGGGCCCGTTGAAGTTCGCCCCTGGCGCCGTGGTGTTGTAAATGTACCCACCGTTGAGCCAGCCGTAGACCTGCACCCCACCAAACTCGGGAAACAGCCGGTCTGGAGTGGTCAGAGGAGAGTTGAACTGACGCTGCTGCGTGGCCACCGGATCCCCTGGGATGGGACCCTCCGCAAAATTGCTCGTGGCAAACTGCGCCTGAAGTGAACCGCCTGACACTGCGAGCGCGACGGCGGCGAGCCACGCCCGGGTACGTTTCCACATCATGCCGGTCTTCCTTGACCTGAGTTAGAAATACCATTCCACGTGGTTGGCCACGGAACCCCCCGCGACCAGCCAGCCAGGAAGTACGCTTCTCATATCTGTCCGCCGGGTGGCGGTTCTTCCTGGCCGGTCCTCGCGAAACGCCCCGCGAAGCTGAGTGTCTTCGGCACAGCTGGCGCGTCTGGCAAAACTGATAAGGCAGGCAGAACGATCAGTCTTCCTGAGTCGCCCAGATCCCCGAGGTTACACCGCGCCGATCCCGATTGGGGGAGGCACTGGGCTTGATTCCCGACGCCAGAGCGCTATACTCCGCCCCTCGCGTCAGACCTCACGGTCATTTAGCTGGTCGAGAGTCTGGCCCTTGGATGAGGGGGCCGCGGAGATGCTCCGCGCGCAGTTGTTATGAGGTTTACGTCACGCCATTGGCGGACGGGGTCGCTGCAGGCGGCGGCGCTTCTGGTCGGCAGTCTCATCGGACTGACGCTGGCAGCGCAGGCGCACGGGCAACGGTTTCCGTCTCCTGGGGTCATTCCGCGTTCCGGCGGAGGAAACCCCGAACCCGGCTCTTCCGGCTCGGTCGAGTCGGAGGCCAACCTGGGTATGCCACCTTCTGCTCCCCGGATGATGGGAGTGCAGCGCCAGGGCGACCTGCTGCGGTACTCGCGCAACATCCCGGCGGATGCCAAGCCGATCGTTCTGGAAGCCAACGAGGTCTTCTCCTGGAACGAAAACGGCAAGGTCGGGTTCCTGCTCTCCGGGCAGGTCCTCGTTCAGCAGAGCGTCGTGCAGGCCCGCTGTGAACAGGCTGTCGTCTGGGTCGATACCGGTCGCTACCAGCAGACAGGCATCCTGCACATGGACCTCTACGCCGAGGGGAAGGTCCGCCTCGATACATCGGTTGAGATCCAGGACGGCAATCGCGCCGTGCTCGATCTCAACACTCGCGGCGAGTTCCGCATTCGCGGCAGCCGGGGGAAAGTCCAGAAACAGAACCGCTCGGGCGAGGCCATCGTCCGTCGCGCCAGCGAAGTTGGTGTGGCAGGTACCATCCCTGGAAACTCCATGGTGGGTACTCCGGTCGCCGCCCCGCCACCCGCTGCAGTGCTGCCCCCGGTCCCGGGTGTGGCACCCAGTTCGGTGATTCAGCCCACCAGTGGCTCCAGCGGCTCCAGCGGGGCTCCACCTCTGCCAGGGGTGCAGCCGCCGCCGGGAGTGGGCCCTGCGTCGCCGGGGCTCAACCTGTCGTCCAGGCAAGGGATGGAATCCGGGGCGAAACCGGGGGCGACCTCCCCGGCCCGCCCCTATCTGGTGCGGGCTCAGGGGAACGACCCCGAGCCCGCCCGGGGAGTGACTACCCCGCTGCCGTCTCCGGCGGCGGGGTCGCCCGCGCCGCCCACTGCGCCGCCAGGCCAGGTGCTTCCCAGTCCCATGCCCTCGCGTGTGCCACTGCCTCCCCCTCCGTCCCAGGAGCAGCCCAGCCGTCGCGATTCCCAGCGTCAGCCCGGGGTCGAACCGCCGCCGGGCCAGTCGGTGCCCGCGCCGCAACTGCCGCCGCCCACCCCCGGCTCCGAGGGTACCACCACACCGCTGCCGCCGCCCTCGCGCCCCGTCGAGCCGCCTCGTCCTGGCGAACTACCCAAACAGTCCTCGCCGGATCGACCGCTGGCCCATCGTCTGCTGCCGCGAAGCGGAGATTCGTATAATCTGAAGATCGATAATCTCCCCAATGGTGAGAAGGTGATCACCGCCAGCGGGGGTGTGATCCTCAACGTCCGAAACGTGCCGAAGATTGGCGTCCTCGACGTCGAGGCCGACCGCGCCGTGGTCTGGGTGCGCAACCGCGACCGCGCCGATAAGATCGCCGACAACCTGCGCAGCGACCAGGGAGAAACCTCCACCGAGCTGGAGTTCTACATGGCGGGGCACGTGGTGCTTCGCAGCAACCTGAACGACAAGGATAGTAGCGTCCTCGAGGCCGAGGAGCTGTACTACGATGCTCGCCGCAATGTGGCCGTCGCGCTGCAATCCCGGCTCGAGCTACGCACGCAGCGCCTGGCCAACAAGAAGAACGTCCGCATGGACGAACCGATCGTGCTGGCAGCCCCCGAGCTGTTCCGCACCGGCCCCAATACCTTCGAGGTGACCGACGCCCGCGTCTTCTCCAGCAAGCTCCCCTCCGACCCTGGGTTGCAGCTGCTGGTGGCCAAGGCCACCCTCACCAACCGCGAACGCCCCCGCACCTTCTTCGGCCAGCCCGTGACCGACAAGAAGGGCAACCCGGTCATGATTGAAGAGAGCATCGTTGAGGCCAAGAACGTCTTCGCCGAACTCGAGGGAGTGCCGTTCTACTATTCCCCCTACCTGATCACCGATGCCCGCGACCCATTGGGCCCCCTCCAGACCATCACCCTGGGCGGTAACAGTGTGTTCGGCTTCCAGGGCGGCGTCGGGCTCGACGTGTACAAGCTGTTCGGCCTCCAACCCATTGAGAACACCCGCTGGCGCTTCCTGGCTGATTATCTCAGCCGACGTGGCCCGGCCCTGGGCATGAACTTCGATTATGGCAACATCTTCGAGAGCATGGTCGATCCGGATAATCCTTATAACAGCCGCCCCTACTTCCAGGGCATCGTCCGGACTTTCGGCATCTATGACCAGGCGACCGACATCCTCGGTGGGAATCGGCCTCCCGACACGCTCACCTTCGATCCGCCCGGCTATCGTGGCCGCGCCCTCTGGCGCCAGGGCGCCTTCGACATGACGTACGGCTTCGACGTCGTCGCCCAGATGTCGCTCCTGAGCGATCGCAATTTCCTCGAGCAGTACTTCAAGCGCGAGTTTGACAGCGATCCCAACCAGGCCAACTTCCTCTTCGTCAAGCAGCAGCAGGACAACTGGGCCTGGTACGCCGTGGGGCAGCCGCGCACCTCGAACTGGATCACCACGACCCAGTGGTTGCCCCGCGCCGACGGGTTCCTTCTCGGGCAGGATCTTTTCGGCGGCCTGTTGACGAGCAACACCCAGGTTAGCCTGGCCTACGCCGACCTGCGCCTCAGCAGTGATCCGCCGCTTCCCCTGCAGGGCGCGCCCAATCCGCCGGGCTATCCCGAGGCGTTCTTCCCGACCGATCGCAACAATCAGACGGGCCGCTTCGCCATCCTGCAAGAACTGGGCCTGCCCGTGGACCTGGGCGCCTTCCGCATCGAACCCTACCTCAAGGGTGCCCTGGCGCAATACACCAACGATCTGTCCGGTAATGAGCTGGGCCGCGCCTGGGGGGGAGGCGGGGTTCGCGCTAGTCTGCCGCTCTCGCGTCTGTATCCCGACGTCGATAGCGAGCTATTCAACCTGAAGGGGATGAACCACAAAATGGTCTTCGGAGCGAACTACTTCGCTTCCTGGTCCAACCAGCCCTATACCAAGGTCGCTCAGCTGGACCGCCTCAACGACGACGCCACCGCAGAGATGCTTCGCGACTTCAAACCGTACGAGCCAGTCTACAACCCCGCTGCTGGGTTCGCCCTGGCCACCTCTCCCTACTTCGATCCGCAGACCTACGCCATCCGTCGGCTGGTCGATAACCGGATCGACACCCTGGAGGGTATCCAGGTGCTGCAGGTCGATCTGCGCCAGCGCCTGCAGACCAAACGCGGCTTCCCGGGGGCCGAGCACATCATCGACTGGATGACCCTCGACACCTCGTTCAGCTACTTCCCCCAGCCGTCGCAGAACTTCGGGGAGGCGTTCTCATTCCTCGAGTATCAGTACAACTGGAACATCGGCGACCGCACCACCATCGAATCGTACGGCTGGTACGATCCCCAGGATTTCGGCGCGCGGGTCTTCACCATCGGCGGCTTCTTCAACCGACCCGACCGCACCATGTTCTACGTGGGCTACCGCCAGATCGATCCGCTGGATAGCCGACTGTTCATGGCTTCGCTGACCTACACGCTGAGCCCGAAGTACGCCCTGACCATGGCCACCTCCTACGATTTCGGCACGAACGAGGCACAGACCAACACAGTGGTGCTCACTCGTACCGGAAGCGACCTCCAGGTGTCGTTGGGCTTCATGTATAACTCGCTGCAGAACAACTTCGGCGCCATCGTCGAGATTGTCCCCAGCCTCGTGCCAATCAACCGGCGCGGTGGCGGCATGGCTAACACCTCGATGATGGCTCGATGATCCGGAGGGATGCCGATGAGTCAGCGCAGCCAGCCGGGCCAAGGCCTGGGTATGCCGGAGGCGTCTGGTGAACACCGGCCCCGGCGTAGCTGGCGGACCAAGTTCGCCGCCGCCTTTCGGGGCATGAAGCTGGGCATTCGCGGCCACTCCAGTTTCTTCGTCCACTTCTTCTTCGCTGCCATGGTCCTGGCGGCCGGTGTCGTGCTGCAGTGCAGCGCCGTGCAGTGGGCCCTACTCATCGGCGCCATCGGCCTGGTGCTGACGGCCGAACTGTTCAACAGCGCCATCGAAACGCTCTTTCGCGGCTTCGACGAGGAAACCCGCGAGCGCGCCTGGCCCGCCCTCGACATCGCTGCCGGCGCTGTCCTCCTGGCCAGCATCACCGCCAGTGTGGTGGGCCTGCTGATCTTCTACTCGCGCCTGGTGGAGTTTCTATCCTGAGTCGACGGGGTTACTTCTTCTCCTTCGATTTCCGGGGCTTCTTCTCCTTCCGGGCCTTTCCTGCCTTCTTGACCCGGGTGCTACCGTTCGATGCCTCCGACGCGTGTGAGCCGTTGGTCGCTGCTTCTTCGGGGGCGGTCTCCGTCTCGGCTGGCCCGTCCGGTGGGAACAGATCTTCCAGCAGCGCGCCAGGCCGCACCTGGAGGGCCGTCGCCAGGGCCAGCAACGTGCTCGTCCGTGGGTCGGCCTTCTTGCCCTGTTCCAACTTGGCCACCAGCGAGACGCTCAACTGCCCCCGTGTGGCCACATCCTGCTGCGACAGCCCCGCCGCCTCCCGCAGACTCTTGATGCGCTGCGCCAGCGCCTTTTTCAGCTTCATGGTTCCGGGCTCCTGGTTCGGTAAATCGAACCTCATGATAGCACCATGGTGACGGGCACTCAAGTGCTAGCGAGGCGCCCTCTCAGCGTGGCGGAGCGAAGGCCGATCGCTCGGTTTCGAGCTGTTTTTCCAGCCGTTCGCCGTCCTCCGCCAGCAGATACCGGTCGCGCACCAGTTCGTCGCGCCGGGCGCGCCAGCGCGTCCGGTAGGCCTCGAACGTGCCGTATCTCTTCTCCAGCGACACGCGCGGATCGCCCCGTGCCTGGCGCTCCGCCTCGGTGCGCGGGAAGGGAAGATATGACCCCACCAGACTGGCCAGCATCCCCTCGGCCCCGGCCTCGCGCGCGCGGAGATTCCATCCCGTGTAGGTGGCCAGCGGCACCTGCACTTCCAGCGGCGCCAGGGTGCCCCGGTCGTTGCCGTCCGCATCGGTCGCCGGCACCAGTACTCGATACTGCCCCAGCAGCCGGGGCGGCTCCACGGTGATGATTTTCCGGTCGCGGTAGTGCGGACCCAGGTCCAGCGCGGCGGGTCGCTGGATCACCTCGGGATAACGCACGCCCGGCAGCGCGGGAAAACCCGTGGAAGCCTGCCGCCAGTCCACCAGCGTTCCCTCCGCGATGCGCGGGTACAGGCTTGGCGGCGGCGCGGTGCCGTCGCGCACCCAGGCATCCAGTGCATCGAGCAGCGCGCGCAGGAAGGGGCGATAATCGGCCGGGTTGTGCGGGTGGTCGGCGATGCCCCGACCCGGTGGCCGTCCTGCCGGCCCATGCTGTGTGCCACCGAACGTGTAGATGCGCACCTGAGGTGGAATCGTCGCATCGACAGTGCCCAGGGTGTCGGTGTGGACCAGCGACCCGCTGCGATGCCAGTATTCGGCCGCACTCTGCGTGTGGAAGATCTTCGGCAGCAACCGCGGTGACTCCTTCGCCGTGCGGTGCAGGATGCCGTCAGGTTGCCCGCGTCGACGAAGCGTTCCATCCTCCTGCTCGAAGTCGTCGTCGGCATCGCCGTAGGTGAACGGGAAGACATCGTTGGGGTAGAGATGCTCCTCGTGCTGGCCATTGTGTCGGGTGGGCTGCGCGAATCGCTGGTTGAAGAAGCCCAGCCCGCCGCCCGCGACGTGGGGCATCAGCCCGTCGAAGACGCGTCGCCCCTGCTCGTCCACGTTGAACCCCTCGTAGACGAAGTGCCGGAGAAACCGCCCGCTCTGCGACACGCCGAAACCATGGGTCCGCGACACCGCCGCCTTGCCGGATACGGCCAGGGGGTTCTTGTTGCTGCCGTCGTGGCGCAGGAACGACACCAGGTCGCGCACGGCGGCGAACCCCAGCCCCTGCACGATGGGATCGGCCGCCTCGCACACCAGTTCATACAGGTAGCCGGGCCGGAACCCCCCGGCGAGTTCGAGCCGGATCGGCGCCAGCGCACCTGGTAGGCCTCGCTCGGGGACGGGTAGCGGCTGGCGAATCAGCTTCCACTGACTTCTGGGAATGACGATGCGTGGATCGGTTTCGCGCTGACGCCACGTCAGCACCCCGGTCTTCTCACCTTGCGCTGTCGGCGCGTACGAGCCGTGCCCCTCACGACGAGACAGGGGTAGGCTGGTGGCCGGGGAGTCGGTGGCCATCTCGTAGCGCACCACCCCGGTGATCGGTCGGCCGTGCTCCCGGGCGCGCGGCGCCTCCAGCAACAGACGCTGGCCTCCAGGTAGTACCTCGGCGATCCAGCCGCACCAAAGCACCGAATACCCCCGACGAAAGAGGAAGCCGTTACCCGCATGGGCCAGCGTCGAGGGGTCGTTCGATCCCGGGGCCGAGTTGAACATCCCCAGCGCAAGCTTGTTGCCCCGGTTGTTCACGTCGTAGAGCAGGGCACCGTTGCCGCGCGTCAGATCGACGGGGCGCAGCAAGAAGACATCGGCGGCAAATTCGACGCGGCCAGCGGCGTTCCGGGGAGCCCGGTCGAGATCGACCACCAGCCGGTTGCGCGGATGGGCCGGATCGACTGCGAACCGGGCCACGCCGCTCAGTCGTTCGTACGCCCCCACCGTGCCGAAGGCATGACCGCCGGCAAACGGCTCGCGCGTGTGCCAGGTCAGCGAGACTAGCTCGGCCCGCGCCGCTGGCCCGGCCAGCAAAAGCACCAGGATTACTCTCTGTAGCTGTTTCATCATCGTGTTTCCCCGGGAGGTGGGGGCAATCTACGCTGCCGCCTACCCTCCAGGCAAGGTGCGAAGGACGCGGGCGGGTGGTCAGGTCCCGGGATCGGCAAAGCTTGCCCTCCTTGACGCGCCTTCCGGAAACGCCGCGCGGAATGATCCCAGCAGGCTCGCCGAACTTGCCGAAGATACCCACGGTGAGGATCGCGCCCCGTCTCGTGGGCGAGTAAGTGGGGAGGAGCAGGGATGCGAAAACTCCTGGTCATGATGGCGCTGCTCGGGGCCACGTCGCTGGTCCATGGGCAGGAACTGATCATCCGCAAGGCAACTGCCCGGACGGCGCGGAAGTCGGCTCAGTGGGCTTCGCAGTATCAGCCGGCCAACAACACCCCGGCTCTGCCCGCGCCGGTGGCGCCGCCCGTCTCCATGGTCGCTCCACAGAACGCCGCCCCGATGTTGCCGGCCCCGGCCAACAACGGCCCGCAGTCAAACGCCTACAACCAGGCCCCCGCGATCATCCATAGCCCAGCTCCGGTGGCAGCAGCCACTGCTCCGGGCGTGACTCCTGGCTACTCCTACCCCGCTGGCGCTTGCCCCGCGGGTGGCTGTGCCGCCCCTGGCGCGGGCTGCGCCGGGAAGTGCCACCACGGCTGCGATCACTCCTGCTGCGGCAAACTCTGGGACTTCTTCACCTACCGCCGCAGCTGCAGCAAGACCAAGGAGTTCGGCGACTGCTACCACGGCGCACGGCCGCTCTACGAATACTTCCTCGATAACTGCCGCGAAGGCGCTTGCCACGGTGTCCACCAGCCACGACCCTGCCCCAAGTGCGCGACCTGTGGCTTCGGCGGTCCGTTCAACACCGGCCACGGGATGTTCGTGTGGCCCACCGGCCAGGGTGTGGTCGGCGCTCCCTGAAGCCCCCCTCACTCCCGGGTGAGCCGCTCGATCCGGCTGCGATGCGCTGGATACCGCTGGCACAGTTCGGCCCGCGAGGGCATCTCGAAATCCGCGAAATCGAACCCCGGCGCGACGGTGCAGCCCACCAGGCTGAACCCGTCGCGCCGGCTCACCGTTGCGGCAAAGTACCACCCCGCAGGCGCCAGCGCTGCGGTACCTGGCCCGCCATGACATCCAGCCCCAGGTGCCGTTCGTGCCACGCGCCCTCCGGTGAGATCAGGTGCAGCGTCACCGGCGAGCCATCGTAGAAATGCCAGCCCTCGTCCTGATGAATGCGATGCAGGGCCGAGAAATCGTCCCCTTCTAGCAGGTAGTAGATCATCGTGCCCAGCGAGCGCTCGCCGCCGAACCGCGCAGGCAGGTGGGCGCCGGCGATCTGCTCCGCCGATCGGTACGTCTCCCGAAACCATCCGCCTTCGGGGTGGCGCTGCAACCCCAGGTGTGCGATCCACACAGCGGCGTTGGGCATGTCAGGCTTCCCCACTTGGCATAGGATAGGCGGGGTCCGAAGGAGACCCTGCTCATGGGTGTAGAGTTATTGTTGGTCTGCGTCGCGATCCTGCAAGCCGATTCTCGCTCGGAGCGAGACACTGCCATTGAGGATGCCCGCAAGGTGGTGGCGGCCGTGGTGGTCGCCGCCCGGGATAACGCGCGCCGGACCGATCCGCTGCGGGGCGATGCCCTGACGGCGGCCTACATCCGCGCCGCCGCCCTCGAGGCACGCCGCCTGCCGGACCAGCGTGCGGCAAAGGCCTTTGCCCTGGGCGCGGGAGTGGCCCTCGACCCGTCCAACCTGGTCCGATCCAATCCGCTAGTTTCGCGCACCTGGCAGCGGATCGAGACCGCCGAGGAGCGAACGGCGCGCCTGGCTGTCCTGGGCCGCCCGACGTTGCATGGCCGTCAGGACCTGGCGCAGCATTTCTCCGTTTCCCTGGCGCTGGCGGCGCTCCTGGGTGACCATCGATCCGAACAGATCGGTCTGCTCAAGGAGATCTTCGACGCCGGCGACGGCGGTAGCGGCTTCAGTTTCGCCGACCTCGCTGCCAACCTGGGGGGCATCACCCTGGGCCGACGGCTGCGCGACGATCCCGCTCGCCTGGCGACCCTGACGCGCGGCTTCCTCGCAGCGGATTTTCTCCTCCCTCCGAAAGGGCTCGACGAGGGGCTCACACTGAAAGAGTTCGAGAAGAAATATGGTGGGATTCGTGATGCTCGCTTTCGGGAGAAGCGCGACGACCTCGAACGCCGGACAGCCGCGCTGAAAGGCCTGCGGGAATGAGGCCTGGAGGGTTGACAGATCGGTCCGGATGTGGTGGCATGGGGGGGCTCGGCGAGCGTACCCCATCCCGAGGGGTTTCTCTCGAACCGGCGGCGGAGAGTATGGAATGATCGCGGACCAGCGCAGCGTGCCCCTCGAAATAGCCCTCGAGCGTCCTGACCCTGGCGAAATCGTCGAGGTCGATCTGTTCCTCACCAGCTCCCAGGCGGCCCGTCTCGAGGAGCTGGCCAGCCGGGAAGGCCTTTCCCTGGCCACCTTCCTTCGACGCACCTTGCAGGATTACATTGCCGAAACCTTTGAAGAAACGCTCTAGTCGCCAGCGCAGACCACGCGTTCCGTACCAATCCTGGGTCACTCCCTCGGCTTGGCCCGGCGACCTCTGGCGCGGAGAGTACCTGCAGGTTTTCCCAATCTTCCTCCCTCGCCGCCGAATTACCTCCTGACCGCGAGCGGCTAATGGCCTCTCGTGGGAAGATCAGGCCTGAGTGTGGACACGCGTTCATACTTCAGACCTCAGGAGAGGGACTCATGAACGAGGGTGTATTGGTGGTGTTGGGCTTTCTGATCGTCGGCCTGGTGGTCGTCGGTCTGTCCGGCGTGCGCGTAGCCCAGGAATATCAGCGCGCCGTGGTGTTTCGGCTCGGACGCTACCAGGGCATTCGAGGGCCGGGGTTGTTTTACCTCCTCCCCTTCCTCGAGTGGCAATCCCGGGTGGACATGCGCACGGTCACCGTCGATGTCGAGCCCCAGGAGACCATCACCAAGGACAGCGTGACCATCAAGGTCAACGCCGTGCTCTGGTACCGCATCACCGACCCCGCCAAGTCGGTACTCGAAGTGGAAGATTACAAGGCGGCCGTCATCCAGGTGGCGCTCACCAGCCTCCGCAACATCATCGGCCAGCATCAGCTCGACGAGGTTTTGAAGGAACGCGACCAGATCAACGACAAGCTGCGCGTCATCGTGGACAAGGATACCGATCCCTGGGGTGTCCTGGTCGAGATGATCGAGATGAAGGATGTGGAGATCCCGCAGGGTATGCAGCGCGCCATGGCCCGCGAGGCCGAGGCGATCCGTGAGAAGCGAGCCCGCCTGATCAAGGCCGAGGCCGAGCTGGAAGCCTCGCAGAAGCTGGCGGAAGCCTCGGAAATCATCACCGAGCATCCCCTGGGTCTGGAGCTGCGTCGCATGCAAATGATCTCGGAGGTGGGAGCCGAGCAAAACACGACGACGATCATCATGATGCCGTCGGAGTTCATGACCATTGCCAAAAGTGTGGCCGAACTCGGCCAGCACAACGGCAAGGCCAGCCAGCATAGTTGATGTAATCGGACCCGGTAGCCCAGCAGGTAGAACAAGAACAGCCCTCACTCCTGGACGCGGGAGTGGGGGCTTTTTCTATGATGGAGATAACATAGCGCCAAAGATCGTCACTGCGGAGAGACGGCTCGATGACACACAGCGAGATCGCAACGGTTCGCCTGCGCCAGATCCGACTTGGCCTGGCTGGGATGCTGATCCTGGTGGCTGCTCTGGGCGCTGCCCCGGCGCAACCCGCGCCGACGGATCCGCGCACGAAGGAGATTCAGGAGCTCGAGACGAAGCTGGCCCAGCTGCAGCAGAAGCTCGCCACGCTCAAAGCAGACGATCCGACGAAGGGGAAGCAGCCGCTGCAACTCAAGGATCTGACCTCCTGGCGTTCGTTGGGTCGGTCGGTCCTGTCGCGCGATGGCAAGTGGTTCGCGGTGGGCCAGCAAGGGATGGAAGGCAAGGCCGAGGTGATCGCCCGGCAAACTCAGGGAGACAAGGTCCACAGCTTCAAGGACCTGGAAGGCTACGGCTCGATCAACTTCTCGGCGGATAGCAAATGGGTCGCCTTCAGCGTGGTGCCGCGCCGCCCCAGCAGCCGGCCACAGCCCGGAGCCGCCCCCGCCCCGCCGACCAGTGGCAAGGTGGTCCTGGTGCAGCTGGAAACCGGCGAAAAAACCGAGTTCGAGGGCGTGACACGGTTCGCCTTCTCCGGACCGCAGACAGCTTACCTGGCCCTGCATCGCTCCCCGCCCGCCCCGACGATGTCTGCTCTGTCGATGCTGGCTGGGGCTGCCGGCGCCGGCGCGGCTCCACCGAGCCGATCGCGCGGCAGTGATCTGGTCCTGCGCGAGTTGACCACCGGTAAGGAATTGACCCTGGGGAACGTCGCCGAGTTCGCCTTCGACCGCGAAGGGCTGACCCTGGCTCTCGTGCTCGACACTCAGAATCAGACCAGCAACGGCGTGCAGCTGCGCCACCTGAAGACGTCCGCCCTGCATCAACTCGACAGTGGTAAGGCCACCTACGAAGGCCTCACCTGGACCGAGAAGGGCGACGGCTTCACCCTGCTCAAGGGTGTTGAGGACAAGGCGTTCAAGGACAAACGCTACTCGCTCCTGGTGTGCACCGATCCCACCAGCGCTTCGCCGTCCGTGGCCGTCCTCGATCCCACGGCAGACAAGGCCTTTCCCAAGGACATGCTCGTCAGCGCGGCGCGGAAGCCCTCGCTTTCGGACGACCTGGGCACGGTGTTCTTCGGCATCCACGAGGCGAAGAAGGCCGACGCTCCCACGAAGGGCCCCAACCCGGCCAAGCCCGGCGACCGCAAGGCGGAGATGATGAAGGCCCTGGCCGAGGCCAAATCCAAGCTTGAGAAGGCCGAGCCCGAGAAGCCCGACCTGGTCATCTGGCATGGCAGTGATCCACGCCTGCAGTCGCAGCAGGAGAAGGACGCCAGCACCGACCGGCAGTTCAGCTACCTGTGTGCCTACCGCCTGAAGGACAAGAAGTTCCTGCGTCTCGCCGACGAGGCGCTCCGCACGGTGAGCGTCGCGCCGAAGCAGAAGTTTGCCATCGGCCTGGATCGTCGCACCTACGAGCGCATCGGCTCGCTGAATGGGCAGCGGATCCAGGATGTCTACGTGGTCGATCTGCAGACTGGCGAGCGTCATCTCGCTCTGAAGCAGAATCGCTACACCATGGGCACCTCGCCGGATGGCACGCGCCTGCTGTTCTACGACGACGGGCAGTATCACGTGTACGACCTGGCCACGCGAAAAAGTCGGGTCATCACGAAGGGCGTGCCCACCAGTTTCATCAACACCGAGGACGACCACAACGTCGATCGTCCGCCGACCCCCGCCGAGGGGTGGACCAGCGATGGCTCGGCTGTCCTGCTCTCCGATGGCTGGGACCTGTGGAAGGTGCCGGTGGCCGACGGGCAGGCCGTCAACTGGACCGGTAACGGCAAGAAGGACGGCATCCGCTACCAGTCGCGCGTGACGCTCGATCCCGAGGAGAAGGGCGCCGATCTACAGAAGCCGCAGATCGTCACCATGTACGGCGAGTGGACGAAGAAGGGCGGCCTGCTGCGCCTCGAACCCAACGGAACGAAGACCATCTTGGCCTGGGATGATGCCCACTTCGGCAACGTCGCCCGCGCCCGGGATGCCGAGGTCTACGTCCACACCCGGGAGACCGTCAGCGAGTACCCGGACTATCACGCCACCGACGCCAGCTTCAAGAACCCCCGCCGACTCACCCAGGCCAACCCCGAGCAGGATCGCACTCTCTGGTCGAGTGGTTCGCAGCTGGTGAACTACGAGAGCGTTAAGGGCGACAAGCTGCAGGCCGCCCTGCTGCTGCCCGCTAACTACGAGAAGGGGAAGAAGTACCCGACCATCGTCTACATCTACGAGAAGCTCTCGCAGCAGAAGAACCGCTATCTCATGCCCCGTCCCATGGGCTTCAACGCGGCCTACTACACAAGCAACGGCTACGCCGTGCTGTTGCCCGACATCCGCTACACGATCAACGATCCGGGCATGTCGGCGGTGTGGTGTGTGTTGCCCGCCCTGGAGGCAGCCGCCGCTACCGGCGTCGTGGACCGGGATCGGGTCGGCCTGCATGGTCACTCCTGGGGCGGCTATCAGACAGCCTTCCTGATCACGCAGACACCGATCTTCAAGGCAGCCGTCGCTGGCGCTCCGCTGACCAATCTGATCAGCATGTACAGCTCGATCTACTGGAACGTCGGCATCGCCAATCAGCCGATCTTCGAGAGCAGCCAGGGACGATTCACCGGTGGCTACTGGGACCAGCAGGAGGCGTTCATCCGCAACTCGCCGGTCTTCCACGCGAAGAACGTCAAGACGCCGCTCATCCTCCTGCACAACGACAAGGATGGCGCCGTGGACTTCAACCAGGGCATCGAGTACTTCAACACCCTGCGCCGGCTCGACCGTCCCGTGGTGATGCTGCAGTACCGGGGCGAGAACCACGGCCTGGCCAAGCTAGCGAATCAGAAGGACTACAGCGTCCGCATGCGGGAGTTCTTCGACCATCACCTGCTGGGTAAGCCCGCGCCTGCCTGGCTCAAGGACGGAGTGCCACACCTGAAAATGGACGAGCACCTGAAGGAACGCAGCAGCAATCTCGAGTGAAGTTCGTGCGCCCCCCGGTCTCTACCGGCCTGGGGGGCGTTTTTTGCTAGAACTCGAGCATCTGCACATCGTCCATGGGCACCAGAAAGATCTTCCCATCGCCCATGCGTCCCGTCCGCGCCGTCCGCGACACCGCCGCGATGACCGGTTCGACCAGGTCGTCGCGTAGGTGCGCCGTGATCTCCACCTTGGGCAGAAACGCCATGCTGTACTCGCTGCCCAGGTAGCGATCCAGGTAGCCCTTCTGCCGGCTGTAGCCCTTGGCCTCGCGCACGACGACCGAATCGACCGACATCTCGGCGAGGAGCTTCAGCACCGCCTCGGCGCGGAACGGTTTGACCACGATGACCAGCTGCTGCATGGGACTGTCTCTCAACAAGGTCGACTGGAAGCATGGTAGCCGAAGATGCGGCCCCTGTCCGGCTCTTGAGGCCGAATTGAGCGCAGGGGGTGCTTGAACGCGCGCCTCGCGCTGGGTAGATTCGACCGTGCCGGTGTGCTGAACTTGCGCGGTTGTATCGACCGGGTGGCTTCATCCCTTCTTCTTGTTCCGCCCAGGCTCGGGCTGCGCAGTGCCACAGCGGAAAGCTCCTTTCAAGGTGGTTCGATGGGCATCATCTGTCCGTATTGCTCGCACTCGATGCAGGCGAAGGGGGTTCGCGCGGGACGCTTCACGCCCAAGTGCGCGAAATGCACCCGGTCGTTCCAGCTGACCGTTACTCTCCAGGGAGAGACCCCCACCTACAAGACGGTGGGGTTGCCGGAACCGCCGGCCCCGACGTTTGACCCCAACGCGACCGCACCGTCGGCCGCCGAGATCGCCGTCAAACCCGCGCCCGCCCGACCTGCCCCGGTCCGGCCTGCACCCGCTCCCGCACCAGCGTCCGCCGCGCTCGATGCCACGGTGGCTCCCGAGGAAGGCATCAGCCAGAGCCCCGATTTCTCGGTGAACGCCTCGGCCCTGCGCTCCCAGGCGGTCGCCAGCCCCGATGTGACCGCGGCCCTACCAGATACCTCGGCAGTGACTCCCCACCCTGGCGTCAACCTCGACGCCACCGAGGCCGACCTGTCGGAAGCCGGCAAGACGCCTGCCCGATCGCGGGGCAAAGACGACGACGACATGCCCGACGTCCTGGGTGGCTACCAGGTGGTGAAGGAACTGGGCCGCGGTGGCATGGGCGCGGTCTACCTCGCCCGGCAGGTGTCGCTCGATCGCCCCGTGGCACTGAAGGTGATGAACACTCAGTGGGCCAGTAACCCCAATTTCCTCGTCCGCTTCACCCGCGAGGCCTACGCCGCAGCCCAGCTGGTGCATCACAATGTCGTCCAGGTCTACGACATCGGCGAGGACAAGGGGATCAACTACTTCAGCATGGAGTTTGTCGAGGGACGTTCTCTGGGCGATCTCCTCAAAAAGGACGGTCGGCTAGCGCCCGAGGTGGCGGCCGGCTACATCCTCCAGGCGGCCCGTGGGTTGAAGTTCGCCCACGACCGCGGGATGATCCATCGCGACATCAAGCCCGACAACCTGATGCTCAACAACCAGGGCGTGGTGAAGGTGGCCGACCTGGGCCTCGTCCGCACCCCGGGCATGGAAGAATCGCTGCCCAGGGACGAGGTGCCGGTCGAGGCTCCTCAATCCAGGGGCAAGGGCGCGTCGGGCCGTACCCTGTCGAGCCTCAGTGGCGTGACGATGGCCGGCCAGGCCATGGGCACCCCGGCCTACATGGCGCCCGAGCAGGCGCGCGACGCCACCAGCGTCGATCACCGCGCCGACATCTACAGCCTGGGTTGCACGTTATATGTCCTCGTCACCGGACGCCCTGTCTTTCAGGGCGCCAGCGCGCTGGAGGTGATGACGAAGCATGCGATGGATCCAATCGTGCGCCCGGACATGGTCGTCAAGGACGTGCCGAAGGCGCTGTCCGACGTCGTCGTCAAGATGATCGCAAAGAAGCCGGACGAACGCTATCAGTCGATGGACGAAACCATCCAGGCGTTGGAGGCGTTCCTCGGCCTGGCCGGGCAGGATCGTGCCAGCCAGATGGAGCAGCACGTACGCACCCTGGAGAAGTGCGCGAAAGGCTTCCGCGACAACTCCCTGGGGCAGCTCCGCTCGTGGGTCCTGCTGGGCTTCTTCGGCGGGCTGGCCGCGCTGTTTCTCCTGCTGATCCTGGCCGGCGGGTGGCGGATCGCCGGCGCTGTCCTTGGCCTGGGCACGCTAACGGCGGCGGCCTACCTGGTCATCCACGGCACCGCACAGCGAAGCTTCCTGTTCCTCCGCACCCGCGACTTCCTCCTTTCGCTTGGCTGGGTCGAACTGGGCAAACTGGCGCTGGGCGCGCTGCTGTTCGTCGGCGTGTTGTTCCTCTTCGGACAGTTCTGGTACTGGCTCCTCGCCGGATTGCTCGGCGTCGGCCTGGCGCTGGGGCTGCACTACACCCTCGACCGACGGATAGCCCGGCAGCGCAGTGAGCATGTCGAGGAGATGGATAGCCTGCTGCGCACGCTGCGGGTGCGCGGCCTCTCCGAGGATGCGCTGCAGGAGTTCGTGGCGAAGTACGCTGGCGAACACTGGGAGGAGTTCTTCGAGGCGCTGTTTGGCTACGAGGCCAAGTTGGCCGCTCGCCAGCAGTACGGCATCGGCTCGCGCGGCCGCCGGCCCAGGTTTGGCGCCTGGCGCGATCCCATCGTCCGCTGGCTTGATCGCATGCAACGGCAGCGGCAGGAATCGCGCGAACGCCGACACCTCCAGGCCATCGAGCAGAAGAACCTGGTGGCCCAGGGGATCGATGCCTCCCAGGCCAGGGCCCAGGCCGAGGCGGTCGCCGACGCCATGGTGCAGAAAGCCGCCGAGATCAAGCAGGAGGCGGCCCTGATGGTGCTGGAGGAGACGGTTGCGCCCGAGCAGGGGCTGGAGAAGGCCCCGGTGAAGAAGGCCCCACCGCCGAAGCGTGTCAACGTGCAGGATCTCTTCCAGGTGGCCGCCGCCCCGCCGAAGCAGACTGTTCGCCCGGGGTTGATGCTCGAACGTCTGCTAAACCTCTGCTTCGGAAGCACCATCCGGTTCGTCAGCGGCGCTGCCCTGGTGCTAGTGTGCCTGGCCTGGCTGGCCCAGAACCGCCTGCTGCCCTCCCTGGCCGAGGCAGGCCACGAGTTCACCTACAGCTACATCCTGGCCCAGCTCCGGGGTGGCGATCTGAAGTCGTTGCCCATTCCGGGGCCCGAGATCCTGGGGCAGATGTTCTCCGGCATCCATGTTGGCATCGCCGGCCTGGTGCTGCTCGTCTCGTCGATCTACCGCTACTGGAAGATCGGCTTCCTGGTGCTCCTGGGGACAGCGGTCATGGTGGTCGGGCCAGTCTCTGGTCTGGTGCCTGCGCTGGGGCCGCTCAGCCCTGCGCTGACCAGCCTGGCGATCGGAGGTGGCGTCGCGCTGCTGGGCTTCCTCTTCGGCCGCGGTACATGATCTGGTTCCTGCGGTAGGAAGCTCCCGGGAGGGGCCAGGGTGCTCCTCCCGGGGCCTCGCGCTTTTTTCGACGATCTGCCCTCCACCGCGCCACCTCCCCTTGCCATCGAGCCAGCCAGGCCGGAGAATTTCACGGGGCATCATTTTTTTCCAGGAAGATCGGCCCTCGACCTTCCCGGTAGGGACGCCGCAGCCATCTGCCCACACCAACCTCGGTCAAGCGGGGCTATCCCCAACCTCCCCACCGCCGGGACGCCCGACGTCCGCGTCCCGGTTCAGGCACACACCCCATGGAGCTGGCCCGTAATCTCAGGGTGGAGAGCGTCTCTCGTCTGCGTCCGACGCGGCCCGTCTGCCTGTCGCCGTCGCACTCCGTGGCCGAGGCCGTCGCCGGCATGCGCCGCGTCCGCCATGGGTGCGTGCTCGTCTGTGAAGAAGGCCGCCTGGAGGGCATCTTCACCGAACGCGATCTCCTGAGGCGTGTACTGGCGCCGCGTCAGCCGCTCACGGTTCCTCTGGTGCGCGTCATGACGCGCGATCCCGTGATCGTGCAGCCGACCGATCCCATCGGGCTGGCTGTGCAGCGGATGCGTGAGGGCGGCTACCGCCACCTGCCCGTGGTGGACTCCGACGGACGGCCTGTCGGTATCCTCTCGGTCAAAAGGATCGTACACTATTTAGTGGAACACTTCCCCTCGACGATTTATTGCCTGCCCCCGGATCCGGATGTGTTTCCTCTCCATCGTGAAGGGGCATGATTTCCTCAGGTGACCCGATGACCACGATTGCCACCTCTCCTCGGCACACTCCCGTCGAAGAACGCGAATCGGTGACGGTTCGACTCGCGGGCGACTCTGGCGACGGCATGCAGCTGGCCGGTACCCAGCTGACCAACACCTCGGCTCTGCTCGGCAACGACATCAGCACGCTGCCCGACTTTCCCGCCGAGATCCGCGCGCCAGCCGGCACCCTCGCTGGCGTCTCCGGCTTCCAGATTCACTTCTCGTCCACCGAGATTCACACACCCGGCGATCAGCTCAACATGCTCGTCGCCATGAACCCCGCCGCCCTGAAAACCAACTTGAAGGATCTCGAACCGGGCGGCATCCTCATTGTCAACCGCGACAACTTCGGCAAATCGGACCTTCAGAAGGCAAACTACGCCGTCAGCCCGCTCGAGGATGGCTCGCTCAAGAACTACCGCCTCTTCGCGGTGCCGATCACCAGCCTCAATCGCGAAGCGGTGGCCGACCTGAAACTCTCCCCGCGCGAGGCCGATCGCTGCAAGAACCTCTTCGCCCTCGGTCTGGTTTACTGGCTCTACGAGCGCTCCCTGGATCCGACTCTCCGCTGGCTCAAGGCCAAGTTCTCCAAGAACCCGACAGTGCTCGAGGCCAACATCCGGGCGCTGAACGCGGGCTACAACTACGGCGAAACCACCGAGGCGATCGCCGTCCACTACCGCGTGCCCAAGGCGCACATCAAGCCGGGCACCTACCGGAAGATCACCGGAAACGAGGCCATCGCCCTGGCGCTGGTCGCCGCCGCCGAACGCACCGGCAGGCCCCTGGTGTTCGCCGGCTACCCCATCACGCCAGCCTCGGACATCCTCCACCAGCTCGCCGAGCTGAAACAGTTCGGCGTCAAGACGCTGCAGGCCGAGGATGAAATTGCCGCCATGGGGGCTGCCATCGGCGCCACCTTCGGCGGGGCCCTCGGAGTGACCGCCACCAGCGGTCCAGGGGTCTGCCTGAAGTCCGAGGCCATCGGTCTGGCCGTCATGACCGAGCTGCCCGTCATCGTCGTAAACGTGCAGCGCGGCGGCCCCAGCACCGGCCTCCCCACCAAGACCGAGCAGGCCGACCTGCTGCAGGCGATGTTCGGCCGCAACGGCGAGTGCCCCGTGCCGGTCGTCGCTCCCGCCTCGCCCGCCGACTGCTTCGCCGCGACCCTGGAAGCCGTCCGCATCGCCACGCGTTTCATGACACCCGTGTTCCTCCTCTCCGATGGCTACCTGGCTAATGGGGCCGAGCCCTGGGCCATCCCCCAGGTGGACAACCTGCCCGATCTGACGGTCAGCATGACCGTGCACCCCAACGCCGAGGAAGACGGCCACCCGGTCTTCCATGCATACAAACGCGATCCGCGCCTGGTACGTCCCTGGGCCGTGCCCGGCACCCCGGGGCTGGAGCACCGCATCGGTGGCCTGGAAAAGCAGGATGGCACCGGCAACGTCAGCTACGATTCCGCTAACCACGAGCACATGATCCGCACCCGGGCCCGGAAGGTCGCCAATATCGCCAGCGACATTCCGGATCTCAAGGTGTTCGGCCCCGAAACCGGTGACGTGCTCATCGTCGGCTGGGGTGGCACCTATGGCTCGCTGCTCACCGCCACTCAGCGCCTCCAGCGCAAGGGCCACCAGGTTGCGCATGCCCACCTGCGCCATTTGAACCCCATGCCCCGCAACACCGGCGACGTGCTGCGACGCTACCGCCATGTCCTGGTCTGCGAGCTGAACGAGGGCCAGCTGCGCATGCTCTTGCGAGCCGAGTACCTCGTCGATGCCCGCGGACTGAACAAGGTGCAAGGCAAGCCGTTCCTCGTCAGTGAAATCGAGGAAGCAGTCGAGGCGCTGCTGGCGCGGTAACGTACACTCTCCGACACCACCCGAGATTCAGCGGATATTTGCACTCGTTCACTCTCCCACAGAGGCGTATCATGACGACGAATCCACTGCCGCTTATGCCCAAGGATTTTGCCAGCGACCAGGAAGTCCGCTGGTGCCCGGGATGCGGCGATTACTCCATTCTGGCGCAGATGAAGAAGGTGCTGGCGGGGCTCAACTTCCCTCGCGAGCGCATGGTGTTCGTCTCGGGCATCGGTTGCTCGAGCCGGTTTCCCTACTACATGAACACCTTCGGCTTTCACACCATCCACGGCCGCGCTCCCACCGTCGCCACCGGGCTGAAACTGGCCAACCCCGACCTGATGATCTGGGTGGTGACTGGCGACGGCGACGGCCTGTCGATCGGTGGCAACCACATCCTGCACGCCATGCGCCGGAATGTGGACATCAAGGTGATCCTCTTCAACAACGAGATTTACGGCCTCACCAAGGGCCAGTATTCGCCGACCTCGCGCATGGGGACGCGCTCGAAATCGACGCCGACGGGATCGATCGAGAACCCCCTGCGGCCGCTCTCGGTAGCCATCGCCTCCGAGGCGACCTTCGTGGCTCGCACCACCGACGTGGACATCAACCACCTTGTCGGTACGTTGCAGCGCGCCGCCGCCCACAAGGGCAGCGCCTTCGTCGAGGTCTACCAGAATTGCAAGATCTTCAATGACGGCGTCTTTGAGTACGCCACCGACAAGAGCGTCAAGGCCGACAACCTCCTCTACCTCGAGCATGGTCGGCCGATGATCTTCGGCAAGGACCGCAACAAGGGGCTCCGCCTCGCCGGGCTGAATCCCGAAGTGGTGCGTCTGGGATCGGGCATCAGTGCCGACGATCTCCTTATCCACGACGAAAAGGCCGAGGATCCCACCCTGGCGTTCATGCTGTCACGTCTCATGCACAACCCCGGCGACGAGGATTCGCTGCCCGAGGTGGTCGGTGTCCTGCGGAATGTGACCGAGCCAGCGCATCACGAACTGGTCCAGGAGCAAATCGACCAGGCTCGCGGCAAGAAGGGCCCGGGCAATCTGCAGGAACTGCTGACCGGCGATGAGACCTGGACCGTCTCTCCCTGAACCGCCACCGCGCGAAATGGCGTCGGTCGGACATGGGGCCGACGCTATTTCGCATCTGGCATAGAGCCACCCTCCTCGAGCAACCAGGACTGCGAGCGCCGATGATCTGTCCCTGGTGTGACCACGATAACCTGCCGGGAGTCGATCTCTGCCTGAATTGCTGGCAGGATCTAACCCAGTTGGACCGTCCGATTGCCCAGGATCGGGTCGAGCGTAGCCTCATGGACGACGCGGTGCAGGTGCTGATCCCTCGTTCCGGTGTCACGCTCGGCCCCGAGGCCACCGTCGGCGATGCCATCGAGGTCATGCTCGACAGCGACATCGGCGCCGTGCTGATCGTCGATGCGGCCGGAAGTATCCTGGGCATCCTGAGCGAGCGCGACCTGCTCATGAAGGTGGCCGGGCTCGACGACGACTTCTCTGCCCGACCGATCACCGAGGTCATGACACGCCGTCCCGAAACTGTCCGCTCCACGGACCCGCTGGCGTTCGCCCTGCACAAGATGGATTGCGGCGACTATCGCCACGTGCCCGTCGTGCAGGATGGACGCCTGCAGGGCATGGTGTCGGTGCGCGACCTGCTCGAACACATCACCCGCATCTGCGACAAGGCACGGTAGAGGAAGGGGCCATGACCGAACCGGCCCCCGCGCCACTGGACGAGGCGACCGCCTTTCACGAGGCCGGCCATGCCGTGGCCGCCCTGGCCCTGGAACGTCCAGTGATGAAGGTTTCCATTCGGCCCGACCGGGAGAAGCTGGGCATCTGCGCCTTCGGCAAGGCGGTCATTCGGCCCAGCCAGGACTGGCTCGAACGCGAGATGCTCATCGCCCTGGCCGGAATGGCTGCCGAGGCCAACCGCACCGGTACCTACGACCGCGCCGCCGCCGGACGCGACCTGGCCTACGTGCAAAAACTGGCTCTTCAGCGAGCGGGTAACGAACGCCAGGCCGAACGCCTCGAACGTCGGATGCTGGCTCGCGTGGAGCATTTGCTCGGCCAGGAGCCACACTGGGCCGCCGTCGAGGCCATCGCCGCCGCCTTGCTGCAGGCCGGCGAGATCAGCGGCCGCCAGGCGAGGCATCTCTTCGAGGAGTGCCTGCGCCGGGCTGACTGAACCCCTCGCCGACCGGCCGGAAACGTGGGGCTTTGCTAGAATGGCAACCGTGGACCTCGACCCCGTTCCTGTAAGGAGACATTGTGATGCATTACCTTGGACTGATCCTTCTGGCACTCGCCTTCCTCATGGTCAGCATGAGCGAGGCGAAGCCCGACCCGAGCCCCGAGCCCGGTCCCAAGACGGTGAAGACCGACTCTGGCCTGCAATACCAGGACCTGAAGGCGGGCACCGGCACCCAGGCCAAGAAGGGCGACACTGTCGAGGTCCACTACACCGGCTGGCTCGCCAAGGATAACAGCAAGTTCGACTCCAGCCTCGACCGCAAGTCGCCCTTCGCCTTCAAGGTCGGCGTCGGCATGGTCATCAAGGGGTGGGACGAGGGCGTGGCCGGCATGAAGGTCGGTGGCAAGCGTAAGCTGATCATCCCCTCCAAGCTGGGCTACGGCGAGCGCGGTGCTGGCGGCGTCATCCCGCCCAACGCCGACCTGGTCTTCGAGGTCGAGTTGCTCCGCGTCAAGTAAGGGCTTCCCGCGTGAGACGCCATCCACGGGTGGCGTCTCACTCCTCGGCTTCAGGCAATTCTTCCTCGAGAATGTCCACCGATGGAAGCGACCGGTTGACGTGATGCGCGTGCAGCACCTGGCGCAGCGTCTCGCGGCCCAGGGCACTGTAGGCCTCGTCCAGCAGCTGGAAGGCGATCTCCCGTCGGTCGGCATGTTCGCTAACCCACAGGTTCTTTCCCAGTTCGAGCATGGCGCCGGGGAAGCCGGCCTGTAGTGCCGTGCGCGCCTCGTCGATCAACCCCGCCAGATCGACCTTCTTGTTCTGATGCAGCTGGCGCCACAGTCGTCGCCCCGTCAGCGACAGTGGCCGATAACGCTCGGCCGGCACCACGATGCCCATGCCTTCCCACGTCTCGGCGACGACACGATCATTGCGGGCGCAGGTGCCGGCATAGGTTTCGGTGTACTCCTCGCCGATCTCGGGGCGATCCGCGGTGGCATACTCGCAGAGGCGCTGGCGGATGCGCGCCAGGGCCGCCGTCCCGCCTTCGCGTTCCTCGGGGGGGATAAACCCATAGTCGCCGTCGGTTTCCAGGTCGGCCTGGTAGTACTCCAGGTGCAGCCGCACCGCCTCGAAGAGGGTGTTGCCATCCGCGGACAACTCGTAGGCATCACAGCTGTAATAGCTGCTCAGGCAGCCAGATCCGCTGTCGGGATCATCGAGAAAGTAGCCGAAGTGCAGGCCATCGCCCCCACCGACCAGGACGGTGAAAAACTCGGGAGGATCGTCGTGGTAGCGCCAGTGCAGCACCAAGTTGTGGCGAGGCACCCTGCCATCGAATCGGCCCGAGAGCACCTCGAAGGGGCCGACCAGGACCAGGTCCAGGTCTTTCTGCAGCGCCGTGAGAGGTTCCAGCGGCGCAAGACGATTCACGAACTCCCAGAAGCGGTAGAAGTCGTCCGGAAAGTCGAAACCATACTCAGCACGGATCCGGGCACGCCGCTGTGCGAGCCGTGTGGACATGTGGTCGCTCCTCGGCCAGGTTCAGGCCACGTTACGCGGAGAATGGCTCGCAGGCAAGCGTCAATGCCGCGTTGGCCCGGATTGACCTGGTTCTTGGGTTCATTGTAATCTCTTCTCCACCCCCTGCCTCAGTCGAAGGGGAGCGCCGCCGGCTGGCCTCAAGGAGTGAAGCGGATGCCCAGGATACTGGAACTCACCGATGAGCAGGTGATTCAATCATTCCCGATGAAGCCCTCCAAACCGGCGGCCAGCTGCCTGGTCAACTTCCTGGGTGTGCGCACGCGCAAGTCCTTCTGTAAACTCCTTGAATCGTACGGAGATTTTGAAGGCTACCCTATTCCCGCGAACTGGCATGGGACCCAGCTCGAGTGGAGCGGCACCCTGCGCTCGGTCCTCGAGGCACAATATCGGTTCGTCGCGGTGGAACTGGGCGCTGGCTGGGCCCCCTGGCTGGTGTCTTCGGCTCATGCCGCCCAGCAACGGGGCATTCAGGAGATCAAGCTAATCGGCGTCGAAGGCTGCGCACGTCACCATGCGTTCATGGTCGAACACTTCCGCGATAATGGGCTCGACCCCCACCAGCACGAACTTCTTTTCGGAGTGGTGGGCCTCAGCGACGGAGTGGCTCGGTTTCCCGCCGTGGAAGATGCCACCGCCACCTACGGTGAGAAGGCCGAATTGACCCCCCGTAGATTGTCGCTCATCCAGCGGCTCCGGCAGTGGAAGGCTCGTCTGCTGGGTCGCCGCACCCCCGAAACACAATTGCGCTGGGAGGAGGTGAAGTCCTTCTCCCTGGCAACCGTTCTCGGCACCCATCGCCGGATCGATCTGATGCACATCGATATTCAGGGCCACGAGTACGAACTGATCACCGCTTCGCCCGACCTGTTCGATACCCGGGTCTATCGCATGGTCATTGGAACCCATGCGCATGAGATCCACCAGAATATCGATCAGTTCCTTCGCGCACGGGGCTGGATCCTGGAAGGCGAGGAGCCCTGTGAGTTCGAGACGAACAGGAGGGGCCAATCCGGGCTGTCCAAGGACGGCTGCCAGGTCTGGCGCAATCCGGCCCTGGCGCTCCAGGCTCGCGAGGCCGCGTAACGACTCCGATGAATGCGCAAACGAGGCGGGCCAGAGGAGATGGTTCCTCTGGCCCGCCTTCGTTCGTGGTGATCGCCCAGCGGATGGATTAGCTGAGGAAGCCCAGCACCGGGTCAGCCTGCACGAGTTCGCGCGGCTGATTGAGGTGGTTTAAAACCACCGTGGCCGGGTTGATGCCGATGCTGTGATAGATCATCGCCAGCAATTCGCGCGGGTGGACCGGGTTCTCCAGCGGGGCGGAGCCGGTCTTGTCCGACTTGCCGTAGACGAAGTTGCGACGCACGCTTGCCCCGGCCGCCATGGCGGTGTAGCAGTACGGCCAGTGATCGCGGCCATCGGCGCTGTTGCTGTTGCCCGAGGTGCTGACGCCGCGCTGCGGGCTCCGGCCGAACTCGCCGATGCAGACCACCAGCGTTTCCTTGAGCAGCCCGCGCTCGTCCATGTCGGAGATCAGGGCCGACAGACCCGTGTCGAGCATGGGGGCCGACTGATTCTTCATGCGCTGCGGCAAACCCTGGTGGACGTCCCACGAGTGGTTGTCGGAGTTAGCGACCTTGGGCCAGTTCACCTCGACCACCCGGGTGCCGGCCTCGATCAGGCGGCGAGCCAGCAGTAGCGACTGCCCGAAGGTGTTCTTGCCGTACCGCTCGCGAGTCTGGACCGTTTCCTTACCGAGGTCGAAGGCCGTGCGCGCCCGGCCGGAGATTACCAGGCCCAGCGCCTTGCCGTAATACTCGTCGAGATCGTACTTCGAGGTGGCCTTCTCCAGGTTCGGCATCCCCTCGTTGATCATGTTGCGCAGCTTGTCGCGGCGCGACAGACGACCCGACGACACCTCGTCGCGCAGACGCAGATCGTCAGTGCGGACACGATCCATCTTGGTCATGTCCATGTCGTCGCCAGGCGGATAGAGCGTGTACGGATCGTAGGCCCGACCCAGGAAGCCGGCCGTGCCACCCTTGCCCACCACGTTGCTTTCCTGCAACGGCCGCGGCAGCATGACGAACGGCAGCATGGGGACTGTGGGCGGCTTGAACTTGATGATGTTCGAGCCGAAGTTGGGGAAGTCCTTGGGGGAGGGCGGTTCGAGCTGACCCGACGGGCTCACCTTGTCGGCCGTGTAGCCGGTCATCATCTGGTAGATGGCCGCCGTGTGGTTGAACAGCCCGACTGGCGTGTAGCTCATCGACCGGATGGTCGTCACCTTGTCGGTGATCTGGGCCAGCTTCGGCAACAGCTCGGTGAACTGCAGACCGGGTGTCTTCGTCGGGATGGTCTTGAAGATGCTGGCCACCTTGGGATCGTCCTTGGGATCCCAAAGGTCGATGTGGCTGGGTCCACCCTGCAGATAGATGAGCAGGATGCTCTTGGCCTTGTTCCAGCCCGGTCCGCCTCCCGCGTGACTCGCAGGCGACTCGTCCTTCTTTGCCTCGGCCTTCAGCCGAAACATGTCGGCCAGGGTCACCCCCAGAATGGCCGAGCTGCCGACGCGAAGTATATCACGGCGGTTGATGCCGTCGCAGGTGTCCTTACCGGAGTAACCGGGGATGACGAGCATGACGCGAGGTCCTCGTAGGTGGGTCCAGTACTGGCGGGAGATAACCACCCTCACTATAACCCGGTCTCCCGGCGGCCGTCAATCATCTGCGTGAAATCGTGAAAACCTCTTCTCACCTCCTCAGCAGGGGGAAATCCCGTGCAGGCGATCAATCCCAACGCCGAGTCACCCTCCACGTCTGCCCCGCGCATGGCGTCTGGCTCGAGCAGGGCGAACTCGTGGAGATCCTCGCTGCCGCCAAATCGGTTCCCGTCGAGCATCGCTCGCGCCTGATCGAACGCGCCCGCCAGTAGGCCAAACTTCAGGGGATCGCCTTCAACTGGCTGGCGCTCTTCATGCGCTGAGCCCGGCTTCCCACCTGATCGGCCAGCCACGCCAGCGCCCAGCAATCGCGCTGGTGCCCGGTGGGACGGCGCAGATGGCTCAGCAGGGCAGCATGATGACAGCCGGCCTCCTCCAGCGCATCGGCCAGCACTGGTAGCTGATCGAACGCCTGGCTTTTTTGAAGGACCTCGACTATCTGAGCGATCGGGCCGTCCTGCCACGCGGCCCAGGTCGGGGGACGATCGTCCCATCCGGGCCTCGGGAAGATCTCGCGCACCAGTTCCGCCTGCCCGGCTGGGGTGGCGGGGGGACATAGCGACCGCACCAGGACGGCCGTCTTGCTACTCATTTCCTGTTCGGTCCCCATGGTCAGGGTCAGATGGCAGACCTCGTCGTCCAGTTCCTCCAATCGGGTCTGATGCAGGGCCAGTAGACATTCATGGAGTACCACCGCCGGGGAAGGACCCGGGCCGCGCCGACCTGTTTTTTCTGCCAGCAGCTTTTCCGCTGCCACGACCATCCGGCGCACCACGGGATGAAGCTGCTCCTCCACCTGGCGGCAACAGGCGCAGAGCCAACGGCGAACTCCCAGGGTTTGCAGGCGACCCTGGCTTTCGAGCCAACCCAGGAGTAACGCCGGATCCTCGCTCGTATTCCAGTCGGTTTCGGTCATCGCCTCCCCCACTCCCTCGAGAAAGTCGCGCGACCTGGATTCTAACGCGAGGCCCGACCAGGTGACAGCGAGCCGACGCGGCAAGCCTGGTCAGCCTGGGAAGTCGCCTTCCTGGTAAATGTTACCGGTTGTAACGGAAGTGCCTACAATCCGGCCTGCGCTCGCCATGGCTCGCCTGTGCGCGGAAATGGAATAAGCCTTGGCCCCGCCGAGTCTTACTGCACGTGGTCGAAAAAACGGCGTCTCTGGCACGCTGGTTGCTTCTATTCCTTCCATCCGATCACCAAGGAAACGAAGATCGGATCGCAACGCTGAACCCCACGGTTGCCCCCAACCACTGGGCTGGTTCCACGGAACCCATCGGCGACAGACTCCGGGAGATTCCCGTTCTCCCGACCCAGGTCTGCGACGCCAACAGCCTGCGATACCGTGACCTGTTTCTCCTTCCCCCATCCTTCCCCCATTCCTATCCCCCTGGCACACCCTTGGGCCGCCCGCTCCCCCGCGGGCGGCCTATCTTTTTCTGCGTGACAACCTGCTCAGGCGCCCGTACCATGCCGCCAGTCCCTTTCTGGTGCCTGGAGTCTCCTGATGCTGCCTGTTGCACTGCTCGGCCTCCTCTCCGCTCTCCCGCCGGCCGAGGCGCCAGCGCGTCCCAACATCCTTTTCATCTTCACCGATGACCACGCCAGCCACGCCATCAGCGCCTATGGCTCGAAGATCAACCGCACGCCACACCTCGACCGCCTGGCCCGCGAGGGGATGCTGTTTCGCAACTGCTTCTGCACCAACGGCATTTGTGCTCCCAGTCGCGCGGTGATCCTGACCGGTAAGCACAGCCATCTTAACGGTGTGCTCGACAACCGCGTGGCGTTCGACGGCCGGCAGCAGCACGTCGGCAAACTCCTGGGCCAGGCCGGCTACCAGACTGCCCTGCTGGGAAAATGGCACCTCAAGAGTGACCCCACCGGCTTCGATCGCTGGGCCGTCCTCTCCGGCGCCGGCGGCCAGGGCACCTACTACAACCCCGAGTTCAACACCGACCGCGGCCCGCTCAAGGTCACCGGCTACTGCACCGACATCGTCACCGACCTGGCCCTCGACTGGCTCAAGGCGCGCGATACACGCAAACCGTTCTTCCTGATGTACCAGCACAAGGCGCCGCACCGCTCGTGGGAACCCGGGCCAGGCCAGCTTGGCCTCTACCGCGACGGCGAAATCCCCGAACCAGCCACCCTGTTCGACGACCACGCCGGCCTGGCCAGCCCTGCTCGCAAACAGGAGATGACGGTGGCGAACCATCTCTCAGCCCAGGATCTCAAGCTGACCCCGCCGCGCAATCTCACCCCCGAGCAGCGCAAGGTCTGGGATGCCGCCTATCAGGCCGAGAACGAGGCCTTTGCCCGCGCCAAACTCACCGGGAAGGATCTCACCCGCTGGCACTACCAGCGCTACATCAAGGACTACCTCCGCTGTGTCGCTGGCGTCGATGATAACCTGGGCCGCGTCCTGAAGTATCTCGACGACAACGGCCTGGCTCGCAACACGATTGTCATCTATTCGTCCGATCAGGGTTTCTTCCTGGGCGACCGCGGTTGGTACGACAAGCGCTGGATGTACGAGGAATCGCTGCGCATGCCGCTCCTGGTCCGCTGGCCCGCCCAGATCAAACCCGGCAGCGAGAACCGCGACCTGGCCCAGAATCTCGACTTCGCTCCTACCTTCTGCGACCTGGCCGGCATCAAACCTCCCGCCGACATGCAGGGGGCCAGCCTGTTGCCCTTGTTCCGCGGCGCGGCTCCCGCGTCGTGGAGAAAGTCGATCTACTATCACTACTATGAGTTCCCCGGCCCCCACTCGGTCGCCCGGCACTATGGCGTCCGCACCGCGACGCACAAGCTCATCCACTACTACAAGAGCGACGAGTGGGAGCTGTTCGACCTCGACAAGGACCCGGGAGAAAGGCGCAGCGTCCACGCCGACCCCGCCCATGCCGAGGTGCGCGAGAAACTGGCTGTCGAGTTGAAGCGCCTGCGCAAGCAGTACCAGGTAGACACCTTCGACGAGGAAAAGGCGCTGCGCCCGAAGAAGAGCGGAGTGACACCGCCCAAGGGCCTGGGCTGGCGCTACGAGTTTGGGGGCGAAAGGCTGCCATTCAAACTGGTCAAGGCTCGAGTGGATACCGGGGCCGACGGCGGGCTGATCCTGCGAGGCGATGGCCATGTTGCCCTGGGCCGACCGGCCGAGGATCCCACCGGGCAGGCGCTGGTGGTCGGCGGCCGGGTGTGGCTCGACGGCAATAACGGCGTCATCGTCGCCTGGGGCGGCGAGGCGCACGGCCTGAGCCTCTTCATTGAAGATGGCATCCCCACCTTCGCCGTGCGCTGCGAGGGCAAGCTCACTCGAGCGCGAGGAAGCAAGCGCCTGCCGCGGGGCCGCTGGACCCAGGTCCTTGGTGAGTTGACATCCGAGGGCCGACTTCGGGTCTGGGTCAACGGTAAACCGGACGGCGAGGTAGTCCAGGGCAGTCTGCTTGCTGCTCACCCGGCCGATGGGCTCTCCATCGGGGCAGACACCGGCTCTCAGGTCGGCGACTACCGCAATCCCCACGGCTTCACCGGCCGACTCCGCGACCTGCGCCTCTACTGGGGATCGCTTGATCCCAGGGAGATCCGCGCGTGGGCACGACAGCCGGACTGATTCTCGCGCTGAGCCATACTCTGGCTACCTTTGCGCGTCCCATCGTCCGGTGAGCATGGCCGATGACCAGGGCTATGGCGCCCTGGACTGCCATGGAAACTTGTGAGGACCCCAGCGCGACCACTTCGCCCTCCGCGCCAGGGGTTGTGGCTGGCAAGTGACACTGGTCCACGCCGACGGTGTCACGTAGGCACCCGATCCCTGTCAACTTGCGCAGCCCGGAGGTTTCCTGGTATGGCAATCGTTGTGGATACCACTTCCTCGAATTTCGGGCCGATCCATCGGTCCGACCGGTTGTTGAACCTGGACTTCGTCCGTGGGATCGCACTTCTGGGAATCCTGCTCGTCAACATTGGGGTTATGTTCGGTCCGCTGGCTTCCATCACGTCGCCAGCCACGCACCACTCGGGCGAGAGTGCGCTCGATCGGGCAGCCACCCTGTTCGTCCAGACATTCTGCCAGGCCAAGTTCATCTCGATCTTCAGCATGCTGTTCGCCTACGGCTTGCTCGGCCAGTTCGAACGTGCCGAGGCGGCCGGTCGCTCGGCGGTCGGCTTCGCCTTCCGTCGCCTGCTCCCGCTCACCCTGTTCGGCCTGCTTCATGGGGTCTTTCTTTGGTACGGCGACATCCTTTTCGTCTACGGTCTGATGGGGGGCTGGATTCTCCTCGCTCGCCGGGTGCCGGCCCGCATCCTCCTGGTGGTCGCCGGGGGCGTACTCCTCTTCGCCGTCTTCCTATCGGTGGTGTTTGCATTCCTGGCGGTCATGGCGCAGCCCGTGCCGCTCGACCCAGGCGAAGCCGTGCCCAGCGACCAGGGCATCGCCCAGATGCTCCGCAGTGGGATCACTCCGGATCATCCGGTCTGGATCGCCAGCGAGATCGAGGCCTACCGCCACGGGCCCTGGATCCGGGCCCAGGAGTTTCGCCTGTGGGAATGGTGCTTCAACCTGCTATCCATGGTCCTCGTCGTGGGCTGGTTGGTGCTGGCGATGTTCGTCGTCGGCTGCACCCTCTGGCGGGTGAACTACTTCGCGCCGGAGCAGGCCGCCCTGCGCCAACGAGGCGCCTGGATCTGCCTGCCCCTGGGCCTGAGCATCGTGGTGCTGTCGTTGGTGATTCACCTGACCGCGCCTCCGGGCGCGTGGCGCGAGGCGCTGGGCGGCATGGTCCGCGAGGCGGGCTTACTTTTTCTCCCCCTGGGTTACCTGAGCGGCCTGGCTCTCCTGGCCGACTACTTCCCGACCTGGCCGGTCCGCATGATCGCCAGTGCGGGCAAGATGTCGCTGACCGTCTACCTTTCTGAGACAGTGATCGCCACCGGGCTGGCCTATCACTGGGGTCTGGGCCTGTTCGGAACTATCGGTCCCGCTGGCCAGCTGGCTATCGCCCTGGGCATCTGGGCCACGCTCGTCGTCGCCAGTCATCTCTGGTTGCGACGATTCCAACGCGGCCCGATGGAGTGGCTTTGGCGCCGGTTGGAATACGGGCCCACCTGACGCTCTACTTCTTGTCGGTTGATGCGGGCAGAGCCTTTTCCACCTCGGCCAGCCGTCGTTTCCACTGCGCGTTGGCAGGGTCATGGCTCACCAGCTGGCGCAGGTGGAAGCGAGCCGCGAACGGGTGTTGTCGCACATCGATCTCCGCCAGGCGAGCCAGATGGAAGCCAGGATCGAAGTTGGCCAGCTGGGTCAGGCCTTCTCGATCCCGGTGCCCTCCCTTTCGCCTGGCAGAATTGTCCTCCACTACCAGGGTGAACCCCTCAATGCCCACCCGCAGCCTACCATCGGGGCTGATCGCCTCGCGCCCAGCATCGGCAGGGAACGTCTCGTCGGCTGCGGGAAGGTTCAGACCGGTGATCACGTCCCAGCTCAGAACCTTGCCGTTGTGCGACAGCCCCAGCACGCGCCGGCTATCCGAGCTGAAGGCCGCCCGGGTAAAGGAGCCGAAGTTCCCCTTCACCGCACGCACCTCATGGCCTTCGCCCGCTTCCCATAGACGCAGGGAACGATCGTGGCTGCCAGCGTAGAGGAAGCGCCCATCCGGACTCCAGGCCACCTCGGCCACCAGTTCAAGGAAGCCGCCCAGGGTCAGCACCTCCAGCCCCGTGTCCATCCGCCAGAGCTTCACAGTCTTGTCGTGGCTCCCCGTCGCCAGGTGCGACCCATCGGGGCTCCAGCAGGTGGTGAAGATCGTTTCGTTGTGACCATCGAGTATGAACCGTTGCTTACCTGTTTCGAGATCCAGGATTTGGCATGTCGAGCCGGCTCCCCTGGCTGCCAGGTGTTTCCCGTCTGGGCTGAGAGCCAGCGTGCCGGACACCCCGCTGATCGAACGCAGTTCCTTCCCCGTCTCAGCATCCCAGGTCTTCAACTCGCTGCCTGCGACCCCGTGGAGGGTGCGCCCGTCCTTGCTAAACACCACACTGTTGACGTCTTGCTTCACCTGGATGTCGAGCAGCACTTTTCCGGTGGTTGCGTCCCACACCTTCAGTTCGGGCTTCAACCAGGGAGTGTTGCCACCCCCACTCGCGAACCGCTTGCCATCGGGACTGAACTGCGCCGAGCGAATGCGGCTTCTGCTCTCAGTCATTTTCAGCAGCTCCTCGCCCGTCTCCCAGTTCCACAGCCGCAGCGTTTTGTCTTCTCCGCCAGTGAGCAGGCGTTTGCCATCCGGGCTGAAAGTGACCGTGTTAACGGTCCAGGTGTGGCCCTCCAGGGTGCGTACCAGCAGCCGGCCGGTCGCGTCCCAGATCCGCGTCTTCTTGTCACTGCACCCGCTGGCGACCCACTTCCCATCCGGGCTCACCGCCAGACAGTTGATGCGATCCGGATGGCCCAGGAACCGCTGCGCCTTCTGCTCCAGCGCCATGTCCCACACCTTCACGTTGCCATCCGAGCTTCCAGAGGCCAGGGCTCGCCCCTCGGGGCTGAAAGCCACCGTGTTGACGTAGAAGGTGTGCCCGGACAGGGTGAGCAGCGCCGAACCGCCCCGGGTGGCATCCCAGACCTTGACCGTTTGATCGTAGCTGCCGGTGGCGATGCGCAGGCCATCGGCGCTCCAGACCGCGCCCTTCACATGGCCCCGGTGCCCGGCGAGGACGAACAGCTGCCGTCCACTGTCGGCATCCCACACGACGGCGTTGTTATCATTGCCGCCCGTGACCATCTGCTTGCCATCCGGGCTCCACGCCAGGCAGTCCACGCCGCCCGTATGCCGGACCTTGCGTACCACTTTCCCCGTACGCACATCCCAGATCTGCGCAGTGGAATTCTGGGTGCCAGTCGCCAGCTGCTGCCCGTCGGGGCTCCAAGCCACCGCCTTTACATTCGCCCACTGTCCCGGCTCCGCCAGCGAGCGAATCTGCTTGCCGGTGCTGGCATCCCAGATGCGGGTGATCCCCGCCTGGTGATCTTGGGTTTCGCCCGGCGGCATCAGCCGGCCAGGAAGATACTCCCCGCTCCCCGTGGCCAGCTGCTTCCCATCCGGGCTGAAGGCCATCGACCACACGTTCGTCTTGCAGTCGCATGAAACCACCTCAGCACGCGTCGCCATGTCCCACACCTTCACTGTCTTGTCATAACTCCCCGAGGCAAGGCGCTTCCCATCGGGGCTGAAGGCCAGGCTGATCACGTTGCTCTTGTGACCCCTCAGCGTGAATCGTTCCTCCCCCGACCTCACGTCAAACACCCGGGCGCCCAGGCCGCTAGCCGTGACCAGGTAAGCTCCATCGGGGCTGTAGACTGCCGCGAACACGTGGCTGTTCCCATGGGAGAGGGTCGCCTTGCTGCTCACCCGGCCCAGCAGGTGGCGATGCTCCCAGCCGCGCAGGTTCCACTGACAGTCGCCTAGCAGTCGCTGCGCAACAGCGCCTTGCTCGTTCTCGATCGCTTGCTGCGCTCGGCTCAGCGTCGCCGCGTAGATCATCACCTGCGACCGGTGCAGCTGCTGTTCGGCCCGTTGTTGCGCTGCTTGCGCCTCCTGCCGGGCCTTTGCCTGGGCCACCGCCCGCTGGTTCGCCAGCTCTTTCTGCTCCTCGGCCTCCTGCTTCTTTGCCAGCGCCTCGTTCCGCTGCTCGCGCAGTTGAGCATTGAACCACAGTCCGCCACCGAGCATCGCCAGCCCCGCCAGCACGATGACCCCGGCCAGCGCTGCCGCGGCGGGACGCCGTCGGGCCCATTTCACGATGCGTTCGCCCGATCCAGTCGGCCGCGCCAGGATCGGCTCGCCACGCAGCCAGCGTTCGAGATCGTCGGCCAGCTCCGCCGCCGAGGCGTAGCGCTGGTCTGGCTCCTTGCGCAGGCATTTCAGGGCGATCACGGCCAGGTCGCGATCAACGTGCGGATGCAGAGTCCGCGGGTCGGCTGGCTCCTGCTCGATCACTTGCAGGATGGTGTCCAGCGACGTGCGGCCCCGGAAGGGCGGTTGCCCCGTCACCATCTCGAACAGGATGGCGCCCAGGGCGTACACATCGCAGGCAGTTGTCAAGGCCTTCTCGGCCCGGGCCTGTTCGGGAGCCATGTACGAGGGGGTGCCGACGATGGCGCCGGTCTGGGTCAGCCCCCGATCGGCCTCCACCTGCTTGGCCAGGCCAAAATCAGTGAGGTACGGCGTGCCCGTGGCATCGAGCAGGACATTGGCAGGCTTGAGATCTCGATGGAGGATGCCGCGCTGATGGGCGTAATGCACGCCGCGGGCGATGCTCACCAGCAGGGCCACCGCCTCGCGCGGGTGGGCGCGCAGCCGATCCATCTGTCCCGCCAGGCTGCCGCCCTCGACGAGTTTCATCGAGAAGTACTGCAGCCCCTCGTGTTCGCCCACTTCGTAGATCGGCAGGATGTTGGGATGATCGAGATTGGCAGCAGCTTCCGCTTCGGTGCGAAACCGCTGAACGTCCGCTTCCCCAGCCAGCTGTCCCGCCAGGATCATTTTGAGCGCGACGATGCGGTTGAGACTCTTCTGGTTGGCGCGATAGACGACCCCCATACCGCCGCGGGCCAGTTCGTTAAGCAGTTCGTAATCGCCGAAGTAGCGAACGGTGGTGCCGCGCAGAGGCGTCGTCAGACGGGCCACCTGCTGCTCGCCCGCGAAGAAGGCCCGCAGCTCGTCGGCCAGGTCCGGATGCTGATCGATCCAGGACTGGGGATCGGGAGGCTGCCCCGCCTCGAGCGCCTTGTGATAGGCCACGACGATGGCATCGAGCCGCTGACTGTGATCGTTGCTTGCCGGAGCCAGGGTTTCCTGCTCGTTCACTTTCGGAGGCGGGGGTGTGGCATTCTCGCCGTGGAGGTTCGTGGGGCGCGGCGTGGCGTCAGGATTCGGAGTCATGGGCCAGCAACTCTCGTAATTGGGTCATTCCTCGGCGAAGCAGTCCGCCGACGGCGGCCTCGGTGCGCCCCATCTCCTGGGCGATGGCGGCGATGGTCTGGCCGTGCAGGTGTTTTCTTTCCACCGCCTGTTGCTGATCCGTCGGCAGCTGAGCCAGTGCCCCGGCCAGCCGCAGCAGCTCTTCCTCGCGAACGGCATGGTCGCTGGGCGAGGATTGCTCTCCAGCGAGCCAGCTGCCCATTCGGGCCGAGGAATCGTCCAGCATCGCTTCCAGCGAGCATTCCCGGGAAACGTCGCGCAGCGCGCGCCCCAGGGCCCTCTGGGCATCCGCCAACCGATAGGCCAGCATCTGTCGGAGCCAGGCAGCCATCTCCGCGTCGGTGTGCCCGCGAAACTGGTGCTGCTTCTGATGAGCCTCGAGCAGCGTTTGCTGCACCACGTCGGAAGGAGAAAGCCGGGCCTGCTCCTTCCAGCCAAGGCACGATCGCGCCAGAAACAGGAGATAGTCCCGGAACCGCTCCGGGGCAGGGGAGTAATCGGCCGAGTCACTTGCCATGATCACTCCCCTACCTGCTAGCCGTCAGCGGAGAGAAAACCGGGCGCGCCTGGCGCTTATTTTTCTCCCGTAGAGATGGCCTTGTAGTAACTGCGCAGCAAATCCTCGTAGCCGGCCGGATAGCCTGACTCGCTAGATTGCAGCAGATCCTTCCGCAGGTTGGCGGGCAGGTCGCGCGCCCGGCTGATGTCCGTTGCGCTGGCCCGGTCCATCTGCTGGAACGCTCCGCGCAGTGCCTGCATTGCCTCGCGCCGTTTCTTCGCAGCATCCTCGTAGCGCTTGTCGGTCAGATCCTTGTCGGCCTCGCTCAGCAGCTTGATGCCTTCCTGCAGACGAGTGGTCGACACCTTCTGCGCCTCCAGCTTGCGGGCCAGCTGCTCCATCTTCTCACGCATGCCGGCCTGCTTCGCGCTGAGTCGGCCGATGTCGCGCACCGGGTCAGGGGGCGAACCGCCCTGCAGACCGCGCCGGCCGGCACCGCTCTTTTTGCCGCCGCCGGTCGCGCCGTTGGGGTCTTCCTGCGCCTCCACCTTCAGCTGGCCCGGTTCGTAATTCTCTGCTCCGACCCGCGCCGGCGTCTTGCGACCCGGCAGCGCCTTGGAGGTATCTCCCACCATCTGGCCCGACGATTTGCCGCGCCGGCCATCGCCGGATCGCCCGCCGACCTCCATGTTGTTCGGCATGTCGTTGCCCGTCTTTCCCTTGGCCGAGAACGTGCTGATGGGGCCATCCGAGACACCCCAACCCGCCTGATCGAGGTTGTCGCCCCACGCCGAGGTGATGTCGTCCGCGTCCTCGTCGAACTCGTCGGCCTTCTGCAACAGATCGCCCACCAGGTCCTGCAGATCCTTGGGCAACGGCATCTCGGGGATCTTCATCGGCTTCTTGTTGAGCGGCTCCTCCAGCACCCACTTGGCGCTGTCCGGCGCGTCCATCATCCACATCTCCAGGTCTTCTTTCATCTTGGTCGCCAGGCCCGCGCCAAGGTCTTCCAGCGACACCTCCAGCTTCTGCGCCTTGTCGCGCGTCGACGCCTTCTCGATCTCCTCGAACACCTTGTTCACGTCCTTGCGCAGGTCGAAATCGTCGATGAACCCCTTCGGTAACTTGGTCAGCTCCTGCACGTTACCTTTCGACCACTTCTCGGTGCGTCGCTTCAGGTCGTCGAGGTCGGCCAGCGCCTTGAGCAGGTCGTCTTTGATCTCGTCGGGGTTCTTCTTCGGCAACCGATCAAACTTGTTTGCCAGCTCGGTCTGATCTTTCATCAGATTGTCCAGGCTCTTGATCAGCTCGCTGAGCACCGTCGTGGTCACCTTGTGACCCGCGGGGTCGGTCTTCTCCAACCGGCGCAGTGCCTTCTTTGCCTCCTCGTTGCGGAGCAGTCGTTCGAGCAGGCTCTCCAGCTCCTTGATGATGGCGTCCTGCACAGGAAGCGTACTTTCTCGATCCTGTTTGGCGGCTGCATCGTCCTTGCGCTCCCGCCCTGCCTCCAGCTTCTTCAGCACCTCGGCCATGGGCCCCGCCGCCAGACGATCCAGCGAATCGATGACCGAGTGAACCGGCGAACCATCCGACTCCATGGTGCGAGCCAGCCCGGTGGTTCGCTTGCGGATGCCGACCTGGCGATCGACCAGGGACGGAAACGCCACACCGCCGCCCGTCTCCGCTCGGTTGGTGCGCTGCAGGGCCAGGATCTCGCGCAGCTCCTTGACATGGTCCCGAACGCGCATCTCCAGCTTCGACACCACTTCCTGCGGGTTGACCACCTCCAGCCGAAACCGTCGCGACTCGGCCTTGCCCGGCCCGGTGATGGTATTGCGATCCGTCGCCTCGGCCCAGTACTCGACCTTGTCGCCCACCTTCAGACCACCGGTGTTCATCTTCCAGTCGAACCGGTCGTTGCCTTCACGTCGAGGCGAAGCACGGTCATACTCGAAGCGGGCCAACTCGCGCGGCTGCTCCTCGGTGTTGACGCGCATCAGCACCCGCACGAGACCCAGGCCGAAGTCGTCCCGGGTTTGCACACTCAGTGGCAAGGTGGCATCGGGTTTGACGCTGGCGCGATCCTCCAGCGCGCGAAGCACCACCTCGGGAGGCTGGTCGGGACGCAGCAGAATCGTGCGCCATAACGGATCGATATTGGTGTATCCTTCGGTGTCCTCCAGCTTCAGCTGGTAGGTGGTGGGAGCCACCAGCAGTCGTCTCCCGGCCAGCTCTGCCGATGGTCGAGCCGTGGGGGTCCACAGCACGAACGAGGCAACGTAGCGGTCGCCTTCCTTCTCGAGTTGCACCACCTCCGAGGCACGCCGGGCATCGCCCCGGGTGACCAGCTCGGCGGTCTTCAACGGCTTCGACGCGGTCAGTTCGAGGCGCACCGTGGTGCCAGCAATGCCGATCACCTCACCATCGCCTCCTTCGACCCGCTTCTGGGGCAGGTCGGTGTAGCCAGGGAACGAGTAGACCACGGCCAGTTTGGCAACCTGGGGCGGACGAACCACCTCGACCTGAAAGACCGGCGAGGTCGCATCACCTGCAGCGATGTAGTAGTCGAACGACGAGCCGGCCTGTCCGATGGTGAATCGGAAGGTGCCCGGCGTCTTCTCGTCCTCAGTCATCTCGACGCCCTGCCAGGGGCCATCTGCGATCCGCCGGTAAAGCCGGGCCGAGTTGGGATGAACGCCCTCTGTACGAGCGACGATGGACAGGGGCTTGCCCTCCGCTACCCGGGTCGATCCAGGCTCGACCCCGTGAGCGGGAATCTGGGTCTGTGTGTAAGGAGCGATATCACTCCACGGGAGAAGCACGCGAGCCAGGCCATTGCTGAAGCGGGGCGGCAGAGCCACCGCATAGGCGGCCACCAGCAGGATCGCCCCCAGCGCGAACCAGGCCGCTCGCCGGGTGGGTTGCCGGTCCACTGCATCGTCCGTTTCCGTGTCAGCCAGAGCCTGATCGGCATCCTTGACGATGCTGTCGATGAGCAGCGGAGAGAAGCCCGGCGTGTGATCGCGACCCAGCTGCAGAGCATTGATGAGCGTGTTGCTCAGCTCGGGGTGGCGCTGCTCGACCAGAGCCGCGAAGAAATCGTCGCGATGATCTTCGAGCACGCGCCGCACAATCAGGTTGAGCACCAGTGCGGCCAGCCCGCCCCACAGGACGCAGGCCAGGACAAAGCGTCCGGCCTGGTGGAGGTGCAGCAGATTATCCACCGCGACGAGAACAGCCAGGACGGCCAGCACCCCGGCGAAGGTGAGCAGGGTGCCTTCAACGATCTTGTTCATCCGCCATTGCCGACGCACCTCGTCCAGGGTGGTCAGCAGGCGGGGGTAGGCTTCAGTCGTGCTGCTCATGGTGACCCTCGACGCGGTGAAAAAGGCGGGACCCGGTCATTGCGATCATCGTCGTCAAACCAGGTGATTGCGACGGCGCAGGAACCATTCGGCGGTGACGGCGGCCAGGAAGCCCGCGAAGAGCCAGGGCGAATCCCAGTATTCGCTACGCTGCACGCGAGGCCGGCGGATCTGCTTGCGAGGAATCTGCTCCGCGACGTTGTCGGCCTGATCGATGTCGAAGTAGGTGCCACCAGTCGCTTCCTTGATGGCACGCAGATGATCCGGCCGCGGTGAGCCGTCGGCCAGCTCCAGGTCGCTGCCCCGGACGCGGATCTCGCTGGTCTGATTGGCCAGCACCTTCCCCTCCGCACGGAGCGACGCGGTAATCTCGTACCGGCCCGCCAGTGTCGGAAAGAACTCGACCGTGGCCAGATCCGGGTCGGCTGAGTCGGATTGCGGAACCAATCCCTGCACCGGCGCACCCTTCGGATCGACCACCTCCAGGTGAAAGGTGCCAGGCTCGCTTCCGGGGCGGGGTTGCCGCTGCAGCCGTACTGCCACCTTGCTCTTCGCCTCGTGGATGGGCCGTTCGGTTCGCACCGATAGCACCGGTCGGCTATCTTCCAGGGCCCGGCCTGCCAGCCAGCGGATGGCCTGACTCCAGAACCGGCTGTACAGGGTGTCATCCTGCCCGACTAGACGCGGCAGGCGGCTCCACTTCCAGGTCGTATCTGGGCACAGCACCATGACCTGGCCCCCACCCGGCGCCCGCTGGACCGCCAGCGCCACTGCGGGCTTCCCCTCTTCCTGCACCTGCGGATTGACCGCCAGGATCTCCGCTCCGGGGCGTCCTCGTGCCACCAGCGGCATGCCGTCCAGTGGAGGAGCCGCCTGCCACATCTTCTCGCTCCGCACCGGATCGTTGCTCATCGTGAAGATCGGATGCTGACGACCGCGGTCGGTGAGTTGCAACGAGAACGGCTGCTCGCTCTGTGGCTCGGCGGCGGTGGTGAACACCACCGGCAGCGCCTCCGCCAGCGGCGAGGTGCGCCAGCCCCGGGCTCCGAACGAAGAGTAACCTCCCAGTACCAGCAGCGAGTGGTTCTTACCGTCCAGCCAGCGGATCAATGAACGCTGCTGGGCTGGCGTCAGGTAGTCGGCCTCCATGTCGCCGAGGATGACCACGTCGATCTTTTCCAGCGTTTTGTCATCGAGGATTCCCTCGGGTAGTTGCCGATCCGGGCCGTCGCCGCCAGTGCGGCGTGGCTCGCGGATGAGGGCCACGTCGGGATCCTTCTCGGTGAAATGACGTACCAGGAAGGTGTATTCGTTGCGGAGATAGCCCTCGAGGTACAGCACCCGGATCGGATCCTTCACCACCTCCAGGGCGAAGTTTACGGCGTTGTTGCCGATGTCCTTCTCGCCTGCCGATCCTTCCACACTTGCGGTCAGCTCGAACGAACCAGGCTGGTCCGGCTTGTAGTTCAACGCTACCACCTGCTCGGCATCGCCTGGACCAAAAATCACCTTGCGGGTCGCCAGTGTCTCGCGTCCGCGGCGCAGGGTTACTGTCGCCTCGCACGCTGCCGCTCCGCGTTTCGCCACCGGCACCTGGGCGGTAATCTCGTTGTGGACGATCACGCGCCGCGGTGCGGTTGGCTCGCGCACCAGCAGATCCAGTTCGTTACCGCGCGGGAACCCGATGGTGTGGATGGGCACTCCGGTGTCTTCCCAGTCCGCGAAACTCGGTCGGCCGGTCGTGTCTGCCCCGTCACTGATCAGCACAATGGCCGCCAGGTTTCGCGAACGCATCTGCGCCTGGGTTCGCCTTATCGCCCGTGTGAGATCGGTGAACTCTGCCACTGGTTCCGCTGGAAGGCTGGCCAGGGGGGCTCCCTGGATGTCGAACAGATCCACCTCGAGCGGTCCAGCGCCGGTCCGTTGTCGAAGACGGGATTGCAGCGACTCTACCACCTGCCGCGTGCGATCGTAGCGCGACTTCCCCTCGGTATCGGGCAGCGTCATCGAGCGTGAAGTGTCGACCACGATGGCAACATGGCCAGGATCCACCTCCTCGGTCGCCTGGGTCCAGGTCGGCTTCGCCAGCATGAGAAATAGCAGTAGCAACCCCGTGGCGCGCAGGGCGAACAACCACCAGGCCAGCCGGCGGCCCGACCGCACGTAGATCCCGTGGTAGGTCCACACGAGAAACGCCGCCCCCGCCAGGAGGAACAGTGGCCACACCCAGCCCCACCGGCCGGTCAGACCCTCCAGGCGCAACGTGGCGAAGAGCATCGAGGAAGCGGTCATCGCACGATCTCCCGGGGAGTCTCCAGCTCGAGTTGCCGGGCCAGCTGAGGGCCAGGAACGGTCGGCACGGCCGCAGTGCGGGCATAGAGTCGCGCGCTGATCTGGTTGGCCAGCCAGGGCTCGAACAGGGCCACGCACAGGACCACCAGTAGCACCAGGTCCCAGAGCTTCCACCCGCCACCCGATCCGCCCATCCCCGTGGCCAGGCTGGCTGGATCGGCGATGTAGCGCACCAGGGGCGGCTGCCCCAGTCGCGCCTTGAGATCCGCTACCACGGCCGATTCCTGTGCCGCGCTGTCCTCGCCAGCCACCGGCTCATCCAGGTAGGCGAGATCCGATTCATAGGTGTCCAGGTTGCAGGCAAACAGGCTCAGACGCTTCTCCTGGTCGGAGCCCAGCACGGTGTAGACGCCCGGCAGCCCGGTCTCGGTAAACTCGAAATCCCCGGAGCCATCGCTGGCACGGACGGCGGCCACGCGCGTACCATCGGGCTTGCGTACCCACAACAGCCCCTTCTCGTCCGCAGGCGGTACCAGCCGCACCAGGTCACCCGTGCGATGGCCCGCTTGCAGATTCAGCGGAGCCTGGGTGAGGTAGTCAGCGATGAAACGAGCCCACAGCAGGAACCCGGGGCGAATCGGGAAATCGCTCCAATCGCGATCGCAGGTGGAGGTGAAGAGCAGCACCTCTCCCTTGCCAAACGACTTCTCGCACAGCAGGGGCAACCCATCGCTCAGTTTCATGAGCACTCTCGTGGCTGGGGCATCGACTTCCAGCGCCTGAAACTGCAGCGACGAACCGAGCAAGCCACCGAGCTTCGGTTCCTGAAAGGCGGCCAGGGCGCGGTGCTCGTACTGCAGTGAGCTGATATGTCCCGCCTTGCGCGGCCGAAGTCCCTTGATTGAGCCGGGAAGAAGCCCACCATGTCGACGATTGCTGCCTGCCAGAGCGCGGTTGTAGAAGGCGGGATCCACCCGGTCACCCAGGAAGACGAGGAGCTTGCCTCCGCCGTCCACGTACCCCTCCAGTTGCTCGACTGCCGCCTCGCTCAGCTTCTCGACATTGGCGAGAATGGCGAGGGGGAAACTCTTTAGATCGCTAGCGGTGACTTCCGACGGCGCGATGGTCCGCAGATCGAACGGGGCTCGTTGGCCTTCGGGAACTGCGGTCAGGGCCAGGCGAAGGAAGTACAGCTCATCCTGATGTGGCACGCTGGAGGGCGCGCCATTGACGACCAGCAGTGGCACCGTCTGCGCCTGGGCTGGGACCTCCAGGGCAAAGAACCGCTTGTTGTCGATGGGCAGACGCTCGTCGTCGAGTTCGATCTGCCCGCCATGCCAGCCATCGGCAGAAAAGGCGTGATAGAAACGCGGAGCAGCCCAGCGACCTCCGGGCAGCCGTTCCACCTTTTGCTCGCCCACGCGCGCTCCATCGATGAGCAGACGCACCGCCACTTCCTGGTCGTCCTCGCGCCCCAGGGCGAGCAACGGCCGTAACGCGAACGGTACGCCGACCCGTGGACGTGTGGCGGCGTAGCGGACCGCAGTGACGGCCCGATTGGCTGGCGCGCTACGCGGCCGCAGGCTGACAAATACAAACGAGGTGTCCGAACTCTCCGACCGAAGCGTGGCCCGGGGTGGTACGTCCCAACCCGACTCCTGCAGATCGCTTAGCACATAGATCGTTACCGACCTTCCCCCGGCTCGCCCGGCCACCGCCAGCTCCTCGGCCCGGGTAATCGCTCCGCTCAGATCGGTACCCAGCGCCTGCACCGTTGCCCGTTCGATCGCTTGCCGTACCTCGTCCAGGTCCTGGATCGGCTCGGGGAAGAGGGGCTCGACTCCGGTGGCGCGCCGGCTGGCCAGCACCACCCCCGCCGTGTCACCCGGGCTCAAACCCCGCAGGATCGTGTCGGCTGCAGCCTGGGCGCGAGAAAACAGCGTTTTCCCATCCTCGACGTAGCCCATGCTGGCTGAATCATCCAGCACCAGCACAACCGTCTTCGGTCCCGATCCACCCGGGCCCGCGGCACTACCGGGTGGCTGCAAAAACGGCCGCGCCAGCGCCATGGCCAGCAACCCAAACAGAGCCATCCGGCACAGGAGCAGCAGCAGTTCCTTGACCCGGCTCATGCGGTAGCTGCGCAGGAACTGATCGGTGAAGAAGCGCGTGGTCGAGAATCGCATCTTTCGAGTACGGCGCGACCGACTCAGATGGATGATCAACGGGATCAGCGCCGACAGCAGGCCGATCAGGTACAGCGGGTTGAGGAACAGGAAGGTGCTCATGGTCGATCACGTGCTCATGGCCTGGCGGCGGGCAAGGTAGTTGCCCAGGAACAGGTCGAACCGCTGGTTAGTTTGGGCCGTCACATAATCGATGCCGGCCGACCGGCAGCCCCCGCGCAGTGCCTCGATGAACTTCCCGAACTCCTCGAGGTAGGCATTGCGAAACGCCCGGGGATCGCTCGTCACCTCGCGAGCATTTTCCATGTCCTCGATGCGCGTGATGTCATCGAAGGGAAAGCTCACCTCGGCCGGGTCGAGAATCTGCATCACCACCACCTCGTGACGAGCGTGCCGGAAATGCTTGAGCGCGCCGATCAACCGCTCGGCATCGTCGAACAGATCCGACAGGATGATGACCAGCGAGCGGCGCTTGATCGTCTCGGCCAGGCGGTGGAAGGTGTCGGCCAGGGTGGTCTCGCCCCCCGGCTGGGTCTTTTCCAGCAGTTCCATCAACACGCGCAGATGGCCCGGCCCCTGACGCGGCGGGATCTGCTCACGCTCTTTCGTGTCGAAGGTGATCAGGCCGGCGGCATCATGCTGGAACGTCATCAGGTAGGCCAGGCTGGCCGCCAGGTACGAGGCATACTGCAGCTTGGTCAGTGGCACGCCGTCCGACTTGTAGCCCATCGACGCCGAGCGATCCAGCAGCAGATAGCAGCGGAGGGAGATCTCTTCCTCGTACTGCTTCACGTAGAGTTTGTCGCGCCGACCCAGCACGCGCCAGTCGATGTGGCGCGGATCGACGCCTGGCGTGTACTCGCGATGCTCGGCGAACTCGATGGAGAAGCCCTTGTGCGGGCTTCGGTGCATGCCGGCGAAGAACCCCTCGACCACCTTGCGGGCAGCCAGGTTGAGGTTCTTCAGCCGGGACAGGGCAACGGGGTCCAGATACTCGTAGGTGGCGGAGGGAGCCATGGTTTAACGATAATCCTCCGCCCGGGGTTCCTTGACGTGCTCCAGCAGCAGCTTGACGACCTTGTCCGGCGTGATTCCTTCTGCCTCGCCGTGGAAGTTGGTCATGATGCGATGGCGCAGCACAAGCGGGGCCACGGCCCGGACATGCGCGCAGGTGACGTTGTACTCACCCGCGATGGCCGCCCGCGCCTTTGCGCCCAGCACCAGATACTGCACCGCGCGAGTCCCCGCACCCCAGTTCACATATTCCTTGGTGAACCCCGGCGCGGTTTCGTCCTCGGGGCGCGAGGCCCGGGCCAGATTCACCGCATACATGCCGACGTGGTCACTGATCGGCAGCTTGCGCACCACCGATTGCAGGTGGACGATCTCGCTGCCAGAGAGCACCTTGGTCACCTGACCATCGGTGTCGGCAGTGGTCGCCTTGGCGATGGCCAGCTCCTCGTGCGGTTTGGGATAGCCGATGCGAATGTCGACCATGAAGCGGTCGAGCTGCGCCTCGGGCAGCGGGTAGGTCCCCTCCGGTTCGATGGGGTTCTGCGTCGCCAGCACGAAGAACGGCCGGGGCAGATCGTAGGTCTTGCCGCCCACAGTCACCTGCAGCTCCTGCATGGCCTGGAGCAACGCGGCCTGCGTCTTGGGAGGCGTCCGGTTGATCTCGTCGGCCAGCACCACGTTGGCAAACAGCGGGCCATGCAAAAACTTGAACATCCGCTGGCCCGTCGTCTTGTCCTCCTGCAGCACCTCGGTGCCGGTGATGTCCGACGGCATGAGATCCGGCGTGAACTGCACGCGCGAGAAGCTGAGGCTCAGCGAGTCGGCCAGCGAGCGAATCATCAGCGTCTTGGCCAGGCCCGGCACGCCCACCAGCAGACAGTGCCCCTTCGCGAAAACCGAGATGAGCAGCTCCTCGAGCACGCGCTCCTGCCCGACGATCGCCTTGGATAGCTCCTTGCGGATGCGGCGATACCCATCGTTCAGCCGTTCGATGGCCGACAGGTCGCCCTCGATGCGCGGCCACTTCTGCTCGTCGGCCGGGGTCGCCTCCAGCACTGGCAGGTTGTCCGGCTCCTTGACCGGAGCAGGCGCCGGCGCGGGCCCCTCGTCGCCGGAAAGCCACGCTCCACACCCACACAGGCGACGTCCGCCCGGGGGCACCTGCATGGTCAGACCACAATTCTTGCAGCGAATGTTTGGCATGATTCAGTTTCTGGGAGCAGGGGATCGAGGAGAGCCTTCCTCCAGCGGACGCGACCTCGACGGAGGAGTCAGTGCCATCAGGTGATTGCCGACCGTGAGCACCAGCCCTCGGCCATCGTGGACGACCTGGGGCCCGGGCACCCCGTCCTCCACCCGGTCGGCAAGGGCCAGCGGCCAAACCGAGACGGCGGTCTTCCAGGGAGCCACCGGACGACGCGGCAGCGATTCGGGTTCGAGGACCAGACGCTGGCGCGGCTCGGCCGTCCGCGGATCGAGAAGAAACACATTCCACGCCTCCCCCGAGGGAAGCGGACCTACGAGCCATTGTACCGACGCCCCCAGCCAGCGAAACCGAAATCGCCAGGCCGCCGCCTGGTCGCGCCAGGCCAGCACGGTACGACCGGCCGACGCCAGCCGCCAGGAACCGCCTGCGGGAAGACGATGCTGCCCAAGCGCTCGCCCCTCGGTCAGACTCCAGGTGGACAGTCGGTCGTTTTCGGCTCGATGCAGCAGTTCGCCACGGATCAGCCACGATCCAGGCGCCCCGGCTACCCCGGGCAACACAGGTGGCCGGGCCCACAACGGCTTCCCCGAGGCCCGGTCGAGCTTCTGCATCCGGCATCCGATGTTGAGCGGCTCAATCACCACAACGGTTTCGCCCGCAGGCAGGACTACCGGCGGCTCGCCGCTGCGCGTCGTCGCTCCGGGAATGGTGTACTGCCAGCGCGTCTGCCCCGACCGCCCATCCACCAGTGTCACCGAACCAGCGTCGGGCACCACCAGGCAATCACCGTCGTCCAGGGGCACCGGCTCGCGGGGCCATCGTTCCAGGGGCGAGGCCGCCGCGCCGACCAACCGGCCCGTGCTGGCGTCGAGCAACCAGCGCTGGCGTGCGGCCTGCACCACGAGTCGATCGTTGCGGACCAGCGCCAGTCGCTGCACCCGACCTCGCGGCCGTGGCATGGCCAGATGCGCCCCGGGAGCGGGCCGCCGCCAGCGCACGATGCCGCGTAGCGCATCCACCCCCAGCAGCCATCGTTCGCCCTGGACGCAGATCACCTGGGTGCCTGCTAGCAGGAAATCGGAGAGCGGCAGCGCGACGCTGCTATCGGGATAGGTGGGCCCTTGCCCGCGCGTCGTGGGAAGCCTGCGCTCAGGCGGAGCTGGAAACTGCCAGCGGGTCCAGCCATGCGAACGACTGAGTCCGACCAGCCCCTCCTGCCCACCCGCAACGACCAGGTCGCCCAGGCAGCGCGCCCAGGTTGGCGTGAACGGAATCGCGGTCTGCCAGACCGCCTCGCCGGTGATCCGTGACCGCAGCACCAGCGCGCCGGGCCGACCACAACAGAGCGACCGTTCATCCGCCGAGAGAAACCGCTCGAACGGCGCCAGCCGCACGGAGCATTCCACCTCCAGGGTGCCATCGCATGCCACCGGCGCGGTCGCTTCTCGGAGCGTCTCCGCTTCCGGCACCGAGGCGCCCAGTTCCCGCGCCGCCACCCAGGCCGCCCTCTGAGGCAGACCCTGGCCATCCTCGAGGATCAGCGAGGCTAGCGCGGGGCTTCTTCGCACCTCCTCCCACAGGCGATACGCTTTCTGTGGAAGGCCCGCGCTCGTCCACGCCCGGGCGGCTTCCACGGTACGCCGAAGGCGCTCCGCCGGCGGAGCGTCGGCCGATGCCTGCAGCGCAGCGCTGGCCTGGTCGGCTCGATCCATGGCACCCATTCGGGCGTCGTTTCCGTCCTTTTCCTGCACCTGTTCGGGCGGAACAAAGACGTGAAGCACCTGCCGGTCGGCGACCAGAAGACAGCCGTTGGCAAAGACCAGGTTGCCGGAGGGGATGCGATGCAGCAGCGCCGGGTTGTCCGGTTGCTGCCCGTCCACCTGCCGCACCGCGAAGACGCCGTACGGCCGCCGCCCCGTGGGCCAGAGGACGAGATCGCCGACCAGCAACGGCCGACCGAACGGCACGAGCCCGCCGCCATCGTCCGGGAGATTCCAGCCGCCCACGTCGCTGCCATCCGCCGCGAGCACGGCGCGCAGGCCACCCGCATGAAGCCTGCCAAGATCCGGGTTGCGCCAGGTGGTGAAGATCAACCGCCCCTGCCCGACGCCGACCAGATGCACCACGTCGAGTCGGTCGCGCTCCCACACGGTGGCGCCGGTGTCGGGGTCGAGACACAACAGACGATCCGAGTCAGCCGGCGCGACGTAGAGACGGCCCTCGGCAAAGACGGGCGGAGCCAGATCGCGCAGCCCGGGTTCATCCTCGGGTTCCCGGGCATCCCGCCGCGGATAGCGCACCGCCCAGGTTCGTCGTCCCGTGCGCGCATCCAGCGCCACCACCGCCCCGGAGTGCGAGCAGTACACCACGTTCGGCCCGGCCAGTGTCAGCAGGTGATGCCGTGGCCGTTGCTTGCGAGACACCTCGGTATCGCCACCCGTGGCAGGTAGCAGCTCGCGCGTCTCGCAGACATCGGTGCGCCATAGCAGCGGCGCGGTCACATCCTCAGGATGGGCCGGGTAGCAGTGAATGGCCGTCACCACCCGGTCGCCCTCGAAGCGTGTCGCCGCGATCCAGACGCGGCCATCTCGCACCACCGGGGCTCCCTCGAAGATGCTGTATTCCTTCCGCGCCAGGTCCCAGGCTCGCGCCGACCAGCGCCGACGGTCGCCATCCGGTCCCGGGGTCAGCGACAGACAGACCAGCAGACTTTCTCCCGCGTCGCCCAGTGCCAGGCCAGGTCGCCCCGGTTTGCGCGGCTCGGGCCGCACGTCGCGGATCATCTGCGTACCCATGCGGGCGAAAACGCAGCCCTCGGCCACGGTGAGTGTGTATCGCAGGTCGGGCACCGCAGGCAGGTTCAGCCGGGGATGAAACCCGCCCACTCCCGCCTTGCCGGCGTCGTACCAGGTGCTGCTCTGCCCCGTCCGCAGGTCGAAGGCCGTGATATGCCGGGCATCCGCGACCAGTGCCTGCGTCCCGACTACCACGGGATGAAAGGCGAGGCGATGCGCCGCGTCGAGGTATTCGCCCGCCTGGATCTCCTGGACGAGTCCGTTGAAAGCGCCGCGCGCCTCCAGGTCGAACGACCAGGTGGGGCCCGCGCGACACAGTTGCGAGAGATGATCGAGCAGGCGCGGCGGAGCTGGCGCGATGCCAGCCCGTTCCGGATTGCCGCCGAAGGTGAGCCAGTCACCATCCGCCTGCGCCGGCTGCCTGGCCAGATCGGTCCCCACCGCCGCGAGGATGTCGGCGTAGAGTCCGGTACGACCGGCCAGCGCTCCCTCCACCCGGGGAAACCGGGTCCGATACCCCTCCACCAGCGAGGCTGCCTCCCCCCGACCGGCATACAGCCGGGCCAGCACCTGCTTGGCCGCCACACGGGCCGTCACCGCCGGTATAGGATCGGGATAACTCAACGTGGCCACATCGCGGTCGCGCGGCGCGACGGGCTCCAGCGGTGCGAGCAGACGCCAGTACGTCTCGGCCTCGTCGAAGCGCCCGCGCTCGAACGCCCGGTCGCCCAGGCGATCCAGCGCTGTGCTCGCCTGCCGGCTACAGAACGCCTCCTGCACCAGGCGAAACAGCGGTCCCTCTTCTCCGGAGCGCTCGGCCTGCTCGAGCCATGGGCGCGCCTGCACCTCCAGCCGCTTGCGATAGGCGGCCAGGTCGGCGGCGGGCAACCGGGCCAGCAGCGCCTGCCCCAGCAGACGCCCCGCCACGCTCCGCCCCTCACCCACCGGCGCCAGGTCGGTCGCTGTCGATTCCAGCAGCGCCTGAACCGCGGCGATGCCCTCGGCGGTCTTACCCTCGGCCAGGCGGCGCCGGGCTTCCTCCAGCCGTCCTGCCGTGGTGCGCGATTCTCCCGGGATCGTCACGCTACCTGGTTCGGCGGCGCACCATCCAGCCACGAGAGCCGAAAGAAGGACCACCATCGGGAGCGATCTGCCCTGGCACATGTCAACCCTGCGGTTTGCCGGCCTGCTGAATCCACCAACCCAGGCCGAAGGTCAGCACACCCACGCCCGAGAGCGCGAGCGAGGTTTTCAGATCGAGAGGATCCTCCGGCGTGAGGTTGCCGGCGATGGCCAACGGCAGCATGAGCAGACCCATCAGTTGCAGCAGGCGTCCGAGGCGGTAGCAGAAGGCGGCCAAGCCGAACTCCTGTTCTCGAAGGCGAGAATCGTTCCGCGGGTCGTTCTCAGATTTGCGACGCCGCGCCGTCAAGTTGCTTCATTGTAGAAAGGAGTTCCCACGATGTCGCAGGGGAAACGCGGAAGCGCCGCCTCGCATCCGAGTGGCACGGCTCTTGCACAGGACCCACCGACACCCTGACAGGCGGATTCTTGACAGGCGAACCGGAACGACTACAACACGCATGGTCCAGCGCAACCTCTGGCGCTGGTTCCATCGCGTCGTACCGGACCTGGCCCGCGCCCGGGAAACGCTGATCAGGAACGCACCGGGAGGCTCTCCACGTGACGCATGGGTTGTTGCACACGCAGGTACGGCGAAGCATGCTGGTCCTGGGGCTGGTCCTCACCCTGCTGGCCGGTTGCGAGGAATCGAAGTACCCCGCTTCGCTGCGCTACCCCCAGCGAGCCGACCTGCTGGTGAAAGACCCACCCTCGACCGACTTCCGCAAGCCGATGCCCGGCCCAGGACAACTCGACGAATCGATTCGCAAGGCCGCCCGCGAAAACATCTTCCAGTCGGTGGACCCCGCCGAGGTCGGCAAGGCCGAGCGCGACGAGCTTCGCACTGCCCTGGAGGAACTGTTCGGCACCCCGGCCCAACCGTCGGTGGAACCGGCCGATCCCGAACGGATGTCTGGAAGCAAGAAGGCAACCGCCCAGGAGAACCAGAAGCTATACCAGGAGGCGCTGGGAACGAATTTGCAGTCATTCGACGTCGCCGAAACCGACGTCGATCAACTGTTCATCGATTCCGAGTCGCTGACCCGCGAGACAGGTAGCCGGTCGAGGACTCTGGCCCGGGGTAGCCAGCTCTATCGCCGTCATTGCCTGCACTGTCACGGGGTGGCCGGCGATGGTCGCGGTCCCACAGGGCCGTGGGTGTCTCCTCATCCGCGCGACTACCGCCAGGGCACCTTCAAGTTCCTGTCTACCAACCTGCAGGTAGTCGGGACGGGCAAGCCGCGCAAGGACGATCTGCTCCGCACCCTCGAGAAGGGGCTGGATGGCACCTCGATGCCGGCCTTTGGCCTGCTGCCCCGCCGCGAACTCGAACAGATGGTCAGCTACGTCATCCACCTGAGCATCCGCGGGCAGGTCGAGTACGACACCCTCTACGCCCTGGTGAAGAACCGACCCGCCATCGACGAGAAGGGCGGGGTGAAGGGGTTCGCCTACAACCAGGCGGCAGTGCTGACCGCCCAGTGGGCTCTGGCCAGCAAGCTGGAGATGAACAAGCCGCCCGCCTACCCGCACGGCGACGACACCGAGAAGGACAAGGTCGAGGCCTCCATCCGCCGCGGGCACCAGCTTTTCCTCGGCAAGGGGCTGTGCATCACCTGCCATCTCGACTACGGACGGCAGTCGGCCAACCGCTACGACACCTGGGGCACCATGGTCCGTCCTCGCAACCTGACCGAGGGCAACTACCGCGGTGGCCGGCGGCCCATCGACCTCTTCTGGCGCCTGTCCGGAGGCATTCCTCCGTCGGGCATGTCGAAGCTGCCGCCCACTACCACGCCGGAAGAAGCCTGGGACCTCATCAACTTCGTCCAGGCGCTGCCCTACCCCGCCATGCTGCCCCGCGACGTGCGCGACAAGATCTATGGCCCGGCCGAGGCGAAGAAACCCTCGGTGGCCCAGGCGAACCCCTGATTCTCTCCCAGGAGCGCATTCTGTGCAAAAGGGCTGGAGCATCCTGTTC
>JAXMAV010000023.1:0-154824 GCA_046350255.1 Gemmataceae bacterium
GCGGACGCGGCCCAGGTGCTGGGCATCTCGGAAGCGACACTGCGGCGGCGCTGGCTCTCGGCCCGGCTGCGCCTGCAGGAGAGGTTGCAGCGCGAGTTGCCTCAGTAATCTTCCTCCATGAGGATCGCTCATGTCCGCGGAATCTCGTCTGCTTGACCTCCTGGCTCGCTGGGAACATCTGCGCGAGGCGGGATCGAACCCGACGCCGGAGGAGCTGTGTAGCGACTGTCCAGAGCTGCTGGACGCGCTGAAGGCTCACCTGGCGCGGCTGGCAGCGTTTGACCGCCATTTCGACTCGACACAGACCAAGAACAAGCCAGGGGAGACGGCGACGGAGGCCGCCTTGGCCGAGGCACGGCGCTACCGACTCTTGCACCTGCACGCTCGCGGCGGACTGGGCGAGGTGTTCGTGGCCGAGGACACCGAGCTGCATCGCGAGGTGGCGTTCAAGCAGATGCAGCACCACGTCAGCGGAGATGCCGACCTGCGACGCCGGTTCCTGCGCGAGGCGGAGATCACCGGGCGGCTGGAGCATCCGGGCATCGTGCCGGTCTACGGCCTGGGCATCGACGGAATGGGTCGGCCGTTCTACGCCATGCGGTTCATCCGCGGCGAGACGTTGCAGGAGGCGATCCGACGCTACCACGACCAGCGAGAGGAGCCGCTGGCGCTACGTCAGTTGCTGGGCCGCTTTGTCGCCGTGTGCAATGCGGTGGGGTACGCCCACTCGCGCGGCATCATTCACCGGGACATCAAGCCGGCGAACATCATGCTGGGGGCGTACGGCGAGACGCTGGTGGTGGACTGGGGCCTGGCCCGGCCGGTGGATCGGCGCGAGGAAGACCGAACGCTGGGCGAGGAGACGCTGCGACCGTCGTCGGATAGTGCGGCGGGAGCGACGCGCGGCGTGCTGGGGACCCCAGCGTTCATGGCACCGGAGCAGGCGGCGGGTCGCCAAACGCTGGTGGGAGTGGCCAGCGATGTCTACAGCCTGGGGGCGACGCTGTACGCGGTGCTGACGGGCAAGGCACCACTGGATCCGGGGCCGCTGGACGAGATGCTGGAGCGGGTGCAGCGTGGCGAGATCGTGCCGCTGACCACGCGCAAGGCCGGCGTGCCGAAGCCCCTGGAGGCGATCTGTCGCAAGGCGATGGCGCTACGCCGCGAGGAACGCTACGCCACGGCGTCGGAGCTGGCCGACGAGGTGGAGCGCTGGCTGGCCGACGAGCCGGTGACCGCCCATCGCGACTCGCTGCTGGCCCGGGCCGGTCGCTGGGGGCGGCGACATCGAACGGCGGTGGCGGCCGCGGTGGCGCTACTGCTCACCGGCGTGGTGAGCCTGGCGCTCGGCCTGGCCGCTGTCCGCCAGCAGGAACTGCGAGCGCTGGCGGAGAAGAAGCGAGCCGACGAAAACTTCCGCCTGGCCCATGCCTCCATCCGCGACACCACGGACGCCATCCTGAAGGACGAACGGCTGAAGAGCCTGCGCCGAGGCCTGCTCGAACGCGCGCTACCCTACTACGACCAGTTCATCGAACAGAGCGACGATCCAAAGTTAGGGCAGGAGCGGGCGGCGACGTACCTGGCGCGCGGTGCGGTCTATCAGGACCTGGGGAAGGCGCAACTGGCACTCGACGATTTTCGCCAGGCACAGCAACTGTTCGAGGAGCTGCAGCGCGAGCAACCCAAGGAGTTCGACTTCGCGCTGCAGGTGGGAATCTGCCTGAACCAGACCGGGGTGTGTCAGAGGGACCTGGGAGCGCTGGACGAGGCGGAACGCACGCTGAAGTCGGCGGTGGGCCACTTCGCCCAGCTGGCGCAGGAGCACCCGGACCGCGCGAAAGCACGGGAGGGACAGTACGCGACGCTGCACAACCTGGGCGATGTCTACGCGCGGACCAATCGGCCGAAGCTGGCCGAGGAGTTGCATCGGCAAGAGCTGGCGATCCTGGAGGAGGTGACCCGGCAGCGACCCAACGAGGCGAGCAAGCAGGCCGCGCTGGCCGATGCCCTGGAGGGCTACGCGCAGTCAGTGGCGCGAACGCAGCCGCTCGAGAAGGTCGAGCCACTCACCCGCGAGGCAATGGCGCTACGGCGACAGTTGATCGCCCGCTATCCGAACGATCCCTATCATCGCAGCCGGCTGGCGGACAGTCACAACGAGCTGGGCCTGTTGCAGATGGAGAAGGGAATCCTGGCGCAGGCGGAGAAGGAGTTTCGAGCCGCGCTGGAGCTGAACGCGCCGTTGAAGAAGGCCGCGCCCGAGGAGTTCCGCTACCGGCAGCGCGAGGCGCTGTATCGCTTCAATCTTGCCAAGGTGTACCGACAACAGAGTCGGTTCACCGACGCCGAGCGCGAGCTGCAGGAGGCCCGCTTGCTCCAGGTTCGGTTGCGGGTCGAGCATCCGGAGATGGCCAACGTGCCTCAGGAGCTGGCCGGCACGCTGAGTCAGCTGGCGCTGGTGTTCGAGGCCAAAAACGAGCTGGAGGCGGCGGTAACCGCCTACCGCGAGGCAGAGAAAACGCTGGTGGCACTGCAGGGCCCAGGATCGGGGAGCAGCCGGGTTCAGAACGAGCTGGCCGTCTGTCGGTTGCACCTGGGGGGATTACTGCGCGAGATGGGCCGCGGGGGCGAGGCGCTGCCGCTCCAGCAGCAGGCGCTGGCGGCGTTCCAGGAAATCTTCGACCGCGAACCGGCTGATGCCACCAGCACGCTCAATGTGGCGGTGGGCAACAATAACCTGGCCATCACCCTGAAGTCGCTGGGACGACGAGACGAGGCGCTGCGGAACCTGCGCGAGGCAACCCGCCTGCACGAGCAGCTGGCGCGGGAGCATCCGCGTATCGTGCAGCATCGCCTGAACGCGGCCAGCAGCCGGCAGAACCTGTGCAACGACCTGGGGGAGCTGGGCCGCTTCGCCGAGGCCGAACTCGAGGCCCTGGCCGGGCTGGCCATCCTCGATCGGGCTATCGACGATCTGGGCGACCTGGAGATGCTGCGGCTGGGCCGCGCCCGCCTCATGGTCTCGCTAGGACGCATGGAGTGGAAGCACGGCCGGGGACCACGATCGCTCCACTGGTTGGCGCTGGCCGAACGGGAGTTGCAGCCCATCCTGCACCGGACGTCTTACCCGCACCCCGCCCATGCGCTACACGGCGATTTGCTGATCAACCGGGCCGAGGCCTACCACATCGCTGGGCAGGAAGTGGAGGCGCTGGCGCTGTGGGAAACACTCAGCCAGCGCGAGGGGTTCAACCCAACCTTCTGTCGGCTGCGGGCAGCCCTGTGTCGGGCGGTACTCGATCCGGCGCGGGCGGTGAGCGATCTGAACGAGCTGGCGGCGGAGAAGAAGTTGCCTCCGGATCTGCGCTACGACGTTGCCTGTGGGTTCGCCGTGGCGGCCGGGAAGTTGCCCGCTGGGGCGGAACGCGAGAAGGCGGCCACCCAGGCACTCACGCAGCTCCGGCACATCTGGAAGCAGGGCTACTTCGTCCCGGCTCCCGTCCGCGCCCATCTCAAGGCTGATGCCGACTTCGCCCCCCTGCGCGAACGGGCCGACTTCAAGCAGCTCATGACCGACATCGACGCACAACCGCAGCCGAAGTGAACCATCTGGAGGTGAGGATGGCAGGACTACCGATCGCGAGCCCCGAGGCGCTGGGACTGGATTCCACCCGACTCGACCGGGCCTTTGCCCTGGTCAAGCACTGGTGCGATGAGGATCGCATCCCTGGGGCAGGGCTGGTGGTGGGTCGGCGCGGCCGGATGATCGCCCCGCGCTTCTTCGGGCGTTCGCGCATCGAGGATCGCGATTCTCCGCTGAAGGACGATGCACTGTTCCTGGTCGCGTCCATCACCAAGCCGGTCACCGTGACGGCCGTCATGATGCTCGTCGAGCGCGGCCTGCTCACGCTGGAGGATCGCGTTAGCCAGCACGTTCCGGCGTTCGCGGCACGGGGCAAGGCTGATATCCAGGTGCGCCACCTGATGACGCACACGTCGGGGTTGCCCGACATGCTGCCCGACAACGAGAAGCTGCGTCGGGCCCACAAGCCGCTGGCGGCGTTCGTCGAGGGCACCTGCCAGGTCGAGCTACTCTTTCCGCCCGGCACGCGCGTCAGCTACCAAAGCATGGGCACACTGATGCTGGCCGAGATCGTACACCAGATCACCGGAACGACGCTGCGCGCATTCACGCGAAAAGAGATCTTCGACCCGCTGGGTATGCCCGACACCTGGCTGGGCTGGCAAGGGCCGGGACGCGAGCGCATCGCGCAGGTGCGGCAAGAGGCGGCGCAGCTACGCCAGGACTGGACCTGGAACTCGCCATACTGGCTGGGGCTGGGTGCGCCGTGGGGCGGTATGATCACCTCACCCGCGGACTTCACCCGCTTCTGTCAGATGATGCTGAACGAGGGCGAGCTGGACGGCGTGCGCATCCTCTCGCCCGCCACCGTGCGCGCCATGACGAGCAATCAGCTGACCTGTTTGCCCGGCATCGCCGAGGAAGAACGCCGCTGCCGCCCGTGGGGGCTGGGCTGGCGCCTCAACTGGCCCGGACACTCCGCCAACTTCGGCAACCTCCTCGGCCCGCGCACCTATGGCCACTGGGGCGCCACCGGAACCGTCTGCTGGATCGACCCCGACGCCGAGGCCTTCTGCGTCCTTTTCACCACCCAGCCCCAGGAGCCCGAGGGACGCTACCTGGCGCGGGTGAGCAACCTGGTGGCGGCGGCCCTGACCTAGCCGGTTGCTACAATGTCGGGACGGACAGCTGACCTCAAGGAGTCGATGTCATGCGAACGATACTGGCGTGGTTGATCGTGGCGGGGATGGTGCAGGCGGCGGCGGAGCCGCACCTGCGGTATCTGCCGTCGGATACCCGGGCGACGCTGACCATTCACTTTCCCCAGCTGGGCGCCGAGGAGCGGACCCACGGGCTGAAGCTCTTTTCCGAGCTCTACCGCACGCACCTCACGCCCGAGCTGGGCGCCGAGGCGAAGCTGCCGGTGAGTGACATCAGTCACGTCGTCGTCGCCATGCCCTATGCCGGATCGTTCAACGGGCTGATTCTCCTGCGCGGCAAGGTCGATCGCGCCGCGCTCGAAAGCCAGATGACGCGCGTCGCGAAGGCGTCGTCGTCGCTCACCGTCGAGAAGATGGGCAAGCCGGCGGTGGCGGTCTACACCCGGCAGCTGAACGAGAAGGCGCTGATCGCCCTGGTGCCACCCCTGGAAAAGGTGCCGCCGCGCTTCCGCAAGCTGGTGGCACCCTACGAGGCGCACGTCGCCGCGGCCGACGACGAGACGCTGGTGATATCGCTGTCGGGCAAGACGCAGATCGAGCGGGCGCTACGCAACCGCAACGCGACACGTCTCCGCGTCAGCGACGAGCTGGCCGCCGTGCTGGGCAAGCAAAACGGCAAGGATGCCACGGCCGGCATCCTCATGGAAGATTCCCTCCATCCCGGTCTCGCCCTCATCGCCGACGATACCCTGCGCGAGACGTTCGCCCAGTTCGACCACGTTACCCTGCGTGTGATCGGCGGTGTCGAGGTTCAGTTCGTACTCGAGGTGAAGGGCAAGTCGGCGGAGGTGGGCCCCGTGCTCGAGAAGAAGTTCACCCGGATGCTGGAGATCGTGCGCGAGCTGTTGCCGACGTTGATGCCCGACGCGAACAAGCGCAGCGTCGTCGAGAAGCTACTGCGCTCGTTCGTCGTCACGCGCAAGGAAGGGCGCATCCACCTCACGGGCAAGATCCCCGAGATGGAGTGGCGCAAGATGTACGCAACGGAGTAAGTCGCTCGCGTTACTCCTTGAGCGGCAGCTCGAGGCAGACCATCTCGGTATCGGTGCGGAGGTAGAGGTAGCGCCCTGCCAGGGCAGGGGTGTTCCACGCCCGGCGCTCAGTAAACACGGGCATGCGCCCCAGTTCGCGGTAACTGTCGGGGTTGGCGGCGACCAGGACAAGTTCGCCGTGCTCGCTCTGGATGAGAAGCATCCCAGCGACGCCGAGCATCTGCCCCTGCCCGAACGACCGGCCGCGCCAGCGCCGCTGGCCACTGCGAGTGTCGAGGCAGACAAGGTGGCCGTTGCTGAGACCGTAGATGTAACCGCCCATGCGCACGGGGTTGGCCTGGCGCGAGGCCAGGTAGCGGTTCTCCCAGAGCACCTCAGCGACGAAGTCGCCCTTCTCGCGCTGGATGCGGAGCATGGCGCAGCCGTTGCTGACCTCGGACGAAAGGAAGATGCGGTCGTCGTCGAGGACCAGGGGCTGAATGATGTTCTGATCCTGGAAGGTCTCCCAGGGGTGGAACCAGAGTTCCTTGCCGGACTGCACGTCGTAGCCAGCCAGGCCGCCCGCATCGAAAAGGACCACCTGACGACGGCCAGCGAGCGTGGCGGCGAAAGGCGAACTGTAGCCGGCGCGGCGTCGGCCCGATCCCCAGACGCGCTGCCCCGTCTGGCGATGGTAGGCGACCAGCGCCCGGCCCTGGTTGTTCTTCTCATCGACGCCCGCATTCACGATGACAAGATCGCCCTCGACGAGAGGCGAACTCGTCATGCCCCAGTTGACGACCGTGGCCCCATTGTCCTCGACGATGTTGACGCCCCACTTCTTCGTGCCGGTGGCGCCATCGAGGCAGAGCAGATCGCCCAGCGCGCCGAGCGAGAACACTTCGCCGTTGGAGATGGTGGGCGTGGCGCGCGGGCCCCAGCCGGTGGGATCCTTGAACTGGGCGGGGTAGATGTGCGCCCAGCGCTGCTGGCCGGTAGCGCGGTCGTAGCAGACGACCACCTCATCGGTGCCGCGCTGCTCGATGGTGACGGCCACGTTTCCAACGACGGCGAACCCAGCGAAGCCGCCCCCGCAGGAATGGCGCCAGACCTCGCGCGGCTTGACTTCCTCCCACGTGTTGGCCAGCAACTCGGTGGGGCGCACGACGCCATCCCCCGCGGCGCCCCGGTAACGGGGAAAATCGTTGACCGGGTCGATCGTCAGGTCGATCTTCTCGCGCTGGTCGTACTCTTCCGGGGCGACCTCGGCGACCGACTGCCAACGGAAGCGGAAGCTCGGAATGAGGTCGGAATCGAGCACCACCTCGCGCACGGAAGCAGCGAAGCCGACACATCCCACGAGTAACAGCAGGAACAGGCCCAGCTTGGTACCGCGCGAGATGCGCGTGAAGCCGAAGAACCAGACGACCAGCCAGCCCGCGCAGGTGAAGACCGACAGCACCCCCACCATGCGAAGGATGCCGATGGGTGCCGGATCGAGATCGGCCGCCTGCCAGAGAAATGGCAGGGAGTAGAGCAACGCGGTGAGGGCGATCGACACCAGCGGAACAAGATAGATCAGTGCGCCGGGGCGCTGCGACGGTGGGGTGGACATGCCATCTCCTCGTTGAGAGTGGTTACCAGCGTAGCGGTTTTCGCCACGCTTCCTCGAGGGCGTCGAGCGGGACCCAGATAATCCAGTCACCGTCGCGGCCGGCGATGCGCAACCGGGGCTCGCGTACGGTCTGTCCCAGGCGTTTCACGGGGATACCTTGCAAGGCTAGCTCGAAGGCGGCGGCGCGGTCGGGACGCACCTCGACGAGAAACCGGGTGGTGGATTCAGAGAAGAGGGCGATCTCGTCGGCGAGGCTGGGAGTCCCCGTGGAGACCAGGTCGGCCCCGATGCCGCCCGCGAAGGCCATCTCGGCGATGGCGACCGCCAGACCGCCCTCGCTGAGATCGTGACAGGCGCGAACCAGCCCCTGCCGGATCGCCTCGTGCAGCTGACGGAAGACGAGTGGGGCCTGGGTCAGGTCGGGACGCGGAACGCTGCCCCCCGTCGCCCCGGTGATCAGGTGATAGTGCGACCCGGCCATCTCGTCGCGCGTCTGCCCGATCAGGTAGAGCGCGTTTCCCGGCTCCTTCAGATCCATGCTGACGCACTGCCGGACGTCGGCGACCCGACCCATGGCGCTGATCAGTAGCGTGGGCGGGATGGTAATGTGGATGTCGCCAGAGCGGAACTCATTTTTGAGGCTGTCCTTGCCGCTGATGAACGGAGTCCGGTAGGCGAGGGCCACGTCGCGGCACGCCTCGGCGGCCAGCACGAGGGAGCCCAGCACCTCGGGACGGTCGGTGTTGCCCCAGCAGAAGTTATCGAGGATGGAAACGCGAGCCGGGTCCGCGCCGACGGCGACGACGTTGCGGACCGCCTCGTCGATGGAGGCGGCGGCCATCGCGTACGGATCGAGATCGCCCAGCCGCGGGTTGATGCCGCAGCCCACCGCCAGGCCGGTCCAACTGCCCAGGACCGGCGCGACGACGGCGGCGTCGGAGGGGCCGTTCTCGTGGATGCCGACCAGCGGCTTGATCACGCTGCCGCCCTGCACCTCGTGATCGTACTGGCGGATGATCCATTCCTTGCTGGCGATGTTCAGCGAGCCGAGCAACTCCATCAGGGCATCGGCAGGGCCGAGGCTGCGCCCCGGGCGAGCCGCCGGCGTCGGCGGCGCCTGCCAGCTGGCCTGGCGAATGACCTCCGGCCGTCCGTCGTGGAGGAAATGCATGTCGAGTTCGCCGACGGGCCGTTCGCCGTGGAAGAGTCGCAGCTTGCCGGTCGGCTCGAAGTGGCCGAGGATGGTGGCCTCCACGTCCTCGCTGGCGCAGAGCCGGTGCAGCGCATCCCACTGATCGGGGGCGACAGCCAGGATCATCCGCTCCTGCGACTCGGAGATCCAGATCTCGGTGTACGACAGCCCCTGGTACTTGAGCGGGGCACGGTCGAGGTGGACGACGGCGCCCAGGTCGGCACCCATCTCGCCGACAGCCGAGCTGAAGCCGCCCGCCCCGCAATCGGTGATGGCGTGGTACAAACCCTGGTCGCGAGCCTGCAAGATCACATCCAGGAGCTTCTTCTCGGCGATGGCGTTGCCAATCTGCACGGCGCCGCCGGAGACCTTCTCGGACTCCTCGGTCAGTTCCTCGGACGAGAAGGTAGCCCCGTGAATGCCGTCGCGCCCGGTGCGTCCGCCGACGGCCACGATGAGGTCACCAGCCAGGGCCGCCTTGGTGGCCCGATCGACGGGAATAAGGCCGACAGTGCCGCAATAGACCAGCGGGTTGCCGAGGTAGCGCTCGTCGAAGCAGACCGCGCCGTTCACCGTGGGAATGCCCATGCGGTTGCCATAATCGCGGACCCCGGCGACGACTCCCTTCATCACCTTGCGTGGATGCAGGACACCAGGTGGGAGCGACTCGGGCGGCGTGTCGGGCGGAGCGAAGCAAAACACGTCGGTGTTGCAGACCGGCTTCGCGCCGAGGCCAGTCCCCAGCGGATCGCGGATGACGCCGCCGATGCCGGTGTTGGCCCCGCCGTATGGTTCGATGGCCGAGGGGCGGTTGTGTGTTTCGACCTTGAAGCAGGCGTGGAAGCGGTCGTCGAAGCGGACGACGCCGGCGTTGTCCTCGAAGACGCTGACGCACCAGTCGTCGGGGCCCATCTCCTGGCGCAGACGCTGGGTGGCGCCGAAGATGGTCTCCTTGAGCAGGTTGTCGTAGCGCCGCCCATCGAACTCGATGACGCCCTTGAGCGTCTTGTGCGAGCAGTGCTCGGACCACGTCTGCGCGATGGTTTCCAGCTCGACGTCGGTGGGTTCCCGCCCGAGGCTGCGGAAGTGCGCCTGAATCGTCTTCATTTCGGGCAGGCTGAGTGCCAGCTGCCCCTGACGGCTGACGCGCAGCAGGCCGTCGTCGTCCAGGCCGAGCAGCCCGACGGTGAGCAGCTGGAAGGTGTAAGTCGAGCCGAGCGTCAAATGATCGAGCGTGAGGGGCCCAGCCACCACCTGCTCGACGGCCTCGTTGGCAAGGACCTTGCGAAAGAGGATGTCGCGTGCTGACGATGCGGACAACGGAGGTCCGAAATAGCGGCGGAAGGTGCGGACGCCCTCGACGGCGAGGCCGAGGTTGCCGGCCGCCTCGACGACGCTCAGGGCGACGGGATCCATGACGCCCGGCTGATAAAGGACGGTGGCCAGGTGATCGGGCGAGGCATGTTCGTTGAGCTGGCCCAGTCGCGCGGTTTCGACGAGGGGATCGAGAAGGATCTCGCGAAGCAGCGTTTCGGCCTGGGCGCGGGAGAGATTACCCTCGACGAGGTAGCCGCGTGCGGTGCTGGCGACGAGGCGTTGGCCATCGTGCGAGTGGGTGAGCAGGTCGTACTCCTCGGCAACGCGTGCGCGTTCACCGTCGTGTTCGCGGGGCCGGATCTCGAATTCCCACAACATGCGAAGGTCCTCAGTTCTTCCACAGGCCCAGGGCACCCAGGCCGAGAGCGACGGCGATGTACAACGAGCCAAGAGCGAGCCCAACGAGTGCGACCTGGCGCTGGCTGGGGCCCGCACGGACGACGGCAGCACCCATGCCCACCCCCAGCGAGGCGAGCAGCACATTGCCCGCCGCCAGGACGGCGACGGCGAAGGCGGCAGAAATGCCGGCGGTCCGTCCGGCGGGTTCGTAGCGAAGGAGCAACACCAGGGCCAGGCCAGCGGTGAGCCAGGCAGTGGCGGAGAAGACGACCGAGGTCAGAGCCTGACGGCGCAGCTCGGTCAGGGCGGCCGGACGCGCCTCGCGCGTCTCCAGGGCCCGATCGACGCAGCTAGCGCAGAGGATCTGCCCGCGCCAGCGCGTGCGGCAGGTCTCGCAGAGGTGACGACGACAGCGATGGCACTGGCCGACTGCCTCGGCCCCGGGATGCGTGACGCAGGAGGCCTCGCCGGGCCGCGCCTGGCGGGTGACGCGCGCCGGCGGTTCGTAGAGCGGGTCGTGGCAGGACGGGCAGCGCGCGCCGACGAGGTCGCGGTTGTCCGAGATCGGGTAGTCGCAGCTAGGGCAACGTGCCATGCCTGGAAGTGACCCTCGGAAGCCTCATCCCAGCGCGTGCTTGCCGACGAGCAGCGCCGCGACGGTGATACACCAGATGATACTGACCAGGGCAGCGGAAGCGCCAGAAGCGGCCAGCCCGCGTCCGCTCACCTCCTCTTGCTGGTCGAGTCGGCGAAGGGCGGCGACGGCGAGGATGAATGCGGTGCCGGGCAGGGCCAGCGCCAGGATGGACAGAGCGAGCGCAGCGCCGAGAATGCCCTCGCTGTGGTACAGGCCAGCGCCAGCCAGCGAGAGGATGCCGGCCACGGGCCCCGCACACAGGGCGATCACCAGGGCGATAACGGCCAGGGGAAGCACCCGGCGCGGCCGACCCAGCTGCGCCAGCTGGAAGTTCTTGCACGGCCCACACACGGGCTGGCCGCGCAGATCGATCAGACAGCGTGCGCAGAACGGCAACCGACAAACGGCGCAGGTCCCCTCGACGGGATGGTCCGGATGCTGGAAGCAGCAGCGCGGGTTGATCTTGCCCACGAGCCGGCCGCGCCGGGGGTTCGGCCCCGACAGGGGGATGGACGGCAGCGGCGCCGGCTCGGCCTCCAGAATCGGCTCGGCAGCGTGAGCCGGCAGCGGAGGCACGGAAATGACCACCGGCTCGGCCGCCTGGGCCTCGGCGAGCGATTCCCACGGCACACGGTTACTCTGCCCGCATTCGCAGAAGATCAGCGTCCCCGCCTGCCCCTCAGGTCGGCTGTGCTGTCGTCCACATCGTTTGCAGGCGAACGCGATCATCTTCCCCCTCCACCTGCATTAGGATAGCAAGCCCGAGGAGGAAAGAAGAGAGGCACGCTGCGCGTCCCGTCTCAGACCTGGGCCGGAGCGACGACACGCTCAGTGAATGCCCCGGCGAACTGCGGCGTCATCAGCTTCAACTGGGAGAGAATGGCCATGTCGCTGCCGGACGCTTCGCGGAGCAGTTCGGCGAAGAAGCGACCGTGAACCTTGTCCTGGGCAATCTTCATGAGGTCCCACGAAGGCTGGAAGTCGTGGACCTTGCAGAAGTGCATGTACATGCCAAGGTAGACCACCATCGGCGGCACGAGTTCGGGCGACATGCGCATGGCACGCACGAGGCAGCCCCAGAAGAAGCGGCGAGCGACCGCTCCCTGGCTGGTGAAGAAGCGGATCAGGTTGTTGATGATCTTGACGTTCTGAATCTGCGGCGGCTCGGCACGGTAGTTGATGTCGTGGAAGCGGGCGAGGTTGCCCAGGACGCGCCAGGCGAACGCGGCCGGCTCGTAGAGCCGGCGATACAGGGCGGCTTGCCCCTCCTTCAGCTCCTCGCTGGTCATCATCTTGGGGTGGAAGTTAGTACCACCCGCGGTGCCGACGTAGTGGACGCGCTCGCCAAAGTCGGTGTCGAGGGGGAAGAGGCGTCCCTCCGCCTTGAGGCGGATGTAGAGGGGCGTCTTCGGCACGGCCAGCAACACGCTGAGCATGACGAACGGGATCTGCGCCTTCTGAAGGAACTGATACTGTTCCTCGAAGATCGAGACGTCGTCGTTGTCGAAGCCGACGATCATGCCGGCCCAGATGAAGAGGTTGTACGACTGAATCTTGTGGATGGCGGCGACGAGGTCGATGCGCTCGTTCTGCAGCTTCATCGTCTCGGCGAGGCTCTCCTTGCGGGGCGACTCGATGCCGAGGAATACGGAGATGAAGTTGGCCTCGCGCAGGAGGGAAAGCAGTTCCTCGTCGCGGGCCATATCGACGCTGGCCTGCGTGTAGAACGACAGAGGCCGTTCCTGCTTCTTGTTCCACTCGGCCAGGGCGCGAAGCATCGCCTTGGTGTTGGCGCGGTTGCCGACAAAGTTGTCGTCGGCGAAGAAGACCTGGGCCACCCCGAGATCGTGCCAGGCCTGCACCTCGGCGAGAATCTGCTCCGTCGGCTTGTAACGCATCTTACGGCCGTACATCACGATGATGTCGCAGAACTCGCAGGTGAACGGACAGCCCCGGGTACACTGGACGATGCCATGGGCATACTTCCGCTTCAGGACATCGAGCCGCGGCGCGGGTGAATCCGGCAGGTGGATCTTCTCCGTCTCGACGTAGTGCTTCGCGTGCCGTCCCTCGCTGAACTCGCGCAGGAAGCGCGGCCAGGTGTACTCGGCTTCACCCTCGAAGAGGATGTCGCAATGCACGCGACATTCATCAGGAATGAGGTTGGCCATCGGCCCGCCGATAACGACCAGTTTGCCCAGGGCGCGGAAGCGGTCGGCCACCTCGAAGACGTGCTTCATCTGGATGATGTAGCCAGTCAGACAGATGAGATCGGCATCGACGGCGTAGTCGATCTCCTCGCCAGCGTTCTCATCGCACAGCTCGACGGAGAACTCGGCCGGCGTGAGCGCGGCCAGGGTCAACAACCCCAGCGGCGGAAAGACGGCGTCGTAGGGAGTGACCGCCATGAAGTGCTCCAGCCCCCAGTAGGAAGGCGGAAACTTCGGCTGAATCATGTAGATCTTGGGTGCGGTAAGAGCTCGCTGGGCGCTCATGGGTCATCTCCAGATGGGGGAGTGGCTGCCAGCCTAACTTCCCCAACCTGCCACGTCAATCGAATATCGGACCGGACAGGGGCAGATTTTGAGGTAACTGGGGCATGGACGGGGCGGTTGTGTCAGTTTTGCGAAAGACAGGGAGAATACGTTGAGAGGATGTCGCGGAGAGGCAGAGCTGATCTCCCCAGATGGGGCGGGCTTACCTCGTGCCGGAAAGGCCAGGCGTTTCGGAGCGTTGGACGCGGCATGATGGGCCAGCCTCTGACTGCTGGTCTGGACCGTGAAGCTGAAGGGGATGCCGGCCGCCTTCCTTCGACGACTAGGTGCGGAAGCGCTGGCAAGCGAGGTGCGAGCAGGTTCCCCCCAGCCCGAGAAAAAGTAGGGCGCTGTCTGTAACCCGGGAGCGCCTGCGGGATCTATCCTGATAGACAGACCAACCCGCTGAGGTCGGTCGTATGGGGCCGAAACGCGTTTTGCTGACTGGGCGACGGCAAAACGTGGAGTAGGCCTCACCTTTTTTCCATGCGGAAAGGAATCTGCAGATGCTCGAACAGCGCTACAGTCGGCAGTGGGTGATAGTGGTGGTGGCCGTACTGGGAACCACACTCACGGGGACGACCACCCGGGCGGCCGAGAAGCATACGGCCGAATCACTCATGGCGGTGGCTAGGGCGCTCAATGACCGCAAGGGCGTGCTGGTGGACGTGCGCGAGAAGGAAGAGTGGAACGACGGGCACCTGGTAGTGGCGAAGCTATTGCCTCTGAGCCTGTTGCAGACTGGGGTGCGCGCGGACGACCTGGCTCGCTATCTGCCGAAGGGTACGCCGGTGTACCTGCACTGCGCCTCGGGGCGTCGGTGTCTGGCGGCAGCAGCGCTGCTGCGCAGGTATGGGTACGATGTACGGCCGCTCCCGCAGGGCTACGAGGATCTGGTGGCCGCGGGATTCCGCAAAGCAGAGTAGCTCGGGCCCAGGCACCCGGGTAGGAGATGGACCACGGGGAGATTACCATGATTGGCCACATCACGATGCGTGGACACTGGCTGGCGGGGCTGGCGCTCCTTCTGACCCTTGGGCTGGTGACGGTCTGGGCGCAACCGCGCGGGCCGGGCAAGGGCATGGGGAAAGGCAAGGGCCAGGACCCAGCATTCGTCCACGATCGGGACGTGTTCCATTTCCTGCTCGAGCATCACAAGGCGATCCGACGGACCGTGAAGACGCTGCCCAACGGGGTGGAAACGGTGACGGAGTCGGATCGCGAGGAGGTGGCAAAGAAGATTCAGGACCACGTGCCGGCGATGATAGAGCGGCTGAAGAAGACGCGGCCGGTGCGGATGTGGGATCCGCTGTTCGCTGAGATGTTTCGCCATGGTGAGCAGGTGAAGACGACGGTGGAAAAGACGGCCTCCGGGGTGAAGGTGGTGGCAACTTCCACCGATCCCAGGGTGGTGCAGCTCATTCAGGCACACGCTCGAGTGGTATCGAAGTTTGTCGACCGTGGGTTCGCCGAGGCGCACGAGGCGCACGAGGTACCAGGCGAGAGCAAGGAGCGGAAGGGAAGCGCCCTGCAATTTCCGATCATCGAGGGGTATGGCGGAGTGATTGGGGCGCCAGATGCCGTCGAGGCTCCGAGCAAGGGAACGAAGGTGGTGTTCGACGTGACGGCGGAGGATGCCAATCCGAGCAAGCCGTTGCCGGGCCTGATCCGGGCGGCAGTGCTGTTGAACCTGGCAGGCCAGGTGGGCCTGAAGGCGAACGACCTGGAACTGGTGGTGGTGCTGCACGGGGCTGCCGCCAGTGCGGCGCTGGATGACCAGGCCTACCAGGCGCGGACCGACCGTCGGCACCCGCATGGCGACCTGCTGCAGAAGTTGAGCAAGGCCGGTGTGCGGCTGCTGGTATGCGGACAGACACTGGAGCGTCAGAAACTGGATCGAACCCGGGTGCGCGGCGAGGTGAAGGTAGCTGCGTCGGCGGTGTCGGCGGTGGTGAACCTGCAGGCGAAGGGGTTTGCGTACGTGCCATCCCACTGAGTAGAGCCAGGCGAGTGAAGGGGAGAACCAGAGCGCGGCAACAGATTCTTGCGACCCATCGGCACGACCGGTAGAATCGTCCCAATCGGTTGAAGCGATGGATGAGCCATACTGCGCGGGGAGAGCTGAGTTCAAAGGAGGACGCGGCTCAGGAAGCATGTCGGCCAATGCCGATGGATGCAGTGATTGGCTCAGGATAGCCGGAGATTCCATGAGTACGCCAGCGCGGATGGCACTGGCTGGACTGGTGGGCGGTCTGGTAGGTGGCACGGCAGGCTTCTTCCTGGGGTTCCTCCTCACGTCGGGCGGTCTGTGGCCATGGTCCGACTTTCGCGGCATTGGCCTCGGCGCCCGGATCCTGGCGTATGGCATCGCCGTATTCGGTGCCGGCACCGCTGGCTCGGGATGCACGGTCCTGGGGATTCATCTGATGCGCGACTGGGCCTCACCTGCGCGAGAGTTACCCTCGGTGGAAGCGAGCAATGCCCCGCGCGGGCAGTCCTCGGTTACCGAACCCCGATAACCGCTCGCTGAAGCGGGTGGCAGGAAGGTCCAGGCAGACCATGAAGTGCTTCTACCACCAGGACCGCGATGCCGTGGGGCTGTGCCAGAGCTGTGGGCGCGGCCTGTGCCTGGGTTGCGCCGCCGACCTGACCGAGGCCCTGGCCTGCCAGGGGAAGTGCGAACGGTCGGTCCATCGTCTCCTGGCGGTGCGGAAGTCGTCGCTGGAGACTGTTCGCCCGGGGCTCGGTGCACGCCTGGTGGTGCCGGCGTTTCTCATGCTCACGGGGCTGTTATTCGTGGCGGTCAGCCAGCTGATTCTCTCGCTGAAACTGGTGCTGCTGCCTCTGGGCGCGCTGGCGCTACTGGGAGGCGTGGCGGCGTTCGTCGTCCCCTGGCGCCAGGCACGCCGGCTGCGCGCCTGAGGTCGGCCGAACCGGGAAGGATTCCACTCTGGGCAAAGGGGGCCCCATGTACTGCTCGAACTGTGGCCACAGGGCGTCGGGGAACTTCTGCACGCAGTGTGGCCAGCGCCTGGACCTGCTCGAGGCGCTACCCGTTGACGACACGCCCGAACGCGCCCTGGTCGACTGGCGCGAGGAACATCGCTACCAGGTGCTCCTGAAGGTGGACGCCGTGCGCGAGCGCATCGCGCGGTATGGACGCCAGGCGCAGAAGGGGCTGACGGGCGAGCAGTTCCTCGAGCTGTGCGACAAGGTGCTCGGCCCCTGCCTGGAGATGCCTGTCTCGATGGCGAAGGTGGCGAAGATCGTGATGCCGGTCTACGCGCGGATGGGCATTCAGACGGGAAAGACGCAGAGCGAGATCGTGGAAGCGCCCATCGGCGAGGTACTGGTGAGCGTGTTGTGCTCGCTGGCCCGGTTTGGCCGGGAGGTGCGCCGGGTGCAGCAGGGCGAAGATGGCTGCGTGGTCGAGGCAAGCCTTCCGTCCGACCTGTGGTCGTTCGAGGGCGAGCTGGTGGTGGCAGTGCGACGTCATCGTGACGGCGCGCGCGTGGACGCGGCGACGAAGATCCCGGGGCAGCTGTACGACTGGGGCAAGAGCAAGCAGGCGCTCGAGCAGTTGTTCGATGATCTCGGTGCGTCGATGGTGTGAGAAATCAGGCTGAAAAAGAAGGTGAGGCCAGCAACTTGGGGGAAGTTGCTGGCCCTGGTGATTTGTCAGGGGGATGGGTTAGGGGGTATGGGGGGCGGGCCGGGGGAAGTGGCCCGACGTGTTCGTTGAAATCTTGTAATGCAGCCTCCGTGCCAATCCTCGAAGATTTTTTCGCCGACGGCGCAAACCTCTGGATTTGTCGGGAGATCGGACAGTTTCGCCCCACGGAGCGACCAGGCGAGGTGGCGACACGGTGTGTAAAGTTTACCGGCTGGGCAGGTAAATCCGGGTGTAACGATTCTTCCGTCGATGCTGCCTCGGCGGAAGATGGGGCTTCATGGGAAAAGAGCGCAGCCAGGGTAACCAGATGAGGCAACGCCGCGCCTCTGTCAGGCAAGGATCTTCGTGACGACCTCGCCGTGAATGTCGGTGAGGCGGAAGTCACGGCCGGCGTGGCGGAAGGTCAGACGCTTGTGGTCGAGGCCAAGAAGGTGGAGCAGGGTGGCGTGCAGGTCATGGAAGTGCACGCGGTTCTCGACGGAGTAGTAACCGTAGTCGTCGGTGGAGCCGTGACGGAAGCCGGGCTTCACCCCTGCGCCGGCCAGCCACATGGTGAAGCCGTGGGGGTTGTGGTCGCGGCCATCGGTGCCCTGGGCGACGGGGGTGCGGCCGAACTCGCCACCCCACACGACGAGCGTGTCCTTCAGCAGGCCGCGAGCTTTCAGGTCGCGGAGGAGGCCGGCGATGGGAAGATCGACCTCGCGGGCGTTACGGCCATGATCGGCACGCAGGTTCCCGTGCTGATCCCACTTGTAGCTGTGAGTGACCTGCACGAAGCGCACGCCGCGCTCGGTGAAACGACGGGCCATGAGGCACATGCGGCCGAAGTTGCGGGTGACCGGGTCATCGAGGCCGTAGATTCGCTGGGTCTCCTTCGTCTCGGCAGAGATGTCCTGCAACTCGGGGGCGGCTGCCTGCATGCGGAAGGCCAGCTCGAAGGAGGCGATGCGTCCCTCCAGCGCGGCATCGGAGCCGGCACGAGCGAGGCTTTCGCGGTTCATCTCCTGGAGCAGGTCAAGTTCCAGACGCTGAACGCCAGACGGAGCAGCCGGACGGATGAAGGGGATGCGGGCCTGCTCGGCGGGAGTGCTGGCGTTGCCGACGGGCGTGCCCTGATGGACGGCGGGGAGAAAGGCGGAACTCCAGTTGTTGACGCCGCCGTGGGTGAGGGTCGGGCAGAGGGTGATGAAGCCGGGCAGGTTGCGGTTCTCGGTGCCGAGGCCGTAGGTGATCCACGACCCCATGCTGGGCCGGACGAAGGTGTCGCTGCCGGTGTGCAGTTCGAGGAGCGCGCCGCCATGACGCGAGTTGGAGCCGACCATGCCGTGGAGGAAGCAGAGATCATCGACGCAGCCAGCGAGATGGGGGAATAGCTCGCTGACCCAGGCGCCGGACTGGCCGTGCTGGCGGAACTTCCAGGGGGAGGCGAGCAGGTTGCCCGTCGCGCCAGAGACGACGCGCGGCTTGGCGAAGGGGAGCGGCTTGCCGGTGTCGCGCTGGAGTTTCGGCTTGTAGTCGAAGGTGTCGACCTGCGAGGGGCCGCCGTGCATGAAGAGGAAGATGACGCGCTTCGCCCGGGGGGTGAAGTGCGGCGGCTTCGGCGCCAGGGGGTCGGCGGGGACAGCGGCGCGGGATTCCTCACCGAGAAGGCCGGCCAGGGCCAGCGCTGCGAAGCCGGTCGCGCTCTGGCGCAGCAGGTCGCGGCGCGAGAGGGCGGGACGGTCGGAGTGCCAGTGCGCAAACATGAGCCGATCTCCGGGGGAGGTTACTCGAGGAAGACAAACTCGTTGGCGGCGAGGAGAACACGGCAGAACCCCTGCCAGACGCGCAGCGGGCGTTCGGAGGCAGGGAGGTTCTGGCGGGCCCATTCGGCATCGAGCCGGTGGAGGAAGGAGCTAGCGCGGACAACCTCGGCCGCAGTGGGCGCTCGACCGAAGGCGCGTTCGTAGGCACGATGGAGGCGGGCCTCGTCGGTGGAGGCGGACTCGACGAGCGAACGGGCGAACCGGAGCGACTGGTCGGTCATCAGCTGGCCGTTGAGGGCGAAGAGGGCCTGGGGGGCGATGGTGGTGCTGGCGCGCTCGCCGTTGGGGGTGCTGGGGTCGGGGAAGTCGAACGACTGGAAGACGTCGTAGAGCATGCTGCGGATGACCGGCAGGTAGACCGAGCGGCGCGGGAAGTCGTAGCGGTCGTAGATGCCGTTGGGGTAGCCGGGGACGTAGCCGCGGTTGTTACCCTGGAAGAGTGAGCCGCTCATGGTGCGGTCGAGCGAGCCGGCGACGGCGAGGAGCGAATCGCGCAGCTCCTCGGCGTGGAGACGGCGGCGCTGCCAGCGCCAGTGAAGGCGGTTATCGGGGTCGCGCTCGGCGGCGACGGGATCGAAGGCGGCACTGCGCTGATACGCGGCCGAGAGCAGGATGCGGCGATGCAGCGCCTTGATGCTCCAGCCATCCTCGATGAACTGGCGGGCGAGCCAGTCGAGCAGGTCGGGGTGCGTCGGGGTGTCGCCGAGAGTGCCGAAGTTGTCGGTCGAGCGCACGAGGCCGATGCCGAAGTGCCAGTGCCAGAGACGGTTGACGAGGACACGGGCGGTGAGCGGATGCTCGGGGCGGGTGAGCCAGTCGGCCAGCTCGCGTCGGCCGCTCTGCGTGGGCGCGAGAGCAGTCTGATTCTCGCCAGCTAGGAGACGGGGAAACCGCCGTGGGACAGTGTCACCCAGGGTGAGGTGATTGCCGCGGATGTGGACGCGGACATCCGTGACGGTTCCCTCGGTGGCGCCCATGGCCTCGGGGAGTGGACGAAGTTCGGCCTCGCGCTGGGTCAGGGTGGCGCGGAGTTTGGCGAGATCGTTCCGGGTGGCCTCGGGGTAGAGCGGATCGGCGGGCTTGGGCAGGGCGAAGGGCCCGGCGGTATCGTTGGCGGCCTTCGTGATCTGCTCGGGAGTGGCGTCAGGAGTTTGCGCCAGGAAGGCAGCCCAGCGGTCGAGGAAGCGAGCCTGCAAACCGCGCTGGCGAGCCAGCTGATCGGCCGTGATGGGAGTGAGCTTCTCGGTGCCGGGGGGTGCGGTGCGCGGCACGAGGGCGAAGCGGTCGATGTGGGGGAACGGTCCCTCACGGCGGAGGCGGAGGTTGGACTTGCCTGCGGGAAGGAAGACGACGGCCTCGGCGAACCATTTCTGCGTGTCGGGGAACCAGCTGCCGGTGGCGACGCGGGCGGCCTCGGAGGCGATGACCTGACCGTTGACGGCGACCTCGATCGGGCGGGCATCGGCGGCGGCGTAGCGCAGCTCGAACTGATAGAGGCCGGCGCGGGGGACGGTCAGGTCGTACTCGGCGAGATTGGGCAGCGGGCCGGCGTTGTAGATGACGCCGATCTTCTCGCCGTAGCCGGTGAACTCCTTCTTCACGTTGCCGCGGGTGAAATGCTCGGCCTCAACGAGGAGGGTGCCCTCGGGCGGTTTGCCGGGCAGCGCGGGTGGCTGCATCGCGAAGGCGGCCCGACGACGCTGGAGATCGCGTCCAGCCTCGACGTAGGCGGCGACCTGGGCGCGGAGCGAGGCGCGCAGCTGGTCGTCGGCCTGACGGGTGCGGGCGGTGACGGCCTGGCGAGCGGTGTCGATGGCACGACGCTGGGCCTGGAAGGCGTCGAGTTGCGACTGGGTGCCGAGGGGGCGTTCGTGCCAGCGAGCGACGACGGTGTAGGTGTCCATCACCCGGGTGCTCTTGAAGATGCCGGCCAGGCCGTAGTAGTCGGAGGTGGGGATGGGATCGTACTTGTGGTCGTGGCAGCGGGCACAGCCCAGGGTGAGGCCGAGGAACGTCTTGCCGATGGTGTCGATCTGCTCGTCGACGATGTCCATCTGCATCTTGACCGGGTCGTCCTCGGCGAGCATCTTCGGGCCCAGGGCCAGAAAGCCAGTGGCGACGAGCTGATCGGGCGTGGGGTTGGGCAGCAGGTCGCCGGCGAGCTGTTCGCGGACGAAGCGGTCGTAGGGCAGGTCGTGGTTGAAGGCGGCGAGGACGTAGTCGCGGTAGCGCCAGGCCTGCGCCTGCACCAGGTTCTCATCCATGCCGTTGGAGTCAGCGTAACGAGCGACATCGAGCCAGTGTCTGCCCCAGCGTTCGCCATAGGCAGGGGAGGCGAGGAGGCGATCGACAAGACGCTCGTAGGCATCGGGCCGGGTGTCGGCCAGGAAGGCGTTCACCTCGTCGAAGGTGGGGGGCAGGCCGGTCAGGTCGAGTGTGATGCGACGAAGCAACGTGCGCTTGTCGGCAGGCGGAGCCGGGGTAATCCCGCGAGCAGCGAGACGAGCGGCGAGGAAGCGGTCAACAGGGCTGGGGAGCCAGGTTCCCGCCGGAGCGGCCGGCACGACGGAGCGCGACAATGGCTGAAAGGCCCAGTGGGTAGAGCGGAGGGGGCCACTGGCAGGGAGCGGTTTGCTGGCGGACTCGACCTTCTCGCTGGGCAGCGCTGCGCCGCGACGCACCCAGGATTCGAGCAGAGCGATCTCGCCAGGCGTCAGCTTGCCCTTGGGTGGCATGCGGAGGTCGCCCTCGTAGCGGATCGAGCGCAGCAGCAGGCTCTCGGCGGTCTTGCCAGGCAGGACGGCGGGGCCGGTGTCGCCCCCCTTGTGGATGCCAGCGGCGGTGTCGAGGCGCAGACCGCCCCGGGGGTTCTTCGCGCCATGGCAGGAGGTGCAGCGCGCCGCGAGGAGGGGGCGGATCTGCTTCTCGAAGAACTCGACCTCTGCAGGAGAGGGAGTCGGGGAAGCGCCGACGACCGCGAGCAGGAGCAAGGAAGGAAGCATGGCGGGAAGATCTCGGCAGGCGAAGAAACGGCAAGCGGTCACGGGGCGAGAGTTCCTCGAAGATACCAGCCGCGAGGCGCCAGCGAAAGCCTCCACCAGGAGAGAATGCGAGGCCGCTTCCACCTTCCTTGAAAAATCTGCCATCTGACCTGGAGGAATCCGCCCGCGTTTCGGTTTATACTGAAGGAGCCAGCTTCGTGCCGTCTCCGACCCCAGGTTCCGCGAGGGTGCCATGCGCCGTGCCCCCTGCTTGCTCCTGCTGCTCGTGTTCGCTGTTCGCGCCGACGAGACCCCCCGTCTCGCCACCCACGAACAAACCTTGCTCGACCTCCTCAACAAGGAACGTCGGCGCGAGAAGCTCCCCGCCCTGACCGTGCACCCGCTGCTCACCCGGGCGGCCCGCCTCCACGCCGAGAACATGGCACGCCAGGAGAAGTTCAGCCACGCCCTGGACGGCAAGAGCGTGGCCATGCGCGTCACCGACCTGGGCTACGACTATCGCGCCGTGGGCGAAAACCTGGCCCTCGCCGAGGCGGAACGCGGCGGCGATCCTCCACCCCCGGCCATGGCCGACGTCCACCAGCACTGGATGGATTCGCGCAGCCATCGCGCCAACATCCTGGGCGAAAAGTTCCGCGAGGTCGGCCTCGCCACCGCCCGCAGCAAGGCCGGCACCTACTACTACGTCCAGGTCTTCGGCGTCTCACGCAAGTAGCCGGGCCCGCGTCGGCGCCACCACCGTCGGCGAGCTGTTTTCCGTCGTCGCCGGCAAGATGGTTACCTGCTGCCACCACGTCCCCGCCTGCTCCTCCGACCAGTGCCCGGCGTCCCGACACGCCGCCAGCGCCCGGTCCAGCGCATCGATGTTCTCGAACCGATCCGCCACCTTCTTTTCCATGCACCGCGTGATGATCGCTTCCAGATCGTCCGGCAGCCCCTGCCGCAAAAGCGATGGGCGCGGCAACGGCTCGTAAACGTGCGCCAGCATCATCTCCATGGCCGTCTCGCGCACGTAGGGCGGCTGTCCCGTCAACAGAAAGTACGCCACCCCGCCGATGGAGTAGATGTCCGTCCGTCCGTCCAGGTCCTGCCGTCCCACCGCCTGCTCCGGCGACATGAACGGCGGCGACCCCAGGATGGCCCCCTGGCTCGTCAGTCGCAGCGCCTCCGGACCCGGCCGCGTCTGCTGCACCAGCCCGAAATCCAGCAGCTTCGCCACGTCGTGGACCCCGCCCAGCCGGCAGGCCATGATGTTGCTTGGCTTGATGTCCCGGTGCAACAGCCCGATTCCGTGCGCCTCGTGCAGCGCCGCACACACCTGCCGCAAGAGATGAATCACCCGGCCTGGTGGCAGCGTGCCGTACCGCGCCACCAGCGACTCCAGCGTCAGCCCGTCGAGATACTCCATCACGTAGTAAAACGTCCCGTCGTCCGACCGCCCGTAATCGTACACCTCGACCGTGTTCCAGTGGGTCAACGTCGCCATCGCCCGCACCTCGCGCTCGAAGCGCGTCAGCGCGAACGGATCCTGCATCTGATCGGCGCGAATCAGCTTCAACGCGCAGCGCCGACGCAGCAGGACGTGCTCGGCCTCGTAGACCTGCCCCATGCCGCCCGTCCCCAGCCGTTCGCCCAGCTGATACTGCCCCAGCCGCCGCGCCTGAAACGCCTCCTGCTGCAGCACCTGCAGGCGATAGGCGCCGAACACGGCGATGGCCCACGCGGTGGCCAGGACGATGCACAGATCGACCAGGCCCTCGCCGACCCCCGGGCCTAACCGGTCGTAGAGCATCGCCCCCAGCGGGGTCAGCGCCAGCGGCATCAGCGCCGTCACCCCCGTCAGCATGGCGCAGCGCTTCCAGGTGTTGGGGATGAACACCCCGTAGACGACGATGAGGAAGAACCAGCGCAGCGCCGAGTTATCGATCCACAGCCGCAACAGTCCCAGCGAGTCCTCCGGCGTGATCGCCTCGAACAATCTGTCGGTGCTCAGCATGTGGATCTGCATCCACCCGAAGTACAGCCCCAGGGAGGTGAACAGCAGCAGCTCCAGCCGGCGCGACCAGCAGAACGACAGTTCGGCGATCGACCACAGCGCGGCGGTCAGCCCGAACACCACCAGCGTCACCGCCACATGCAGCGGCAGGTAGAACGGCACCGCCTCGGGTGGGTCGGCCTCGGTCAGCCGGCGCACCAGGAATAACCCCAGCGGGATCAGCGCGATGAGCGAGACGATCCGCAGCCGTGATTGCAGCAGCCGGCCCAACTCCAGGGTGTATTGCGACCCACCGGCCCAGCCTCCCACCCGGCAATGTGTCGGATTGGAGTGCCGGGACGAGCCGGTCAGGTCGGCGGGAGTAGGAGGCACACTCATGCGACGTTCCATCGACGCGGAGGTTGGTACCCGGTCATTCGGGCTTGTCTGCGTTCGATTATACGCATATGTTGCCTCTCTTCCTCGGACGATTTCTCGAGGCTGCCTCCCTACACTTATAGAAGGGGCCGTGCCGGCCTAGCTGAGCAAAGGTTCGCTTGTCCCCGGCGCTGCCCTGCCCTTAAATGATGATAGAGCAACCCAGCGAGCCTCTCACGGCTCGCGTCCCCGACCGGATACCTGATCATGAGTCATGGGACCGTCGCCGCCACTGCCAATCTGGAAGTCATTGAGTCCGCCTACCAGGCTTGGCGCAAGGATCCCGCCTCGGTCGATCCTAGCTGGCGCTACTTCTTCGAGGGGTTCGAACTGGCCCTGGGCCAGTCCGCGGTTCGCCCCTCCGGCGGAGTCCACCCCCTCACTGGGGTCGTCCGCCTCATCTACGCCTACCGCGAAATCGGCCACTTCCTGGCCCACCTCGACCCCCTGAACGACCCTCCTACCCAAAACCCTCAGCTCGAGCTGACCGAGTACGGACTCTCCGAGGCCGATCTGCCGCGCCTGGTCGATACCCAGCCGTTCCATGGCCTGCCGGGCCCCGTGCCGCTCTCCGAGCTGATTCAGGCCCTCCGCGACACCTACTGTCGCTCCGTCGGCGTCGAGTATCGCCACATTCAGGACCTGCGCATCCGCCTCTGGCTCGTCGAACGGATGGAACCCATCCGCAACCGTCCGACCTACGACCGCGCCCGCAAGCTCCGCATCCTCGAAAGCCTCCACTACGCCGAGCTGTTTGAACGCTTCATCCACACCCGCTACTCCGGGCAGAAGCGTTTCTCGCTCGAAGGCGCCGAAACACTCATCCCGTTGCTCGAAACCATCGTCGATCGCGCCCCCGATCTCGGCGTTCGCGAGATCATCTTCGGCATGGCGCATCGTGGCCGGCTCAACGTCCTGGCCAACATCCTCCGCAAGCCCTACGAGGAAATCTTCGCCCAGTTCGAGGACAAGTACCTCCCCGAATCGATGAACGGCGACGGCGACGTCAAGTATCACCTGGGCTTCTCCTCCGATCGCGTCAACGCCACTGGCGAACGCATCCACCTGTCGCTCACGCCCAACCCGTCGCACCTCGAGGCCGTCAACCCCGTGGTCCTGGGCCGCACTCGCGCCAAGCAAATCGCCTTCGGCGATACCGAACGCCGCCGAGGTATCCCCCTGCTGATCCACGGCGATGCCGCCTTCGCTGGCCAGGGACTCGTCGCCGAGACGCTGAATCTCTCGCAGCTGCCCGGCTACACCACCGGCGGCACCATCCACATCGTCATCAACAACCAGATCGGCTTCACCACCATTCCGGCCGATGCGCGCTCGACGACCTACTGCACCGACATCGCCAAGATGATCCAGGCGCCCGTCTTCCACGTCAACGCCGAGGATCCCGAGGCTGTCTGCTACATCGCTCAGCTCGCGCTCGAATTCCGCCAGGAGTTCCGCCGCGACGTCGTCATCGACATGGTCTGCTACCGCCGGCATGGCCACAACGAGAGCGACGAACCCTCGTACACCCAGCCGATCATGTACTCCAAGATTCGCGCCCGACCCTCGCTCACCGAGGTCTACACCGAGAAGCTCATCATGGCGGGCGATCTCTCGGCCCGCGAGACCGAGGCCATCCGCACAAAGTTCGAGGACAAGCTCCAGCAGGCGCTCACCGGCGTAAGGTCGGGCCCCGCTCACTACCCGATCATGCACGGCTTCGAGGGACACTGGAAGGGGCTCTCGCCGCGCTATTCGCCTGCCCCGGTGGATACCGGCGTGCCCGAGACCGTCCTGCGCCAGGTGGCCGACGCCCTCGTCCGCTACCCCGATGGCTTCCAGGTCCAGCCCAAGCTGCACACCCTCATGCAGGGCTGGCGCCAGGATGTCCTCGACCGCAAGGCGATCGGCTGGCCCTGTGGTGAGGCGCTCGCCTTCGGCACGTTGCTCCTCGAAGGCACCCGCGTCCGCCTGTCCGGCCAGGATAGCCGTCGCGGCACCTTCAGCCAGCGTCACAGCGTCCTCTACGACCGGGAGACTGGCCAGCCCTACACCCCCCTGTGCAACCTTGGCCCCAAGCAGGCCTCCTTCAAGGTCTTCGACAGCTTCCTCTCCGAGGCTGGCGTCCTCGGCTTCGAGTTTGGCTACGCCCTCGATGCCCCCGAGGCCCTCGTCCTCTGGGAGGCCCAGTTCGGCGACTTCGCCAACGGTGCCCAGGTCATCATCGACCAGTTCATCGCCTCCAGCCAGTCCAAGTGGCAGCGCGACAGCGGCCTCGTCATGCTGCTCCCGCACGGCTACGAGGGGCAGGGGCCCGAGCACTCCAGCGCCCGGCTCGAACGCTACCTGCAGCTCTGCGCAGAGGACAACATCCAGGTGGCTTACCCCTCGACGCCCGCGCAGTACTTCCACATCCTGCGCCGGCAGGTGAAGCGCACCTTCCGCAAGCCGCTCATCCTGATGACACCCAAGAGTCTGCTACGCGACAAGATGTGCGTCTCGCCTCTGTCCGAGTTCATCGACGGACGCTTCCAGGAGATTCTCGACGACGCCACGGTCGAGCCCGGCAATGTCCGCCGCGTGGTGCTCTGCTCGGGCAAGGTCTACTACGACCTGCTGAAGGAGCGCACCGCACGCGGCGCCAACGACGTCGCCATTGTTCGGGTCGAACAGCTGTACCCCTTCGCCGAGGAGCAGGCGACAAAAGTACTGAGTCGGTATCGCAAGGCGCGCGAATGGGTCTGGGCCCAGGAAGACTCCCAGAACAACGGCGCCTGGTTCTTCGTCGAGCCGCGCTTCCGGGCCCTGGGATACGAACTCCAGTACGTCGGCCGCGATGCCAGCGCCAGCCCGGCCACCGGCTCCTACGCCGTCCACAACCGCGAACAGGCTGAGTTGGTGGCCGCCGCCATCGCTGGCCCCGTGCCGCACATCGTGCGGGCCACCGCCTTCCTCGTCACCACCAACGGCGAGCAGGCGCACCCACCCGCAGCCTCCGACCAACGCACCCCCGCGCGGGTTTCCTGACCACCGCACCCCCCTCCCTACCGGAGGGGGGTGCTCTGTTCCGGCCCCTGGGCCGGACTCCCTCCTGGCGAATCGAGCCCTCTTTCCTCACGGACCACGCGAATGGCAGTTGTCGAGATCAAGGTCACCCCGGCAGGAGAATCGATCACCCACGCCACCTTGCTCAAGTGGCTCAAGCCTGAAGGCGCCGCCGTGAAAGCCGGTGAGGCGGTTGCCGAACTGGAGACCGACAAAGCCACCAAGGAAGAGTACGCCCCTGCCACCGGCGTGCTGAGCATTCGCGTCCAGCCCAACGCTCGCGTGGCCATCGGCGACGTCATCGGCGCTGTCGATCCCGCTGGCACGCCGCGCGCGGCTGCCGCTCCGCCTCCGACTCCGGCGACTTCTGCCCCGACAGCGACAGCGGCCCCGGCCGGCTCCGACGTCCGCGTTTCGCCCGCTGCCCGTGTCCAGATCGACACCCAGGGCCTGGATGCCCGCCAGATTCCACCCTCCGACCGTGGCGTGGTGACCAAGACCGAGGTCCAGGCCTACGTCGACACACGCAGCAAGCCGGCCACGCCTGCACCCGCTGCCACTCCAGTGGCCACGCCCGTGGCTCCGCCGCGCACCGCCGCCCGCGAAACCCGCGTCCCGATGACGCCCATCCGCGCTCGCATCGCCGAGCGCCTTCTCTCTGCCCAGCAGAACGCCGCCATCCTCACCACCTTCAACGAAGCCGACATGTCGCGCGTCATGGAGCTGCGCGCGAAGTACAAGGATGGCTTCCAGAAGAAGCACGGCGTCGGGCTCGGCTTCATGAGCTTCTTCGTCAAGGCCTGCGTCGAGGCACTCCGCGCCTTCCCCGCCGTCAACGCCCGCATCGACGGCAACGAGATCGTTTACAACAACCACTACAGCTTCGGCGTTGCCGTCTCCACCGAGCGCGGCCTCATGGTCCCCGTCCTCCGTGACTGCGAGACCCTCAGCTTCGCCGGCATCGAAAAGGGCATCGCCGAACTCGCCGTCCGGGCTCGCGACAACAAGATCACCGTCGCCGACCTCCAGGGTGGCACCTTCACCATCACCAACGGCGGCATCTTCGGCTCGCTGCTGTCCACGCCCATTCTCAACCCGCCGCAGTCCGGCATTCTCGGCATGCACGCCATCCAGAAGCGCCCCGTCGTCGTCGACGACCAGATCGTCATCCGTCCGATGATGTACCTGGCCCTCAGCTACGATCACCGCATCATCGACGGACGCGAGGCGGTCAGCTTCCTCGTCCGCGTCAAGGAGTGCCTCGAAAACCCCGAGCGCCTGCTCCTCGAGGCGTGAGATCCCGAATAACCCGTGCCAGGCCAGCCTGACCAGTAGATGAGGACAACATGGCGGAGCGATTCGATCTGGTGGTGATTGGTGGTGGACCCGGTGGCTACGTGGCGGCCATCCGCGCTGCCCAGCTGGGTAAGAGCGTCGCTCTTGTCGAGAAACGCGCCACCCTGGGCGGCACCTGCCTCAACGTCGGCTGCATTCCCAGCAAGGCCCTCCTCGACTCCAGCGAGATCTACGCCCAGGCGAAGTCCCACCTCGGCCAGCACGGCGTCAAGGTCGGCGAGGTCAAGCTCGATCTCGCCACCATGCTCGCCCGCAAGGACGGCGTCGTCAAGGGGCTCACCCAGGGACTCGCTGGCCTCATGCGCAAGAACAAGATCACCGTCCACACCGGCACCGCGCGCATCGCCGGCCCGCGCCAGGGCGAGGTCTTCCCCGTCGCCGTCCGGCTCGCCGATGGCAAGGAACAAACCATCGAGGCGCGCACCGTCCTCCTGGCCACCGGCAGCGAACCGATCAGCCTGCCGTCGCTGCCGTTCGATGGCAAGCACATCGTCAGCTCGACCGAGGCGCTCTGCTTCGACAAGGTGCCCGCGCACCTCATCGTCGTGGGTGCTGGCTACATCGGTCTCGAACTCGGCTCCGTCTGGGCTCGCCTCGGCGCGAAGGTCACCGTGGTCGAGTTCCTGCCGCGCATCCTGCCGCTGACCGACGCCGAGATCGCCGAGCAGATGCACAAGTCGCTGGTGAAGCAGGGCCTCACCTTCCACCTGCAGACCCGCGTGAACTCCGCCACGGTCAAGGGTGGCGAGGTCACCGTGCAGGCCAGCGCCGGCGACAAACCGCTCGAATTCAAGGGCGACCGCGTCCTGGTCGCCATCGGCCGCCGACCCCTCACCGCCGGCCTCGGTCTGGATACCCTCGGCGTCAAGCTGGAAGACAGGACCGGCAAGGTCGTCGTCGATGATCACTTCCAGACGAACGTCCCCGGCATCTACGCCATCGGCGATCTCATTCGTGGCCCGATGCTGGCCCACAAGGCCGAGGAAGACGGCGTCGCCTTCGCCGAGCAGCAGAGCGGCCTGAAGACCAAGGTCCACTACGAGCTGGTCCCCAGCGTCATCTACACGCACCCCGAGGTCGCCAGCGTCGGCCCCACCGAGGAAGAGCTGAAAGCCACCGGCCGCGCCTACAAGGTCGGCCGCTTCCCGTTCATGGCCAACCCTCGCGCTCGCACCATGAACGAGTCCGAGGGCATGGTCAAGATTCTCGCCGACGCCAGCACCGACCGCCTCCTCGCCGTCCACATCATGGGACCCAAGGCGTCCGAGATGATCGGCGAGGCCGTCACTGTCATGGAGTTTGGCGGCAGTGCCGAGGACATCGCTCGCACCTGCCACAGCCACCCCACCCTGTCCGAGGCCGTCAAGGAAGCTGCCCTCGGTGTGGACAAGCGCTCCATCCACATCTGAGAGTGGGGCAGGGCACCTTCCGCACGAGCCGACCATGAAACGCTTCAAGATTGGCCTGCGTCTCGAATCGCTCGACTTGCCCCTGCGCCGGGGCCTCGATGAGGCCTCGCGCCTGGGCGCTGCCGGCGTGCAGATCGACGCCATCGGCGATCTCTCTCCCGATGTGCTGAGTCAGTCGGGCCGCCGCGCCTTTCTCGCGCTGCTCCGCACGCTCAACCTCGAACTCTCCGCGCTGGGCTGCCCGCTGCGCCGCGGCCTGGACGAGGCCGAGAACCAGCAGCCGCGCCTCGAATACATCCGCAAGGTGATGGATCTGGCCTACGAGCTGGGCCCGCGCTGTGTCGTCCTCACCGCCGGACAGATCCCCGAGAACGCCGACAGCCCCGAAGGCCGCCGCATGCGCGAAAGCCTCGACAACCTCGCCACCCACGGCGACCGCTGCGGCACCACCATCGCGCTGGAGACCGGTCTGGAGTCCGGCCCCGCTCTCGCCGAGTATCTCGCCACCTTCAATACCGGCCATCTGGGCGTCAACCTCGATCCCGCCAACCTGATGCTGCACGGCTTTAGCCCTGGCGAGGCCATCGCCGCCCTGCGTGATCGCATCGTCCACATTCACGCTCGCGATTGTCGCCGAGGCAGCGCCAGCCGGGCCGCCCGCGAGGTGCCCCTGGGCCATGGCGACATCGACTGGCTGCAGTTTGTCGAATCGCTCGAGGAGATCGAGTACCGTGGCTGGCTTGCCGTCGAACGCGAGGAGGGCACCAACCGCGCCGCCGAGGTCGGTGCCGGTGTCGCCTTCCTCCGCCGGCTGATCGCCGTCTGACCCCGGAGGCTCCGATGGAACCACGCCGGGCCCGCCTCGTCACCCTGGGCTGCAAGGTCAACCAGTACGAGACGCAGTACGTCAAGGAGCTGCTCGAACACGCCGGCTGGATCGAGGCCGCCGACGACGAGCCCGCCGACCTCTGCCTCGTCAACACCTGCACGGTGACTCACGAGGGCGACGCCAAGTCGCGCCAGGTCATCCGTCGTCTGCACCAGGCCCAGCCTGGAGCCGAGGTCGTGGTGATGGGCTGCTACGCCACCCGCGACCCCGCCGCCGTCGCCCGTCTGCCCGGCGTCTCGCAGGTCATCACCGACAAGCTGCGCCTGGTGGACGAGCTGGCCCCCTTCGGCGTCGTCTCCCCGTTGCCCGGCATCAGCCGGTTCGACGGCCATCAGCGCGCCTTCGTCAAGGTGCAGGATGGCTGCCTGCTCAACTGCGCCTTCTGCATCATTCCCAGCGTGCGCCCCGTGGTGCGCAGCCGACCCGCCGCCGAGATTGCCGACGAGGTGCTGCGCCTGGTGGAGGCCGGCTACCGCGAGGTGGTGCTGACCGGCATCCACCTGGGCCATTACGGCATCGACCTGAGCAAGGGCCGCCCGCGCGACCAGTGGACGCGCCTGTGGCACCTGCTCGACCGCCTGGCCGCGCTGCCCGGCGATTTCCGCATCCGCCTGTCGAGCCTGGAAGCCGCCGAGGCCCGCGACGACCTGATCCGCGCCCTGGCCCAGCATCCGCGCCTCTGCCCGCACCTGCACCTGTGCCTGCAGTCCGGCTCCGACCGCATCCTGTCGGCGATGCGTCGCCGCTACACGCGCCAGGGCTTCCTCGACCGCATCGCCCGCATCCGCACCCAGCTGGACGAACCCGCCTTCAGCACGGACGTGATCGTCGGCTTCCCCGGCGAGACCGACGCCGACTTCGCCGACACCTGCGCCACCATCCGCGCCGCTGGTCTGACGAGCCTACACGTCTTCTCCTACAGCCCGCGCCAGGGCACGACTGCCGCCACGCTCCCCGATGACGTCCCACCGTCAGTGAAGTCCCAGCGCCGCGAAACCTTGCACGCGCTGGAACGCGAATTAGCCGCCGCCTACCACGCTCGTCTAATCGGCCGCACACTGGACGTCCTGGTCGAGTCCGCCGACCCCACGCACCCCGCCCACGTCCGCGGCACCTCGTGCCGTTATGCGCAGGTGTCGTTCCCCGGCACCCTGACCCTGCGCCGCCAGCGCGTGCGTGTCCGCATCACTCACGCCGACGCGACTGGCTTGCGCGGTGTCCCCGAGCACACCTCGGCGCGCCAGCCCCTGCCGTTGGCGTGAGGCGAACGACCAATCATTTAGGTTGTTGTCTGGCGAGCAGCGAACGGGTATAATTGTTATGTGCTCTCTTATTACTACTTGATTGGCTTTTTGATTTCACCCGCCACAATGTGAGATCAACAACTCCGAACGCCTGGGTGCTCCGGCAAATTGGTTTAGGAAAACTGGATGATGTTTAGAACTCAACACGCCGCAGCGTTGTTGCAGGCTCATGAGCCCAACGTCTGCGCATATTACTGCAGTGAGCTCGAACTTGAACCAAATGCTGAAACAGTGGCTGCGGTCGATGAAGCGTATGCCGAGTTGGTCGCATTAGGGTTCGTAGAGGAGATACTTGACCAGTCACTAATGGTTTACTCGGGAGGCATTCCTAAGCACCCATACCGGCTAACGTCCGCAGGTCGGCAAGCAAAGGGGTAAACTCAACCCGGGTGATAATGTGTGATGAATTCGTATCTAAGTATATGTAGCAAGGAGACTTCTAGATGGCGTTTCACAACGACACATGTGGATGTGCTGAGTGCGGAAACTATGGTCAGGTCTACAATCCGCGGGCGATCCACAACCAATCGTGTGGATGTGCTGAGTGCGGAAACTATCCGCCAGCGACTCGCATACTGAGAAAGGCGGCACCTGAAGTCCACGAGGCCGAGATGGTAGCAGTTCCAGTTGGGCTGTTGGATGAGGTTCGTGCCCTGATTGCAAAGTACAGGAAGGCCTAGCAAGGGGCTGCACCTAACGGCCTCATCTAGCAGCGGCGCCAGATGAACTGAGATGGTCGGCCACCGAAGGCTTGATTCCGATGTCGTCCATCAGTTCGAGCGGGCGAACGTGACAGTGGATTACAGTGTCTCGTTGTAGGAGCGGTGGTTACCCGTTGCAAATCGAGACCAAGAGTGATTCATGAGCAAGCAGGCGTTCACTCGCAATATCTGGGAGTTGCGGTCAGGTATCGAGGCGTGTTTGGCAATCGGGGCGCGGATGCCAACACTGGTTCTGCTCTACTCCGCTATCGACGTGATAGCTTGGTTGAGCAATGACGACCCGGCCGCAGGTGTTGGCAAGCGATTCATGGCGTGGGTTGACCAGTACCTGTTAAAGGCGAAGCCGCTGGAGTGCACGTCGGCTGACATCTACGGGGCTCGCTGCGGCCTCGTCCACAAGCTAGGTGCCGACTCCGATATGAGCGACAGGGGTAAGGCGCGGCTGATCAGCTACGCTTGGGGCAACCGCAGCGCTGGCAAACTCCAGGCGCTAACGGTCCGTGCAGGCCTGGACCACCGGTACGTCTGCGTAAAGATCGAGGACCTGGTTGAGGCGTGGCAGCTCGGGGTGGACCTACTCGTCCAGGAGATGGATAGTGACTCCAACCGGGAGGACCGTATACTGGCCCGGGCCGCGAAGTTCTTCGACGAGGAATCGACGGATACCTTGGATCGAATCATCGAGCGAGCTCAGGTAGATTGAATACTAGCCGAGTTTGATAGGTAGCTATAGCCGAACCAACCGCTGCAGAAGGCAGCGGCATCGGTCTCAGCTCTGCGTGACATCCAGCCCTAAGCATGCTTGCCACTATTGAGTGTCATCATTCGGCGAAGGAAACAGCAATGGCAGGTGCGCCGTTCACACGGGATGAGGTGGTACTCTGTGCGTACGCCGCCCGGTTCAACGGTGATGACTTCGGAGGCGTGGACGCGATCCACTCGCTGACGAGTCGCAGCCGAGACTCAATCCAACTCAAGATTCTGAACATTGCGGCCATGCTAGACGAGGAGGGGTTTCCTCGCGAGAGCGCGGTGACTCCGCTCAGCGGCCTCCCGGTCGGGCAACAGGGGCGGCGGACGAACTGGGACATCGTATCGGGCCTGGTCGTGCTGTCACTTGCCGAACACCTTGCCGAGTGCCGCCGGATACTGGAGCGGCAAGCAGACCTGCCCGGCGACTTGCATGCTGGCGAGCCGTTCATTGAGGGCGCTACCACTCAAGTGCTTGTCAACCGCTACGAGCGTGACCCGGCCGCCCGGCGCGCGTGCATCGCCTACTACGGCCCGACGTGTGTGGTGTGTGGGTTCATTTTTGAAAATGCGTATGGTCCCATCGCCAACGGATTCATTCACGTCCACCACCTTATTCCTCTGGCTGAAATCGGGGTGGAGTATGTGGTTGATCCGGTCACGGATCTGCGGCCTGTCTGCCCGAACTGTCATGCGATGATTCACCTCGGTGGGGTTACACGGTCGGTGGAGGAGGTCAGGCAGTTGGTGGTGCAGAGGCGTAACGCCTAACCATCCGCTGCAAATGGTGCTCGCAGTTCACCCCCACTCCACGATTCGCATTTCGCCTCCGCTTCTGTAGTGTTCAGTGTCAAAGCCAGACAACCCACTCTCGCGTCGCCGACAGACTTGTTTTTGTCCAGGCTCAGGGTGAGAATGGGGCCGACCTCCATCGGTGGTAAGCTCCCCTAATGGAAGTGGCGCTGGACCAATCCTAGCGTAGCGCATGATTCGGGGGCTTGCAGGCAGGCTTTCAGCCGCAGAGGGGATACTTCGTATGGAACGCGTCCTGGGCATCGGCGGGGTGTTCTTTCAGGCTCGGGACCCCCAGGCGTTGGCCGCCTGGTATCGAGAGCACCTGGGCATACCCATCGCGCCCGATCAGACCTACGGAGTGCTCGCGTCCACCGCGGCCGGCGAGCATACCGTCTGGTCGGTGTTCCCGGCCGACTCCACCAGCCCGGCGCCTGCACCGTTCAAGGTCAACTATCGCGTTCGCAATCTCGATGCCATGTTGGCCCAGCTTCGCGCGGCCGGGGCTACCGTATCCGATAAGGTTGAGGATTACGGGTTCGGTCGCTTCGGCTGGGCAACCGACCCCGAGGGCAACACCTTCGAGCTCTGGGAGCCGCGGTCCGAGTGAGGCCGGCCCGCCCACCCCGTCGAACCCCGCGCTGCACCTGACCGACAGGCATGGTACGATGCTGCCATTGCATGGCTCTCTCCGGCCTCCGGGCGAGTGAGCCTGGACCACCTGCTTTTTCGATGGTGTCCCGCCCCACCGCCTCTGCCCTGGAGTCCCATGACCCCCACCCCCGAAACCCCGCCGCCTTCCGGCTTCTGGTCGCACCGTCGGCTCTATCGCATCGTCTTCATCCTTGTTCTCGTCATGCTTATCCCGGCCCTCGTGTTCGGCGACGAGGTCGACGCCTACTTCGGCGGCGAAGAAGGACTGAACCGACTCCGCCAGTTCGGCGCGTGGGCCTGGCTGGCCGGCATCGGGCTGATCGTCGCCGACCTCGTCGCCCCGGTTCCCGCCACCGCCATCATTGCCGGCCTCGGCATGATCTACGGGCCAATCCTCGGCGGACTGATCGGCGGAATCGGCTCGACCCTGGCTGGACTGGTAGCCTACGGCGGCTGTCGGGCCATCGGGCCGCGCGTCGCCCGTCGCCTGGTCGGCGAGTCCGACCTGGGCATGCTCCGCCGCTTCTTCGAGCGCTACGGCCTGTGGGCCATCGCCCTGTCGCGCTGGATGCCGCTGTTGCCCGAGGCCCTGAGTTGCCTGGCCGGCCTGGCCGGCATGCGCGCCGGGCCGTTCCTCTCCGCCCTGGCGTGCGGCAGCTTCGCCATGGGCTTCGCCTTCGGCATCCTGGGCCAGGCCTACCTCGACCGCCCCACCGCCGGCCTGCTCATCAGCGCCGCCGTCCCCCTGGCAGTCTGGCCGCCGGTCCACTACCTGATGCGCCGCCAGCCGCCGACCCCGAACCCAGCCAACGACCCCACCCCTGGGGCATAGGAACGTCGTCGATCCACGGGCGATCTGCCCGTGCCCTCCCGGCAGGTAAGCATGCTCGTTCCGCGATACCCTTGAATTTGCCCCCGTCGAGGGCGAACATAACCCCGGTGTCCCTGGTCGGCAAGCTCCGCTTCCTGGCGCGCCGAATTCCCCGGCAGCTTGCCTCGATGCGGTCAGCAACACGGCTGCGGCGAGGAGGAGGTACTACCCGCCGGTGGGGTGCAATCCTCCCCCCGATGTCTGCACCATCGGAGGAGAACCATGAAGGTCACACGACGCATGGCCATCGCGGGGGCCGTCTCCATTCCCGCAGCGATCGCCACCGGCGGCTGGGTCCTTGGCCAGCGCTCCAGCAGTCGCGACAAATCCCTCATCTCGATCACCACCACCGGCGACAAAAGGGTGGTGACCGCCAACGGCCTTCCGGATCACGCCGTGGGTGACTTCCCCAACCCGCATGATCCAGTCCCGATGCGTCCGCAGAAGCATCGCTTTGAATGTGCGTTGAAGCCCACCGCGGCCGACAAACCAGTCCCCCTCGAGATGTGGCTGTTCGGAGTGGCGGTCAACGGCGTGCCGTTCGATCCCTCGGGCCCCTTCTGGAACGCGGACGGGAGCAGCGGCTGGCAGTTCGAGGTGTTGCACCCCGCGAACGCCGTGGCCCTCGGGATCGACGCCAATCATGCCCACACCCAGGGCCGGCATGGCGTGTATCACTACCACGGCCTGCCGATCGGTTTACTCTGGGATCTCAAAGTGGCAGATCCCAAACGTCGCATGGTTCTCCTCGGCTATGCCGCCGATGGATTCCCCATCTACGGCCCCGAGTGTCCCGGCGATCCCACCGACCTCACGAGCAGGACCCGTCGGCTGCGCTCGAGCTATCGCTTGCGCGACGGCAAACGGAACGATGGACCGAAAGGCCGCTTCGACGGCCGATTCGTCGAGGACTTCGAGTTCGATCCGAAGTCCGGCGATCTCGACGAGTGCAATGGCCGAACCGGGCCCACACCAGAATATCCCGATGGCACTTACTACTACGTCCTCACCGATGAGTTCCCGTTCGTCCCCCGACTCCAGCGCGGTCAGCCCGACCCGAGTTTCAAGCACGGCCCACCCCCGGGAGTATCTCCCCCGTTGCCCTCCGAACTGCGCAAATACCGTAGCAAGGAGTAACCTCGAACCCGACCCTGCCAGCGTCGCTGGTGCTTTCAACCGCAGGAGGCGCGGACCAGGCCATGCCGAAGCTCGATCTCCTCAGCGCACTGACGGCCACCGACCGCGATGCCCTGGTGGCCCCGCTCGATTCCTTCAGTCGCGAGCAAGGATTCCCCTGGCAGCCGAACGCCATCGCACTTGCCCTGCGCGATGATGCGGGCACGGTGGTCGGCGGCCTGATTGGTCAGCTATTGTGGGGCTGGCTGCGCATCGAGATCCTCGCGGTCCCCACCGAGCTACGCGGCCAGGGCTGGGGCCGTCGCCTGGTGGAGGAGGCCGAGCGCCTGGCGATTGCCGCCGGATGCCACAGCGCCTGGGTCGACACCTTCAGCTTCCAGTCGCCGGGCTTCTACCACCGCCTGGGCTACTCCGAGTTCGGCCGCTTAGCCGACTATCCACTCGGCCAGACTCGTCACTTCCTGTCCAGACGCCTGGTGCCTACTGAGCAAAGGCCCGCCGACTAAGGTGTCGGAGTCAGACCGTGCGTCAAGGAACGCTGTTTGCCTGATCCGTTGTCAATGGGGGAAGGTCTGGCTACCCACCTGGGCCGGACGTTCGGCGGAGTAAAGGAGTGCACATGAGCAGGCTGATAGGTTGGATGGTTCTGGCATGTCTGCTGATCTTCATCGGCCAGGGCGTGGGCTGGGGGGCCAGCCCGGCGAAAGGCGACAAACGTGACGACCAGGCCACGAAGCGCGCTGCCCTCTGGCAGGCGCTGTTGAAAGCTTTGCCCGAGAAGTACAGAGAGATTGACGTCTACGCCGAGAACCCTTCTCTCACTCAGGTCCTGTTTCGTAGCAAGGGGACAACGTGCTTGTTCTCTCTCAGGACCGGCAAGGTCGAACCGGTGCTGCACATGAAGTTGTTGCCCAGGATCAACCGCATCACCTACGAGCAGAACAAGGTGGCGAGCTTTTATGCCCTGTGGTACTACGGGACGATGGAACTGAGCATCAGCGCGGACGAGTAGCTGGCCGACCTGGTCGCTGGGCCAGACCAATGACGGCACCGGCGAGGTACTGGAGGTTAGGGGTGGCGAGTGCATTGTCTGCGCCCCTTAGCTTGGTGCAGCGTGTCGGACTGGTGCGCGAAGTCGTTTGGTGGCTAGTGGGAGATTGCGGTATGCCAGACCGACTGAGACTGTTGTCGCCAGTGCGACTGGGAACGCTGGAGTTGCGCAACCGGATCGTCATGTCCCCCATGACTCGCGTCCGAGCCGACGACGGGTGCGTTCCGAGCGCGCGCATGGTGCGCTACTATGCCCAGCGGGCCTCCGCCGGCCTGATCATCACCGAAGGGACCCACCCGAGCCCGATGGGCCGCGGGTACACCTATCCCCCCGGCCTGCATACGGCTGAACAGGCGGCCGCCTGGCGGACGGTGACCGATGCCGTCCACGCCGCCGGCGGGCGCATCTTCGTGCAGCTCATGCACGCCGGCCGGGTGTCCCACTCGTCCCTGCTGCCCGACCACGCCCGGCCCGTCGCGCCGTCGGCGATCGCCGTTTCGGGGTATGTCCACACCTTCGACGGGAAGGTCCCCTTCGAGACGCCCCGGGCCCTCGAAACAGAGGAGATCCCCGCGGTGATCGAGGAGTACCGTCGGGCGGCCGAGTTGTCGATCGTGGCTGGCTTCGACGGGGTGGAACTGCACGCGGCGACTGGCTACCTGCCGAACCAGTTTCAGGTCACGGGGTCGAACCGCCGGGCCGACGCCTACGGCGGGTCTCTGGAGGGGCGAACCCGTTTCACGATGGAAGTGCTCGAAGCGCTGTGCAACGTCGTGGGGGCGGACCGCGTAGGTATCAAGATTGGTCCTGGCTTCACGGTCAACGACACCTTCGACGACGACCCGGCCGAGACATACACGTACCTCGCCCGCCGCCTGAACCCGCTCGGGCTGGCCTACCTCCACGTCGGCTACGATAGTGGCTACTCGCGGGGAACCACCCCGGTGTTCAACGCGATCGACCTCATCCGCGCAGTCTACGCCGGCACCCTGCTGGCGGTGGGCGGCTTCACGAAAGCGACTGGAGAGGCGGCGCTCGCGGCCAACCGGGCCGACCTGATCGTGTACGGGAGGCCGTTCATCTCGAACCCCGATCTCGTGGAGCGGTTCCACCGGGACGCCCCATTGAACCCCTGGGATGTGCACACCTTCTACGGCGGGGGCGATCACGGCTACACCGACTACCCCGCTCTGTCCGACCCAGCCTGAGCGAACGACGTGGCGTCAGCGCCCCAGGGAACGCGACGCAGAGGAACGATGCCAAACCTCACGCTGCACCAGCCCGCAGCCTCAACCGCTCCCCTCCAGGGCATTCGCGGCTGGCCGAGAGCGACTGGGGTGGATAGAACCGGCGGCGCGAAGCTTCTCCTCCACCAGAACCTGTCCCACCGTTTGGTGGTGCAGTCATTAAGAAACCCCATCTCGCTCCCCTCCTCCGACTTTCCTTGACACGCCCCGTCGTGGGGGTATGGTGAACATACCCAGATCGACCGGGAGGGGTCCCGCTCGCACATCCCCGCGGAGATCATCATGGCCCCCCGACATATCACCGCCACCACGCTGGACGGCGTGGTCTGCATACGTCTCAAACACTCGCGCCTCGAAGAGACCGAGATTCATCAACTCGGCGAGGAAATCCTCGCGGCCTGCGCCGAACCAGGATCGCGCCTCGCCCTCAGCCTCGGGCCCGAGACCCCCTACTGCCTGTACAGCGTCTTCCTCGCCAAGCTGGTGGCCATCCGCAATGCGCTCGCTCGACACGGCGGAACCATGGTCCTCTGTGAGGTCGGCCCCAACGCCTACAGCACGTTCGAGGCCTGTCACCTGAAGCAGGAGTTTATCTTCGTCAAGGATTTCGCCGCCGCCGTCGCCCACTTCGCCGCCCAGGCACGCGGGTGATCGGCCAGGCAGTTCACGGCTTCACGCGCTGAAACACCCGCAGCGTGTGGCCCGACCCTGGTTTTGATGCGAACTCCTTCGGCCGTTCCTTGCCCGGTTCCGCCACGCAGCTGGTCAGCCTGTCGCCCTCCAGTTTGTAGATCCCATGGATCTCCTTGCCATCGGGCAGGGTGTCGGTGGTCGCTTTCGGCTTCTGGCTCGGGTCGATCCGAAAGGGAATCTGCTTCACCACCGCCTCGTCGCCCAGAAACACCGAGTGCTTGCCGTCCTTGATCACCACCCGCACCTTCTTGACGAACTCCTCCGGCGTGGCCTTGCCATCGCGCACGGCCGACTGCAACTGCCAGGTGCCCTCCAGCTTTTTTGTCTCCGCCCGGATTGCATCTTCCTCCGCCCGGCTCGCCGTCAGGATGAACCCCAGCACCAGCATCGCCATGCTCCATCGGTACATCGTCGCTTCCTCCCTGCCACTCTGGAATCGGAGTTAATGATCCGCACTGGCCACGATCGCGAGGTCCAACTTCAGTTCACGCACGGGAACGTCTGGCCATGGGGTGAAGCGAACCGTGGCCTTCGCCGTGCCGATGCCTGCTTCCGCGGGGGCCCGAACCGGGCCGTGGAAGATCGCCCCTCAACACGCCTCCGTCAACACGAACCGTCGACGGATCGGCGCTCCCCCGGCCTCCTTCGCCGGAAAGTCGATCTCCACCACCGGAGCTACCTCGGGCCCAAACAGTGGCTTTGACTTCTGCTCGACTAGCTCGTGCGATCGCACCGCCGCCCAGCAGCCCCGGCTGTCGTCCCGCGTGACCACACTCACCCGAACATCGACCGCCTCGCCCCCGGGCACCATCGACGGTGCAGACAGTTTCTCCACCGCCAGCGGCCCATGAAAGTGCGTCTGCGGCGCCTTCGTCACATTCCGGCTCGTCCCCGGAAACGCATACTGCCGGTAACTGGCCGGCCCATCCATCTGCACGTCCACCGCCAGCGGCATCTCCGGGTCGTACGGTTGGTACTGCACGCGCAGCAGGGTGTACTGGGTGCGCCCGTCGGGATCTTGCAGCACCCGGTTCTCGTCGGGTGCCAGGCTCTCCCAGTTCCGCGGGTTCGTGGGCGAACCCTTCCCCGAAGGCACCAGGTAGACCTGCTCCTCCACCACCACCACCATGACGCGCAGATGCCCCTCGGGCCCGAAGATCAGCTCCGAGTAGCTCGGCGCCGTCCGCTCCCGATACTGCCACCAGGCCACTACCCCTCCGCCCACGAGCAGCAGCAGACATCCCGCCAGCACAATCCGTCGGATGGTCATGATCTCTCACCGGTATGAAGGGATCGAGCTTACCTCCGCCTCAGCATAACCCGCGCCTCCACACCTGTCGATTACACCTCGATCAACTTCCAGCCGCCGCGCAGGTAGCGCACCAGGATGAACAACCCGCGTATCTGCAGGTCGGTCACCATGGCCAGCCAGGCGCCCACCAGCCCCAGCCCCCAGCCGCGTGGCTCCGGCAGGGTGAACAGGTACGCCAGCGGGATGCGCAGCGCAAAGAAGCCCACCCAGGTGAACAACATCGGAAACCGCGTGTCGCCCGCGCCGCGCAGCGCCGCCGCCAGGATGATGCACACCCCGCAGGCCGGCATCCCGAAGGCGATCAGCCGTAGCGCCGGTATGCCCGTCGTCACAATCGCCTCCTGACTCGGATGCGGGCAGAACAGCCGGAACATCGGGTCGGCCAGCGTGAAAAACAAGAGACCCATCACGCACATCACTCCGGTGCCCATGGCGAACGCCAGCCAGCCTCCCCGTGCCGCCCGTTCGGGCTGGCCTGCCCCCAGCGACTGCCCCACCACCGTCAGCGCTGCCGTGCCGAACGCCGCCCCCGCGTAGAACCCCAGCGCCTCCCATGTCAGGGCGATCCCGTGCGCGGCCGCCGCCGTGTCACCCAGGTCGTTGACGATGCCAAGAAACCACAGTTGCCCCACCATCATTGACACGTTGTCCATCGCCGCCGGAATGCTGATGCGCAGAATCCGCGCGATCAGCGCCGGTCGCGGCACCAGGTAGCGCAGCCGCAGACGCAGGTGGGCCCGCCCGACGTACAACACCAGCAGCACCGCCAGCCCCCCCAGTCCCTGGCTCAGGGCCGTGCCCACCGCGATGCCGACAAACCCCAGCCTCGAGAAGAACCCCCACGCCAGCGGCAGGTTGATCAGCGTGATGCCGCCCAGCACCCACATCCCCGTCCGCGTGTCGCCGGCCCCCGCGAGGCAGGCGATGCCCGCCATGCCCACCATCTGCAACGGCAGCGCATACAGCAGCGGACGCAGGTAGCCCCCCGCATACCCCGCCGCCACCTCCTGCAACCGCAGCACCTGTAACAACCGATCGAGGAACCCCAGCCCCAGCGCCATGCCGACCAGCCCCAGTCCCAGGGCCAGGAGCAACGATTGATGCAGCACTTGTCGCGCCGTCCGCCGATCGCGCGCACCGATCATGCGCGCCACCAGCGCCGTGCTGCCAATGGTGATCAGCGCCGTGTAGCTCGAAAGCAGCCAGCCCAGGTAGCTGGCCGTGGTCTGCGCCGCCTGCGTGGCTGCCTGCTCAGCCGCCCCCACATCCTGAAACCGCCCCGCCATGAGCCGATCCGACAGGTGCACTGCCGTCACCAGCCAGTTCTGCAGCAGTACCGGCCACGCCAGCATCAGCACCTGCTGCCACACCGGTCGATCGAGCGGCGAGGGCAGCCGGGGCGAAGCCGCTGATTCCTCCAGCGAGGCACTCATGGGGCGACGACCACCCATTCTCCTTCCGGCGTGCGAATCCGGTCGCCCGCCCGCAGCTTGCGCCCCGGCCGCGCTTCCGCCTCACCATTGACTTCCACCCCGCCCTCGCGGATCAGGATCTTCGCCTGCCCGCCCGTCGTGGCAAACCCCACGATCTTCAGCGCCTGGGCCAGCGTGACGTGGTCCCCGCGCAGTGTCACCGTTCCCGCTTCGCTCGCCATGGCCTGCCTCCCCGCTCTTCTCTCATGGTAGAGAAAGATCCGTCCCCTGCGAACCTCGCATCGCTTCGCCCCACCGGGTACCATACACGGGTGAGGTTCCATCGCCCCACCAGAAGAGACACCATGAGCGAACACCAGGCCCTGGTCGTGGGCATCGAGCAGCATCAGGATCCCGCCGTCCCCGCCGCCCCCTGCGCCGATGCCGACGCCACCCGCGTCGCCCGCGCGCTGGAAGCTCTCGGCTTCACCACCACCCTCTTGACCGGCCCCCAGGCCACGCGCACGGCCATCGACTCCCGCCTGCGCAAGCTGGCCGCCTCGCCTGCTAAACTGCTCCTTGTCTACTGGTCCGGCCGCGCGCTTGCCGAGGGCTCTGATACGCTGCTCGCCTGCCACGATACCCTGGCCGACGACCGTGCCGAAACCGCCTTGCCCCTGCGCCAGCTGCTCCAGCGCCTCGAGGTCGCCCACCCTGATCGCCTCGTCCTGGCGCTCGATTGCCGCGGCACCACCTGGCCGCGCGAAGCCTTGCACGCCTTCCTGAAGAAGCACTCCTCCGCCGTCGGCCTCGTCTCCTCTTCCCCCGGGCAGGATTCTCACGTTTCCGGCTCGCTCAAGTCCAGTCTGTGGTCGCACCTGCTGACCGAGTTGCTGGCCGGCCGACCCGCGGCTGCGCTGGAGGCCGATCGCTACCTGACCGTGCCCGCGCTGCAGGCGCACCTGGAAGCCGAGCTGCCGCGCTTGCTGCGCACCACCTTCCGCGAGGCACCGCCGCAGGATCCCGTCTGTCTGGGCAGCCGCGACCGCCTGGTGCTGGCCGATCTCGCCGGCCTCGTCCCTGCCGACCAGCCGACTGCCGACCCACGCCTGCAACCTCTGCGCCGGGGTCTGCTGCGCAACGAGACCACCAGCAAGATCAAGTCGCTGTCGGGCTACCGCAAGTTTCACCGCCTGCCCGACCGCGTTAACGCCTCGTCGCGCAAGTTCGTCTCCGACCTCGCCGCCGACGACATCCGCCAGGATGTGGACTCCACCTACGCCGCCGTTCGCGAATCGCTGGGCTACAAACGCCGCGACGTCGAGGGCTCCGCCGACCGCGGCACTGGCTTCGTCCGCACCCCTGATTTCGAGTATTCCATCAGCGTCGATCTCGCCGAGGATGATCCCACCACCGTCGTCTGGCGCCGCGAGGTGGCCGGCATCCAGAAGCCCGAGGTGGTGCTCGGCCCCGAGTTTCAGCAGGTCTTCGGCCAGACGTTCGACACCCTGGTCTTCGAGTTCGCGCGCCCCTTCGACCTCGAAGCCTGGGTCGATCGCGTCGAGGACGACCTCCCCGAGGGCGTGAAGCTGCGCACCTCCAGCGATTGCTCCTCCTGCGACGTGCAGGTACGTGGCAAGGGCTGCCTCGTTCGTCTCTTTCGAGATCGCATCGAGATTCTGGGCCAGAAAGGGCCGGGGTCGAAGGGACTGGTCGAGGGATTCCTGAGTTTTCAGGAGGTGTTCGGACAACGAGAGGGAGTTGAGATGCTGCCGCTACCAGGATGAGCGGCCCAGATCACACAACCGGCAGAAGCACGGGAGAGGAGGGTGAGAGGTGCTTCGGCGCCGGTCCTGCGAGTGGGGTGCGACTAGTCGCCCCGTATCATCGGAAAATCACAGAGAGGCACGCTATCACTGGGGTCGGCCAGCACCTCGGCCAGGGTGGTCGAGCGAAACGCCTGCTCGACACTGGCCAGTGCGTTGTCCACCCGTCGATGCAGCGGACACAGGTTGACCCCATGTGCCGCCAGGTCCAGCGGACAGGACTGAATGCGACGAATCGGATCGACGGCGTTGACCACTTCGAGGATGGTCAGGTCGTCGGCCGGTTTCGCCAGCGAGATACCTCCGCCGATGCCGCGCTGGGATCTTGCGATGCCCGCGTGCACCAGCTCCTGAATCACCTTGGCCAGATAAGCCTGCGGAACCTTCGTCACCCGGGCGATCTGTTCGACCGTCCGCGGTGCCGGTGCCTGGGCAGCCAGGTGCACCACGGCCCGCAGGGCATATTCGACTTTCTGCGAAAACATTCTCCCATTCCCTCCTGATGTCCGGAAGTCTCCTCCCATTATAGTAACCGATCAAAAATATGGAGTTGTGGAGCATCAATATCGACTGATTTGGGAAGGTTCTTTCTCAATGCTCCAGGCGATACAGCACGATTCCATATCCATCCGGATCGACGAACCGCAGCCGACCGTACCCCTCGGCGCTGCGCTTGAACGTGCAGGCGACGCCGGCCCGCTCCAGCCGTTCCGCCCAGGCCGCGCAGTCGTCCACCTCGAAGAGCAACAGCACCCCGCCGGGCCGCGGCTCTCCCTGCTTCAGTGATAGCTGCGCCCCACTCCGAGTATCGAGCAGCACGTAGCCGTTCGCCTCGTCCCGGTGGCGCACCTCCAGCCCCAGCACGTCGTGATACCAGGCCACCGAGGCCGTCCAGTCACGCACTACCAGCTCGACGAGGCTCAAGCCCTGAATCACGGTGCCACCTCGGCCCGGGGTCGCGGTGTCCGCCACCAGATCGCCGCCAGCCCGCCCCCTGCCAGGACGACGCATCCACACGACACGACCAACCGCGGCAGCCACAGCAGCATCCCGCCCTCCGCCCCCTCCGGTGGGCCCGACCCGCTGAACAGCGTCGGCAACGTCAGCAGGAGCGTGTTGTAGATCAGGTGGAACAGCATGGCCGGCAGCACGCTCCCGGTACGAACGACTAGCACCCCCAGGATCACGCCGAAGAGAAAATGCGGCGCGAACTGAAAGACGTTCATCTGATGCACGGCGAAGAGAAAGGCGCTGAGCAGGATGGCCGTCCCCGGACGGAAGCCGCGCAGCAACCCCTGCAGGATAAAGCCGCGAAAGGCCAGCTCCTCGCACAGCGCCGGCAGCACCGCCAGCACGAGCAGATAGGCCACCGGCGAGTCACCTCCTCCCCGGGCCAGCGATTGCAGCTCGCGCGTTAACGGATGGTTCAGCTCCAGCAGGGCACGCAGGCCGGGGAACTGCTGCAGGATCACCAGCGTCAGCTCCGCCAGCGGCAGCAGTAACAGCATCGACAGCATCGCGGCCGCCGGCCACGCCCACCACGGCGGACGGATCAGCCCCAGCCCGCGCACTGGCTGCGTCGTCAACAGTAGCGCCATGATCAACGGCGGCGTCGCCACGAAGGCCAGTTGACCAATTCCTGTTCGGATCAACAGAGGCAAATGTCCTCCCAGCCCGAAGGAGAGCCAGCGCAGCCCCAGGATGATCCCGAAGCAGAAGAACGCCTCGCCCACCGACGGCAGCGCCTCCTTGTCGCGCAGCAGCCGCCGGAGCCATAGCCCCAGGTCCAGCCGCTCCGCCTCGCGGAACAGCACCTCCTCGCGCTGAAACTGCCCGATGGCCCAGCGCAGTGCCAGCCAGCTGTAGATCACCATCGGCGCCAGCACCGGCAGGAAGTAGAACCACAGGCTCCGGTCCGGTCCCTCCGCCGCCACCAGCCGCTGCAGCAGCAGCGCGACTCCGGTGACCGGCACCATGCTGTAAAACGGGTTCAGCTCCACCCCCGGTGCCAGCGTCAGGAAGATGAGCGGCATCGTCAGGAGGAAGAGCGGCATGAGGTAGTACTGCCCCTCCTTGGAACTTCGCGCGTAGGCGCCCACCGCCAGGCACAGCGCGCTGAAGAACGCCGAGAGCGGCAACAGCAGCAACCCACCCCAGAAGAGCGGCCCAAGCCGTGGCCCTCCCGTCTGCATCGCTCCCAGCTGCGAGGTGGTCAGCGCCATGCTCAGCAGATTCAGAAAGGCCGTCGCCCCGCTGAAGAGCCAAATGGTGAGGAACTTCCCCCAGACGATCTCCTCGCGGCTGGCCGGGCTGATCAGCAACGTCTCCATCGTGCCGCGCTCCTTCTCGCCTGCGCAGAGATCCACCGCAGGGTAGAGTGCTCCCGCCAGCGACCACAGCACCAGCACGAACGGAAAGACGCGCACCAGCACGTTGGCCAGGTTCTCCTCGTCCTGCTGCGCCGGGGCCCGCGCCCGCGCCGGATCACTGACGCGCACCACCTGGTCGAAATCGGCAGGCAACCCCAGCCGCGCCAGCCGCACGTCCCGCAGCTCGCGCCGCCACCGGCCCAGTACTCCGCTCAACCGCGCATGCACCAGCCGCGAAGTATCATCCCGCGGCCGACTGATCATGTGCAACGTCGGCTGCCGTCCCTCGCGCAGCGCCTGCTGCAACCCCTCGGGCACCAGGAGCAGCACGTCTACCCGGCGGTCGTCCAGCCACGTCCGATACTCGGCTGCCGCCGTCTCCCCATCCGCGTCTGGATCGATGCGCCCCTCGATGCGTCGGATCAGCAACGGCCCACTCAGCGGACTCCCATCGAGATAGGTCGCGCGAAACACCAGCCGATCGTCCCGGTTCTCCACCAGGGCGGGATACTCGCGCGCGGGGGCCGCCAGCTGAAACCCCAGTGCCGCCGTCAGCCGATCGAACCGCCCCGGCGTCCACGCCAACCAGCTCGCCGCCAGCGCCACCTGCCTCGGATCCACCTGCCCCTGGGCCAGCGCAGCGCTTCCCGCCACCGTGGCCACCCCACCCAGCGGCGCGCCGGGCACCGCCTGCGGCAGCGCCAGCCACGCCGTCGCCTCGGCGGCCGTCAGTGTCGTCGGCGCCACCGACCACGGCACCAGCTGGTCGCCGCCCACCAGCCCCACCACGCTCTTCTGCGCCAGAAACCCCAGCGCCAGCTGCATCACTCCGAACCCGGCCACCGGGTAGAGCAGGATGGGCAGCACCGCGATCATGAAGACCGTGCGGCGATCGCGCAGCTGATCGCGCAGCTCGCGGAGCCAGATGAGACGGATGATCGACCAGCGCATGCCGATTCTCGGAGATTGGGGGGCCCGGCCACGAGGAGTAGTATAGCAGCCCACTCGCCTCGGCGAGCTACCTCCCTCTCAGGGACGCACCCCAGCCTCGCGCAGGTCGCGCACGAAGGGGCTGTTCACCTCGCTCAGCCAGAGCAGGCTCCGATCGCTGTTCGACTCGATGGCCCAGGCCGCCCGCTGCACGAACGAGGGCGGCACCCAGGCCACCAGGAAGTGCGGCGTGGGTCGGCGCGAATCGGGCCGCGGACACGGCGAGGGTTCGAGAATCTGCGCCACCCAGGTATCCCAGGGGGGGAGGCTGTCGGTGTCGAAGTAGCCCCCGCTGGAGGTCCACGCCTCGGCGGTGCCCTGCGACAACCACGGGTCGAACACCAGGAGTCGTCCGCTGGCGCAGCTGGCCGCGGGCCGACTCGGTGCCATCCCCTGTTGCTCCAACCAGCGCCGCCGCGCGATCCCCACCTGCCAGACCATCCCCGGCCAGTCGATCTCGCGCGAGCGTGGCCAGCTGCGCGTCGCCAGGAAGCCCGTCAGCGTGCGTGGGTCCAGGTCCCAGGTGCGTAGCCCCGGCGACTTCCGCCCGGTGCAGTAGGCGATCACCTCCGCCAGCCGCAGCCGAAACGCCAGGATGAACTGCGCCCGGGTCAGCACCAGGCCATCCTGCACCAGCCAGTCGCGCTGCCGACACAGAAGCGCCCGTCGCAACTCGAAGTCGCGCCGAACCCCACGCACATCCCGGCTGCCGCGCAGACTCCAATCCTCACGGATCAGCTCGCCGCGCGGATCGTCCCGATCGCCCAGCCAGTCGGCGTAGATCAGACGTGGCGCCTCGTCGTCCGGCCGAGCCAGGATGTCGAGCAGGAAGAACTCTTCCTCGTTCATGCGCGGTCTCCTGGTGCCATTATGCCGTGCGGGCCACACGCGCACAACCAGCCCCTTCCCTCCACTGCGCCGGGTCGCTATCCTCGCACCTGGGCTCTCTCCACCTCCCGAGGTCCGCGCCATGCACTCCCTGCTGCCCCTGCTGCTCGCCATCCTGCCCGCCCAGGAGCCACCCCGCCCCGAGCGCCCCTCCATCGTGCTCATCAACGCCGACGATCTCGGCATCAACGACCTCCGCTGCTACGGCCGCAAGGATCACTTCACGCCTCACCTCGACCGCCTGGCCTCGCAGGGGCTGCGCTTCACCGCCGCCTACTGTGCTCAGCCCATCTGTTCACCCTCGCGCGCGGGTCTGCTCACGGGACGTGCCCCCGCTCGCCTCCGACTGACCACCTACCTGCCTGGTCGCCCCGATGCGCCGTCGCAGAAGCTCCTCCAGGCGCGCATGCTCACCGCGCTGCCCCTGGAAGAAAAAACACTCACCGAGACGCTCCGCGAGGCCGGATATGTCACCGGCTTCGTGGGCAAGTGGCACCTCGGCGGCGCTGGCTTCGGCCCGAAGGAGCAGGGCTTCGACTTTGCCTACCCCGGCCGCGCCGCCAGCGAGCCCTCCGCCACCGAGGGAGGCAAGGGCGAGTACGAACTGACCACCGCCGCCGTGCGCTTCATCGACGCCAACCGCGACCGACCCTTCTTCCTCTACCTCGCCCACAACAACCCCCACATCCCCATCCGCGCCCGGCCCGAACTCGTCAAGAAGCACGCGGACGCCTTCAACCCCGGCTACGCCGCCATGATCGACACCCTCGACGACAGCGTCGGCCGGCTCCTCGCTCGTCTCGAAGAACTGAAACTGTCGCCGCGCACCATCGTCGTCTTCACCTCCGATAACGGCGGCCTGCACGTCCCCGAGCTGCGCGACAACGCCCCCACTCACAACACCCCCTTCCGGGCCGGCAAGGGCTTCCTCTACGAGGGCGGTTTGCGCGTGCCACTCCTCGTCCGCTGGCCTGGCCGCATCACCCCCGGCGTCTCTCACCTGCCGGTCAGCCACCTCGACCTGCGCCCCACGCTGACGCAGCTGGCTGGACTGCCCCTCCCCGTCGGCGTCGATGGCATCACCCAGGCCGACCGCTGGCTCGGCAAGGCCCCGCCACCCGCCGCGCGCTCCTTCTACTGGCACTTCCCGCACTACAACAACCAGGGAGGCCGCCCCGGCGGCGCGGTCCGCGAGGGACCCTGGAAGCTGATCACCTACTACGACACCGGCACTTCCGAGCTGTACAACCTGCCCGCCGACCCAGGCGAGGCCACCGATCTCGCCGCCCGCGAGCCCAAACGTGTCGAGGAGATGCTAGGCCGCCTGCGCACCTGGCGTCAATCGGTCGGTGCTCAGGAGAACGCCCCAAACCCCGGTTTCGACGAGAAGCTCTTCAAGGCGCTGTACGTCGATGTGGACGTGTCGCGTCTCCGCCCCGCCCGCACCGCCGCCGAGATGACCCCTGGCCTCACCCCCTGGCGCACCTTGATGGACCAGGTCGTGCTGAAGCGGAAGCCGTGACTGTGTGTGCTGCCTGGACACGCCGGTCGGAGCTACTGACTCTATCTGCGCATCCAGAAGGAGGAGCCCCCATGCCGCCAACCATCCACTCCCTGGGGATCGACCAGATGAGCCGCGAACAGCGTATCGCACTCGTCCAGGCCATCTGGGACACCATCGCGGCCGAGTCTCCGCCGCCCTTACTCACCGAGGCCCAGCGGCTGGAACTGCAGCGCCGGGTTGCAGAAGATGAGGCCAACCCGACCGACGTCGTTTCCTGGGAGCAGGTCAAGGCTCAGACCCTTGATCGATTGAAGCCATGACACTGCCCGTGATGTTCCGACGAGTGGCCCAGTCAGAGTTCGCCGAGGCAGCAGCATGGTACGAGGGGCATAAAGTCGGGCTGGGCGATGATTTCTTGGCAGAAGTGCAGCAGACACTCGATATCGTTGCCAACCACCCAGAGCGCTATCCCGTTGCTGACGGCGACGTGCGAGAGGCGCCTGTGTCCCGTTTTCCCTATTGCGTTTATTACCGGGTCAAAACCAACTGTGTGGTGGTTATCGCTGTATTCCACACGTCGAGAGATCCGTCAGGGTGGCAGAGCCGATCATGACGACGCCAACACCCTCGCACGAACGCGCCAGAGCTAGCCTGGCCACGTCAACGTCGGAAGTCGCTGAACCCGCCAATGGCATCGCGTCTCGCCCGGTGGTAGACTACTCCGTATCCCGCTGAACGCCTGCCGGAGATGTCTGCCATGTTCGATCCTGCCTCCCGCCGCACCTTCCTCCGCCAGACCTCCCTGGGCCTGGGTGCCATCGCCCTGCAATCGCTACTGGCCCACGGCGCTGCCCCGCCTCGACCGCTCGGCCTGCCTGCGCTGGAAGGTTTGCCCCACTATCCACCACGCATCAAGCGGGTCATCTTCCTCTACATGTCCGGCGGGCCGTCGCATCTCGAAACCTTCGACCCCAAGCCGAAGCTCGCCGCGATGGACGGGCAGCCCATGCCCACCTCGTTCACGAAGGGCCAGCCCATTGCTCAGCTGCAGGGGCAGGAGCTTCGCTGCCTCGGTCCGCGCTTCAAGTTCGCACGTCACGGACAATCCGCCCAGGAAATATCCGAGATGCTGCCCTGGACGTCGAAGCTGGCCGACGACATCTGCATCCTTCGCTCGATGCACACCGATCAGATCAACCACGATCCCGCCCACACGCTCATGAACACCGGCACCCCGGTCCCGGGGCGGCCGTCGCTGGGCTCGTGGGTGACCTATGGCCTCGGTGCCGAGACCGACCGCCTGCCCGCCTTCTGCGTGCTGACGAGCTTCGCCGGCCGTAGTCCGCAGCCGATCTCACGGCGCATGTGGTCCGCGGGCTTCCTGCCCGGACGCTACCAGGGCGTCGCTCTGGAGTCACGCGGCAACCCTGTCCACTACGTCACCAACCCCCCGGGCGTCACCCCCGGCCGGCAGCGCGACGTGCTCGATGCCGTCCAGGCGCTTAATACGCAACACCAGCGCCTCACCGACGACCCCGAGATCGCCACCCGCATCGCGCAGTACGAACTGGCCTTCCGCATGCAGGCCAGTGTCCCCGATCTGATGGACATCTCCGCTGAGCCGGCTCGCGTTCTGGAGATGTACGGCGCGAAGCCCGGCGATGGCTCCTTCGCCTCCAACTGCCTGCTCGCCCGCCGACTCGCCGAGCGCGGCGTCCGCTTCATCCAGCTCTACCACCGCGATTGGGACCATCACGGCGACCTGGTCCGCTACATGAACATCTGCTGCAAGGCTACCGACCGCCCCACCTGGGCGCTTCTCACCGATCTGAAGCAGCGAGGCCTGCTCGACGACACGCTCATCATCTGGGGCGGCGAGTTCGGCCGGACGCCGATGTACCAGGGCAAGGGCAAGACCCCCGGCCGCGACCACCACATGAAGGGTTTCAGCATGTGGCTCGCCGGCGGCGGCATCCGCGGTGGACTGACCTACGGCGCCACCGACGATCTCGGCTACAACGCCGTCGTCGATCCCGTCCACGTCCGCGACCTGCACGCCACCATCCTGCACCTGCTCGGCATCGATCACAAGCGCCTGGCCGTGCGCCACCAGGGGCTCGAAATGCGCCTCACCGGCGTCGAACCCGCCCAGGTACTCACCCGCATCCTGACCTGAATCGGCGGGAGCTTACTTCTTGATGAAGCGATCGTACACCACCAGGCACAGCAGCGCTCCGCCGATGGCCAGGATGATGCTCCGCAGATCGAACCCGTGGACATCGCCGAAGCCCAGCTGCGTGCCCAGAAATCCGCCCACCAGCGCGCCGACGATTCCCAGCCCGATCGTCCACACCCAACCGCCCGGCGCCTTGCCCGGCAGAATGGTCCGCGCCACGATGCCCGCGATCAACCCCATGATCAGCCACGCCACGATCCCCATGCTTCACCTCTCTCCAGGGTGTTCTTCGCTCGATGCTGCCCGCGCGAGCTAGTATATCCATTCCACAGCCCCGCCGCCGATCGATCCTTCGGAGTCTCACCCATGCGCCGCTTCTTGATGCTCCTCATGCTGCTGCTTCCCACCCCGTTGCTCGCTGCTCCCACCGTGGTCATCGCCGAGGGCGAGCAGTTCACCCCGAAGGGAGGGGGCTGGAAGGTCACCCCCCAGGACGATAGCTACGCCAGCCACACCTACGGCGGCATGTGGATGACGCACGGTGGCTGCCTCGGTGCCGCTGCCGATGTCGTCGATGCCGTGGCGACTCAGACGGTGCAGATTCCGCAGGCGGGCAGCTACCGCGTCTGGAGCAAGTATCAGGCGCCGCCTTACTTCAACTACCTGCACCGCATCGAGATTCATCAGAACGGCAAGAGGGTCTACGGTCGCGACTACGGCAAGGTGGGCACACCCCGGCTGTGGAGCTTCTCCGGCGTCAGCGACGAACTCTGGTGGTACTGGGGCGTCGATCACGATGCCGCCGAGGCACCCCGCGAGATGGCCGCCCTCGCGGCCGGCCCTGCCGAGATTCGCCTCATCGCGCTCAGGAACCCCGCCCCCGCCGGGAATCGCTTCGTCGATTTCGTCGTCCTCACCACCGAGCCGAACGACACCTACATCGGCTTCAAGCCGTACCAGGTCGGCTCACCCTTCGCCAACGAGGCGCTGGCCGCCACCCGGCTGTATGCTCGCTTTCGCAACGCCACGGCCGCCCCCGCTCAGCTGACCGTCTCTCGCGGCGGCCACTTCCAGCCCAACTACGGCGGCGCCACCGAGAAGTTCCCCGCCAAACCCGTCGCCGCCGGCGCCTGGAGCGAGTGGTTCAACATCGGCCCGTTCTGCCGCCTCGTCCACGACGAGGGCCTCACGCTGACCCTGCCCGGTAGCGCCATCGAGATCGATTTCGCCCGCGATCCTGCCGGCAAGGATAACGTCGGCACCATGACCGTCGCCTCTGGTGAGGTGGTCTGCGTTCCCATCGACATCACCTGGCGCAAGGAGGCTCGGGTCGTCCCGAGCAAGACGCTGGCCGAGGGCATCCTCCGGGCCAGCAAAAGCTGGCGCGCCAGCAACGCCGGCAAGAAGCCCCAGAAGATCCGCTTCTACGGCGCCTTCGCTGGCATCCAGCCGTGGGTCCATCAGCTGAAGGATGGCCTGGGCTACAACACCGCGCTGCCCGACGGCTTCTCGCAGATTCAGCCCGCCATCGTCGCCGCCCATCACGGCAGCGTCCCGGCCATCCGCCAGCTGCACGCCTCGCTCACACCCGCTCAGCGGAAGGCGCTCCACGTCGTCAGCTTCGGCGACGAGATCAGCCTGGGCAAGATCAACTACGCCGACCCGAAGCTCAACGCCACCTTCCGCGCCTGGCTCGCCCGCAAGGGGGTGACCGCCGCTGACCTGGGTACTCCTGTCGAGAAAGCGAACCTCGCCGAGACCGGACGCCTCGCCTGGTACTCCAACCTCTTCAACGAGGAGGAACGCTTCGCCGCCTACCGCGAGATGACCGACGAGGCGAAGAAACTGTTCGGCCCGCAGGTGCTCACCGGTGCCAACTACTCGCCCCATCACCTCGCTCTCTGCTACGGCCCGGTCTTCCAGTGGGTCGACGTCTTCAAACATCGCGGCATGAGCATGATGTGGGCCGAGGATTACATCTTCAGCGTGCCCGAGGTGCCGCAGATGGTCTCATGGATGTTCGCCCAGATGCGCTGCGGCGTGAAGTACCACCAGCAGCCCATCCACTTCTACGTCATGCCGCACGCTCCCGGTCAGGTGCCCGGCATGCTCCGCCGCAACCTCGTCGCCGCGCTCGGATTCGGCACCGCCCACGTCGATAACTTCTGGGTCGCCCCCGCCGAGGGGTTCACCGAGAACTACGTCAGCTGGCACGCGCCTGACACCTTCCGCGTGCTGCGCGAGTCGATCCTCGACGCCGGCGAGATCGAGAAGATCCAGGTCGGAGGCAAGGTCCGGCCCGGACGCGTCGCCGTCGTCATCGGCAAGGCGACTGACTTCAACGAGTCGCGCCTGATGCGACCGAAATCGGCCGACGCCTTCCTGCAGCGTTGCGCCAACGCCCCCGACACCCTCAACCAGACGCTCTGCCGCAAGGATCAGCAGTATCTCTACCTGGCCCTGCGCCAGGCGCAGCACGGCGTCGAGCTGATCACCGAGGACGACATCGCCGACGGCACGCTGGCGCAGTTCGACGTCGTCTACTTTGCCGGGGAATGGATCGAGCGCCGCACCGTACAAAAGCTCGCCGCCTGGGTGAAGGACGGAGGAGTCCTCTATGCCGCCGCCGGCCTGGGCCATCGCAACGAGTTCGACGAACCGAGCGACGCGCTGCTGGCCCTCCTGGGCCTGAAGTCGGTCACGACGACGAAGAACGCCATCGCCCCGCGCACCCTGCTCGAACTGCCCCTGGCCACGCCGATCGACACCCTGACGCTGGACGGCAAGAAGATCGCCGCCTATGGCCTGCGTCAGACGCTGGTGCCGACCACGGCAAAGGTGCTGGGCACCTGGGCGGATGGCACCGCCGCCGTGACCGTGCAGACCGTTGGCAAGGGCCAGGCGTTCGCGGTGGGCACCCTTCCCGGCGCCAGCTACCTGCGCACTGGCCTCAAGCAGATCCCCTACGCCCGCGGGGGTCGAGGCACCGTCTACAACCCCACAGGCTTCGATCCCGCCGCCACCTCGCTGGTGCGTCTGGCGGTCGACGCGCGCAAACCCGCGCAGCCCGCCGTCTGCTCGGTGCCCGGGGTCGAGGCCATCGTCCTGGATCACCCCGCTGGCACGCTGTTGACTCTGGTCAACTGGACCGACTCGGCCCAGAAGAACCTGTCGGTCCGCCTGCAGATGCCCTACGCCCCGAAGCAGGCCTGGAGCGTGACGCACCAGAAAGAGATCGCACGCAAGGCGGTTCCTGGCGGAGTCGATCTCACGCTGGATCTCGCCGAGGGCGACTTCATTCTCCTGCCGCGCTAAACGGTCGCGACGCGCCGTCGCTCGTGGGCTAGAGGTTCACTCGGCCCCCGAAGCGGCGGCGCAGAAGGGCAGCCCCGCGCGCGCCGAACTTGTTCCCGCTGGCGTCCAGGCTGGTCAGGTGCTCCAGGTGTGGCGACTGCGCCAGCGCCTCGGCGCCTCGCATGCCGAACTCATTACTACGCACGTCGAGGATGCGCAGACTCGCCAGGTGGGGCGCCTCTGCGATCAGCCCCAGGGCGGTGTCGTCCAGGTAGTTCGCCCCCAGGTTGATTTCGTCCAGCCGATACAGGTAAGGCGACTCTGCCAGGGCCCGGGCCGACCGACCGTACAGCTCGTTCGCTCCCAGGCTCAGGTAGCGCAACCCCGTCAGCATCGCCGAGAAACAGAGCATCTCCATGCCGGTGTCGTGCAGGTTGTTCGCCCCGAGATTCAGATGCGTGAGCTGGGATAAATCGAGCCGCAACAGATCGGCGAACCCTTCCTCGGTGATGCTCGAGTGATGCAGCAGCAGCGCGCGCAGGCGGCCGGTGTGGGGCGAATCGGCCAGCGCTCGCATTCCCTCGTCGCCGACCCCACCACGACCTTCCAGACGCGTCACGGCTCGCAGGGCCGGACACGCGCAGATCGGCTCCCACTCCTGCCGCTGCGCCGACAGTACCAGCTCCGCCACGGGCGCCAGCTCCAGCAGCGCTTCCCCGTCGCCGAGCAGCTGGTGCGGCTGCACGGTGATCTCCTCGATCAGCCCGCGCCGCAGCTCGAACGACGTGCACCGCTGCTGCACCGGAGTCAGCCAGTCCGTCAGCTGGTCCTGTAACAACCCCTCCTGCCGCACCAGCTGGGGCCGCAGTACTTCCTCCTCGGCGGGTAGTTGCGCCAGCCGGCACTGCACGCGGATCAGCTCGGCCCGCGCGCACGACACCTCGTCGCCTTGCTCGTCCAGCCAGTCGGCAAGCACCAGGCGCGGCATGTCGTCCTCGCGGTGCTTGCGGATATCACGGTAGAACTCTTCCTCGAGCGAGGTCATGGTTCCTTTCCCTGGCCCGTTAGGCGCTTCTGCAGGGCTCCCAGGAGACTGGCATCGGTTGGATACCCACAGGATAGCACGGCTCGGGCCTCGATGGGTACCTCGTCCATCCGATAAACCGTCCCCGCCAGATGGATGCCTGGCACCGCTGTGACGAAGCGCACCGTTGGTGTGAACAATGGCTCCGCGTCCGGACCATCCAGAAGAATGGTAGGCACCTGTGCCAGCGCTGCCCGGGCCGCTGGCTCGAACCGCCGCACGCCACCGCCGCCAACGAACAGGCAGGCATCCACCTCGTTGCGTGCCAGCATGTCGGGCCCGGTGAACTCGCCAGGGTTGTAACGCGGCCAGTTTCGCCCCAGGTTCACCGCGAAAGGGAAGCCGGTCTGCCACGCCAGCACACTGTCAGCCCCGGCCACATCGCCCGACACACGCATGCGCCGCACGTAAAACCGCGTGTGCCGGTTCAGGTCGATCCCCAGCCGCAGGAGTGCCTCCACGGTGCGCATCCCATTCCGCGCCAGCCCCAGCCCGAAGAAGATCATCCCGCACCGACACGTTCGCATGCTCTCGGCCAGCGCTCGCACCGCGTCTGCGGGCACCCCGGCCACTGCTTCGGTCGGTTCGATGCCGCGCAGCGCGCCGCGCAGCGCCCACAGCAGGTCGAAATCGCTCCCGCGCTGTACCTGCACGAAGCGATCCGCCAGCGCACTGGTGGCGGTCGGCTTCACGTCCACCACCACCAGTTGCCGATCCCGTCGCCCCTGCGGAACGAACAGCCCTGTCGCCTCCAGGGCGTAGCGCTCGAGATGGCGCGGATGACTCTCCACGGGGTCGCTTCCCCAGAAGATTACCAGGTCGGCCCGATTGCGCACCTCGCCCAGCGTGCAGGTCGATTCGCCGCACTCCTGCAGCGCCAGAATCGACGGCGCATGCCCGCGCGAAGCCGTGGTGTCCACGGTGGCTCCGAGGCGCTCCGCTAGAGCCAGGGCCGCCCGCTGCCCCGTGGTGTTGCTGCGCGACAACCCGTAGATCAGTGGTGACCGTGCAGAGCCCAGGATCGCCGCTGCCCGCGCCAGCGCCTCGTCCAGCGCCACGGTTCGCCCCTCGATCTGAGCCACCGGCGGGCGACGCTGTCCCTGGCCCAGCAACCAGGGCTCCGCCAGTCGGCACGCGCGCTCCGCCTGGACGATCCGATTATCCTCGATGGTCAGACGTAGATCATCACAGACACAGCCGCACACCGTGCAGGGAACATCCGACACCACACGCCGTGTCTCGTTCATGTCGGCACCACCTGCAGGGAACGCCGCGGGCCTGGCTCCGTCGGCGCCTCGGTCTCCAGGGTGATGCGCACCGCCTTGAACGCCGGCGTCTTCGATTGTGGGTCGAGCCCGCGCGGCACCAGCACGTTCGCCTCGGGGAAGTACATCGCCGCGTTCCCAGTCCGGATCTCGCCGACCCGCACCAGGATGTTCGGCAGAAAGCCTGTGGCGCTTCGGACGGTGACCGGCTGATCGGGCCGCAGCCCCAGCCGCTCCACATCAGCGGCGCTGAGCAGGATGATGTCGCGCCGGTCTTGCCCCCGATAGAGATCTTCTTCCTCGTAGACCACCGTGTTGAACTGCCCCTCCGAGCGAATGGTCATGAGCAGCAATTCTCCCTCGCTCACCGTCCGCGCAGGCAGACTCAGCGCCTGAAACTGCGCTCGCCCCGATGGAGTGTTGAACCGCGGCGTGTGCATCAGCCGGCCAGGAATGTGGAACTCCTCCTTCGTCTGGTCGATGGCTGCCAGCTTCTCCCAGCCCGGCACAATCCGCGCGATCATCTCGCGCACGTGGCAGAACTTGCCCAGCTCACGCCAGGCCACCGGCGAACCTTCCCCCAGCACGCGCTCGCCCAGAGTCGTCAGAATATCCACCTCCGAGCGTGGTCCCTCGAACCGGGCCGGCCCACCATCGCTCAGACGTACATAGTTGAACATCGACTCCTGCGTCGTCGGCTGCGGCTCCTCATCGCGCGCCAGCACCGGCAGCACCAGCGTCTCCTTGCCCAGCCCCCAGGCGTGCCCCGTGTTCAACGTCGTGTTGAGGTACACCACCAGGTCGAGCTTCGCCAGTGCCTCGCGTGCATACTGCGCGTCGGGGTTGGACCCATAAAGATTCCCCCCCAGGCACAGCGCCGAGCGGATGCGCCCTGCCGCACTCGCCTCCATGCACGCCATGGTGTCTAGCCCCGGCGTGCGCGGCAGCTGCACCTTCAGGTGGCTTTCCAGGTTGTTCAGGATGTCCTGCCGCAGCTGGGGCGTCACCCCGATCGACCCCATCGCCTGCACGTTGCTGTGGCCCCGGATCGGCAACACCCCGGCGTTCGGCCGACCCACCATGCCGCGCAGCAGCGCCAGGTTCACGATGGCCCGCACGTTCTCCACCCCATGCTCGTGGTGGGTGATGCCCATGGTCCAGCCAAACACCGCCGACTCGGCCCGGGCGTAGACATCCGCGAATTTCGTGATGGCCTGCCGATCCACCCCGGAGCCCGCTTCGATCTCCTCCCACGACGTGGCCAGCACGCGCGAGCGGAAGGCTTCATACCCCTCGGTGGCCGTCTCGAGGAAGCGACCATCGACCTGCCCGCGTTCGATCAGCAGCTTCGACACCCCGGTCAGCAGCGCGATGTCGCCGCCGATGTGCGGCTGCAGGTACAGGCTGGCAATGTCGGATCCGAAAAGGAGCGAACGGACATCCGAGGGCACCCGGAACCGCACCAGCCCCAACTCGCGGACGGGGTTGATCACCACCACCTCGCCGCCGCGCCGGCGAATCTGCATCAGCGTGCGCATCATGCGCGGATGGTTGCTGGCCGGGTTTCCGCCGATCAGCACGAATAGCTTCGTGTTCTCGACGTCCTCCAGCGACACCGACGCCGTGCCGCTGCCCAGCGCCTGGCCCAGCCCCACCCCCGAGGCCTGGTGGCAGTAGTACGAGCAGTTGTTGACGTAGTTTGTGCCCCACAGCCGCGCGAACAGCTGCAGCAGAAAGCCCGCCTCGGTGGACGACCGCCCCGAGGCGTAGAAAAAGTGCTGGTCGGGCGGCGTCTCCTTCAACTGACGCACCAGCCGATCCAGGGCAAACTCCCACGACACCGCGCGGTAGTGGGTGTCGCCGGGCCCCGCGTAGACGGGATGCTTCAACCGTCCGCACCACTCCAGCTCACGCGGCGAGAACGCCCGGAGCTGCGCCAGCGAGAACTTCTCGAAGAAGCGCGGCTCCAGCCCCTTCTGCATGTCCGCCACCATCGCCTGCAGCGACTTCTTGCAGAACTCCGGCCAGTGGCCCGCCTCGTTGCGCATCCCACCCTTTTGCCCCCCCATGCCCAGCGCGCAGGTCTTGCAGGCGTTCTTCGAGCGCATCGCCCGCCACAGCTGCCACCACCCCACCTTGTTGGCCATCCGCAGGGTGTAGAGAATCGCGGCCAGGCCGCCGCCGCTCTGGACTCGTTTCATGGCTCGCCTCGTTCAGGGTGGAAGGCTTGTCTGAGTTGTTCTACTCACCCGAGAGGAGCCGCGGTAGCGCTGGCAGCACGCCGAGCACCGTTTCCGCCTCCGTCGTCAGCGTCGCTCGCACATCGTTGCCTTCCACCTGAATCTCAATCTGGTTGAGCATCTGACCCAGTTTCTGCATCGCCGCTGCCTTCTCCGGCCCTTCCAGCGCCTGCAAGGCCAGTCCAGCGCGCATCAGTCGAATCGTGTTCCGCAGCGCTGACTGCGCCTGCTTCGCCTGCGCTGGACTCTCCGTCTGCCCCGCGGCGACCAGGGTCGCCTTCTCGTTCACGTTGCCCGTGGCTTCCACCTGCCGTACCTCGGCCAGCGCAGCCAGCGAGGGCAGTGCACGCAGCCCCTCCAGGGACGAGGGTTCGGGCCGATATGCACCCACCAGAGGCGCGGGATCGTCCAGCCGGTCAGCCAGGCTGGCCAGTTGCGGTGTCTCCTGTTGGCGCAGCCCGGCCAGGTGTGTCAGGCAGCGCTGCACCCCCACCTCGGAACCTGCCAGCAGCAGCGTGGGGCCTAGCGGGCACACCGCCAACCGCTTGCCATCGCTGTCGTCGCCGGCCCAGTAGGCGAACCCCGCGTGACGTTGCTCCACCGCGCCCAGCAATCGACTGCGCACCTGGACGGGATCGTAGCGATCTCGGGTGCGCAGCACGGTCCAGCCCAGCCGGGCCGCCACGTCGAGTATCACGAAGGTCGCGCTTTCCACGCGATCCGCCGACAGGCTGGTCTGCCGTTCGAGGAATGCCCCCGGATCGTCACGGCCCTCGGTGCGCGCCTGGGCGATCGCCTCGCGCATGGCCTCTGTCGCCCATAACTCCGCCACGCGCACCCGCAGCATGCCCTGAGCATTGGGCGGGATCAAATCGCGCTCCGAAAGATCATCCAGCGATGGGCCCTTCGATCGGTTCAGGATCCACCACGATGCCGCCAGCAGCGCGCCAAGGAGCGCCACCGCCAGCAACCCCACCATCACCCGTGTCCCGGTCCTGCTCGGTCCCGCCAGCGGTGCGGTTCGTGTCGGTGCTTCGGTCGCCGCCGTTACTACCAGCGAGGTCCCGCAGCCTGGGCATCGGATGCGACGCCCGACGTGATGTTCGCTGGCGCGAAGGTGCCGACCGCAACCACAGACCAGTTCCACGGGCATGCAGCAGCCTCCGGACGGCTCAGAGGGGGGCCGGCAGATCGCGACGCAGCAGCGTCCACAGCGCCAGCCCGTATCCCAGCGCGCCTACCCCATAGAGTACCACCGGCATCGGCAGCCGCACCAGCGGCTGGCCCCCGTTCCACTCCGGCAGGCTGACGCACCAGTCGTTCGACAGGATCATCTGCTGCGGCTGGTAGTAGTAGAAGATCGAGAGCGGCCGCATCCACGCCACGTCGTCCCACATCTGCCCCAGCAGGTTCGCCAGGAACATCAGCAGCACCACCGTGATCGCCAGCGCCAGCACCCGCCAGCGATACCGGCTACACGACGACAACCACAATGTCAGCCCGCAGATGGCGAAGATCAGCCCACCCACTGCGACGAGCCCGGGCAGAAACTTCCACGGCTCGACGCGCAGCCGCGCTTCCATTCGGGCTCGATCCTGCTCGCTCGGACTCCGCAGACGATTTCGCGCGCCGGGATCTTCCACCCGCACTCGGAACGGCCCGAACTCGACCAGGTAGGTCTGCCGGGGCAGGGCGATGGGCAGCTTGGGATCCTCTACCCGGATCGGCGTGATCAGCCACGCGCCGGCAAAGTTCCCCAGCCACAGGCACAGGCACAGCAGTGGAATCGTCGTCAGATCCAGTAGCAGGTGTGCCAGCCATAGCCGGCTCCGCGATAGCGGCTGCGCCAGCAGCAACTCCATGGTGCCGCGATCCAGTTCTCCCGCGATCGCGCCAGCGGCCCGGCTGATCGCCCAGATGCAGAAGATCAGTTGCATCATCGGATGGACGTAGCCGATCGACAGCAAATCCATCGCCGTGTCCAGCTGGACCCGGTCGCCACCCATGATGGTGCGCATGACCTTGCCCGGACCCTCGAATACCACCGCCTCGATGTCCTGCGGCGTCAGCCCGCCCAGACCCGCCAGCGCATTGAAGAACGGCGCCAGCTTGCTCAGGACGCGCTCGGTCACCTTGGCCCACAGCACCTGGAACAACCCCAGGAGCAGCGCCACCCCCAGCAGGGTCAGCCGCACGTCGCGCAGGAGCTTCCGCCACAGCGTCCAGGTCATTCGGGGTTCCCATGAAAGCGATAGTAGATCGCGTTGATGCCCAGCGGCTCCATGCGCAGCTCGGTCAGTGGCTGACTCGACAGCCAGCCCAGCAGCTCCGGCAGCGGCCCGGTGTACTCCACGGTCAGGTTGTGGCTCGACTGTTCGCGCAGATGCATCCCCGGAAGCTCCGGAAGCGGCCCCGCCGGACTCGCGAACCGCGCCTGCACCAGCCGGCCTTCCTGCAGCTTCGCCACCTCCTGCTCGAAGACCAGCTTGCCCCGCTGCAGGATCAGCACCCGATCACACACGCGCTCCACCTCGGTCAGGATGTGCGACGAGAACAGGATGGCCTGCCCTCGATCGCGCGCCTGCTCCACCTGCTCCAGCAGCAGGTCGCGCATCGTCGGGTCCAGCGCGTTGGTCGGCTCGTCCATGATCACCAGCGGCGCATGCGGCGCCAGCACCTGCAACAGCGCCACCTTCCGCTTCATGCCGCTCGACAGGTTGGCGATGGGCCGGTCGATGTCGATGTCGAACCGACTGGCCAGCAGGTCGATCTCCGGGTTCATCGGCTGGCCGCGCAGCTCCGACAGAAACCGGATCAGCTGCCGACCGTTCATGTTCTCGTACAACCGCAGCTCGGCGGGGAGATAGGCTACCAGCCGCCGCGCCGCCACGCTCGCGCTCCAGCTGTCGTGCCCCCCGATGCTCGACCGCCCCGAGGTCGGACGCAGAAACCCCAGCAGCAGCCGCAGCGCCGTCGTCTTGCCCGAGCCGTTGGGCCCCAGCAGGCCGACCACCTCACCTGCCCGGATCGACATCGTCAGGTCGTTCAAAGCGGTGAACGCGCCATACCGCTTGGTCAGGTTTTCGGTCTGAAGCAGCAAGGACGCCCTCACTTGTTCGAGCCAAAACACCATAGATGACGGTAGGAGCGCAGGAACAACTGGCCGTCGCAGATAACCGGCGATGCATACACCGGCTCACCGATCGCATTCCTGGCAACCTGCACGAAGCGGGGACCCGCCTCGAACACCACTGTGGTGCCGGTCCGGCTGGTGGCGAAGAGCTTGCCCCCGGCCTCGACGAGCGAGCCCCACGTCGAATCGAGCAACCGATCCTTGCGCCAGACTTCCTTGCCCGTCTTCAGATCCCAGCACTGGGCCGACCCAGGCTCGTTGACCAGAAACAGATGCGGCCCCACGATCACCGGCGAGCCTATCCGCTGCGGATTGGGAGCGGGTTGCTCCCAGACCCGGTGCGTGGCGGAGATGTCACCGCTTCCCCCGGTCCGCACCGCGACGCCTCCCCCGGAGAAGCCCGCCAGCGCCACGGCAATGCCATCCGCGTACACCGGCGACGTGTAAACGAGTTCGTCCTTCCCCTGGTTGGCCAGGCCGGAGCAGTGCCAGAGTTCCTTGCCCGTTGCCGGGTCGAACGCCTTGAACTTGCCGGGCACTCCTAGCAGCAACTCCTCGCGATTGCTTGCCTTCACGACCAGCGGGGTGCTCCACGAACCGATCCACGGCCGTTTCTTGCCCAGATCGCCGCCCGGTTCGTCGTGCTGCCAGACCTTCGCGCCAGTCTTGCGATTCACCGCGAGGAGGAACTGGCGATCCCCCGGCCCACACCAGAAGATGGCCAGGTCGCCATGCAACACCGGGGACGAGGCGTTACCCCAGATGTGATGCAGCTTGCCGACATCCTTCTTCCACAGTTCCTTGCCACTGAGGTCGTAGGCGAACACCCCGGCGGAACCATGGCTGACCACGACGACCTCACCGTCGCTCACCGGCGAGGCCGAGCAATACGGGTTGGTGGCGTGCGTCGGTTCCTTGTCGGTGAAGGTCACCTCGCGCGTCCAGAGTTGCTTGCCGGTCGCCCGGTCGAGACACCACAGGGCCCGTCGCTTCCCCTTCTCGGTGGCCTGCGTCAGAAAGATGCGCTTGCCAATGAGGATCGGAGTGGAGTTCCCCTCATCGGGCAGAGGGATCTTCCAGGCGATGTTCTCCTTCGGGCCCCAGTGGAGTGGCGGGTTCTTCTCGCTGGCATGGCCCTGGCCGTCCGGGCCGCGCCAGGTCGGCCAGTCCGACGCCAGAACAACCGACGCCCCCAGCCAGGCCACGGCCAGAACGCGGAGTGATGATCCCATCAGTGAACTCCAGGTGATGACCAGTGTCCCGGACTCCTGTCTCCCTCTGGATGTATAGGCGGCTCGTTCCTGGTTGCCAAGCACGGCGCCTTCCCGCTGCCTCGTAGAATGAAAGCGGCCCCTGTTTCCTCGGAGAGCGCTTCCATGCCCGATGCCTTCCTTCTTGCGGCGACTCGCACCCCGATCGGTAAGTATCTCGGCGCCCTGGCGGAGCTGACCACGCCGCAGCTCGCCGCCGTCGCGCTGACCGAGGCCCTGAAGCGCGCCGGAGCCAGGGCCGACCAGATCGACGAGGTGATCGTCGGCCATGTCCTGCAAGCGGGCGCGGGCCAGAACCCCGCACGTCAGGCCGCTCTCCGCGCCAGCTTCCCCGACACCATCGCCGCCGTCACCATCAACAAGGTCTGCGGCTCGGGCCTCAAGGCGGTCATGCTGGCGGCCCAGGCCATCCGCGCCGGCGATGCCCACCTCATTGCTGCGGGCGGGATGGAAAGCATGAGCCGGGCTCCGTTCCTGCTCACCGGCGCCCGCCAGGGGTGGAAGTTCGGCGACCAGAAAGCACTCGACGCCATGATCCACGACGGCCTGTGGTGCGCCTTCGAGGGCTGCCACATGGGCGAATCGGCCGAGTACATCGCCGGCCGCTGCGGCATCTCCCGGCACGAGCAGGACCACTTCGCCGTCCAGAGCCAGCACCGCGCCGCTGCCGCCTGGGAGCAGGGCTGGTTCGACGCCGAGGTGGTCCCCGTCTCGGTCGGCGCCGGGGCGAAGGCTCGCCTGGTGACGCACGACGAGGGCCTTCGACCCGAAACCACCGCCGACGGCCTGGCGAAACTGCGGGCCGCCTTTCGCGAGGGTGGCACTGTCACCGCTGGCAACGCCTCCACGCTCAGCGATGGTGCCGCCGCTCTGGTGGTAGGCTCCGCTCAGGCCGCCGAGAAGCTCGGCACCGCGCCCCTGGCCCGCATCGTCGCCTACGCCACCGCCGGCGTCGCCCCGCGCGACATCTTCCTCGCCCCCGTCTTCGCAATCCGCCAGGTCGTCGAGAAGGCCGGCTGGTCTCTGAATGAAGTCGATCTCATCGAGCTAAACGAGGCCTTCGCTGCCCAGGTGCTGGCCGACGTCAAGGAACTCGGCCTCGATCTGGCCCGGGTTAACGTCCATGGCGGGGCCATCGCGATGGGGCATCCCATCGGCGCATCCGGTGCTCGGGTCCTGGTCACCCTGCTGCACGCACTGCGTCGTCGGGGCGCCCGACGCGGCATTGCCTCGCTGTGTCTGGGTGGAGGCAACGCCGTCGCCCTGGCCATCGAGCGCGTTTGACCGCCGCGAGCATCACTTGCCGGTGAACACCGGTTTCCGCTTCTCGTGGAAGGCGCGGATGCCTTCGAGGTAGTCCGCACTCTGGAAGACGTGCTGCCGCAGCTCGTGGACGCGCTCGAAGGTGTCCGGCGACAGCGGCACCGCCTGCGACAGCAACCGCAGCTGCTCCTTCACCGAGGACAGCACCAGCGGCGCCTTGCTCGCCATCACCCGGGCCATGTCGTAGGTGAATTTCTCCAACTCGGCCGCGGGCACCAGGTGGTTGAGAATGCCCCACTTCTCCGCCGCGCTGGCCGCCAGCGGCGCCGCCGTGAAGAACATCTCCTTGATCAGGTTCAACGGCAGCCGACGCAGGAAGTGCAGCAACCCCACGGTGTTGTAGGCCAGCCCCAGGTTCGCCGGAGTGATGGCGAACGAGCTGGTTTCGTCCCCGATGATCAGGTCGCAGGTCAGCACCAGGTCGGTCGCGCCGCCCCACACCGAGCCATGCACCATCGCAATCACCGGCGCAGGACACTGACTCACCGCCCGCAGTAGCTGCTCCAGCGCATCGGAGTACTGGAGCGGATCCTCCCCCTGCGGTAGCTCGCTGATGTCGTGCCCCGCTGACCACACCTTCGCGTCCGCGGCGGCGCGGAGCACCACCACCCGCGCCCCGGCTTCCTTGAATTTCCCCAGGGCACCGATCACTTCCTCGACCAGCGCCCGGCTCAGGGCGTTCCGTTTGGCCGGGTTGTCGAGCGTGATGGTGCCAATGTTGTCGACGATCTGACTCTGCGTGAACATGAGTGATTCCGTGGGATTACTGTTTCTTGGGGAGGAGTGCGAGGATGGCCGCCCGGTCGCCGTCCACGCTGGGAGGCGCTGCGTGGTCGGCGCGTTCCGGCACCCCCGACAACTTGATCGGGTTCCCTGCCACCTGCAGCTTGCCAATTACCGGATCGTTGATGGCCACAATCATGTTCCGCGCTGCCACCTGCGGGTCCTTCACCACCTCGGCCACCGAGTTCACCGGGCCACACGGCACGCCTGCCTTGTTGAGTGCATCCAGCCAGTCCGCCGTGCTGCGCTTCCGCAGTGTCCGCTCCAGGTCGGTCTCCAGCTGATCGACGTGGGCCCGTCGCAGGGCGTTGGTCTTGTAGTCCGGGTTCTCCAGCAGATCAGGCCGGCCCAGCGCCTGCGCCAGCAGCGCGAACAGATGGTCGTTCCCCGCCGCGATCACCAGGTAACCATCGTGCGTGGTGTAGACCTGGAACGGCGCAATCTCCGGATGGCGCGATCCCTGCGGCTGGGCAATCTCGCCCAGGCTCAGGTAGGCGGGCAGGGCGTCCTCCATCAGTGGCAGCTGACAGTCCAGCATCGCAATATCGACCTTCACCGCGCCGCCACCCTGGCTTCGTTTGTAGATCGCCCCCAGGAGGCCGATGGTGAGGTACAGTCCTGCGGCCAGGTCGCCGATCGACACGCCCACCCGGGTCGGTGGCGCGTCGGGCTGTCCCGTCATGCTCATGATGCCGCCCATCCCCTGCACCACCATGTCGTAGGCCGCGCGCTTCGAGTAGGGCCCGTTATCGCCGAACCCCGACGCCGCCCCGTAAATGAGGTGCGGATAGCGTGCGTGCAGCGTCTCCCAGCCATAGCCGAGCTTTTCCATCGTCCCCGGGCGGTAGTTCTCTACCACCACGTCGGAGATGGCCAGCAACCCCTCGAAGATCTCGCGATCGGCCGGCTGCTTCAGGTTCAGCGCAATGCTCTGCTTGTCGTAATTGATCGACGAGAAATACAGCGACTTGCCGTTGACGAACGGCCCGAACGCTCGCGAATCGTCTCCCGTGCCGGGCATCTCCACCTTGATCACCCGGGCGCCGAGCTGGGCCAGGATCATGGTGCAGTAGGGGCCAGCCAGCACGCGCGATAGATCGAGAATGGTAATTCCAGCGAGGGGACGAGCCTGCGAATCCTGAGGCATGAAGGGCTCCGAAGAGGGGGAGGGGGAACCGACGGTTCTCTAGTGAAAAAGTACCCAATCACCACTGCGATTTACTCCATCCCAGTGGCACAGACCCGCTTGCCTGGCGACCCAGGCTCAGCGTCCCATGAGATAACTTTTTAGATCGCGGCAGATCTGCGAGCAGCGATTACGCCATTCCGTGGTGGCGATGCCCGTTCCCGGACGCATTACCAGGGTGATGGTCAGTTTGCTCGCCTGGGCGGGATCGGGCCGCTCCATGTGAAGTTCGATGTCGGTGATGTGGCCCGCGCCCGCCACCGCTGCCTGCCGCGATGTACCCATCGTCCAGCCCAGCAGACCGGCCTTCTTCTTCTCTGCCACACGATCGACCAGGCGCACCTTGATCATCCCGGGCACGCTTTCGACCACCTCGCCACCCAGGTCGTAGACGAACCCCTTGAGCTTGATCATCGCCATCGCCTCGGGCATGTTCGCCTCGACGCTATGGCGAAACGCGTTGCGATCGACGGCACCGGGCGCCGATTGCGGCGCTGTTGACGGGGCCGGCGTGCGAGGCGAAGGCGCCTTCGCAGGTCCACGCGGTACGATGAGCCGGCGTCCCAGGGCGCGCTCGTAGGCCAGGGCCAGTTCCCGGGCACTGCTGGGCCGATGATCTGGATGCTTGGCCAGGCAGCTCTGCACCACCGCCTCGACCGCGGGCGACACCAGTTCGCGACAGCCCACCTCGGCGAAGCTGGGTGGCGCCTCGTTGGCGTGGGCCAGCATGAGCCCCTCGACCGAGTTGTGCAGGAACGGCCGCCGCCCCGTCAGCATCTCGAAGAGCATCACACCCACCGAGTACAGGTCGCCGCGCCCGTCCAGGTCGATGCCGCGCACCATTTCCGGTGAGATGTATTCTGGCGTTCCCGACGCCGGGGGCAGGTTGAAATCGACCAGCTCGTCCGGCGAGATGTACAGCATCGAATTCATCTTCGCCAGGCCGAAGTCCATCAGCTTGACCGTCTCCAGCGCGGTGCCCCCATGCAGGATCATCAGGTTGCCCGGCTTCAGATCGCGATGCACAATCCCTTGATCGTGGGCCGCCTGCAGCACCTCGCACAGCTGCACCAGCAGCCGCCCCGTGCGCTCTGCCGTCAGCCGGCCCTCGCGCGCCAGCAGCCCCGCCATGTCCACGCCCCGCAGGTATTCCATCACCATCAGCGGCCCATGCGGCCCGCGCGTGGCCGAGTCATACACCTCGACCGAGTTTGGGTGATGGAACCGCGACATGATGTAGATTTCGCGGCGGAAGTGCTCCACCGCCTTGGTCTGCACCCGCAGCGGCTCCTTCAGCACCTTCACGATCACGTCGCGGCCAGGGTTGTCCTGTCGTGCGAGGTAGATCTTGCTCATCCCGCCCTCGTCGAGCTGGCGGAGCACTCGGTATTTCCCCAGCAGGAGCTGTCCCAGCATCGTCATCGCCTCGCGGTCGTTCTCCCGGTATGCCCGAGGTAGCGCACTCAACTGTAGTGTGCGTTCGTCGATTGTGCCAATCCGACCCCCGCTGATTTTCTCTCTACAACCCCTACGGCCCGCACAGACCCAGGCCAGCGCCGCCTCGTCCGCCGCGCCAGGCCGCTTCCGACATTCCCCCCCGTGGCGCGATCTGCGACAGTGATGCAGAGGTATCTCGCTCCTTCGTTTTTCGCGTGGAAGCAATGACCCGGAACACCCTCCTCCACGGCGATTGTCTGGAGATCCTGCGATCTCTCCCCCCCGCCAGCGTCGACCTGGCCTTCGCCGATCCTCCCTTCAACATCGGCTACGACTACGACGTCTACGACGACCGTCGCTCGCGTGCCGACTACCTGGCCTGGACCGAGGCCTGGCTCGCCGCCGTTCGTCGCGTTCTCAAGCCCACCGGCGCCTTTTTCGTGGCCATCGGTGACGAGTACGCCGCCGAAATCAAGGTCCGCCTCGACGCCCTCGGCCTGACCATGCGCAACTGGATCATCTGGCACTACACCTTCGGCGTCCACTGCAAGCGAAAGTTCAACCGCAGCCACGCCCACATCTTCTACCATGTGGTCGATCCCCAGCGCTTCACCTTCAACGCCGACGCCATCCGCGTCGCCTCGGCCCGCCAGACCACCTACGCCGACCGCCGCGCCAACCCACGCGGCAAGGTGCCCGACGATACCTGGGTGCTGCGTCCCCAGGAAGAGGCCCGCGCCTTCGACCCCGCCAGCGATTCCTGGTTCCTCTCTCGCGTGTGCGGCACCTTCAAGGAGCGGACCGGCCATCCCTGCCAGATGCCCGAGGCCGTCCTCGAACGCATCATTCGCGTCGCCACCAATCCCGGCGACCTCGTCCTCGATCCCTTCGCCGGCAGCGGTACCACCCTGGCCACCGCCAAACGCCTCGGCCGCAACTTCCTGGGCATCGAGCTATCCGAGGAGTACGCCGATGGCATCAGAGCGCCGACTCGACGCCGTCCCCCGGCCCGAGGATGCCTCGTGCTCCCCGTGTTCCTCGATCTGACCGACCGCCTGACTTCATCGTCGGCGGCGGTCCGGTGGGCTGCCGCAAGGCTCGCTATCCGTGCCGCCGGCGGCCGGGTCCGACTCGTTCTGTCTCGAACCGCGCCCCGCCGACTTGAACGACTCCGCCCTCGACTGGCGCCAGGAACCCTTCGCTCCGTCTCACCTCGACGGCGTCGGTCTCGTCCTCGCCGCCGCCACCCCCGAGATCAACACTCACGTCGCCACACTGGCCCGGTCCCGCGGCCTGTGGGTCAACGTCGCCAGCGGCGATGCCAGGGGCGACCTCCAACTGGCCTCCGTGGTGCGTCGCGGCGACCTGCTCGTCGCCATCGGCACGCACGGCGCCGCCCCGGCCCTGTCTCGCCGCCTGCGCGAGCATCTCGAGGAGACGCTCCCCCCCGAACTCACCGACTGGCTCACCCTCCTGGCCGAACTGCGTCCGCAGATCCTGGCCACCCTCCCCGACGAACCCCGCCGCCGCGCCCTCATCGACCAGCTCACCGCCTGGTCCTGGCTCGACCGCATCCGAAGCGAGGGCGTCGAAGCGGTACGGGCTGCGATGCACGCCGAGCTGGCCCGCGCTGCCACCCACCCTTGGCCTGGCTCGCCGGGGGCGATACACTGAATCGCATACCCACAACCCCGGGCGCGGAGTGTGTCCGGACCCGCCATGAACCGCGTCACCGTCGTCTGCTTCCTCGCCAGCTATAGCCTGGCTCTGGTGCTCGAACTGCTTCACCAAACGAGGCCGCGTCCCATCCTGCGCTGGCTCGCCCTCGCTGCCGGTGCCGCGGGTCTGGTCGCCCAGACGTTGTACCTCATCGCCCGCCAGCCGCCCCTCGTCTGGCAGTTCAGCTGGATGCTCTTCGTCGCCTGGGTCCTCGCCGTGTTCTACCTCTGTGTCGCCGTCCATCAGCAGCGTCTCAGCTGGGGCGTCTTCGTCCTTCCCCTGCTCATCGGCCTGTTGCTGCTCGGCCTCCTGTTCGGCACTCCGCCCCCCGACGCTCGTGGCCTGCTCGGCCAGGAACTCCTCGAAACCCACCGCCTGTGGGCCCCCGTCCATGTCGTCCTCATTCTCCTGGCCACCATCGGCGTCTGCGTCGGCTTCCTCGCCAGCCTCATGTACCTTATTCAGTCGCACCGCCTGCGGACCAAGACGCCCCCCGGCCAGGGCCTGCGCCTGCTCAACCTCGAACGCCTCGAGACCATGAACCGCCGGGCTCTCTTCATCGCCTTTCCGCTGCTCACTGCCGGCATGATCGCTGGTATGGTCCTGCTACACGGTAGCGACACGGTCAGCTGGTCCGATCCTCGCGTCATCGGCACGCTGCTGCTCTGGCTCGTCTTCGCCCTGCTGCTCTACCTCCGCTTCGCCCAGCATCTGCGAGGCCGACAGGTCGCCTTTATGACCATTGTTGCCTTCGTCCTGCTGCTCATTTGTGTGGTCATCTCCCATCCGTTACGGAACGGAGGCTGACCCCACCATGAAACTTCTCGCCATCGGCTGCAGCTACCGCACCACTCCCGTCGAGGTCCGCGAACGGCTCGCCTTCACCGACGAGCAGACCGGCCGGGCCCTCGAAGCCCTGTCGCGCGAGCGCGCCCTCGAAGCCGTCCTCATCAGCACCTGCAACCGCGTCGAGATCTACACCGCCGGCGAGGGCGACCCCCTCGACTTCCTCGCCGAGTTCCACGCCCTGCCGCTCGACGAGATCCGCCAACATCTCTACGTCCACCGCAACCAGGACGCCGTCCGCCACCTGTTCCGCGTGGCCGCCAGCCTCGACAGTCTCGTCATCGGCGAGGGCCAGATCGCCGGCCAGGTGAAAAAGTCGTACGAGCGCGCCCTCATCCAGGGCAGCACCGGCCCCGTCCTCAACGCTCTGTTTCCCCCACGCCCGCCAGGTGGCGAAGGCGTTCGCACCGAGACCGGCATCAGCCAGGGGCATCGTCTCCGTCTCCAGCGCTGCCGTCGATTACGTCCGCGAGGTCTTCGACCATTTCGGCGACAAGACCGTCCTCGTCATCGCGCGGGCAAGATGGGCGAGCTGATCTCTGCGTGCCCTGAAAGGCCTGCATCCGCGCCAGATCCTGGTGACCAACCGCAGCCCCGACAAGGCCCGCGCCGTGGCCGCCGGCTGTCATGGCGAAGCCGTCCCCTGGGAGAAACTCGACGAGGTCCTCGCCCGTGCCGACATCGTCCTGAGCACGACCGGCTCGCCCGAGGTGATCGTCTCGCGCGAGCGTTACTCGCACATTGTCGCCCGCCGCACGCGCTGGCCCGTCGTCATCCTCGACATTGCCGTCCCGCGCGATTTCGACCCGCGCATCCACGACGGCGACCGCACCTGTCTGTTCAACATCGACGACCTGAAGTCGATCCGCGACAAGACGCTGGCCCGCCGCCGCGAGCACGTTCTGCCCGCCGAGCACATCGTCGAGCAGGAGATGCAGAAGTTCCTGCGTGACTGGGCTCGCCGCAGCAACGGCCCGGTGATCGAGAAGCTGACGCGCGAGTTCGAGTCGCGCCGTCAGGAGATCGTCGGCAACCTCTTCAGTCGGCTCAACGGCAAGCTGAACGAGGCCGACCAGCAGTACATTGACAAGGCGTTCAGCCTGTTTCAGAATCAGCTCTTGCACGGCCCCATCTCCGCCCTGCGCGAGGAAACCCGCAGCGGCGCCCCCGGCTCGCACACCCTGCTGGAGGCGCTGCGCAAGCTGTTCCGCCTGGAGTGAGCCGATCACCGAACCCGGTTAATCCCCGTCCCCAGGAGTTCACCCATGCGCCCGTTGCTGCTGGTGTTGCTGAGTGCGTCGGTGGTGTGGAGCGCCGCGCCGCCAGAACGCATCTCCCCGGAGCGGCAGCGCGTTATGAAGGAAGCGGAGCGTTTAAATCAACTTGTAGTTGCACTTAACAGTGAGGGAAAACTACCCGAAGCGACCAGGGCCGCGGTTCAAGAGCTGCAGATCCGGGAAGCCCTGTACCCGACATCACAATTCCCGACCGGGCACCGGGATCTGGCCGATTGTCTGAACAACCTGGCGATTCTGTACTATGTTCAGGCGGACTACGCCAAGGCAGAGCCGCTCTGCCACCGTGCCCTGGTGATGTATGAGAAGGTGTACCCACCCTTGCGGTATCCGCAAGGTCACCCCGACCTGGCATTAAGTCTAAATTGCCTGGCAGAGCTGTACAAGAAAAAGGCGGAATACGGGAAGGCGGAGCCGTTGCTTCGCCGGGCGCTGGAGATGCGGGAGAAACTCTACCCTGCGTCGCAATATCCGAGCGGGCATCCACACCTGGCCCGGAGCCTGAACGACCTGGCGTTTCTGTACCAGGCTCAGGCGGAGTACGGCAAGGCGGAGCCGCTGTATCGCCAGACGTTGGAGATGTATGAGAAACTCTACCCCGCGTCGCAATATCTGAGCGGGCATCCAGACCTGGTCATCAGCCTGAACGACCTGGCGGGGCTGTACCTGGCTCAGGGGGAATACCGGAAGGCGGAGCCTCTGTTCCGCCGGTCACTAGAGATGGTCGAGAAGCTCTACCCCGGTTCGCGTTATCCGACGGGGCATCCGTCCCTGGCCACCTGCCTGACCAACCTGGGGGAGTTGTACCGGGCGCAGGCAGAGTACGGGAAGTCGGAGTCGCTTTTGCGCCGGGCGCTGGAGATTAATGAGAAACATTACCCAATCTCACGCTACCCCGAGGGGTACCCAAACCTGGCCACCAGCCTGAACAACCTGGGATTACTGTACAATTCCCAGGCGGAGTACGGGAAGGCGGAACCGCTGTTCCGCCGGGCCCTGGAGATGTACAAGAAGCTCTATCCGTCGTCGCGGTATCCAGCAGGCCACCCGCACCTGGCCAACAGCCTGAACAACCTGGCGATGCTGTACCATGATCAGGGGGAGTACAAGAAGGCGGAACCGCTGCTACGCTGGGCGCTGGAGATGGTCGAGAAGCTCTACCCTGCCTCGCGTTATCCGAGTGGTCATCCGGATCTGGCTCGGAGTCTTACCAACCTGGCGCGGCTGTATAAGGATCAGGCGGAGTACGGCCAGGCGGAGCATCTGTATCGCCGGGCCCTGGAGATGTTTGAAAAGCAGTACCCGGCCTCGCGGTATCCGAGCGCATCCACACCTGGCCACCAGCCCGGAGCAACCTGGCAGTGCTGTATCATGATCAGCCGAGTACCGCAAGGCGGAGCTGCTGCCAACGCTGGAGATGGACGAGAAGCCTACCCTGCCTCGCGTTATCCGAGCGGTCATCCAAACCTGACGGTGAGTCTGAACAACCTGGCGGTGCAGTACCAGGACCAGGCGGAGTATGGCCAGGCGGAGCCGCTGTATCGCCGGGCCCTGGAAATGAATGAGAAGCTGTACCCGACGATGTGGTATCTGACCGGGCATCCCGAATTGGCCCGAAGCCTGAACAACCTGGGGGCGCTGTACAAGTCTAAGGCGGAATACTCCAAGGCAGAGCCACTGTTACGCAGGGCGCTGGAGATGTACACGGCCTCTTCGGCGGTATGCTAGCCGGCTCGGCCTACGAGGCAACCGCCATGAACCACGTTAGCCGACAACCGCTCAGCCGCGATGGTTATCTGACGGTCACACGCAACCAAGCTGCGATCGATGCCTACCCCGCTCTCTGGCTCACGAAGGCCGCGTTAACGCGCGTCGTCGAGCAACGCCACCTCGCCGCTCTGGCTGCAGAATCGCCCGAAGCCCGGCAGCTGTGGGAATCTGAACCCGCCTCCGCCGCGAACGCGAACGCCTGTTGTTGATGTCTGTGGATGCCAGCAAGGCCAAGGCACGCGATGCTCGCCTCGATGCCATCGACCAGGAACAACGGCAGCTGCGCGAGAAACTACTACCGCTGCTGCCGGAACTGAAACGCATTCAGGAGCAGGCAACGCGCACACCCGCCGACCTGCAGAAGGCGCTCCCTGCCGATGTGGCGTTCCTCGACCTGGCGGTTACACGCGGTTCGAGCAGGACCTGAACGTGAATGGCAAAAAAGGCGAGCCGCTGCATCCCCTGTTACGTCGCTCGTGATCACGGGCGACAGGATCAACCTGCGCCGAGTTGGGTGAAGCGAAAGCCATCGAAACTATCCTGGACTTCTGGCGTCAGAGCCTGATCGAGGGGCGCCGACGCCGAACCGAAGTACGCCGAGGTGTATCGCGTTCTGTGGTCCCCCTGGCGAAACACGTCCCTCCCGAGGTGAAGCCTCTACTCGATGCCGCATTGACCCGTCTGCCCTGGCCGCTGCTCGACGAGAAGAAGTCGCGTCTGCTCGAGAAGTACACCGTGGCCGTGGTCCCCCATGGCCCCTACCTGCTCGACCAGTTGACCCGCCCGAAGACCAACCTGCAGAGAAGCCCACGCTGCTCGCCCTGGGCGGTGTCAGCTACGACGAGAAGCCAGAAAAGCCCACCGATCTGGCGTTGCGCTCACCCGCCAGCGAGGGCGTCACCTGGAAGCCGCTCCCCGGCACCCGCAAGGAACTGGAGCAGATCGCCACCCTGGCCGGCGAGCGTCGCATTGTTCGGCGCGAAGGAACCTCCGCCACGGTGAACACGCTGCTCTCGGATCTACCAAAGGCAGAAGCCGCCCATCTGGCCACGCACGGTTTTCGAAACGCCTGCTTCCGCAGCGTGCAGCTCGACCCCAAACTCTTCGAGCATCGCGAGCAGCGCGCCATCAAGCGCGTCGGCAACCCGCTGGTCCTGTCCGGCCTGCCCGCGCGCGCCAACCTTCCCGACACCACGCCGAACCGCGGCATCATCACCGCCGAGGCGTTTCGTCGGCCTCGACCTGCGCAAGATGCACCTGGCCGTGCTGCCGCCTGCGAAACCGGATTGGGCGAAACCGCCGGTGGCGAGGGCGTCTTCGGTCTCGACGCGCCTTCCACGTCGCTGGCCGTACGAATATCGTCGCCAGCCTGTGGAAGTGGACGACGAGCCAACCGCCGCGTTGATGTCGCTCTTCTACCGCCAACTCTGGCAGTCGAAGGAGCCGATCGGCCCCGGCGAGGCCCTCCGTCGACGGCTCAGCTGGTGCTATCCTGGTGGCGACCCGGCCGTATCCCGAGTGGGCTGTCGGTCAGTCCCTACCGAAGGCGATCAGCGGCAGCGGCAAGGTCGAGAAGGTGGAAGGCAAGCCAGGCCACGCCTGCGTCTGGGCTGCCCTCAGTGGCCTGGGCGACTGAATCTCGCCTCGAGGCTTGTGGTGCCGAGAGGGAAGCTTACACTGGAGCGGTCGTTGCCCGATCGGTGGAAGGGCGTTCGGTGGTAGAGTGATCGCCTTGCACGCACCTGGTGGCCTGTCGCGGGGCGCGAATCATGCGCGTCGGGGGGCTGTCGTTGCTTGGTCTCAGCTGTGCCGACTCGCCCGGGCCGCGCCCGGCAAGCGGCGCTTTCGCTCGTGCGTGTTCGCCTCTCTTCGGCGGGCCTCGGCATCGACCTCTGGGACATGAAGCCGGCCGCCCCTGCCGAGATCCGCGGCGAGTTCCGCTCTGTCGCCACCTCCGTGCCTGGCATCCAGCTCTGCGAACATCTGCTCCTGCTGGCCCAGCAGATGAAGCACCTCTACCAAGCGGCTCGATGACCCATCGCATGCCGGTGCATGGCCCCGCCTGCAGCGAGATCTACTCGGGCCGGCCCTACTTCGGCCCGCCGACCACCGACCAGGCCCGGCCGGAAGATTGGCCCTCGCTTGCCTCGCTGGCCATGCGCTACGGCCGATCCAGCAACGGCCTGCCGACGTCGGTGGTGCTGCCCTGGTACTCCCAGTTCGTGATCGTCGCCGGACAGACGGGCGGACGACCTCGGCGAGGCCCACAACCTGTCCTGGCTTCGATGGCGATCCCTCCCGGCGTGACTACCACCTGCCCGGCTTCGAGTTGCAGCCCGATCTTGCTCCCGGCCGACTCGACGACCGCCGCCGCCTGCTCGAACGCATCGAATCGACCCGCCCCACCAGCTCGCGCGGCACGCTCTTTTCGCGCCACGCCGCCACCGCCTACGCCATGCTCGAACGCCCCGCCTTCCGCCAGGCGCTCGATCTGCGGACCGTCCCCGAGTCGCACCGCGAACGCTACGGCTTCACCAAGTTTGGCCAGAGCCTTCTGCTGGCTCGTCGCCTGGTTGAGGTCGGCATTCCGCTCGTCACCGTCAACTGGGACGACGACTCGAAACTCGACAAGGTCTCCCCCCACTGGGACACCCACCACGACAACTTCGGCCGCCTTCGCGACCTGCTGTGCCCTCTCTTCGATCGCGCCTTCTCCGCCTTCCTCGCCGACCTGGCCGCCCGTGGCCTGCTCGACGAAACACTCGTCGTCGCCCTGGGTGAGTTCGGCCGCACTCCAAAGATCGGCCAGTTCACCCAGAACAACATGACGCAGAAGACCGGCCGCGACCACTGGCCGCACGCCTTCACCGCCCTCCTCGCTGGCGGTGGCGTTCGTGGCGGGCAAGTGTATGGTGCCACCACCCGCAACGGTGGCTACGTCCACGACCGCCCTGTCACTCCCGCCGACCTCGCCGCTACCCTCCTCACTGGCCTGGGGATCGATCCTCGCCAGCACTACCACGACCAGTTCCAGCAGATCGAGCAACCGCTCTGCGAGGGAACCCCGCTCACCGACCTGGGATGATGCCATGCTTCGACTGACCGGATCGCCCCGAACCCTGTGCGACGGCCTGACCCGCCGTGACTTCCTGGTCCTGGGCACTCTGGGGACCGGCCTCAGCCTCGCTCAGGCCGCCCAGGCGCAATCCACCGAACGCGCCCGCGCCGACGCCTGCATCTTCCTGTTCCCCTACGGCTCGCCGCCCCAGCACGAAACCTTCGACCCCAAGCCCGATGCACCCCCCGAGGTGCGCGGCGAGATGGGGTCCATCCCCACCGCGCTGCCCGGCGTCCGCATCGGCGAGGGGTTGCCGCGCGTCGCCCGTATCCTCGACAAGGTCACCGTCGTCCGCTCGATGTCGCACCCCTACCCGGTGCATGGCGTCGTCTACGCCGTCAGTGGCATCCCCACCTACACCCCCGATCTCGAAACCCGCCATCGCGACAGCCGGCTTTGGCCGTTCGTCGGCTCGGCCGTCGATTACGTCCTCGCGAAGCGGACAGGGCAGGGGCTCCCCGAGGTACCGCGCAACATCGTGCTGCCCTGGGTGCTTAACTCCAAGACCGACCTCGACGTGAAGGCTGGCCCCTACGCCGCCTACCTGGGCCAGGCCTACGACCCGATCTTTACTGATTTTGACGGTGTCGGCACCAAGATCGCCCCACGCTACACCGCCGACCAGGGCAAGGAGTTCCTCGACCCCTTCGCCCAGACGGTTGCCTCGGGACGCTTCCACGTCTCCACTGAAGCGCGCCTCCGCGCCGATGTCCCCGGCCGACGACTCGATCTTCGCCGCGATCTGCTGCAGCGCTTCGACCGGGCTCGCGCCGGCGTCGATCGGGCTGGCAACGCTAGCATCTTCGATCGCTTCCAGCAGCAGGCCTTCTCGCTCATCTCCTCCAGCCGGATGCGCGAGGCGCTGGACGTCGGCCGCGAACCGCACCTCCTGCGCGAACGCTACGGCATGACCCTCTTCGGTCAGGCCTGCCTGGCCGCACGCCGACTCGTCGAGGCCGGCTGCAAATTCGTCACCGTCTTCTGGGATGGTTACGGCCAGTTCGCCAACTGCGCCTGGGACACCCACGCCAACCACTTCCCCCGCCTGCGCGACTACCTGCTGCCCGGCTTCGACCTCGCCTACTCCGCCCTCATCGAAGATCTCGACACGCGCGGTATGCTCGACCGCACCCTGGTCGTCTGCACCAGCGAACATGGCCGCACGCCCCAGATTGACTCGAAACCGAAGGGGGCAGGGCGGCACCACTGGTCACGCGTCTACTCGGCCGTCCTGGCCGGCGGTGGCGTGGCGCGCGGTCGGGTCGTCGGCTCCAGCGACAAGCTGGGCGGCGAGGTCAAGGATACCCCTATCTCCGCCAAGGACCTGCTGGCCACCATGGTCGACGCCCTCGGCATCGACCCCGAAACGACGTTGCCCGACCAGCAGGCCCGGCCCATGCCCATCGTCGGCGCCGGCACCGCGCGGCGCGAGGTGCTGGCCTGACCGCCCACCGTCCTACCGGGTCAGCCAGAATAAGAGCAGCAGCAGTATCCAGGTGCCTGCCAGCAACGGCCCGGCGATCCACAGCGACCCGGTCGTCAGTAACAGTCCGAACCCCAGGCAGGCCGTGCCCATCAGCGCGAATGCCGGCGCGCCACCCGCGGCCGAGGTGGCCTGGTACTCCAGCACCGCCTCCTTCGGTTTGCCGCGCGGTACACGCAACGGCACCGACTCACCCAGTCGGTAGCCCGTGTGCTACGAGTTGGTTTCCGTGTCGTACGAGGTACTGTGGGTGATCCGGTAGGTGGTTCCCTCCACCGTGTACTCGATGTGAGACACGTCCGGAGGGCCCGGCTTCACCTCGACCACCGTCCCGGTAATGCGATGTGCTCGCCAGAACCGCTTCAGGTCCGGGAGTTCCTGCCGGAAGGAGTAGTAAGCGGCGACCAGGAACAAACCACCAAGTAGGAGGAGCAGGGGGCCGTACATCGAGCGATCCTCACGAGAGGCGCATCGAAGCCTGCGCCGCTCCTCCCTCCAGGTCGGGAGCGCATCTCCAGCGAGCGGTTACTTCTTCGGCTTGGTCGGCGCCTCGGCCGGTTCCACGGTCAGATCGTGCGTCTGGTCGCCCAGCGCCACGGTGACCTCCAGGCCCGACGTCTTCTGGTCGCCGTACTTGGTGGCCACGGTGACCGGCGCATTCTTCGGGTCCGGCTTCTTCGCGTCCTTCCCCTTGACCGGCGGCTCCTTGCCGCCGTCCTTGGCCTTGATGTCGAAGGCCGGCGCTTTCGTCACCGTCTGCACGGTGATGATCGCCTTGCCGACGGGGACGCCTTCCACCTTGTACTTGCCATCCTTGATCGGCCCCAGCACCACCTTTTTCTTGCCCTCCTGGCTGAAGAAGGTGATCAGCCCATCGGGCAGGGGCTTGTCCTTGACCTTAACCTCGCCGGAGATGTTGCCGGTACCGCCTCCACAGCCGACGGCAGTCAGGCCGATGAGTAAAGCCAGGGCGAGGGTAAGGTAGCTGCGCGACGGGAACCGACTCATGAGGACATGCTCCTGAAACGCCACGAGGAAGGTCGGGCCTTGTGCCACAACCTTCCTCGTAGAGTACGAACTGGACGCCAGGCGAGTAGCCGGGAGATTAGAAGTCCGAGATGGTCATGCCATCCGCCGGAGCGCACAGGTAATACCACACGGAGGGGGCCATTTCGGGGGAAAGCGTCTGCACGCTGCCGTCGGCCATCACGATGTTGATACCGCCAATGTGAGCCGAGGAGGCCGCCCCGCAGTTGGGCTGGGTCAAGGGGCGATCCTGGAAGCCGGACACACTCCAGATCTGGGTGTCGGCGGTGGTGGTGGGCGCGGTCCCCGCCACGTAGTTGATCATCGGAGCGTTAGCTGCCACGTCACCCACTGGCGGCGAGTAGGCCGGCGTAGCCGAGGCCGAGGCCAGCGGCGTCCAGGCCCACAGGTTGGCCGCAGTCGACCCAGCGGTGCCGTTGATGAGGCACTGCGAGCCCTTCTCGCTGAACAGCACCGTGTTGGACAGGCCATCCTGGAAGGTGGTGTTTACGTTCGGGGTCCCGTTGTAGGCACCCGTGCTCGGGTTGCCAAACACCAGGAAGTTCGCGCCGTAGTTGGTCATCGCCCAGCCATTGGGAGCCTGGCCCGTGCCGTAGAACCGCTCCGAGGGGCAACCGAAGATGGGGATCGGCACGGTCCTTCCGGCGCCGGCCAGCAGGCTAATGCCCGTGGCAGTCTGGAAGGTCTTGTACAGGTTTTCCTGCTCGATGTAGGGCAACAGCGAGGCGAAGACCTGCTGCTCGTTCGGAGCCGCAGCCGTGCCCAGGTTGTTCCAGAACGGCGGCATTCTACCCTTGCGCGTCGTCTGATAGGTGTTAGCCGCCAGGCCCAGCTGCCGCAGGTTGTTCATGCACTTCATTCGGGCGGCCGCCTCGCGCACCTTCTGCACGGCCGGCAGCAGCAGGCCGATCAGCACGCTGATGATGGCGATGACGACGAGCAACTCGATGAGTGTGAAGCCTTTCGAGCGGCGTCCCGGAACCAGGTGTACCATGGATTCGAACCCCCTGTGCCGTGGTCGAGGAATGAGGAATGGTCTGGGGGGCTTCTCCGGCACTTGCCAGGCGGCTTGGAAATGATCTCACGCAGACCGGAGTTGGCACCCTCAGCTTAGTAGATTAGACCACCTGAGAAGTTCCGTCAAGCGCCCACTCGCCCGTTTCTTCTCTGCCCCCACCTCTGGCATCCCTCCCACCTCCTCCCAGACCTTCCCCTCAGCATTTATTCATCCCGCTCTCACCTGGATTTAATCAACCCATCGATACTCTCTGAAGTATGGTGGGTTGAATCCCACATCTGGCCTTGAGACGGTTGGTAAGATACCGGATGATTGAGAGGGAAGTTGCCCAGTACTCCCCTTCGCCTGCGCAGAAACCGAGCAAAGTTTTTAACTGGCATGGATTCTGCTCTTCTGCCCGGGTAACCCCGCCTTGTGTCGAGGTTTGCTCTGTCCGCCCTTCGCGCCGGGGGCTCCTGTTCCATGTTCGATGTACACACTACTACGGGCCTGTATACAGGCCTTGCCGTCGGAACTAGCACGCTGCTGTTGGCCATTCCAGGCCTGATAGCGCCGCGCCTCCTTACCGCACATCTGAGTCGCACACTGCTGGCCGTTGCCGCACTCCTGGCCCTGGTTGGCGCCGCCGCAGCACTCCTGGCTCTGCCCCCCTACGTCTGGCTCACCGCCACGGTCCTGGCCGTGCAACTCCTGGGCCTGATCTTTCTGCGCACCGCCGCCCTGGGCTGGCTACTGAACCGGCTGGCCCGCCTGCTTAGCCTGCCCCGCGTGCAATCGCTGATCCTGCTGGTGGGTGGTCTGGGGCTGCTCGGTTGGCAGGTGGTCGCCATCAACCGCACTCTTCAACATGAACTCAATGATACCGATCGCCACATGGAGGCGCTGCTGGGCATGCCCAACCTGGCCCAGGATCGCGAGCACGTCCTTCTCACGGATGCGGGAACCGAACTCCCCCTCTGGAATGCGACCGACATTTCCAACGAGGAGTCGGATGCCGAGCTGGCCATGGAGTATCTCCGCTATCGGCAGTTCGAGGCCCGGGTCATCCAGACTGGCAAGGCCGATTCCAGCTACAACTGTCACGGATGGGTCTTCACCGGAGGCCGCGCCTGGGTTAAGGGAAACAGTGTCGATCGCATCCTGCAAGATAACGGCTATCGCGAGGTGTCGCAGCCGGCCCCGGGCGATATTGCCGTCTATCGCAGCGAACACCGCGACGTGATGCACACCAGCCTGGTGCGCGGCGTGAGTGAGGATGGCACACTCCTCCTCGAAAGCAAGTGGGGCAAGCTCGGTCGCTACGTCCACACCGCCGATTGCCACGCTTACTCGATGTTCAATTGCACCTTCTACACTTGCGAACGGCCCAACCATCAGATGCGGCTGCGCGATACCGAGCTGTCCGCCGAGTAACCTGGGCCCGGGTAGGTCACTGGCATCCGGCCCCCCCCCCCGCGGGCCGCGCTTTACTCCACAAACTCGATGGCCACCGGTGAGGGGATCACCCCAGCCTTGTGGCCTTCTTCCAGCAGGCGTCGCACTGCTTCCCGTCCGCGCGGCCCGTAATCCAACGTCCAGTCGTTGACGTACATTCCCACGAACTTGTCCGCCAGCGACCGATCCATGTCCCGCGCGTAGTCCAGCGCGTAGCTCAGCGCATCCTGGCGATGATCCAGCGCGTAGCGGATGCTCTCCTTCAACAGTCGGCTAATCTGAGAGATGACCGCCGGGCCCAGGTCGCGCCGCACCACATTGCCGCCCAGCGGCAACGGCAGCCCCGTGCGCTCCATCCACCACACCCCCAGATCGACGATCAGCTGCAGCCCCTGGTTCTGGAAGGTCAGCTGGCCTTCGTGAATGATCAGCCCCGCGTCGAACTCTCCACTGGCCACCCGGTCGATGATCTCATCGAACGGCACCACTGTGTGTTCCGGCTCGGTCGTCCGACCCAGCGAGGCCATTAAGAGCCGCAGCGTCAGATAGGCCGTCGTCAGCGTGCCAGGCACGGCAATCCGTGTGCGCGTCAACTCTTCCAGCGAGAGCGGCTTCCGCGCCACCACCATGGGGCCATAGCGATCGCCCATGCTGCAGCCGGACGGCAACAGCGCGTATTTGTCGAGCAGGTAGGCGTAGGCGTGCAGGCTGACCGCGGTCACCTCCAGCTCGCCGCGCAGGGCCCGCCGGTTCAGCGTCTCGATGTCCTGCAGTTCGTGCCGGAAGGCCAGGTTACCCGTCTCCAGCTTGTCGTGCGCCAGAGCGTAGAACATGAAGGCGTCGTCGGGGTCGGGGCTGTGGCCCACGGTGATCAGCTGCCGGGTCATTCGCTTGCCTCGATAAAACCTGATGTGGCCAACAGAAGGCCCCGCCGTGGGATGCCTCCCGCTCGCCAGCAGAACAACCGAAATCGCCCCCCGTCGTTAACGCTCAGGACGACTTCACTGGAAGGACGACCGCACCTCCGGCGACAGCAGCACGATCAAGGACCAGATGCCGGCGATGTTCCCCATGCAGCAACAGCCCATCGGCGAGATGCACGGGGTTGCCGCGAGAATCGATACCAGTACGCACAGGCCGTACGAGCGAAGCTGCATCATGCGCACGCCACCAAACAGCATGAGCAGCGAGGTCATCAGGATCACAATCGTGGGGATGCCAAATTGCAGAATCACCTGGGTGCGCAGCCCCTCGGGCGTCTGCTTCTCCATTGCCTCGCCCATCTGCTTTTTCAAGGTAGGAAACGCATCGCCCAGCCGGTTGGCGTTCTCCACGGCATCGTTGTAGAGCTTGTCCGCGGGCGTCACCAGGGCGCGGGTCGTCTCGAAGCCGGTGTAGAAACTCACCAGGACGTTCAGCACTGCGATGGCGATGAGGAACAACGCCGGGAGCTGGACGCGATCGCGGATGGGAGTCGAGTAGACCGGGGACGAGTATGCCGGAGGCAGGCCCGATCCGGGCGGCTGCGAGGCGGGGGGATTGCCGAATGGGTCGAAGCTCATTCCAGACTCCCGACAGAAAGACGCGCCGGCCGACCGGAGCGTGCGCGTGGTACAGGTCGCAGAGGCTGGGCAAGCCGTACGGTCCCTTCCCGCGGCGCACGATCATCCGCCAGGGACCAGAACGCCCCTGGACAGATCTCCTCCAGCGATTTAGAGTAAGAAAACAAGAAAAAAAGTCACCAGGGTCACCCACTCGCTGAACCTGGCACGCCACAGGAGGTCTTTTTGACGATTGCCATGCTTGAGAAGCCGCAGCTAGCGGGTGGCTTCCAGGGATTGAGCCTGAACCCCGAGTTACTGGCCGTACTCGATCGCGTTGGTTACCAGAACCCCACCCCGATCCAGCAACAATTCATCCCCGAGGCCCTCGCTGGCCGGGATGTGATTGGCCAGGCCCAGACCGGCACCGGTAAAACCGCCGCCTTCTTGCTCCCCTTCCTCAATTCCTGGCGCGAAGATCCCGCCTCCCGCAACCCCCAGGCCATCATCCTCGTTCCCACGCGAGAACTCGTCGTCCAGGTGGCCGAAGAGGCCGCCAAACTGTCTCCCTATCCCGCTTGCCGGTCCGTTCCCATCTATGGCGGCCAGCGCATGCGCCAGCAGCTCACCCAGCTGAAGCGCGGTTGCTCAGTCATCGTGGGAACCCCTGGCCGCGTCCTCGATCACCTGTCCCGCGGTACGCTGACGCTCGAATCGGTTCGCTACCTCGTCCTCGACGAGGCCGACCGCATGCTCGACATCGGCTTCCGCCCCGACATCGAACGCATCCTCCGCCGCTGCCCCCAGAGTCGCCAGACTCTGCTGCTGTCGGCCACCATGCCGCCCCCCGTACTGCGCCTCACTCAGCGCTACATGATGGAACCCGTCCACATCAACGTCGTCCCCGAGACGATGACCGTGGACAAGATCCGTCAGTCCTATGTCACCGTGGACGAACACCGGAAGTTCGACCTCCTCGTGAAGCTGATCCATCGCGATAACCCGCGCCAGTGCATCATCTTCTGCGAACGCAAACGCTGGGCGGAGAACGTCTACCATCACCTCCGCCTCGAGGTCAAGCGCGCCGCCTGCATGCACGGCGATCTCGCTCAGTCCCTACGTAACCGCATCATGCGCGGCTTCCGCGAGGGCAAGATCCGCTACCTCGTCGCCACCGACGTCGTCGGCCGTGGTATCGATGTCAAGGACATCAGCCACGTCATCAACTACGACATCCCCGGCGACCCCGAAAACTACGTCCACCGCATCGGCCGCACCGGCCGTATCGGTGCCGATGGTATCGCCATCCTGTTCGTCGAACCCGACCAGGGCGACCAGCTGACGAACATCGAGATGTTCATCAACAAACAGATCACCGAGGAAAAGGTGGACGGCTTTACCGCCCACATCCCGCCGCGACCCGTGGCCCAGCCCGCTCCCGAGGCCAAGCCGGCCCCTCAGCAGGTCTTCGGTCGTCGAGTCAAGCGCTACAGCAACCGCCCCTGACCCCCAGGCTGCCATGTGGCGCGTGCGAACGGGAAGCCGACTACATCTCGGCCTGCTCAGCCTGCCGGCCTCCTCTGAGGTCTGGCCGGACCGGCTGGGGCAGCCCCGTTTTCCCGCGCGCCGCTTCGGCGGCGTGGGCCTGGTCATCGATGCCCCCGGTCTCGCACTCCGCGCCACGCCTGCTTCCACGTGGAACGCCACCGGCCCTCTCGCCGAACGCGCTCTTGCCTACGCACGCCTGGCCCAGGTCGCCGTCGGTTCCGCCCAGGCGGTGCCTTGCCATCTCCACATCGATCACGCCCCGCGCGAGCATGTGGGCCTGGGCACCGGCACACAGCTGGGTCTGGCCGTCGCCCGCGTCCTCGCCGCCACCTGGGGCCTGACCCCGTCGGCCGCCGAACTGGCTGCCTGGGTGCGCCGGGGTCGACGTTCCGCTCTGGGTGTACATGGTTTCGAGCAGGGTGGCTTCCTCGTAGAGGCCGGCAAGACGGCCGACCAGGCCCTGTCTCCCCTCGTCGCTCGCCTGGCCTTTCCGCCCGCCTGGCGCGTCCTCCTGGCCATTCCAACGGACGAGGTGGGCCGCCATGGCTCCGGCGAACAGGCAGCCTTTGATCGCCTCGCTGGCTCGCTGGACCGTTTTGAGTCACTCTGCCGCCTGGTACTCCTCGGCATACTGCCCGCCCTGGTCGAGGCCGACCTGCCCGCTTTTGGCGAAGCCCTCCACGATTTCAACGCCCGCGTCGGCGAACTGTTCGCCACAGAGCAGGGCGGTATCTACGCCAGCCCCTTCACCACCGACCTCGTCGCCCACCTGCGGCAGCAGGGCGTCGCTGGTGTCGGCCAAAGCTCATGGGGCCCCGGCGTCTTTGCCGTGCTGCCCGACCAGGACCAAGCCGCCGCCTTCGCCCGCCGCCTCGAGCAGATCTACCCCGTACAAACCTGGGTGACGCGCGGCCGCAACCAGGGCGCCACCCTCGACCGCTGCTAGAGGGAACACCTCCTGGCACCCCTTTACCACGTAGCGCCTACAGCAGAAATTGCAGGATGCCCCTCCGCCGCGCGTGGCAGCCTGGCTGCAAGCCTGTAGCGGAACCGTACACCCTGGCGCAATTCTGCACCTCCCCGCGAGCGTCCAGATTCCTCACAGTGTGAGCGCAGAATCGCACACTCGCTCGACGCTGGTGAGCGATTGTGGCAACCTGGTCAAATCGTGCGGGCAGAATCGAGTAGAGAATCCAGTGCCCCTAGGATGACACCGGACAGAGCGGTAGGGGATCCCATGACGATCGACTGTCAGCGGCAGGGGAAAAAGAGACAAGGGCGAGGAAATCGATCCTCGCCCTGGTGAAGACGTGTGTCAGAATGACACTCGTATGTCGGAGGGTGTGCCATTCTGAGGCCACACCTGTTGTGAACTGCTGCACTCCCTTAGAGGAGTCGTGAGAATCTGCGACGATCAGGAAACATGGGCAAGGTCCTTGTCGGACGGTTCCCGGTTCGCCTTGCCGGTCAGCAACTCCTGGCGCAGGATGGTCACGCCCTGGGGTGCCTGGATACCGATGCGAACCCTATTTCCTTGCACCTCAAGCACTTCCACCACGATGCTGTCGTCGATGACAATCCGCTCGCCAGCCTTGCGCGTGAGTACCAGCATGATAAACCTCCTTGGCACGAGCAACTGTTGAAATCCATTCGTTACGGGGCGAGTCGTTTCACCCCGCACGGGAAATATAGGTTGCAACTCGCGCGCCATTCGATTTTTTCTTGAATCAATCTCCCCCGGGCGCTCACGACGCCGCCGCCTCCACTTCCGATCCGACCACCTGTACTGGCTCTTCGGACTCGAAGGCGTGCAACCGCACCCGACCCGCCGCCACCGTCAGAAACCAGCACGGCAGCTCTGTCCAGCACCCGCTGTTGAAGTACGGGATCGCCTGCTCTACCTGCGTCAGGGGCACGTGCGTATGACCACAGGTCACCATGGTGCAGCCGCGCCGCCGGGCTAGCTCGACGGCTCCCTGGCTGATTTTCTCGGTGCAGCGCAGAAACGTCTTGCTCCCATGCTTGGCCATCTTGGCGAAGCGGTGCGTCCGATCAATCCATTGCAGGCAACGGTAGGCCTGGTCGGCAAACCAGGTCAGCCAGGGGTAGCTTTCGATGAAGGCGTCGAAGACGTGCCCATGCAGAATCAGTAACCGCTCCTCGCCCGTCGTAAGGATGTATTCGTCCTCCACCGTGACACCCAGCAGGTGCGAAATGATCTCCGCGCTGCCATCGTGGTTGCCGGCTAGCCAGACAATTTCGATCTGATCCGACAGCTTGCGCAGCAGTGAGAGGATCTTCCAGTGCGCCTTGTGCAACCGCCGAAAGTCGATGGAGTCGAACACGTCTCCGTTGAGTATGAGCCGCGCCGTCGGCAGGTCGCCCTCCACGATGCGCTCGAGCAGCACGCGCAGACGCTTCGCCTGGCAGTTGGTGCTACCCAGGTGAATATCGGACAGAATGACAGCATCGAGCATTTCGACACCTCACACGAGGCCCAGGAGCCACACCTCTGGTGTGTGTACCCCATCGCCGTGTGCTTCTCATGTACGAGCGATGAATTTCCCACATTCCGCCGTCAGTTCCATGCCTGATGCGCGTTCCTCTTCCGACGCGGCCCCGTCTGGGCCCGCCTCCTTCAGCACACCCAACGTATCCCACGCATCCCCACCACGACGGCCACGCTTCACCTGGCAGCCCGGCGGAAGGGGGCATACAACGTCATTTTGAGACTAGCCGATGCAGGAGTGTCGAGGATGACCCAGGACAAGGCCACGAACATCACCTGGCACCAGGGCCACGTCGCCCGTCCCACGCGCGAGGTCTTGCTGAAGCAGCGCGGTTGCACCCTGTGGTTTACCGGACTTTCCGGATCGGGTAAGAGTACAACCGCCTTCACGCTCGAGCATATCCTGGTGCAGCAGGGGCACCTGGCCTACGTGCTGGATGGCGACAACATTCGTCACGGCCTCAACCGCAACCTCACCTTCTCGGCCGCCGATCGCGAAGAGAACATTCGCCGCATCGGCGAGGTGGCCAAGCTGTTCGCCGACGCTGGGCTGATCACCATGGCCAGCTTCATTAGCCCCTATCGCCGCGATCGTGACCTGGTGCGCGCACTGCACCGTGCCGGCAACCTGCCCTTCATCGAGGTGCACCTGGCCACGCCCATCGAAACCTGCGAGCAGCGCGACCCCAAGGGGCTCTACAAGGAAGCCCGCGCCGGCGCCATCAAGGGGTTCACCGGCATCGATGATCCCTACGAGGCCCCCCTCCAGGCCGAGCTGACCATTGACACCACCACAACCCCACCCCACGCCGCCGCGCAGTGCATCGTCGACTACCTGAAGCACCACGGCATTATCGGAAGCTGAAAGATCCACGAAGGTGGAAAAGTCGCCGCCCGCGCAGCGAACGAACCCCTTCTCTCTTCGGCGGTTGGGACGAAAACCTGCCCTGGCCGACATCATGGGCACAATCCTTGCAGACACCGCATTCCCTACCAGATCGCCCAACCGTTGCAGTCGTTCTGGGAGCCGCGAAAAAGCCTTGCTTTTGGGGGAGTTAGGTTCACGAACGCGTTGACACCCCCTCGGGGTCAGCGTAGACTTGGCCCGACGACTTGAGGCGTTTGAGTCGTTTCCAGTGTGGCCGCTCTCCAGACTGGTGATGGATTCGGAATCACCCGCACCCCCGGACCGGGTTTTCCATGGCGCTACCGAACTTGCAACAGCATTCCTGCCGTCCCGCCGAGGGGTTCTACACCTCGGAAGTCGCGGAGTCTCAGGCCTGGCCTCTCCGCACCTTCCTGCCGGTCGGCTATGAGCCTAACTATCCTTACCCCCTGCTGGTCTTCCTGCATGGGGAACGGTCGAGTGAGGAGCAGATCCTCCGGCTCGCTCCGCGGCTCAGTCGCCGCAACTACATCTCCATCGCGCCGCGCGGCCCGCGCGCCCTGGCGCCCCGTAACGACGGTCGGCCTACCTTTAGCTGGGGGCCGGATAACCACGACGATCCCCTGGTCGAGGATTACATCTTCCGCGCCATCGAACAAACCCGCCGCGCGGTCCATGTCCACTCCGAACGCATCTATCTCGTAGGTTTCCGCGAAGGAGCAGCCATCGCCTACCGCCTCGGCTTGCTCTACCCCGATCGCTTCGCCGGGGTGATCTCCCTGAACGGCACCATGCCCCGCCATGGCACGCCGCGCCTGCGATTGCCCGAGGTCCGCAATCTCCGCGTCTTGATCGGCCACGGCATCGCCAACGCCATCATTCCCTCGACGCTCTCGCGGCAGGACTACAAGCTCTTTTACGCGGCCGGTATGCCGGTCAAGTATCGTACCTACCCGACCACCCATCGCATTCACCCCGACATGCTCCGCGATGTCGATCAGTGGGTGCAGGATCACATCCAGGTCGAGCAGGACGCCCTGCTTCTCTAACCTGCTATCCGAAGTCTTGATGTATACGCCGAACCGGGCGGAGAGGGTTACTCTCCGCCCGGTTCGGCGTTCATGCCCCTTCTCTCCGCCTAGCGTACCGCATCCAGTGGCTTCAGCCGCATGGCCGACAACGCTGGCACCAGCCCCCCGATGCAGCCCATGGCCAGGGCGAAGAACATCCCCCACGCCAGCGTCGGCCCATCGACGATCATCTTTAGCACCACCGACTTGCCGCCGCCCGGCCCCGAGGCGATGATGCTCGACGCCGACCAGCCATTGACCAGCGATCCCAGCGCGCAGCCGATGATGCCGCCCACGAACGCCAGCATGACCGCTTCGAGGAAGAACGCCACCAGCACTTGCCACGGCGCGAACCCCAGGATGCGCAGCACGCCAATGTCCTTCGTCCGCTGGGCGATGGCCGCGAACATCGTGTTCATCACGCCAAACACGCCTCCAATGCCCATGATCGCCACGACGATCCGGATGGCCTGGAGGAACTGCTGGTTCGTCGTGTTGAGGTTCGCGTAGTACTCCGTCTCCGGCTGGGCGCTGATCGCCGGTCGGGTGAAGTTCTTCTTCAGATCCTCCGCGAATGTTCGCGCCACCTCCGGACTCTCCGTCCGCACCACGCAGGTGGTGTAGGTCTGCTTGCCGAACAGCTCGCCCACGATCTGAAACTTCGCCCACACCTCCGAATCGAACGTCGAACCCGCCGATTGCAGGATGCCCGTCACGATCCACTTGCGCGGGCCCAGGTCAAAGATGTCGCCGACTTCCAGCGCCTTCTTCCCGGCGTCCGGTCCCAGCTCGCGCGCCAGGCCCGATCCGATCACCGCCTGAATCGCCTGCTCGCCCGACGACTCGGCTCCCGGCAGTGCCTGCACGCCCGCCTGGCTGAACCACGCGCCGCCCTCTTTCAGCGGCAGATTGTGTACCAGACCCGACCGCACTGGATCCTCGATGCCGCGTACCTGAATGAAGCGCCGCCCCCGGGTGCCGACGATCCGCGTGCCCGACCCCGGACAGGGCGGACTGCCATGCTCGAGCAGCTGCTCGCCGTAGCGATCGACCTGCACCAGTTCGCCACAACGTGGGCACTTGCGCACCAGGATCGGCTGATTGACGACGACGTAGACCTCCCACGAGGCCAGTGGCTTGCCATCCTGCTTGACGATCTCTGGGCGCAGCTCCACCTCCTTGATGTCGCCGTAGCCCAGGTTGCTGAATAGCTCGTCGGTGGCGCCGTCGGCCAGGATGATGACGTTGCCCGGCACCCCGGACGATTCCGTCAGACGCGTCATGCCGTTGACGAAGGCCAGCATGACGATCATCAGGCCGATGACCAGGGTGAACGCCAGCGCCGTCATCAGCGTGATGCGCCAGCGCACGACGAGGTTGCGCAGGCTGTAGCTGTAGGGCACCTTCTTGATGACGCCCAGCAACTGCAGCAGCACGATGACAAGCAGAGAGCCGAGGACGGCCGCGGGCAACGCGAGGATATACAGCATCGGCGGAGCCTCAGGAGATCTTGGAAAACACCTCGGCCACCTTGACCTGCCGGGCCGACCACGCCGGCAGCAGGCTACCCGCCAGCGCGGTGAGCGCGCCCAGGATGGGCCCCCACAGCAGTGCCTGGTCGGGCACGAAAAAGGCCGGGAAGAAGGCGATGGGGAACTTCAGCCCACCCAGGTAGGTGTTGATGAACAGGTACGCCAGCCCAGCGCTGGCCAGCCCCGCGAACACGCCCAGTAGCAGCGCCTCGCCCAGCACCAGCACCAGGATCTGCCCGGGGCCGAATCCCAGCACCTTCAGCACCGCCATCTCGGTCCGTCGCTCGCGCACGCTGATCGAGATGGCATTGGCGATCACCAGCGACATGGTCACCAGGATGGCCGGCACCAGCAGGAAGCGCATCCCCCACAGCAGGTCACGGTAGGCATCCAGGAACGACGCGATACCCGACGACGCCGTCTCGCACTTCACCGCCGGCGTGGTGAACTCGGGCGACGCCATGATCTGGTCGGCCACCTTGCGGAAAGCGTCGTTGTTCGGCACCCGCAGCCACACCAGGTTCAGGCACTTCTGCGCCATGGGGTGCGGCCGGCCATTCTTCCGCTTCCAGGCGTCCAGTGCCTCGAGCATGTAGTCGCGATGCATCAGAGCCGACTGGTTGTACCGCCCATCGGGAAACTCGCCGATGATCTCCATCTCCAGTTCGATGCCCGGGTAGTTGATCGACGTCAGCGTGAACCGTTCGCCCACCTTCTTGTTCATCGCCGCCAGCCGTTCCTTGCCGATGACCACCTTCCGGCGATCCTTCTCCATCTCCCGGCAGGCCTGGTCGAGGATGTCCATCTCGTAGTCGCTGATCTGGTCCAGGTCGTCCATCATGGTCGAAAAGACGATCCGGCCGCCGCGATCGCGCACCAGGTTGCCCTTCTCGTCGCGCTGAGCCCGCATCAGCTTGGCCGGGTCCATCGCGAAGAAGAACACGATGTTCTCGCGCGTCCGCTTGGTCGGGTCAATCGTCCCGCCGACGAAGGTCCACGTCATGGAGTCCATCGGCCGAATGTCGCCATCGCCCCGCGCAGCGCCATCACTCAGCGCCGAGGCGTACGAGTAGGGCATCTGCGACGGAATCTGCCAGCGCTCCGTCACGATGGCCTTGAGATTCTGACTCTTCTCCGAGGTGACCAGGTCGAGGACGTACAGCACCGTCCACACCATGGTGATCACCAGCACCAGCACAAAGGTGGCCAGCCCCGTCAGGATGGTGCGCAGCAGGTTGCGCCGCAGGCTCTTGAAGATCAGCCGGGCGTAGAACCAGACCTGGTCGAAGTACAGCGCCGCCAGCAACACCACCAGCAGCGCCGCGGCGCAGGCCACCACCCGGACCGGACTGTCGAGAAACGCCATCAGCCGGTCATCGAAGCTAGTCACGTTTCACCTCCTCGATGCCGCGGGGCAGGCGGATGACATGCTCGGCGTCGCCGTTCCGACCCATCTGCTCGTGATGAATCTGGTGTTCGCTCAGGGGTGTCGATTCACGCACCAGTCGACCCTTCTCCAGGTGCAACGTGCGCTCGGCGCGAGCCGCCGCACGCGGATCGTGCGTCACCATGATGATCGTCTTGTTCAGCCCGCGCTTCAGCTCCACCAGCAGATCGAGGATCTCCTCCGCCGATTTGGAATCGAGATCACCCGTCGGCTCGTCCGCGACGATGAGCGTCGGATCGGTCACGATGGCGCGGGCGATGCCCACGCGCTGCTGCTGTCCACCGGAGAGCTGCCCTGGTCGATGCGTCAGCCGGTTGGAGAGCCCCACCAGATCCATCGCCGTCAGCACCTGCCGCTTCCGCTCCGCCCCCGACAGGGGCAGCAAGAGCAACGGTAGCTCGACGTTCTCGTAGGCGGTCAGCACGGGCAGCAGGTGGTAGAATTGAAACACGAAGCCGACGTGCCGCGTCCGCCAGCGCGCTAGCTGACTTTCGCTCATCCGGCTGATCTCGTCGGGACCCACGAAGAGCGTCCCCTGACTGGGTGTATCCAGCCCCGCGATCAGGTTCAGAAGCGTGGTCTTCCCCGAACCCGATGGGCCCATCAGCGCGAGAAACTCGCCCTCGGGCACCTCCAGGGTCAGATCGTTCAGCACGTCGATCTGCTCGCTGCCTCGACGAAAGAATTTGTGCAGTCCGGCGGTGCGGACGATGGCGGGTGCAGACATGGACAGAGTCTCCCGGGCGGTTAGTTCTTGGGGGCGGCACGGGTCGGCGTCGCCGGCGTCGCCGAGGCTGCCCGCGGAGCGCATCCTTCTCCTCGCCGCGCAGAAACGATACGGTGGCGCTGAGTTCCGGCCGCAGATACTTGCCGGCCTCTTCCTGCGTGATCTCGCCTGCCCGGATGCGCACGCGCACCGGCACCGCTCCTTAGCGCGGTCAGCGGTCGGCATCAGCCGCGACACGTCGCCGTAGTATCCTTGCGGATGCCGCGCCAGGAACTCCCGGTCGCTCTTGTACGCCTCCGGCATGATCAGGCACGGCTGACCCACCTTCACGCTGGCGATGTCGCGCTCCTGAATCGACAGATCGATCTCCAGTCGCGTCAGGTCGGCCATCTCGCACAGGCTTGCCGAGATCCCCGACGAGAACGCCGACGGGTTGACGATGTTGCCCAGCTCCGCTTTCTTGCTCAGAATGGCGCCCGTCACTGGCGCACCTCGGTGTTGTCGAACCGCCACTTGGCCTTCTCGAGCAACCATTCGGCCTGGCTCTTCTCCGCCTCGGCTGCGCGGATGCGCTGGTCGAGCCGACCCAGCTTGATTAGCCGCACCGTCGCTTCCAGCCGCTTGATGCGCGCCAGCGTCCCATCGTAGGCGTACTTCGCCTGCTCGAATTCGCGCTGCGCCACCGCGCTGCTGGTCGTCAACCGCCGGTTGCGATCCAGCTCCAGCTTTTGCTGGGTCGCGGCCGAGCGAGCTTCCTCCAACTCCGCCTCCGCCTGGCGCACTTCTTCGGGCAGCGTGTTGCGCGTCTCGTCGAGCCGGCGCGTAGCTGCCTCCAGCGCGAACTGCGCCTGCCGATAGTCCGACTCGAATTCCTTCTGCTCGATCCGCGCCAGGATCTCCCCTTCACGGAAGATCGCCCCTTCCTCGAAGCGCGGGTTGATCCACACCAGCTGCCCGCCCACCTTGGGGCTCACCTGCACCAGGCTGAGAGGGATGACGTAGCCCTTCGACTGCAGCACCACCTCACCTGTGGCCGCCACACTGCCTGGCGATGCCGAGGGTGTCGGTTGCTGCGCCGTAGGCGATGCCGGTCGGTTCGCCGGGGCCGCGGCCACGTTGTCCTGTCCGCCTGTGGCAGGCACCGAGCCTACCCGGTAAGCGCGGTAGCCAAACGCCAGCGTGGTCAGCCCCAGCACGCAGGAGAAGATCCAGGGTAGCCAGCGCGTGCGCGCGCCCGTGGCCGAGCCGCCTCGATCCCCCAGGCGCAACGAGCGAACGCGTTCGCGCAGTTCGCTCCGGGTCGGATCATTTCCTGCCATGGTTTCTCTCCACAGATGGCTTCGAGAGCCGGCCAGTCCGACCGCGCGGAGCTGGACCCTTGGTCGGAGGACAACGGGTCGTTCCCAGAAACTGCCCCAACATCTGCCCGCACAGCGCGTTCATCTCCTGCGGATCATAGGCCTGCGGGTCGGCTGCCCGCTGGATCGCCAGCCCATGCAGCACCGCCTGCAGAAACGACGCCAGCGTCCGGGCCGACACCGCCGCGCCTTCCGTCGTCGCCGGCATCTTCGCCGCCAGGTCATTGGCCATGTGCCCGCGCCAGAACTCGTACAGCCCGGCCAGCCGATGCCGGAAGTCGTCGCGGTGCCCCGTCTGCGACAGAAACGTGTACTGCACCGCCTGAAACTCCGGCGCATCCGGTGGATGCAAAATCATGTGGGTCAGGAACGCCTGGACACGCTCCCATCCGTCCAGCCCCTCCATCTTGCACCCCGCGGGCCGCTCGTTGGGCGTCGCCTGGTCGTGCATGGTGGCGATCATGTGGTCGAACACCGCCAGGAGAATGTCTTCCTTCGTGGGAAAGTAATAGGTAAGCTGCCCCCGGCTCATGTCGGCCCGTTTCTCAATGGCCGACAACGACAGATGTTGCAACCCCTCTTCCGCGATGATGGCCACGGCAGCCTCGATGATCTGCTCCCGCCGCCGTCGCCCCACTTCGCCCCGTCGCCTCGCCATGCCCACTCTCTCGCTGCGGCGCGCGCCGCATTCCTGGACCGATCGTTCTAGTTTCAGTATAGACCGATCGGACCAGGTAAATCCACTCGACTTCTCCGAATGCTCTCGAGAGTCGTCCCCCGCCTCGCGCGCGAAAGGCTCTCTCCGATCCGGCGCTTCCTCTTGGATTCCCCTCGGCGAATGGGAACAATAGTTGGGTGGTCCTCTTCTCCCTCGTCGGAGGTCTGCTGTCATGCTTCGTCTTCTGCCCTGCCTGGGCGTGGTGGCCGCCCTGGCCCTGCTGGCACTGACGCCGACCCGCGCCGCCGACGATGCCACCACCGTGGCCGGTGACGACGACCTCGTCAGCAAGGTGCGCAAGTCGATCGACGAGGGCGTCTCGTTCCTCAAGAGTCAGCAGCGCAAGACCGACGGCAGCTGGGAGATCGGCGGCGGCGGCCTCTCCGGCACCGGTGGCTGGACCGCTCTGGTCGTGCTGGCCCTGCTCAACTCCGGCTGCAAGGCCGACGACGACGCCGTCCGCCGCGGCCTCGACTACCTCCGCAAGATCGAGCCGAACCAGACCTACGTCGTTGGCCTGCAGACCATGGCTTTCTGCCTCGCCCGGCAACCGCAGGATCGCGGTCGCATTCAGCGCAACGTCACCTGGCTCCTCCGCGCCCAGATGGCCGACGGCTGGAGCTACTCGATGAACGCGCAGGATCGCACCGGCCTGGCCGACAACTCGAATACTCAGTACGCCCTCCTCGGCCTGCACGAGGCCATCCAGTACGGCATCAAGGTCGACGAGAAGTCGCTCAAGATGGTCCAGGCCCTCTACGTGAAGACCCAGGCCGAGGGCGGCTGGGCCTATCGTCCCGCCTCGCGCGCCAACACCATGACCATGACCACCGCCGGTCTGTGCAACCTCATCATCACCGGCCTCGATCTCGCTCGCGGCAAGCAGAACCTCCGCAAGGATGGCAGCGCCGAGAACTGCGGCGAGTATCTCGATAACGAACCTGTCACCCGCGCCGTCGCCTGGATCGGCGACCGCTACCCCGCTCGCCTCGACGAGACCAACATTCTCGACCGCTTCGGCTCCCCCTTCTACTGCCTCTACGGCATCGAACGCGCCGGCCGGCTCTCTGGCCAGCGCTTCTTCGGCGGACACGACTGGTACGAGGTCGGCTGCCGCTACCTCGTCGCCGCCCAGAAGGCCGACGGCTCGTGGACCGGCCTGGCCGGCCGCGGCACCTTCGACCACTGGCCCGTCATCGCCACTAGCTTCTCCCTGCTGTTCCTGTCCAAGGGACGCACCCCCGTGCTCATCTCCAAGCTGGCCTACGGCGACCGCGATTCGACCGGCTGGAACAACAAGCGCTCCGACATCAAGCACTTGGTCGAGTTCACCAGCCGCGAGCTGTTCAAGGGCGAGCCGCTGGCCTGGCAGGTCTACGACGTTCGCCGCATGGAAGCTGCCACCGAAGAGTCGCGCCGTCGTCTCGCTGCCCAGCTGCTGCAGACGCCCATCGTCTGGTTCAACGGCCACGACATCGCCCCGCGCGACAAGGAGGCCGAGATCCTCAAGGAGTACCTCGCCAACGGCGGCTTCGTCTTCGTCGAGAACTGCTGCGGCCGCGATCAGCATCCCGCCTTCGACCGTGACCTGCGCCGACTCGTCCGCGAGATTCTGCCCGATGCCCGCCTCGAACCGCTCGAACCCGCGCATCCCATCTGGCTCGCCTCGGGCAAGTATGCCATCTCGCCGCGCGACTTCCCTCTCGAGGGCATCAAGCAGGGCTGCAAGACCATCCTCGTCTACAGTCCCGTCCCTCTGGCCGGCTACTGGGAGGCCAACCGCTTCGCCGACGGCGAACGCGGCCAGAAGGCCTTCGAGCTGGGCGCCAATGTCATCGCCTACGCCACCGGCCTCGAACCACCCCGCCCCCGCCTCAGCAAGGTGGAGATCACCAGCGAGAACCCGCGCGACAAGGTCCGCCGGGGCTTCGTCCAGGTCGCCCAGCTGCGCCACGAGGGCGACTGGCAGCCCGCCCCCCGCGCCATGCACAACCTCATGGCCGAGGCACGCAAGGTCGGCCTCGACGTGCTGCTCAAGACCACGCCCGTCTTCCCCGGCGACGAGGCCATCCTCGACTATCGCTTCCTCTACCTGCATGGCCGCAATACCTTCGCCACTCGCGCGGCCGATCTCAAGAAGCTCCGCTTTAACCTCCGCAGCGGCGGGCTCTTGCTGGCCGACGCCTGCTGCGGCTCGCGCACCTTCGACACTGCCTTTCGCGCCTTCGTCCAGGAACTGTTCGCGGGCGAGAACCTCAAACTCGAACCAATCCCGCCCGAGGACGATCTGTATAGCGCCGCCCTCAACGGCGAGGAGATTCGTACCGTCCGTCGTCGTTCGCTGGCCCCTGACGGCAAGAAGGTCGATCCCGACTTCCGCGCCTTTCGCCCCGCTCTGGAGGGAGTGAAGTACCGCGACCGCTGGGTGGTGATCTACAGCAAGTACGACCTCGGCTGCGCCCTGGAGAAGCAGACCTCGCCCGATTGTCTGGGCCATGACCACGCCAGCGCCCTGAAGTTGGCCCGCGCCGCGCTCCTCTACGCCCTGAAACGCTGAGCCGCGCTCACCGGCGCAATCCCTGCCGCGCTCTTGAAGGGCGCGCCCGGGGATCGTATTGAACCCATCTCCCCTACGATTCCACCCATGGAGACGCACCATGTCGATGAATGGGACGCAGGCTGACCCCGCGTCGTGGTTGCTGGCGAAGGGCTTTCGCTTTGCCGGGCTGCACTCCGGCCTCCGCTCCGAGAAGGGCCGCCGTGACCTGGCGGCTGTCCTCAGCGAACGCCCCGCCTCGGCCGCGGGTGCCTTCACCCAGAACCGCGTGAAAGCTGCCCCGGTGCGCCTCTGTCAGGAACGCCTGCCCGCCGCCGATGCTCGCGGCCTCGTCGTCTGCTCCGGCAACGCCAATGCCTGCACCGGTCCCCAGGGCCTGGCCGACGCGACGCGCATGGCCGCCCTCGCCGCCCAGGCCGTCGGCTGCGCCGAGGAGCAGTTCCTCGTCGCCTCCACCGGTGTCATTGGCCGTCTGCTCCCCATGCCTGTGATCGAACCAGGCATCCGTCAGTTGATGCCGCGCGTGACTGCCACCGCGGAAGGCCTCGACGACTTTGCCCACGCCATTCTCACCACCGACACCGTCACCAAGGTGGCCACCCGCGAGGTGCTGCTGGGCGATGGCCTGGTGCGCTTCACTGGAGTGGCCAAGGGCGCTGCCATGATCGGCCCGAACCTGGCGACGATGCTGGCCTTCGTCTTCACCGATGCCGCCGTGAATGCCGACGACCTCCCTGGTTTGGTGCGCCGTGCCGCCATCCAGTCGTTCAACTGCGTGAGCGTCGAGGGCCACACCAGTACCAACGATTCATTGATCGTCCTGGCCAACGGTGCCGCGGGCGGTCCTCAACTCCGAGGCGACGACCTCGCCCGCTTCGGCTCCGTGCTGTCGGGCGTCTGTGCCGATCTCGCCCGGGCCATCGCCGCCGACGCCGAGGGCGCCAACCACCTGGTGACCATCGAGGTCGAGGGCCTGCGCGACGAGGCCGACGCCCACCGCGTGGCCAAGACTGTCGCCGAGAGCGCCCTGGTGAAAACTGCCATCTTCGGCGCCGACCCCAACTGGGGCCGCTTCGTCTCCGCCGCCGGCTACGCCGGCGTTCCCTTCGAGGAAGAACAGCTTTCACTCTGGCTGGGCGACATGTTGCTCTATCAGCACGGCGTGCCCCAACCTGTGGACCTCGCCACCGCCTCGGCCTATCTTCACCGCGAACGCAACGTCTCGCTGCGTCTGAAATTCACCCTGGGCAGCGCCCGCTGCACCTTCTGGACCAGCGACCTGACCTATGAATACGTGAAGCTCAACGCCGAGTACACCACCTGACCCGAGGCCAGGGGCGCGCGTCTCTCCCTCCCTGCCTGGAACCGCCATGAAGCCGTTTCAACCTGCCGACCACCTCCGCTCGCGCACCTTCCTCGCGCTGCTCGTCGCCCAGTTCCTGGCGGCCTTCAACGACCAGGCCATCCACGCCGCCGCCATGTTCTTCGCCATCAACACCGACACCCTCAGCGAGGCTCGCGCCATCTCGCTGATGCCCATCCTCTTCTACGCGCCGTGGGCCATCTTCTGCACCATCGCCGGCTACTGCGCCGACCGCTACAGCAAGCGCGTGGCCCTGATCCTCTGGAAGATCGTCGAGGTCGGCATCACCCTGCTGGCCCTGGGTGGTTTCTGGCTGGGCCGGCAGGATGGCCACGAGGCGCAGGGCGCCTGGGTCGTCCTCGCCACCGTTTTCCTCATGGGTATGCACAGCGCCTTCTTCGTCCCCGCCAAGTACGGCGCCATGCCCGAGATTCTCACCCCGCGCATGCTCTCGCGCGGCAACGGTGTGCTCGAATCGCTGTCATTCCTCGCCGTCATCCTCGGCACTGTCTTCGGTGGCGCCCTGTCGTTCTGGTTCCGCGGCAGCGAGTACATGATCGGCCTGATCCTGGTAGGTCTGGCTGTCATCGGCGCGCTTGCCAGCCTGTTCCTCGAACGCATCCCGACCGCCAACCCCGATCGCCCCTTCCCGCGCTACATCTACCAGCCGCTCTTCAACAACATCCGCCTGCTGTTCACCTCGCGCCCGCTGGTCTTCGCCGTGGTCGGCATCGCCTTTTTCACCTTCCTCGTCGCTTACATGCGCGCCGTGGTCTACATGCACGGGCAATCGCAGCTGCCTCCCTGGGACGAGGCCCGCACCAGCTACATCGTCGGGATGGTGGCCCTGGGCATCGGCCTGGGCAGCCCCCTGGTGGGCTATCTCTCCGGAGGCAAGGTCGAGGTCGGCCTCGTCCCCCTCGGCGCGATCGGCATGATCCTCGCCACCTCGGTCGCGGCCTTCACCCTGCACCAGGTCCCGGTGCTGGTCGCCTGCATCATCCTCATCGGCTTCTTCACCGGCTTCTACCTCGTGCCCCTGTTCTCGCTCCTGCAGCATCGCGCCCCCAAGACGAGCAAGGGCGACGCCATTGCCACCAGCAACTTCATCAACATCTCCGGGGCCATCGCCGCCTCGCTGGTCTTCGCTGCGATTAACTGGGCGGCCATTCGCACCGGCTTCACTCCCTCGCTACCCGTCGAGGGGCCCCCGGTCGTCGGCATGCTCACCGCCGATCCGGAGTACCACGACGGTCATCCGCACCGCGTGGTGATCGACGACGAGACCACCTTCACCGCCAACGAGAAGGGGCCGCAATACGTCTTCCTGAAGGTGGACCAGGGGCTGGCCGCCGGTGCCATCGTGGCGGCGCAGACCTTCCGTGAGGGCCAGGTCACCTATGTCCGAGTGCAGCTGGCCGACCGGCCCCTCGAACCGATCTACAACAAGCAGGATCTCCCCGCCTTGCTCTTCCTCAGCGCTGGCGGCATGACCTTCCTCGTGCTCGGCGTCCTGTGGTGGCTCTTACCCGACGTCTTCCAGCGTGCCCGTGTGTGGCTCGCCACCCGGTTCCATCAGCATCTCGAGGTCGCCGGCCTGCTACGCTTGCCCGGGCACGGTCCCGTGGTGCTGGTGACCGACGCCCCTGACGCCCGCCGCGCCCGGACCGTCCACACCGCAACCGACCGGGTGGTGCACTTCCTCCAGACCGACGACCCCGCAGCCGACCCCGAGGAAACGCTGGTGGCTGGCCGACGCATCCTCAAGCGCGGCGGCATTGTCGGCGTCCGGCTCGACGGCACCGCAGCCGTATCCCTGCTGGAAGGCTTGCAACGCGACGAACTCGCCCCCATGCTGCCAGTCCATTACGGCGAGAGGACCCACAACGGACGGCTGGAAGTCTACGTCATCGCCGGGTCGCTCCTGGCCCCGGCCACCCCCACCGACCTGGTGAGGGAGGAACTGGACCGTCTACGTCATGATCTCGACCATCGCCTGGCCAACCATCAGCCGCTGGAGCATTCCGAGCCGCACTGACAACCGGCCGTCCTCTCAGAGGATGAACTTGCTCAGGTCTTCCTTCTGCAGGATGGCGTCGAGCCGCGAGCGCACATAGCCGCCATCGATGCGCACATGCGGCGAGGTGACCTCCGGCGCATCGTAGCTCACCTCCTCGACCACGCGTTCGAGGATGGTGTGCAGCCGCCGCGCCCCGATGTTCTGCGTGGTGCTGTTGACCTCGTGAGCAATGTCGGCGATGGCCTGCAGCCCCTCCGACGTGAACTCCAGCGTCACTCCTTCGGTCTGCAGCAGCTCGACATACTGCCGCGTCAGCGAATGCCGCGGCTCAGTGAGAATCCGCAGGAAATCCTCGCGCGTCAGGTCGCTCAGCTCGACCCGGATAGGGAAGCGCCCTTGCAGCTCGGGCATGAGGTCCGACGGCCGCGCGATGTGGAACGCCCCGGCGGCGATGAACAGGATGTGGTCGGTGCGCACCGGCCCATGCTTGGTGTTGATCGTCGTCCCCTCGACGATCGGCAGCAGGTCGCGCTGGACGCCCTGACGCGACACGTCAGGTCCCTGGGTGGCCTGCGCACCACACAGCTTGTCCAGCTCGTCGAGAAACACGATCCCCTGGTTCTCCACCAGTTCAATCGCCTTCTCTGCCACCACTTGCCGGTCGATCAGCCCCTCGGATTCCTGCTCGAGCAGCACGCGGCGTGCTTCGCGGATGGTCATCTGCCGGCTCTTGCTCTGCCGGGGCATGATCTTCTCGAACATGCTCTGAAAATCCACGTCCATCTGCTCCATCCCGAGGTTGGAGAAGATCTGTACCGGGGCGGTGCGCTGTTCGAGGTTGATCTCGACCTGTCGCTCTTCCAGCTCGCCTGCCTCCAGACGCGCCTTCATCTTCTCGCGCGTGCGGCGATGGCGCTCGTTGGCTTCCTGGTCTTCCTCGTCCCACTCCGACGAGCCGGGCAGCAGCAGGTCGAGCAGCCGCTCGGTGACGCGCTCGCGCGCTTCCGTCTCCACCTGCTTGCGCTGTTCCTGCTTGACCAGACCGATGCCGATCTCCACCAGGTCGCGAATCATGCTTTCGACGTCGCGACCGACGTAGCCCACCTCGGTGTACTTGGTGGCTTCCACCTTGAGGAACGGCGCCCCGACCAGCTGGGCCAGCCGCCGTGCAATCTCGGTTTTGCCCACCCCCGTGGGACCAATCATGATGATGTTCTTGGGGGTGACGTCCTTGCGCAGGTCGGGGGGTAACTGCTGGCGACGCCAGCGGTTGCGAATGGCGACAGCGACCGCCTTCTTGGCGGCCATCTGCCCGACGATGTGCCGGTCCAGTTCCTCGACAATCTGCCGCGGCGTCACGATGCAACTCCTGAGCTTACAGCTCCTCGACAGCGATATGGCGGTTAGTATAGATGCACAGGTCGGCGGCGATCTCCAGCGAGGCGCGGGCGATCTGGGCAGCCGAGAGTTCGGTGTGTTGCGCCAGCGCTCGGGCAGCAGCCAGGGCGAACGACCCCCCCGAACCGATGGCCGCCAGCCCATCGGTCGGCTGAATCACATCGCCGGTGCCGGAAAGAATCAGCAGGTGCTCCCGGTCGGCCACGATCAACATGGCCTCCAACCGGCGCAGTACGCGATCGGTGCGCCAGTCCCGGGCCAGTTCGGCCGCGGCCCGTGCCACGTTGCCCTGAAAATCCTTCAGCCGGGCCTCGAACCGTTCCAGGAGCGCGAAGGCGTCGGCCGCCGACCCGGCGAACCCGGCCAGCACCTTGCCCCCGTGCAGACGCCGCAGCTTCTGCGCGTCTGCCTTGAACACAACTTGCCCCAGCGTGACCTGGCCATCGCCAGCGAGGGCCACGGTCCCTCCCCGGCGGACAGCGACGATGGTGGTGGCATGCAATTGCGGCACAGATTCCTCCCCAGGGAGCCAACCCACTTCTCCTCCTGATAATATTACATAAGGTCGGGCGAACTAACTGCCCGGACCTTCACAACCAAGACTTCCTGGAAGAAGGGGGTGCATATGCGGCAAGGGTTGCGCGTTGGAATGCTGATCGGCCTGGCTACCGCCCTGATGGCGGCCAGCACTGCCTGGGCGATCTATCCCCCAGCGATCCGTGACGAGGGCAAATTCTTCACCAAGGAAGGTCTCGACAAGGCGAATCTCAAGATTCGCGAGCTGTATGAGAAGTACAAGAAGGACGTGGTCGTCGAGACGCTGCCGGCACTGACCGCCGACCAGGCCAAGAAGATGGATGAGGACGGCAAAGGGAAGTACTTCGCGAAGTTGGCTCGCGATACCTCGGTCAAGATGGGTCTCAATGGCATCTACATCCTCGTCGTCAAGAAGCCGCAACACTTGCAGGTCCACATGGACCCGGACACGCAGAAGAAGCTGTTCACCGCGGGCGACCGCAAGATCTTGATTGAGAAACTCATCGGGCAGTTCAAGGACGATCAGTTCGACGCCGGGCTGCTCGAGGGGTTGACCGCAATCGAGGCAGCGCTGAAAGCCAACTCGGCCAACGCTGCCAAAAAGTAACCCAGCTACCTCCACCTTCAGGAGACAACCACCCATGTATATCTCGCCTCGCTGGTTCGCCCTGCCGTTGCTGCTGCTCGGCGGCCTGGGGTTGCTGACCCCGACAATGGTCGGGGCGGCCGGCCCTCCCGATGGCTTCCGCATCCGGGATGACGGCAAATTCTTCAGCAAGGAAGCCCTCGAAAAGGCCGAGGCCGTCATCTCGGCGATCAAAAAGGAGTTCCGCCAGGATCTCCTGATCGAGACATTCGCCGGCCTCCCCGAGAACCTGAAGTCGCGCTACAACGACAAGGACAAAAAGGCCTTCTTCGAGTCCTGGGCGCGCGAGCGCTACAACCGTGAGGGCGTCTCTGGCCTGTCCATTCTCCTTTGCAAGCAGCCCAGGTATCTCCAGGTCGAGGTCGGCAAGGAGACCGAGAAGCGCGCCTTCACGAACGCCAACCGGGAGCAGCTCTTCAAGGTCATCACCGACCACTTCAAGCAGGACGAGTTCGACCAGGGCCTTCTGGCCGGGGTCAGCTACGTTCTCGAGACCTTCGGGAAAACCGTGGGTAAGGCCGGCCCTGTGCCCGTGGGAACCAAGGTGACTCGCACCGATAAAACCACCGAGGTCGCCCAGGCTGTCCATGTCATGGGCCCGCTGGGCTGGATCTGCATCGGCCTGGCCGTGCTGATGGTCCTGTGGGTGGTGGTCGGCCTGTTCCGCGCCATGACCGGTGGTGGTCAGCAGGCTGCGGGCGGTTACCCGGCCCAGTATGGCCGTGGTGGTCCGCCCCCGGGCAACTATGGTCCAGGTGGCCCGCCTCCGGGCTACATTCCTCCTCCCGGATACGGCCAGCCGGCCTCGGGTGGTGGTGGCTTCCTCAAGGGCATGCTCGGCGGCATGCTTGGCGGCGCTGCGGGCATGTGGGCCTACGATCAGTTCTTCCGCGGCGGCTCCGGTCCCAGCATGACCCCGCCGGCCTACGGTGGCGGCACCTCGCCCACCTATGGCGCTCCCGATAACTCCGCGGGTGGTGGCACCGGCGGCGACTGGGGCGGCGGTGGTGGCAGCGCTGACACCGGTGGCGGCGACTGGGGTGGCGGCGGCAGCGCTGACACCGGCGGTGGCGACTGGGGCGGCGGCGGTGGCGACACCGGCGGTGGTGGCGACTGGGGTGGTGGCGGTGGCGACTCCGGTGGCGGCGACTGGGGTGGCGGCGGCGACTCCGGTGGCGGCGGCGGCGACTGGTAACCGTTCCCCTCTCTTTCCTTGCGAGTGCCAGGGGGCCTGACCCCGGCACTCGCTTTCTCACTCGGAGCCTGGCATGGTGACCTTCTCTCCGCTGCTGCTCGTCTTTGCCGTCGCGGCTGCTCCGGAGCCTGCCGCGCCTCCCGTCTTTCTTGATCGCGAACACCTTTTCGGCCCCGAGGCCATCGAACGGGTCACCCAGGTCGCCGAGGACCTGCGCGAGCAGCACGGCGTTGGCCTCGTCGTCGAAACCATGGCCGCGGCCCCGAACCTGTCCCCCGACAAGGTCCGCACGATGAAATCCCGGGCCGTCATCCAGGCTCTTCGCGATGAGGCCCAGAACCGCGCCGACGAACTGGGTGTCCGGGGGCTGTACGTCCTCATCACCCAGGAGCCCCGCCACGTCACTGTCATCGCCTACCCTGCCGACCGCGAACGCGACTGGGAAACCTCCGATCACAAGCGCGAAAAGCTGCGCAAGGCGCTCTCGCAGATGGATCGCCACGATCCCGACCGCACCCTCGTCCGCGCCATCGAGGAGTTTCGCGGATCGCTGGGCGAACCCAAACGCCCCTCGCCGATGGACCTGCTTCCCCCCCTGATCGTCTGCGGCGGGCTGCTCGCCCTGTGGCTGGTGCTGCTCCTCCTCCGCCGACAGTTGGCGCGCAACGACCGCCCCCTGGCCACCTACCAGCCCGCCATGCTCGGTAACATCTTCGGCGTGCCTGCCGGCTTCTGGATCTACGACCGCCTGTTCGCCAGCGAGCGTCCCCTGACCGTGCCTGCTTCCATGCACCCCGTGCCCCACGATGCCGATTCCGCCCCGGGTGAGGGAGTACTGCCGGAATCGGGCGGCCCAGGCGAGGGAGTGTCATGAGCGATTCTGCCTGTCCGTTTTGTCGCAAGCTGGCCGGCCAGGATCCCTGGAGCGCCGAAGGCGTCCTCTGGGAGTTTCCCCACAGCGTCGCTGTACTCGGACCCTGGCAGTGGTATCACGGCTACTGCGTCGTGGTGGCCCGCTGTCACGCGCGCGAGCTGTTCGATCTGCCCGACGACACTCGTCGCGCCTACCTCGACGAGATTACTCTCGTGGCCCGCGCCATCCACACTGCCTGGCAGCCGATCAAGATGAACTACGAACTTCTGGGCAACCAGGTGCCTCACCTGCATTGCCATCTCTTCCCTCGCTACGCCCACGACCCCGCCCGGTTGGCCCCCGTCTGGCTGGCGCTCGATGCTGCCGAGCGCGATCCGGCTCGCCGTCAGCAGCTGGAGACGGGGCCGATCTCCCGCGACGAATCCGCTCGTCGGCTGCGTGAGGTGTTGACGACGTTGGGAGCTCCCCGAGCATGAACCGCGTGCGCATTGGAACCCGAAGCAGCCCCCTGGCGCTGTGGCAGGCTCGTCATGTCGCGGAGCACCTGACTCCGCTTGCCGCCCCACTCCCCGTCGAGCTGGTGCTGATCGAAACGGAGGGCGACCGCATCCGCGATCGCCCGCTCTCGCAGATCGGCGGCGACGGCCTGTTCACCAAGGAGATTCAGAACGCCCTGCTCGATGGTCGGGCCGACGTCGCCGTCCACAGCCTGAAGGATCTTCCCACCTTCATCGTGCCCGAGCTGGCCCTGGCAGCGGTGCCACCGCGCGCTCCGGTGGGCGATGCCTTTCTCTCGCGCCGGCACCGCTGCTTCGCCGACCTACCTTTGGCCGCCCGCGTCGGCACCAGTAGCCTGCGCCGCAAGGCCCAGCTGCTCCACCGCCGGCCCGACCTTCGAATCGACGTGTTGCGCGGCAACGTGGAAACCCGGCTGCGCAAGCTGGACGACGAGGGGTTCGACGCCATCATCCTGGCCGAGGCTGGCCTGCGCCGGCTGGGACTCGAGCAGCACATCACGGAAATTCTCGATCGCGAGTGGATGCTGCCGGCGGTGGGGCAGGGGGCCCTGGGGCTGGAGTGCCGCAGCGACGATGCAGCCACGCTCGCCCTCCTGCAACCACTGAACGACCCCGCCACTCGCGCCGCGGTGCTGGCCGAACGCGAGTTCCTGCGCAGCCTGGGCGGCGGCTGCCTGGTCCCCTTCGGCGCCCTGGGCGAGGTGACCGACCAGGGGCTCAACCTGCGCGGTGCCGTCCTGCCCGTGGATGGCACCAGCCGCATCAGCGGCCAGGTGACTGGCCCCCTCGCCGACGCCGAACCCCTGGGCCGGCAACTCGCCCTGTCCCTGCTCGACCAGGGCGCACGAGACCTGCTGCCCCGCTCCGGGTGAAAGTTCTCTCGCGTCGCCACGTTTCTTCCTGAGAAAGCTCCTCGCGATTCAGGAGAACGCCATGCCCGAGGTCTACGTGAGCACCGATGTCGAGGCCGACGGCCCCATCCCGGGACCGCACTCGATGCTTAGCTTCGCCTCGGCCGCCTACCTGGCCGATAAATCGCTGGTGGGCACCTACTCCGCCAACCTCCACACCCTCCCGGGCGCCTCGGGCGATCCCCGCACCATGGAGTGGTGGTCGTCGCAACCCGAGGCGTGGGCCGCCTGTCGGTCAGACCTGCGCGACCCGGCGGAGGCGCTACCCGACTACGTGGCCTGGCTCAAAACCCTGCCTGGCAAGCCGGTCTTTGTCGGCTACCCGGCCGCCTACGACTTCCTGTTCGTCTACTGGTACCTGATGCGCTTCGCAGGAGAGAGCCCCTTTTCGCACTCCGCGCTCGACATCAAGACCTTCGCGATGGCCCTCCTGGGGGGCGAGTATCGCGCTTCCACCAAGCGCAACATGCCGCCCTCTGGTTCGACAAGCTGCCTCACACCCACGTCGCGCTGGACGACGCCCTCGGCCAGGGAGCCCTCTTCTGCAACATGCTGGCCGAACGTCGCCGCCTTCTCGGAGGGTGATCTGTTGGACGAGCCGTTCCTGCTCTTGCGGGAGCGGGACGCCTGGGTGGTCGCCTTCGCCCCCGGGCTGTTCGAGACCATGCCCGAACTGCCCCGGCCCGACGAACTTCCCGGACCCGACCCTGCCGAGCTTCGGCGCGACCTGCTGAGGCAAACCGTCGACGCCCCGGCCGTCCTGCTCGACTGCCGGAGCGCCGGTACGATCAACAAGCATACACTCAGTTTGCTGTTACTCACCCTCCGCGACCTGGCCGCCCGCGCGACACCGGCCGCCATCTGTGGCGATGTCGCCCTGGCCCGGGTGCTGGCCCTGTGCCGCGTGCCCGCCTGCTACCCCGACCTCGACGCCGCCCGGCGCGCCATTACTGGCTGACGCCGGGCGGTGGGAGAATCCTTACTTCGCCGCGATTTCCACCGTCAGCGGGTCGATCCAGTGGCGGTGATCGGCGTTGTAGTACAGGTAGGCCCGACTCGCCGGCCCGCGATACTGTCCCGGGACGCGAGCGATCAGATCGATCCCCACGTCGATCACCTCGTCCTTGCCCAGGTCGCGCCAGTAGAGGATCAGATCGCGGCCCTGGATCTCGAAGGCACCCAGAGTCGGGCGCTTGCCCCCCTCCGGTAACTTGCACAGCTCCTTGAGCTGCTTGAGATCCTCCGGGACGATCAGCCCCGCAGGCAGACCTACCACGGCGACGGCCATGCCCTGCGGCGCGCCCGACACATTCTCCACCCGAACGCGGAGCCGGGTCGGGTCGCCTTCGGATAGCTTCGTCTGGGCCAGGTTGGCAGTCAGCTTGACCTTCAGCTCCTTCGCACTGACCGGAGTGGCCGTTCGGCAGGTCCAGGCCAGGGTATGGGGGAAGATGTTCTTGGCCCCGGTGATGGCCACCCGCACCTGGTTGTCACCCGGCTGCAGGAGCTTCTCGGGGTCGGGCACTGGCAGCACCAGTGTACCTTCGGCCCCGGCGGGGAAGCGCAGCTCGCCCACCTTCTTGTCGCCGACGAAGAGCGTCAGTTCGCCCCCCTCGACGGTGCGCTGATTGGCACGAGTCCAGGCGATCAGCGCCTTCAGCGCCAGGATGGTGGACTGCGTCGAGCCGAAGGTGCCCGACTCGCCCCGCTGCTGACCGATCCAGCGGACGGCCAGGCGCACCTGCTTGTCGAAGGTGAACGCGTCGTTCTTCAGCCACGCCAGCAGAGCCAGGGCGCTGGTCTCGATGGCCAGGTCGCGGCCACCCGAGCCGGTGATGCTGGTCTTCGCCCCCGCCAGCTGGCCATCCGGCTGCTGACGTTCGGCGATCTTCTTTAGAAGAGCGCTCGCCTCGGCGGCTCGGCCTCGGTTGCCGAGACCCAGCGCCACCAGCGACAGGAAGTACGGGTCGTCCGACTTCTGCGCCTGACTGGCCAGGGCGTCGAGTTCGAGTTTCACGTCCTCGCTGCCGCTCTCGGTGAGCGCCCAGACGATGTAGGCGTTGGTGATCGCATCGGGCGCCCGGCCGAAGGTGTCCAGAGCTCGGTCATTGCGGCGGAAGCCTCCCTTACCGTCCCGCTGGCCCAGCAGGTAGGTGCTGGTGCGAGTGAGCATGGCGGTATCCACCTCGTGGACCCGGGCCATGTCGCGGAATTGCAGCAGGCCATACGCCGTCAGCGCCTCGTGCGGCGGTGCGGTGCCGCCGAACCACTCGTAGCCGCGCCGACTCTTCGCGGCGGTATCCTGGCACTCGAAGGAGACCAGCTTCTGGTAGCCGCGGTCGAGCAGCTCCCGGGTGCGTTTCTCGACCTCGGGGTTGGCCTTGTTGGTGCTGCGCAGGTAGTCGAGCACCAGCACGTTGGGATAGTTCGAGGTGGAGGTCTGCTCGAAGCAGCCGTTCGGCTCGCGCAGCAGCCCTTCCAGCCCCTTCTGCAGGTCGGCCAGGGTCGAGGGGTAGACCTCGACGCGCACCCCCAGGGTACCAGGCAGCCAGCGCGGCAGGGTGAACCGGTGGGTGGCACTCTTCTCGAGCAGATCACTGGACGAACCCGACACGGGGAAGCCATCCGGCACCACGCGCACCGTTTCTCGTATGGCATCGACGCCGAAGGGCGCCGTGCGTCCCTCGAAGACCACCGTCGCGGTGCCCTGCTGCAGGGTCGGCTTCAGGCCGAAGATGCGTCGCGCCCGGCCCTCGCCGGCCACTTCGAGCCGCTCGGCGGCCTGCCCCGAAACCAGGTCGAACCCCTTGTGCTCGGCCAGGCGCAGATCCACCTGGCGAGCATCCGGCGTGTTGTTGCTCAGCGCCAGGGCCACGTCTACGCGATCGCTCGCGGTCACCTCGACCGGCACCTTGGGCGCCAGGGTGAACGGCAGACGCGATTCGATCAGCCGCGTGGCCGAACCTAGCCGACCATCCAGTGTATGAGCCTGGACGGCCACCTGGAACGAGGTCACCGAATCGCACAGGTCGAACGAGACCGAGCCTTGCCCATCGGGCAGCAGCAGCACCGGATGCCAGTACAGCGTCTCGGTGAAGTCCGAGCGCAACCCCGGCTCGGTTTGCGTCGAACGGACGTGGGCATACTCGCGGAAGATCAGCGGTTCGAGCATGTCCGCATCCTTCGCCATGCGCTTGGCGAACGCTCCTCGCCCGTCCGCAGCGAGTAGTCGCGGAGCCGCATCCTTCCGAAGTTCCTCCAGGTCGCGCATTTGTTTGCGCTCGTCGCGTAGCAGGGCCCGTCTCATCCTCAGGGCCTGGCCACCCTTGGCCCTGTCTTCACCCAGGACCTGGATTCCATTCACATCGCGTGGGTCTTCTCCCAGTCGCCGTGCGAAGCGATCCACGTCCTTGGGGTTACCCGCCCTTCGTGCCATTCCCTCCAGTGCCATCCCCGGAGGCCCCCCTCCTGGAGCCCCCAGCGGTCCCATCGCCGCGGCCATCGGGGCTGGAGGTGCGGGCATGGGGCCACCGACCCCTCCACCACCGCCCAGGTTGCCCAGGCCGAACTGCATGCCGGGCTTGCCTTCGCCTCCTGCCAGCCCACCATCGGCATCATTCCACCGCGGAGCCAGTTCATCAACCATCGCAGCGGGAGCCACCTTGGCCAGATCTACCTGGGCCGTCTCCCTGGCTGTCGGCCTGGCTGTGGGAAGGTTCCACGACCCGATCATCAGCAGCGCCGCCAGGCTAGCCAGCCCCAGACAGGTCCCAGCCGCAGGCATGCGACGGGCCAGGACCGCCAGCAGAGCGACAAGACCAAACACCAGGGCCAACCCGGTTAGAATCGGAGAGCCGACCTCGCGCAGGCGAGCCAGCCGTTGCTCCACCTGGCTCAGCTGAGTCAGGGCCGCCCGGTATCCCTCGTCCTGCCCCGCCGCGGCCAGCTCCTCAGCCGCCTCGGCATGTTGCTCCTGCAACTGCTCCACCTTCTCGGCGTATTCCTCCTGCACCTGCGTCATCTTTTCCTGGTCGAAGTCGGTCGATTGCGGCGCCGACTGGCCCGCAAGCACCAGCAGCCGTTCGCCGTCTTCTTCGCGCCGTTGCTTCTCCACCTCGGTGAGCCGATCCGCTTCCCTCCGCAGACGCTCGCGGAAGTCGGTCGGGTTCTGCTCCGCGAAGCGGCGCCAGCCCTGGGTGCCCAGGAGTAAATCGAGCGCTACCGCCGCCTTCGGCTGCATGCTCACCAGGAAGTCGGCATACTCCAGCTCGTCTGCTCGCCGCACCTCGGTGGTCAGAAGAAAATGCGTTGGCTGCGTCCGGTACGTCTTCTCGTCGGCCATCGTCAGCACACTTTGATCAACTACCGCCACCATGGCCAGGGCCGCCGTGGGCTTCTCGGCCTCATTGGTGGTGACGATGCGAAGATTCGCCTTCTGCCCCGGGACATAGGTGCGCCGATCCGGAGCGATGGAGATGTCGAGCCGCTCGCGCGGATGCCGATAGACCAGGCGCTCGGCCACCGGGCGCGGCTGCTGGTTGAACTGTCCTGGGCCGGCCAGCTCGAAGACCGTGATCCGGCACACGCCGCCCACACCACTCGCCGGCCGCAGCACCGCCTCGGTCGAACCTGGCCGGAGTTCCACCGTGTCGAGCAGCACACCCCGACAATAGGCGCCAATCAACAGGTGGCGTGGCCGGCTGCTGTGCACCTGCACCTTGAGCGGATCTCCAGGCTGAAACACTCCGCCCGGCACACTGAGCACCACGCCATCTGCCTTCACCACCGGCAACGCCTTGCGGTCGGCGATGCCCGTGGGAGAGTCCACGCGCACCTCGTACTTCTTGCCAGCCTTCGGTGTGAAGCCGAACACACCCTGACCCTGGTTCGCGCCAGGCCGTGCGTCGTCGTGCAGCGTTTCGAGCGTCACGTCCATCGGCTGCCCATCCTCGAGCAGCACCCCACGCATCTGGGCTGGCTTGCCCAGGGGCGAACGCGCCTGGAAGTAGACCCGGTTCTGCAAACCCGCCACCAGGTCGCCCCCCTCGGGGAAGAACTCGACCTCCAGCTTCTTCAACACCAGCGGAATGGTGCGGGTGATGGTTTCGACAGCGCCGCCATCGTCGAACTTGACCGACAGGCTGGCCTGGCCACGTTCGATGGCCGTGGGCAGACGGAAGCGTGTTAACACGGTGCCGGTGTCGTCGGTCTTCGCCGGGAACGATGCCCCCGATTCCTTGCCCTGGGCGTCATACAGGCGATCATCGATGGCCACGGTGATCTCGACCGGTCGGTCGCGGACAGGACCGCCATCGGCGCGAAGGGCGGACACCCGGGCCTGCACCTCGTCGCCGGGACCGTACGTCGATCGATTGAAGTCGAGCTTCTTGTCCAGCCGCGGCTTCTGGTAGCGATTGACCAGGAACTTGCGGGTGACTGGCGGGAAGCGACCTGCCTCCTCAGTAACCGTCAGCGTGTACTCCCCGCCGGGTAGTTCGGCTTCCAGCGCGATCTCTCCAGTGCCGATCCCGCGCACCGGCTTGCCGTCCGGCCCGACCACCACCTGCTGCCCCTGGGCCTTTTCCTGCGCCAGCAAGCTGGCTCCGTGGGCCACCTGCCGCACCATCCCCGTCGGGTTGGTCAGCGTGAACAGCAGACGAAAATCCTCCGGCGGAGGCGCCAGGGTGGCTCGATCGATGGTGAGCGAGCGAAAGCGCACCGTCTCGCCCGGCTGATAGATCGGTTTGTCGGTGGTCAGATGCGTCAGAAACACCGGGGCACGCAACTGCACCTGCCCGGTTAGCCGGACCTGCTCCCTCTCGAGCTTGCTCTCCGCCTTGCTCTTGCTGTGCTTCTCGGCATCGCGCAGCGCCCCCTTGGCCAACGGCTTCCGCGAGGCCACCAGCATGCCGAGTTCTTGCCCCGGCTGCAGTCGTAACGTCGGTGGAATGCGCACCTTGTAGGTGCCTTCTTCCACCCGCGTGACGGTCAGGTCCGAGCCATCCGGGCTGCCATTCATTGACGTGCCATCGGACTTCTTGTCGTTGGGGCTGCTCAGCGTCTTGCTATCGGGCCCGCTCTGGGCCATGGCCATCGGAGTGGTGGGCCGAGGAGGGAGCCGTGCCGGCGCCAGCCGGGCCACGATGTCAGCATCCGCAGGCTTCCCATTGAGATCGACTGCGCGGACCAGGTAATCCGCCGGAGCCCCCGGCTGGACGTTTCGCGGCCCAGTCACCACCAGACGCAGCTCCCGGGCCTTGATTTCTTTCTCGATAGTGCTGATCTGGTCGTTGCGCTCGACGGCCGCCTGGCGAAGCTGATTGTTCGAAGCTTCCACCCGGGCTCGCGCGTCGGCGACCAGCTTGTCGTGCTGGGCAATGACCGCCTGGGCGTCGCGGTATTGCTGCACAGTGCGGTAGGTGGGTAGGGCCAACCCAGTCAGCAGGGCGACGAGCAGGCTGGCCGCCAGAGCCAGGGGGAACCAGGTCCGTTGTGGGGCAAATGGCACCTGCCCAGGTAATACCGTGACTGGCAGCGACGCCGACGCCGTTTCCAGCGGAGCGACGAAGGTGGCCTCCGGGAACTGCAGCCGCGCTGCCCGGGCCAGCATCTGTTTCTGCGCCTCGGCACGCTCCAGCGCCTGCGAGCACGCCGCGCAGCCGCTCAGGTGATCCTGCAGCGCCTGCTGCTCCGCCTCGTCGAGCAGATCGTAGAGGTGATCGAGCAGCCAGTCCTGATAGTCGGGGCAGCCTCGCATGGTCGTCTCCACTCTCAGCAGGCCAGCACCTTGCGGAGCTTGGCCAGGGCACTGCGCATTTGCGTCTTGACGGTTCCGATTGGGCGGTTGGATAGCTCGGCAATCTGTTCGTAGGTCAGCTCGCCGTTCTGGCGCAGCAAGAAGACTTCCTGTTCTTCCGGGCGCAGGTGCAATAGCGCCTCGCGCAACTGGTCCAGCGACTCGCGGTCCTCGAGTTCGCGGGTGGGGGGCGTCTCATCGAGTTGCGGCATGATCTCGGCTCCCAGTAGCGGCTTCACGCGCCGACGCCAGGCGCTGCGCTGCAAATCCTTCGCAGCATTCAACCCGACGCGGAAGATCCAGGCACGCAGGTTCTGCACCGTGGGCAGTTCCGCCTGCGCGCGCCAGCAGCGAAGGAACACTTCCTGCGCCATGTCCAGGGCATCCTCGCGGTTGCCCAGCATGAACCACAGGGTGCTGACCAGCTCGTCGCGCGCCTCGTTGAAGGTGCGCAGCAGCTGATCGCCCCACGAAGTCGGGTCCGGCAAGGTGCCCCCGGTCATCCCGAGAGGCACGGGGTTCGGGTCGGCAGGCACGGCGGGATCGGCCTCGGCTTCCGGGGTCGGTTGGGCATACACGCTGGTGGCAGGTCTGCTCATACCGTCATCCTTCTCGACGAGTGACTGCGAGCGGCGGATTGCTGCCGGCCGAAGAATTTGATGGGATTTCGGACCGCTTCAGCCTAGCGGCCCCGCGCGCCGGGAGCAAGTCGCAGCTGCTCGGGTGTAAATCCAGCCCTCCTGTCGCGTATACTGGGATAGATGGTTGACCGGACGTCCGACCTACGAGGAGGCAGCCCCCCATGAAGCCCGATAGCATGCTCATCGAGCCGGCCCACATTGTCACCGCCCGGCAGCAGGTGGGCGAGCGGGGCAACCCCGAATCGCTGGAAGACCTGGCCACCCGCGAGCCCGCCCTCGCCGCCTACATCAGCGAAAGCATGGCCTCCCTCGCCGGCAAGCTCGCTCTCTCCGGTGCACCCACCACCGTCGTCCAGGGACTCTACAACGAGGCGCTTGCCGTCCTGCTCTCCAGCGTCGAGGCTCAGCGCCAGGGCCACTACGACCTGTGGAAGGGCACCATCGTCGGCACCCGGCTCGAAGCGCTCACGCTGCCCACCAAGAAGCCTCGCAAGCCGCGCCGCCGCAAGGACAGCTCCGAGGGCTAACCCCACCGGGCCCGGCTCTTCCTAGAATGCCCGACAAGGAGGGCCATCCATGGCGCGGGCACTGCATTTCGACTGTTTTAGCGGCATCTCCGGCGACATGACGCTCGGCGCACTCATCGACGCCGGCGCCTCTGCTGAGGCAATTCGGGCCGGTCTCGATTCACTCGGCCTACCCATCCGCTTGCATGCCGACCGCGTTCGCAAGGGCGGTTTCGCGGCCACCCAGGTCTGGATCGAAGCGCCCGAGGAAACCGACCACCGCCACCTCGCCGACATCGAAGAGATCCTCCAGCGCGGCGCGTTGACCCCCCCACAGCGCGAGCTGGCCCAGCGCATCTTCCATCGCCTGGCCGAGGCCGAGGCCGCCGCCCATGGCATGTCCATCGAGCGCGTCCACTTTCACGAGGTGGGTGCCCTTGATTCCATCGCCGACATCGTCGGGGCGGCCATCGGCTTCGACCTCCTAGGCATCACCCACTTCAGCAGCCGCTCGGTGGTGACGGGACACGGCAGCGTGAAGTGCGCCCACGGCGTCATGCCGATCCCGACGCCTGGCACCGCTGCGCTGCTCAAGGGCGCTCCGCTGGCTCCCTCGAAGATCCAGGCCGAGCTGACCACCCCAACCGGCGCCGCGATCCTGGCGGCCACGGTCACCGAGTGGACCGAAACCCCCGTCCTGCGTCTCGAGGCCATCGGTCATGGCGCCGGGATGAAGGAGTTCCTCGAACAGCCCAACCTGCTGCGCGTGTTCGTCGGCCAACGTACCGCCGAGACCGCGCGTGATACCATCTGGGCGCTGGAGACCAACCTCGACGACATCTCTGGCGAGGTGATCGGCTACTGCTTCGAGCGTCTCTTCGCCGCCGGCGCCCTGGACGTGTTCACCTCCGCCATCCAGATGAAGAAGAACCGCCCGGGTGTGCTGCTCAGCGTGCTGGCCCCCGATGCTACGGTGGCTGCCTGCGAGGCCGTCCTTTTTCGCGAGACGCGCACCTTCGGCGTGCGCCGCTACCGCGTCGAGCGCAGCAAGCTCGAACGCGAGGCGGTCGCCCTGCAAACCCCCTGGGGACCCGTGCAGGGCAAGCGAGGCTGGCGCGACGGCCTGGAGGTGGTGACCCCCGAATTCGAGGAGTGCGCCCGCATCGCGCGGCAGCACAACCTCCCACTCCAGGTCGTGTTCGACGAGGCGCGGAAGGGCTCTCCTCGGGCTGGAGAGCCGTCATGAAGCCAGGCGAACCCACTCCGCCTCTTTCGTGGGTGACGTTGGCCCTGGGAGGCTGGCTGATTCACGGTGCCCTGCTGGCCGGCATGGTCGCTCGCCTCGCCCTGGTTGGGCCGCGCTACCGGGCACGCTACAACGACTTCCATCTCCTCCTGCCGCATGCCACCGAGTGGTTGCTGTCGCTGACCGACTCTGCCACGGACTCCGGCGTGCCCGCCCTGCTGGGCATCCTGCTCCTCGCCAACCTCGGCATGCATGTCTGGCTGGCGCGCTGGGAACGGCGCTGGTGGCCCTGGTGGTTCTGGGGCGTCGTGATCGTCCTGCTGCTCCTCTGGCCCGCTGTCGAGGGCATTCTCTACCTGCCCGAGATCAAGCTGCGCCAGGCTCTTTCTCGCTGAGACAGATCGCTTCCCATGCAGCTGAACTCGTCCCGACGGGCCTTGTCGGATACGATGTCGAGACGATGATTCGCGGAGAGAACGACGGTTGGCTGCCTTCCGGGCGGCGGCAAGAGATCTCCCGTGATCCAGACCCATGCCCAGGACAGGCCCTCGAGACTCGAGATCGCGACATGATTCCGTCGAGCCAGATTCGGCAGCAGTTCATCGACTTCTTCTGCAAGAAGCACGGCCACACCTTCGTGCCGTCGTCCAGCGTCGTCCCTCTGGACGATCCCACCTTGCTGTTCTCCAACGCCGGCATGAACCAGTTCAAGGATGTCTTCCTGGGAACCGGCTCGCGGCCCTACAAGCGCGCGGCCAATACCCAGAAGTGCATCCGCGCTGGCGGCAAGCACAACGACCTCGACGACGTGGGCAAGGACACCTACCACCACACCTTCTTCGAGATGCTCGGCAACTGGAGCTTCGGCGACTACTTCAAGAAGGAGGCCATCACCTGGGGCTGGGAGCTGCTCACCGACGTCTGGAAGCTCGACACCTCGCGCCTGCACGTCACAGTGTTCGAGGGCGACGACGAAAACCACGTCCCCCGCGATACCGAGGCCGCCGAACACTGGCGCGCCGTCGGTGTGCCTCCCGCGCACATCCACCTGGGCAGCAAGAAGGACAACTTCTGGGAGATGGGCAACACCGGCCCCTGCGGCCCCTGCACCGAGATCCACTTCGACCGCACCCCGGATAAGTCCGGCAGCCGTCTCGTCAACAAGGGCAGCCCCGACGTCATCGAAATCTGGAACCTCGTCTTCATCCAGTTCAACCGCAACCCGGATCAGTCGCTCACTCCGCTGCCCGCCAAGCACGTCGATACCGGCATGGGCTTCGAGCGCATCACCGCCGTGATCCAGGGCAAGACGAGCAACTACGACACCGACATCTTCATCCCAATTTTTGAGAAGATCCAGAACATAACCGGTTTTGAAGCTTACACCGGGTTTCTCGACAATTGGAAAGACATCGCATACCGTGTAATCGCCGATCACATCAGAACCTTGACTTTTGCCCTCGCTGATGGTGCCAAAATTGGCAACGATGGTCGCGACTACGTGCTTAAGCGAATCCTTCGACGTGCTGCGCGTTATGGTGGTCAGGTTTTCGGACAGACTGAACCATTTCTTCATGAACTAGTACCCACTGTAATCGCAATTGTGGGTGACGTATTTCCTGAACTTAAGCAAAACGCGCATAAGGTGCAGGAGTTGATTCGAGAGGAGGAACTGGCATTCCATCGCACTCTTACTCGTGGGCTTCACTATTTCAATCAACTCGCGAAAGTCATGAAGGAGGATCATCGAAAGCTGATCACTGGTAAGGAAGCTTTCACCTTTCATGACACCTTTGGACTTTACATCGACATCACCGAGCAGATGGCGCAGGAGCGTGGCTTCACGGTAGATAGAGCCGGCTTCGACGAGGAAATGCGCCGCCGCAAGGAAATCGATCGCGGGGCACGCAAGAAGATACTCGTCACCGCCGTTCAGGGCGAACTGCCAAAAACAGACGACTCCCTGCGCTACGGCCTACTCACTACCACGGCCACCTTGCTCGGCTGGGTCAAGGATAATCAAGTTCTCACCACCGGCACACTCGGTGAGGGGGACGAGGCGGGTTTGCTCCTCGATCGCACCAACTTCTATGCCGAGGCGGGCGGTCAGGTCGGGGACAGCGGCACGCTTAGCACCGCCACTGGCACCTTTGAAGTCGAAGACACCCAGCGCCTCGGTGATGCGATCCTGCACCTCGGCCGGGTCACGTCGGGAACCTTGGAGAAGGGCCAGGCAGCCACCCTGACCGTGGGCGGCGACCGACCCCACACCATGCGCAACCACACGGCCACCCACCTGCTCAACTGGGCCCTGCGCGAGGTGCTCGGCGACCACGTCGAGCAAAAGGGGTCGCTGGTTGATGCCGAGAAGACGCGCTTCGATTTCACCCACGACAAGCCGCTGACCGGCGAAGAAATCGCAGCCATCGAACGGCTGGTCAACGAGAAGATCTACGCCGACCTGCCGGTGACGGCCCATGTCCTGCCGCTGGACGACGCGAAGAAGCTGCCCGGCCTCCGCGCGGTTTTCGGCGAGAAATATCCCGACCCTGTGCGCGTGCTGCTCATCGGGGCCGACACGCCGGCGAAGGCCAGCCGGGCCGACTCCATCGAGTTCTGCGGCGGCACCCACCTCCACCACACCGGGCAGGCCGGCTTCTTCAAGGTGGTGGGGCAGGAGGGCGTGGCCAAAGGCGTGCGCCGCCTCACCGGCGTGACTGGCCGCGGCGCGGTGCAGACGGTCCAGAAACTGGCGGGCGCCCTGGATGGCGTCGCCGGGGCGCTCAACTGCAAGCCCGACGAGGCCGCCGGCCGTGTCGCCGCGCTGCTCGACGAGGTCAAGAAGCTGCAGACGCAACTTAAGAAGGGGGCCGCCGGCGATCTCAACAGCGCCGGTGATGGGCTCCTGGGGCAAGCGCTGGAAATCCACGGCGCCAAGGTCCTCGTCGGCGAGGTGCCGGCCGCGCCCATCGATCAGATGCGCACCCAGATGGATCGGCTGCGCCAGAAGGCAAAGAGCGCCGTCATCGTCCTGGCCTGGGTGGACGAGGGCAAGGTCGGCCTGATGGCGGCCGTCACCGACGATCTCACGAGCAAGATCGAAGCCGGCAAGCTGGTCGGCGAGGTGGCGAAGGTCTGCGGCGGCAAGGGCGGCGGACGCAAGGACCTGGCCCAGGCCGGCGCTCCTGATGCCGCCAAACTCCCCGAGGCGCTGGCGCTGGCGAAGAAGCTGGCCCAGGAGAAGTTGGCGTAGCCGAGGTCAGAACGGCACCTGTTCGGCGACTTCGCGCTGGACGAAGTCGCTGAACGGCCGGACGATGGCGCGGTAGGCGTCCCGTCCTAGCCACACCGTGCCCCACCTCGGACTGCGCGTCTGCATCCGTTCGTGATACTCGTGCACGTCCACCGCGCGGAACAGGTAGCGCCGCGCGCGGAACACGAACAGATCGGGCGTCCCCTCGGTCAGCTGCACTGTATCGCCCAGCAGGTAGGCGAACACGAGCAGGCCGCGGTAGTCGTCCCCCGCCAGGATGGCCCAGCGCTCCAGCCCCTCGATATCCTCGCGCGACGACCAGCACTCCCAGACCGCGCGCGGACGCTGCGGGGTGCCCCCGGGAAAGCGTCGCCCCTTCACATCCACCACGAGCCGTTCGCCGAACCGGCCGAACACCAGGAAATCGACGCTCTTGATCGGCCCGTCGTCGAGCAGCGAGCGCCGCGTTTCATCGACCGCGACGTAGCTCAGCCGCTGCGCCTGCAGGTAGGCCTCGAACGCCAGCTCGTAGTGGTTGGTCCGATCCACCGCGTCACCCTCCGGCGAGGAGTTGCCGCAACGTCTCCACCAGCGCCGCATCGGGCACGGTCTGCTCCTGCTTGGTAGCCAGGGTCTTCACCTTCCACTCACCCCGGGTAAACTCGTCGGGCCCGGCGATGAGGGCGACGCGGAAGCCCCGGCTGTCGGCGTACTTGAACTGCTGCCCGAGTTTCTTCGCCTCGCAGTAGACCTCGGCGCCGATGCCGGCATCGTGCAGCCGGCGCGCGGTTTTGAGGTAATCGCCCAGGCGCTCGGCGCTGAACTGCAGGATCAGCACCGGGGCCGGGGTGGCGACCTTCGGCAACAGCCCGAGTTCCTCCATGGCGGCCAGCAGTCGGTCAAGGCCCAGCGACGCGCCGACGCCGGGCAGCGCCTGCTTGGTGTACAGCCCCGCGAGGTTGTCGTAACGTCCGCCCGAGCAGACCGAGCCGATCGCTTCCTTGTCGAGCAGGAACGTCTCGTAGATGGTGCCGGTGTAGTAGTCGAGGCCGCGGCAGATCGACAGATCGAGACGCAACCGCTCCTCGGGGATGCCGGCCGTCTCCGCCGCCGTGACCAGTTCGCGCAGCCGGGTGATGCCGTCGGCCGCGCGAGCATTGCCGCCAAACTCCGCCTGCAGCCGTTCGAGAATCGCCCGGCTCGTCCCCTCCATCCCGGCCAGGGTCAGAATCTGCTGGCCCTGTTCTGGTGTGATGCTGGTCCGCTCGCGCATCTCGGCGATGACCGCCTCAGGTCCAATCTTGGGGAGCTTGTCGAGCGCCCGAAGGATGGGGACCGCCCCGTCGGCCAGCCCCAGCGTCTCGAGCAGGCCGTTGAGCACCATCCGGTTGTTCACGCGGATCTGAAACCGCTCGAAGCCCAACGCGCACATCAGGTCGTGGATGACGAAGGCCACCTCGACGTCGGCCGCGCTGGAGGTGGTGCCGATGAGGTCGAAGTCGCACTGCCAGAACTCGCGGTACCGTCCATGCGCCGTGTTCTCGCCGCGCCAGACCGGCCCCATCGCGTAGCGCTTGAACGGCGTGCCCAGCTGCCCGATGTTCTGGGCGGCGAAGCGGGCGAACGGCACGGTCAGATCGAACCGCAGCGCCACATCGCGGTCGCCATGATCCTTGAAACGATAGACGAGGCGGTCCGACTCCTCGCCGCCCTTGCCCAGCAGGATCTCGGCGTACTCCAGGGCAGGGGTGTCGATGGGGGCAAACCCGTACGAGCGAAAGACCGCACGCGCCTGTTCCAGTAGGCGCTCGCGCGGAATCATCAGCTCGGGGGGATAATCGCGGAAACCCTTGAGCGTGCGTGGCGTGATGAGAGACATCGATGGTCCCAGGTCCAGAGTCGTCGAATCAAGCAGGCGGCAGCTCTCCTGATAGGAGGGACCGCCGCGCCTGAAGGTTCATGATGGCTGCTGGACGCGAAGTTGGCCACGTTACTTGCGACGGTAACGGTCGCTGACGCGCTTCATGAAGCGCTCTTCCTCGTCGGTCAGCGACTGGCGCCCCTCGCGGTGGACCTTTTCGAGTAGAGCATCCATCCGGCGTTCCTCGGCCTCGCGTTTCTCCTGCTGGCGCTGCAGCCGGCGTAGCGCCCGACGCTGCAGCCAGCGCCGCCACCAGCTAATGCGCGGTTGCGGCGGAGCGGCGGGGATCGGGTCACGTTCGAGACTGGTGTAGCCCTGCGAGAAGTCGTAGCCAAACACGCCATCCTCGCCGCCGGCCTCCAGCAGCATCCACTGCCGCTGACAGGCGAAGAAGATGAACAGGGCCAGCGCCAGCGCCAGCACCGAATTGATGATGATGGAGTACAGGCCCACGAGAAACACCATGCCGAAACCGGCGAACACGGCCGTCAGCGTCGCCTGCCGGTAGCCCAGCGACGGCCACAACGACGCCTGCAGGATGCGACCGCCATCCAGCGGGAAGCCGATGAGTAGCAGGTTGATCAGCGCCAGAAACCAGTTCACCCAGGCGAAACGAGCGAACCAGACCGGCAGCGAGTAGGGCGAGAACGACTCCTGCGTCCCGCCCCAGGTGGTCAGCATCACCTTGCCCACCGTCTCGCCCTTTTCGACGTGATCGCGGTAGGGGAAGCCATCAGGGAACGGATACCAGACCGGTTGCACCGGCTGCTGCCAGACCACGAGTAACGCCAGCACACATAACCCGAACAACAGCAGGTTCATCAGCGGACCGGCCAGCGCCGTGAGCAGGTGTGCCTGCGGGCGGTTCGGCAGCTCGACGTTGGCCAGGCCACCCAGAGGCCAGATAAGCACCTCCGAGGCCTCGCCTCCGCTGGACCGTGCCGCGAGGCAATGGCCGATTTCGTGCAGCAGCACGCTGACGAACAGCAGCGCCATGAAGATGGTGGCGTCGATCCAGATGCCATCCGGTGCCCGGTATTCCCGGTACGGCCGGTACATGGCCATGTGAAGGACCCAACCGATCGCCACGAAGGGGAACAACCAGTGGACCTTCACCGTGATGCCGAACAGCCGTCCGAAAGGTATCGACCAGGCAAAAGGATCATGCATCGCGGCAGCTCACCAGATGGGCCCAGGTGCCGAACTCTGCCAGATTTTACCACCCTGACCCAGACCGTGCAATCAAGCAACCCGGTACATTCATAGACTCTGGAGCAAGGCGAACGCCCACCCCAACTTGCCGGAGCAACGCCATGACGCGCACAATTGTTCATGTGGGAAGAAAGATCCAGGTGGCCATCGAGGAGGTGGAGCAGCCCAACGGCCAGCGCATTCGCCGCGACATCGTCCTGCATCCCGGCGCGGTGGCCATCCTGCCCCTGGTGACCCCGCACAGCGTCTGCCTGCTGCGCAACCATCGCCCGGCCGTGGGCCAGACGCTCTGGGAGATCCCCGCTGGCACCCTCGAGCCCGGCGAACCGCACGACCAGGCCGCCCTCCGCGAGCTGGCCGAGGAAACCGGCTACCGCGCCGGCACTCTGCGCAAGCTGCACAGCTTCTATCCATCCCCCGGCGTCCTCAGCGAGGCAACGCATCTCTTTGTGGCCACCGACCTTACCCCGGGAGAAATGCGACTCGAACCCTGCGAACAGATCGAACCGGTGGTGGTGGACCTCGCCGAGGCGCTGCGCTGGGCCATGGATGGTACCATTCGCGACGCCAAGACCCTCCTGGCCCTGCTCCTGTGGGAACGCCTTCATACGGGGGAAGCTGGGTTGTATCGGTAGCCTGTGCCGGATCTGCCAGGTGGGCTCAACGGGACGCGTGTGCGGGATCTTCTTCCTCTGACTAAAAGAGGGAGGATGGACGATTCTAAGGAACAGATGAGAACTCCAGCCTGCGCCGTGCCTGCCATGTGCGCGGCCCAGGCTACACGATAAATTGAGGGGGTATGGGGAATGACGGGACACCGCATCTTGCTGGCAATGACGCTGGCACTCGGCTGGGCAGGCCTCTTGCAGGCTCAGCCGATGCTTCCCTCCGACGTCCCCCGAATCTCCGAGGTGCCGACGCAGCCCTCCATCGTCAGCGAGGTGCCGGAGTATGCTCGCTGGCTGGTCCACGATCGGCCCTCCAAGGTGACCGCTGGTAATCCGGATCTGACTCCCGAGAACTGGCAGCACACCTGGGGCATTGTCGCCTTCGATGTGTTCCCCATCGGGCAGAAGATGGCGCCGAATGGCGTCCCCTACGACCCCCTCTTCTCGCTCGACCTTCTGTTCAACCTGGCCCTGGTGAAGGATCGCAGCCTGTACCTGTACAGCAACGCGCGGTTCTGGGCCCAGAAGCCGGGCGAGGGAATCACCAACTCCAGCCAGGGGATGCTCGACTTCAGCAAACGCCAGTTCGACCTCGACGTCGGCCTGGCCTGGAACTTCTACACCGCCTTCGAGGGACGCATCTTCGCCTACTCCGACAACAACCTCAACCGCGGCTTCTCGCTGGCCCGCCCGTATGGCTACAACGACGGCTTCGGTGTCGAGTGCCGCTACTACCTGCCCACCACCGACTTCGACCGCGGCCTCTACCGCTACCTCTCGCTGGGCTACCTGCCCACCAAGGAGCTGATCGGTCAGGATGGCAAGCTGTTCAAGCCGAGCCTGTTCGCGGCCGGTCACGTCGCCTACGACTTCATCCCGCTGAAACTCTACGCCTACACCGATTTTGAGTTTATGATGGAGCGCTACTTCGATCCGCGCCTGCTCATCATCGATCCCGGTATCGCCTGGCGCCCCTTCGATCACGCCCCCAATCTGGAGTTCCGCGTCGGCACCGAAAGCACCATCGACCTGAAAGCCAGCTACACCCGCTCATTCCTCTATTGCACTGCCCGCATCGCCTGGTAAGCGGGAGGACGCCTTGACCGCCAGGGGCGGATCGGGCACAGTGCGGCCATCGCTTGGGGACCCGCCGGCACCGGAACAGGTCGGCGGGTCTCCCCTGTTTACCCCGGCTCCGGAGGAGGCCTGGTTCATGGCCGTGCGCGCCATCGCCCTGGTGGGTTGGGTTCTTTGCGTGGGATCGCTGCATGCTCAGGCGGTCCGCGAACTCGCGGGCCATCGGGGCGCGGTCACTGGCGTGGCCTTTCGTCCCGATGGCGAGCAGTTCGCCTCCGCCGGCTTCGACCACACCGTTCGCCTGTGGGATGCCGCGCGCGGCGGCCTCGTTGCCACCTGTCGGGGGCATCACGATAAGGTCACCGCGCTGGCCTACCGGCCCGATGGCCGGCTTGTCGCCTCGGCGGGGCTCGATCGCACCGTGCGCCTGTGGGACACCACGACCGGCCGACGCCGGGGGCAGCTACTCCTGGCCGAACGCGCTGTGCAGGCGCTCGTCTTCACGCCCGATGGCCAGCAACTGGCCTGCGCCGGCGAAAGTGGCGTGGTCACGGTGTTCGACCTGGCCACCCGACGTCCCGTGCGCCGTTTCTCGTTATCGGATCGTCCCCTGTATGCCCTGGCCATCTCTCGCGATGGGCAGCATCTCGCTGCCGCGGGAGACGATGGCCGCGTCCATCTGGTGGCCCGCATCACCGGCGATACGGTCGCCACGCTCGCCAACGACGCCGGCGCCATCTACAGCCTGAGCTTCGCGCCCGACGGCGACCGTCTCACCGTTGGCGCCGATGATGGCAGTGTCCGCGTCTGGGATCGCCACACCAGCCGGCCGCTGGCCACCCATCTGCACCACGCCGGCCCGGTCTACCAGGTCAGCTTCAGCGCCGACGGCCGACGCCTGGTGTCCGCCGGAGTCGATGGCCAGGTGCTGATCCGCGAGGCCACCACCGGCTCGTTGTTGCACGCACACCGCTTCCCCGGCAAGGCACTCTGCGCCGCCATCGCGCCGGAAGGCGACTGCATCGGCACCGGAACGGGTCAGTCGGCCTGCTACCTGCTCCAGCTACCGCGGCGCAGCCGGTAGACGAACCTCGACGCCACTTCAGGAAAGGCCGGGCGCATTGCGCTCGGCCTTCGGTCTGCGCTGCACTTCAAGAAAGCTGCCGCCACTTTCGACCAGGTCGTCGCCCAGCGGACAGGTCCACAGAATGCGCACCACGAAGTGAAACTCGTCGGTCCCCGCTGGAAGCACCACCCGAAGCTTCTGGCCCAGAAGCCGCCGCGTGCTGATCAGACGAATGCCCGTGGCCGACAGATCGCGCGTCAGCAGCGTGTGCGAGCGGCCCTCCTCGGTCAGGACGACAACCGGTTGCACGAACTCCACACGGCCCTGCTCGCGCCGTTCGATCCGACTCACGTCCGCGCGATGATGATCCAGCACCGCCTGCACTGCCCCGGCCAGGTCGCCCGCTGGCGTCTCCTCCGCTCCCGCGGGGTGATGGTACCGACCCCGACGGTAGGCCAGAGGCGGATTCGCCAGCGCCAGCACTTCTTTCCACTGAGTCTCGGCCAGCCCGGCGCGCGTTAGCTCCTCGCGCACTTCCCGGGCGACGACAAACCCTCGCTGCCGGGCCAGTTCCACGATCTGCCGGGCCACTGTTTCGAGATCGCTCGCCGCCATGGCATTCGCCCCCGGAGGAGAAAGAAGGCTTCCTCGACTTGGTACACGGCCGCCCGGCGCGGTGCAACAGCGCCTCCGCCTCGCGGGGTGGAAAAACGAAAAAAGGGAGCGCCGGCCTCCGCATGGGAGGACCGGCGTTCCCCAGAAATACTGGATGCGAGAGCAGTTAGCGGCGCAGCCCGCGGAGACGATCGAGGCAGGAACGCACGGCCTCGGCCTCGCTGGTGCCATCACCCTGGATCATCTGCGACGAGCCACCCGCCAGCCAGCAGGTCAGACGAGCGCCGCCGCCGTTCAGATGCTCCATCTGGAAGCGCGTCACACCCAGGTCCTGCATCTGACGCCGGGTCATGTTCCAGTCGAGCGAGGCTGCCTGGCCGGCTGGGGTCACGCCCAGCTCTTCGGGCGAGGGAATGGCGATCGCATCGCCTGAACGCGGTGCGGGATCGCTGGGACGGACTCCCCGGGCTAGACGCGGCGCGGGTCGCACGTCGGCGACCGGCATCCGGGTCGGGTTCTGGGCACGCTGCTGGGGCGGCTGCAGACGCGGCGGCACATAGGCGCCGGGCTGCATCTGAGGGGTGATACTCTGGCCAGGCATCTGCTGCTGCATCTGCTGCGGCATGGCCTGCGGAGCCATCCCATAAGGGTTCCCAGGCATCATGCCCGGGTGCATGCCAGGAGCAAAGATCGGCGGACCGCCGATCATGGCGCCGGGAGGCGCACAACCGGAGGGGCCTCAGCCAGCCTCCAGCGGCGGGGGAGAAATCAGCCAGGACAACAGAGCAGCAATGGCCGCTCCCAGGTAGCGCGCGTCCGTGCGCATGTGGCTTCCTCCATCGCCAGGACATCCTTGTCCCAGCGCGAGTGAGGTGGGGGGGAGTGCGAGTCCGACGGCTTCTTCCGTCGAAGTGTGGGCGGGCTTGTACCATCCGACCATGAGGAGGGGAAGATCAGCTTTCACAAGATGTTGTCGTTGCATGAATTACGTGTTGTGAGTAAATCTTACACACCCGAGACACCTCGCCGGCACCGACCCCAGGGGACCGCTCCCCTGGACAGTTTCCCCCGAACGTGCATAATGACATCTTTCCTCCCCGGTCTCGTTACCGGGTCGAGATTACTCGGAACCAGGGCAATGATGCTCACCGCCACCTCGAGGTGTGCGGGTCAGACAGTTGCTCCCGAATGAAAGGTTGGACCATGGCGCTGGGATTGATTGGTCAGAAGATCGGCATGACGCAGGTGTTCGACGAGGAGGGCAAGGCGGCTCCGGTGACGGTGCTGAAGCTCGGCCCCTGCCCGATCCTGCAGGTGCGCGATCAGAAGCGCGACGGATACGACGCCATCCAGGTTGGCTTCATGGACAAGGCCCGTGCTCGGGCCAACCGGGCCGAGCGTGGCCACGTCGCCGCCGACCTCGAGTCGAAGCGCAAGACGCAGCGCGTGGCCGCAGGCGTCACCCTGCCGCCCAAGCCCAACTGCGAGCCGCAGCGCTTCATCCGCGAGTTCCGCCTCGACAAGCCCGACGAGAACCTCAAGGTCGGCGGCCTGCTCCGCGTCGAGGAGGTCTTCAAGGACGTCAAGGCGGTGGACGTCACCTCCAAGTCCAAGGGCCGCGGCTACACCGGTGTGATGAAGCGGCACGGCTTCAAGGGTCTGCGTACCTCGCACGGTGTGAAGAAAGGTTCCCGCCAGCGTGGTAGCATCGCCTCCAACGCCTCGAACCGTGGTAGCGGTCGACCCAAGCGCGGTATCCGCATGGCCGGGCAGTACGGCAACGCCCCGGTGACGATCCGCAACCTGCGTCTGGTGAAGATCGACGCCGAGAACAACCTGCTGCTCGTGATGGGCGCCATCCCCGGCCCCAACGGCGGACTCGTCAATGTCCGCCCGACCAACAAGAAGCGCAGCAAGCACGGCAAGGCCAAGCAGGAGCAGACCGCCAGCGCCGCCAAGAAGGCCGCCGCCGCCAAGAAGAAGAAGTAGTACCAATCCCACCGCGCCCGGCCGGGGTATTCCCCTCGGTCGGGCGTTGTTTTGCGCTCAGGCGCACCACTCGTTTCAGCCCGCAGCCGTGGACGTCCACCTGGCTCCACTTCATGGAATTCCTTCCATTTCAGCCTCCTCCCCCTCAAGAGGCGGGTAGATTCCTTCGGGTGGAAGTCTCGTTGGACTTCCTGTCCCCTCACACCGCCTAGTGCCATCCGATACCGGCCAGCCCACCAGGTTGGCCTCCTTTGATTTCATCCTTGTTACCAGCGTTCCGGCCTGCTCGGTCTGCCCTGGACTGCGCGCCGAGCCCATGGTGGTCCCTTCCACTCCAGCGTAGGAGGTCGCAATGACTCCCCGCTCCCACCTCCTTCGACGCTCTGCTCCTTCCAGGGTGTCTCTGGAAACACTGGAATCGCGCCTCCTACTCAGCGTTACTCCCACCCTGGACCTGTCTGGTCTCCAGATCGATGCGAATCACGCCCACAATTCTCGCATGATCGTCCAGTTTCAGCCGGGGGCCACGCCGGTAGCCTTGCCAGGGACCACGCTGGGTGCAACCTACGACCTGGTGCCCAACCTCTACGAGATCAACCTTGAGCAAGGAACGCCCCTCGACCAGGCCCTGGCCAGCTACCGGGCGCTGCCGGAGGTTGCCCTGGCTCAGGTGGATAACCTGATTACCAGTTCCTGGGTGCCCAACGATGGCCGCCTGGCCGATCAGTGGTACCTGCGCAATCAGGGCCAATCCGGAGGCACCGTCGGTGCCGACGTCGGAGCGGTCACCGCCTGGGACGTGACGACGGGATCGCGACGCATGGCCGTCGCGGTGATCGATTCCGGCATCGATTACACCCACCCCGACCTCTACCTCAACGTGTGGATCAACCAGCGCGAGATTCCAGCCAGCCGCCGGGCCAATCTGCTAGATCTCGACAACGATGGCACCATCACCTTCCGCGATTTGAACGACGCGCGCAACCAGGGCCCTGGCAAGATCACCGACCTGAATGCCAACGGCTTCATCGATGCGGGCGACCTCTTGAAAACCATGGTGGTCAGCACCGCGGGGGTGGACACCGGCTCCGGAGGCTGGGCCGACTCCATCTCGCAAGATGGCGATCGCTATGTCGATGACCTGGTCGGCTGGAACTTCTACGCGAACAACAACAACCCCTTTGACGACTATGGGCATGGCACCCATGTCAGCGGCACCATCGGCGCGGTGGGCAACAACCGCGAAGGCGTGGCTGGCCTGAACTGGCAGGTGCAGCTTGTGCCGTTGAAGATCTTCAATGAGAGTGGTGCCGGGTCGATCCTCTCCGCCATCGCCGCTCTGGATTACGCGGTCGCCAAGGGCATTCGCATCTCGAACAACAGCTGGAACGATTCCAGCTCAAACACGCTGGCCTACCAGGCCATCGCACGGGCCCGCGCCGCAGGACACATCTTCGTGGCCGCCGCTGGCAACCAGGGCCGCAACACCGATGGCTCCCTGGTCTACCCCGCCGGCTACGACCTCGACAACATCGTCTCTGTCGGCGCCACCGATCGCAAGGACAACCTGGCCAGCTTCTCCAACTACGGCACCGCCTCGGTGGACATCGTCGCTCCCGGTGTGGACATCTACAACACCAACCCCAACAAGAGCTACGGCCTCCGCTCCGGCACCTCCATGGCCACCCCCCAGGTCACCGCCACCATCGCCCTGGTCTGGACGCTGCGGCCCGAGTGGACCCATCAGCAGGTGATCAGCTGGATCAAGAGCACCGCCACCCGGCTGCCGTCGCTGCAGGGCAAGGTCGGCTCCGGACGCCTCAACGTCTCCGCCGCGGTGCGAGTGCCGCCTCGCGGATCGCTGCTCCCCGCCTCGCTGCAGCCCGCCTCGACTTCCACCTCCACCACTTCAAGCACACTCGCGCCGGCGTCGATCCCGAAACCCAGTCTGATTCTGGCGGAGGCGATGAACTGGCAATTCCACCTCGAAGCCGAGATCGCCGGCTTGCTCGGCGAGGACGACCGCGATTGACCGGCTCAGCCCGACAACCCCGGTTGCTGTCCATCGCGGACCATGCGCGACCACACCCCGTACACCACCACCCCGACCCCCAGTGTCGCCAGCCCCAGGACGATGTAGAGCGGCTTGGCTGTCAGGTAGACGAACATCCACCCCACCAGCGCCACGAAGCAGGGTAGTGGGTAGAACCAGATGCGGAACGGCCGCGGCAGATCCGGCTGCGTTCGTCGCAGTAACATCACTCCCAGCACCTGGGCGATGAATTGCTCGAGGATGCGCGTGGTGATTAACGCCGTGATGACGTTCGATAGATCGAAAAACGCCCAGAAGAGGGTCATGCCACCCACCAGCAAAAGCGAGACGTGCGGGATCCGGTGCGTCGAGTGAATCGCTCCCACCGCGCGGAAGAAGTGCCCCGCCCGCGCTGCCCCGAACGGGATGCGCGAGTAGCCCAGCATCCCGGCAAACGCCGCGGCGAAGCACGACCCAATCAGCCCCACTGTGATCAGCTGCGCTGCCCAGTCCCCATAGCGACGCCGCATGAACTCGGCCGGCAGGCTGAACGACTCCAGCGCCTTCTCGTCGGTCGGTACCTCCTGCCAGGGGACCGTCCCCAGCATCGCCAGGTGGGTCAGCGTAAACAGCACCACGATGAGCAGGGCACTGATCAGGATGGCCCGCGGAATGGTCCGGCCCGGGTCGCGCACCTCGTCCCCCAGATAGCAGACGTTGTAGTAACCCAGGTACGAGTAAAGGGACAGCGTCATGGCCGCCCCCAGCCCCGTAACCGGATGCGCGGGACGCTCGGCCCGTCCGGAAAAATCAAAGGCGATGTTCGGATCGAAGTGGAGCCACCCCGTCAGCAGCACCCACCCCAGAATCCCCAGCACACCCAGCCACAACACCAGGGTGAGCCGGCCCAGCGTGGTCACGCTGCGAAAGAGCAGCACGACGAGAAGCGCTCCCAGCCCCACGCAGGCCAGCCGCGCCGGGCTGAACGTCATGGCCAGCCCCTCGGATTCCACGAGCGGAAGCCGATAGGTGTGCGCCGCGTTGAAGGCCGCCCACTGCGGGCTCAGCGCCTGGGAGAAGGTATCCATCGCGATCAGCCCCGACGCCAGCTCCAGCGGGCCGGAGAGCATGAACTGCCAGATGAACAGAAACGCCATAAGCCGGCCCCAGCCTTCCTTGCCGTACGCCTCGAGCAGGTAGAGGTACGACCCCCCCGAGCCAGGCAGCGCCGCTCCCAGCTCAGCCCAGATCAGGCTATCGACCAGAATGAGCAGGCCGGCGACCAGCCAGCCCAGAAGCGCCCACGGCCCCGGCAACTGAGCCAGCATGGGCGGGATGGTGATGAACACGCCGGCTCCCACCACCATGGTGACGTTGAGCGCCGTCGCCTGCCACAGGCCGAACTGCCGACGCAATTCCGGGGGATGCGATGCTTCCACGATGTCTCCCGCGCGACCGAGGCCCCAGTGCAGCTCGCCGCAGCCTGCCCCGGCCGCACGCCCGCACTCCTTGCCCCTCATCCTATTTGTTTCGCCAACCCGCATAGTTGGGGCCCGGCCTCCCTCCCCAGGCCCGGCTGCCAGGCATTGTCCTTCCGCTGGCCAACGTGGCTGGCTACACTAACTCATGAATGATCCTGTCTGGAGGGGCCACGGATGCGTCGAGCCATCGGGATCGGTACTACCCTGTTGCTGGCGTGTCTGGCCCTCGGTTGCCCGTCGGTGCCCCAGCCCTCGCGTCGCAATATCGTGGTCATTGGGGCGCGCGGCATGAAGCCCTTGCTGACCGAAATCAGCCAACGCTACTATCAGCGCCGGCCCGACGTGCGCGTCGACCTGCAAGCCGCCCTGGGTGATCGTGCCGTCGCCGACACCCGGCAAGGCCTGGCCGACATTGGCATGCTCGGCCGGTCCCTGCGCGCCGAGGAAACCGGCGTGGTCGGCCATCCCCTGGCGCGCGATGGCGTGGCCTTCGTCGTCCATCGCACCAACAACGTGCCGCTGATTCACGAAACCCATCTCGTCGGCGTGCTCACCCGTGTCTATACCACCTGGAAGGACATCGGAGGCAGCGACAGACCCATCTTCGTGGTGGGCCTGGGAGACGGCAGGGCGGTACGCGACGTGTTGCTCGAGTACTTCGCTCTCCGACCGCAGCAGGTGCGGCCGGATCCGTCCCTGGCGACCAGCCAGCAGGTGCTCCAGGCCGTGGCTGTGCAACCGGCCGCCATCGGCTACTGTTCGCTGGGGGCCGCCGAGCTGTTCTCCCGCAAGAACAACTCGGTCCGCCTCCTGCCCCTGCAGGGGGTGCCCGCCACGCTCGACAACGTCCGCAACCGCACCTACCCGCTGCTTCGGCCGTTGCTCCTGCTCGCCCGCGAACATCCCTCCGCCGATGTCAAGGAGTTCCTCGACTTTGCCTGCTCCGAGGAAGTCCACGACCTGATCCAGCAACACGGCTACATCCCTGGCTCTCCCTGAGACCCACGCGCCATGAAACCCCTCCGCTTCATCATGCTTGGCGGCTTCCTCGGAGCCGGCAAAACCACCACCCTTGCGCGCCTGGCTCGCCACCTCCAGAGCCAGGGCCTTCGCGTCGGCATCGTCACCAACGATCAGGCCCAGAACCTGGTCGATACCTCTGCTCTCCGCTCGCAGGGGTTCGACGTCGAGGAAGTCCCCGGGGCCTGCTTCTGCTGCCGCTTCGATGACCTGGTAGGCAAGGTCGGTCAGCTCGAGGCCGGCGAACGTCCCGACGTCATCCTCGCCGAGCCCGTCGGCTCCTGCACCGACCTGGTCGCTACCGTCGTCCAGCCGCTCCGCGACCTCTACCAGGGACGCTTCGAGGTGGCCCCCTACGCCGTCCTCTTCAAACCCAGCCATGGCATGAAGATCCTGGCTGGCGAGGAAGCGTCCGGCTTCTCGCCCAAGGCGGCCTACATCTTCCGCAAGCAACTCGAGGAAGCCGACGCCATCGTCCTCAACCGCGTCGATGAGCTCTCCCCCGAACAACTGGCCGAGCTGCAGGGGCTGGTCGCCGAGGCCTTCCCCGAAACCCCGTTACTGAAGATGTCGGCCCGCACCGGCGAGGGGTTCGATCAGGTGGCTGCCTTCCTCGACCAGCGCGGCGCCTTCGGCCGCAAGATTCTCGACATCGACTACGATACCTACGCCGAGGGCGAGGCCGAACTGGGTTGGCTCAACGCCACCTTTGCCGTCGAGGCCCCCACTCCCATCGCGCTCGACGCCTTGCTGCTGGGCGTGGTCAGCGCCCTGAAGGTTCCCGTCGAGAAGGACGGCGCCGAGGTGGCCCACCTGAAAGCCATCGGCCTGGCCGACACCTCGTTCGGAGTCGCCAACCTCGTCGCCAGCGGCCTGCCTCCCGAGCTATCGCTACCCTCGCATACCCAGGTGGCCAACGTCGAGCTGGTCGTCAACGCCCGGGTGGCCATCGATCCGGCCGACCTGGAGCGCGTGGTGCGCGAGGTCGTCCCCGCGGTCTGCGCCCGGCACGGCGCCTCGGCAGCCTGTCGCACCTTGCAAAGCTTCCGTCCCGGTCGGCCCACTCCCACCCATCGCTACGCCACGGCGAAAGGATGACCGCCATGCCCGATCCCACCACGCTGGATACCTTCCTGCGCGCCTACGCTGACACCCTCCGCGCCGGCGATACCGCGCCGGGTAGTCTGGCCGGCTGGACCGCGCGGAAGGAAAAGCTGCGCGCGGCCATGTTCGCCGCCATGGGCACCGGCCCTGCCAAACCGTGCGAGCTGGCTCCGCGCATCGTCGGCGTGCTCAAGCGTCCGACGTACCGGATCGAAAAACTCCTCTTCCAGACCCGACCCGACGTCTGGGTCAGTGCCAGCCTCTATATCCCCGAGAAGCTCGCCGGCAAGGCGCCCGCCGTTCTGGCCGTGCATGGCCACTGGGCCGGCGCTCGTCGCGATCCCGTGGTGCAGGCACGCTGCCTCGGCCTCGTCCACCTCGGCTTCGTCGTCCTCTGCGTCGATGCCTTCTCCGCCGGCGAACGCCACCCCATCGTGCAGCGCGGCACCTACCACGGCGCTCTGCTGGGCAGCACACTCTGGCCGGCCGGCCAGTCGCTTCTCGGCGTGCAGGTCTACGATAATCACCGCGCCGTCGATTATCTCCTCACGCGCCCCGAGGTCGATGGAACCAAGCTCGGCATCACCGGCGCCTCGGGGGGCGGCAACCAGTCGATGTACGCCGGCGCCCTCGACGAACGCTTCCAGGCCGTGGTCCCCGTCTGCTCGGTGGGCCAGTATCGCGCCTACCTGCAGGCCGCCTGCTGTGTCTGCGAGGTCCTGCCCAGCGCGCTGCGCATCACTGAGGAAGGCGACGTCCTGGGGCTGGTCGCTCCTCGCGCGCTGATGGTCATCAGCGCGACGCGCGATGCCTTTCAGTTCTCGGTCGGTGAGGCGAAAAAGAGTCTCGCCCGGGCCGCCGACCTCTTCCGTCTGCACCGTGCCGACGACCGCCTCCGCCACGCCGTCTTCGAGTCGGGGCACGACTACAGCAAGCCCATGCGCGAGGCGATGTATGGCTGGATGACGCGCTGGCTCAAGGGTGAGGGCACCGGCGCGCCGATCCCCGAACCCGCCCACACCGTCGAGACGCCCGAGGACCTGGCCTGTTTCCCCGGCGGCAAGCGTCCCGCCTCGTTCCTCTTCCCACCCGACCTGGCTCGCCGCGAGGGCGAGCGCCTGCTGGCCTGGCACACCGAGGGCACCCTCGATCACCGCGAAGCCTGGGAGGGCCGGGCCGTGGTGATCCGCTCGCGCCTGACCGAGGCCCTGGGTGGACTCCCGCGCGAGATCCCGGTCAAGGTCACGGGCAAGGGGCCCGAATATACCCTGACCGTCGAGCCCGGTCTGGAGATCGATGTCTCCGAGCGCGACGGCGGCCCGACCACGGCCCTGGTGGTCCACCTCGACGGACGCGAGAAGGCGCTGGCGCATCCGCTGACCCGCGCCCTGCTAGGCAAGAAGTGGACGGTCATTGCCCCCGATTTGCGCGGCACCGGCGCCAGCCAGCCGAAGGGCGACGCCATCGGCGGAGCCCCGGACCACAACAGTGCCGAGCACGCCCTCTGGGTCGGCCGACCACTCCTGGGTCAGTGGGTGGCCGACCTGCGCGCGGTGCTGCAACACGCTAGCCGACCAGGCCGACGCCTGACGCTCATCGGCCTGGGGCAGGGCGGGCAGGTGGCCATCGTTGCTGGCGCTCTGCTGGGCGACCGGCTGGCCGGTGTGGTGGCGGTCGATGCACCCTCCACCTGGCTGACCACCCAGGCCTACCCCGCCGGCACGCGCATGGGCCTGCTGGTGCCCGGCATCCTCCGCGCCGGCGACGTCCCGCACCTGGCCGCCGCCATCGCTCCGCGCCGCCTGATCATCGCCGGCGGCTTCGGCCCTTCGGGGGCCGCTCTCGACCTACCGGGCCTCGAGAAGGCCTACGCCTTCTCCCAGCGCATCTACCACCTGCTCGGCCTCAAGGAGTCGCTCCAGCTGCGCGCCAGCGCTGGCGCCGTTGCCGATCTACTCTGATCCGGCAAGGCGCACCAGCCTGCGCTCGCATGACAGGCGCTGGACTCGTCCTGGAGAAAGTGCCAGGCGACGATTTAGTAGGGGAAGTCGCCAGAGGGGTCGGCCTGGGCCAGGTCGGCCAGGAAGGTGCCCAGGCGCTGGGAAAGCAGGTCCATCAGCTTCTCGCCCTTGGCGGCGGTGGCGGCCTTTGGGTCGCCCAGGCCGGTGTTCTGGCTGACCAGGTGCCAGGGCCGCGTGATGCTGACCCAGCCCCGGTTGATCGCCTCGAACCGGGTGGGGCGAGCAGCGCCGTTGTCGGCCAGGTCGGGCTGCATTAGGTCGGGAAAGTAGGCCAGCCCCAGGCTGGTCTCGACCTCGTCGGCGTGCTCGCCGGGCTTCTCGAAGATGGTGGGGTAGAGGTCGGCCGCCATGCGGAACCAGTCGCACAGGCAGAGGAACACGTCGGTGCGGTGATGCAGCTGGCGCATGAGTGGCTTGAGTTCGTTGCCGCCGTGCCCGTTGAGCAGCACCAGCTTCTTGACACCCTGGAGGGAGAGCGATTCGACGAGATCGCTGAGGAGGGCCAGCAGGGTCGTGGGCGTGACGCTGCAGGCGAGGGCGCCGGGGACCTTCAGGTGGTTGGTGTTCACGCCGAAGGGGATGGCGGGCAGTAGAACAACGCGGCCACCCTTTTCCCAGGCCAGCTGGCAGGCGCGCCGGCCGAGTTCCTCGACCTGGAAGGTGTCGGTGCCATAGGGCATGTGCAGGTTGTGGGGCTCGGTGGCGCCGAAGGGAAGCAACGCCGCCTGCCAGCGGATGTCCCGGACGACGTGGTGGTTCAGGCAGGCCAGCTCGTAGGAGTGGTTCATGATAACATCTCGAAGGAGTGAGGGGCGGCGTGCAGGGGGGGACTAACCCCGGGCGCCTCGGCACATATACTGACTATCCCATCTTTACGGAGGAGGGTCGGTGTATGACCAGCGTTCCCCCGTCCAGCGTGTCGCTGGATGACCCGTCGCTGTACCTGAACCGCGAGATCAGCTGGCTGGAGTTCAACCGTCGGGTGCTCGAGGAGAGCAAGGATCCGACGGTCCCTCTGCTGGAGCGACTCAAGTTCCTGGCGATCTTCGAGTCGAACCTCGACGAGTTCTTCATGGTGCGGGTCGGCGGCCTGCAGCAGAAGGTGCAGCTGGGGATCGCGTACGGCTCCGGAGCCGACCGCATGCCGGTCAAGGAGATCCTTGAGCGCATCGGTAGCATGGTCACCCAGATGGCGGCAGACGCCTACATCGTGCTGGGCCAGGAACTGCTCCCCAGCCTCGAACGCGAGGGAGTGGTAATCCGCGAGCTGAAGGAGCTGACCGAGACCGACCGGGCGCACCTGGGGGGAATCTTCCGCGAGCAGTTTTTCCCGGTGCTGACGCCCCTGGCGATCGACCCGGGACACCCTTTCCCCCATCTACTGAACAAGTCGCTCAACCTGGCGGTCATGCTGCGTCGGCCGGGCAGCTCGGAAGATCTGTTCGCGGTGGTGCAGGCGCCCTCGGTCCTGCCGCGCTTCGTGCCGTTGCCGGCCGACCCGGCCAATCCGATGGCGAAGAACCGCTTCACCGCGCTGGAGACGGTCATCCGGTTGCACATGCAGGAGCTGTTCCCCGGGATGGAGCTGATCCGCGATGCGGTCTTCCGGGTGACGCGCAACAGCGACATCGAAATCGAGGACGAGGAAGTCGAGGACCTGCTCAAGACCATCGAGGAGGAAGTCCGGAAGCGCCGGCGCGGGGCTGCGGTCCGGTTGCAGATCGAGGTGGCCGCCCACGACGAGGTGGTGCTGTTCCTGGCCAACGCACTCGATCTCGATTCCACGGACGTGTACCGCGTCCCGGGGCTGCTCGATCTCACCTCGCTCTTCCAGATTCACGGGTTGAACGGCTATCCGCACCTGCGCGATCCGCAGTTCACGCCCCACGCCGTGGACGACTTCGCCTCGAACGCCTCGGTGTGGGCCACCATCCGGTCGCGCGATATTCTCGTGCATCATCCGTACGAATCGTTCGGCTGCGTCGTCGATTTCATCGAGGCGGCTGCCAACGACGATCGCGTGCTGGCCATCAAGCAGACGCTGTACCGCACCTCCAGCGATTCGCCCATTGTCCGGGCACTGCAGCGGGCTGCGGACAACGGCAAGCAGGTGACCGCGGTCATCGAGATCAAGGCGCGGCTCGATGAAGAACGCAACATCCTGTGGGCGCGCGAGCTGGAGAAGTCCGGCGTCCACGTGGTGTTCGGTTTCGTCGGGCTGAAGACACACTGCAAGGTGGCCCTGGTGGTGCGGCGCGAGGAGGACGGCAGCATCCGCCGCTACGTCCATCTGGCCACGGGCAACTACAACCCGCAGACGGCGCGCATCTACACCGACCTGGGTTACTTCACCTGCAATCCCGACTACTGCGAGGACTCGTCGGCGCTGTTCAACTACCTGACCGGCTACTGCGAGCAACCCCAGTGGCGCAAGCTGGTGGTCGCCCCAGGTCGGCTCCGCGCCTTCATGGTCGAGAAGATCAATCACGAGGCGACGCTGGGCTCGCGCGGGCGGATCATCGCCAAGATCAACGGCGTGCTCGAACCGAGCGTGATGCAGGCGCTCTACCGGGCCAGCCAGGCCGGCGTGAAGATCGACATGATCTGCCGTGGCATCTGCGCCATGCGGCCAGGGATTCCGGGCGTGAGCGAGAACATCCACGTCATCTCGATCATCGACCGCTTCCTCGAGCACAGCCGGATCTACTACTTCGGCAACGATGGCAACCCCGAGGTCTACATCGGCTCGTCGGACTGGATGGATCGGAACCTGATCCGGCGCGTCGAGGTGGTCTTCCCGGTCGAGGTGCCGGAGCTGAAGGCCCGGCTGATCAACGAGATTCTGGGTACCTCGCTGGCGGACAACGTCAAAGCGCGGGAGCTGCTGCCCGATGGTACCTATCGTCGGGTAGAGCCTGCCCCCGGTCAGCCCCGCGTGCGCAGCCAGGAGCGGTTTCTCGAGCTGGCGGCGCCGTCCACCACGCAGACGCCGGACACCGCGCCCCCGCCCCAGTTGGACCCACGTACGGTCAGTCCGCGCCGTTCGCGCAGCAGGCAGGGGAGCAATTAGCGGGGTGATTCAACGCAAACAGGGGGCTAGTGGCCCCCTGCTGGCATCTGGATGGCTGACCAACCCCGGCTTACTTCTTCGACTCTCCGATTTTCGGAAGCACCTTGATGGGCTCCGTCGGCACGGGGGTGACGGGTGCCACAGGGGTGACAGGCGCTGGCACCACGGGGGGCGTATTGATCACCTTGCCATTGTTGGCAGCGGGCACGGGGACCAGCCCGGTGCCGTTGACCGCCCCGGTACGCGGCGAGGCGTAGGAAGCGGCTGTGTAGTTGGCGGAGGTGACTGGCGTGCCGAACGATGGGCACGGGCCGACCAGCAACGACTCGACTGGAGGCGGGTTGGCGTCGCAGACGCCGGCGGTATGCTGCAAGGTTCGGTGGCAGCCCTGAGCGACCACGAGCGCCAGAAGAAGATAAACCGACCACAAGCGACGCATCTGCCACCCCTTTCCTTGGAGAAAGTGCCCATCTCGCCCCAGGTGCCAATCTTGCCGGAGCTACCTGGAGCGAGGCTCGTACTGATTGCATCGACGGATGGGGCGGCGCGGCTTGACGTTTCAGTAGGTCTGGGAGGGTCGCAGAGGCTGGCCTGCCTCGACACGACCCGGGAAATCAGATAAACCCGCATAGTTCACCTATTTCATCGGGAGCCAGCCATCATGGATGCCATCATTCTCGCCGCGGGTCTGGGGACCCGTCTGCGTCCACACACCGAAACCACTCCCAAGCCGCTGCTGCCGGTCCAGGGCCGGCCGATTCTCGACTGGGCGCTGGGAGCGCTGCCGCCGGCAGTGAACCGCGTCATCGTCGTGGTGGAGTATCTGGGGAAGCAGATCGAGACGTACCTGGGCCAGCAGAAGCACATCCCCAGTTTCGAGGTGGTGTGGCAAGGACAGCCACGCGGCACCGGAGATGCGGTGCGGAAGTGTCGGGACCATCTGCGCGGCGGACCGTTCCTGGTGCTCAATGGCGACGATCTGTACGGGGCGGCCGACCTGGCCCAACTGGCCCAGCATCGCGCGGGACTCTTGCTGCAGCCCGTCCAGACGCCGGAGAGTTACGGCATCGCCACCCTGAAGAGCGACGGCACCCTCGAACGGCTCGTCGAGAAACCGAAGGGGCTCACTCCACCTCAGCTGGCGAACACAGGGGCGTACGTGTTTCCCCCCGAGGTGTTCGAGCATGAGTTGCAGCTTTCGCCGCGCGGCGAATACGAGATCACCGATTATGTCACGGCGCTGGCCCGGAAGGGGACCGTCGCTGCGGTGCGATGCGATTTCTGGTTCCCCATCGGCAACGTGGAGGCCTGGCAGGCGGCGCAGACGGCCGAGTTGGAGCGCTGGCTCCACGGCCGGGGTTAACCCTGCATATTGGATTGCGATCGCACTACGCGCGTGTTTAAATATTTTCGTCATCTCTCCCATGTTTCCTGGAGTCGGGCTTCCATGGCCATCGACATCACCTGTCCTCATTGTCGTTCCTCGTTCCGCGTGGCCGACGAGATCCTGGGCAAGCGGGTTCGCTGCAAATCATGCCAGGAACCGTTCGTCGCACGGGAAGGCCGTGGCAAGGACGAGGACGACGAACCGGAAGAGCGGATCCAGCAGACGCCAGCACCACGACGCGCAGGGGCCCCGGCCTCGCGCCGCCGGGATGAGGATGACGAGGAGGAGCGCGAGCCGCGGTCTTCACGCCGGAACGAGGACGAGGAGGATGACCGGCGCCGGCGACGTGAGGATGACGAGGACGACCGAGACGCCGATCGACGCCGACGTCGCGACCGGCCCAGGCCCGTGGCCAAACCGGCTGGCATGCCGATGGGGTTGCTTCTGGGGGGTGTCGCCGCCGCACTGATTGTGGGTGTCGTCGGTGTGGTGGGGGCCATCTTCTACTTCAGCAGCAGCCCCTCGATTCCTCCCATCCAGGCGGGGGCAGGTAATCCCATGATGGGGGGGGCGGGGATCGTAGCTGCGCCACCCGGGGTGCCGGGCATCGTGCCGCCGGGCAATGGCGCCGTGCCTCCGCCGGTAATTGGCGTGCCTCCCGTCGGGGGCGTGGTGCCTCCGCCGGCCCAGGCCGCTCCTCCGGTGGTGGTGGGTGTCCCGGGCCCCCGGCTTCGCTACGCCTGGCAGGGTGGTCCGCACGTGTACGCGGTGAATGTGGAGATCGAGCACGACAAGTACTTCGAGACGCACCGGGGGAACTGCATCATCCGTGCTCAGGTCGCCGGCGCCAAACCGGTCGAGAACCAGGGGCCGCGCAAGGCGACTGGCACGGGCTTTGTGGTGCACGCCAACGGGTACCTCATCACCTGCGCCCACGTGGTGGAGGATGCGGCCAAGGTCGAGGTGGCTCTGGGCGGAAAGACGTACCAGGCCTCGGTGCTGGCGCTGGACCACGATCACGACCTCGCGGTGCTGCAGATCAACGCGCGAGACCTGCCGACACTGACGCTGGCTGATTCCGACCGCGCCGAGGTGGGCATGGAGGTGCGCGCCCTGGGCTTCCCGCTGTCGAGCGTCCTGGGCGATAACATCAAGGCGACGCGCGGCACGATCTCGGGCATCAACAACCGCAACAACCGCAAGGTGTTCCAGATCGATGCCCCGATCAACCCCGGCAACAGCGGCGGACCGCTGGTCAGCGAGACGGGGCAGGTCTTCGGCATCAACAACTCAAAGCTCTCTGGCGCGGCGGTGTCCAACGTCGGCTTCGCCGCTCCCAGCAACGAGGCCAAGCGCCTGCTGGCGAGCAAGAACATCACCGCGGTGACCGGCGGCTGGACGGCCAAGCTGGAAGGACCGGTCCTGGTCAAGAATGTCTCGGCGGCGACGGCCCTGATCACCGTCACGCTGGGCGCCGCCGTCGAGGGCGACGCCTACCGGCTCAACTGCGGGGGCCATCTGTTCAAGACCGAGCGCGGCAAGGAAGGGGTCATCATGATGCCAGGCCCGCCGAGCTTCCCGGCCTTTCCCAACCCCGCACAGATCGAGATGGACGCCTCGGGGCAGATCAAGAAAGTGACCGGGGGCACGCCATTGCCGGCGCTGCTGGGCGAGTTGGGGCAGTTCCTCATCGAGCCGGTCCCGGCCGACACGCGCGAAATGTGGGAGCTGACCAGCACCTGCACCATCACCGAGGGAAGCGGAGGACGCTTCGGCGGCTTCCGTCCGCGCATGCCACGGTTCCGCCCGGGTGGGTTCGGCCCGCCGGGCTTCCCCGGAGCTCCGGGCGGCGGCGACGACGATGATCCCAACGCGAAGAAGCGCCAGGCCACCGAGCGCAGCACCTTCACGCGGACGGCGCCTGTCGGCGACATCGTGAACATCCACAAGCACTACGAGTTGAAGTGCAACCCCGATGGAGCGTCGCCGGGCTTCCACCTGGTGGGCGACAGCAAGATCCCCTTCGACATGAAGCAGGGCTTCCCGCGCGGGGTGACGTTCAACGGGTCGCTCACCGTGACGAGTGGAAACACCGTCACGAAGCTGCCGATCACGCTGACCTACACCCTGGTGGAAGGGCCGGAACGCGAGAAGATCCTCAACCCGCCGCCGCCCCCGCCACCCAAGCCGGTGACCGAGGAGGAACTGCCGCAGCTGCTCGCCGACGCGAAGGAGACCGACCGCGCCAAGGGGTTCAAGCGTCGGGAGGCGATCGAGAAGATCGCCAAGGTCAAGGTAGTGGAGGCGAAGCGCGGTGAGGTGATCGCCACGCTGACGCCGATCCTCTCGGAGAACGACGACTTCGTCCGGCGTTCGGTGCTCAAGGCGCTGGGCGTCTGGGGGACGAAGGAGGTGGTGCCGGCCATGCTGCCGCTGCTGGACGACAAGAGCCTCTTTGTCCGCATGGACGTGATGGAGGCGCTATCGAAGATGAAGGACGAGCGCGGTGTCGAGCCGATCGCCAAACGGCTGAGCGTGCTCAGCGATCGGACGTACGCCTCCAACGCGCTGAAGGCGTACGGCTCGATGGCGGAGAAGGCAGTGGCCGATCAGCTGGCGAGTCCCGAGTGGACGGTGCGCATGGAGGCGTGCCGGATCCTGAAGGAGATCGGCACGGCGAAGAGTACGCCAGCGCTGACGAAGTCCACGAAGGACACCAACGCGCTGGTGGCGCGGTTTGCCCGCGAGGCGCTACAGGCGGCCGGCGCCCGCAAGTAATCGAGGGAACGCCCCGCCGGGGCCGCGCCGCCAGGTCTGTCGCCGACCCGGTGGTGCGGCCCCGGGGTGTTAGAGGCCGACGTAGGGGTTGGTGCGCTTCTCGTGGCTGATGGTGGTGACCGGGCCATGACCGGGGTAGACGATGGCGGAATCGGGCAGGTCGAACAGTTTCTCGCGAATGCCGTCGAGTAGCTGCGACTCGCTACCGCCGGGGAAGTCGAAACGGCCGATGCTGCCGCGGAAGAGGACATCGCCGCCCAGCACGCGGACAGGATCGCCGCGATGGATGAAGACGATGTGGCCCGGAGAATGCCCCGGGATGTGGCGCACTTCCAGAGAGATGCCAGCGTAGTCGAGATGATCGCCCTCGCTGACTGTGCGATCGGCGGGGGGGCTGACGATGGGAGCGCCGAAGACGGCGCTGAGGTTGAGCCAGGCATCGGTCAGCATCTCGGCCTCGCTCTCGCCGATGACCAGGGGCGCGGCGGGAAAGGCGCCTTTCAGCGCGGCGTTGCCGCCGATGTGGTCGGCGTGGCCATGTGTGTTGAGGATGGCAGCAGGTGTCAGGCCATATTCGCGCAGGAAGTCGAGGATGAGGTCGGGTTCGAGGCCGGGGTCCACCACCAGGGCGTCGTGGCGGCCTTCGTGCCAGACGATGTAGGTGTTCTGATCGAACGGTTGCGAGACGATGGTGTGAATCTGCAGCGTCATGGCAGGGGGAACCAGGGCCAGGGTGGCCGCGGAGCGAGGCTCCGGGAAAACAGGGCGAGCGCGACAGCCCTAGCTTATCAGAATCGTCGGCCGGATCTGCCGAGGATTCTTCCAGGGGAGACGAGCCGGGGGGCCTCAGCGTAGGGAGGGGAGCGCTTCTTTCTCGGCGCAGATACGATGGGTTGAGAGGGAGGACTGGGCAGCGGCGGGAAACGGCATATAAAACGGTGGACCGAAGGCAGCCCCGGAGGTGCGGCCGACGCCGGGAATGGATCCGTGACTCGCTCCCCCGCGAGCAGGGGTTCCCCGACCATGCGGTGTCGCTCCGGGCCCTGGGGACGGCAGGCCATAGGCCTGGTCCGTGACGGGCCGGCCGGGCTGGCGACTGCCCCCTGCACTCGGGGGCCACGACGGAGGGGAACCCCGGATGAGCGACTGGACGGAAGACAACTTCGGCAACGACGGCGCCCGCGACTACCTGGCGATGATGACCGCCAAGCTGGTCGCCACCATTCGGGAAGTGATCGGCGACGACGAACGGATTGTCCCCGACGAGGACGGCGAAAGCTTGCTCATGCCCTCGGTCGAGATCCTGGCCCTGCTGTGCGAGCGCTGCGGGGCGGCGCCGCCGCGGCCTGCCACGGTCAAGCAATGGCGCGAGAAATACCTGGCCGCGTTCGACGCCGGCATCGATCGCATGAAACCCGCACCGGGTTTCAAGGTGGCCCGCCGCCGCCTGATCGAGAACACCTTCCGCTGGCTGGAGAGCCTGGCCGAGAGTTATTATCAGTGATGGGCCGAGGACGCGCCACAGCACGGTCCCTGCCCCTCTCGCTGGACCCACAGGTCTGATCCCATGCCCTCCCTGCACCCGTTAATGATGGCAGCCGGCTCCCTCCTGTTGGTGGTGAGCCTTATGGTGCTGGCGGTGCGGCTGCTGGGGTCGGCGTTCCGCTACTCGTTCGAGATCGAGGACCTCAACCGGGAGATCGCTGACCTGGAGCAGCGACTGGTGGACCTGGAGGCGACGCCCGCCGTGCATTCGTGGATGACGCCGGTCACCCGGTGGCGCATGCGGACCCGGCTGGGCGAGCTACGCCGGCGGCGCGTCCATCTGCTGGAATCGTGGAGCAAACGGCAGCAGCGGAAGCAGGCGATTTGCCCGCCAGGGACCCAGCCGCCGCGCTCGACCGCCATTCGTCCCGATTATCCAGAGCGGCCCTCGCACTGAGGTTGCAGCCAGACCGGCAGCGCCTGGGCTAGCTCATCCACGAACTTGCTGCGCGGCCAGACGGGATCACAGCCGGCCAGGCGGGCGGCGCGCAGGGTTTCGACCTCGACGTGCGAGCCATATCCGACGATGCGCGCCACCCCATGTTGGCGCAGCTGCTCGACGAGCGTGGGAAGATCCATCCCCGAAAAGTGCAGATCGAGAATGACGCAGACGGGAGCCAGCTGAGCGGCGCGGTCGAGCAGGGTCGGCAGGGTGCGGACCGATTGCACGCCCAGCCCCAGGGCCGTGGCGGTCCCGGTGACCCGGCTGGTGAAGATGAGATCGTCGCAGAGGTGCAGCCCTTGAATCTTCGCGGACATGATCGCTCTCCTTACTCGATTTTGCCGCGCTGCAGGAGGAACCAGAACACCAGCCAGGCCTTGACGTCCAGATGCACATCGGTGGCGGAGCAGATGCGGGCCAGGTCGGCCTGGTCGAGCAGGAGGACCTCGATATCCTCGCTGGCCTCGGGGCTGGGGTGATGGTCCGGCCCGCCGTGCACTTCCACGAAGGCCATGGCGGCCGCTTCGTCGGTCATGCCGCTGGAGGACAGCAAGGGTGGCGAGATGCTGTCGATCCGGACCAGCTCCAGGCCGGTTTCTTCGAGCAATTCGCGGCGGATGGCCTCCTCGATCGGTTCGCCTTCCTCGATGAGGCCGGCAGGAAGACCGATGACATAATCGCCGACCGGCACGCGAAACTCGCGGACGGCGACGAGACGCGGTTCCTCGCCCGGGTTGCGCAATATGGGCACAATCACCACGGCGTCGTTACCGCGGTGCTGGTGCGGCTCGGCCTTGCGCGAGGCGAAGACCCAGCGCCCGACATGGCCATTGTGCTCGAAGTCGGCCGCGAAGAGGTTGAGCCAGCGTTCGTCGGTCAGCTTGCTCAGCCGAGTGATATTCATCATGAGCAGAGATCTCTGGGGGTCAGATGGCCTCGGGGCCGCGCTCGCCGGTGCGGATGCGGATGCAATCCTCCAGCGGCAGGATGAAGATCTTGCCGTCGCCGATGCGTCCCTCGGGCCCGGTCCGGCCGGCCTCCATGATGGCGTTGACGGTCGGCTCGACGAAGTCCTCGTTGACGGCGATTTGTAGCTGGACCTTGCGCAGCAGGTTGACGGTCAGTTCGTGGCCACGGTAGGTTTCGGTCTGGCCCTTCTGCCGACCGAAGCCCTGCACGTCGATGACGGTGAGGCGAAACACCTCGACCTTGTTGAGCGCTTCCTTGACCGCCTCGAGCCTGGCCGGCTGGATGATGGCGAGAATCAATTTCATCGCGGAACTCTCCTTGCATCATGGTATGCCGACGAGAGGAGGGCGTCCGGGGACGGAATCCGACCCAGGGAATTGCGTTGCCATCGATTCTCGGGCACAATAGGCCCTGGATTCGCCCCGACTCAACCACCCCCGGCCCCGGAGAGTGATCCCCACCTCCCTGGCCATTGTATCCCAGCCAGGTTACTCCGTTTCTGGGGCGATCATCAAGGACGAAGGCGACTCATGGCGGTGAATCAGTCCTGCGAGGTAGGACACACCTGGACGGACGCCAGCACGAGCCTCTGCCCGATCTGCGGGCGGCCGGTGCAGGTGGCCACGGTCAACCTGCGCATGCGCTCCCTCGTGCAGGAGCAATCAGCCCTGACGCTGCCCGCGTCGCCGTTCACTGGTGTGGCCCGGACCCCGCCGGAGATCCCCGGCTACCAGATCGTAGGCGAACTCGGACGCGGTGGGATGGGAGTGGTCTACCAGGCCATCCAGACAGCGTTGCGGCGGTCGGTTGCCATCAAGACGATTTTCACCTTTCCAGGGAGCGACCTGGACCTGGTGCAGCGGCTGCGCGGCGAGGCGCAGGCCATCGCCGACATTCCCCATCCGAATATCATCGAGGTCTACGAGGTCGGCGTTTGCCCCGTGGGGCCGTTCCTGGTGATGGAGTATGCTGCGGGAGGCAGCCTGTTGCAGCGAATGGAGGGCAAGCCGCTGCCGCCGCGCCTGGCGGCCAGCTTGCTGCGGACGACGGCGCGGGCGGTGCAGGCGGCCCACGATCAGGGGATCGTCCACCGCGATCTGAAGCCGGGGAATGTGCTGCTGATGGAAGGGCCGCACGTCTCGCTCGAGCGCGCCACTGTGAAGGTCAGCGATTTTGGCCTGGCTCGCCGGATCGACGACACCGCCGGGCTGACGTTGTCAGGCCAGGTACTCGGCACGCCCGGCTACATGTCGCCCGAACAGGCGCGCAACCCCGCCAGCGGCATCGGCCCGGCTAGCGACGTCTACTCGCTGGGCGTGCTGCTGTACGAGACGCTGACCGGGCGTCCGCCCTTCCAGGGTTCCTCGGCGCTGGAGACGGTCCACCTGATGCTATCGCGCGACCCGCTGCCGCCCTCGCGCCTGCGTCGCCAGCTGCCGCGCGATCTGGAGATGATCTGCCTGCGCTGCCTGCAGCGCGATCCGACGACGCGCTACGCCACCGCGGCCGAGCTGGCCGACGATCTCGATCGGTTCCTGAGCAACCGTCCGGTGCGGGCGCGGGCCACACCACTGTGGGAGCAGGTGTGGAAATGGAGCGTGCGGCAGCCGGTCACCGCCAGCCTGGCGGTGGGGTCGCTGGTGGCGGTGGTGCTGGGGTTCGTGCTGGTCACCTGGCTGTGGCTGCAGGCCGTGGCGGCGCAGCAACGAGGGCAGGCGGCCCAGGCGCAGGCGGAGAAGGCGGCGCAGGCGGCGGCCGAGGCGCGCTCGGAGGCGCAGCGCACCTCGGCGCATCTGCTGATGGAGCGAGGCTTGCATCTGTGTCAGGCGGGGAATGTGGACCTGGGGTTGGTGTGCCTGGTGCGCGCCCTGGACATCGCTCCGCGCAGCGATCCAGCGCTGAGCACCTCGCTACGGCTGCAGATCGGCTCGTGGAGTCGGCAGCTACACTCGTGGCAGCAATTCGCACGCTTCGACGGGCCAGTGACGCAGGTGGCCTACAGTGTAAATGGTACCCACCTGGCCTGCATCGCCGGGTTGCACGCCAGTGTGCGCGAGGCGGAGACGATGCGGCCCACCGGAGCCGAGGTGGTTCTGCCAGGGCCAGCGCTGCAGCTGATGGGGACGGCGACGGGGCTGCTGGCTGTCACACGAGTCCACGACCGGCTGCGGGTGATCAACCTGCAAACGCGCCACACCGTGGGGCCCGACGTGGTAGCCCCTCAAGCCAGCGGAGCCGCGCTTTCTTCCGATGGCGCGTTACTGCTGGTCGGCGGTGCAGATGGGACGGTGCGCCTTTACCGGGTGGCCACGGGTGAGGGGATGGGACCGACCTGGCAGCAACCGGGTGCGGTGAGTGCGACGGCGCTCAGTCCCGATGGGTACCTGGCCGCAACTGCGGGGCCACAGGGGCTGGTGCGCGTGTGGGATCTGAAGCGAGGTGTCCTGCTGAAGGAGCTGCGCGAGCACACCCAGCCGGTGGTGGCGCTCACATTCAATGCGGATGGATCGTTGCTGGCCTCCGGCGGGGAAGACAACCGCATCAACATCTGGGAGAGTCGCAGCGGCACGCCGCGCTTCACTCTCCACGGACATCAGCAAGACGTGGTGGCGCTGGCCTTCCATCCCCGGGAGCCGTTGCTGGCCAGCGGCGACGAGCAATCTCATGTCCGGGTCTGGAACGTGGACACGGGCGAGCTACTCGGGGCGCCATTGCGCCATGCGGGGCGGGTGCGCGGGCTGTCGTTTTCGCCTGAAGGACGCAGCCTGGCCAGTGTCAGTGACGACCACTCGTTGCGGACGTGGCGGCTGGCGCAACGCTCGGCCGAGTTGCGGTCGTTCAGTCACACACATCCAGTGCGTACGTTGGCAGTCACGCCGGATGGCAAGGCCCTGCTGGTGGCCACGGCAGGCAACGAGCTGCGCCGCATCGAGCGCGCCACGGGCCGCGTGACCAGGGTGTCGGTGGGCGATACGGTGGTGAACCTGGCGTGCTGCCCGGATGGCAAGCAGTTCGTGGCGGGGGGACACACCGGCATGGTGCGCATGGGCGACGTGGTGACCCTCGCCTGGATGGGGCAGCCCTGGCAGCAAGCCCGGCCGGTGCTGGCGGTCGCTCTGAGCCCGGACCGACGCTGGATCGCCACGGGCGGCGACGATGGTGATCACGTCATCCGGTTGCTCGATCGAGCCAGCGGCGAGGTGCGGCACACCTTGCACGGCCACACCCGGAAGATCGTCTCGCTGGCGTTCAGTCCGGACAGCCGGTGGTTGCTGAGTGGGTCGTGGGACAATACCGCGCAGCTGTGGAATTGCGAGACGGGCCAGCGGGTCGGAGAGCCGATGCAGCATCAGGACCTGGTCCAGGATGTGAACTTTTCGCCCGATGGGCTGGGGATGTTCACCAGTGGCGACGACGCCGTGACGCGCGCCTGGAGCGTGCCCGACGGGCGGTCGCGGGGTGAGCCGTTTCGCCACGGCGGGAAGGTGCAGGCGGCGGCGTTCAGTCCCGACGGGCTGCTGTTCGCCACGGGCCTGAAGAACGGGCAGGTGCACCTGTGGGATGCGCGCACGCTGCAGACATTGGGCCCGCCGATCCTCCATGCAGGCGAGGTGCATGGGCTGGCCTTCGCCCCGGAGGGCCGGGTGTTGTACACGTCCAGCTGGGACCACACGGTGAAGGAGTGGGGCCTACCGCAACCGCGCTTCGAACCGGTGGCACACCTGCGAGGGTGGATCGAGGTCCAAACGGGGCTGAAAATCGGCGAGGAGCCAACGCACACCTCCTCGCTGACCCCCGAGCAGTGGTTTGACCAGGCCCGGCAGCTTCAGGCAGCCGGCGTGCGGTGAACGCGCAGATGGCTTGAGGATGCCCATCGCGAACCGGATGCGCCTCAAGTCGTTCCTGGGTTCGCGCCGATGATGGAGGAGAGGTATCCCCTGTCGTCGCAGGATGCGCGCATGGCCTTGCCGCGAATCCCTGGTTTTCTTCTTCTGCAGTCGCTCGGCGGCGGTCCGATGACGGCTGTCTACGAGGCGCGCGAGCAGACCACCGGGGCACCCTGCGCCATCAAGGTGCTTCGCGACGAGTGGGAAGATCAGCTTACCGGGGTAAAGTTGCTCCAGCGCGAGGCTCGGGCCGGGCTGGTGGTGCAGCATCCCCATCTCGTCCGGGTGACGCACGCCCATGTGCTCCACGCGCCGTACTTCCTGGTGATGGATCTGCTCGCGGGGGAATCGTTGCGCCGTCGCTTGCAACGCGATTACAGCCTGCCCGTCGCCGACGCCATCTGGATCGCCCGGCAAACCGCCGAGGCGCTGGCGGCACTGCACCAGGCCGGCTTCCTGCACGGCGACATCAAGCCCGACAATGTCCGCCTCGTCGAGAGTGGCCGCGCCCTGCTGACCGACCTGGGGTTTGCTCATCGCCCCGGCGAGAACGCCTCGTTCCTGCGCGCCGGCTACGTTCTGGGCACGGCCAATTACCTGGCCCCGGAGTTGTGCGGCGACACGCCCACCGAGGATTTTTCGAGCGATCTCTTTAGCCTGGGTGTGATGCTCTTCGAGATGCTGACGGGGCGTCTGCCTTATCCGCCGGGCTCGTTGCGGCAGACCTTCCGCCGGCATCGCTGCGATCCACCGGCCCGCCTGACCGGCCCGTTCCCACCCGTGCTCGTGCAACTGGTCGAGCGCTTGCTCGCCCATCGCGCTGCTGATCGCCCCCGGGCTCTCAGCGTGGTGCAACAGTTGGTCAGTGCCGAGATTCAGGCCTTGCGCCTGGGCACGCGTCGAGCAGCGTGAGCGGTCAGCTCAGGCCGCCGTCGTCCTGCAGGTCCTTCTCGGTGTACAGGGTGAACCCCATGCGGATGAGCGTCCGGCTGGCGGTTTCGTGATCCTCGACGTGGAGCGCCAGCGCCGAGTGACCCTGCGGTCCGACCATGAGCGGGTAGGCATAGTGAATGGAGATCTCGGCCCCCAGCAGCGCCTTGCAGATCTGCACCAGGGGCTGATCGCCCTGGGGGAGCCCCACCACCAGCAGGTCGCTCTCGGTGCAGGGCAGGCCATGTCGGTCGAAGATCTCGCGGGCTCGCTCCGGATCGCTCAGCACCATGCGGATGATGGCGCAGTCGGCTGAATCGACCACGGTGAGCGACACAATGCGGATGTCGGTCGCCTCGAACCGTCGGACGACGCCCAGCAGGTTGCCGACGCGGTTCTCGACGAAGACGTTGAACTGCCGCACGCTGGGATAATCGCGTCCGCGTGCAGTGTCGAAATCGACGCTCGAACCGTTCCCTTCATCCTGACCGTGGCTCATGCCTGGCTCCGTGGAGATGATTCCGCGGACAGTCTACGCCAGGGGCAAGGTCGGCGTCAATTCAGCTTGGGCGGCCAAGGCCGTCGCTTCTAACCGGAAGCGACGGCGGCCGAAATCTGCGAGATTAGCTCCGGGCCGCGAGCAGCTGCTTGATGCGCGCCTCGAGAACCGCCGCGCCATCCTTGCTGGCGCCCACCTTCACCAGCGACACCTTGCCCGTGCGGTCGATGAGCACCGCCGTGGGGATGCCGCGCACCTTGTAATCGGTGAACACGCTTCTGCCAACCACCTGGATGCGGTACGGCAGCTTGTGGTGCTTGACGAACTTCTCGAGCATCGTCTGCTCTTCTTCCTTCGTCAACGGCTTCTCGGCCTTCTGGAGCTTCCCCTCATCGAAGTTGTACCGCTGGTAGTAGGTCGTCAGCCCCACCACCTCCAGGCCATCCTTGTTGTACTTCTTGTGCAGCTCGGTCAGCGTCGGGAACACCGCGCGGCAGGGACCACACCACACCGCCCAGAAGTCCACCAGCACCACCTTGCCCCGCAACTTCTCCAGCGAGGCCTTCTCGCCGTTCAGGGCAAACTCGGGGGAGAAATCCGGCGCGTCCTTGCCTTCCAGCTGGGCTGGGCCTTCCTTGGTTTTGTCCGCCTTCTTCGGCGTCTCGGCCGGAGAGTAAGAGGCTGTCAGGACCAGGGCCACGGCCAGGGCCATCGTTGTCCAACCGCGCATGTGTACATCCTCGCCTGGAAATTGTGGATGGGCGGGCTCGATCCCCCCATGGATGACAGTGTCTGGGAGGATGAGCGCCACCGCAAGGGGGTAGTTCAGAAAAGCACCGCCGGGGAGTTACGCGGCTCGCAGCGGCCCAGGCGACCTTGCCGGTTGGGCGTTTCTCGCCAGGTACGCCGTTCTCCCTGGGTCGGCCGGTTCGGCTGGGCGAGGCGACCTGTTCGGAATGCGCCGCGCTCTGTCTCGCCTGGATGCCCGGATTCCGACCGCTGGGCTTGAGAACCGCCCGCAGCTACCCGTACGATCTCAGCGAGCCGTCGGCTGGACCTTCCGCCGACGTGTGTCACCGCCTTGCCGGAACGAGAGCGGGGAACTCAACATGGTTTGTGCTTGGCACTGGCGCCGGGCCGCGGTGCTGGCGGTTGCATTGCTGACGTTGGTGTCAGCCTGTTCGCAACGCTCGCGCACCTGCCTTCCGCCAGAATTCACCACGTCGGCGCGCTACCACGACTTGAACGCGACACCCAGCGCGAACAGGGCGGTGGATGCCGACCTCGAAGAAGAGATCCTGGCCCGCTTTCGTGGCCAGGGCAACGGTACCTCTGCGAAGCCGACCGGCAAGTGTTACCGCATCCTGGCCCTCTCCGGTGGCGGGGCCAACGGCGCCTACACCGTCGGCGTCCTCAACGGCTGGTCGGCCACCGGCACCCGTCCCACCTTCGACGTCGTCACCGGCATCAGCACCGGCGGGCTCATCGCCACCTACGCCTTTCTGGGCCAGGCCTACGACGGCGCGCTGCGCGACATGTACACTTCGGTCACCTCGGACGACATCTATCAGAAGCGCCCCAGGGTCGCTATCTTGTGGTCCGAATCGGTGGCCACCGCTGGCCCGCTCAAACGCCTCATCGATGAGCAGATTCACTGCGACATCCTCCGCCAGGTGGCCGCCGCCCATGCGCAGGGACGACGTCTCTACATCGGCACCACCAACCTCGATACGCGCCGACTCGTCGTCTGGGACATGGGCGCCATCGCCAGCAGTGGCCGGCCCGAATCGCTCGAGCTGTATCGCAC
>JAXMAV010000024.1:0-130902 GCA_046350255.1 Gemmataceae bacterium
GCGCTGGCACTGCCCGGCACCGAGAGTGCCTCCACCACGGAGACGCGCAAGCACGAGCGCCGGCGCGGCTTTCCCGCTGAGTTAGGCCTGGCTCTGTTCGTGGCGGTGTTCTTCGGGGCGCTGCATCTGATCACCGGCCGGTTCCTGGCGGCCGACAGTATCGCTGGGTTGCTGGCCGAAGGCTCGCTGCTGTTCGTCTGCGCGGCGGGAGCAATGCTGGTGCTGGTGGCGGGGGGGCTGGACATCTCGCTGGGCGCCATCGTGGCCCTGAGCGCCGGGGTGGCCGGGCAACTGTGGGAGCAGGGCCATCCGCTGTCGCTGGTGCTGCCGGTGGCGGTGCTGGTGGGCGCGGCAGCGGGGTTTCTCAATGCGGCGCTGGCGATCCTGGGGCAGGTGCATCCGATTGTGGTGACGCTGGGAACGATGAGCATCTACCGCGGCTGGACGCTGTACTGGCTGGGGCAGGACGTGCAGATCGCCAGCCAGCAGCGCGGCTGGGCGCTGGCTAACTGGCTCGGCGTGCCGGTGCTGGCCTGGTGTGGGCTGGCCCTGGCCGTGGGGCTGGCGCTGTGGCTGCGCCGCACGGTGACGGGACGCCAGCTGTTCGCCCTGGGAAGTAACCCGCGCGCGGCCCGGCGCGTGGGTATCTCCGCGGGGCGCGTCTGGCTATGCGCCTTCACCTTGCAAGGCGCGCTGGCGGGGCTGGCGGGAATCCTGTTCCTGGCTCGTTCCGGATCGCTGCAGCCGACCAGCCATGAAGATGTCACCCTGCAGGCGATCGCGGCGGCCGTCGTTGGTGGTGTCGCCATCACCGGAGGCCGGGGTTCCATCCTCGGTGTGGTCGTGGGTTGCCTGTTGCTCGTCTCGCTCGAACCGGCCTGCATCTACCTGCGGCTGTCTCCGCATTGGCGGTTGTCGCTGGTGGGCGCGGTCCTGCTGGCCGCCGTGGTCTTCGACACCCTCCTGCGCCGGAGGGCCGTCGCATGAGAACGCTGTTGCTCCGCCTGCTGCAGTACCTCCCCTGGCTCATCGCTGCCCTGCTGCTCGTCGCGCTGGTGCTGGCGGTGCCCGCCTTCCAGCGGCTGGCCTACTGGCGCTCACTGGCGCCGCAATACTTCGCGGTGGCAGCGCTGGCGCTGGCGCTGACTCCCATCGTACTCACTGGCGGTATCGATCTGTCGATCGGCTCGATGACGGTGCTGGCGAGTATTACGATCGGATATGTCTGGCGTGACCTGGGCATGCCGCTGGGTGTGGCGCTGGCCGCGGGTGTGGCGGTGGGCATCCTGTGCGGCCTGGGCAACGGTCTGCTCGTCTCGCTGGGAGTGCTGCCGCTGGTGGCCACCCTGGCGACGCGCGAACTGTACCGGGGGGTGGCCTGGCTGCTGGCCGGTGATAACCCGGTGACGCAGTTTCCGCCCGCGCTAACGCTGGTGTGGAACCGCCCACTTCTGGGCGTGCCTCTGGCGCTGGTGGGGCTGCTGATACTCCTGGGCATCACCTACCTGGTGGTGCATCACACCTGGGTGGGTCGGATGCTCTTCGCGCTGGGAGACAACGCCGAGGCGGTCCGCTTCGCCGCATTGCCCACCCGCGGAGTGCAGATAGGATTGTACGCCTGGGCGGGACTGGTAGCCGGGCTGTGCGGGCTGGGACTGGTGCTGAAGTATGGTGCGGCCAAGGCCGACGCCGAACGATCGCTGGAACTGCTGGCGATCGCCTGCGTGGTGATGGGCGGCATCCGGGTCACAGGCGGCAGCGGGCATGTGCTGGGCACGCTGCTTGGTATTCTCACCGTGTGCACCTTGCTGGCGGGGCTGACGCAGATGGCCTCGACCTGGCGCGACACGGCGATGGGCGGCATTCTGGTGGCGGTCGCCCTGGCCGACGAGGCCGGCGCACGCTGGCTGGCCAGGCTTCAAGGGAGTCGACGATGAAGAAGATCGTGCTAGGTGTGATTGTGGCGGTGATGGCGCTGCAGACTGGCTGCGCGGGCGACCGGGGCAAGGAGAAGCGTTACGCGATCGCCTTTGTCCCCAAGATCAAGGGGATCCCCTACTTCACCGCCTGCCAGAAGGGTGCGGAAGAGGCCGGGAAGGAACTGGGCCTGAAGGTGGTCTACGACGGCCCAACCAAGGCTGATCGCAACCTCCAGCTCGACCTGCTCAACAACTGGATCGCCTCGGGCGAGTACGACTGCCTGGCCGTGGCCTGCACCGACAAGGAGGGTGTGGCCCCGGCGCTACGGCAAGCGCGCGAGCAGAAGATGCCAGTGGTCACCTACGACGCCGATGCCCCGGCCGATGCCCGCGACTTCTTCGTCAACATGGCTACCTACGACGGTGTGGCCCGGGCCATGGTCGATGCCTTGCTCGAGGAACTCGGTGCGAACCCAAAGGGCAAGATCGGCATCGTCACCTCGAGCCTGGAGGCGCCCAACCAGGCGGAATGGGCGAAGCGGATCAAGGTGCTGCTGAAGAAGTACCCCGACCTGGAAGTGCTGCCCGAGGTGGTGCATGGCGAGGATCGCGACCTGGGCGTGCGCAACGCCGGGGCGCTGGTCCGGGCCAACCGCGACCAGGGGCTAGTCGGCATCATCGGGTTGACGAGCATCGCGGTGCCGGCGGCGGCCGAGGCGGTGCGCCAGGCCGGGCTCTCGGGGAAGATCGCTGTCACGGGCGTATCCACCCCGCGCGACATGCGCGACTATGTTAAAGATGGCACGGTGAAGAGCTTCATCCTGTGGAGTCCGGTGGATCTGGGCTACCTGACCGTCCACGTGTGCGACCTGGTGCGCCAGGGCAAGATGCCGGAAACCGGCACGATCGAGGCGGGCCGGCTGAAGAAGATCCAGGTGAAAGACCGCGAGGTCCTCCTCGGTGAACCTTTAAAGTTCACCAAAGAGAACCTCGACAAGTACGACTTCTAGGGGGCGAGGCCGTCGGCTCACTTGGGGGCCGGGTGGACGGCGATCTTGGCGGTCTTGCGAAGCTGGCTGGCGAGTCCCTCGCGTAGCCGCTCGAAGTAGACCTCCTTGACCGCTTCCTTGACCTCGTCGAGCTTGATATCGCGGCCGGGCTTGCGCTCGGTGACGAGGATCAGGTGGTAGCCGAACGGGGTCTGGACGGGCTCGCTGATCTGGTTGACCGGCAGACGGAAGGCCGCCTCGGAGAACGGGGCAACCATGTAGCCGGCCTTCTGGAACCAGTTGACGTCGCCGCCGCGCTCCTTGGTCGGGCACTCGGACTTGGCCTTGGCGTAGCGGGCGAAGGTGTCGTTCATCGCCTCGCCGCGGGCCTTTTCGCGAGCCATCTTGTCGGCGTTGGCGGGCAGCTTGGCCAGGGTCGCCTCGACCTCGCCCTCGATCGTCTGCTTCATCTGCCGCAGCGAAGCCACCGTGGCGGCGACGGCCTTCTCGTCCTTGGTGGTCGGCGTGACGAGAATGTGCCGGGCTCGCACCGCGCTGCCATCGAACATGTCCTTGTTGGCGACAAAGAGGTCGGACACGACCTTGTCGGTGGCCTGGGAGTTGGCGTACTTGTACCAGCGCAGATCGGCGCTGATGTGCGTGCGCAGCTCGACCTCGCTGGTCTGCAGTTCGGCCAGCATCTTGTCGAAATCCTTGCCGATCTTCTTTAGCTCGGCCTTCATCTCGGTGATGCGCTTGTCGACCTCGGCGGTCTCGACCTTGTAACCGGCGGCCCGCAGCGACTGATCGATGAGCAGGTTATCGATGAGGTAGTCGAGCAGGCTGACGCGCGCCTCGGCTCGGCGGGCGGGCACCACCCGGCTCAGGGCACGCTGGACGGCCATCTCGTAGATGGCCTCGCCGTTGATGGTGGCGGCGACCTGTGTCGGAGACACCGTGGGCGCCGGCGCCGGAGCCGGGGCGGTCGGCGCCGTTCCCGTCGGGGCGGTCCCGGCGGGGGTAGCGCTCCGGGGGGCCGGCGTGGACGTCTGAGCCATCGCGGTCAGGCCGGTCACCGCCAGGGCCAGTATGGCGCCGCGAAGATGCAGCATGAGATCGTCTCCTCGTACGTTCCGGGGGATGGAGTGCCAGCGCGCCGCGAGCCTCTGGGAGTCAGGCTCCAGCGCGAGACGTCGGGTTATACCGATCAGGGCGATGAGGGAATAGACGAATTCTGCGGGGTCGGGTCTTCCTGGTTTGCCCCTTCAGCGGAGCTTGACCCAGAGGGGTAGAATGCCACCAGGTCGCCCCTTCCTGGAGCTTCTCATGTCGCGTTTCTGGCGCCATTTCATCACCAACGGCGGCGAGGGTCGTCATCAAGAACCCTTGCCTCCCTTCTCCGAACCCAGCGAACAGGAAGCGCTGGATGCCTACTCCACCGTCGTGGTGCGCGTGGCCGAGCGCCTGCGTCCCGCCGTGGTCAACCTGCGGGCGGGCCGCGGTCGCGCCCAGGGGTCGGGCTCGGGGATTCTCTTCTCGCCGGATGGCTTTCTGCTCACCAATCATCACGTTGTGCGTGGGTACGACACCGTCCGCGTCCGGCTGGCCTCCGGCGAGGAGTACAACGGCCGGGTGATCGGTAACGACCCGCCCACTGACCTGGCCATCGTCCAGGCCGAGGGAAGCAAGCACCCCCATGCGGAACTGGGCGATTCGGGCAAGCTGCGCGTGGGGCAGCTGGTGGTGGCCATCGGCAGCCCCCTGGGGTTCGAGTCCACAGTGACGGCCGGGGTGATCAGCGCTCTGGGACGCAACCTGCGCAGCATCACCGGTCATCTGGTGGATAATGTCATTCAGACCGACGCGGCGCTGAACCCCGGCAACTCGGGCGGGCCACTGGTCGATAGTCGCGGGCGTGTCATCGGCATCAACACCGCCGTCATCCAGCCGGCGCAGGGCATCTGCTTCGCCATCCCCGTGAACATGGCCCGGCAGATCGTGCCGCATCTGATGCGTCAGGGCCGGGTGACGCGCGGCTACCTGGGGCTGCACGGGCGCGTGGTGCCAATCGCTCGCACCCTGGCCCGCGAGTACGATCTTACGCAGCCAACCGGGGTGGAGGTGGTGCAACTGGAAGAGGACGGCCCCGCCGCCGAGGCCGGCATCGAGGAAAGTGACATCATCGTTGGACTGGGCGAGGCCAGCACGTCCACTGTCGATGACATTCACCGCCTTCTGCTGACCCTGCCCGTGGGAGTCCCCGCCACCATCACGCTGCTGCGCGGCTCGCGCCGATTGATGCGGATGGTGATTCCGGTGGACTATCCCATCCCGCCAGGGGAGTAAAGCAGCAAGGCCCACTTCTTCCCGAGAGAAGGAGTGGGCCTGCGGCTGTTCGGGCGATGAAAGAGGGGCGTTACTTCTTCTTGCTTTCCAGCGCGGCCTGGGCGGCAGCGAGGCGAGCGATGGGCACGCGGAACGGCGAGCAGCTGACGTAGTTCAGCCCGATCTTGTAGCAGAACTTGACGCTGTCGGGCTCGCCGCCGTGTTCGCCGCAGATGCCGATCTTCAGGTCCGGTCGGGCCGACCGGCCACGCTCGACGCCGATCTTCATCAGCCCGCCGACGCCGTCGAAGTCGATGACCTGGAACGGATCCTTCGGCACCAGGTCGCCTTCGATGTAGTGGCGAATGAAACTGCCGTAGTCGTCCCGGCTCATGCCCAGGCCGGTCTGCGTCAGATCATTGGTGCCGAAGCTGAAGAACTCCGCCTCCTTGCCGATCTGGTCGGCCGCCACGCAGGCGCGTGGTAGCTCGATCATCGTGCCGACCAGGTACTGGACAGACACGCCCTTCTCGGAGAAGACCTTCTTGGCCGTGTCGTGGACGATCTTCGCCTGGGCCTTCAGCTCAGCGACAAAGCCAACCAGCGGGATCATGACTTCCGGCACCACCTCGACGCCGGCCTTCTTGAGGTTGCAGGCCGCCTCGAAGATGGCCCGCGCCTGCATCTCGGTGATCTCGGGGTAGACGATGCCCAGCCGGCAGCCGCGGAAGCCGAGCATCGGGTTGAACTCGTGCAGCCCCTTGACGCGCTCGGCGATGATCTCCTTCGTCACGCCCATCTCGCGGGCCATCTCTTCCTGGCCCTTGTCGTCGTGCGGCAGGAACTCGTGCAGCGGCGGGTCGAGCAGGCGGATGGTGACCGGGTAGCCCTTCATGGCCTTGAACAGGCCCTCGAAGTCCTGCCGCTGGAACGGCAGCAGCTTGGCCAGCGCCTTCTTGCGGTCCTCGACGGAGCTGGCGAGGATCATCTCGCGCATCTCCTTGATGTGGTCGAAGAACATGTGCTCGGTGCGGCACAGGCCGATGCCCTCGGCCCCGAAGGCGATGGCCTGCTCGGCCTGGTCGGGCTTGTCGGCGTTGGTGCGGATCTTGAAGTTGCCGCGCACCTCGTCAGCCCACTTCATCAACTCGGCGAACTGCTGATAGACGCGCGACTGCTCGGGCTTCAGCGACTTGGTGATGAGGACCTGCACCACCTCGCTTTCCTTGGTGGCCACCTGGCCAGCCATCACCTCGCCGGTGAAGCCGTCCACCGAGATGAAATCGCCGTCCTTGAGGACGAGGTCGCCAACAGTGACCGTGCGGGTGTCGTAGTCGATCTTCAGCGTGCCACAGCCGACGACGCAGACCTTACCCATCTGGCGCGACACCAGCGCGGCGTGCGACGAAGCGCCACCGAAGGCGGTGAGGATGCCATCGGCCGCCTGCATGCCGCGAAGATCCTCAGGGCTGGTTTCGCGACGGACCAGAACGACGCGGCCCCCAGGGGCGCGCTTGCCGTGGGCGTCGGGCTTGCCGTACTTGATGACGTGCTGCTCGGCGTCGTCGGCGAAGAACTTGATGACGCCGGAGGCCGCGCCGGGGCCGGCGTTGATGCCCTTGGCGATGACCTTGGCCTTGCGCTTGGCCTCGGGATCGAAGATGGGCTGCAGCAGCTGGTTGAGGTCATCGGGCGGGATGCGACCCGCGGAGATGGCCTCCTCCTTGGAGATGCGCCCCTCGTCGTGGAAGTCCACGGCGAAGCGCACGCCGGCGAAGCCCGTTCGCTTGCCGTTGCGCGTCTGGAGCATCCAGAGCTTGCCCTTCTGGATGGTGAACTCGATGTCCTGGACGTCGCGGTAGTGGTCCTCGAGCTTCTTGCGAATCTCCTCGAGCTGCGCGTAGCAGGCAGGCATCTCGTCCTTGAGCTGGGCGATCTTCTTGGGAGTGCGGATGCCGGCGACGACGTCCTCGCCCTGGGCGTTGATCAGGTACTCGCCGTAGAAGACGTTCTCGCCGGTGGCCGGGTCGCGCGTGAAGGCCACGCCGGTGCCGGAGTCATCGCCCATATTGCCGAAGACCATCGAGCAGATGTTGGCGGCGGTGCCCCAGTCGTGGGGGTAGCCGTACTGCCGACGATAGACGACGGCGCGGTCGTTGTTCCACGAGCCGAAGACGGCAGCGACGGCGCCGTACATCTGCTCCAAGGGATCCTCGGGGAACTCCTTGCCGCGCTTGTCCTTGACCGCCTTCTTGAAGCGCTTGACGAGTTCCTTGAGGTGTTCGACGGTCAGCTGCGTGTCGTGTTCGACGTGGACCTCGTGCTTGAGGTCGTGCATGATCTGCTCGAACGGATCGATCTCGGTCTTCGTCTGCGGCTTCAGGTCGAGCACCACGTCGCCGTACATCTGCACGAAGCGGCGGTAGCTATCCCAGGCGAAACGCTCGTTGCCGGTCTTCTCGATGAGGCCCTTGAGGGTCGATTCGTTCAGACCGATGTTCAGCACGGTGTCCATCATGCCCGGCATGGAGACGCGGGCACCCGACCGGCAGGAGACGAGCAGGGGGTTCTTGGAGTCGCCGAACCGGGCGCCCATGGTCTGCTCGGTTTTCTTCAGCGCTTCCTCGACCTGGGCCTTCAGCTCGGCCGGGTAGGTGCGATTGTTGGCGGTGTAGAGGTTGCAGACCTCGGTGGTGATGGTGAAACCGGCGGGAACGGGCAGACCGATCAGGCACATCTCGGCGAGGTTGGCCCCCTTGCCGCCGAGCAGGTCTTTCATCTTGCCGTTGCCGTCCGCCGTGCTGCCGCCGAAGAAATAGACGTACTTGGCTGCCATCCTGTAACGCCTCGTGGTGAGTGCTCTCCAACCAGGCCAGGGGAAGCCGCTTCCCCGACCCTCCCGCGATCATGGGGAGATTCTTTTCCTCCTGAGGAGACAGTGGTGGTTGTAGGAGTTCTCCCTCCCAGCGTCCAAAGGCCACGCGCTCCGGGGGCTGCCCTCCCCGGCTCGTCCCGGAGTATCCCAGGTCAGCTTGCCTTGCCCTCCCCCAGGATCGGCCCCTAGACTATGCAGATCTGATTCCCCCAGGAGGATCCCATGCGAATCCTGCTCGCGCTGCTGTTCACCCTGGCCCTGCATGTCTCCCCGGTCCGCGCCGAGGAAAAAGAGCCGGACCTGGCCACCCAGGCCAAGGCCATCAAGGGACCGTTCACGCTCATCGTTCACCTGCAGGTCAAAAAGGGCGAGGAGAAGACGCTGACCGACCTGGCCCGTCCCTGCATTGCCGCCACCCGCAAGGAGCCTGGCTGCGTCGCCTACGAACTGCACCAGAGCAAGAGCGACCCGACGAAGTTCGTCTTCTTCGAGAAGTGGAAGAACGGCGAAGCGCTGGTGTCGCACCTGGCCGAGGAGCACACGAAGAAACTGGTCGGCTCGCTGGGGTCGGTGCTGGATGGAGCGCCGAAGTTCTCGCTCTACACGGCGGCGGCGGAGTAAGCTGCACTCGAGCACTCCTTTCCTTGCGGAGGTGATGGGCGATGATCTCGATCCGAGGTACGTTGCTGGCTGCGCTGGTGGTTGTCGCTGGCGTCAGCGCGGAAGACTGGCCGCAGTGGATGGGTCCCCAGCGCGACGCGGTGTGGCGCGAGACGGGCATCGTCGAGAAGTTTCCGGCGGGCGGACCCAAGGTGCTGTGGCGCGCGCCAGTCCACTGGGGCTACAGCGGCCCGGCCGTGGCGGATGGCCATGTCTACCTGATGGACTTCGATACCAAGGTCGATGTCCTGAAGCGCAACCCGTTTGACACCAAGACGAAGGTGCCCGGCCGCGAGCGCGTCCTCTGTCTCGATCAGAAGACCGGCAAGGAGGTGTGGAAGCACGACTACGAGTGCTCCTACGGCATCTCCTACGCCTTCGGCCCGCGTTGCACGCCCACCGTGGTGGATGGCAAGGTCTACACCCTGGGCGCGGAAGGCAACCTGCTCTGTCTCGACGCCAAAAAGGGTAGCGTACTGTGGTCGAAGGACTTCCCCAAGGATTACGAGGCGAAGACGCCCTTCTGGGGCTTCTGTGGCCATCCCCTGGTGGACGGCAAGAAGTTGATCTGCATCACCGGCGGCAAGGGGGGCATCGTCCGCGCCTACGACAAGGACACCGGCGCTGAGCTGTGGAAATCGCTGGAGGCCAAGGATCTCGGCTACTCGCCGCCCACGATCATCGAGGCGGGCGGGCAGCGGCAACTGCTCATCTGGACGGGCCAGGCGATCAACAGTCTGAACCCCGAGACGGGTAAGCTCTACTGGTCGGTCCCGCTCGAGACGACCGATGCCATGTCGATCATGTCGCCACGCAAACTGGGGGACTTCCTGTTCGCGGGTGGTCGTCAGGCCAAGTCGGTGCTGCTGAAGCTCGACACCGATAAACCCGGCGCGCAGGAAGTCTGGCGCGGTAACCGCGACGTGGGGCTGGCTCCCATCAACATGACGCCGTTTCTCGAGAATGGCCTGATCATTGGTGTCGATCAGCCCGGCGTGATGCACGCGGTGGACATCCAGAACGGCAAGCGTCTCTGGGGCAACACCTTGCCCATCACCGGCGAGGAGAAGAAGCCGGCCGGCTCGGGCACCGCCTTCGTCGTCAAGCAGGGCGATCGCTTCGTCCTGTTCAGCGAGACGGGCCATCTCATCCTTGCGCAGATGGATCGCCGGGGCTACACCGAGATCGACCGCTGGCAGATGCTCGAGCCCACCAGTCTGTGCTTCGGCCGCAAGGTGGTCTGGTCGCACCCGGCCTTCGCGGATCGCTGCGTGTTCGCACGCAACGACAAGGAGATTGTCTGCGTGTCGCTGGCGAAGTAAGGCCCCCTCGCATTCCTCCGGGAGAGTCTCCGCTTCGCGGGGATCTTCCGGGCGGGTGCGGGCAGCGGGGCCCGATGGGCATGGAGGGAGCGCCGGCATGACGTACGAGGATCCCTTTCTCGATGACATCCTCGCCCAGCCGGACGAAGATGTTCCTCGACTACTCTTCGCCGACTGGCTACTCGACCAACCCGGACCAGGCCAGGTGGCCCGTGGGGAGTTCATCCACCTGCAGTGTCTGCTGGCGCGCCAGGCCCCGGGAGGCCTGCGTCCGTCCGACCACCTGAGCCGCGAGCGCGCCTACCTGGAAGAGTACAGCCGCACCTGGGGCACCCCGTTCCAGCGACTGGGCTGCACCTGCTGGGAGTTCCGCCGGGGGTTCGTCGAGGGAGTGGCCCTGCCGGCGTCGGTGCTGCTCGAACATCATCGCACCCTGTTTCGCATGGGGCCGCTGCGCGAGCTGCGGCTAACGCGCTGCGCGGGGCTGGTCCGTTCGCTGGCTCAGATTCCGCAGCTGGGGAACGTCGAGATCCTTGACCTGGAGAACAACTTTCTCGACGATCACGCCTTCGAGGAACTGTTTGCCTCACCCTACCTGACTCGCGTACGGACTCTGCTTCTGTGGTCCAACCGGATGGCGGACCATGGCATGGAGGCGCTGACCCAGGCGCGCATGCCTGGGCTGACCCGGCTCGATCTCTCGCACAACCAGATCGGTGACGAGGGCGCGTTGACTCTCGCCAATTCCGAGCTACTCGGCCGGTTGGCACTCCTCGACCTGACTGCCAACCGCATCACCGACACCGGCGCGCTGGCCCTGGCTTCCTCCCCGTATGCAGCCAGCCTGGGCTGGATCGATTTGTCGAAGAATCACATCAGCCAGGCGACGCAGAGCATTCTGCGCGAGCGCCTCGCCGGCCGGGTGCAGGTCTGGGGCTGATCAATACAGCAGAAAGCGCCGGCGCGAGGCGAGAAAAGCCTGGCGGCCCGGCTCGGCGAGGCGAAGTAGCTCGGCGGCGCTTGTTCCCTCCTGCAGCGCCTGGGCGATGGCCTGGCAGACGAGCAACCGGTTGACGCCCGTGGCCTTCCACTGCATCGGATGCAGGTCGCGCAGGGCGGCCGCCAGCGCCAGCCCCAGCGGGACCGACTCGAATCGCGACCAGTCGGTTATGTAGATCTGCACGCCGCCACATTCCTGATTCGCATGGGTGCTACTCGTCGGCGTGAAGCCCGTTGGCACGAAGCGCAACCCCGGAAGCCCCGCCGCGTTGAGGCGCAGGGCCAGTGCCCGGCCATCGAGCCACGGTGCGCCGATCTGCTCGAAGGGACGATCGGTCCCCCGACCGACCGACACGTTGGTCATCTCCAACAGGCCGACGCCGGGGTAGAGTAGCGCGGCCGTCAGGCTGCGCAGATTGGGCGAGGGGTTTCGCCACGTCAGCCCGGTGCGGTCGAACAGGTCGCCCCGGCGCCAGTGCTCCATGCGCACCACCTCGAGCCGGGCCCCAAGTTTGCGCTCGGCATTGAACAGTAGTGCCAGTTCGCCGACGGTCAGACCATGACGCAGCGGCACGCGATGGTAGGCGACGAACGACTCGCCCTTTTCGTCGCGTAGGGGCCCCTCAACCACGTCGCCACCCAGCGGGTTGGGGCGATCGAGCACCATCACCGCTACCCCGTGGCGGGCAGCTTCTTCCATGAGATAACCCAGCGTGGAGGCGTAGGTGTAAAAGCGACATCCCGCATCCTGGATGTCATAGACGAGCACATCCACCCCTGCCAGCTGCTCCTTGGACGGACGTCGCGCCTTGCCATACAGGCTGTGGATGGGCAGCCCGGTTTTCACGTCCTTGCCGTCGCGCACCAGGTCATCGATCGTGCCAGCGATGCCATGCTCGGGGCTGAACAGGGTGACGAGCTTCACCCCCGGCGCGGCGTGGAGCAGATCGATGGCCCGGCGTCCCTCGGAATCGACCCCAGTGTGATTGGTGACCAGGGCGACGCGCTTGCCGACGAGCCGTTTGAACTTCTCGTCGCGCAGGACATCCAGGCCAGTTCGCACGGGACGGGGCAGTGCCTCGGCCACCAGGGTGGCAATGGCGGAGCGCAGGGCGGTGACATTCCCCTTGCCCCGCGGATGTACCCGATTGGTGAGGATGATGATGGCGGTTTGCGAGGCGGGATCGATCCACAACGAGGTACCGGTGAAGCCGGTGTGGCCGAAGCCGTCGAGGTAACGACCGCGTGGTGCCGAGTAGCCGGTGCGGGCATCCCAGCCCGGCGTGCGTTTCCCACCGGGCACCTCGCGCGGTGCGGTGAACAGAGCGACAGTTTCGGGTCGCATCAGCTTGCCGCCGCCTTCCAGCAGTATGCCAGCGTAGCGGGCCAGGTCGTCAGCGGTGCCGAACAGCCCCGCATGGCCTGCCACGCCACCCAGGGCCCGTGCCCGCGGGTCGTGCACCTCGCCACGCAGCCAGCGGCCGTTCACCTGTTCGGTGGGGGCGCAGCGCGAGGCCAGCGCTGGCGCGGGGCGAAATCCCGTGTCGCGCATGCCGAGTGGCTCGAAGATGCGCCGCCGACAGAACTGATCGAGCGACAGCCCCGACACTTTCTCGACCACGGCACCAAGCACGATGTACCCCAGGTCGGAGTAGACGAAGCGCTCGCCGGGCTGGCTCGGCCGCTTCAGCCGGGCGATGGCCTCCAGGGCGGCGTCTTTACCGGCTTCATAGGCGCGCACCGAGTTGCCCGCCGGCAGGCCCGCAGTGTGCAATAGCAGATGTTCGAGAGTGACTTTCTCGCAACCTGGCCCCGCGAACGCGGGTAGATGCTTCCCCACCGGATCGGTCAGCCGCAGCTTACCCTCCTCGACGAGCAGCAGGACGGCCGTGCCCGTGGCGATCGGTTTGGTAAGCGAGGCGAGATCGAACACAGTGTCGAGCGTCATCGCCTCGCGGGTCGGCTCGACCTGCCGCGCGCCGTACGCTTTCTGATGGATCACCTTGCCCCGATGCAGAATCAACACCACTGCCCCCGGCGCCCGTTCAGCAGCCAGCGCCTGGGTGACGGCCTCGTCGATGCGACCCAGCCGCTCGCGATCGAGGCCCACCTCGGCCCGCACCGGCGCGACCAGCGTGGCCAGCATCACCAACCCCGACCATTCTCGTAGCATGTCTGCGCCCTCCCGGAGACAGAGCCTACCGGGTGGACCCGACGTCGGCAACGCAACTGGCCCCTTGAGTGTGCCGCCTGGTCTGCTATGCTCTACCCTCAACTCCCATTCTTCTCACAAGGATGACACACCATGACGCGACTCCGCTGGCTCCCCCTGGCGCTGCTCGTCTGTCTGCCCCTGCTGGCGGAAGACGACACCAAGAAGGCCACCGTCGGTTCCATCGAGCGGCTCGACCCCGCCTTCGATGATCTCATTCCCCGCGATGCTCGCCTGGAGAAGCTGGCCGACGGCTTCGCCTGGACGGAAGGTCCCGTCTGGGTCAAGAAGGGCGGATTTCTGCTCTTCTCCGACATCCCCAACAACCGGGTGCTGAAGTACAAGGACGGCGAGAAGGTCTCCGTCTTCCTCAAGCCGGCCGGCTACATGGGCAAGCGCACCGACTTCCTCGAACCTGGCTCTAACGGGCTGCTCATCGATCCGTCGGGCCGGCTGGTCCTCATGGAGCATGGTGACCGTCGCGTCAGCCGGCTGGAGATCGGCAAGGGCCCCGAGGACAAGGAGACGCTGGCGCACAAACATGGCGACAAACGGCTGAACAGCCCCAACGATGGCGTCTTCGCGAAGAATGGCGATCTCTACTTCACCGATCCACCCTACGGTCGGATGCTCCGTGCCGACAAGGGCGGCCCAGTCATGAAGGATGGCGACCTGTACTTCCCCGAGCGCGATCTCGACTATTGCGGCGTCTACCGCCTGTCGAAGGACGGCAAGCTGACCCTGCTGACCAAGGAGATGACCAAGCCCAACGGCATCGCCCTGTCGCCTGACGAGAAGAAACTCTACGTCGCCAACTCGGATCCGAAAAAGGCCATCTGGATGGAGTTCCCCATCCAGGAAGATGGCACCCTGGGCAAGGGTAAGGTGTTCGCCGACTACACCAAGGTGGTCGGGACGCGAGGCAAGACGGCCGACGGCGGCCCCGCTCTGCAGTTGCCTGACGGCATGAAGGTGGACGCCAAGGGCAACCTCTTCGCCACCGGGCCGGGCGGTCTACTGGTCTTCTCACCTGAGGGTAAGCACCTGGGTACCCTGGTGACCGGCGTCAACACCGGTAACTGCTGCTTCGGCGATGACGGCTCGACGTTGTACGTCATGTGCGACCGGGCCATCGCTCGCATCAAGACCTCGACGAAGGGGCTCGGCTTCTGAGCCTGGTCGTTTCCAGCGACGGCCCGCGCCTGCTTCCACGCAGCGCGGGCCGCTTGTTTGCGCGCTAGCGCCGGGCGAAGCCGAATGGGCGGAAGCCCAGTAGCTTCTGCGTCAGTTCGCCGCCGAAGCAGATCAGCTCGTCCATCGCGCGGGCCAGGTCGTCGTCGGTCAGCGCCAGCGGATCAGACGTCTCGCCACGCTCGGCGGCCATCAGGGCGCCCTTGCGCAGCAGCTCCTCGATGAAAGCGGGGCTGACCCCGTCGGTCTTGCTGATCCAGCGGTCGAGATCGATGGCAGATAGTTCGAGCCCCTTGCCGTACAGCAGGAACAGTCGGCGTCGGCACCCCTCGTCGGGCAGCGGAAACTCGATGGCCTGGTCGATACGGCCGGGCCGGGCCGACAGCGCCGGCTCCAGCGCCTCGGGGCGGTTGGTGGTCAGCAAAAAGCTGACGTCAGCCCGCGTGCCCAGGCCGTCCATCTCGTCCATCAGATCCTGCATCTGCACCGGGCAGCGGTTGCCGCTGCGCTCCTCGGCGACAAGATCGATATCTTCCATGAGCACCAGGGCTGGCGCCAGCAGCCGGGCCACCTGGCACGTCTCGCGGATCAGGTTCATCTGCCGACCCGAGAGCAGAATCACCGTGTGGTCCGGACACGATGAGGCCAGGTAGCGCAGCATCAGTGTCTTGCCTGTGCCCGGCGGACCATGGAAGAGCAGCCCCTGGCGCACCGCCCGGTTGGCCCGGCGCAGCACCTCGCGATGGCGGAACAGCCCCAGCACGTTGCGCTCAATGACCGTGAGCACCTGCTCGGGTAACACCAGCGATTCGCGCGGCGTGGGCGGCAGGGTGTGGAAGCGCACATGGATCAGACCGGTGCGTTCGTCTTCTTCCAGGAGGATGGTCCGGCCCTTGTAGACCGATTGCTGGTTGGTAGCATCGAGCAGGCGTTTCATCGCCTCCTGGGCGGTGCGCTGGTCGTGGGCCATCAGTTCCAGCGTGGGCGTCTCGAAGCGCGTATCCGGGTGGTTGACGAGTATGGCGATCGGCTGGGCGTCGAGGTGCAGCAGGTAGATGCCGCGCATGACGCAATCGATCGTGGTGTCGGGACTGCTGGCCACCTGCTGACGCTGGATCGGCCCCTGCGGTACCTTCTCCTGCAGAAGCTGCGCCAGGGCCAGGCCGCCGAAGACCGTCTCCTTGCTGTAGCCGATGAGTCGGCCACGCGCGGGATCCTGCGCCAGCCACTGCTCGAGCGCCAGCTGCAGATTGACTCGCTCGATGGGGCGGATGGTATGCGAGATGGTTTCGGCGGTTTCGCAGGCGTCGCCCATGTGACGCACAATCATCTGCCGCACCAGTGGCAGACGCCGCGGCCAGAACCTCCAACCCTTAGCCATGTCGCACCCCGTGACCAGACCCGCCGAGCCTCCGCGTGGTTATTGTAGTCGAGTCAGCACTTCGTCCCAGTTCGTGGGCGGTTGCTGCAGCAGGCTGCGAGCCAGGCGGCGCACCTGGGCGCGGCGATCTTCCTGGGCCAAATAATCGATGGGGCTGGTGCCATCGATGCGGGCCAGCAGGCACACCCCCAGGTGGCCGAAGCCACGCGTCAGCGTTGCCAGGGGAGAGACGTAGCGGATCTCGTCGGCATAGCCGGCCCAGGCCTGCTCGATCACCTGACGATAGAGAGGCCAGTCGGCGGCCCGCACCCCTTTCAGCAGTAGATGGCTGAAGAAGAATCCCAGGTCCATGGCGGGCTCACCGAAGTGGGCCGTCTCGTGATCGACGAGCATGATGCCGCCGGGCGACACGAGCAGATTCTTGGGGCTGAAATCGCCGTGGCAGAGCGCCTCGGAGCGGACGCGCATCTCCTCGACGAGGGGAGCGATCAGCCCGGCCAGGTCGGGGTGACGCTCCTGAATCCGATAGTAGAACGGCTCGACGCGCAACTGTACGAAAACGGTGCGATCGACCATGTGCTCGCGCACGATGGGGGAGTCGGCGGTGCGCTGATGGATCAGGCCGAGCAACCGGCCAGCCTGCCGGGCGACGGTGGGATCAACCTCACCGGCCAGGAGCATCTGCTTCCAGACGCGAGCTTCAAGCGGAGCGTGCTCCATGGCCAGGACATAGCGCGGACGGTCGGCGAAACGCACGGCCGGAATGCAGCCCGGCGGCAGGAGATCGTGGAGCAGTGCCATGACCTCCTCCTCGCGATAGATGCGCGTCACATCCGAGAACCAGGCCTCGCGGGTGCGCAGCTGGGGGCAGGATTGCTTGAGGACGAAGCGGTCGTCTCCTTGCTCGACGCGCAGGACGAGGTTGGACACCCCACCGCTGAGCGGTTCCACCTGCGCGGGCCCCGGACCGATCCGACCACTCTGGCGGAGGTAGTCGAGGGCGTTGTCCACAGTCAATTCCCACATACCCGGTCCGTCTGCTGGAGTTTAGTTTTTCTGGATTAGTATCCCATCGGAGCGAGTGCCGGTGGTGGACCGCAGCGGAACCACGATCTTCTTTGGCTCCGACGTCCACTTCACGCGCTCGGTGCCCTGGCCAGCGGTGCCCTCGACCCGGACGCGATAGGTGCTTCCCGCAGGAAACTTGCCGGCATCGACCTGCACGACGAGGGCGTCGGCGCCACTCCAGCCAGCCGCCCAGCCGCCGTCCAGGTTCATCGGTTCGACGGGATAGCGTTTGACCTCGGCAACAAAGCCCAGTGGGCCGAGCTTCTCGACGACCAGGGTCGGCGCCTCGAACACGGCCGGGCCGGGTGTGCGGAGCGTCAACCAGAAGGTGACGTGCGTCTCGTTCCGGCTGAGGTCGCGCAGGCAAACCAGGTAGCCAGCGGGGTTGCCCGTCAGCTCCTTCCACTGGGCGGGCGGGGCCAGGCGGCACAGCACCAGGGCCAGGTCATCCCGGGTGGGGCCTGGCTGGGCGGCGCGATAGGCCTGCACCAGCGCGGGCAGGATGCGGGCCATCCGGTCGGGGACGCGATCGGCCAGGGTCAGCAGCACCGGAGCGATGCCGACCGCCACGTCGGCCTTTTTCTCGCCGAGCAGGTCGGCCAGTCGATCGAGCAGCGGAGCCACCTCGGCAGGCTGTACCGGCTCGGCCGCGCCGGCTCCCAGCACAGTAGGCTGCGCCAGCACCTGCAGCGCTCGCAGCCGCGCGCCCAGCAGCAGCCGCGGATCGGCGGCCACTTCGAGCAGGAACATCCGTCCCGCGGGGGTGCCAAACGGGCTACGCGGCAGGCGTGGTAAGTCGCCCTGGTTTAGCTCGGCATACAGACGCACAGCGCGCCAGGCATCGCTGGGCGTGGCCGCGGCGAGGATCCAGTCAAACACGTCCACCTGCAGCCGATCCCACCCCGACGGCGCTTCCTCGGTCCCCTGGCCGACGGCCATGAAGTCGCCGCGCCGCTCCTGAATCCAGCTCAACAGTGCCTCGACGCGCCGGGCGGGCCGACCAATCCGGCGGTAGCTCTGCAGCTGATCGAGACTGGCCAGGTCGTGCTTCACACGCAGCGCTACCACAGGCCAGCGTAGCGCCGGTGCGGGTACCATGCCGTCTCCCTTCGCCGTGGGCACCAGGTAGGTGCCATCCTCGGCGCAGAGGCGGAGGCCGCCTGGCAGCAGACGATAGCCCTTGCCGCCCGCCATGGGTTCGACGAACAAAAGCGCCTGCGCGATGCGGCGCGGGCGCGGCTTCTTTGTCATGGGGTCGGGTTCATCGAAGCTGCGCACCTGCTCCGCGGTTAGCCCCTGGGGGCGAATCGTCTCGCCCGGCAAGAGTCCGCCGCGCAGGCTGACGCTGACTCGAAACTCGACCGGCGTCAGGGGATCCACCGGCGCGGCCAGCAGCACCACCGGGGCGTCGATGCACAGCCGGCGCAGGCTGGGCAGCGGTTCAGTTTCCGCAGGAGCGGCGCCGGCGATCCACGCACATGCAAGCAGGGCCCAGGTGGGCATGGGGCTCGTCTCCGGAGGTTCGATCTAGTCATCATACCCGGCGGGATGCTGGCGATGCCAGTTCCAGGCCGAGCGGACGATGGAGGTCAGATCCGATTGCGCGGGCGTCCAGCCCAGCAGCGTCCGCGCGCGATCGGCCCGCGCGACCAAAGCAGCGGGGTCCCCCTCGCGCCGGGGCGACTCGACGGCGGGGATGGGCCGGCCGACCACCTGCTCGGCGGCCTGCAGCACCTCGCGCACCGAGTGGCCCTGGCCGGTGCCCAGATTGCAGACAAGCGGCCGGCCCGGCTGCGCCTTCTCCAGCGCCAGCAGGTGCGCCCGGGCCAGGTCCTCGACGTGGATGTAATCGCGGACACAGGTGCCATCCGGCGTGGCGTAATCGGTGCCGAAGATCTGCACGGCGGATCGCTGCCCCAGCGCCACCTGCAGCACCAGCGGAATCAGATGCGTCTCGGGGTCGTGGTCCTCCCCCAGCGATCCATCCGGATGGGCCCCCGCAGCGTTGAAGTAGCGCAGCAGGGCCACCGACCAGCCAAAGGCGGCAGCGTGGTCGAGGATGGCATGTTCGATGGCCAGCTTGGTGTTGCCGTAGGGGTTGATGGGCCGCTGGGGTGTGTCCTCGTCGATGGGCACCACCGCGGGGATGCCGTAGGTCGCGCAGGTGCTGGAGAAGACCAGGCGGCCCACGCCATGGCAGCGCAGCGTCTCCAGCAGGGCGAGCGAGGCCACCACGTTGTTCTGATAGTACAGGTCGGGCCGGCGTACCGACTCGGGTACTAGTGCCGAGGCGGCGAAGTGAATCACAGCCTCGATCCGATGGGCCACGAAGACATGATCCAGGCGGGCGGCATCGCGCAGGTCGGCGACGATGAGGCGGTCGGCTGGCACACTGGCCCGGTGCCCGGTGGAGAGGTTGTCATAGACCCAGACGTCGTGTCCCTGGGCCAGCAGCAGGCGCACGGTGTGGCTGCCGATGTAACCCGCTCCGCCGGTAACGAGAACGCGCATGAACCCTCCCTTCGTGTGGAGTGGCTATTATAGCGAGGCGGACCGCGGGGCCAGAAATGCGATCTCCCTCCATCCCGCAGGCAAGATGGAGGGAGACCGATACTTCCCAGGCTGGGAAGAGACTACTCGATATCGAGTCGGAAGGGCAGCAGAGCCCAGACCGGCTCGTTCCGCAGCTGGAAGAGCGCCTCGACGCCTTGCAGCTTGCGGGCAAGCTCCGGCACGCGGCGCAGCTCGGTGGCCAGGTTCAGGTTGAAGGCCGACCCCAGAAGCGCCTCCAGCGAGTTCTTCGCCTTGGGCAGCATGAGCAGTTCGGGCTCCTTGTCGGCGGGCAGGCCACCCGCGCGGGCGGCAGCGGTGATGGCTTCTTCCAGGGTGCCCACCTCGTCGATCAGACCGTTGGCCTTGGCCTGGCGTCCGGTGTAGATGCGCCCGCCAGCCAGGGCCAGCAATTCCTCGCGCGTCATCTTCTTGCCAGCGCGCTGCCGGCCTTCCAGCGCCTTGCTCACGAACTGATGGTAGGTGTCCTCCATCAGCTTCTTGAAGGCGGCGCGCTCGGAGGGGCTGAACGGATCACTGCCGACCAGCATGCCGCTGTTCTTGCCGCGCGAGATGACCTCGGTCTTGATGCCGACCTTGTCGTACAGCCCGCGGAGAGCCATCTTGCCGCCGACCACGCCGATGGAGCCGGTGATGGTGCCGGGTTCGGCGTAGATCTTGCTGGCCGCCATCGCGATGTAGTAACCGCCCGAGCCGGCCACGTCGGACATGCTGGCGATGATCGGCTTTTTCGACTCACGCAGCGCCTTCCAGATCAGGTCGCTGGCCAGCGCCGAGCCACCCGGGCTGTCGATGCGCAGGACGATCGCCTTGACACTCTCATCCTTGTCGGCGTCGTGGATGGCCTTGACGATGGTGTCCGACCCCATCGATTCGCCGCTCATAAAGCTGGCGCCGGACTTGCCCGTGGTGATGGGCCCCGTGGCGTAGATGACGGCCAGCTTCGGACTCTTCGACGTGGTGAACTTCACCGGGCCGAAGAGCAGCTTGCGATACAGCCCGAAGATATCGATATCCTCGTTGTCCTTCTTCTTGCCGTAGTCCTCGACCACCTTGAAGGTGTCGCCGCCCAGCTGCTTCTTGATGAACGCCTCATAGCCGGTGCGGTTGTCCAGCCGATCGACCAGGCCAGCCTCTTTGGCGGCTGGAGCAGAGAAGGGGCCCTCGTCGAGCAGGTGCTTGACCTTGTCGGCGCTGAGTTTCCGCGCCTCGGCGATGCGGCCGACGATCTCGTGGGCGTAGAAGTCGTCCAGGATCGAGGTCAGCTGCTTGCGGTTGGCGTCGCTCAGGCTGTCGCGCGTGTAGGGTTCGGCGGCGCCCTTGAAGTCACCCATCTGCAGCATGTCAGCCTTGATGCCAAACTTCTCGAGCAGCCCCTTGTAGAAGGTGGCCTCGGCGCGGATGCCGTTGAGCATCAACCAGCTGGCCTCGGGCAGGCAGACGTCGTCGGCCGCCAGGGCGAGCAGGTAGTCGCCACGGTTGCCGCTCTCGATGTGAGCGTAGACCTTCTTGCCCGCGGAACGCACCGAGGCGATGGCGCGCGTCAGTTCGTGCAGCTTGCCCCAGCCCAGGCCCGCGCCATTGATCTCGAGCAATACCGCCTGGATGTCCTTGTCGTCGCGCGCCTTCTTGAGGCGGTCGATCTTCTGCTTGAAGGTCTCACCCAGCTGGCCCAGGAGCGGGTCGACCGTGGGGGCCTTCTCATCGAAGCCGCCCGACAGCTTAATGTGCGCGAGGGTGACGGTTTTCTTGACGGGCTCGGCGGGCTTGTCTGGCTTGGCGGTGGCCTTCGCCTTGCTCTCTTCGGCGAAGGCGCCGAACGACAGCACGAGGGCGGCCACTCCAGCGAGGAGGGCAGCGCGACGGAATAGCATTTGAGCAAACTCCCAGTGCGAGTGATGTGGGTGAGAAACAACAGACCGCTTGCCACCCAGAGGGAGAGCCCGGGCGAGAAGCGGTCTGCAAGGAAAGCACAGCCAGATCAGGCCATGCCTGCTTCCTTCTTGACGCGGCTGAACCAGTTGCTGAACATGCCGGTCTTGATCTTGTAGTTGTTCTCTTCGACAACCTCGATGACCATGCGCTTGCAGCTAAGCTCGTTCTTCTTGCCATTCGTGCGCGTCTTGAGCAGGGCGACAGCGTCGTTGAACTCCTTCTCGTCGAGCTTGCCGTCGTTGCCGGCCTGGATCTCGAGCAGTTCCTTGACCGCCTTCAGGGCGACGCTCTCCAGGACGTAACCCTGGCTCTCGCAGACCTGGGCCAAAGCCGAGCGGGCGCTATCGACAGTCACGCCATGCTGCAGGGCGAGCTGAAGGATCTCGCGCTCCTCGGTCTTGTCGATGTACTTGTCGTCGTACGCGCGGAGCTTGACCTGTTCGACGAATTGGCGCTTGATTTCATCCAGGGTCATGATCACTCCTTGCTCGCCTGCCGCGAGGTTGGTACCGGGTCGGATGGGTGACACCGCCATGGAACCCGGCGTAGAACGTATCCGCTAGAACGGAGGCCGGGGAATTCCGGCAGCCACGGATGAGGTCGTGGTCGATACTGACTACTTCGCTGAAGGGTTCCCCGGATTTAACTGAACCGACGTGATTATAAGACCCCCTCGCACCCGGATCAATGATCGCAGCCGGAATCCCTGGACTGCCTCGCCCACCCAGGTTACAGGGGAGCGTCCGGCCAGGGCGGGTTTTCGTTATAACGGTTCATCACGCGATCAACGATCCAGTCCGGCAGGCGGGCGACGATTCCCATGAACAGGCTCATCGGCCAGGGGAAGTTGTAGACCTTTCGGCGTCGAGCCAGTGCCCACGCGATGCGGCGAGCAGCCTCGTCGGGACCCATCAAGAAGGGCATCCAGAAGTCGTTCTTCGCGGTCATTGGCGTCCGAATGAACCCCGGGCAGATGTTCGTCACCGTGATACCATGCCGCCGGACCTGGATGCGCAAGCCGTCCATCAGGTTGTTGACCGCCGCCTTGCTCGAGGAGTAGCCCCACTCGCCGGGCAGCCCCTTGTACCCCGCCAGGCTGGAGACTGCGGCGATGTGCCCCTTCTTTCGGGCGATCATGGCCGGGGCGACCGCCTCGATGGCGTAGACCACTCCGAAAACATTCACCCGGTACATCTTCTCGAAGTCGCCGATGTTCATCGGCGCCAGCGTCGTGGGCGCACCCACCCCGGCGTTGGCCACCAGCAGATCGACGGGCCCCAGCGCGGCGGTGACTGTCTGGATGGCAGCGTGCAGCCCGGCGCGGTCAGCCACGTCGGCGGCGGCGTACTCGGCCTTGCCCCCAGCCTGGCGAATCTCGTCGGCCAGCCGGGCCAGTTGATCCGCACGTCGGGCGATTAACCCCACTGACGCCCCCTGCCGGGCCAGTTCGTGCGCCAGCGCCCAGCCGATGCCGCTCGAGGCGCCTGTTATGACCGCCACCTGCTGTGCGAACCGCATGGTTCCTCCTTCCGGTTCGACCCGCCTCGTTGACAGGGTCGGCACCACCCTCCGACGGCCTGGCCGCCGGGACCGCCCGGAATCATTCCGCGCGGCTCCTGGTGTGGCATGATACAGAGATGCAGCGCTTCGCGCCTTCTGCCATACTGTGGATGGCACCTCGTACGCAGGGAAGAACCGTCATGTTCCGCCGTCTTGCCGCACTCCTCCTCCTCGGCCTGATCGGCCTGGGGGTTGTCTCTTTCGGGCACGCTTCGCCGAAGGAGCCGCCCGGCCCCGACGCCTTCAACGCGCTCGTCCGCTACGAGATCCTCAACTATCGCAGCGAGCGCGTCCGCGCCTACTTCGACTTCATGAAGGCGCTGAAGGAGATTGGCTTCACGCGCGATCCCAGCAATCCCCCCGCCGACGACGAACCCGACAACCCTCAGTCCGAGCCGATCCTGGGCAGCCTCCCGGCCGGCAAGGTCGATGCGCTGCTGGCGTTGCGTCCGGTGCGCTCGGTGTTGCTCTTTCCCAAAGGGACGAAGCTGCCCGAGAAGGGGGCACGCCTGCGGGTGCAGTTCGCGCTGTCGTCCGGCTACCTGCCGCAAACGCAGCGTGCTCTCTTCCGCCAGACAGTGACTGTCCTGGCGAAGGATCTGGGCTTCATCGAGGCAGTGGGTTACGACCACCGGGGCTACACGAAGCTGCTGGGAAGCGTGCCGGCCGAGAATGCCCTGCGTCTCCTCGACGACGTGCGCAAGCTGCCCTCGGCGGTCGACGTCGGTGCGCCGTTGAGCAACGTGACGCCGCTGCGCCTGACCATCGCCCGGCCGGACTGGCCAGCGCCGTCGGGACGCACCCCCGCGCCACCGGTGCCGGAGAAGGAGAAAAAGTTCACCCCCGAGCTGCGCACACTGCTGGCTGGGCCTGACGCCGACAAGTCGACGCGCTTCGAGGTCATTCTCGGCTGGACGCCCGACGAGTTCGACCGCGGCTGGCAGGGGCTGCTGGAAGGCATCGGCGCGGTGGTCGAGGGGCGGGTCGGTCCGCTGGTTACCGTGGTCGGCTCGCCGAAGAAGCTGTCCCCTGCGCTGGCCGAGCTGCGCGAGGTGGCCCACGTCCGCCTGCCGCGTTCGGGGGCCCAGCGGTTCATCCCGGCGACCGAGGAGGGCGCCAGCAAGTGGGAGCCGCTCCGCGCCAGTGGGCTGGTCAAGATTCACGCGATGGGACGCAAGGGGGCAGGGACGCGCGTGGCCATCATCGCCGATGACTTCGCCGGCTGGGAGAAGCTGAAGGGCCGCAAGGACGGCGACACGAAACTACCCGACCCGACTTTGCTCGATCTGACGGCCGAGCGCAACAGCGACCTGCGGCCCGATCCCTTCCCCAGCAAGTCGGGCGAGGGCTACGGCACGCGCTGCGCCCGCTCCTTCCTCCGCGCTGCGCCCGAGGCTGAACTGACGCTGATCCGACTTGATCCGTTCGCGCCGTATCAGCTGCAGACGGTGGCGCGAGCGATCAACGGCGAGGGGCTCAAGCTGATCTCGCTGGAGCAGCGCCTGGCCGAACTGCGCGAGGATCGGAACATGCTCGATCGGCAGCGCACTGACCTGGAGGCAGAGCGGCAGCTGATCCTCGACAACCCCGCTGGCGACGAGCAGGGGCTGAAGCTGGCTGCCGAGTATCGCAAGAAGCGCGACGCCTTCGAAGCGCTGGAGAAAACCTACGAGGAGCGACGCGATCGCTACTTCCGCCTGTATCGCGACCTGGCCGCACTCAAGGGAGTGCGTCTGGTGGCCTCCACGCTGGTGTGGACGGAAGGCTTCCCGGTGGATGGCTCCAGCTCGCTGAGTCGCTACTTTGCCGACCGGCCGTTCCGCGCCGCCCTGTGGTTCCAGGCCGCGGGCGACTCCGGAGGCCAGACCTGGACCGGGCTCTTCCGCGATGAAGATCAGAACGGCATCCTCGAGTTCGTGGGAGGCAGCCGGCCCATGCTACCAACCGGCTCGTGGTCGCCCGAACTGAACTTCCTGGGCTGGCAGCCCCTGAACGGCGCCGGCGAGAAGACGCTGCCGGCTGGGGCTCAGCTGCGCATTAGCCTGCAATGGCGCGAGGCACATGCCTCATTGCCCCTGAAGCTGGGCGAGGATCTGTATCGCGAGCCACTGGCGAAGTTCAACCTGGTGGTGGTGCGGCAGGCCGATCCGTCCGGCAAGACGCGCCCCGCGGACGACCTTGACGTGGTGGCCAGCTCGGGAGGGCAGTCGATCCGCCTGAATCAGACGACGAACGCGGCCACCTACGAGCAGGTGGTGGAGCTGCGCATCACCCAGCCGGGCCGGTACGCAGTGTTCGTCGAGGGGAAACTGCCCGAGGACATCGTCGCCCCCGGCGAGGCCAGCCTGCCTTCCACGCGGCGCGTGGGCGAGATTCGGCCCCGGCTGTTTGTGGGCACCCTGGCCGGATCGGGCCGGGCGGTGTGGAGCGATTTCACGACGGCACAGGCATCGCTGGGGATGCCGGCCGACGCTCGCCCCCTGGTCGCCGTTGCTGCACTGGGCCCCCAGGATCAGCTGCGCTCCGCCAGTGCGGGCGGGCCGCCGGCCGGGCTGACCCTGGCCCACAAACCCGAGGTGCTGGCCTACGATAACGGGGGCGGCACCGGCGAGGCGGCCAGCTTCGCCGCGGGGTTCGCTGCCGCGGCCTGGCCGGTCACCGGGACCCTCTACGGGGTGCTCGAACGGATGCGCATCGAACCCGGCGCGGTGTTGCGCGTCCCCGAGCGCGTCTCGCGCCCGCGGTGACCCTGGCGCGGGTGTTGGCCCGGGTCTTCGTCAGGAATCTGGCGCGGATTTGGGCCGGCGCTCAAATTTCCGGGCGGCTGGAGCGAATCACCCTGGGAACACCCAGCGAGGAGGAGTGGCTCTCATGTTTGAACTTCTGTTTCGCGACCATCCCGCCCTGTTCATTCCCTGCCTCGCCATCGGCGCTGTGGGTATCGTGTTCGTCACCTGGCTAGTCATGCATTACACCTCCGCCGCACGCCGGCGCGAGGTGGAATCTGCCCTGAAGCAGGACATGATCAACCGGGGCTTCCATCCCACCGATATCGAGCGCGTCCTCCAGGCCACCAGCGAGCGCGAGCCCGCTCCCCTGCCGCCTGGGCCACCCGAGGTTATCTCGCCGAACGAGTACGCTCTGATCGAAAAGATGCTCGACGAAGGGCATTCGGTGGACGAGATCGAGCGCGTGATCCGCGCCTTCAAGGGGCCCGACTCCCGGTTCAAGCTGCCGCGCGAAATGGAAGTCTGATCAGCGGACCCCGCGCACACTTTCGAAGCACATCATCAGGCCCAGCACCACGATCACCCCGGCGCTCAGAAGCGGTAGCGCCCGGGTGATCCACTGCATGCGCCGGGACTCCACCAGGTCGCCCGCGGCCAGGCGCGCTCGCACTACCACGATGCCCAGGAGAACGAGGACACCGGCCAGCCCTGCGCTGAAGGCCAGCACCAGGGGCCAGGCGAGCTCCGGTCGATTGGCGCTGAGGCAGACGGCGGGAATCAGCATGGCATCCCAGCAGGGGACGATGCCACCAGAGATGCCCAGGGCGATCACTCCCCACCAGCCGGGCGAAACCGGAGGCGCGGGGTCGCTCTCATCGCCTGCATGGGAGTGCGAGTGGCTGCTTCCTCCCAGGTGGACGTGATCGGGCCGGCCCGCCAGGCGCTGCAGGAGCAGCCAGGCTCCCACACCTGCAATCAGTAACCCGCCGACGAGACCGAGGACGGCCTGGATGGCAGCGGGCGGCGCGTTGGGAAAGATCCACGGCAGCGCCAGGGCGATGGCCATGACCACGGCCGTGTGCGTCAGCGTCGTCACCACACCGAGCATCAGGGCATGAGCATAGGTGCCGCGCTCGCCGATCAGGTAGGCGGCCACCAGGGTCTTGCCATGGCCCGGGGTCAGCGCATGGCCCGCGCCGAAGCCAGCGAACAGGAGCAACAGCACGCCGAGGCCCCGCCGGGTGTCGAACAGCACATCAAGCCAGCGCGGCGAAGAGGCTGTCTCGACGCTCGAGGGCGGATCGGCTCGCACCTGGCCCGGGTTCTCGGTGGGGATGGGTTTGATGCTGACCGCCTGCCGCGCAGCCTTGCCCACTGCCCCGGGACGCAGCGGCTCTGGGTCGGGCGGCAAGGCCGGTCGGGCCAGCCCTGCGTGAAACGAGGGTTCTACCCGAACCCGGGCCGACAACTTGCTGCGCCGCTCGCGCTCACCGGGCTCCAGCAGGGCAGGCGGGCGAGTCAGGAGAGCATCGTCGGGCGCCTCCACGGCGGACAGGGTCAGCTCGGGGCTGGGGTCAAGGGTCAGGTGGAGCCGACTCACCTCGTCGCCGTGGAAATTAGCATCGGCGAAGGTGACGCGATATTCCTGACCCGCCTGCAGCTTCCACTCGGCGCGAAAGCGATAGTCGCAGCGAACGTGATCGAGGACGCGGAAGCTGCTGCCGAGGCAGGTGAACTCCAGCTCGCGCCCATCGAGGGTAGCCACCAGGTTTTCCTTCAGCACGGTGGCGAAGTAGCGGAGGTAGGCGGCGTGGACCGACTCGCCCGGGGCGCGCTTCAGGTCCACGCCGTCGAGATCGCGGTAGAGGCGGTAGTCGTCCAGTTCGACCCGGTAATCCACCACCATCGCCGTCGGGGTCAGATACACGACGAGGGTGCGATCGTGGTTCTCGCGAGGAACCGGATGCGCGAGCGCGGCCGGAGCGACCAGAGTGCACAGGAACAGGGCCGCGATCGCGCGCATCGAGTCAGCTCCGGGGGCGAGTGTGTCCCAGGGTCATCAGGGCGTAGCCAGTGACGAGGAGGGGGCTGCCTTCCATCCAGCGGTCGGTCTCGTTCAGCCAGCTGCCGTCGGGTCGCTGGCGCCGCGCCAGCGCATGGGTGATGTCGGCTCGCCAGTCATGCTTGACGCCCTTGGCATCGACGAAGGCGTCATCCCCCAGCACCTCGAGGCATTTGGCCATCGTGTGCAGATAGTAGTAGTAACCCCACTGAGCGCGTTCCTTTGGCATGCCAGGGTTGACATCGACGGAGTAGTTGGCGCGAATCCAGCCCAGCGCCTTCTGCAGACGCTCGTCCTTCTTCGACACGCCGCAGTAGATCAGACTCTTGATGCCGGCGTAGGTCATGCTGCCGTAGCCGGGCAGGCCCACCTCGGGGTCGGCCTTGTCGGCCACCTTGGTGTCGCCTCCCTGGGCTGCGCTGTAGATGAACGAGCCATCGTTGATCTTGCCAGCCCAGGGCTGATCGTTGTTCTCGCTCTTGAGGTTCTGACAGCGACTCACGAAGGTGGCAGCCTTCTTGAGAGCGGGATCGTCCTTGGGGATGCCGGCGGCGGCCAGGGCATCGAGGAACAGCTGAGTGTTCGACAGGTCGGGACGCGATTTGCTGTCGTAGCCTGCCCCGCCGTAGTAGTCGCTGGTAGGTGTCTTGCCCTCGCTCTCGTCCCACTGCAGCTTCTTCAGAAAGGCGGTCGCATCGCGGACCACGGCCTTGTAGGCAGGTCGCTCGGCCGACACCAGCGCCAGGACGTTCACACAGGTGACGTAGTTCTGCAGCTTGACCGCTGGGTCCTTCCCGGCGATGTGGCCCGCTTTGGGATTGATGAGCGATTCGATGTAGCCCAGACCGCGATCGATCATCGGGTCGCGCGTGTCGAGCTTCCGGGTGCTCAACAGACCGGTCATGATGATGCCGGTGATACCCGGGCTCTGCTTGGCGGCCCACGAGCCATCCCTGGCCTGGTTCTTGCGAAGATAGGCCACGGCGCGATCCACTACCTCGTCCCAGGTGGCGTCCTTGCGGGCCCAGGCCAGGGCGGGGTACGACAACAACATGCTCACCAGCGCGGCTCGTCGGTTCATCGGCTAGATCTCCCGGAGTGGTTACGGCTGCCGTCTGCGCTGCAAACGCGATGCCAGCATTTATCCCCCAGGGGACGAACCTCGCGTGGAGGTCGGCCTCCGTTCGGTGAGCATGCGTTGACCAGCGCTGGTCATTTTTTGCCCAGGTTGCGATAGAGCCGGACGTTCTTGGTGGCGCGACCAACGGCCACGATGTCCGGCTTGCCGTCGCCGTCGAAGTCGGCGCAGGCCAGGTCTTCAATGGCCACGCCACCCTCGTCGAGCAGCCGACGTTGCCACTTCTGGCCCTTCGCATCGAGCGATTGATAGATGCGCACCCCCGAGCGTTCGCCAGACTGCTTCGACAGATGATCGCGCACGCCGATGATCAACTCCTCGGAACCATCGCCGTCCAGGTCGGCGCACCAGACCGCATGGCCCCACTTCAACCTCTCGTCGAGCACCTGCCGGGTCCACAACGGGCCTCCGTCCGTGGGTGGGGTGTAGACGACGACCTGCCCGCCGTGCCAGGGTTCGATGGTGGCGATGTACGGCTGCCCGCCACGTAGCTTGCCCTGCTTGATCTCGCTGGCGCCACGGCTTCCCGAGGGGTTGGCCTGGTTGCCCGCGCCAATCTTTTGACGCGCCCACTTCCCGTCGGTCAGCTGGAAGCGGTGCACTCCTTCATAGCTGGCCGTCAGCAGGTCCATCCCCTTGCCACGCTGGGCCGGCACCGGGGCAAAGTTGTGCATCACCCGGAGCGATTCATCAATGATCTCGGGCACCCAGCGGTCGCGCGTGGGGTTTTTGGGAATGCGGTAGGCCAGGAGACGCACCGGCGAGCCATCCTGCCAGTTCATCTTCGCCGAGCTGTTGCGTCCCATGAGCGGAGCCACGACGAGCATCGGGGTACCGGTTCCCTCGAGATCGGCGAAGCGGATGCGGTGCAAGGTGGGCTCGTCACCGATGGGATAGAGTTTCCAGGGTTGATCGAGCGATTCAGGCTGGCGAAGCCATTGCAGCGTGCCGCCTCCCCGGGTGTTGAATGGTCGCCAGCCCGCACCGAGAGCCAGGTCGATCCGCCCATCGTTGTCGATGTCGTGCGCCGTGATGCAGACGTTATCGCGCTCGGTGGTGCCTTCGAGGATGGTATGGCGCTTCCAGGTCGGGTTCTCGTACCAGACGACTCGATGGGTATCCACCACCACGATGTCGGGTTTGCTGTCGCGGTTGATGTCCACCACGAGCACGGCGTAACCGATGTCGAGACTCTTATCGATCTCCTTGACGTCGAAGGCGACCCCAGTAGAGTCGGCCTCGCGCCCGTCGGCCAGGGGAAGGACAAGGAGGGCGGCGACGGCGGCGGCCAGACCGAGCAGAAGACGCATCATGAAGCTCCATGGCCGGGAGAGTGGAGAGTACCTGGGGAGATCTTATCACCCCGGCGATGCTTCACAAGCATCGAGCAACACCCGCCCATCGAATCGCGCGCGCAGGCTGGCCTGGGTGGCCGCGGACAGGGCGACTCCGCGCAGGTCGAGCTGCTCCAGCCCTGCAAGGGACGCCGACTCGATCAATCGGCGGACGTCCGCATCGGCAAGCGAAGCGCCCGCCAGACGCAGGATGCGAAGCTGGCCTGCCTGCTCGGAGGCAGCGAGCGCCTCGATGCCGCGTGTGCCGACCTCGGTGCGCGACAGGTCGAGTTCGTGCAGACGGGGCAACAGAGGGCTGGCCAGGAGCACCGCCAGTTCGCGGCTGCCCATGGTCGCATCGCTCCAGAGCAGGGTGGTGACCCCCGAGAAGAATGGCGTGCTGAAGAGGATCTCGAGCGTCTTGAGCGGTTCGTCGAGCACGCAGCGCGCCAGGACCAGGACGCGGATGCGCGCCATCTGCGGGAGGACGACCATCGCCGAGGCCGCGTTACGGTCGAGCTTGCCCGGGTGCGCCAGGCGAAAGAGCGGATTCGTGGCGAAGAGCCGGTCGGCATTTCGGGCCCAGAGCGTGGGAGGCAGGGCCAGTTCCTCGAAGAAGCCACGACGAAAGCGTAGATCGCGCCGGGTCTGCATCTTCGCGGGGAACGAGGCGAGCCAGGCTTCACGATGGGCCGACCACAGTTTTTTCTCCTGGGTGGTCAGGGCGCGTGGCGGCGTCTCCTGGGGTGACAGGCGGGCCAGTTCCATCTGCACGCGAATGAAGGTGGCGCGAGCCTGTTCTGCGGGGCCGCCGGTTTCCTCGAGCCAGTCGGCGAAGATCAGGCGAGGCGCCTCGTCCTCGGGGTGATCGAGGATATCGCGAAGAAACGCCTCCTCAGTGGTGCGCGGAGGTGGGGCGTCGGCATCGGCAGAACCATCCTTGCGGGCTTTTGCTGGGGCGACAAACGCGGGGGATCGTTGCCGCCGCCGTGACGATTCATCCTTCTCCAGGCTGTCTGGCGAGTGGACCGCCAGGAAGAGCAACCCCAGGGCATGTTTGCACGGATGCTTCGGACTGGGGCAGCTACAACCCAGGCGCGGAGAAGCAGGATCCTCGAGATCGACGAGAACGGCGTAGGGAGTCGGGTCGCTTCCGTGACAGTCGGCCTCCAGCCGGGTGCCGTGCCGCGTCATGCGGGCCCGGCGAAACGCTCCTCGTCGCAGAAGGTCGAGGGCGGCCTTGGTCGATTTGCCATCCGGTGCGATGCGAAAGACGTACGCCTCGTCAAGCTCGAACGATGGGGTCATGAGAAGGGATCTCTGATAGTGCCGCGCTGCACTCGCCAAGCGATCCTCCTAGAATAGGTCAGGAAGGCCAGCGCGCCTTCCCCGGAAGTGAGGAAGATGGATACCCCCCCGACTAAGCAGCGTCTGTTGACCCCCGGTCCCACTCCCGTCCCGGAGGAAACCCTCCTGGAGATGGCACGGCCTTTATTCTACCATCGCAGCAGCACCTTCCGCGACCTGCTGCGCCAGGTGACCGACGACCTGCAGCACGTCTACTGCACGCGCCAGCCGGTGCTGACGTTGACCGCCTCGGGCACCGGCGGGATGGAAGCCGCGCTGGCCTCGCCGCTGAGTCCCGGCGCTCGCGTCCTCTGCCTGATTTCGGGCCGCTGGGGCGAACGCTGGCGCAACATCGCCCGAGCACTGGGGCACGAGGTGGTTTCGGTGACCGTGCCGCCCGGCCAGGCCGTCGCTCCCGAACAGCTGGCCGAAGCACTGCGGCAGCATCCCGATACCCAGGCGGTGTGCGCCACGCTGTGCGAGACGGCCACGGGTGTGAAGAACGACGTGGCCGCGTTCGGGCGCATCGTGGCGTCGACGCCGGCGCTACTCCTGGTCGATTCCATCGCCGGGCTGGGTTGCATGGAGTGCCGCACCGATGACTGGCACATCGATCTGAATGTCACCGGATCGCAGAAGGCGCTGATGTTGCCTCCTGGCCTGGCGTTCGTGTCGGTCAGCGACAAGGCCTGGCGCAAGATCGATTCCGCCACGGGACCACGTGGCTTCTACTTCGACCTGCGCAAGTACCGCGACGCCCTGACCACGGGTGATAGCCCCTTCACCCCGGCGCTGACGCTGGTGCGCGGGCTGCGCGTCAGCCTGGCCCGGATGCGCCGGGAAAGCAACGAGCAGCGCTGGGCCCGGTATGCTCGCCTGGCGTCCGCCGCACGTGCAGGAGTGCTGGCGCTGAACCTCGAGCTGCTCGCGGCCGTCCCGGCGGAGAGTCTCACGGTGATCAACGTGCCGTCCGCGCTGGATGGCCAGGCGCTGTTGACCCGGCTGGAACGCGAACACGGCATCAAGCTGGCGGGGGGACAGGACGCGCTCAAGGGCAAGGTGCTCCGCCTGGCGCACATGGGCAACATCGACGACGCCGACATCCTGGCCGCGCTGTCAGCGCTGGAGAGGGTCCTGCTGGAGATGGGCCACGACCTGGACCCCGGCGCCGGCGTCGCCGCTGCCCAGCGCGTGCTGGCCGAGCCGGTTCCCACTCTGAACATGGTCTGATTTCGGCGAGTGGACAGGCGAGGCAACTCGGACAAGCTGGACGCGTTCCCTCGGTGGGCTCCCATGCGCCCACGTCGAGAGTCGAATGCTTCCTGACATGGTTGCGTGGGGAGAGGAGCCCTACTCTCCCTGGGCCGGCCGGCGCATCCTGGAGACAGAAGTCTCTTGCAGGCGCGAGGTCGATCGGCTAATAATTGTTTGAACAATACTCCTTCGCCCGACCGATAAGCACTGAAACGTCTTACTCCGGAGAGCAAACGATGGTGGCGACCTCCCACCCCCAGGTGATCGTGATCGGTGGCGGCCCCGCAGGCGCGACGACGGCGACGCTTCTGGCCCAGCAGGGCATTCGCACGCGCCTGCTGGAGCGCGAGCCGGGACCGCGGTTTCACATCGGCGAGTCGTTGATGCCGGACACCTACTGGACCTTTCGTCGGCTGGGCATTCTCGAGCAGATGAAGGCCGGACCGTGCGTCAAGAAGTACAGCGTGCAGTTTGTCAGCGAGTCAGGCAAGGAGTCGCAGCCGTTCTACTTCTTCGAGAATAACGCGCACGAATGCTCGCTGACCTGGCAGGTGGTGCGGAGCGAGTTCGACCAGATGATGATCGAAAACGCCACCCGCCATGGAGTGGAGGTGTGCCAGGGAGTGCGGGCGCTTGACGTGCGGTTCGAGGGCGACCGGGCGACCGGCGTGAAGGTGCAGACGCGCGAAGGTACCCAGGAGTTCATGCCGTGCGAGGTGGTGGTGGATGCCACGGGGCAAAGCTCACTCATCGCCCAGCGCCTCAAGCTGCGCGAACCGGATCCGTTCCTGCGCAAGGCCAGCGTGTGGACGTATTTTCGCGGCGCGCACCGGGACCCGGGCCTGGATGAAGGCGCGACCCTGGTGCTGGCGACGAAGGGGAAGCGCGGCTGGTTCTGGTACATCCCGCAGCACAACGACATCGTCTCGGTGGGGGTGGTCTCCGACCTGGAGTACATGACTGACAAGTCGCGGGGCGACCTGGAGCAGATCTTCTGGCAGGAGGTGGAGAACTGCCCGGCGGTGAAGAAGCGGATCGCCATGGGCGAGCGGGCCACCGGCTTCTATGCGACGAAGGATTTCTCGTACCGTTCGACGCGGCTGGCCGGCGATGGCTGGGTGCTGGTCGGCGATGCGTTCGGGTTCCTCGATCCGATCTACAGCTCCGGGGTGTTTCTGGCGCTGAAATCGGGCGAGATGGCGGCGGATGCCATCGTCGAGGGGTTCACGAAAGGCGACCTGTCCGGCGAGCAGCTGGGTTGCTGGGGCCCGAATTTTTTGCAGGGCATGGACCGGATGAAGCGGCTGGTGTACGCCTTTTACGAGGGGATGAGCTTCGGACAGTTCCTGCGCCGCTTCCCCGAGTGCAAGCGAGCGATCATCGACCTGCTCATCGGCGACGTCTTCAAGGATTCGGTGGACATGGTGGTCGATCCGCTGGCACAGTTTCTGGAGGAGACGCGGCAGATGAAGGCAACCATGGCGAACTAGGCCGAGGTCCATACACTACCACGGGGCGGGGGCAACCCGCCCCGATTCGCGTTTCCCCGCCTGACGATCCTCCCACCCTCCGCACGACGCCAAGGAGACGCCGGTGTCTGACAGTGCCCTGCCCTCGCAACCCGCCTTGCCGCCCCCCCAGAAGCTGACGTTCTCGATCTGGTTGATTCTGGTCATCGCGTCGATCGGCTTCGCCTTCGACATCTACGAGCTGCTGATGCTGCCGCTCATCCTGGGTCCCGCGCTGGGCGAGTTCGGCATCGCTCCGGGGACGCCGGAATTCTCGATGTGGCTAGGGCGGATGTTTTACCTGCCGGCCTTCGCGGGCGGCATCTTCGGTATGCTGGGCGGCTACCTGACCGACTACCTCGGTCGCCGCCGCGTCCTGACTTGGAGCATCCTGCTCTACGCGGTGTCGGCCTTTCTGGCTGGCTTCTCCACCAGCCCGTGGATGCTGTTGATCCTGCGCAGCACCACCTTCATCGGCGTGTGCGTGGAGTTCGTCGCAGCGGTGGCCTGGCTGGCCGAGCTGTTCCCTAACCCGCACCAGCGTGAGAAGGTGCTGGGCTACACCCAGGCGTTCTCCTCCATCGGCGGATTGCTGGTGGCCAGCGCGAACTCGCTGGCGGCTTACCTGGAGCAGACCAAGCAGCTGCCCGAGGTGATGATTCCGGCGGCGCTGGCGCAGTTCCAGTTCATCGGGCAGGTCACGCCCAGCGAGACCGCGACGCTGACCTGGCGCTACACGCTGATGTCGGGCCTGATCCCGGCCATCCCGCTGATTGTGATCCGCCCGTTCCTGCCAGAGAGCCCCATCTGGGCGAAGAAGAAGTCGGAAGGCACCCTGAAGCGGCCGAGCCTGGCGGCGCTGTTCTCGCCCGAGCTGCGGACGACGACCATCGTCACGATGATCATGTTCGCCTGCAGCTACGGGGCGGCGTTCGGCGCGATCCAGCAGATGCCGCAGATCGCACCAGGGCTGACGCAGGACGTGGCTGAGTACAAGGCGAAGATCGAGAAGGTGCAGGCGAAGCAGCGGGAAAAGGACCCGGAAAAGAAGCTGCCGCCCGCGCAGAAACTCGCCGAGCAGAAGCTGGCCAGCGACTACACCAAGGTGCAGGAGATCGGCGGCCTGCTGGGCCGATTCCTCCTGGCGATGCTGGCCGTGGTGATCGTCAGCCGGCGTGGCTTGTTGCGGCTGTTCCAGGTGCCGGGGCTCCTGTTCATGCCGGTGTTCTTCTGGTTCTTCCTGGCGGTGCCTAACACGAAGTATTTCGAGATCCCACTCACCTGGCTGGGCATCGGGACGCTGCCGATCACGAATGTCTCGCTGGGCATGATGCTGGCGGGGTTGTTCACGGTGGCGCAGTTCAGCTTCTGGGGTAACTACCTGCCTCGGGTCTACCCAGTGCACCTGCGCGGTACGGGCGAAAGCTTCGCGGCAAACATCGGTGGCCGGCTCATCGGCACGTCATTCGCATGGGTGACGAGCATGTTGGCGACGCAGGCGTTCATCCCCGGCAACCCCGGTCCGGAGAAGTTCGCCCACGCCGCGGCCCTGGTCGCCGCGTTTGTCTACGTGGTGGGGCTGGTGGCCTCGTTCTTCCTGCCCGAGCCGAAGGGGGAGCTGGACTGAGACGTCATGAAGATCGCGTACATCACCGCCGGAGCCGCCGGCATGTTCTGCGGCTCCTGCATGCGCGACAACACCCTCGTGGCCGCGCTGAGCAAGCTCGGCCACGAGGCGTTGCTCATTCCGACCTACACGCCCATTCGCACTGACGAGGAAGATGTCAGCCAGAAGCGGATCTTCTTTGGCGGCATCAACGTCTACCTCGAACAGAAGCTAGCCCTGTTTCGTCGTCGTCTGCCCATCATCGAGTGGTTGCTGGACCGCCCCGGGTTGCTCCGCTTCGTCAGCCGGTACGCCGTCAAGACGCGCGCCGAGGATCTGGGCGACCTGACGGTGTCGATGCTGCAGGGCGAGAACGGCTTTCAGAAAAAAGAGATCGACAAGATCGTCCGCTGGCTGGCGAGCGACATTCGGCCGGACGTGATCAACCTGACCAACGCCCTGCTCTCGGGCATGGTTCACGAGATGCGGCAGCGTCTGCCGGGGGTGCCGATCGTGGCGTCGTTGCAGGGCGACGACGTGTTCACCGAGATGCTGCCAAACGAGTATCGGACCCGGACGCTGGCGCTCATCCGCGAGCATTGCCAGGAGATCGACGGCTTCATCGCGACGAGTGGTTACTATGCCGACTTCATGGCAGGCTACTTCGGCATTGCGCGCGAGAAGATCCACGTGGTCTACCCCGGGCTGAATCTGACCGGCTACAGCCTGGCGCGGCCTGATCGAACGCACGAGCCGTTCACCATCGGCTACTTCGCACGCATCTGCCCGGAGAAGGGGTTCGATCAGGTGGTGGAAGGGTTCCTGCGCTTCCGGGCGCTGCCGGGTACGGCGGGGACGAAGCTGCACGCCTCGGGCTGGCTGGGCGAGAATCAGCGGGCCTTCTTCGAGGCCCAGGTGCAGAAACTGCGCGCGGCGGGGCTGGAAGGCGATTTTGTCCATGTGGCAAGTCCGGATCATGCCAGCAAGGTGCGCTTCCTGCAGGGACTGGACGTGTTGAGTGTGCCAACCGCCTACCGCGAACCGAAGGGGTTGTACGTGCTGGAGGCGCTGGCCAACGGCGTGCCGGTGGTGCAGCCGCGGCATGGGTCGTTCCCGGAGCTGATCGAGCAGACGGCAGGCGGATTGCTGGTGGAGCCGGGCGACGCGGAAGGGCTGGCGGAGGCGTGGTTGGGGTTGTTGCGCGATCGAACCGGAGCCGCGGCGATGGGGCAACGGGGCGGAGCCGCGGTGGTGCAGCGGTTCACCGCGACACAAATGGCCGAGCAGACGCTGGCGGTGTACCAGCGTCTGCGGGGCCGGTAGAGACGATGCCTTAGCCCTTGAGCATCTCGTCGTGCCGCATGCCGCTGGGCGGGTTATCGGCGCGGCGGCAGTTGGCCAGAGCCGTCTTGGCGCCGGCGTGCTGCTCCTGGTCGTTGTCTTCCCATTCGATGCTGACCGCGCCGTCGAAGCCGATGCGGTTCAGTTCGATGAAGATCTCTTCCAGCGAATTGGCATCACGCGGGGTGCCGGCTGTGACGAAGTTCCAGCCGTTGGTCCAGTGGCCCATGGGGCGGTGTCCACCGAGACGGCCGGCGCGGCAGTGTTCGCGGGCGACCCACACACCCTTGACGTGGGCGCAGTGGATGCGTTCCTTGAACTCGCGGATGAAGTCGATGACCGACACGTTCTGCCATTCCATGTGCGAGCCATCGAGGTTGAAGCCGCACACGTCGGCGTAGCCGGCCTTGTCCATGGCAGCGAGATAGTCGTGGGCCGACTCGATGTCGCCCATGGCCCGCTCGGACGGATGGCATTCGAGGTCGAACGTCACGCCGTACTGCTTGCACAGGTCGAAGACCGGGGCGAAGCGTTCGACGAGCAGCTCGAGGCTAACTTGGCGGACGTCGGGGATGGCGTGGCCCTCGCAGCTGGTGGGCAAGGGCGGGAAGAGGAACCAGTGGCTCCAGCAATGCGCGGGCGAGCCAACGAAGCCAGGTAACGCGACCTTGCGATTCTGCAGCTTGCCGAGGTGACCAGCATAGCGAACGCAGGCGAGAAGATCGCGGAGCGACTCGGCGTGAACGAGCTTGCCGACCTCGTCGGGGACGAAGTAGGGGTTGGTGCGAGGCGGCTGGTTGCCCTTGTCGCGCCAGACCTTGTAGGCAGAGCGCGCTTCGCCGGGCTTGAGGAACTGGAGCGTCTTGACGCTGGGCTCATCGCCGAGCGCCTGACCCTGGAGGTGGGTGGCGACGGTGAAGATCTCCAGCCCGAGCTTCTTGGCGGCATCGACGCGTTCGCGGGCATAGCCGGCTGCGCCCTCGTCGGTGTCGCAGCGGCGCAGGTCGAGTTCCCAGCTGGCTTCCTCCCAGCCGTCGAAGCCGACATCAGCGATGAATTTAAGCCATTGGCCCTCGGGAACGTTGCCGAACTGCCCGCGCACGAGGCCGATCTGATGGTACGACGCCTTGCCGAACCGATGTTCGCTGGTTTGCTTGAACCCCATGGGTTTCCGCCTTTCTGGGAGAGATATTGGTCGCCGGTGGGTAGATGGTGACGAGTGTACCGGCCCAGAGCCGGACGGCAAGGTGGGGCACCGCCGCGGAGTGTAGCACTGCGCCCATTGAAATCCACGCGCCGGGTGCGATAATCGTCCTCACCCCTCTGGAGATCCATTCATGAGCAGCTCGGTGGAAGTCGTCTTTTCCTTCGATACGACCGGCAGCATGTATCCCTGCCTGACGCAGGTGCGCCGGAATATCAAGAGCACGGTGACGCGGTTGTTCGAGGAGATCCCGAACATTCGCATAGGCATCATCGCTCACGGCGATTACTGCGACAAACGCAGCACCTACGTGACCAAGCATCTGAAACTGACCGACGACGTGAACGCCATCTGCAAGTTCGTCGAGACAGTGCAGGCGACCGGTGGCGGTGATGCACCGGAGTGCTACGAGTTGGTGCTGCGCGAGGCTCAGGAGCATCCGTGGACGGCCGAGGCGACCAAATCGCTGGTGCTGATCGGCGACGACGTGCCGCACCCGGCGGCACAGACACCAGACAAGATCGACTGGCGCACTGAGGCCAAGGCGCTGGCCGCGGCGGGGGTGGCGGTGTACGCCGTGCAGGCACTGAACCGGCGGCATGCGACGAAGTTCTACGAGGACCTGGCGCGGCTGACATCGGGTTATCACGTGCCGCTCGATCAGTTCAGCTACGTGACTGACATGGTGCTGGCGGTGTGCTACCGCCAGTCGGGCGAGGAGCAACTGCAGCGCTACGAGGAGGAGGTGAAGACCCAGGGCCGCATGAGCCGCGGGTTGAACCGGATCTTCAGCACGATGCTGCGACGGACGGCCGAGACGACCTTCACCGAGGCCGACCTGCGGTCGGTGCCGCCGGGGCGGTTTCAGGTGCTCGAGGTGGACGAGGAGATTCCGATCAAGGCCTTCGTGGAGGAGAACGGGCTCAGCTTCAAGAAGGGGCGCGGCTTCTACGAGTTCACCAAGACCGAGACGATCCAGGGCTACAAGGAGATCGTCTTGATGGATCGGACGACAGGCGACCTGTTCGCCGGCGAGCGTGCCCGCGAGATGCTCGGCCTGCCGCTGGGCGAGACAGCCCGCATTCGCCCGACCGACCTGGAGAAGTACGTGGTGTTCGTGCAGAGCACGTCAGTCAACCGGGTGCTGATGGGCGGCACGCGCTTCCTCTACGAAGTGGACGACTGGGATCGCCCCGGCGAGGCCTCCGCCGAGCCGGCAGCCGAAGCGAAGGCCGAGTCGATGGGCGGCGGAGCCGTGGCCACGGCTGTCGCGCCGCCTCCAGTGAAGACCGCGGTGGCGCCCAAGGCTGCGCCGAAGACCGCAGCCGCGCCGAAAGCTGCCGCGCCCGCTACAGCGCCAGCGACGCGGACCGATGGGCGGCGCCATTTCGAGTTAGTCGAGGGGAAATCGAGCAAGTTCTGGGAGGTGTGGGTGGAGGGTGACAAACTCTACACCCAGTATGGCCGGATCGGCTCGGCGGGCCAGACGACGTTGAAGGCCTACGCCGACGATGCAGCCGCGCGGAAGGCGGCCGACAAGCTGATCGCCGAGAAGACCGGCAAGGGCTACAGCGAGAAGTAGCCCCGGTTCAGGCGCCATCGAACCGTGCGGCTCCGCTCTGGGCGGGGTCGTACGGTTCGAGCCACTGAATGACCTCGATGCGGTTGCGGTCCGGATCGGCGATGAAGAAGCGATCGCAGTGAGGGATCGGCGTGGTTTCCTCGATGGGAATGCCGCGCTCGCGGAAGTAGTCGCGGGCGGCGACGACATCGCGCACGCGCAGGGCGAAGTGGCGGGCGCTGATGGTGTCAGGCTGCGGCTTGAGCAGCAGGTGGAGCTGCTGGTTGCCCAGTTCGAACCAGAGCACCTGAAACTCGAAGGTGCGCGGCTTGGCGATCTCCTTCAGCCCCAGCACGTCGCGATAGAACAGCCGGCTACGGCCCAGGTCGGTAATGAGGACCGAGACGTGGTCGATCTGGGTAATTTGCAGTGATGCCATGGGCCTACCTCCTCGGTACCTGACGACGATTCTAGCAGCCCAGTGCGGCGGGGACAGGGGCCGAGGATCGGTTAGGTGGGGAGACGCCACAGGTGCAGGCCGTGCTCCTCGGTGGCCAGGAGCAGGTGGAAATGCTCCTCTCGATAGAGCTGGGCCATGCTCTGGATGGTACTGGGCAGGCGGGGCGAGCGGTAGAGCATACGGCCCTGGGCCAGGTCCCACTGAGAAACCACGCCTCCTGAGGCGGTAAAGAGCGCCCCACTCTTCATTTGGAGCAGAGCCTTGACTCCGTGTTCGTGTCCTTCGAAGCAGTGGACCTGCTCGCCCGTCTGTGGGTCCCAGACGCGAGCCGTGCGGTCGAGGCTGCCGGTGATGGCCAGATAGCCGTCGAGGGAGAAGGTGGCCGCCAACACCTGCGAGCGGTGGCCGGCGAAGGTGTGGAGGGTGCGCCCGGATTCCAGATCCCACACGCGGGCGGTGCCATCCATGCTGGCTGACAGGGCGAACCGGCCGGTTGGGTCGAAGCTGGCGCTGGTGACGATCGATTCGTGTCCGGTCAGGCAAGCAAGCTCGGCACCGGTGCGGCGATCCCACAGACGCAGGGTACGGTCGCAGGCGCCGGTGAGCACCCTGCTTCCATCGGGGCTAAAGGCCACAGAGCTAACACTGGAGGTATGGCCGTGGAAGCGGCGGATCTCGGTGCCGGTGCGAAGATCCCAGAGGATAATCGTGGCGTCGTCGTGGCCTGTTAGAGCGTAGGGAAGACCCAGCGGCGCCAGGGCGGCGCAGGGCCCAAACGTGGCAGGAAGACGGCGCACCACCTGGCCCGTATGCGAGTGCTGCAGAGTGGGGCCGATCGTGCGGTTGGAGAGAACGAGGTGCCGGTCGATGGAGTCGGCCGCCGCGGCCCGGACATTGTTGGGAGAGGACAGGGGCTCCTCGAAGGGAAGCAGCAGGCCAGCCTCGGCGGGACTGAGCGTCCTGTGTCGTAGCACGGCCATGGTCGCCAGTCCGGCCAGAGATGCCGTGCCAGCTCCCAGCAGAAGCAGGTGGCGACGAGTGAACCCGGCGGGGCGACCCGAGGGCAACGAGGCGGTGACTGGGTCTGAGGTGGATTTGATCGAGGCGGTAGCCAGGGTGGTGATGAACTCGCCACAGGAGGGCCAGCGAGCTTCCGGGTCCTTGGCCAGGGCCCGGGCGAGTACCGCCTGTTCGGCGCTGGGCAACCGCTGCAGGTCCGGCGGGCGATGGAGGTGGCCAGCGACGATGTGCGCGGTGCTGCCGGTGAACGGCAGGTCGCCGGTTCGCATCTGGCAGTAGGAGACCGCCAGACTGTACTGGTCGGAGTGGCGCGAGGTGTGGCCGTCGAAGAACTCCGGAGGAGCATAGGCCAGGGTGAGGCTGCCAGTGTGGCCGGTCATCGGTCGCGCGACCCGGCGAGCCAGGCCAAGGTCGCCCACCTTGAGGGTGGTGCCTTGGAGAAGCAGGTTCTGAGGTTTGATGTCGCGGTGCTGAATGCCCTTCTCGTTGAGGTAGTCGATGGCAGCGGCAGCCTGCTGAAAGTAAGCGAGCAGTTCATCGGGCGGGATGCCCGGAAACCCCTGGCCGAGAGCCTGACGCCAGCGATCCATCAGGGTGCGGTCGGCCAACTCCATGGCGATGATGAGGCGGTCGGTCGTTTGCCAGGCGTTGAACGTGGGAAGGACGTTGGGGTGCTGCACGCCCTGGATGAGTTCCAGGGAGCGCCACTCGACGGCGGCGGCAGCGTTGCCCCAAGGGACGAATTTCAGAGCCATCGCCGATCCATCCGGGGCCTGTGCCTGCCACACCTCACCGAAGCCGCCCCGGCCGATCCGTTGGATCAGGCGGTAGCCAGGAATCGGTTCGCCGCCTGGTTCCAGGGGAGGCGAGGCCGCCGGACCTGGGTCGGCCCGCAGATGGTCCATCCAGTGCAGGCGACGGAGACACTCGACGCGGGCTGTCAACTCGGGCAGCAACTCGGGGCAATCGTGGCACAGTTCGGCGGGGGTGGCAGGCGAACCGGCCTCGGCCCGCTCCTCCCATTGAAGTAGTAGCTCGTCGAGTTTCTCCTCAGGAATCATCGACGATCCCCTTCCAGCGGGGGGCACTCGCCCTGGAGGGCATCCTGCAAGGCCAGGCGAGCGTGTTGCCAGCGGCGCTTGACCGTCCGGAGCGACAGCCCCAGTAACTCGGCGGCCAGGGGCTGGGTAAGTCCCTGGTAGAAGAGCAGGTCAAACAGGTCGCGGTGCTCCGCGGGAAGGCGTTCAATGGCGGCGTGGAAGTCGGCCCATTCCAGCAGGGTGCCCGGCTCGCCGCTCTGAGGGGATGGCAGTTCGTCGGCCTGGAGAGGGCCACTCATTCCCGAAAGGCTAAGGTGGGGGCGGGTGGTCGAGGAGGCTTCGCGGACGAGATCGCCCAGCACCCAGCGAATCTGCTGAGCTGCCAGACCGATGAGGGCCCGTACGTTGGGCGGACGGACGTGGCCCAGGGCCCGATGCAGGCGCACCATGGCCTTCTGGAGGACGTCATCGGTTTCATCGATGCGGCGAAGGTCGGCATTGCGCCGGAGGAGCCGCCGCGCCAGCACGCGGAACCGTTCGAGGCTATGGGTGATGACTGCGGATCGAGCGGAATCGTCGCCATTCTGCAGGCAATCGAGCAACAACTGGAGATTGGTCGATGAAGAGGGCGAGCTCATCATGCATTCCCTGACGCATCCATGAATGAAGATGGAAAGAGCCTAGCATGCGGGCGAACAGAAAGAAAGGCTGGTAGGTCGGGGTGAAGGGAGGGAAAGGGTGGCCCTTCCGAAGGCGGATCGCCGCTTAGATTCAGGAGTGGCTATTTCTTCTTCGAGACGAGTGAAGGTTCCAGTCATGAGACATGCGCATTCCCGAACCTGGATACGGGCGTTCACGCTGATTGAACTGCTGGTCGTGATTGCGATCATCGCGGTGCTCATCGGGTTGTTGTTGCCCGCCGTGCAGAAGGTGCGGGAGGCGGCAGCGCGGCTGAAGTGTCAGAACCACCTGAAGCAGATCGTGCTTGCGTTTCACAACCATCACGAATCGCTGGGCTTCTTTCCCGGGGGCGGCAACTTCCCGGGCAGCCCACCGACCTACATCCAGGGAGCCCCGGCTGTGGGGGTGCAACAAGGGGCTGGCTGGGCGTTCCAGGTGCTGCCCTACCTGGAGGCAGAAAACGTCTGGCGCGGCGGGTCGGGACTGACGGACGTGGAGCGGCAGCGCCAGGCGGTGGGTGCGGTGATTCCGGTGTATTTCTGTCCCTCGCGGCGGTCGCCGATGGTGGTCAGCGCCGGCCCGTTTCCGCCCAGCTTCCTGCAGCTGGGGTTGCTGCCCGCCCCGCTGACGACGGCCATGTGCGATTACGCGGCGGCCAACTCCGAGGGGACGGGCCTGGTTCGCCGCTGGTATCCCTGTCGGATGGCGGATGCCATCGATGGCACCAGCTCGACCCTGCTGGTCGCCGAGAAGCAGATGCATCGGCCGTTTGTGGGCACCTGGCACGATCGGGATAACGAGGGCTACGTGAGTGGCTGGAATCACGACACGGTACGCACGACCGATTACTCTCCGCGCCCGGACACGATCAGTGGTTCGCCGCTGCCGGATGTGGATGTCGGCATGGTCGGCCCGGGCATCTTCGGTTCGGCCCATCCCGGTCGGATGAATGCGGCGTTCGCGGACGGATCGGTCCGGTCGGTCGGGTACGAGGTGAGCCAGCAGGTGTTTCGCACCCTGGGCCACTGCAGTGACGGGCAGGTGGTGCCGGCGGACTTCTAGGCCGGCCAGTTCGCCGCGAGCAACTGTGGTTCTGGAATCAATCACCCCCGGGCAGGCATCCTGCCAGTCCGGGGTTTTCTTGTCCTCGTGGCCAGGCATTCTCGCGCGGGCAGGCTGCAGGAGTAGGCCATCGGTCATCGGCGCGGGTCCTGCACCCGGTTGTAGGCGCGATCGGCCAGGGCCCGGACCTCGGGACTGCGGTCGCGGCGGCGGAACAGCAGTTCGGCCATGCAGCCGCGTGCGTCGGGCCCGAGCAGGATGACCACCTCCAGACAGGCCATGCGAATCGTGTCGTTGGGGTTGTTCATCCAGCGTTTGAGGTGCGGGACCGCCTGTTCGCCCATGGCAGCCAGCGTCTTGATGGCCTGGGGCCCCAGGGTCTTGTCGGTGAACAGATGGATGACCTGCGGAGCGGCTGGCTCGGCTCCCTGGCCCAGGGATTCCAGGCTGGTCAACAGAGCCAACTTCACCTCGTTTGAAGTGCTTCGCTGGGCAAGGAGGGGGGCCAGGCTGGCCAGTGCGGCGGTGGCATCGCGGCCCGGCATCCGGGCCATGGCAGTGATGGCCTCACACTGCAGCTCGGAAGCGGGATCTTCGATCAGCTTGCGCAGGGCATCGATGGTGTCGAGGTCGTCGATCTTGCAGGCGGGAATGCGGAGCAGGGCCTCCTTCTTCTCCTCAAGTGAGATCCGCTGGCGCAGGAGGCCGACCAGCGCCTGAAGCATGGCTTTGCGGTCGTCGGCCTCGAAGACGGCCAAGCCGGCGGGTGGAATGCGCATCAGATGACGGGTGGCCAGCTGACGTTCCACGGGGCTACCGCCCCGCACTGCCTGGAGCACGGCCTTGCAGGCGGCCTGGTAGGTCGGTCGGATGGAGGCAGGCCCCTTCTCGCCGTGGCGGAGCAGGACGAAAGCTGCTCGTAGCCGGGAGGACAGCTCGCCTTCGCGGAAGAGTTTCGCCACCTGCTGCAGTTGTTCCTCATCGAGGACGGGGAGGTGGGTGAGGGCCTCAACTGCCAGCTCGCCTTCGGACCCCTCGGATCGGCTCAGCAGCTTCAGGAGCGGCGTGAACACCTTTTCGCTATCCGGGCCGATCTGGGTCAACGCTTCCAGCGCTTTCTGGCGAACCCGGGGGAAGGGGGAGTCGAAGCAGGTGACCAGCTCAGGGGAAACGGTGGCGGCTGCCTTGCCCAGGGATCGCACCTTGTCAGCGGCGAACAGTGCCACGTCTTCCTGGGGGCTGCCTAGGGCGGTGCGGAGGACCGGCAACTGGTCGGCGGAGAAGCGAATCTCACGCAGCAGAGTCATCGCCTGCTCGCGATTGACCGGGTTGGAACTGGCGGCGCACTTCATCAGGGCGGGGATGGCCGTCGGCAACACGGTCGGGCCCAGCTCGCGCAGCGCCTGAAACGCCCGGCCGCTGCTGGCCGGGTCGGCGTTGTCGAGGTGGCTCAGGATCGTCGGCAGGTCACTGGCATCGACCAGCTCGCCTGTTTCCTCCACCCACTTCTGGCCCTGTTCCTGGAAGAACTTGCTGATGAACTCGCGGATCTCTGTGATGTCGACGCTGGACGAGACGAGCCTTCTATCCCTGCGGCCGGAACATGTCACGGCCACCAGTTGAGCCCGATCGTTCACGTTGGGGCCGCCGCTATCTCCAGAGTTGACGGGCATCTGATTTTCGAGAACCCGGGCATGGAACGATTCGCCGTATCTTTTCATGACTAGCTGCCGTACCGTCCCCGAGGTGAACCGCCACAGGGCTCCATTGCGATCCACATCGAGGAGGCCCGAGCATCCAACGGCGTAGACAGCTTGACCTGGAGAAGCGCTGCGCGGAGCCAATCGAATCGGAACCACTCCCGTTGGAAGCGATTCAAGCTGAACAATCGCCAAATCCTGACGCGGGCTTCGCGCCACGACCTTCGCCAGGCAACCACTCTTCGGCGGATAATCTCGGAGTTCGATGAGCAGTTCACCCCGAGCGTCGAACCGAGGGAACAACACGACGAAATGGCCTCCATCCGCGATGACGTGGTCGTTCGTCAGCACCAGCCGGTTTTTGGCGTCGATCAACACTCCTGAACCTAAACCTCCAAACTGAGAGCCATTGAATTGGAGGATCAGGGCAGTGGACTTCAGCAGCTGCTTGTAGATCTTGTCGCCGCTGAGGGCGCCCGATGACAGCGTGTGGTTGACTGAAGCCGTGGCCGTGGCTTCAGGTCTGGGGATGATGGGCATGGGCATCATCGGCACGGGCGGGGGTGAGGGTGGCTGTATCGGCGCGGATGGCGGCATCGCGGACGGTGGGTTCTCCTGGGGAGATGGAGGAGGCGGCTCTGGCGTTACCGGCGGCGCGGTCTGCACGATGGCCGGGGGAGGAGAGAACAGGCTGGCAATCAGGTAAACTCCCGTGCCGAGAAAGGTTAGCGCCAGCAGGCCACTGACGGCGAGACCGGTGATCACCAGCGGGCGGTTTTCAAGCAGCCGTTGCATCCAGGGGGAAGTGGGAGCGGTGGCAGGGGTAGTAGATCGGTCTGTCAGGCGGGTTGCAGGTCGCGCGGATGGAGAAGCCAGGTGGGTTGGCTTACGGTGGGGGCCTGGTTGAGGTTGAGAGTGCATGGCTCGCCTCGACTGTGACCTGCGATCGGCCCCACGTCTGGGTCACTAGACGTGGGGGTGAGGCATCCAAACCGCGGCGCCGCGGGGCAATGTTGGATGAACCTCTATCAGGTTCAAGCGGGGTCATGCGAGGAGTGGGGCCAAAAAATGTCGGAAGCATGCGCCGGCGCAACGCAGGGCGACTTTTCCGGCCGGTACGGCGAGCGGCGAACTGTGCCGTTCCTTTCATCGCTACACTCGGCCGGGCCGGGTAAGATTCGGCCGACTTCGGGCCTTTCCGGGTAATTGTCCGCGGAGCAGGACACCGGTACACTGTAGACGGCTTCGAGGAGGGTCCTGCGATGGGTCGCCTGGTGTATTCCCTGATAGTCACGATGCTGGCGATGGGCTCGCTGTCGCTGGAGCAGCGGGCGCCGCGTGAAGAGTGTGCTCCCTGTGTCGAGGTGCCGTGCGATTCCCGGGTCGCTCACATCTCGGCGGAAGAGATGCCACGCCTGGCAGCGACGGATCCCATCGCGTTCGTCGAACAGTGCCTGGCCCGGTACGACCGAGACGTGCACAGCTATCGCTGCCAGCTCACCAAGCAGGAACGCGTGCGCGGCAAGCTGGGGCAGCGCGAGCAGATTCAGGCCTGCTTCCGCGAGAAGCCGTTCAGCGTCCGGCTGGAGTGGGCGAAGGGACACGGTCTGGCGCGACGGACGCTTTATGTGGCAGGGGCGTACGAGAATCGCATCCAGGTGATTCCGGCGGGCTGGCGGGCGCTGGCGGGGCTGGTCACCTGCCCGGTGGACGACGAGGAGGCCCGGGCTAACTCGCGCTACCCAATCACGCAATTTGGCCTGCGCTGTGGTACCGCACGCACGCTGGCGGCCTGGAAGCGCGGGCGGGCCAGCGGCGACCTCACCGTCGCCTTCCTGGGCACGCGCTCGCTGCCGGACCATCCAGGGCGACCCTGCTGGGTGCTGGAGCGCATCGAACGGCCCGGCAACGATCCCGAAGGCATCATCTGCTCGCGATTCTATTTCGACGTGGAAACGTGGTTGCAGGTGGGCAGTGAACTGGAAGATGCCCGCGGCGAAACGGTGGGGCGCTATTACTTCTCGTCGGTGGAGATCAACCCGGAGTTCACGCCCCCCACGTTCACGCTCGAGGGGTTGCGAACAAGGTAGCACCCCGGAGCAAGGGAGAACATCTCGCTCCAGGGTGCCTGGGAGGTCGCTTGAACGACTAGCATGGTACCCTGGATTTGCCCGGTGTCAAGCAGCCACTCGGTGAAAATTTCACAAAGTGAAACTATCGGGTGGGAGGGGGCCCGGGCTAGCCGACAAACTCCCAGACGTGGATCAGACCGGCGATGTCGGCAGCGGCCAGGGAACGGCCGTCGGGAGACAGGGCGACCGCGCTGAACCAGTCCTTGAACTGGCCGCCGCGCGGAGTGCCGAGGACAGCAACCTCCTTGCCGTCGGATACCTGGCAGATGCGGGCCGAGGTGTCGCGCCCGGCGGAGATGACGTACTTCCCATCGGGGGAGAACAGGACATCGGTCACGCCGTTGAGATGGCCCGAGACCGAGCGAACGAGCTTGCCGGTGGTGGCGTCGAGCAGATGGACCTTGCCGGTTTCGGTTTCGCCCCCCTGCCCCACGGCGACGAGCTTGCCGTCCGGCGCGATGGCAGTGGTGATCAGTCCGTTGGCGACGAAACGGCGCCAGACCTGGGCGGCCCCGTAGGATCGCTGCTGCGGCTGGATCTTCGGAAACTGCACCTTGAGCAAGTCGAGCTTCTCGGTGGCCGAGGGGACCTCCCAGAGCTTCAGTGCTGGCGTGGGAATGTCGAAGTCGTCGCGCTTGTAGCGGTACTCGGAGACGAGGGCGGTCTGGCCGTCGGCGGTCAGCGAGGCGGCCACGATCCAGTTCCAGGGATGGCCCGACCACTTCGCCCGGGGCGCGGGCGGCTCCTTGCTCAGGTCCCACACAATCACCCCGGCGGCAGCGTCGCCGCTGATGGCGTGTTTGCCATCGGCGCTGAGGCCGAGGGCATGGATCCAGTCGCGATGCCCCTCGAGCACGCGGCACTGGGTCTGGACGGCGACCCCATGGCCGGGCGCGGGGGGCGGTTCCTTCTTGCCGGTGCGACGGGCCTCGCGGCGGCGGGTTTCGCCATCGAGGATGACCTCGGCCTTACCGGTGGTGGCGGCGTCGAGCGGCCAGAGACGCACGGTGCGGTCGAGACTGGCCGAGACGAGACGTTGGCCGATCGGAGTATATTCGAGATGGGTAATCTCGTTAGTGTGGCCATCGAGGCGGCGCTGCGGGGGGACATCCGGTGCGCGACGTTCCTGGCCAGCCCGAGGGGTGAAGGCGGGCGGCGCGGCAGGCAGGTCCCAGAGGAAGATCTGTCCGAGTTGGTTGGCGGCGGCGAGCTTGCGCCCGGAGCCGACGAAGGCGACAGCGGTGGGCCAGGTGCCCTCGAACAGAAGCTGATACCGAAGCTGAGGCTTCGCAGTGGAGTAGTTGACCATCGGTGGCTCCTTCGGCAAGGGTTCAGCCCAGTAGCGTGGAGAGAGCCCTGGAGCCGAACGGGGCGAGCGGCACGGGGCGGACGCCAGCGAAGTTTTCGGTGCGGGGGTTGATGGAGAGCGCCTTGTAGATGGTGGCGAAGAAGTCACCCTCGGTGACCGGGTTGTCCTTGACGTCGAGGCCGTCGGCGTCGCTGGCGCCGTAGACCTGGCCACCACGGATGCCGCAGCCGGCCAGGGCGGTGGACCAGGAACGGACATAATGGTCGCGGCCGGCCCGGTTGTTGATCTGGGGGGTGCGGCCAATTTCGCCGGTCCAGACGACGAGGGTGTTGTCGAGCAGGCCGCGCTGCTTCAGATCGGCGAGGAGGCCGGCCCAGGCGTGTTCCATGGGGGGGACCAGCCCCTTGTGCCAGCCGAAGTTGTCGGCGTGGGAGTCGTAGCTGGATTGACCGACCTCGACGAAGGCGACGCCAGCCTCGACGAGGCGTCGGGCCAGGAGGCAGCGCTTGCCGAACTCGGAGTCGCCGTAGAGGTCGCGATACTTCGGCCACTCGGCGTCGATGCGAAAGACCTCGCGGGCACGCTGGAGTTTGCGGGATGCCTCGTACGACTGGCGGTGCATCCGGGCTAGCTCGCTCTTCGTTTCGCCGACGTAGCGATCCTCGACGAACGAGCGAAGTTCGTGGCGGCGCAGCTCGCGCGTGACGTCGAGGTTGGAGACCGAGAAGGGGGGTAAGCCACCCTCGGAGCCGATGCCGAAGGGGTGGTACTTCGGGCCGAGGAAGCCGGCCCCGGCGTCGCCGTTGGACGAGACCTTGATGAAGTGGGGCAGGTCGCTGTCGTCGGAGCCCTGGTAGCGGGCGACGATGGCGCCAACTTCGGGATAGCGCACGGTGCGCGAGGGACGGTAGCCCGTGTGCATCAGATAGATGCCGCCGGGATGATCGACCTCGGAGGTGCGCATGGAGCGGATGACGGCGACCTTGTCCATCTGCTGGGCCATCTTCGGCATCAGCTCGCAGATCTGCAGGCCGGTCACGTTGGTGGCAATGGGGCGGAAGGGGCCGCCAGTGGGTCGACCGGGCTTCATGTCAAGGGTTTCGAACTGGCTGGCGCCGCCGTTCATCCACAGCAGGATGCAGTGCTTGCGGGCGCGGGCCGCGGCAGCGCCCAGCGGCGAGCTGGTGAGACCGCCCCAGTTCATGACCACGCCGCCAGCGGTGGCCAAGGCACCCTTCATGAGCGCTCGCCGGGACAGATGCGTCGAGGTGTGAGTCGGGAGCATCGGACGACTTCCTGGAATCAGTGGTTGAAGCGAAATTCGCTGCTGGTGATCAGCACCCAGATGGCGTCGGCGGGTGCGCCCTTGCCATCGAGGAAGGCGGTGAAGCGTTCGGCCTCGGCGGTGGTGGGGCGACGCTGCAGTGTCTGCAGGTACAGGCGCTCGACCCGGTCGGCCACTGGACGTTTACCATCGGCGACGAACTCGGCGAGGCTGCCCTTGCCGCCCTGGATGAGTTGACTCAGCGGGCCGTTGTTGAGGTAGAGATGCTCCTGCACGCCGCCCTGAAAATCGCCGGTCCCATTGGTGGGCGAGCCGAAGAACTGCAGCAGGTAGCCATCGAGGGTGCGCGAGCGGGCTCCGGGTTTGGGGCGGGCACGTTCGGCGGCCTCGGCACCCGTGACCACACGCCAGGCGGCGGTCAGCTCCTCGGCAGAGAGCGGTCGGGTGCGGGCGTGCTGATAAAGATCGGGCATCGCCTCGCCGGTGCTAGCGGACGACAGTTGATAGACGCGAGTGTTGACCAGCTCGCGGATAAACCATTTGAGATCGAATTTGTGCTGGACCAGCTCGTGGGCGAGGGTGTCGAGCAGGTCGGGGATGCCGGCCGGGTTCGACTTGCTGAGGTTATCGACGGGGTGCACGATGCCCCGACCGAGGAATTGAGCCCAGACACGGTTGGCGACAGCGCGAGCAAAGTAGGGGTTGTCCTGTGCGGTGATCCAGGCAGCAAGGCGATCCTTGCGCGAGAAGCGCGGCGCGGGCGGCATCTGGTTCGGCTTGAAGCGCGGCGGACGGGCCGACTCGCTGGCCTTTGGTTCGTCGAGAAGAGCGCCGGCGAGGAACCGAGGGCGCACAGGCTCGCCTTTTTTCCCAGGGGCAGCATCCTTGGCCGGTCCCGTGAAACGCACCTCGCCGACGTCGTGTTCGCCGATGGCGTAGATGGTCTGGTTGCCCTTCTTGCCGACGGAGACGACGTCGAGCCGGGCGAGGAAGGCAGCCATGCCGTAGAAATCGACCTGCTTCCACGGTTCGTAGGGATGATCGTGGCAACGAGCGCACTGAAGCTGCACGCCGAGGAAGGTCTGCGAGATGGCCTCGGTAGCGTCCTCGGGAGCGCCGCGATACTGGACGTAGTAGAGCGCGCCGTTATCGACGGTGTTGCCGTCGGCGCGGAGCAGTTCCCGGACCCAGGCGTCGTAGGGAATGTTCTTCTCGAAGCGCGAGCGAAGCCAGGCCTGGAAGCCCTCGCGCTTGTCGGTGTCGTAGCCGGGCGGATTGCGGCCGAAGAGCACCATGTCCCAGGTGTCGGCCTGGTGGAGCGCGAAGCGCGGATCGGCGAGCAACTGATCGATGAGCCGCTGCCGCTTGTCGGCTCGCTTGTCGTCGAGAAAGGCGCGGGTTTCGTCGTAGGTGGGAACGGTGCCGACGAGATCGAGATAGATGCGCCGGAGAAAGGCGGAATCGGAGGCAGGCTGGGCAGGAACGATCTTGCCCTGCGTCCAGACTTCCTGCAGCCGGGCGTCGATGCGTTCACGCAGGGGGATCTCGGCCGCGGGAACGACCAGCGCTGACGCCAGCAAGAGGGAAGCAGAGTACATCATCTCAGGGCTCACGGCGGGTCGGAGGCGAGGGCCAGGAAGCGAGCCAAACAGGCTGGAGTATAGCCCAGCGACCACGGGCGTTCCAGCAGATTAAACCGCAAGTCGATGGCTTGCGTGGCAGGCAGATGGACCGGGGGCCGTTTACTGGTGACACGGCGAGACGGGAGTAGATTTGCCTGTCAGAGTCGTCGAAGGCAGTTCGCCGAAGAGTCGCTGATAATCCGCGGCAAACTCGCCCGGATGGTGGAAGCCCCACCGCTGGGCGACCTGGTAGACGGTCGGACCGGCACGGGTCTTCAACTCCTGTCGAACAGCGTTGAGACGGCGTGCCTTGATGTAGGCCTTCGGACTCATCCCGCGCACTTCCTGAAAGGCGTAATGCAGCGTCCGTTCGCTCACGCCGAGTTCGCGACACAGGTGGACCAGAGTCGGAGGCTGACTGAGGTGTGCTGCAAGGTATTCCTCGGCCCGGCGTACCAGGGCGGCACAGGAAGGAGGGCGGGCAGAGGTGGAGAGATGCTCGGCCTGTGCAAGCAGGCCAAGGAAGCGGCGCACACACCCCTGTTCGGCGAGATACGCGGCCTGGGGATCTGCCAGAAGGTGAGTCCGCCAGGCGACGTTGTCGAGCAGAGCCGAAAGGTGGGAACAGAACGCGGCAACACGCAGAGGGTGGGCGCGAATTGCACCATACTCCTCCAGCCGTTCCTGGGGATCGAATCCGTACAACCCCGAGGCCGTTTCCCGGCAGAGTTGGCTATCTGCCAGGAGAATGAGGGTCTGGTAGTCCGCTGTGGTGACGTGGTCCATGGCTTCGCCCGGGACCAGGACCCTGGCCTGGCCCGCCTTGAGCCGCTTCCCGCGCCAGACGGCCCCCTCGTTGGTGGTCAGCACGGGGGCACAGCAGAAACTTCCAGGCGGCAGCACTCCCTCGGCGTGGAACATGCGAGAGGCGGCAACCCGGGCAATCTGGATGCCCCCCACCTGAAGAAGCTCGATCTTGCCCTGGAATGGACCTCGACCCAGTTGGCGGAAGCGGTGCTTCCAGCGATGGAAAGCGTTGGCCAACTCATCGAAATCATGAGTGACCAGAGAGGAGAACTGAACATGCGTTACCCCGCCAGCCTGCATGGGTGCCATCCTTCCGCCGCAGGGTGTGAGTCCGGTTTGCAGTTTTCCGACTTGTAGAGAGAGCTGCCTGTCTTACTGTGATGGAACTGCTCTAGCCAGTGTCTCCGGCTCATGGTCGCTGCCCGATGGGTGCGGTCGGGGCAAGGGGCCATTGTGGCAGCATACTCGCAAAGGAGGTTCCATCCATGGTGAATCGGTCGGTGGTTTCTTCGATGGCCCTGGTGGCTGTTGGAGCCTTGCTAGGCTGGGCCGTGGCGTCCGGTCAGCTGGCGTTTACCTGGCCTGCGCAGGCGGCGCCCGAACGCCGCGAAGCGCCTGCGGAAGCGTGTTGCTGCACCGATGGGCTAGAGCCTGGTGCGGTGCCGGTGGCGCACGAGGGCGGGGCGGACGCGACTCCGAAGAGCGGGAAGAAGCCGCATATCATCGTCATCTGGGGCGATGACGTGGGTCAGTCGAACCTCAGCGCCTACACCGATGGGCTGATGGGGTATCGAACGCCGAACATCGACCGAATCGCCCGGGAAGGCATGAAGTTCACCGACTACTATGCGGAGCAGAGCTGCACGGCGGGTCGGGCGTCGTTCATCACCGGACAGCACGGGATGCGAACGGGACTGACCAAGGTCGGCCTGCCCGGCGCGCCCCTGGGGATGAAGAAGCAGGATCCGACCATTGCGGGGCTGCTGAAGGCACAGGGCTACGCCACGGGACAGTTCGGCAAGAACCATCTGGGTGACCGGGACGAGCACCTGCCGACCATGCACGGGTTCGATGAGTTCTTCGGCAACCTGTATCACCTGAACGCGGAGGAGGAGCCCGAGCATCCGGACTATCCGAAGGATCCCGCGTTCCGGAAGAAGTACGGCCCCCGCGGCGTGCTGCACTGCAAGGCGGACGGCAAGGGCGGGCAGACGATTGAGAATACCGGCCCGCTGACGCGGAAGCGGATGGAGACCATCGACGACGACATCGCCAAACGGTCGGCGGACTTTATCAAGGCGCAGGCCAAGACCGGCAAGCCAATGTTCGTGTGGGTGAACTTCACGCACATGCACTTCCGCACCCACGTCAAGCCGGCCAGCAAGGGGCAGTCGGGCCGCTGGATGGGCGAGTACGCCGATGCCATGATCGACCATGACAAGAACGTGGGGACGGTCCTGCAGGCGCTGGAGGAAGCGGGAATCGCCGACGATGCCTTCGTCATGTACTCGACGGACAACGGGCCGCACATGAACTCGTGGCCCGATGCCGCCATGACGCCGTTCCGCAGTGAGAAGAACACCAACTGGGAGGGGGCGTATCGGGTTCCGTGCCTGATTCGCTGGCCGGGCAAGATCAAGCCGGGTAGTGTGTCGAACCAGATCATCGGTCACCACGACTGGCTGCCGACGTTCCTGGCGATGGCGGGCGAGTCCGACGTCAAGGAGAAGCTGCTGAAGGGGCACAAGGTAGGCGAGCAAACCTACAAGGTCCACCTCGATGGGTACAATCAGCTGCCCTATCTGACGGGGAAAACCGACAAGTCGCCGCGTGTCTCGTTCCTCTACTGCAACGATGATGCCCAGCTCGTCGCCCTGCGGTACGATAACTGGAAGTTCGTGTTCCTGGAACAACGGGCCCCCGGGACCTTGCGCATCTGGGCAGAGCCGTTCGTCTCGCTGCGCGTACCGAAGATCTTCAATCTGCGGCTGGACCCCTACGAGCGAGCCGACGTGACCTCGAACACCTACTACGACTGGTTGATCGACCACGCGTTCCTCCTGGTGCCCGCGCAGGAGATCGTGGGGCGGTTCGCGGCCACGTTCAAGGAGTATCCTCCGCGGCAACGGGCGGCCAGTTTCAGTGTCGATCAGATCCTGGAGAAGTTGCAGGAAAACCCGGGCCAGTAACCGGTGGATTCTGCGAAGTGGCTGTCTCGCGCGCCGGAGTGCTGGCGCGCGAGACAGCATTGTGCGAGCGAAGCGATGTCTGCCCCCCATCAGAAACCGACTACTTCCGATCCGGCCCGTGGGGGTCGTTCTGGGAGATGGCTCGGGCTGGCCCGGCTGGCCGGGTTGGTCCTGCTGGGCTTCGGGGCCGCCTACGCCCTGACGAGGTTCGGTCAGAGGGGACCGACTCCGCCCGAGGGCATGGTCTGGGTGCCTGGAGGCAAGTTTACCATGGGCTCGGAAGGGGCGCAGGAGCCGCGCACCGAACGACCCGCTCACGCCGTCCAGGTGGATGGCTTCTGGATGGACGCACACGAGGTCACCAACGCCCAATTTGGCGAGTTCGTCGAGGCCACTGCCTACGTGACGACCGCGGAGAAAACTCCGAGCTGGGAGGAGATGCGCAAGTCGCTGCCGCCCGGGACGCCCAGGCCCCCGGAGGAGAAACTCGTCCCGGGTTCGATGGTCTTCACTCCCCCAGGCGAGGCGGTTCCTACCGATAACCCCGCCCGGTGGTGGACGTGGACTCCCGGTGCGTGCTGGAAACATCCAGAAGGACCCACCAGCGACCTGCGCGGACGTGAGCAACACCCCGTGGTCCAGGTGTCGTGGGACGATGCGGTGGCCTACGCCACGTGGGCCGGCAAGCGCCTGCCGACGGAGGCAGAATGGGAGTTTGCTGCCCGGGGAGGCCTGGTCGGCCAGCAGTTCGTCTGGGGCAGCGAGGCGCCGACCGACACCGACACGCGGGCCAACATCTGGCAGGGTACGTTTCCCAACCAGAACACGCAGCGCGATGGCTGGTCGCGGACGGCACCCGTGAAGTCTTATGCGCCGAATGGGTATGGCCTGTATGACATGGCCGGGAATGTCTGGGAGTGGTGCGCGGACCGGTATCGAGCCGACGAGTACCAGCGGCGAGCCGGGAAGGGAGTTCTCTTCAACCCGACTGGACCGGAGGATAGCTGGTCGCCGAATGAACCCCATGCGGCGCTGCGCGTGACACGGGGTGGATCGTTTCTGTGTCACGTGACCTATTGCGAGAGCTATCGTCCCGCGGCGCGTCGGGGGACGGCCAGTGACACGGGGATGTCCCACATCGGCTTTCGGTGTGTGAAGTCGAGGCCCGCCAGGAAATAACCATCATGAACGCGGACCGCCGCCGGTTCCTCACGATGACAGGGGTGGCGCTTCCTTCTCTGGCAGTGGGGCTGACCAGCACCCTTGCTCAGGAAGCCAACCCGAAAGATCCACTACCGTCGTGGAACCCTGGGCCCACCAAGAAGGCGATTCTGGACTTCGTGGCGCGCACGACCCGGGAAGGTAGCCGCGATCACGTCGCTGTTCCCGATCGAGTGGCCGTCTTCGACAACGATGGCACGCTGTGGTGCGAGCAGCCGATGTATGTCCAGCTGGCGTTTGCCCTCGACCGGGTGAAGACACTGGCCGACCGGCATCCCGCATGGAAGGATAAGGAGCCGTTCCGGTCGGTACTCGCTGGCAACCTAAAGGGGGTGATCGCAGCGGGGGAGAAGGGACTCGTCGAGCTCATCCTGGCCACACATGCGGGCATGACGACCGACGAGTTTGCGGAGATCGTGAAGCGCTGGCTGGCGACGGCCCGGCATCCGAGATTTGGCCGACCCTACACCGAGTGCGTCTACCAGCCAATGCTCGAGGTGATGACCTTTCTGCGCGCGAGCGGGTACAGGACCTACATCGTCTCTGGCGGTGGCGTCGAGATGATCCGGGTATTTGCGCAGCAGGTGTACGGCGTGCCGCCGGAGCAGGTCATCGGCAGCACGATCAAGACGAAGTTCGAGATGCGAGGCACCACACCTGTTCTCGTCCGGCTGCCGGAAATGGAGTTTATCGATGACCGGGCCGGCAAGCCGGTGGCCATTCACAAGTTCCTCGGGCGAAGACCGGTGATGGCGTTCGGCAACTCGGATGGGGACTTCGAGATGCTGGAGTGGACCACTGCTGGGAGCGGCCCGCGGTTTGGGTTTCTCCTGCACCACACAGACAGGGTCCGAGAGTACGCCTACGATCGAAAGTCGCCCTTTGGCCGCCTAGATCGGGGCCTGGACGAGGCCAGGAAACGGGGCTGGATCGTGGCAGACATGCAGGCCGATTTCCAGCGCGTGTTCGCCTTCGGCAAGTAAACCAGTCTCGCTGAAGAGGATAGCCTTTCACCATTGGGGGTGAGAACGGCCCTGCCCGTTCGTCCTTCCAGGGGAGTGCGCGCAGTCCAGGTCGCCCGGGTAACCCTGGAATCTGCTCTCATTTTTGACACCCACCGCCGGGTGTGGCGGTATTTCCTTCTCGGCCGCAACCTCTCAGATAGGATGACGTGGTGGAGGCATACTGCATGGTTGAGGCGGTTGAGGAGCTATTGAAGCTGGCGCGGGACGGGGATCTGGCGGCGCTGGGCCGGTTGCTGGAACGCCATCGTCAGTATCTGCTGCTGCTGGCGCGGCTGGAGATCGGGCGGCAGGTGCGCAGCAAACTCGACGCCTCGGACGTGGTGCAGGAAACCTTCCTGGAAGCGCATCGGCAGTTCCTCCGCTATGCCGGCGGAAGCGAGCAGTTGGCGCGGTGGCTGCGCCAGATTCTGGCGGGGACGCTGGCGGGCCAGCTGCGGCGTTACCTGGGGACGCAGGGGCGGGACGTGCGTCTGGAACAGCACCTGGCGGAGGGGTTGGATCAGTCGTCGCTGGCGCTGGGGGGTGTGCTGGCGTCCCCGGTGAGCACGCCGAGCCAGCAGGTGGTGCGTGAGGAACAGGAGCTGGCTCTGGCCGATGCACTGGCCTTGCTACCGGACGACTACCGCGAGGCGCTCGTGCTGCGGCATCTGCAGGGGTTGACGTTTCCGGAGATCGCCCAGCGGATGGGGCGGACGCAGGACAGCGTTGAAAAATTGTGGCTGCGCGGGCTGGGTCGGCTTCGCCAGGAGATGGGGGTGCGAATATGAACGTGATACCCCATGAGGACCGGTTGCTGGCCGCCGTGCGCGAGTACGAGAGCGCTCGAGAAGAACGTCGGCCGGTGGATCGGGCGGCGTTTCTGGCGCGGCACGAGGATCTGCCGGAGCTGGGTGAGTATCTGGCCACGCTGGACGAGTTGCACCGGCTCTCGCAACCCCAGACGGCGGTCGCTCCGGAAGCGCTGGGCGATTTTCGGATCGTGCGGGAGATCGGCCGGGGTGGGATGGGTGTGGTTTACGAGGCGGAGCAGCGCTCACTGGGCCGTCGGGTGGCGTTGAAGGTGCTGCCGTTCGCGGCGGCATTCGATGGCCGGCAGCTGATCCGCTTCCAGAACGAGGCGCGGGCGGCGGCGCAGTTGCACCACAGCCACATCGTGCCGGTCTTCGGCGTGGGCTGCGACCGCGGCGTGCATTACTACGCCATGCAGCTGATCGATGGACGGACGCTGGCGGAGGTGATCCACGAGCTACGGCAGGGGCAGCCGGCCCCGCCGGGCCGCCCGCGTGTCTCGGAGCTGGTCAAGGGGCTGGGTACCACCGAATCGTATCACCCTGGTAGTCCGGTAGTGTCGAAAGCGGCACCATCGTCCCAGGGAGTGGCTGCGTCTGAAACCATGGTGGTCGCGGCGAGCGTGGTGGCGACGTCGCAGCAGGCCGAGCGGTCGGACCGTGAGGCGGCTCAGTTGATGGTGCAGGCGGCGCGGGCCCTGGATCACGCCCATCAGCATGGGGTGGTGCATCGAGACATCAAGCCGGCCAATCTGCTGCTGGATCGATTCGGCCACCTGTGGGTGACGGACTTCGGCCTGGCCCAGCTGCAGACCGGCGGCGATCTGACGTTGACGGGCGACCTGGTGGGCACCCTGCGCTACATGAGCCCGGAGCAAGCCTCGGGGCAGCGGTTGCCGCTGGACCACCGGACCGATGTCTACTCGCTGGGGGCGACATTCTACGAGCTGATCACCCTGGCACCGCTCTTCGATGGCACGACGCGGCCGGAGCTGTTGCAGCAGATCGCTAACGCCGATCCAATCCCGCCGCGCCAGCGGCGGCGGTCGATCCCCATCGAGCTGGAGACGATTCTGCTGAAGTCCCTGAGCAAGGTGCCGGCCGAGCGGTACGCCACGGCCGCCGAACTGGCGGATGACCTGGAGCGGTTTCTGGGGCATCGCCCGATTCTGGCGCGGCGACCGACCTTTCTTGAACGAGTGCGGAAGTGGATGCGGCGGCATCCATCGGCGGTGATCGCGGCGGGAGTGCTGCTGGTGCTGGCGGTGGTGGGGCTGGTGGCCAGCCATGCGCTGATCGCAGCCGAGCAGGGACGCACGCAGGCTGCGCTGGATCGGGAGCGGACCCGGGCCGTCGAGGCGGAGCGCCGGTTGAAGCATTCGCGGCAACTGGTCGAGCTGCTCATCCAGATTAGCGAGGAAGAGCTGGACGATCGCCCACCGTACCAGGGGCTGCGACGGCGTCTGCTGGAGTCGGCGCTGGGGCATTATCAGCAGCTGATCGATGAGACCAGCGAGGATGCCGTGGTCGCTGCCGACCTCGAGCGCGAGCAGCAGCGGGTGCGGCAGGTGCTGGCGGATCTGGTCAGCCTGCAACGTGTGGATCAGGCAATGCTGCTGGCGATGGATTCCGTGGTAGATGAGCTGAAACCTCAGGAGGGGCAGCGGAAGCGGATTCGCGAACTGACGTGGCGGCTCAATCGGGAACGGCTGGACACCCTGCTCGACCCGGAGCTGTCCGCAGGCGAGAAGCGGCAGAAGCAGCTGGAGCAGGCGCGAGCGAGCGAGCAGGCGCTGGCCGAGGTACTCCAGCCAGCTCAGCGGGTGCGCCTGCGGCAGGTGGCCATCCAGATGAAGGGGTTTCTGGCCTTCCGCGATCCGGACGTGGTCAAGGCGCTGGAACTAACGGCTGGCCAACGCCAGCGCATCCGCGAGATCGAGGGGGAAGCGATGGCCCAGCCGGGGCCTCCCTTCGGTGGGCGCGGCAGCCCGGGGGGGCCGCGTCGTCCTGCGGGGGGCGAAGCAGGTCTGGGGGGCGAGCGCGGCCCGGGTGGTCCGGGCGGTCCGGGTGGTCCCGGCGGCCCGGGCGGCGAGCGTGGTCGACCATTCGCCCACACTCGATTTCGCGAGAGTATGGAGCGCTGTTTGGCCCTCCTGACCCCGCCCCAACGTAGCAAGTGGCAGGAATTGACGGGGCCGACGTTCGAGCCCCCGGCGCCGAATCTGCCGGGGCGGCCCTTTGAGCGAGGCAATCGACCTGGATCAGGAGGAGATCGTCGCTGATGGATGATTGGATGCAGCAGTTGATGGACAACGACGTGATGCACAAGGCGCTGGGAGCCGGAGAGCTACCCTGGGTGGCCGTAGGCATCCGCCTGGTGCTCGCGTTGCTGTTCGGCGGGGCGGTGGCGTTCATCTATGGGATGACCATGCGAGCGGGGCGCAGAAACTCGCCGCGCCCCTTCCTGGCCACGCTGGTACTCCTGAGCGTGTTGATTGCTCTGGTGACGCTGGTGATCGGCAACAGCCTGGCCCGGGCGTTCGGGCTGGTCGGCGCCCTTTCGATCGTTCGGTTTCGTACCGTGGTGCAGGACACGCGCGACACGGCCTTTGTGATCTTTGCGGTGGTGGTGGGCATGGCGGCGGGATCGGGCTACGTCGAGCCGGCGCTGATCGCGGCGCCGCTGGTGTTTCTGGCCGCCTTTTTGTTTCGGCCGCAGCGCGCGCATCGCGATGTGCGCGAGTCGAACCTGACCATTCGCCTGGATGCGGCCACACCACCTGGCGCCGAGGTGCTGGCGGTGCTGGATCGCCATCTGACGACCTATCGCATCACCGCAGTGGAAACGGCGCGCGGCGGGGCAGCACTGGATGTCACCTACCACGTTCACCAGCGGGGCGCAGGCAACGCACTGAATCTGGTGGTCGAGCTGACTCGATTGCCAGGCGTGCTGGGGGCGGAGGTCCGCGAGAGTTGACCGACGCACTCCTGTCCACCTCTATGGGTGACAGGGGGTTGTCAAGAATCGCCCAGCTTGCCTGGGTTGACTCCGCGTCCGGGGAGCGAGAGCTTCCTCTGGATTTTCTCCCCCCATTCCTGCTACACGCCAGATTCTGGGTTGTCGGTATCGATGGTGGGAAGAGGCCGTTCGTCATGGAAGACGTACACCCGCTTGCGACCACGTGGGAGAAGGAGCACGCTCGCTCCCTGCACCGGCTGGCGGTTGCTCTGGTGGTGGTGGGGCTGGTGTGGCGGTTCTCGCGCTATCTGCTGGCGTTTCCCATCTGGGGAGACGAGGCGTTTTTGCTCGTCAACTACTTCACGCGGGGCTACGCCGATCTCCTGGGGCCGATCGACAACTGCCAGATTGCTCCCCTGCTCTTCCACGTGCTGGAGATGACGGCGTTTCGGCTGCTGGGGCCGAACGAGCTGGCGGTGCGGCTACCAGCGTTCCTGGCCTGCCTGGCCAACGTGGCCCTGTTCTGGCACCTGGCGCGATTGTTGCTGCCACCGCTGGCGCGGACGCTGACCGTGGCCATCTTCGCGGTCTCCGTCTGGCCCGCCACGATGGGGGCGCTGGTCAAACCGTACGCCTTCGACCTGTTCTTCTCCCTGGCGATGCTGGTGCTGGCAGCTCACTGGGCGCTTCGCCCGGGCAGCGTTCGGCCGCTGGTGGTGTTGGCTCTCCTGGCACCGGTAGCGATGATCGGATCGTATCCGGCGGTGTTCGTGGGAGGCAGCCTGGCGGTGGTGCTGGCTGGCCTGGCCTGGCAGCGCGGCGACCGGCGCGCGCTGGGGCTGGTCGTGCTGTATGGCGTGCTGTTGAGCGGCACGTTCGTCGCGCACTACCTGGGCGTGGCGGTGCGGCACTTGGCCTCGAACGTGAAGATCTCGCCTGCCTCGCCGCTTCCCAACGCCTCCACGCAGGATGGCATGGATTCCTACTGGGCGAACGCCTTTCCGCCGCGGAATCCGCTGCGCCTGGCCTGGTGGCTGTTCCTCGTCCACACCGGGCAGGTGGCGGCCTACCCACTGGGGGCGGCCAACGGCGGAAGCATTGCCACGGCGACGCTGGGCCTGCTGGGGATGATCTGGCTGTGGCGGCGCGACCAGCGCTGGCTGGTGCTGGTGATCCTGGGCATCTTCGCGCTGGGGTTCCTGGCCGGCTGGCTGCGCAAGTATCCGTACCTGCTGTCGTGTCGGCTGTCGCAGCACCTGGCGCCGCTGTACTGTCTAACCGCCGGGATCGGCCTGGCCGCGCTCCTGCTGCGCTGTCGAGAGGGACGACGCGGCTGGGCGGTGGGCATCACGCTGGGCATCCTGGCCCTGATCGGGCTGGGGGGAACGGTGCGCGACTTTGTGCGCCCCTACCGCGAGTTGAACTCGTGGACCAGCCGTGAGGTAGTGCGCGAGTTGATCGCAGAGGCCGGCGACGAACCGATCCTGGTCCTGGGCGACCCCACGCAGCTGGAGGCCACTGTGCTGTGGAACCTGGGCAAATATGGCGACCGGGTGCGCTGGTGCCAGAATCTACCCGCCACGGTGGGGCAGACCCGGGCCGTGTGGGTGGTAGAGGCCTGCTTCTTTGGGAACAAACCTCCAAGCGCCGAGACCCAGCTGAGCGCGAGCCCGGTACGATGGCGCCGGTCGGCGCTTCGGCGGTTCGCCCAGGGCGTGGAAGTGTCGCGCGATCCGATTCAGTGTGGCCGCATCGTGCGAATGGTGCGCGAGGAAAGCGATCTGGCGTCAGCCAACGACTGAGGCCGGGCAGCCTTGAGAGCACGATTAGCGACGTTCGTGGACATTCCAGAGGCGAAATCCGTCACGGAGACGTTCGCCCACGGCCGGGTGATCGGCGGGGCGGGCGTGTAGTTCGTGGCGGCGCCAGAGGGCCACGGTCCGGCGGACCGCGCCGGGGGCGCAGTGGTGACCGCCGCGATGCCGGACGACATCCACCAGGAAGCCAGCGCCGCAGATAACACACCTGGCCTTGTGCCACACCGCATCGCAGGATGGACAGTAGGGAATGACCTGCTTGACACCGAGATGCCCGGGATCGGGAGCGGTGAGCTGGCCGCACGCCAGGCAGGAAGTTCGTCTGGCCCGCATGAATGAGCCTCCGAGTTGAGAGAGAGATAGGCGACGAACGCGAGGGAGAAAGATTGGTTCTCACCACGCCGCCAGCATACCACCTCGGAACGATTGGTCAAGCGACCGAGCAAGGTACCCTGGGCTAGCGGAGGCACTCGCGGCCTGGAGCGGCGGGCGCGCCCCGGATGCAGGAGGATACACCATGCATGGGATGCTTCTGGCGGTGGCGATGCTGACGGGGCCGGAACCGGGCGAGCTGGCGGTGATGCTGGGCACGACCGGCGCGCGATCGGAGGGGCTGGAACTGCAGGCGGGCGGCCTGGTGGTGCGCGCGCGAGAACCGGGTGTGGCATTCACACTGATCGAGGTGAACAAGGGCCGGCCGCAGCTGGGCTATGTGCTCCTCCTGCGGCATCGCTTCAGCGCCGAGGTGCCGCTGGAATCGTCGGACGAGGCGATTGCCGAGGGAAGTACGGCGTGGTCGCGCCAGACGATCAGCAGCGACGGCAAGACGTTGCAGGTGGAGTACCAGGTGCAGGTGGAGGCGCGGACGAAGAAGATCGCGCAGCAGAGCCTGAGCTTGAACAAGAAGCCGGTGGATCTTTCGCGGGGCAAGGTGCTGCTGGTGGATCTGACGGCGACGCCGCCGCGCTGGGAGCAACGTCGGCCCGAGCTGCCAACGGACCCAGGCGAGGCCATCACCGGACGGGCCGCCGACGCACTGAGCCGGAAGATCCTGGTGGCAGTGAAGAAGGATCGCAAGGTACGCGAGTTTCTCGAGGCGCAGAGAAAATAAACCGCGAGATTGGAATAAACGAGGAGCAGCGGGGTCACGTAGTTATGATGGCCCTGTCTCGTCGCATGGGGTTCCCCCGTCTCGAGGAGTCTGCATCATGTCGCGTAGCACCATCCTCGTGTATCCGCGCTTGGCCTGTGGCCTGGTCCTGATCGTCGCCCTGGGCCTGACTTGTGGGTGCGGAGAAAAAGCAGCCCGCAACACTGCACCATCGCATAGCGAGGCGGACCCTGGCCGGGCGAAGGATAAGTCAGCCAGGGACGACAAGGCATCTCCTCCTGCCGCGACGAGCGAGGCACCGCCTCCGCCCCCGGTGAACGGGACGCCGGCTCCGATGGCACCACGTCCGGCCCCAGAGCAGGCAGGTGAGGGAAGCGGTTCGGGCCTGACTGGCAGGGCTTCCGTCACCCGAGAGAAGGGGTTGCAGGGCGCAGCAGGTAGTGGGCCGGGTCGGCCCAGTGATAAGGCACCGGCCAAGGAGGAAAAAACTGGCCAGCCCAGCAAGGGGCCCGTGGTGTGGAAGCGCGACGGAGCACAGCCGACCTTCGCGCGTGTCTACGTGGGAGATGGTAATTCTCTGGAACTGGTCAGCCTGCAGGTGACCGTGCTGATCGAGGGACCCCGAGCGCGGACGCTGGTGGATCACGTTTTTCGCAACCCGCACGCTCGGCAGCTGGAAGGCACGTTCGAATATCCGCTGCCGGCCGGGGCCAGCCCGTCGTACTACGCGATGTTTCTGGGGGCGACCCGGGCCGACCTGCCGCGATTCAAACCGCCGGAGGCCCAGGGAGACAAGCCAGTAATGCTGCCGGAGATGCTGCCGCCGGCCCAGCTGGCGCGGGCGGTGGACGTGGCCGACTGGGGTAAACTGCAGGAGGCCCGCATCGTGGCGCCAGAACGCGGCCGCGAAGCGTACGAGGAAATCGTGCGCGGACAGATCGATCCGGCCCTGCTGGAGTACGCCTCGGGGAACACCTTCCGGGGCCGCGTCTTCCCCATCGCTCCGGGCGGCTACAACCGGGTAATCCTGGCCTACGAGGAGACGTTGCCGGTGATGGCCGAGCGGTTGGTCTACCGCTACGCGCTTCCGACATGCAAGCTCCAGGAACTCCGCTTCTCGCTCCAGGCCGGTGCCCGCGAATGTCTCGACGTCACCGTGCAGCCGAAAGAAGCACGGCGCGAGACGACCGACGAACGGATTCACGTCAGCCATGCCTGGAGCAACACCACACCTGGGGGCGAGGTGCTGTTCAGCACGCGGCCAGCTTCGCCGATGATGCAGACGGTGTCGGGGACGCACCGGGAGAACGGGCCGGTGTACTTCTACGCCCGGGTGCGGCCGAAGCTCGACGAGGTGCCCACGGCCGAGCCGTCGTCGCAACACGCGGTGTTTCTGCTGGACACGAGCCAGAGCGAGTTCCCGGAGCGGTTCCGCATCTCGATGAAGCTGTTGCTGGCGATCCTGGAAGCGGACCCAGACATCAAGCAGTTCAACGTCCTGGCCTTCAACGCCGCGCCGGCGTGGGTCGAGCCGAAAGGCTGGCTGCCCAACACGAAGGAGGGACGCGACACGGCGCTCGGACGTCTGGATGGAGTAATGCTGGAAGGAGCGACCGACCTGGGGGCCGCGCTGGATCAGGTGGTGAAACCCAGCTTCACGAAGAACGCGGACGTGCCGCTGTCGTGTTTCCTGCTTTCGGATGGGCATCTGACCTGGGGCGAGACCGAGGCAGCGCCGCTCGTGGCGCGGTTCCGCAAGCGGCTGCTGGCGCCGGCGCGGTTCTTCTGCTATCGCACGGGCCTGGGCCAGGAGAACGCGGAGCTGTTCGAGGCGCTGACACGCGATGGAGGCGGTGTCTTCCAGGTCTACGGCGAAGCCGAGGTGGCTCCCGCGGCCCGGGCGCACCGACGGCAGGCGCTGCTGGTCGATCAGGTGCGAGTGGAGGGGAGTTTGGCCGCGCGCGAAGTGCTGGTCGGCGGTCGGCGCACGGCGATCTATCCGCAGGGCGACCTGATCGTCACCGGGCACTGCGCGAAGCCAGGCACGGGCACCATCGTGGTCGAGGGCACCTTCGCTGGAAAACGCTACACACAGAAGTTTCCGCTGGAGGTGCGTCCGGGTGGCGAACTGGCTGGCCGCGCCTGGGGCGAGGTGGCCGTCGCCTCGTTGCTGGCACTGAATGATCCGTGGGTCGAGGAGCTGGTGACGGCGTACGGGCAGGAGTTCAACATCGCCAGCCGGGCAGGTTCGTTCCTGGTGCTTGAGCGCGAGGAGGACTACAAGCGGTTTCAACTGGAGGATCTGCGGCAGAAGACGGTGAAGACCGACCTGGACTCCTGGCTGAACGACGCCTGGGCGCACCTGGCGAAGGAGCCCTCGATCAAGCAGGCGTTCGGACGGCTCCTGTTTCAGATCGACGGAGCGACGAAGGTGCTGACCGGCTCGTCGGGGCAGGTGAAGACCATGCTAGACCTGCTCAGCGAGGCGGATTGCACCTTGCCGGTCGCCGAGCTGCGCGGGGCCATCGTGGCCGAGAAGGATGCGCATCGCCCGTACCTGGAAGCCCGGCAGATGGACCGGCGCGCGGTGGCGGTGTACCTGGAAGAGAGCCAGCGCCGTCAGGGCGAGGCCGACCTCGACGGGGCCGTGCGCGTGCTGTCCACCGTGATCGAGGAGCATCCGGGGCGTGGGGATGCGCTGCGCCTGGTGGGGTATCGTTTGCTCGACCTGCGGCAGCCGGCGCTGGCGGCGCGGTTGTTCTCGCAGGTGCTGCGGCAGCGGCCGTTCGAGCCACACAGCTTCCGCGACCTGGCCCGCAGCCTGGAGGAGTCCGGCAAGCAACCGCTGGCGGCGCTGTTGTATGAGGCAGTGCTGGCGGGTACCTGGCACAACCGCTTCGGAGAGGCGCTGAAGGTGGTCACACGGGAGGATTATACCCGGGCGCTCCGCGCTGGGCTGCGCGATGGGCAGCTCAGCCCTCCTCAGCGCGAGTACTTCAAGAAACGGCTGGAAGAGCTTCAGGGTACCGACGACGTGGCCGACCTGCGGGTCAGCATCAGCTGGAACACCGATGCGACGGACATCGACCTGTGGGTGATTGAACCGGATCGGACCAAGGTGTTCTACTCGTCGCCACAGAGTCCCTCGGGGGGGAAGCTCTCGCAGGATCAGACCCAGGGATACGGGCCCGAGCGCTACCAGATCCGCCACGCGCGGAAGGGGGAGTATCAGCTGCTCGTCCACTACTATCGGGCGAACCGCAACCTGCTGGGCGGCGAGACGCACGTGAACGTGACAATCACCCGCAACGCGGGGACCGACCGCGAGAAGGTGGAACGACGAACGGTGATTCTGAAGCGCGAGGGCGAGCTGGTGCCGGTGATGCGCTTGCAGCAGTAGGCGTGGACCGAGACCTCGGCATCCGGGTCAGGATTGAGATTGATGCAGGATCTCGATCCCGATCAGGGTGCCGTCTTCGAGCAGAGCGAAGGCATCGTTGCCGAGAGCACCAACGGCCAGCGCGATGAGGTTGCTGGAGAACAGCAGAACGCTGCAGACCGCGCCGTCGGCGCTACGGCGAGCCAGCTCGTGGCCCAGGCCAGCGGTCAGGATCGTCTGGCCGCGATAATCGATGGCGGCGAGACGCGAGGGGGCAGCACGGGGCAGGTGCGTACGCTTGCCGGTGGCCGCCTCGTAGCTGAAGAGTCCCTCGGTGAAGCAGGGCAGGAGCACACGACCACCGTCGCCTGTTAGCGTTAGCGCGCCAACGTGGGCGACGAGTCCATCGCGCCAGAGCATGTGGCCGGTCGCGTCAAATGCGCAGACCAGGCCATACTGCGCAGAGGCGAGCAGGAGCGGCGCCTCGGGGATGAAGGCCAGGTGGACAAGCGGGGTGGGGGCAGGCTTTGCCCAGCAGTCCCGGCCCTCGCGGTCGAGGACGTGCAGGCCACCAGTGGCATCGGCGACAGCGATACGCGCGCCCAGGACGTCTACCGCCAGGGCGGTGAGACGCTGGGGCAGGGTGCGTTCCCAGAGGACGACCAGATCGGGGGTGAGGCGCCAGACCTGCCCGCGATGGCCAACGGCGATGATCGTCTGGCCATCGTCCGATTGAGAAGCGGCGGCGATGGGGCCGGGCAGCCGGGCGCGGACGACGGGGCGGCCGTTGGGGTCGTACCGGGCCAGGTGGTGCGACTCGGCCAGGAGCAGGCCGCCCGTTTCGCGGGCCAGGCTCAGCCCCTGGGCGGCATGGGGCAGGCGATGGGCCCAGAGCTGGCGCATGATCAGGAGGGGCTGAGGGTGGTGGCATCCATCATGCGCGGCGTGCCCATCGGCATGGGCAGGCCTGCACGCATCAGGTCGAGCAGCTGGCGCCGGGCCTCGGGCAGGAGAGCCTCACCCTTCTCTTCGCGGGGTACGTCGGGGATGACGCCACGGCCGGTGTAGGGCTGGTTCGTCGGCGAGAGCAGGCGTGCCACGGTGAGTCGGATGCCAGCCAGGCGATCGGTGGGGGCCTTCTCGACAGGGATGACGCACTGGATGGAGCCCTTGCCGAAGGTGGTCTGGCCGAGCAATCGCGTGGCCGGTCGGCCACCTTGCATGGCGCCGGCGAGTACCTCGGCAGCGCTGGCGGTGTCGCCATCGATCAGCACGACGAGGGGTAGCTGGAGGGGCGTGCCGGCCTCGGCCTTGAAGGGGCGGTTGTACTCCTTGAAGCCGCTCTGGCCGATGACGAGGACGCCATCGGCGACGAAGAGTTCAGCGACGGCGACGGCGGATTTGAAGACACCGCCGGGGTTGCCGCGCAGATCGAGGATCAGCCCCTTGATCGGCTCCATCGAGCTGGACAGGGCGAGGAGGGCTTCCTTCATCTCCTGCGGGGTGGAATCGACGAAGTGGTGAATCTTGATGTAGCCGATGTGCTGGCCGTACTCGAGCGGGGCGAGCAGGTTGTAATCGACCGAGGGCGAGGCGACGGCTCGACGAGCGAGCTTGAGCAAGCGGCGCTCGGGGAAGCCGTCGCGGGTGACCTCGACCTCGATTTCGAGAAGCGAACCGGCCTCGCCGCGCAGGCGATCGGCGGCGGTTTCGACGGGGAGGTCGTGGACAGGCTGGCCGTTGATGCGGAGTAGGCGGTCGCCGGGGAGCAGGCCAACTTCCTCGGCAGGGCTTTTGGGCAGCACGCGGGTAATCTGCAGCTGATCGTCAGCGAGGCCGAGTTCAGCACCGATGCCAACGTGCTTGCCGCGGAGGGCGGCCTGGATGAGCGCAAGGTTGCCGGGCGAGACGAAGGCGGAATGTTCGTCGAGGGTGTTGCAGGCGCCGGCGGCAAATTCAAGCGTGAGAGCGCTGAGGGCGGCGGGGCGGAAGGTGAGGCCCTCGCGCGAGGCGGAGCGGAGGACGGCCAGAACCTGCTCACGGGCCTCGGTGCGGGTGGTGATGCGTTTGGCGGGCCAGGCGGCCAGGCGGTCGCGGTAGGACTGCAGGGCGGCGGGCTTGAGGCCTGCGAGATAGTGTTCGCGGAAGAAGGGATCGTCGAGCGCGATGCGGACTTCCTGCAATCCCTGGTGGAACAGCTGGGCGAAGGTGGTGCGCGAGCGATCGGGGTAGCCGACCTGCAGGATGGTCAGGATCTGCTCGTAGGTGTCGAGAGCCTGGGGCGGAGTGAGCCGGACCAGCGTCTGGCGGTAGGCGGCATCGCTGTGGCGAAGAACGAGGTGGAGCCGACGCAGGCAGCGTTGGTAGCCATCGCGGGCAAAGAGGTTGTGGCGGTCGCGGCGAAGGATGTCATCCCAGGAGCGGCAGGCCTCGATCCAGGCGCCGCGTTTTTCCAGCTCGATGGCCCGGCCACGGCGGCGTTCCAGGTTGCTCTCGTCGGCCAGGCTGGTGCAGGCGACTGCGGCCCAGAGCGCCAGGGTCAGGGCGGGAACGCTCGGGGAAGTGGCCAGACAGCACGCAGGGGATGATCTCGGCAAGGCACACCTCCGACCCGAACATGGCAGGGGACAGCGTGGGGCAAGCGGTTCCTGCTCGCCTCGTGGGGGGAGTCCCTCCCCGATGGGATGGTGGAGTGGGGGTTTCCACCATCGACCGATTGAGTATATCCGGGCGGCGCGGCGATGGTCAAATCTTCTGCGGAGACGTTACAAACATCACGGCGACCTGCCCTGCTCTACTCGACGAGAAACGCCCTGAGAACGATTGCCAACCTCGGCTTTGAGAAGGAGAACGGAGGGTGAAGCCGGGAGCGGGACAGGTGGTGAAAGCACCACCCGCCGGGGCACGGTGCGCCCCAGCGGGTGCTATCCGACGGAAACAGCGGCTCAGTGAGCCAGGTAGCCGAAGCGCTGCTTGAACTGCTCGGGGGTCATCTTGACCGACTGAGCGAGGCTGGCGAGGCGGGAGGTTTCCTCGAAGTCGCGCTTCTTCAGGCGGAGCATGTAGCGGCGAGCGCACTGGTACCCCACGCCGCTGACGTTGACGTGCCGGGTGGACATGCGCTTGGTCTTGGGGTCAAGCATCTTCTCGAAGGGGAGCGGTTCGAGCGCGCCGCCGACGATGCTGATGATGGCACCGTACTTCTCGGATTCGGGGCTGAGCAGGAACTGGACCGCGCCGTAGCCAAGGTCGCGGGTGTACTCGGCGTCGAAGGGGATGGGATCGGCGCAGCGGAGCTCGTAGCCGAGATCCTTGTCGATCATCGTGACGCTGAGGCCGAGTTCCTGGAGCTTCTGATCGAGGCGGTCCTTGATCATGCGGCCGAACTCGATCTCACCGAGGCGGATGTGGCCGTGCGGATCGCGGGTGACCTCGCCGTAGCGTCCGATCTGTCCGCTGGCAATGATACTCTGCAGGCCCTTTTCGCCGATGGCTTCGAGGAGTCCTTCAGCGAGGACGGCGACGCCGTAGTTCGAGCCACGCGCCCGGCGCAGGATGATGGAGCCAAGGATGATGTCGCAGACCTCGTCGAGGGTAACCTCGCGGCCGGCGAACTCCTCGGCGATGATGGTGAGGGTGGCAGCGGACGCCTTGCCGATACCCAGGGCCAGGTGACCCGCGGCGCGGCCCATGCTGATGATGATGTACCAGCGGCCGGTGGTGCGGGCATCCTCGGCGAGGTTGCGGACGACGCCGACACCGACCTGGCGCGCGGTCTCGAAGCCGAAGGTCGGCGTGGAACCGGGCAACGGCAGGTCGTTATCGATGGTCTTGGGGACGTGGGCGACGCGGATGCGGCCGGCGGCGTGCTTGCAGACCTGGCTGCCCGAGTAAGCGGTGTCGTCGCCACCGATGGTGACCAGGCGAGTGATGCCCATGCGCTGGAAGGCGTCCAGCACGTTGTTCATCATCTCGGTGGACTTGGTGGGGTTGGTGCGCGAGGTGCGCAGGTAAGAGCCGCCGCGGAGTCCGATCTGCTTGACGTGATCGATGGTGAGCTTGATGTGGTGATCCAGGTTGCCCTCGACGAGCCACTTGAAGCCATCGAGAAAGCCGATGACTTCCATGCCCTGCTCGATGGCTTCGATGGTAACCGCGCTGATGACGCCATTGATGCCTGGAGCCGGCCCACCGCCGACGACCAGGGCAAGCTTACCAGCATTCGCCGTGGACATTTGCTTTCCTCAAAGACGGGGCGGTGCCGCCCCCTAGCGAAACCTGCGACGGTCGCGCCGCCACACCTGGACCGGGGAGAGCTGGCCCATGACCCGGCGGCAGGCGCACGCCTGATCCCTCCGCGTGGATTCGCCTACAGTGTACTGATCGAGACCGGTTCGACCAACCTCGATCGGAGAAGGGACACCTCGTGGCGAGTCGCGCCGACCGTTGCACGAGAAACGATGGGAACGCCACTCCTGCCTGACGGTGGCGGGAAGCCAGCGCCCACGTCAACCTGCCAGCGTCGAGTGAAGCGATTCTCCACCTGCAACCGCCTCCACAGCATTCAACGCGGGAGGTCGGGGCTGAAGGCGAAGCGACGACCCGACACGTGGACATCGCTTTCGATGGTTTCGACCCGAACTTCATCAAAGCGCAGCAGCCCCGCGATCGAATCTGGACCAAGGCCCAGTACCGCCGAGCGCGCCTCGGTTCCGCCCATCACCGTCGGAGCCACGAAGACGTGGACCTCGTCGATCAGGTTCGCGTCACGAAATGCCCCCAGCACCTCGCCACCGCCCTCTACCAGAAGATTCGTGCAGCGGCGCCGGCCAAGCTCCTCCATCAGTCGGCTCAGCGAGGGGCGCCCCTCGACCGCCTCCAGCGGCAGCACCTCGCACCCCAGCTCCGTCAGCCTGGCCCGGCGCTCCACCGGAGCCTCCGGCGTGGTCACCACCAACGTCGGCAGCTGTAGCGCCGTCTGTGCCAGATAACTGTTCGCCGGCAATCGCGCCTGGCTGTCAAGAATCACCCGCAGCGCCTTGCGCGGACCAGCGGGCCGGGCATCCAGCCGCGGATCATCTGCGAGCGCCGTCCCGATTCCCACCAGAATAGCATCGACCCGGGCCCGCATCTGATGCGTCACCCGGCGCGATGGTTCGTTGGAGATCCACCGCGAATCGCCTGTGCGCGTTGCGATCCGACCATCCAGCGTCATCGCCCACTTGGCGATCACCCACGGGCGCGCCTGGCCCAGCAGCATTAGGTAGGGCGCGTTCAGCCGGCTCGCCTCCTGCTCCTCCACGCCGACCTCCACCACGATGCCCGCCGCGCGCAACTGCTCGATGCCCTGCCCAGCCACCCGGGGGAAGGGATCGCGCATGGCGACCACCACGCGGGCCGGCTTCACCGCCAGAATCGCCTCGGTGCAGGGCGGTGTCTTCCCATGATGACAGCACGGTTCCAGCGTGACGTACAGTGTCGCTCCCTGGGCAGCTGCACCAGCGGCCGCCAGCGCCAGCACCTCGGCGTGCGGACCCCCGAACCGCTCGTGCCAGCCTTCGCCGACCGACACTCCGTCGCGCACCACCACCGCCCCGACCAGGGGATTCGGCTCGACACCGCCCCGGCCTCGGCTCGCCAGTTCCAGCGCTCGCGTCATCCAGCCCGCATCGGTCATGATCGTTTCCCTCGTCCTCCCTTGATTTACGAACCTGAACCCTGGTGAGGGTGAGAATCTGGTGAGTTACGCCGGCTGTGAGGTTTGACACCGCCTCATTCGTATCCCATGTTTCGGGTGACGATAATAATCGGCTCTCGAGTGCATCTCCAACCCCTCAGATTCGAGTAGCGCTCGAACCGTGCGATCCGTGGTCGGATGTGCGGCAGCCAGGCGACACCGGCTGCCCCTCCCCAGTCAAAGGATGCCCTTGCTATGCTAACCACCGATCTCGGAGCCTGCGAATGGTTCGTCTGGGACCTCCGCCGCAGTAACCTGATCGACCGCGGACAGCTGGATCAGGTCATCGGCGAGTTCCTGACCCGAAACCCCGGGGCCGAGCCCCCCCTGCTCGCGGATTTCCTCGTCAAGAAGGGTTACCTCACCGAATTCCAGGCCGAACGCCTGCTCCAGGGCAAGACCCAGGGCTTCGTCCTCGGTCCCTTCACCCTCATGGATGCCCTCGGCGCCGGCAGCATGGGCACCGTCTACAAGGCGCAATCCAAGAACGATTCGCGCTGGTTCGCCGTCAAGGTACTGCCGCGCCGCAGTATGTGGAACGTCCGCATCGCGCGCCGCAAGGTCCGCCTCTTCGAGCAGGCACAACATCCCTCCGTCGTCCCCTTTGTGGATGTCGGCACCGCTGGCGGCATGCACTACCTCGCCTGGCCCCTCGTTGAAGGGCGCTCCCTCGACAAGATCGTCCAGGAGCAGGGCAAGCTCTCCGTCGAACTCACCGCCCAGTATGCCCTGCAGACAGCCGAGGGTCTGTATGCGGCCCACCAGGCCAACCTCTTCCATGGCCTGCTCAAGCCATCTAACCTGATGCTCGGCAGCGATGGTACCCTCCGCATCCTCGATTTCGGCATCGGCTGCCTCCTGGCCGAGACCGAGGGCGAGTCGCTGGTGGATACCATGTCCACCGCCAACTCGGTCAACAGCGGCCTGGACTGTGCCAGCCCCGAAAGCATCATGGACCCGACCAACCTGAACGCCATCGGCGATCAGTACAGCCTGGGCTGCGTGATGTACTTCTGCCTCACCGGGCGCTATCCCTTCCCCGATGGCACCGCCGTCGAGAAGATGATGTGCCACCAGCACAAGCAACCGCTGCCCATCCCCGATCTCACGCCCGACGTCCCGGTCGCCATGCTGGAGATTGTCGAGAAGCTGATGGCCAAGAACCCGGCCGAACGCTACCCCAGCTGCGCCGAGGTCATCGAACTGCTGCGGCCGCTGGCTCATCCGGCCACCACCAATAGCCGCTCCAACCAGGGCACCTACCGTCGGCCCACCATGCAGATGCCGCGCGTCACCCTGCCGCCCAGCAACCAGGGGGCCTCCCCCGCGCCGCCGACGCCCGCGCCAGTCGAAGACACCGCCGCCGAAATGGCCCGACCCCAGCAGCGCCCGGTGCAGCCGCTGCCTGGCCGAGCCCCCTCGGCCAACCTGCCGCCCCGTGCCCCCGCTCCCGCCGCCGGGCGACCCGCGCCCGCAGCACCCGTTCGGCCCTTGCGGCCCAGCGATCAGGGTGGACGCGAGCAGCTGCGTCCCGCCGTGAATCCGCGCCAGCCGCAGCCCGCACCGGTCCAGTATGAGGAAGAACCCGCTCCGGTCGCCCATCATGCCCCAGCCCCGGCGCCACAGCCTCCTGCGTCTGGCGGACAGTACAGTCTCGTCACCGTGGTGTTGCTGGCCGTCCTCGCTGGTGTGGCCGCCTTCTTCCTTAGCCGCCTCATTCCGATGTGATCACACCGCCTTCTCCACACACCGACCCGGCTGATCACTCAGCCGGGTCGCTCCTTTTCCCCCCACAGTGTGGGCAGAATGCGCCCGCCGCTCCCTGCGTCCCTGGTCCCGCCGTCACACCCGGATCGAACGTCTCCCCACGCAGTAGCGCGCGCACATCCGCATGCCACCGCTCGGCGCTGGCATGGTACACCCCGCCGCGCGCCCCCACGAAGGCGCAGTTCCACGCCGCCAGCGCCTGCCCGAATCGCAGCGACTTGTGCAGCTGCTCCTCGCTCGCATCGGCCAGGCCCGCGGCTCCCTGTTGACCCACTCCATGCAACAGCCCCGCCGAACACCAGTCGCCCGACCCACCCGCATCGCGTACCACAGGCACCCGGATGGCCGGCAGCTGCACCCACTCGCGCGCACCCTGGCGCCGAACCTGATAGCGCAGCCCCTCCTCGCCCAGCGTCTCGATGATCAGCCACGGCCCATCCAGCGCCCGCTCCTCCGCCAGACCGCCCAGCCGCTCGCGCGAGAACTTCAGCACGTGGGCCAGCCCCACCGCCTGCTCCACCTGGCTTTCCGGCCCCGCGTAGTTGGGCTCATACATGATCAGCGCGCCGCGCTGACGACACTCTCGCGCCAGCAGCAAGCTCCCCGGCGAATCGCGATCGAAGAAGTACACCCGCGCGTCCGGCAGTGCCGGCAGCCGCGCCTGGACCCGCTCCAGCGGCACCGGCTCGAAGTATTGCAGCCGCCCCTCGCAGAACGGACACCGCGACGAGTACGCATGGCCCCGGGGCCCCACGTGGTGGATGATCACTGGCGTCTGCTGCCCCGGGTAGCGTCGTACCAGATCCAGCCGCACACCCCAGCGCTGGAGATCTCGACAATAGACCTCCGCTGAGTCGTCTTCTCCCAGGTCGGCCACCGGGTACGCCTGCCAGCCCAGGCAGGCCAGGTTCGTCAGCACATTGCCGCACGTCCCGCCCCCCTGCGCCGCCGGCTCCCGCCTCGTCGCCGACTCCTCCACAATCACATCCAGCGTCAGCCGCCCGGTGCCGACGACCACCGCTTCCGCCAGCGGGGGGGCGAAGGGATCACTCATGCCTCCTCCGCTCCCAGCGGATACTCGTCGATCGGCAAGCCGAACGCTACCACCTCCTGCAGCCTGCGCCAGCCACGAGTGATGCGCGCCTCCTCGGCGCGCACATGGTCCTGGTCCAGCTGCGCCTTGTCGAAGAACCCCTCGCAGCGCACCGCAGGAAACCGCTCATCAACGATGTACTGGGCCCGCTCGCGATTGCAGACGATGTGCCGCTCGCGTCGACGCAACAACTCGTCGGGCCCCACCTCGCCCAGTACGTAGGCGAGGTACAGATCGGAGTCGCCGATCTCCTCGACCTCCTGACCACACACCGCGCACAGATACCCCTGCTCGCACCGGGCCATGCTGCCCTCGCCTTGCTGCGCGACTCAGCGTTTCAACTCCAGGCGAACCTCGTTGGGACCGGGCACGATGTCCACCTTCAGATCACTCGTCTTCATGTCGGAATACTTCGGCGGAATCAGATTTGGTCCCGGCTTCCCAGTGGGATCGATCAGCGGACGCCGCAACGTCACCGTCGCAGTATATTTCCCCTCGGGCAGCCCATCGTTGGCCCGGTAGCTACTAAGCACGAACGAGCCATCACCCGCGGTAATCGCATCGCCACGCTCGCGCGCCCGGGTTTCCCGATTGTCCGGCTGAAAGACTACCACGGCCCCCACCAGAGGTACCCCATCGAGATAGACCATCCCGCGCACCGGATGCGTCGGCAGCATCTTCCGCGCCACGCCCTTCTCGCTCGACGCGGGCACCTGCAGTTCGTCATCGAGGATGGTATCCAGCATCAGATTCGCGATGACCGGCCCATCGTCCTGCATCGTCACCCAGAAGATGTGGTCGAACTCGCCGTACTCCTGGCCGCGCATCTTGCTCCCGCCACCCGTCGTCGCCAGCTGATAATACGCCCGCCCCTGTCGGATGTACTTCGTGTAGCGGTGGACGTGCCCACAGAACACCGTGTAAGGTCGATCTGCCAGCGCCTCCTCGACGGCGAGCCAGCCGTTCTTCTTGAGAGTGCTCGCGGTCCAGATCGGCTTGTGCAGGAAGACCAGCGTCCAGCGCACGTCACGGTTCGCCGCCAGGACTTTCCGCGCGTAGGCCACCTGCTCGTTACCCAGGTTCCCTGCGCCCGCCCCGGGCGGATCATCGGTGTTCAGGCACAGAAAGAGCACATCGCGATAGACGAAGTGGTAGTGCCGTCGCCCCAGCCGCTGCTCCCAGATCTTGTCGTTCCCCTCGTTGCCGACATCGTGGTTGCCCGGCACGTAGAAGAACGGCATCGTCAGCTTCTTGACATAGCCGTCGAACTCTTCCCACTCCTGCTCGATCGCCTTGGGCGCCTTCTTGCCACCCTCGATGAGATCGCCCACCGACAGCACGAACTCTGGCTGCAGCAGGTTGAGCCGATCCACCGCCCGTGAGAACACCTTCTCCCGGTGGCCGCCCGTCCGATCCGACACGATGGCGAATTGAAACGCCCGTGGATTGTTGTTTAGCCGCGCGTGCGTCCAGGGGTTGCGCGCCTCACTGGCGATTTGCAAGCCGCCCGGCCCGCTGTTCCGCGAAAAGGCGACGGTGCCCGCCACGACCACCCCCGCCAGCAGTGCCACTACCAGCTGTCTCATCACTTCTTCTCCGCATTCGGGGTCGTCGTCAGCTCCAGTACCAGCTTGTTGCTTCCCGACTTGATCTCCGCCTTCAGGGGGCTCGTCTTCCCCTCCGCATACGCCGCCGGCAGCTGATTGGGCCCGCGCTTGCCATCGGGCAGGAACAACGGTTTCCGCTGCTCCACCGTCACGATGTACTCACCCACCGGCGCCCCGTCGAATGCCTTGTAGGTGCTCAGTTTCGTTGTTCCATCCGAACTCGTATAACCGTCCGCACGGGGTTGCCGCGGCTCCTTGCCTGCCCCGCTGAACACGACGTACGCCCCGGCCACCGGCTGACCCTTCAGCACCACCTGCACCGTCACCGGATGCGTCGGCCGATGATAATACTCCGATACCCCTTCTTCCTCGCTGGGGATGGTGGCCAGATCTTCGCGGACAATCCCGTCGAGCAACACGTTGGCCAGCACCGGCCCCTTCGGCCCCAGCGTCACCCAGGTGATGTGATCCACCTCGCCATATTCTGGGCCGCGCAGCCGGCTATCGCCGCCCGTTGTGCCCAGCATGTAGTAGTTTTGCCCCTGCCGCACGAACTTCTGATACCGATGCACATGCCCGGCGAACACGGTGTAGTTTCGCCCCGCCAGCTGCTTCTCCACCTCCAGCCAGCCGTTCTTGTCCACGTCTGGCATCACCCACATCGGCTTGTGCAGGAAGACCAACGTCCACCGCACTCCGGAGTTCGCCTTCAACACCTTGTCCAGCCAGGCCAGTTGCTCCGCCGAGATCCGCGCCGAACCCGTCGCCGGCGGGTCCTCGCTGTTCAGCACCACCATCAGCACGTTCCGATAGACGAACTCGTAGTAACTCCGTCCGAACCGGTCCTTCCACAGCCCGTCCATCATCTTGTTGGTGATGTCGTGGTTGCCTGGCACGTAGAAGAACGGCATCTTCAGCCGCGACGTGTACGTCTGAAACTCGCGCCACTGCTTATCCACCACGTCCTTGTTCGTCGAGTATCCCTCGATCAGATCGCCCACCGACAGCACGAACTCTGGCTGCATCAGATTGAGCTGGTCGACCGCGCGGGAGAACACCTTCGGCCGATGTCCCCCCGTGCGATCCGACACGATGGCGAACTGAAACCCGTCCGGGTTATTGTTCAGCCGCAGGTGCGTCACCGGATTCCGTTTGGCCGGGTCGAACTCGAAGTCCGAGCGCGGTCCCCGGGTTTGCGACCAGGCCACCGCCGCGCCCAGTAGCGCAGCCACGCCCAGCCCCAGATAGAGTTGCTGCATCGCTTTCGTTCCCCGCATCATTCGCTCTCGATCTGAACACCTGCCGCCCGGCGGAGAGATCCGGGCCGTCGAGGAGAGTTGTACCACTCGCCCCCCACGCCCTCGACCCCCTCCGCCTCACTTTCTCGCACTCTTCTTCGTTCCCTTACACCCTCTACCGCTCATTTGCCCAGCAGCCAGGCGACCACCTTGCCTTCCTCCATCGGACTGCCCTGCCGTACCAGATTTTTCTCCGCTCCGGCCGACCGGTATGCCCCGCGCAGCCAGCGGCCCGAACTGGTCCCCGAGTGGTTATGCACCAGCAGTTCGTGCGGCGCTGCCAGTGCCGACAACCCTGCCAGACCGCCGTACTTGAGCGCGCCGGGCAGCATCATCTCGTCGGTCACCGTCCGCACCCCGTCGAAACGGAACCGGTTGCAATCCACCCCCGTCCGAGCCACTGCATCGCCCGCCAAGCCGCGCGCCAGCAGCACCCACGGCCCCGCCTGTCCGCGCCCCAGCAGATGCACCTGCTTGACACCTTCCTGCCGTCGGGCGAAGCCAATCGCCGTCAGAATGTCGTGCCCGCGCTGCGCCAGCAGCGGCCGGTTGTACCCCCAGGTGTAGCCAGCGAACTTCGCGTTGGCCGGCTGCGGCTTCTCCGGCGTCAGCTCGCCCGTGCCGAACGGATCGATCGCCAGCACCGCCGCCCCGGCGTCCACCAGCTGCTGCGCGCCCGGTACCAGCTTGCCGCCCGTCTCCAGGCTTGCCTTCCCCGTCGGATCCACCCACACCACCACCGTCCCGTCGAACTTCTTCCCCTGCACCCACACCGCCGGCACCTGCTCGCCCGCCCCGCGTCGACCGATGACGTAGCCTCGCGTCGTCACCCCCGCCAGCGTTGGCGTTCCCTGGGGCTTCGACTCCACCTCGCGCGCCTCGGGCAGGCTCGTGCCCAGCAGCACCCGCAGCGCCGGCCCCACCACCTGCCGGTACGCAGCCAGCTTCTCCGGCGTGGTCGGTTCCAGCTCGTTCATCTGCTGGTCGCTCACGGTCGTCAGATACTGCCGCAGCCGCTCCACCGGCACCGCATCGGCCGGCCGCGGATGCTTCTCCCCATACACCGACAGCTCGCGCGGCGGCACCGGCACGAACGGCTTCTCCTCTACCGGCGTCTTGTGCCCCAGCTGCAGGTGCTTGTTGAACCAGTGGTACATCATCTCGCGTGCCGGCTGGTTGTAGTTGTGCTCGAACATCGGCCAGCACTTCGCCTCTACCTGATCCGCCGCGTTGTATAGCTTGTACACCGCCTTCAGCTCCGGCAGTCCCTTCTTCTCGATGTCAATCGTCCAGTCATTCGCCCCCGACATCGCCAGCGGCTTCGGCGCGAACAGCGCCGCGAACTCCACATTTCCCGTCCCCACCCGCAGATACGAGGCATTCTCGCACACGCAGCCGCCCTGCATCTGAGTGGACACCATCACCGCGGGAAACGCCGTCGCCGGCCGCGGATCGATCCCGCACAGCACGAACGTCTGCGTCCCACCCCCCGACGCCCCCGTCACGCCGATGCGCTTCCCGTCCACCTCCGGCAGCTCCGTCAGAAAATCCAGCGCCCGGATGCTGTTCCACGTCTGTAGCCCCATCAGGTTCTGCAGCCGCAGTTCCGCCTCGGCATCGGCGAACGCCCCATGTCCGATGGTCGTGCTGTCGGCATACCCCACCATGTCGTAGTGGAACACCACGCAACCCAGCCGCGCCAGCTGGGCGCATCGCGCCTGCAGCGGATAACGCGCGCCTTCCAGCGTCTTTTCCGCCCCGATCTTTATCTGCGCCCGGCCTGCCGCCTCACCCGCGTCGTAGAACCGCCCATCGCGCCAGTGCCCATGCGGACACAGCACGCCCGGCACCTTCCCCGCCGGTAGCTTGCCATCCTTCGTCCGTGGCCGGTACAGGTTACCGCTCACGTAATGGCCCGGATAGCTCGCGAAGAACACCTTCTCCACCGAGTACCCATCCCGGTCGATCCGCCCATGAATCACGGGCTGCAGCGGCGTCTTCGGCGGCAACGGCCACAGGCCATTCGATACCAGCAGCTGCTCGCGCACGGCCTGCCGTCGCGCCTGCCACGCCGTCAGCGTCGTTGGCGGTCGCAGAAAGAAATCCTTGTCGTTCAGCGTCCGCACCACAGTCAGCCGACGATCGCCCGACTTTTTTCCCTCGGGGAACAACCGCGTCTCCGCCGAGGCGACCAGCGGAACGAGGGCGACGACGAGTAACCAGCGTGTCATGGATGGGAACCTCAAGCGGATGGTTCAGGGCAGGTGCCATGAGACTATGTTCCTCACCAGATCGAGTCAATCATCATCTTCCCCGGTTCCCCTTGCCCCGTTATTTTCCGTTTGCTGACGGTGTCACTATTGCCCATCGAGGACCCAGGCTGCCACCTCGCCGTTCTTTCCCGTTTGCTGACGGTGTCGCTCATCGCCCGATGCCTCCCCGTTATCCTCCGTTTGTTGACGGTGCCCCAGACCCGGATCCGCTCCGCGCCATCCTGCATCCTCGCACATCCTCGCCTGGAACCGGATAGCACGATGAGCGACTCTCTTCCTGCCCAGACCCCGCCGCCTGCCTCGCTTCTCGTCCCTCGCCCCCTCGCCCCACTGGAATTGACACGCCGGACCACCTGACTACAATCCAGAACTCACCCGGATGCACCTCTCCGCCTTTTACCCCCAGAGAAAGTCTCCTAGCCGTGTCGTCATCACCGGATAGCTTTGAAGCCAGCCGTACCGAAAAGCTCCACGCCATCGCCGCCCTCGGTATCGACCCCTGGGGTGCCCGCTTCGATGGCCAGATGCCCATCGCCGACGTGTTGCGTCTGGACGCCACCCTGCCCGACGATCAGCGCCCGCGCGTCAAGGTGGCCGGCCGCATCGTCCTGCGGCGCTCGGCTGGCAAGCTCTTCTTTGTCGATCTCTGGGACTGGACCACGCCTCTCCGCCCCAACCCCGAGTCCGGCGAACTCGAACGCGGCAAGATTCAGTTGATGATCGGCCAGAAGCAGGTCGGCGAGCAGGGCTGGGCTCTCACGCAACTGCTCGACCTGGGCGATCTCCTCGGCGTCGAGGGAACCTTCGGCAAGACGCGCACCGGCGAGCCCACCATCTTCGCCGAGAAGCTCACCTTCCTCGGCAAGTCGCTCCTGCCGCACCCCGACAAGCACTCGGGCATGCAGGACATGGAGTTCCGCCTGCGCCACCGTTACCTCGATCTCATCTACAACCCCGAGACGCTCGATCGCGCCCGCAAGCGCATCCAGATCCTCCGCACCATTCGCCGCGTGCTGGACGAGCAGGGGTTCGTCGAGGTCGAAACACCGACACTGCACGCCATTGCCGGCGGTGCCGCCGCCCGTCCGTTCACCACGCACCACAACGCCCTCGATATCGACCTCTTCCTGCGCATCGCGCTCGAGCTGCACCTCAAGCGCCTGCTGGTCGGCGGCCTCGAACGTGTCTACGAGATCGGTCGCGTCTTCCGCAACGAGGGCATCAGTCCGCGCCACAACCCCGAATTCACAATGATGGAGCTGTATCAAGCCTACGGCGATTATCGCTCCATGATGGATCTCACCGAGAATCTCATCGTCTCCTGCGTCATCAACCTCGAACACGGCTCGAAGCTGCCCTACGGCGACCGCACCGTCGATTTCACCCCGCCCTTCGAACGCGCTTGCTACGCCGACCTCTTCCGCGAACACGTCGGCGTGGCCATGGACGATCTCGACGGCGTGAAGCAGGCCTGCGAACACACCGGCTTCCCCACCGCGGGCAAGGATCACGACGTCCTCGTCCATCACCTGTTCGAGGTCAAGGTCGAGCCGGCCCTCGCCCGCTCCGATCGGCCCATCTTCGTCTTCGATTACCCCGCTGGCCTGTGCCCGCTCACCAAGCGCAAGCGCGACAACCCCGCCATCGCCGAGCGTTTCGAGTTGTACGTCCTCGGCATGGAGCTGGCCAACGCCTACACCGAGCTCAACGACCCCATCACGCAGGAGCAGACCTTCCGCCGTCAGCTGGCCGGCCTCCCCGAGGAGGATTCCATGGCCAAGATGGACGAGGACTTCGTCCGCGCCCTCAAGCACGGCATGCCGCCCGCCGGTGGCCTTGGCATCGGCATCGATCGCCTCGTCATGCTCCTCACCAACACCACCACGATTCGCGACGTGATTCTCTTCCCCCTTCTGCGGCCAGAGAAGAAATGACCGCGGCGAGCTGCGCTCCCCGCTTCACCACTGCGCGAGGTGTCGAGTGTACAAGCTGCTACTGTGCTGCCGCTATCTGCGGACCCGCTACCTGGCGCTGGTCTGCATCATTAGCGTGATGCTCGGCGTGGCCACCCTCATCGTCGTCAACAGCGTCATGGGCGGCTTCAGCACCAAGCTGCGCGAGCGCCTCCACGGCCTGCTCTCCGACGTCGTCCTCGAAGCCTGGGACTACAACGGCTTCCCTAACCCCGACGCCAAGATGGCCCTCATTCGCTCCGATCCGTTCCTCAACGAACGCGTCGAGGCCATGGCGCCCACGCTGGAAATCTTCGCGATGCTCCAGTTCAGCTATCGGGACAACCCCCTCGCCCGGCCCATCCGCCTCATCGGTGTTGATGTCGAAAGCCGTTCGAGCGTGGGCGGCTTCGCCGAGTTTCTCACGCTGAACCCGAAGGCCGCCACCTTTGCCCTCAGCCCCGAGGCCCGTCAGCACAACGACCTACGCAACCGCCAGCGCCCCGGCCTCGTCCTCGAACCGCCTCCAGCGCCGCTCGCCGCGGGTGAGATTCCGCCTCCCGAGGCGCCTCCCAGCCGTCCCTTCACGCCCGAAGGTGCCATCGTCGGCTACGCCATCGCCCACTTTCGCGGTAATCAACCCGACGCCGAGGGCAACCACGACGTCCGCATCCTACAACCCGGAGATGACGTCATCGTCACGACCATTTCCGGCCAGAAGCTGAACCCCGTCTACTGCCGCTTCGCCGTCGCCGACTACTTCCGCTCCGAGATGAGCGAGTACGACAGCAACTACGTCTTCATCCCTCTGCCTTACCTCCAGAAGCTCCGCACCATGGAGGGTCGCGTCACCAGCATCCAGATCCGCCTGAAGGATGAATACCGCGACAAGAAGGCTGTCGTCGAACGTCTCAAGGCGATGTTCGGTAACTCACTCCAGGTCCTCACCTGGGAAGACAAGCAGGGGCCCCTCCTCGCCGCCATCAGCATCGAGAAGGGCATCCTCAACATCCTGCTCTTCCTCATCATTGCCGTCGCCGGCTTCGGCATCCTCGCCATCTTCTCCATGATCGTCGTCGAGAAGACTCGCGACATCGGCATCATGAAGGCGCTCGGCGCCTCCAACGGCGGCGTCCTCACCATCTTCCTGGGCTACGGCCTGCTCCTCGGGGTCGTCGGCGCTGGGCTCGGCACCTTGCTCGGCCTGGAGATCACCATCCACATCAACGAGATCGAGGCCGTCCTCGCCAAACTTACCGGCCAGGAGATCTTCCCGCGCAACGTCTACTACTTCGACCGCATCCCGACCGACATTCGCCCCATGCACGTCGCGCTTATCAATGCCGGGGCCATCGCCATCGCCGTCCTCTTCAGCGTCCTGCCGGCGCTCCGCGCCGCCCTTCTGCACCCTGTCCGCGCCCTGCGGTACGAGTGACCTCGAGAACGGAGTCCCCGACCATGCATCCGTCCTTTCCTCTGCTCGCGGCGCGTGACCTCCAGAAGGCCTACCGCCGCCACCGTATCGAGGTTCCCGTCCTCCTCGGCGTCGATCTGCACGTCCAGGCTGGCGAGTTCCTCTGCATCGTCGGCGCCTCCGGCTCCGGCAAGAGCACCCTGCTCCACCTGCTCGGCACCCTCGACCACCCCGACCAGGGCACGGTTCTGCTCGACGGCGAACGCATCGACAACGTCCCCGCGCGCCGTCGCGATCAGCTGCGCAACTCCACCTTTGGTTTCATCTTCCAGTTCTACCACCTGCTCCCCGAGCTGACCGCGCTCGAAAACGTCCTCATGCCGGCGCTCATTCAATCCTCGATCCTCGGCTGGATGTGGCGCCGCCGGCCGCTCCGCCGTCGCGCCCACGAGCTGCTCGAACGCGTCGGCCTCGGTCATCGCATGCACCACCGCCCGCGCGAACTCTCCGGCGGCGAGATGCAGCGCGCCGCCATCGCTCGGGCCCTGCTCCTGCAGCCTCGCATCCTTCTCGCCGACGAGCCGACCGGCAACCTCGACGAGGAACGCGGCACCGAAATCGTCGCCCTTCTGCGCGACTTGAACCGCCAGGATGGCCTCACTATCATCATGGTGACTCACAATCGGGACCTCGTCGCGCCGACGGATCGGGTGGTCCGCCTCGTCAAGGGCCGGGTCGAAGGCGCTTCTGTCCCCGCGCCCGGCCCCCTCTGGCAGCATCCCTCTATCGATCCCCGCCCCGGGCCCCCACCCTTGCCCCTCCGCAAGGCCCAGTAATTCACGCTCCCCGGCCCGTGGCTGCCGGACGCACGTTTCGCGCAGATGACCCCTGAACCCGGCCTCGCGCCGGGTGTCCTACTTTGTCCCAGGGCCGTTCTGCCTTCCTCAAGGTGCCTCATGACTCAGGTCAACATCAACGGAACCCTCTTCGACAAGGCCGACGCGAAGATCTCTGTCTACGATCATGGCCTGCTCTATGGCGACGGCGTGTTCGAGGGCATCCGTGTCTACTCTGGCAAGATCTTCCGCCTCCACGAACACATCGAACGTCTCTACGAGAGCGCGCGCTCCATCCTCCTCGAGATGCCCTGGTCCCGTGAACGCATGACCGAGGAGGTCCGTCGCACCGTCGAGGCCAACCAGAAGCAGGATGGCTACATTCGCCTCGTCGTCACCCGCGGCGTTGGCAACCTTGGCCTCGATCCCAACAAGTGCGCCGAGCCCCAGGTCATCATCATCGTCGATGACATCTCCCTCTACCCCGCCCGCATGTACGACGAGGGCATGGAGATCATCACCTCCTCCGTTATCCGCAGCCATCCCAACACCATCAGCCCGCGCATCAAGTCGCTCAACTACCTCAACAACATCCTCGCCAAGATCGAGGCTAACCGCGCCGGCGTCCCCGAGGCGCTCATGCTCAACCACATGGGCGAGGTCGCCGAATGCACCGCTGATAACCTCTTCCTCGTCAAGCACGGCGTCGTCCGCACCCCGCCCCTCAACGCCGGCATCCTCGAAGGCGTCACGCGCAACACCGTCATCGAACTTGCCCAGGCCGCCGGCATCACCGTGCAGGAAGTCGCTCTCACCCGCCACGACGTCTACACCGCCGACGAACTGTTCCTCACCGGTACCGGCGCCGAGATCATTCCCGTCGTCAAGGTCGATGGCCGCCCCATCGGATCCGGCAAACCCGGCCCCGTCAGCCGCCAGCTGCGCGAACGCTACCAGATCCTCGTCCGCAACTGACCGGGTGTTCGATCACTCCTCAATGGCATAGGCTCTACGCAGACTTCCGCAGCGATCGGTCCCGGGCGCGCCAGGCGCGCCCGCTCCGTCCTGCCTCTCCCTGAATGCGCCGAGCCGTGCCATGCCTGCCCGACATTCTCTCGATTCGTTCTTCCGTCCACGCTCCATCGCCGTCGTCGGCGCCAGCGCCACGCCCGGAAGCGTCGGCAGCCTCCTCATGCACAACCTGCTGCGCAACCCCTTCGGCGGGGTCGTCTTCCCGATCAACCCCGGGCGCAAGGCCATCCATGGGGTCTTCAGCTACCCCAACCTTTCCGCCCTGCCCGAAAAACCCGACCTGGTCATCTTCGCCACTCCCGCGCCCACCCTTCCCGACCTCATCGATGAGGCCATCCAGGTCGGCATCCCCGCCGCCATCCTCACGACCAGCTTCGCCGAGCTGGGGACCGCCGGCCGCGACCTCGAACGCCAGATTCACGCCGCCGCCCGCGGACGGATGCGCCTCCTCGGTGCCGGCTCGCTCGGCGTCATCCACCCGCCCAGCAACCTCAACGCTAGCTGCGCCGCCGACATGGCCCGGGCCGGCAACGTCGCCCTGCTCAGCCAGTCCGCCGCCATCTGCACCTCCATCCTCGACTGGGCTCGCGAATCCCACGTCGGCTTCAGCGGCTTCGTCTCCGTCGGCTCCATGCTCGACATCGACTTCGCCGACCTCATCGACTACTTCGCCGACGATCCCCACACCCGCAGCATCATCCTCTACATGGAGTCGATCGGCGACGTCCGCCGCTTCCTCAGCGCTGCCCGCAGCGCCAGCCGCACGCGGCAGGTCATCGTCGTGAAGTCCGGTCGCCACGACGCCGGCGCCCGCGCGGCCGCCTCACCCACCGGCGCGCTCGCTGGCTCCGATGCCGTCTTCGATGCCGCCTTCCGCCGCGCCGGTGTTCTTCGCGTCACCAGCATCCCGGATATGTTCCACATGTCCGAGATCCTCGCCATGCAGCCGCGCCCCCTCGGGCCCGCCCTGGCCATCGTCACCAACGCTGGCGGACCCGGCATCATGGCCACCGACGAGTTGATCAGTCGCGGCGGGCAGCTGGCCACACTCACCACCGAAACCATCACAGCGCTGAACTCCGTCCTGCCCACCTCCTGGAGTCACTCCAACCCCCTCGATCTGCTCGGCGACGCTCCGCCCGACCGCTACCGCACCGCCGTCAAGGCCTGCCTCGACGATACCCACACTCAGGGCGTCCTCGTGCTGCTCAGCCCCCAGGCCACCACCGACCCCACCGAGACGGCCCGTCTGCTCGCTCCCCTCGCCCGCGGCAGCAAGAAACCCCTGCTCGCCTGCTGGCTCGGCGGCCCCTCCGTCCGCCCCGGACGGGAACTCCTCGCCCAGGCCAGCATCCCCACCTTCGATTCGCCCGAGGCCGCCATCCGCGCCTTTCTGCACATGGTGCAGTATCGCCGCAACCAGGAGCTGCTCTACGAGACGCCCGAGGCGCTCCCCGCCGACTGGCAGCCCCAGACGCAGCGCGTCCGCCAGCTCATCGCCCGCGCCCGCGCCGAAAACCGCACCCTGCTCAACGAGGCCGAGGCCAAGGATCTCCTCGCCGCCTACGGCCTGCCCATCGTCCCCAGCGTCCCCTGCCCGACCATGGAGGCTGCCGTCTACGCCGCCAAGCAGGTCGGCTTCCCCGTCGTCGTCAAGCTGCTCTCCTCCACCGTCGCCCACAAGAGCGACGTCGGCGGTGTCGTCCTGCATGTGCCCGACGAGGCCGGCGTCTGCTCCGCCTTTGACAGCATCCGCGCCAATGTCAGCAAGCGGATCAGCCCCGACGCCTTCGAGGGCGTCACCGTCCAGCCGATGATCCACGATCGCGGTATCGAGCTGATCCTCGGCAGCTCCATCGACCGCCAGTTCGGCCCCGTCATCCTCTTCGGTGCCGGCGGAGTCCTCGTCGAGTTCCTCAACGATAGCGCCCTGGCCCTGCCTCCGCTCAACCGCACCCTGGCTCGCCGGCTCATCGAACGCACTCAGATCTCCCGCGCTCTGGCCGGCGTGCGCGGCCAAGGCGCTATCGACCTCGCCGCCCTCGAAACCCTTCTCGTCCGATTCAGTCAGCTGCTCGTCGATTTCGCCGAGATTCTGGAGGCCGAGTTGAACCCCCTGCTCGCCTCGCCGCAGCGCATCCTGGCTCTCGATGCCCGCGTCGTCCTCGCCCCCGCCGACCAGCCACCCGAGCAGCGTCCGCGCCTGGCCATCCATCCCTACCCCAACCAGTACACCGCGCCGTTCCGCATGCACGACGGCCAGACCGTCGTCGTCCGCGCCATCCTCCCCGAGGACGAACCTCTCATCATCGACCTGCACGGGCGCCACTCTGAACGCACCCTCCGCATGCGCTTCTTCAGCCTCGTCAAGACGCTCTCGCGCGACAGCCTGATCCGCCTGTGCCATCTCGACTACGACCGAGAGATGGCCCTGGTCGCCGTGCTGACGCAGGACGGCGTCTCGCGCATCCTGGGCGTCTCGCGCTACTACCTCAACCCCGAGACCGGCAGCGCCGAGTTCGCCATCGTCATCGAGGATTCCTGCCAGCGCAAGGGACTCGGCCGCCACCTCCTGGCCCGCATCATCGACGTGGCCCGCGAACGCGGCGTCAAGAAGCTCCACGGCCAGATTCTACGCGAAAACACCCCGATGCTGGCCCTGACCGCCGCCCTGGGCTTCAGCCCCCCCACCACCGTCGAACACGACGTCGTCCGCGTCGAGTTGACCCTCAACCCCTGAGGTGCCAGCCCGATCTCCCGGGTAGCCCGTGGCGTTCGCCGCGCGCGCCGGGTATGATACACCCATCCGCCGATGGACCCACCCCGTGTCTTGCTCGAGGTCGAACGCGTGCCTTCCCTCCGCCGCCTCGCCCTGTGCGCCCTGGCCCTCGTCTACCTGGCCGACTCACTCCGCGCCAGCGATACCGCCGCCCTGGAACACTTCGAGAAGAAGGTCCGCCCCGTCCTCGTGCAGCACTGCTACCGCTGCCACTCCGTCGCCGCACGCAAGGCGCGGGGTGGCCTCGTCCTCGACTCGCGTGACGGCATCCGCAAGGGCGGCGATTCCGGCCCCGCCGTCGTCCCCGGCAATCTCACTCGCAGCCTGCTCGTCGCCGCCGTTCGCCACGAATCGTTCAAGATGCCGCCTGACAAACCGCTGCCTCCCGCCGTCGTCGAGGATCTCGTCGCCTGGGTGCGTCAAGGGGCCATCGACCCGCGCGACAAACCGAGTATCGCGAAGGTCTCTCCCAGCACCACCCCCGAGACTCCCGACTGGTGGAGCCTGCGCCCGGTCGTCCGCCCCACACCGCCCGCGGTGCGCGACACTGCCTGGCCCGCTGGCCCCATCGATCGCTTCATCCTGGCCCGGCTCGAGGCTGCCAATCTGCGCCCCGCCCCACCCGCCGAGCCACGCGTCCTCGCTCGCCGTCTGAGCTTCGCCCTGACTGGCCTGCCGCCGCGCCCCGATCTCCTCGACTCCTTCCTGGCTGATCGCTCACCCCACGCCTACGACCACCTCGTCGATCAGCTTCTCGCCAGCCCCCACTTCGGCGAGCACTGGGCCCGTCACTGGATGGACGTCGTCCGCTACACCGACACCTACGGCTACGAGTGGGACATCGCCGCCCGCGGCGCCTGGCGCTACCGTGACTACCTCGTCCGCGCCTTCAACGGCGATCTCCCCTTCGATCAGCTCGTCCGCGAGCAAATCGCCGGCGACCTCCTCGAACATCCTCGCCTCGATCCCATCGCGCAGATCAACGAGTCGCGCCTGGGCACCATGTTCTTCCAGCTCGGCGAGAAACGCCACGGCGACAGCGCCGAGTTCAATGGCATCCATCAGGAGATGCTCGACAACAAGATCGATGCCTTCTCCAAGGCGTTCCAGGCCACCACCCTTTCCTGCGCTCGCTGCCACGACCACAAGCTCGACCCCATCGCCCAGCGCGAGTACTATGCCCTGGCCGGCATCTTCCAGAGTGCGCGCTGGCTGACCAGCACCGTCGACCTACCCCAACGCGACCAGCCGCTCCGCGAGCAGCTCGTCTACCTGAAATCCCAGCTACGCCCGCGCCTGACACGTCTCTGGCTCGACAGCGCCCGCGGCTGGAACGCCGACACCTTCACGCAGGCGAACCTGAAGCGTGGCAAGAAGCAGACCACGCTCGAGGACGAACTTCATCCCGTGCTCGCCCTGCTGACCACGCCCCCGGAGAAGATTGCCAGCGCCTGGACCGCCCTGGCCAACCGCTATCGCGACGAGCACCAGAAGCGCCGCGCCAGCAACGCCGGCCACTTCTCCCTCCTCGCCGACTTCCGCCAGGGCATCCCTCCCGGCTGGTCGGTCGATGGCGTTGGCCTCCGCGACATCGTCCCCTGCGGCGACTTCACCGTGCAGCTCAACGGCGATCGCCTGATAGGCCAGATCCTCCACGGCGGTCTCTGCACCAGCTCACTCTCGCCCCGTCTCAACGGCGCGGTCCGCACTCCGTTCACCCACACACTCCCGGCCGGGAACCTGAGTTTCGAGATCGCCGGTGGCGACTTCTCGGCCGTCCGTACCGTGGTGGACAACGCCTTCCTCACCGAACGCCAGCGCTACCTCAACCAGCAGCCGCGCGGCTGGCAAATGGTGGACCCCCTCACCGGGTTGAAGGACCGGAACATCTACATCGAGATCGCCACGAAGACCAGCAACCCCAACTTCCCCCCGCGCGTCGGCCTCGGCGGCGCCTGCTCCGAGACGCAGGCCGCTGACCCGCGCAGCTGGTTCGCCCTGTCGCGAGTCTATCGGCACATGGCCCCCTTCTCCCCCGCGGATGATCTCGCCCGCTTCCAGCCGCTCTTCCAGGGCCCCGCTCCCACCACCCTGCCCGAGGTGCTGGCCCGCTACCGCGCCTGGGCCACCACCGCCATCGAGGCATTCAGCCAGCAGCGCGCCACCGATGACCACGTCCAGTTGCTCAACACCCTGCTCGCTGCAGACCTCCTACCCAACCGCCTCGACCCGCGCCAGGCTCCCGACGTCGCCGACCTGGTCACGCGCTACCGCAACGTCGAGGCCCGCCTCGCCGAGCCCTGGACGGTCAACGGCCTGGCCGACCTCGACCCGCCTCACGAATACCGCCTCAACGTCCGTGGTGACTACGACCAGCTCGGCGCCGCCATCCCGCGTGGCTACGTCCGCGCCATCGCCCCCACCGCCGAACGCATCTCCGGCCCCGGCAGCGGCCGTCGCCAGCTGGCCGATCTGGTCGCCTCGCCTGCCAACCCGCTCACCGCTCGCGTCTTTGTCAACCGGGTCTGGCACTGGCTCTTCGATGCTGGCCTCGTCGCCACGGTCGACGATTTCGGCCACGCTGGCGAAGCACCCTCGCACCCGGAGTTACTCGACTACCTGGCCAGCCGCTTCGTCGAGGAAGGCTGGTCGCTCAAGCGTCTGGTCCGCGCCCTCGTGCTGACTTCCGCCTGGCGCCAGGGGCAGGCCGTCGATCCACGTGCCCTCGCAGTCGAACCGCGCAACCGCCTCGTCCATCACATGCCGCTGCGCCGACTCGAGGCCGAGGCGCTCCGCGACGCCATGCTCACCGCCTCCGGCCGGCTCGATCCTCAGCTAGGTGGACCGACGCTCAACCCTTATCGCGTGAAGGAAGATCCGGAAAAGCGACTGTTCTCCGGTCCGCTCGACGGCCTGGGCCGACGCTCGCTCTACACGCGCATCACCATCATGGAGCCGCCGCGCTTCCTCGCCACCTTCAACCAGCCCACACCGAAGATTCCGACCGGCCGCCGCGACGTGACCACCACCCCGGCCCAGTCGCTCACCCTGCTCAACGATCCGTTCGTGCAGGACCAGGCGACCCACTGGGCGCGCGGGCTGATCGCTCGCGCCGACGATACCCCGGCTGCCCGCCTGACGCACATGTTCCGCCTGGCCCTGGGCCGCGCGCCCACCTCCGCCGAGCTGACGCGCTGGGGCAGCGCCATCGAGGGCCTGGCCGCCGAACACCAGGTCGCCGCCCCGGCCCTGCTCCGCAGTGAGGCCGTCTGGCGCGATGTCGCCCACACGCTGTTCAACACCAAGGAATTTCTCCACGTCCGCTAACCTGGGGCACGCCATGTTCACCCGCCGCGACTTCCTGCGGGAATCCTCCACTGGCTTCGGCATGCTCGCCCTGGCGGGCCTCATGGCCGATCGTTCCTACGCCGGGCTCGCCTCTGCCCGCACCCCGGCCACACCCCGCGCGCGCCACGTCATCTTCTGCTTCATGGATGGCGGTCCCAGCCACGTCGATACCTTCGACCACAAGCCCGCCCTGACGAAGCACCAGGGCAAGCCGATCGGCGCTGGCGCAGTCTCGAAACTCTCGCAGAGCGCCGCCGGCCGTGTCTGGCTCGGCAGCCCCTGGAAGTTCCGGCAGCGCGGCCAGAGTGGCCTGTGGGTCAGCGATCTGCTCCCCCAAATTGCTCGCTGTGCCGACGATCTCTGCGTCGTCCGCTCGCTGGTCGGGCGCCAGCCCCTCCACGGCCAGCAAAACCTCCTTCTCCACACGGGCCGCGTCACCGGCCTCGCTCCCAGTCTCGGCTCGTGGATCAGCTACGGCCTCGGCACCGAGAACGCCGACCTGCCCGGCTACGTCCTCCTCAACAACGACTGGATCCCCAACGGCGGCTACGAGAACTTCTCCAGCGCCTTCCTCCCCGCCACCCACGCCGCCACGCTCCTCCGCGCCCGTGGCACTCCGGTCGATAACATCCTCCCCGCCGATCGCCTGGCCATCCAGCGCCGCAAGCTCGACCTGCTCCGCGCCCAGGACAACACCTTCGCCGTCGATTCTCCTCAGCGCGACCGCATCGAATCCGCCATCCGCAACTACGAGACGGCCTTCCGCATGCAGTCCGCCCTGCCGCGCGTCGCCGATGTCAGTCGCGAGCCCGACCGCATCCAGCGCCTGTATGGCCTCGATAGCTCCAACGACTACCAGCGCTACTACGGCCTGCAGTGCCTCCGCGCCCGCCGTCTGGTCGAGGCCGGCGTCCGCTTCGTCGAGATCACCTGCCCCCTGACCCACGCCAACAACTCACCCTGGGATCAGCATGGCAACCTCGCACTGCACCATGCCGAGAACGCTCTGATCACCGACCAGGCTGTCGCCGCCCTCATTCAGGATCTCAAGGCACGTGGCCTGCTCGATCAGACCATCGTCCTGTGGGGTGGCGAGATGGGACGCACCCCGCACACTCCCGCCATCAGCAAGACCTGTGGCCGCGACCACCACGTCAACGGCTACAGCATGTTCCTCGCCGGCGGCGGCTTCCGTGGCGGCCTGGCCTTCGGCGACACCGACGATTTCGGCAACGCCGTCGCCGCCCACCCGCTGACCATCCACGACGTCCACGCCACCATCCTGCACCAGCTGGGCCTCGACCACAAGCGCCTGCACTTCCGCTTCGGTGGCCGCGACGTCAGCCTCACCGACGTCCACGGCCACGTCGTCACCCAGTTGCTCAGCTAGACGCGCCGACGCTCAGTCACGTCCGTGTGGAGAAGGCTGATCGCTTTCTCTCTTGCTCCTGGTTGGAGAGGGGGAAATCCAGCACATCGCCCGCAATGTCACCCCCTCACCCCAACCATTTCCCTCAGGGGAGAACGCGTCAGAATGCGGCCACTCGCCACACCGGCGTGGGTCAGGGTAGTCGGCTCACGTCGCCCAGCTCGGCGATTAACCGGGGTAGCACCGCCGGGTCGAGTCGATGCTCTTCCCAGGGCTCTCGGCCGGTCCATTCCGGCACCGTGCCCAGCATCGCCGCTGCCAGCTCCGCCGCCGCTGCTGACTTCGACTGTTGTAGCTCGGCCGCCTGGGCCTTCAGCTGACCCGCCACCGCCAGGCACTCCTCCTGCACCTTCTTCGTCGCTTCCTTGGTCGCCGCCCGCAGTTCCTCCATCAGCGAGGAGAAGCGCCGGGCCACGTCCGACTCGGGGTCTGGCAGGGCCTTCAGCGCGGACAGCTCGGCCGCCATCGCCTCCAGCCGCGGAATGAACGCCTCGGGTTCCATGGTTGTTCCTCGCCTTGTTCAGGGACCAATCAGTACCTTGGGATAGCCCGTCACAATCACGCCGCCATGAGCTGTCGTATCGCCCAGCCGCGCCGCCGGCTTGCCCCCGATGAGCACCTTGACGCTGCCCTGGACGATGGTGTCCGGCGGACCAACGCAGGTGGCCACATCGCCCATTCGCGCCGCCGGCAGCCCGCCGATCAGTACCTTCGGACAACCCGGCCCCGTGATCGGCCCCCCCACGTGCGGCACGGGTGGCATCCCCGGAGTCTGCATCGGGCAGGTGTGCATGTCGGTGATTCGTGCCGCTGGTTTGCCCATCGGGATTCTCCTCGAAGTTAGCGCCGGGGGGGAGTCGGACCCGGGCGCGGCGGTGGCCCGGCACGCAACGGCGCTCCAGCTGGCCGCGCCGTCGGTATCGCCGCCAGTTCCCGTCCGACCAGCATTCCCAGGGCCAGATAATCGCGGAACCGATCCAGCGTCGCCTCGGGCGGGCCCAGCACCGCGGCCAGGAGTACCGCCCCGCTCACACCCTTGGCCGGCAGCTGCGGACCAGGGGCCACCTCGGGCGCTCCCGCCGGTGCCAGGCTGCCTCCCGTCCACAGCACCGCGCGCAGGAGAAAGCCCAGCGGATTCTCGCCCGGGGTCAGCTTCTCCGCTTCCTTCCGCCGGGCTTCGGTCGGCTCCTGCACCCAGCGCATGATGGCCGCCATCATCGCGGCATCCGCGGGTTCCCGGTCGTGCCCTGCCTGGTGCAGACACAGGCAGCCCCACCAGATCGCCTCGCGCTTCGGCAGCGCCGCCGCCAGAAACTTCACCCCATCGGGATACTTCTGCTGCCGCCACAGCACATCCAGGTACGAACGCGGCGTTTGCTCCGGACCCACGGCCGGCAGTTCCGCCAGGTCCAGCTCCGCCAGCTGGCAGACCTCGCGCGCTGTCCGGGCCGTCACCTTCTTGAACCCAGGATTGTCCGCCACCGCATGTGCCCCCTCTTAGTTGTCCAGCTCCAGCCCGATGTTGCTCTTCTTCGTCGCGCTCACGTCCTCGATCATCAGCGGCGTCTTTGTCTTCCGCGTCGTTTGCGCCTCGTCCTCGATCATCAGCGCGCTGGTCTTCACCCCGCTGGGCAGCATCACCCACTTGTTCACCCCATCGGTGAACTCGATCCCCTCCTGCGTGATGCGAATCCTCCGCGTTGGCCCCAGCGAGAGGTTGATCGTGTTCAGATCCATCTGGATGAACGACCCCAGGTTGGGTGGCCCCACGCCGATGATGATCCGGTTGTTTCGCGAGTCGAACAGCATGCGCGGTCCGACGCTCGGCATGCCGTTGGCCAGCACGATGGAATCTTCCTCCATCGCCAGCACGCTCTGCTGCCCGGCGTTCAGCCCCACGAACATCAGCGCATTCTCATCATTCCCCTGGATCAACGCGTGATTCTGCTGGATGACCACGCCGTTGTTTTCCTGCTGCACGTGCTGCCCATCCAGGTTGGGGTTGGGCACCACGTTGTTGGCGATGGCATTGCCCTGGTCCTGCACCGCGTTGGGTTGCTGCCCCACCACCGCTGCCGTGGCCTTTTTCTTCGCCTCGGCCAGCTGCTTCTTGATCAGCAGATAGAGGATCACCTCGGAAGTCGCCAGCGCCAGCGTCGCCCCCGAGGCGAAGAACCCCAGCCACCACGACTGTTTCATGTCGTAGGAGGTCAGCGCCCCGGTCATCATGCCGGTACCCATCGCCGAGCCCGCCAACGCTGTCATCGCCAGCTCCAGCTTACTCACCTTGCCGGGGCTGCTGTAATCCTTGATCTCCGAGTAGACCGACCGGGTGATGCCTGCCTTGAACCCGTAGATGATCTCCGTGCGGTTGCCGATCATGTAGTCGGTCTTGCCGAACAAGGCCCCCATCGCGCCGCACGCCGCCCCCAGCGGAGGCGGCACCTTGACCGAGGCCCCACCCAGCTCGGTGAACGCAATCATCGGGTTGATGATCGTCTCGATCTTGTCGCCCATCAGCGTCGAGTAGTTCAACCCGATAAGCGACTTGGACTCCACCCCGGTGATCGACGCGAAGACCGCACCAAAGCCGTTCTTCCAGATCCCCTTCTCGAACTTCACCTGCGGCGTTGGCTCCTTGCCGCCCCCGCCCGACCCGGAGCCGCCCGGCAGACTGCCCACGTGCCAGCTCAGCGTGTCCGAGACGTTGTACCGGAGCGGCCCGTTCACGTTGTTCTGCTGGTACTCCTCGGAGTTGAAGTAGACATACCGCTCGCCGTGCAGCTCCAGATGCTCGCCGTCTTTCTGGTCGAAGAAGACCACGCCGTTGTAGTTCGACAGCGGATCGGCCGGAGCGTTCGGCGTGCCGCTCGCTGTGTGCGACTTGATGCCTGCCAGGTTCTTCTCCAGTGGCAGCTCGAACGGCGGCATGTTGTTCGCGTTGTACACGCTGCCCGTCACCAGCGGACGATCCGGATCGCCGTTGAGGAAGCTGACCACCACCTCATGCCCCACGCGCGGCCAGAAGAATGCACCCCAGCGGTTCCCCGCCCAGACCTGCGCCACGCGCAGCCAGCACGAACACTCCGGCCCGCTGTCCTTCGACCGGTCCCAGAAGAACTTCACCTTCACCCGGCCATACTTGTCCACGAAGATGTCCTGCCCGGGCGGTCCCACCACCATGGCCGTCTGCGGCCCAGGAATCTCCGGGCGCGGCGTCACCCGGGCCGGGCGGAACGGTACCGTGATGGGCAGCGCGCGCAGCTGGTTTCTGTAGCTGAACTCCTCGCCCTCCTGGTGCGTCAGATAAGCCCCGCGCAGCTCGGCCTCGTGCTCCACCGCTGTCAGCACGTACTCGCCATCCCCCTCGAAGTGGTCCACCAGCTGGAACCTTGCCCCCGCCGTCAGATGCGTGCAGTCGCCCGCTCCATCGATGTGAATCGCCGCGCAGGCCAGCTCCTCGGCGCGCACCCCGGCCAGCCGCTGGCTCTCCCGAAAGACCTCCTGCAACCGCGCTGGGTCTTCGCCTCCGTTGGGCGTCACTCCGTCGTAGTGCCAGGCATAGCCGCCGGGAAACTCGTACCGCTCCAGCAGTTCCTGACCCCGGAACTGTTGCGACCTCGTCAGGCGATGCTCGACCCCACCTACCCGGGCGGTCTCTGCCACCGTGTGAATCGCCTCGAGATTGCTGTCTGGCACCTCGAACCAGCGATCGCGTAGCGTTACCTTGCCGGAGGTAATCTCCTGCTCCGTTGTCCAGGCAGTGATTCGGTTGGGCCGATGCCGACCCTCCGATTCATCCTCGAACAGCAGCACTCCGCCCGCCAGATCCGGGTGCGCCTCGGACCGATCCCCTAGCACCAGGCGATGTTGCTCGGCGGTGTGCTCGAAGAAGTACCAGATGCCCATCTCTTCCATCAACCGGCTGACGAAGGCCAGATCGCTCTCGGCGTACTGCACGCAGTAGTCGCGCCGGCCGTACGTCCCCGCCAGCAGCGACCGCACGTCGAGACTCCACTCGTCGCGCAGGATGCCCAGCACGATGTCCACTGGCGATTTCTGCTCGAAGACGCGGCTTTGCTGGCGCCGTCCCAGCAGCCACAACCGGGGCCGCAGGTCCGCCTCGTACGCCAGCAGCCGGGTCCCGCGCGCCGCCGCGTGCCAACCGCGCCGCGCCAGCCGTGTGATCAGCCCGTGGAAAAAACGCCCCGGCGAACCTTCCTGCCCCTCCAGCCGCACCGTCACTCCCTGCCCCAGCAGACGGTCAAACTCGAGCGGCTTTTCGGCCAGCAAATGCAGCCGGAAGTGGAACGGCTCGGACAGCGCCTCCCGACCGCGTAACCCCGCCAGCAGCACGGCGTCCGTCCCCAGCGGGGTCGTGATCTTCATCGCACGCCCACTCTGCGAATACTTCTGCATCGGGACAGTCTCCGGACAGATGGGGATTCCTGCCTCTGTCATAGCCAGGCGGTCCCGCATTTCAATCGCGCGGGGCCTCGCTACCGGCCCCACCACGTTCGCCAACCGCGCCGTGGTGTCGGCGTCAATCGCCACAATTCGGTCCGCAACGAGTAGCCCATCGCTAGCACCTGATTTCCTCGGCACCAGCCCGCCGGGTAGATGTCGCCGTCGTAACTGGTCGCCACTGGCTCGATCATCCCGTCCGGCGTCAGCACTCCGGCACCCCAGTAGAACGAGTCGCGCGTCGTCGTCGCCACCAGGATCTTGCCCTCCTGGTTGATCGCCCCACTGGGGATGGGCATCGGCAATATGCGGAACGTGCCACTCTTCACCGGGATCTCCTTCACCGGCTGGCCATCGTTCCCCAGCCGACTCAACCGCACTCCCCCGCGATGCACCTGCTGGATGAGCAACTCACCCGTCTCCGGGTACACCGCCACCCCCTTACCCGCAGCCACCCGGCTCGATGCTTTGCTCCCATCGGTGGCCACCTGGCGGATCTCCTGGTTCTGCACGTAGTACAACGTCTTGCCGTCCGGCGATGCTGCCAGCGCCGTGATCCCCTTGCCCCGAATCGCCAGCGAGTCCGCCTCCAGACGCGGCATCGCCTGGTCGCCGTCCAGCGTCGCCAGCCGCACACTCCGCTCGTCCCCACTGCCGACGAGAAACGCCAACCCCTTGCTCCCCACCCGCGTGATTGGCGGTGCCGTCTCCTCTGGGAAGCCCTCGAGTAATGGCACGGGTACACCGTCGCCATGCACCATCATCAACCGATCCCGCCCCGCCACCTTGCTCGGAAACACCACCCGGCCATCCCCCAGCTCGATGGGATGCCCCACTGCTCCTGTCTCCTCCCACAACGAGGGCGCGGCCACGCGCTCGTACGATTCCCCCGCTCCCCGCTCGCGCCCCGGCAGGCTCAGCCGTAACACCTCCAGCGGCCGCTGGATCTGATCCAGGTAGATCGGCCCGGTCTCCATCTCCAGACCCCACGGTCGCAGCGTGAGTGGGCGGAGCACCTGGACCGACGATCGGCCAGTCAGACCGAAACGCACCAGGTTCAGCGCATCACCCGCCTTCAGGGTGGTCAGCACATAGTCGTCCTCGGGCGCCACGTCCAGCGCCACGTGATCCTGCTCCGCCTCTCCTTCCCACAGCAGCCGATACTCGTCGCGCTCGACGTCCAGCAGGTAGAACTGCCGCCGCCCCGACTCCGGTGCCTGGTGCACCTTGCCGCAGAACACCACGGCCCGCCGATGTTGCAGCGCTCGCACTGGCGACGACCACCCCAGGTAGAACTCGACCAGTGGCCCCACGGCCTTCCACGAACCATCGCTCTGCTGATGATGCATCCGAAAGAAGCCGTCGCCCTCCAGCTTGCACACCAGCAGCGATCCATCGGACAGCACCACCGGCGATTCCGCCTCGGCCAGCACCGGCACCTCTCGCGCGCCCTCGCGCGCCCGGTCCATCGGCGAGACGCTGAACACCCCCATCGGTACGTCGAAGAACCGATCGAAGTAGATGCGTGCCGAATCGCGCGACCAGCACACTCCCAGCACCTGTCCCAGCTTCCGCGCCCGCGTCACCACCCACCACTCGCCCGAGTTCAGCCGCATCACTCCCACCTGGGCCTGCTTCTCGTGCAGCACGACAAAGGCCAGCCACTTGCCATCAGGTGACACCCGAGGCTGGTAGGCCCGCACACTCCCCCCCAGCAGCAGCTGCCCCGACCACGTGGGCGTCTCGGCCGGGCTCAGCCACACCCCCAGCAGCAGCCCCAGAGCAACGCCCACCAGCAACACTGGCGCCACCAGCAGCCACCACCTCGACCGCTGTTCTGCCTTTTGCCGAGACGCCACCCCGGTGGACACCTTGGTCCCGGGCACCGAGATGAGCGTGGACGCACCCCGGGCCAGGTCGGATAACGCTTCTTCCAGCTCCAGCCGGGCATCGCCCGCGTCGCGCAACCGCTTTCGGGGATCGCGCTGCAGACACCGCCGCAATAACTCGGCCAGCCGGGGAGGAATGTCCGGCGGGATGTGCAGGGAGTCGGCCATGGGTTTACTGCTGCTGGCAGGAAACGGCTCCCCATCGCCCGGGAAGGCACGCTTCCCTGTCAGCACCTCGAAGAGAATGCAGCCGAGAGCCCAGATGTCCACCCGGGCGTCCACCGCCTCGCCCCGCGCCTGCTCCGGAGCCATGTACCCCGGGGTGCCAATCATCACCTGATCGGGGTTGGGCGTCTCGAAGTGGCGCCCCGTCGGATCGGGCGGACGGATCGCCGCTTTGGCCAGGCCAAAGTCCAGCACCTTGACCTGTCCCTCCGGCGTGGTCATCACATTGGCCGGCTTCAGATCCCGATGAATGATCCCGCGCCGATGTGCCGCCTCCAGCGCCTCGGTCAGCTGCATCCCCACGCTGACGGCTTCCTGCACCGACAACGGCCCCTGCCGCAGCCGCGCCGCCAGCGTTCGCCCCGGCACCAGTTCCATCACCAGGAACCGGGCGTCGCCCGCCTGCTCGACGGCGTACAGCGTCGCGATGTTGGGGTGGTTCAGCGCCGCCAACATCAGCGCCTCGCGGTCGAACCTCGCCACGTACTCCGGATCGCGCGCCCAGTCGGCCCGCAGCACCTTCAACGCTACCTGCCGGTCGAGTCGTTCGTCTCGCGCTCGATACACATGCCCCATCCCACCCTCGCCCAGGGAGTCCAGGATGACGTACGAGCCCAGCCGGTGACCTGGCGCAAGCTGCATCGATCGCCGCATCATCTCTCGGGGAAGGAGATCCGTTCCTCCGTAAAGATATGCGCCGGTCGCTCGACGAGCAGAGAAGAATGCGCGAGGAAGCGCGTCGCCTCCTGCACGCTCCCGGAGAGGATGTCCGCTCGCCTCCTCTCCCCAGGTGGCAGAGGGCAGCGGAGAGGCGCAACAAATGACGCGGGACCGGATGAACCGGTCCCGCGTTGCGGAAGTCGTGGCGCGGAGTGGATTACTCCACCGGGCAGGGACGCGATTTCCAGATCGACTCGGCGTACTGGGCGATGCTGCGGTCGGACGAGAAGCGTCCGGAGCCGGCCACGTTGAGGATGGCCTTGCGCGCCCAGGCGTCGGGCTGGACGAAGAGCGTGCTGGCGTTCACCTGGCTGCGCACGTAGGCGGTCAGGTCGGCCAGGTGCATGAAGTAGTCGCCCTTGGTCATCAGCGTCTCGCGGAGCGGGGCGAAGATGCCGCGTTCCTGGGGGCTGAAGTGGTCGTTGAAGATGAGATCGAGCGCGGCGCGGGTCTCGGGCTCGTTGTGGTAGTGCCACCACGGGCTGTAGTAGCCCCGACTATCCTGCACCTGCTGAGCGTTGAGGCCGAAGAGGAAGAAGTTCTCCTCGCCGGCCGCTTGCGCCATCTCGATGGTGGCGCCATCACGGGTGCCGATGGTGAGCGCGCCGTTCATCATGAACTTCATGTTGCCGGTGCCGGAGGCCTCGTAGCCGGCGGTCGAGATCTGCTCGGACAGGTCGGCGGCCGGGATGAGACGCTCGGCGACGGTGACCGAATAGTTGGGCAGGAAGACGACCTTGAGCCGGCCACGTACCGCGGGGTCGCGCTCGATGATGGCGGAGACGTTGTTGATCAGCTTGATGATCAGCTTCGCCAGGGTGTAAGCCGGGGCCGCCTTGCCCGAGAAGAAGACGGTGCGCGGCGTGACGCCGAGCGACGGGTTCTGGCGGAGGCGGTTGTAGAGCACGATGACGTGCAGGACGTTGAGCAGCTGGCGCTTGTACTCATGGATGCGCTTGATCTGGCAGTCGAAGAGCGTCTCGGGATCGACGTCGGGGCCGCCCTGGCCACGGAGCCAGTCGATGAAGCGGAGCTTGGCCTCGCGCTTGGCGGTGCGGAACTGCTCGCGGAAGGCGCCATCCTCGGCGAGGGGACGCAGACGCTGGAGCTGGTCGAGGTCGGTGATCCAGCGGTCGCCGATGGCCTCGGTGATGAGGCGCGAGAAGCCGGGGTTGGCCATGAGCAGCCAGCGCCGCGGCGTGACGCCGTTGGTGACGTTGCCGAACCGTTCGGGGAACATCTCGGCAAAGTCGCGGAGGGTGCGGCTGCGGAGCAGGTCGGAGTGAATCTCGGCGACGCCGTTGGTCGAGTGGGTGCCGACGACGGCCAGGTGGGCCATGCGAACCTGCTTGACGGGCGTTTCCTCGATCAGGCTCATGCGCTCCTGGCGGCCGGTATCGCCGGGATAACGGCGACGAACCTCGTCGAGGAAGCGGCGGTTGACCTCGTAGATGATGTCGAGCTGGCGCGGCAGGAACCACTCGAAGAAACGAACGGGCCACTTCTCCAGCGCCTCGGGCAGGAGGGTGTGGTTAGTGTAGGCCAGCGTGCGGGTGGTCAGGCTCCAGGCCTCGTCCCAGTTGAGGCGCGCGTGATCGACCAGGATGCGCATCAGCTCGGCGACGGCGAGAGCGGGGTGCGTGTCGTTGAGCTGGATGGCGACCTTGTCGGGCAGGGTGCGCCAGTCGGAGTTCTGCTTGCGGAAGCGCGCGACGATGTCGGCGATTGAGCAGGCCACGAGGAAATATTCCTGGACCAGCCGGAGGCCCTTGCCGGTGCGGGTGGAATCGTCCGGATAGAGGACGCGGGTGAGCGCCTCGGCGGCGACGCGGTCGTGGACGGCGCCGAAGAAATCGCCGCTGTTGAATTCATCCAGATCGAAGAAGTCCGGGCTGGCGGCGCCCCAGAGACGGAGCGTGTTGATGGTGGTGCCGCCGTAGCCAACGACGGGGCGATCGTAGGGGATACCGATGACCGAGGTGGGGTGGTTGACCCGGACCTTCATGTCGCCGCTGAGGATCTGCACCGAGGAATTGACGCGCATCTCGACCTTGTCGGCCTGGCGAGCGACTTCCCAGGGGTCGGGCCAGCGGAGCCAGGAGTCGGGCTCCTCGACCTGCCAGCCGTTCTTCACATCCTGGCGGAAGATGCCGTACTCGTAGCGCAGGCCGTAACCCATCGCGGGGATCTGCAGGGTGGCCATCGAGTCGATGAAGCAGGCGGCGAGGCGTCCGAGGCCGCCGTTGCCGAGGCCGGCGTCATTCTCGCACTCGGCGAGGTGCATGAGGTCGAGGCCGGTCTCCTTCATCGCCTTCTGGACGAGCGGCTCGACCATGAGGTTGGCGATGTTGTTGGTGAGAGAGCGGCCGACGAGATACTCCATCGAGATGTAGTAGACGCGCTTGGGATTCTCGCGGTCGTGCGTCTGCTGGGTGTGGAGCCAGCGGCGCGTGAGCAGGTCGCGGAGCGCGCTGGCGAGCGCCTCATACTGCTGGCGCGAGCAGGCACGCGTGGAATCAACGACGTGATCGTAGGTCAGGTGGCGTTCAAAGAGAGCGTCGGGATGACCGGCAAACCGCACTGCCCTGGACGCTTCCTGGCCCAGCAGCTCGGCGAGAGAGGGAGTGGACACGGCAGGGAACTCCTCAGGGCATCGTCCTGCAAGCCCCGTGGGCGCGGCGGACCTTGCAGTCCCGGACTCAGATCCTCTGCACCACCGAACGTTCCTGTCAACCACGGCCAGGCGGCCGGGCACGGGGGTGGCGCCGGGGGCATGGGTTGGCAATAACCGACCCGGCCCGTCGTACACAGCATAGCGGAAAGCGAGGCAGGCACAACCTCGAATGTCGCTCTGCGACGTGGTCCTCGTACAATACCCCAAACACCCTCGTTCTCCCAACCCCCGGATTTACCATGTTCGAGAAGGCCGAGCTGGGAAACCGCGTCGATAAGGATACCTACGCGCAGGAGCTACCGGCGCTGCGCGCGCAGCTCCTGGCCGCGCAGCGCCAGCTGGCCGAGGCCAACTTTTCGGTGCTGATCCTCGTTTCGGGGGTGCCGGGGGGCGGCAAGTCGGAGACGGTGGATCGTCTGCTGGAGTGGATGGACCCGCGCGGCATTCAGACACACGCGATGAGCGAATGGACCGATGAGGAGCGGCAGCGCCCTCCCATGTGGCGCTACTGGCGACGGCTGCCACCCAACGGGCACATGGGCATCTTCTTCGGCGGGTGGGAGCACGAATTGCTCGTGCGTGGCGCTTTCGGCAAGCTGGAGCAACTGGAGATCGAACGCCGCCTCGACCGCTACCTGTCCTTCGAGCGGATGCTCGTGCAGGAGAACGTGGTGCTGGTCAAGTTCTGGCTGCACCTGTCGCGACGGGAGCTGAAGAAGCGGCTGAAGAAGCTGGAGAAGGACCCCGCGCAGCGCTGGCGGGTCACGCGGAAGGACTGGAAGCTGTTCCGCCGGTACGACACCTTCCGCAGCCATGCCGAGGAGTTGCTGCGACGAACGAGCACCGGGGCGGCGCCGTGGACCATTGTCGAGTCGGTGGATCGGCGGTTTCGCAACCTGACAGTGGGTCGGACGTTGTTGCAGGCCATCCAGCAGCGGCTGGAGCAGGTGCACAACGCGCCGCCGCGTCCGGCCCCGCAGCCGATCGAGCTAATCCCCGACGCGCGGAATCTAATCAACACGCTGGATCTGACACAGACGGTGACGGAGGAGGAATATCGGGAAGCGTCGCGCAAGATTGCGGCGCGGATAGGACCTCTGACGCGAGCGCTGGCAGGGAAGCAACGGTCGCTACTGCTGGTATTCGAGGGAGCGGACGCGGCAGGCAAGGGCGGTGCGATTCGCCGGCTGACGCAGGCCATGGACGCGCGCGACTACCAGGTCATCCCGTTTGCGGCCCCCACCGACGAGGAGCGTGCCCATCCGTACCTGTGGCGATTCTGGCGGCATCTGCCCCGGCTGGGCAAGGTGACGATCTACGATCGGTCGTGGTATGGGCGCGTGCTGGTCGAGCGTGTGGAGGGGTTCGCGCGGCCAGAGGAGTGGCAGCGGGCCTACTCGGAGATCAACGATTTCGAGTACGAGCTTGAGGAACACGGCATCTTGGTGCGGAAGTTCTGGCTGGCCATCAGCGCGGAGGAACAGCTGCGGCGGTTTGAAGCGCGCGAGGAGACTCCGTACAAGCAATACAAGATCACGGCGGAGGACTGGCGCAACCGTGCGCGGTGGAACAGCTACGAGGCGGCCGCGTGCGACATGGTCGCGCGTACGAGCACCGAGAAGGCGCCGTGGATCCTGGTGGAGGCGGAGAACAAGCTGTACGCCCGGCTAAAGGTGCTGCAAACTGTCGAGCAGACGCTGGAGGAGGCGCTGAGCCGCCGGTGAGTTAGTCCCGCATGGAGAGCGAGCATGACGAATGTTCCGTTTGATCCCGCGCAGCTGGCCGGCAGCCCGGGGGAGGCGATGGAGATCCTCCGCAAGTCGGTCTTCGAGCTGTGGGACGTGGTGAACAACCTGACGCGGTTGCGGCCACGCTGCGTCGAGCATTACTACGTGACGATCTTCGGATCGGCGCGGATTCAGCCCGAAACGGCCCAGTATCACGACATCCGACGGCTGGCGGCGGAGCTGGCGCGGCTGGGGTGTCAGATCGTCACCGGCGGCGGCCCGGGCTTGATGCAGGCCGCCAACGAGGGCGCCATCGAGGGCGACCCCGGCGATCGGGATGGATCGATCGGCATCCGCGTCGATCTGCCGTTCGAGCAGAATGCCAACGCCTTCGTCGGCAAGGTGTACGAGCACAAGACGTTCTTCACGCGACTGCATCACTTCATGCAGATCTCGAACGCCTTCATCGTGGTGCCGGGCGGCATCGGCACGACGCTGGAGCTGCTGATGGTGTGGCAGCTATTGCAGGTGAAGCACATGTACGACACGCCGCTGATCCTCGTGGGGTCGATGTGGGAGGAGCTGGTGGAGTGGGCCAGCAAGCACATGATCCAGTCGCAGCCCCCGCTGGCCAACGCGAAGGACATGACGATTCCGCGCTGCGTGACGAGTGTGGACGAGGCACTGGAGCTGGTGCGCGAGCACTACCGAACGTGGCAAGAAAGCTGCCATTCCTGATAGGTCACCCCAGGGCAAGGCCGCGCTGAAGTGTGAGGAAGCGCACTCCTCACCCGCCAGGGAGAGGAAGCAACCCACCTCCCTCTCTCCCGTCTTCTTCCCTCCCCCCTTGGGGCACAGGGCCAGGGGGGACTGTATCACCCCCCTGGCGACACCTTCCCCGCGTTCCTGGATCAGAACCAGCCCCCAGTGATGGGCAGCGTCTGTCCCGTGATGTAGCTCGCCTCCGCCGTCGCGAAGAACAGCACGGCGTGGGCCACCTCCTCGGGCCGCCCGCAGCGCCCCAGCGGAATCTGCTTCTCGTACTCGGCCAGCACCTCGGGCTTCAAGCCGCCTAGCATCGGCGTGTGAATCACTCCCGGAGCCACCGCGTTCACGGTGATCCCTCGCCGCGCCAGCTCCTTGCCCATCACTCGCGTCAGGGCGATGACCCCCGCCTTCGCCGCCGCGTAGTTTGCCTGCCCATGAAACCCCATGATCCCGGAGATGGAGGCGATATTGACGATCCGCCCGCCGTCGCGGAGGATCTCCGCCCCCAGCTTCGAGCAGAAGAATACCCCATCCAGATTCGTCTGAATCACCGCCTGCCACTCGCCGGGCGTCATCTTTCGCACGGTCCGATCGCGCAGGATGCCGGCGTTGTTCACCAGCACGTCCAGCCCGCCGTGCCGCTCGCGCACCTGCTGCATGAGCGCCTCGACGGCCGCGTACTGACTGACATCCGCTGGCAGCAACTCGACGCTGGCCCCTGTCTGGCGTATCCGCTCGGCTGTGGCCTCGGCATCGCGCAGGCTCTCCCCGGCCGCGTCGGGATAATAATTGAGAAGGCACGTCGCCCCCGCCGCTCCGAACGCCTCGAGGATGGCCGCGCCCATCCCGCGCGAGCTACCCGTCACCAGAACCACCTTGCCGGAGAAGTCGAAACTCACCATGACTCTCTCTCCTCTGGGGGAACGCTCGCCGTTGCGGCGCCGAGTTGCTATGCCATACGATGGGACCTATCCTGGTCCTTCGGAGAATGCCTTCATGACCCGCGCGCCACGTCTCGCCTGTCTGGGCCTTCTTGTGTTCCTGGGTGGCTGCGGTCTCTCCGATTATGAAAATCGTATGATGCAGGCGCAGCTCCGCCACGATCGTTTCGAGCAAGAAGCGAAGTATCTCGCCGGGTCGGTCCTTCTGACCGCCGTCGAGGGCAAGGACGGCACGCGCACTAACCCGCCGCTGTTGTACTTCCGCCCACCCAGGGGCATCTCCAACAGTCCGGAGAACCCCACCGAGCCTCGCGCCGGCCTGCTCTACACCTTTCGACCCATTACCGCGGGCGCGGCCGGGCCGTTCAACGCCGTCGAGATCGCCTGGGCTCTCGATAACTCCAACGAGTTCGCCGAGAAGGTCCTGCGCTGCTTCAGCGCCACCAGCGCCCCCGCCCAGCGCCTGCGGCCTATCGCCGTCCCTGGCCGCGACAAGGTCACCTTCGAGACGACCGAGTTCGAGGACGGCCAGCACTTCTACTCCATCAACCGCTGGAAGGGCGACCAGGAGCAGATCATCATCGCCTACTGGGTGATCCTGGCCCAGAAGGCCCAGGCCAGCAAGGTCATCGATATCAGCCTCGAGTCATTCGCCGTCATGAAGGACGGCGCCAAGCTCCAGGCGCTGACTCGCTCTCCGCTGGAGGCGCCGCCGTCCCGATGACACCGCCCCGCCGCTCGCGCCCCGCTCACTTGTTGGGGTATGGCTTCTGCCAGAAGTTCTCGCCTGTCCAGTTGAACGCCGGCCGCGTCTGGATGGTGCAGTCGCCCAGCACCTGCACCTGGCAGGACAACCGCATCTCCTCCTCGTGCCCGATCCGCGCCAGCAGGGAAACCGGATGCAGGTTCAGGTTCGCCTTCTCCCGCAGCCCCATCGGGCTGAGGTTCTCCTTCCCCTGCTTCACCAGCACCCGACAGGTGCCGCACAGCCCGTTCCCCCGGCAGTTCAGGACTGTCTCGACCGTGCCGTGTACCTCCACCCCAGCGGCGCGAGCTTCCTTCCGCAGGTTGGCGCCCACTGGCACCTCGATTTCCTTTTTCTCGTTGACGAAGACGACCTTCGGCATGGACAGTACACCGTTGGAGAGGGGGCGCCTCGACCTCGCGACCATGTCACGACCAGGTCGGAGCAATTGTAGCAACGGCGCACGGGCAGGCCACCACGGCCGACCTGCCTGACGAGTGGAAAGGAGCTGCCACCATGGATTCGTCCAGCACCACCCCCGTTCGCCTCGCCCACGTCAGCGACATCCACGTCACCGCGCCCTGCCCCTCCTGGCGTCGCGAGGACTGGCTCAATAAACGCCTGGCCGCCTGGCTCAATCTTCGCGTCCTGGGTCGCGGCTATCGTTTCCGCCGCGCCGCTGACGTCCTCACTGCCTTCGATGCCGAGTGGGCCCAGCGCCGACCCGATTGCCTGCTCTTCTCCGGCGATGCCACCGCCATGGGCTTCGAGGAAGAAACCGCCCTGGCCACCCGCTTGCTCCGCGTTGAGGAACGCCCCGGCCTGGCCGTCCCCGGCAATCACGATTACTGCACTCGCACCGCCATGCTCTCCGGCATCTTCGAGCGCCACTTCGCCCCCTGGCAGGTCGGCATCCGCGTCGATGAGGCCGTCTATCCCTACGCCCGCCGCGTCGGGCCCGTCTGGCTCGTTGCCGTCAACTCCGCCACTGCCAACCGCTGGGCCTGGGATGCCCGCGGCGCCGTCGGCTCCGATCAGCTCGACCGGCTCGAACGCCTCCTCCCCCAGCTCGACGAGGCCCCGCGCATCCTCGTCACGCACTATCCCATCGCCCTGGCCAGCGGCCAGCCCGAACGCCGTGTCCGCCTGCTGCGCGACCTGCAGTCGCTCATTGCGGTCGCCGCCCGCGGCGGCATCGCCCTGTGGCTGCACGGCCATCGCCACAACGCCTACTTCCACCCGCAGGGCGAACTCGCCCCCTTCCCCGTCATCTGCGCCGGCAGCACCACGCAGACCGGCCTGTGGTCCTACGGCGAATACATCGTCGATGGCCGCACCCTGGTCGCCTCGCAGCGCAGCTACGACCCAGCCAGCAACGCCTTCCGTGCAGGCCCCGCCTTCCAGGTCGAACTCTGCTGCCCCCACGCCACCGCCGTCGCCTGACCCCGGCGTCTACTTGCCTTCGCCCATCTTCAATTCCACCTCGGGCGGTAGGTAGTGGATACACAGCCGGATGATGGCGAACCGCCCCGCCTTGTAGATGATGCCCACACCAATCACGCTGGTGTAGACCTTCATCCCCAGTCCGCCGAGGAAGTCGTACCACGCATCGCCGAACGTCTCGCGGCTCACCGCCAGCCAGTAGTAGGTCAACCCGCCCAGGATGCTGAACACCAGCAAGGCGCAGAGAATTCCTGGCAGCAACCAGAGGAAGACGTCGAACCCGGTGACTTCCTGCACCTTCCGCGTCCGCGCCCGCTGCCGCGACACCGTGTCATAGCCGCAATGCAGGCAGATGCGGTCATCATCTTCCATGGCGTTGGCGCAATCGGGGCAGCGCCGGCCCAGGTACTCCTCGCGCACGCCGAACGGCGTGTTGTCGGCCGCGAACGGATCATCGATGGGCGCGGGCTTGGCCGGTTCTGCCTTGGGCTTTGCCGCGGGCGCCTTGGCTGCCGGCGCCTTGCCCGCGGGCGCCTTGGCCTTGGTGTCCCGCGATGGTTCGGCCTTCACGCTCTTGCTGCCCGATTTGCCCGGCGCCCGTGCCACAAAGGTCGCATCGCAGCCCTTGCACCGCACCTTCTTGCCCACCAGGTCCTCGGAGACCCGCAGCTGTTTGTCACACTCGGGACAGATCAACGTTATCGTGTCGGCCATGTTGCTCGACTCGCAGGTCATCGGATTCAATCGGGGCACCTCTTCAAGATACGACTCGCTGGGGGGGGATTGCAAGCAACAACCCGCCCACTAACGCTCTCCGAATCGAGCCCCACTCCTTCCAGAACGCCAGTGCGGCCCGATGCCTTCCCCCTTCGCGGAAACTGGGGCCGCGCCCGCCTTCCTGGTTGCTCCCGGTCTGACGATGTGGTATCGAAGAGTCATCCTACCTGCCGATCCCCGCCGGCCCGGAGGCCGCACGCGCCATGCTTCCTGCCTGCCTGATCACCGCTCTCGCGCTGGGGGCTGCCCCCGAATTGACTGTGTCTCCCGCATCGGTGACGCTGCGCGGGACAGTGCATCCCTTTTCACTCCTCGTCAGCACCGTGCACGCCGATGGAACGCCGGTGGATGTCACCCGCCGGGCCAGCTATCGCTCGGCGAACCCGGCCATCGCCACGGTCAGCGAGCGCGGCGTGATCCGCGCCATCGCCGATGGCGTGACGCAGATTCATGTAAGCTTCGCCGGAGCGGGGCGCCAGGTCGAGGTGCGCGTCAGCGAAGCAGGCGCGCCCCGACAGTTTCACTTCGTGCAGGACATCGTCCCGCTGCTCAATCGTTTCGGGTGCAATGGCTCGGGCTGCCACGGCAAGGCAGAGGGGCAGGGCGGGCTGAAACTCTCGGTGTTCGGCTTCGACCCCCTGGCGGATCACGCCAGCCTGGTCCTCGAAGCTCGTGGCCGGCGCGTCTTCCCGGCAGCGCCGGAGGCGAGCTTGCTGGTGCGCAAGATGTCGGGTCAGTCCGCCCACGGGGGCGGCGCACGCATCCGCGCGGGCAGTGCCGAGTTCGACACCATCGTCGGCTGGATCCGCGCCGGCATGCCCTTCGGCGCGGCAGATGCTCCCCAGGTGGTGCAAGTGCGCGTCGAGCCTTCCGAGCGCGTGCTGGCAGTGCGCGGACAGCAGCAGTTGCGTGTGATGGCGCGTCTCAGCGATGGCCGCACGATGGACGTGACGGCGCACGCGCGGTTTCAGTCCAATAACGAGGCGCTGGCCGGAGTCGATGCTGAGGGGTTGGTCACCGCCGGCGAGGTGCCAGGCGTGGCGGCCATCCTGGCCAGCTTCATGGATCAGATGGACACCTGCCGCGTGCTCATTCCTCGCAGCGAACGCCTGGCCTCGTACCCCGAGCTGCGAGCAGATCATCCCATCGACCGGCTGGTGAACGACCGCCTGCGCAAGCTGCACATCGTGCCGTCGGGCCTGTGTGATGATGCGACGTTTCTGCGCCGAGCCTACCTGGATGTGATCGGGACGCTGCCCACCGTGGCGGAGGCGCGGCGCTTCCTCGCTGACCGGCGTCCGGACCGTCGAGCGCGGCTGGTGGACGAGTTGCTGGCGCGGCCGGAGTTTGCCGACTACTGGACGCTCAAGTGGGCCGACGTGCTGCGGGTGGATCGAGCGGCGCTGGGGGCGAAGCAGGCGCGGGCGTATCATGCCTGGATTCGTCGCCACCTGGCGCAGAACACGCCGCTGGATCAACTGGCACGCGAGCTGATCACCTCGGAAGGTCCGGTGGCCGAGTCACCTGGGGCGAGCTTCTACAAGGCGGTGAAGAAGCCGGGCGAGATGGCGGGCACCTTCACGCAGGTCTTCCTGGGGGTGCGCATCGCCTGTGCCGAGTGCCATCATCACCCGTTCGACCGCTGGGGCCAGGAAGATTATCACGCCATCACGGCCTACTTCAACGGCCTGCAGGTGGTGAACGACGCCGTACGCGTGGTCGGCTCGGCGACGGCGAAGCATCCGCGCAGCGGGGCGACCATCCTCGCTCGCCCGCTGGGCGAACCAGCACCGGAGAAGGCAGAGCAGGGCGACCGCCGCGAAACGCTGGCGGCATGGCTGACGCGACCGAGCAACCCCTACTTCGCGCGGAACCTGGCCAACCGCGTCTGGGCGCATCTGCTGGGCCGGGGCCTGATCGAGCCGCTGGACGACGTCCGCGCCACCAACCCACCGTCGAACCCCGAACTGCTCGACGCGCTGGCGCAGCAGCTGATCGCCCAGCGCTACGACCTGCGGGCGTTGATCCGCCATATCACCGCATCCGACACCTACCAGCGGACGACCACTCCCAACGCGACGAATGAAAAGGACTCGCAAAACTACTCACGGGCGGCACTGCGACGGGTACCGGCCGAGGTGCTGCTCGACATGGTCAGCCAGGCGACAGGGGTGCCGGAGCGCTTCCGAGGCATGCCGCCAGGCACGCGCGCCATCGAGTTGTGGGACAGCAAGGTGCCGCACTACTTCCTGAAGGCGTTCGGCCGGACCGAGCGCACCAGCGCCTGCGAGTGCGAGCGCGTGACCGAGCCGAGCGTGGCCCAGGTACTGCACCTGCTGAACGCCCCGGAGATCGAGGCCAAACTGACACACGCGGGCGGCACCGTGGCCCGCCTGACAGCCCGGGAGGCCGACCCAGCCCGGCTGGTGGAAGAACTGTACCTGACCTACTTCGCCCGGCTGCCCAGCGCGGCCGAGCAGACGCGCGCGGTGGAGCATCTGCGTGCCAATCCCCAGCGCCGGCGCGAGGCGGTCGAGGATCTGGCGTGGAGTTTACTCAACACCCTGGAGTTCAGCTTCAACCACTGAACGAGGAGCCGATGCCACCAGCGATGTCAGCTTCTGGGGCGGTGGGCGATCGTCGGCGGGCGATCCATCGGGGACTGCTGCGCGGGGCGCTCGGTGGGCTGTTCTGGTCCCTCGTGGTCGGCGGCGCCGTGTCGTTGTTCTACCTCAACGATCCGAAGTTCGGCGGGCTGCAGGGAGCATGGAGCGTGCTGTTCTGGACGATGCTCTTCTGGGTGCCCAGCGCTGCCGCAGTGGGAGCAGCCCGCGCGCGCGACGCCACCCTGTCGGCGGAGCATCGACAGATCCTTCAGCAGGAGGTCCGCCGGGCGGCACTCCAGGCGTCGATCCCGGCAGGTGCGGTGGCCATCTTCTTCATCGTGGGCACCATGGGGTATGGCCTGGGACAGGCGATCATCGGCGCATCAATGCTCCTGGGCATCTGGATTGGCTCTGCCGCGCTGGTGGGACTGGGACGTGGTCAGGCCCGCGTGCGCAGTCTGCTGACGCTGGAGCAGGATCTGGCGCGACAGCCCTGGCTCGATGAACACCTGCGGCGGTGGGACCCCAACGAGCTGGCGGCGCAGCAGCGGTCGCTGGGCGAGGCGGTGGAGACCCGGTTCGGCAAGCTCGATCCGCGCCGGTGGAGCCAGATTCAGCAGTGGGATCAGGATCGGATTCAGGAGGTCCAGCGCCGGCTCGATCAGGCGGGCTCGGCGGACGAACTGGGCTGGAACGACTGAGAGCACCCTGGGGGGATTAGGCCATGACACGACGTTCCTTCTGCGACGGGCTGGCGCGGCGTGACTTCCTGCGCCTGGGCACGGCCGGACTTTTTGGCACAGGCCTGAGCCTGGCGCACCTGCTCGAAGCGCGGGCGGCGGCTCCGCCCACCCGCGGGCGCGATGTGTCGCTCATCTACCTGTTTCTCCACGGGGGCCTGAGCACCATCGACACCTTCGACATGAAGCCGGAGGCGCCGGCCGAGTTTCGCGGCGAGTTTCAGCCGATCCGAACGGCGGTGCCGGGTATCGATGTCTGCGAGCATCTGCCGCGGATCGCCCGGGAGATGAAGCGGATGGCCCTGGTGCGGTCGTTCCGCCATCACAACTCGGACCACGGGCCGGCGGATCACTACATGCTGACGGGCTACTTCCCGGCGGCGGGCTTCAACCCGGGGCAATCGCCCAACAACCAGCGGCCGGCCCACGGCGCGATCATCGCCCGAAAGCTGGGCCCGCGCGGCAGCGTGCCTCCGTACGTGTGCCTGCCCAAGCTGCATCCATCGTTCGGATCGGCCTACCTGGGAGCGGGGGCAGCGCCGTTCGTCATCGATGCCGACCCCAACGCGCCAGACTTTGCCGTGCCCGACGTCATGCCGTTGCCAACGCTCGAGGCCCGGCGGCTGGGCGACCGCAAACGTCTACTTGGCGAGGTGGACCGCTTCCGCGCCGGGGTCGAGGCGCGCATCAACGAGTCAGCCCGGACGGTGAGCGTCTTTCAGCGGAAGGCGTTCGACCTGATGACCTCCCCCGCGGCGCGGCAGGCGTTCGACATCCACGCCGAGTCAGAAAAGCTGCGCGATCAGTACGGGCGAAACACGCTGGGGCAGTCGTGCCTTATGGCACGCCGACTGGTCGAGGCGGGGGTGCGCTGCGTAACCATCGACCACAGCAACTGGGACACCCACGACGCCAACTTCACCACGCTGAAGGGGCAGCTGCTTCCCTGGCTCGACGCGGGGGTCTCGACCCTGTTCGCCGACCTGGCGGACCGCGGGTTGCTCGACACGACGCTGGTGGTGGTGACGGGTGAATTTGGTCGGACGCCGCGCATCAACAAGAACGCGGGGCGAGACCACTGGGGGCCGGCGTTCACAGTGCTGCTGGGCGGAGCAGGGCTGCGCGGCGGCGTGGTGGTCGGCAAGACTGATGCCCGGGCCGAGCGTCCCTCGACCGAGGCGTACGGCCCGGAGGATCTCAGCGCCACACTCTTCGAGCGGTTGGGGATCGACTTCAAGGAGGAGTTTTACACTCCGGAAGGTCGGCCGGTCTCCATCGTGAACAATGGCCGGGTCATCCGCGAACTGGTGTAAGCCGGGAGAATCCTTCCCATGCCTGTGCGATCTGTCGTTGCGGCCGCGATGGCGCTCCTGGTGTCGTCAGTGAGCTGGGCCGAGAGTCCGCAGCTGAGTTACCTGTTTCCCGCAGGGGGACAGCGGGGTCAGAAGGTGGCGGTACGTGTCGGCGGACTGAATCTGTACGAGCGCTGCGGCTGGGAGGCGACGGGTACAGGCCTGCGTCTGAGCCCGCAGCTGCGCCGGATGGCGACGCGCTGGTTCGAGGGCCCGATGCTGCCGTTGCCCGACTCGCAACGCCAGGAGGATTATCCGCAGGACATGGCGGGGGAGATCACCATCGCTGCCGATGCGTCCATCGGGCCACGGCGAGTGCGCGTGTGGACGGCCGAGGGGGCCTCCTCGGGGCCGCTGTTTGCGGTGGGCGACCTGCCCGAGGTGGTGGAGGAGGAAACCGACGGCGACCCAATCGCCGTGCCGGTCACGCTACCGGTGACCATCAACGGGCGGATCTTCCCGCGCGAGGACATCGACGTGTGGTCATTTATCGCGCGTAAGGGACAGCCGATCACCTGCGAGGTGCAGGCGGCCCGGTTGCACTCGCCGCTGGACGCGCGACTGGAAGTGACCGGCCCTGATGGTCGCGTGGTGGCCGAAAACGACGACAACGGCGGTCCCGATTCTCTGGTTTCGTTCATCGCGCCAGCCGATGGAACCTACCGGGTGCAGATTTCGGATGCCAATCGCGCCGGCAGCCAGCGGCACGTCTATCGGCTGACGGTGACGACAACGCCCCACGTGCGAGCAGTGTTTCCCCTGGGAGGGCAACGCGGCACCACGGTGGAGTTCAGCCTGCAAGGTGCCGGGGTGGAAGGGGTACGCGTGCGCCAGGCGCTGACGGCCGAGACGGTGCGGTTGACCACACCGCTGGGCCTGAGCCAGCCAGTGGGGCTGGATGTGGACACGCTCCCCGAGACGACCGAGTCGACGGGGGAGATTCCCTTCCCGGGGGTGGGTAATGGGCAGATCGCCCGACCGGGGGAAGTGGATGTGTGGCGCTTCACGGGGAAGAAGGGGCAGCCGGTCGAGGTGCATCTGCGGGCGGCCCGGTTGGGTTCCGCGTTGCGGGGAGTCATCGAACTGATCGACGAGGCGGATCGGGTGGTACAGAGCGCCGAGTATGGGCCGGGCGACCCGATACTGCGACTGATTCCGACGAAGGACGGCCCCCAGCGGGTGCGCGTGCGCGACCAGGTCCGCTCGCGCGGTGGTTCAAGTTTTGGATATCGGCTGCGCATCGCGACGCCGGTGCCGGACTTCCAGTTGCAGATAGAGAGCGACACGCTGAGCGTGGTGCGCGGGAAGTCGGCCAACCTGAAGCTGACCGTGGTGCCCCAGGGAGGCTTCGCCGGAGCGATCGCGCTGGAGGCAGAGGGGCTGCCGGAAGGGGTGAAGTTCAGCCCAGCGGAGGTGAAGGCAGGGCAAACGAGCGTGAACCTGGTCTTCACGGCGTCGGCCACGGCGCGGATCGATCCCGCGCGGGTGCGGTTATTCGGCAAGGCGCAGGTGGGTGGCGTCGAGCGCCGGCATCCGGTGCGCCTGGCAGACGAACCCACCGAGGAGAGCCTCCTGCTGGGTGTAGGGTTACCCGTGCCGTTCAAGGTGGTGGGCACCTACGATTTGCGGCTGATTCCGCGCGGCACGGTGTACCGCAAACGGTTTCGGATCGAGCGAAACGGCTACGAGGGACCGCTGGAGGTGCGCCTGGCCGACCGACAGTCGCGACACCTACAGGGGGTGAGTGGGCCGACGCTGACTATCGGGTCTGGTGTCTCCGAGTTTGACTATCCGGTAACGCTTCCTGCGTGGATGGAGACGGGGCGTACCTCGCGCGCTTGCGTGGTGGCGGTGGGCCGAGTACGCGACGGCGACCGGGAACACCTGGTGGGGTTCTCGTCACAGGCGCAGAACGAACAGATGATCGCCGTGGTGGAGACGGGACGGCTGGGGCTGGAGGTGGTGCGGCCGTCGGTGTCGGCGCTGCCGGGCGGTCGGGCGAGCGTGCCATTCACGGTGCGGCGCGGCAAGGGGCTGACTGGTCCGGTGCAGGTGGAGCTGATAGTGCCCGAGCAGGTGCGTGACACGCAGGCAGCAGCAGTGGTGGTTCCTGCCACGCAGACAGCCGGGACGCTGACAGTGAGCTTCGGCGCGAAGCCTGGTCCCTACCTGCAACCGTTGACGCTGCGTGCGCGAGTGGACACACCCGAAGGACCAGTGACCGCGGAATGCGCGCTGGAGCTGGTCGTTCCCTGAGAGAACCTATGTGACGGCCGCGTGCTTGCACTACGGGCGGGGGCGTGGCACAATCGCCGGATCGCTCGACATGCCGGGACCCTGCCACCATGAATGCCTGCCTGCTCCTGCTCGCACTCGCTGCCACTCCTGCTTCAGAACCACCGCTATACGCCGATCGCGCGGACCTGCTGCACTACCTCGACGTGGCCGGGAAGCGTCAGCCGGTCCGCACGGTGGAGGCGTGGCAGATTCGGGTGAAGCACATCCTGGGGAACATGCAGCGCGTGATGGGTCCGTTGCCCGCGCCGCCGACCCTGCCGCTGGATGTGCAGGTGATCGGCGACACGGTGCTGCGGCACTACACCCGGCGACATCTGAGCTTCGCGGTGGAGAAGGGAGACCGGCTGCCTGGCTATCTGCTGATTCCGCACGGGCCGGATGGGAAGCCGACGCAGGAGAAGCTGCCGGCGCTGGTGTGCCTGCCGGAGAGTGATTCGACCGGCAAGGAGCATGTGGTGGGGCTGACGCCCGATCCGCAGTTTGCCTACGCCCACGAGCTGGCCCAGCGCGGCTACGTGACGCTGGCACTGGATTATCCGCTGCGCCACACACGCGAGTACCGGACTGATCCGTATGCCCTGGGGTACGTCAGCGCCACCATGAAGGGAGTGGTCAACCATCGGCGTGGTGTGGATCTGCTGGCGTCGCTGCCATTCGTCGATGGCTCGCGCATCGGGGTGATCGGACACTCGCTGGGCGGACACAATGCAGTCTTCCTGGCGGCTTTCGACCCGCGCGTCCAGGCGGTGGTGTCGAGCTGCGGTTTCAACGTGTTCGCCAAGCACAACAAGGGCGATGTCCGCGCCTGGAGTTCGCGCTATTACATGCCACGCATCCAGACGGTCTACAAGGACGATGCGAAGCAGATCCCGTTCGACTTCACCGAGGTACTGGGCTCGCTGGCCCCGCGCGCGGTATTCGTCAACGCGCCGCTGCACGACTCTCCTGATTTCGAGGTATCCGGTGTGCGCGACTGCATCGATGCAGCCCTGCCGGTCTATCGCGACCTGTTCAAGGCGGCTGGTCGTCTGGTGGTGCGCTACCCGGATGCGGGCCACTCGTTCCCCGCGGCGGTGCGGCAGGAAGCATACGACTTTCTGGATCGGAACCTGAAGCCTCAGGGAGGCAAGGTGGACCTCGAGCGCGGTCTGGTCGGGCGATGGGATGCGCTGGGAAGGATGATGCCGGCACTGGAAGTGGGAGAAGAGTTTAGCGTGAGCCTGACCGTGAAGGCGGACCGGCTGGAGTGGGCCGGCGACCTGATCAGTCATTACGATGCGACGAGCCGGCGTGGCTGGAACCTGGCCCTGCGGACGACGCACGTCACCACGACCCAGGCGGGCGCACGGCAGCTGGCGTTCGGCATCGACGACAACCGCGAGTCGAAATGGGAAGATTGCGGGCGACCGGGCAACGCGCTGCTGGGGTTCGGGATGGCGGTCCATGCAGGGTCGCTCTACGTCGGCACCTGCGAGCCGGGCAAGATCGAGGCGGGGCACGTCTACCGCTACGCGGGAGGCCAGCGCTGGATCGACTGTGGCGCGCCGGATCGCTCCAACTCGGTGACGGCCCTGGCATCCCATGCGGGGTCGTTATTCGTCGGGACGGGCAAGTATCGCGTGGCTGGATCGGCGCTTTCAGAGTCCGAGAACACCACGCTGGGTGGGCGCATCTTCCGACTGGACGGCCAGCGCTGGGTGGATTGCGGGCAGCTGCCAGGAGCCGAGGCCGTGGGTGGGCTGGCGGTGTTTCGCGGCCAGCTGTACGCCAGCTCGCTGTATCGCCCGGCGGGGTTCTTCCGCTACGAGGGAGGGCAACGCTGGAGCGATTGCGGCACGCCGGGCGGAAAGCGCGTCGTCGCGCTGGCGGTGTTCCGCGATCATCTCTATGCCTCGAGCTACGATGGCGGGCATGTCTACCGGTACGACGGCAAGACGTGGACCGACCTGGGCCGACTGGGCGAGAACACGCAGACCTACTCGTTCGTCGTGTACGGCGGCCGGCTCCTGGTGGGTACCTGGCCCAGCGGGCGGGTCTATCGCCTGGATGAGGGAGACAAATGGACCGACGTCGGCCGGCTCGGTGAGGAGCTGGAGGTGATGGGCATGATGGTCCACAACGGCCGGCTGCTGGCGGGCACACTGCCGAAGGCGGAGGTGTACAACCTGGAGAAACCGGGCACCTGGAAGAAGCTGATCCAGCTGGATGCGACTCCGGCGGTGAAGTATCGCCGGGCCTGGACGATGGCCGAGCATGACGGTCGCCTGTTCTGCAGCACGCTGCCCACGGGGAAGATCTTCGCGTACGAGGCCGGTCGCCAGGTGACGTGGGATCATGCGTTCCCACCAGGGGAACACCACGTCGTCGCGGTGAAATCGAAGAACCACCTGCGGCTGTATGTCGATGGGCAGCTGGTGGCCCAGTCGCCGGCCTTCGCGGCGAACGCCATCTCACTGGCCGGGGCACGCTTGCTCCGCCTGGGGAGTGGTCCGAACGGCCCCTTCCCAGGTGAGCTGCGGCAGATCCGTCTGTACCAGCGGGCCCTGACCGCCGAGGAAATCCGGGCGCTGGCTCAGCCTCGCTAATCATCGTTGTCTACCCTCCTGGACGAGGAAAGTAACCATGTGGCGCCACTGTGGAATCCTCCTGCTTGCCCTGACGGCCCTGGCGCCGTCGGCACGAGCGGCCGATGACCTGGCCGGGGTCAAGTGGCTGCAGGCGAAGGCGTTTGCCCTCCCCAAGTACACGGCCACTGAAGGGGAGGGCTACTTCTCGATCATCGAGGGGTTGAACCGCCGGCTGTACATCGGCACGCACGCCAACGCGGTCAACTCGTGGCTCGTCGAGTTTGCCCCCAAAGGCGAGAAGATGGACGTGGTGGTCGATTGTCACAAGGCGATCGGCAAGGATCTGAAGGGGTTTGGCTCGCAGGCCAAGATTCACACCCGGAACAACGTCGGCATCTCCGGGCGCATCTACTTCGGCACCAAACAGGGCTATCCGTCGAAGGACGAGAAGCGCGAGGATTATCCGGGCGGCTACCCGATGGTCTACGACCCGCTGACGCGCACCACGAAGGTCTACCCCATTCCGGTGCCGCACGAGGGGATCAACAGCATCACACCGGACGAGGCGCGGGGCGTGGCCTACATCTCCACCTGCTCGGATGGCCGACCCGGTCCCGGCGAGAACAGTCACTTCCTGGTGCTGGATCTCAAAACGGGGAAATATCGCAACCTCATCGACACGAAGCACATCTACGGCTTCATCGTGGTTGATTACCTGGGACGGGCCTACCACCCGATGCTGGGCGGCGACATCGTTCGCTACGACCCGACGACCGATAAAGTGGAACGGCTGAAGCAGACCATCGACGGGCAGGCGCCCACGGCGGCGTCGAACCTGGCCAACCCGGGCACGGGCCATCCCATCAACTGGGACATCTCGCCGGACGGCAAGACGCTGTACTCGCTCCCGATGAGCACGAACCAGCTGTACGCCTACGACCTGACGCAGAAAGGTGGCACGCTGGCGGGCAAGAGCCTGGGGACGCTGGTACCCGGGGCGAAGTCCACCGATTGCCGGGCGATGTGTGTCGGGCCCACGGGGACGGTGTGGGCGGCGATCACGGCGGCCCATCCCAAGGTGGGACAACTGCTGCACCTGGTGAGCTATCGACCGGGAGACAGGGCGCCGGTGCAGCATGGTCCGGTGGCGATTGCGAATCCGAACTACACCGAGTTCGTCGGCAAGGATGGCAAGCCATTGCCCTTCCATGGCGGGCTGATCAAGGTGGGCGACGTGACGACGACGCGGCACGTCATCCTGGGTGTGTGCGAGGCACGCGATGGCAACGTCTACATCCTCGCCCTTCAACCGTACACACTGCTGCAGGTGCCACCTGCGCAATTACGTCGGCCAGGACAGGTGCGGTTGATCGACGAGGGACAGGCGCGTTGCGCCATCGTGGCGCCGAAGCGCGTGCTGGAAGCCAAAGCAGGCAAGGAGCCGGCCGACTGGCGCTCACTCGATCCGGCCGTCAACGTGGTACGGCTGCGCGATTCGGTGCAGGATCTGGCGGCGGTCCTGGGACGGATGACCGGGGCGAAGGTCGACATCGTGGCCGATGCGCTGCCGGCAGGCGACAAACGGGTGCCGATCTACATCGGCGAGACGGGGAAGTCACTGGGGCAGCCGACGCGCACGTATCCGCACGGGCAGGGATTCCGCCTGGTGGCCTCCCCCCGTGGGGTGGCGCTGGTCGGCGAATCCGACCTGGGGACGAGCTACGCCATCTACACGCTGCTCGATCAACTGGGATGCCGGTGGTACATCCCGGGCCCCAAGGGCGAGGTGCTGCCCGAAGGAAAGACAGTGAGCGTCACCGAGCAGGACGTCAGCACCGGGCCGTACACAGACTATCGCGGGATGTGGTACGTCGATCATGACTTTGGCCGGCGCAACCGAATGGGAGGCATGGCGCTGCAGGCGGGACATGCCCTGGAGATGACGGTGCCGGCCGAGCTGCGCAAGAAACACCCGGAGATCCGGGCGATGATCAAGGGCCAACCGGACAATCACAAGGTGAAGTGGACGCATCCGCTGGTGGCGCAGGCGATCAGCGAGGCGATCCTGGCGCAACTGGCGAAGCAGCCCAACATGGCGAGTTTCTCGCTGTCGCCCGATGATGGCGTGGGCTGGGACGAGTCAGACGATCGGAAGCACGACGCGGGTGATTTCGACGCGGCCATCGGCGAGGTGTCAAAGACCGATCGGTTGATGGTGCTGGCCAACCGGGTGGCGGCGACGGTGACGAAGAAGTACCCCGCGGTGAAGTTCGGGCTGCTGGCGTACGCCGACTATATCCGGCCGCCGGTGCGCGAGAAGGTGCATCCCGCCGTGGTGCCGCAGATCGCGCCGATCACCTTCAGCCGGGCGCAGCCGATGACCGACGACGGCGAACCGAACAACAAGGGGCTGCGCTTCCTGGTGGAGGGCTGGGGCAAGGCGGTGCCGGCAACGAGCTACTACTTCTACGCCTTCTACCTGGCTGAGGCGTCCGCGCCGAACCCGATGATTGTGAAGTGGGGGGTGGACGCCCCGCTGGCCTACCATCGAGGAGCGTGCCGTTACTGGCAACCGGAGACGCTGCCCAACTTCGAGACCTGCATGCACGCGCTGATCCTGGGGAACCGCCTGGCATGGGACCCGGATCAATCGCCATTGCAGATCGTCGATGAGCTACACGAAAAGTTCTACGGCGAGGCGGCTCGCGAGATGGCGGATTACTGGTCCACCATCGATCGGGCCTGGATTGAAACGCCGGAGTATGCCGGGTGTGGCTTCGGGCATCTGCGCCGGTGGACACCCGAGGTGCTACGCGATGCACGGCAGCGACTGGAGCAGGCGAAAGCCGTGGCGAAGAGTGACGCGGTCAAACGGCGCATCGCCCTGGCCGATGAATCACTGGCGCTGTTCGAGCAGTTCATGCAGATGCGGCGCGACCTGGCCGAGGGAAAGTGGGCCGGGCTGGGACAGGGAGCGCAGCGCTACGTCGAACGGATGGAGGCGACGGCGGCGAAGCATCGGCCGGAGTATGCGTTCTCGTACGTTCCCTGGGCCCAGGGAGGCAAGGGTGGGAGTCTGAATGCCATCTACTTCAAGGCGTTCTACGAGGCGACCTACCTGGATGCGGCCAGGGTGGCGGCGGAAAAGGTGCTGCTCACACCGACACTGCGGCAGTGGCGCTGGCAGCAGGACGCGAAGAAGACAGGCCAGAGCGCAGGCTGGGCGCAGCCAGGCTTCGACGACACGCGCTGGCCAACCACCGATGTGGCCGTGGACACCTGGTCGCGGCTGGGATTGCACAATTACATGGGGTCGCTGTGGTATCGCACCACGGTCAAGCTGCCGGAGGTGCCCACCGGCAAGAAGGTCCACCTGTGGATTGGCGCCACCGATGGCGCGGTGAAGATCTTCGTGAACGGCGTGGCGATCCCGCACGTCGGTCCCAAGGGCGAAAAGACCGAGTCGTTCACCGGCCACTGCCAGCCGACCTCGTTCGACATCACGGCGGCGATCAAGCCCGGGGCGAGTAACCAGATCAGCGTGTTCGCCACGCGCACCTTCCTGAACGAGTTGGGCACGGGCGGCCTGCTGGTGGCGCCGGTGATCTACCGCGAGAAGTAAGCAGGAAGTCCGGGAGAGAATCAATGAGTCAGCCATGGAATGCGCCCCAGCGGGACGTGACGCCGGAGAAGGCGCTCCTCAGCCGTCGCCGGCTTCTCTATGCGGGCGTGGGCGTGAGCCTGGCCGGTGCAGCGGGGCTGGTCGGCTGGATGCTGCGCCCGGGTAGCGATGGCGAGGTCATGGCACCGCGGCAGGAAGAAGCGGTGGGCAGCGATCTCTACCCGGCAGCGCGGCAGGCGGAGTTCCGCGAAGCCGGCCGCCCGATCACCGACGAGACCGCCGCGGCGCGGTACACGAACTTCTATGAGTTCTCGTCGACCAAGGCGGTGTGGCGCTACATCGACACCTTTAGCCCATCGCCGTGGAAGCTCGAGGTGACCGGCTTGGTGGCCAACCCCCGCACCTACGACATGGACGATCTGGTACGGGCGTTTCCTCTGGAAGAGCGGATCTACCGGCATCGCTGTGTGGAGGCCTGGGCGATGGTGGTGCCGTGGACGGGCTTTCCCCTGGCGGCGCTGTTACGCAAGGCGGAGCCCGTGGGCGGGGCGAAGTTCGTGCGCTTCACCACGTTCGTGGATGGGCGCATGGCTCCGCGCACGCGGTCGCGGTCGTATCCCTGGCCGTACACCGAGGGGCTGACCCTGGCCGAGGCGACGAATGAGCTGACCTTCCTGGCCACGGGGATGTACGGCCATCCGCTCTTGAAGCAACATGGCGCACCGGTGCGGCTGGTGGTGCCGTGGAAGTACGGCTTCAAGAGTGCCAAGTCGCTGGTGAAGATCGAGGTGACGGCCGAGCAGCCAGCCACATTCTGGAACACCCTGGTGCCTGGCGAGTACGATTTCGAGGCGAATGTGAACCCGGCCATTCCTCACCCACGATGGAGCCAGGCCACCGAACGGATGCTGGGCACGGACGAACGCTTTCCAACGAAGCGGTACAACGGGTACGGCGAGTGGGTGGGCCATCTCTACCGCAGCTAGCAACGAGAAAAGCCCACTCCCTGGTGGGGGAGTGGGTCGAGTAAGGGTTAGTAGTTGTAGAAGGAGTCCTGCCCCGAGGTGAAGTCAGCCGGGTAGTCGCGGTTGCGCTGGAACCAGATGCCGAAGACCTGGGTCCAGTAGTTCTCCTGCTGGAAGCGATCGTAGCCGGTGCCGCCGTTGAGGTAGTCAGCCACACCGTCGTCGCCGCCGTCGAGCATGTCGTTGCCGCTCATGCCGTAGAGACGATCGTAGCCGACGCGGCCCATCAGTGTGTCGTTGCCACCGTAGCCGTACAGGATGTCGTTGTCTTCGCCGCCGTGCAGGTAGTCGTTCTGGGCATCACCGATAAGGGTGTCGTTGCCCCACTGCCCGTAGGCGGTCAGACGCAGACTCGAGGCCATGTTGTTCACGTAGTCGTTGCCGCCTCCGCAGCGAACCACCACGTCCCCACCGTAGGCGTAGGACTTCGAGTACCAGCTGGTTACGCCGTTCTCGACGACGCGGATCCAGCCCGGCTGCTCGTAGACGTACAGGGTGTCGTTCCCGTTGCCCATGTTGACGACGACGTCGCGGGTGGTAGGATCGACGAAGCTCGACGGGTTGGCCCGCTCCTCGAGGGTCTCGAGCTTCAGGGAGGTATTCCGATTCTTCAAGGATGCCATAACTCTCTCTCTCATTCTCGGGGGTCGAGGTTTGCAGCCGATGTTCGCTGCTCATCCTCTTGTGCCGAGGAGAGGACCGGTTGTGACATCCAGGCGCGGATTTTTTGTCTGGGCCAGCAAGGGAACGGCGAGTGTATGGGTAGCGACGGAACCCCCACGCGAGAGCTTGCGGAGGAAACGATCATGCTATGCCAGATAGTGGCGGCCCTGCTCACGACAGTGGCGAGTCCGGCGGCGGACGCGGCCGGCGACCTGAGCAAGATGGCGGGGACGTGGAAATCCCAACTGTACGTGGCCGAGGGAACGAAGTGGTCGGCAGCGCAGCGGGAGACGCTGGAACTGACCATCCGAGGCACGGGCAACAATACCCTGCGGATCGGCGAGCAGGTGCTGCACGGCACCTATCGCCTCGACGAAGCGACGTCGCCGCGACAGATCGACATCACATTGACGGCGGGGCCGGACAAGGGGAAGAAGAAGCTGGGCATCTACGAGCTGAAGGGCGATGTTCTGCGGATCTGCGTCGGCCCTCTGGGCGGCGAACGACCCAAAACGTTCGCCAGCACTCCTGGCTCGGGCGTCTGGCTGGAGGAGTGGCAGCGAGTGAAGTAACGCCGACCGAGAACGCTGCAGGCCCGACAACCGTGGGATTCACCTCCCTCACGGACGTCGGGCCTGCGGTGTTTTGAAGCGCGTTGCCTCAGGCAGCGTTGCGATCGGTGTTGAGCGTGATACCGCGCTTGCTGGCCCGAACGAAATCGACGATCTCCATCACCTCGGGCACGTGACCCAGATCGCGCTCGAGCTGAGCGAGCGAGTGGGGCAGAATGTTTTCGTGCAGGTAGAGGATGTGGAAGGCCTTGCGGACAGCCTCGATGGCCAGGCCACTGATGCCGGCTCGACGCATACCGATGACATTGACGCCACACACCACATTGATGCGTTGATTGATCATGAACGGCGGGATGTCCATGCTCGTGGCCGAGACACCGCTGATCATGGCAAGCCGACCGATGCGGCAGAACTGGTGGATGGCCGAGTGGCCCGACATGCAGACGTTGTCGGCCAGCGTGCAGTGGCCGCCCAGCAGGCTGGCGTTCGCGAGGATGCAGTTGTTGCCGACGACGCAATCGTGGGCGACGTGACTGCTGGCCATCAGGAAGTTGCGATGGCCGATGCGCGTGATGCCACCTGGATTGGCGGGGCGATGCACGGTGGTGTGCTCGCGGAAGACGTTGCCATCGCCGATGATGACCTCGCCCGGCTCGCCGTTGTAGCGAAGGTGCTGCGGGTCCCCGCCCAGCACGGCATAGCTGTGGACGGTGTTGTTCTCACCAAGTGTGAGGGGGCCGAAAATGTGGGCCCCGGCCTTGAGAATGCAGCCGGCGCCGATCTGGCAGGGCCCCTCGACCACCACGAACGGCCCAACCTGAACCTCGTCCCCCAGATCCGCTTGCGGATCAATCACCGCGGTTGGGTGAATGCGGGCGGTTTTCGCGATGGTCATGCCTGCCTCCCTGGCGGAGGAATTCCTCCGGAGCGATTCGTCCAGGCCTCCTTGCCGGGACACGACTCGCATCGGACGCCGGGATGTAGCCCCGGAAGTTTCTCCTATACTAATCGGCCCGATGTTGGTGCCAGAGCAGTTTCTTTCGCCTGATCCGACCCCGGGAGTGGGGCCAGACTTTTCGAGGGGGGAACGCTGGCAGACTGGGCAAGACAGAGATAGAATACAGAGACCCTTCGATCCCGGAACACGCGTGCGGGCGCCCACGAGGTGCGCCCCCTTCTTCGCTGGACCCCAGACCACCAAAGAAGAGATGGATTTCTCTCCGGGTCCATGAATTCATGGCCAGTCAGGAGACGCACCCCATGCCCAGCCCATTTCCCGGCATGAATCCCTATCTCGAGGAGGAACGGCTCTGGTCGGCGTTCCATCGCCAGCTGGTGGCTAGCCTGCTCCAATCCCTGATGCCTGGCCTGGGTGAACGCAGCCGGGCCCGGGTAGTGCAGCGCGAGTACACCACCGAGCAGGCATTGTTCACCTCCATCGTCCGCGAGCAGCACCAGGAAGATTTCCTGGAGATCCGCCAGCGCAGCGATGGTCGGCTGCTGACCCTGGTCGACGTGGTGAGCCCCGGCAACAAGTGTACACCCCAGGGACGGGCCGCCTACCTGGCCACCCGCGCCGAGGGCCGACGGGCGCGGGCCAGCCTCGTCGAGGTGGACCTGGTGTTGCAGGGCGAGCCGACCCTGGATTACTCCCGCGAGTCGCTCCCCGAGTGGGATTACGTGGTCAGCGTGACCCGCCCGGCGCAGGCCGAGCGCTACGAGATCTACACCTCCACGTTGCAGAAGCGCCTGCCCCGGTTCCGGCTGCCCCTGGGCCCTGACGAGCGCGACACAGTGGTCGATCTGCAGGCAGCATTCCTCCGGGCGTTCGAGCGCGGCGATTTCGCCGGACAGATCGACTACGCCCGCGATCCGGCGGTGCCCCTGGAGGAGTCCGACCGCCGCTGGCTGGGCGAGCTACTACAACAAGAGCATCTGCGCTGAGCGACGTTCCAGCTCGTCCTCGGCGCGTCCGCGTGCGACGAGTAACGCTCATGAATCTTCGTGGCAGTTTCCTGCTTCTGGCGCTTGGTGCTGGCCTGCTGGCCGCACCAGGGACCGACTCCTCGACGGAGACCTATGCCCAGATCCTGGCCGACTACACGGCCGCGCTGTCGGCGTTCCAGCGCGCCGAAAAGACGGCCACGACGCCGGAAGAGAAGCGAAAGACCTTCACCGAGCGCTATCCCCATGCCCGGCTCTACGCGCCGCGCTTCTTCCGGGTGGCCCAGCGCACGCCGGATTCCCCCGATGCCGTCGAGGCGCTCGCCTGGGTGATTAGCCATCCGGTCGAGCTGGCAGCACCCGAATCGGCCCTGCGCGGCCAGGCGCTCGATCTGCTCCTGAAGCAGCACCGGAAGGATACCCGACTGGGACGGCTCTGCACCGGGCTTGTCTTCACCATCGACGCTGACAGCGAGAAATTCCTCCGCGAAGTGTATGCGAAGGCTCCCGCCAACGCGACCCAGGCCCGGGCGGCCGCCTCGCTGGCCCACAACCTGAAGTATCGCGCCCGCCTCATCCGCTCGCTGAGCGACGATGCCGAGATGCGGAAGGAATACATCAAGACCTACGGCAAGGAGGCCATCGCCGCCCTGACCGAACGCGATGTCACCGCGCTGCTCCGCGAGAGCCGCAAGCTGTTCACGCAGGTGCGAGACGACTTCGGCGAGCTGAAGCACCCCACCCATGGCACCCTGGGCCGGCTGGCCGAGACGCACCTGGCCTCGATCGATCGCCCCGTGAGACTGGACGAGCCAGCCCCCGAGATCAGCGGCACCGATCTCAACGGCAAGGCACTCAAGTTGAGCGACTTTCGGGGCAAGGTCGTCCTGCTCGACTTCGGCGGCTACAGCATCTCCGCCTCGCACAGCGCGCTCGAGTATCAGCGCAGCCTGGTGAAGCGGCTGGCCGGCAAGCCGTTCGTCCTGCTGGGGGTGAGCTGCGATCCCGACCGCGAGAAGGCCGCCAAACAGATGGCGACCGAAGGCACCGCCTGGCGAGTCTGGTGGGATGGCGGCCACGTCGGCGGGCCCATCGCCACCCGCTGGGAGGTGGATACCTGGCCGACGCTCTACCTGGTGGACGCCAGGGGCGTGGTGCGGAACGTGTCCCTGGGCTGGCCCGATCGCAAGTCCGCCGACGAGACCATCGATGAGATGGTCGCCGAGGCCCTGAAGGCAAACAGGTAAGGCGATGGCTGTGCCGCGTCGTCCGGTGCCGGTGTTGCTCGTGGTGGCGGCCTTCAGCCGGCATCTGGAGCTGCTGACCGCCGCGCGGACCCGGCTGGAGGCGGAGTGGGGCCCGGTCGGCCTGTGCGGGCCGCTCCTGGTCTTCGACCAGACGCACTACTACGAGGCCAGCATGGGCCCAGACCTGCGGAAGCAGCTGTGGGCCTTCGCCGAGCTGATCGACCCGGAGCGGCTGGCCGACCTGAAGCTGCGCACCAACGCGCTGGAAGCGGAGCTGGCCGCCGGCTACCCCGAGGCACGGCCGCTGAACCTGGATCCGGGCTACCTGGTGCTGGGAAAGTTTCTGCTGGCCACCACGAAGGACCAGGCGCATCGCATCTACCTCCGCGACGGCATCTTCGCGGAGGTGACGCTGCAGTTTCAAGCGGGGGCCTGGCGTCCCTGGCCGTGGACCTACGCCGACTACCGCCAGGAGGCGGTGCTGGAGTTTCTGGGCGAGGCGCGGAACTTCTACCGACGTCGGCTGGCCAGCGGCTGAGGCCGGGGCGTAAGAAGGTAGGGACGTCGTCGCCACCCCGGCTGCATCCCTCAAGGAGTCGTCGCCACGAGCAAGCGCAACCGGGCCCGTCGGGCCCCCGTTCCTGTCCCGTCGTCCGCTCCTGCCCCGGCGCCGCTGCTCGCGCAGCCGCGTGTCGACCTGCTCCGTCGGCTGGTGCTGACGCTGCTGGTGATCATCGTGGTGGCCCGTCCGCTGGTCGGCGGCGAGTTTCCTGGGCAGATGGCCGACCTGGCCGATCCCGGGTCGATGGCCCTGACCTTCCTGACGCTCCTGGCCCTGGCCGGCTGGGCCGGTTGGCGCGTACTCCGCCGCGAACCCGCCATCTACCTGGGCTGGGCCGACCTGGCGGTGCTGGGCGTGGCCGGGCTCGGTTTCTTCGGCGCGACCTGGGCAGGCTACGCGCGCCCCGCGTGGCTGGCGGGCTGGGACTGGCTGAGCCTGGGCGCCGGCTTCTTCCTGGTGCGGCAGCTGGCGGTACATGCCGAGGAGAAGCACGGGCTGATGGCGGTGCTGCTGGCCGTCGCGGTGGCCCTGTCGGCCGAGGGCGTGTACCAGGCGGTCCGCGTCCTTCCCGCCGAGGCGCGCGCCGAGGAGAAGTATCGCGAGGACAAGCTGGACGACGACCCCTACGGCTATCATCGCACCGAGTTCATGGTGCGCGGACTGACGCCCTCGCCGCTGGAGTTATTCGAGCTGCGCGATCGCCTCGAGCGCAGCCGGGTGCATGGCCCCTACTTCCGGGCCGATAGCCTGGCCGCGGTGCTGGCGCTGACCTTTCCTCTGGCGGCCGGGGTGGTGCTGGCCAGCCTCCGTGGGCGGGCGGCACTCTGGCAGATCCTGCTGGCCGGAGTCTGCCTGGTGGGCGTTGGCGCGGTGCTGGTTCTCTCGCGCAGCTGGCCCGCCGTCCTGGCGGCTGGCGCAGGCGGTCTGGCCGGGCTGGGCTTCCTGGTGTTGCCCCGGCGCGGGGCCCTCGGGCTGACCGTGCTTCTGCTCGTCGCCTGGGCGGGCCTGGTCTGGCAGCTGGGCCTGGCCGCACGTGCAGTCGAGGTCGGGCCCGGGGCGATGCAGGTG
>JAXMAV010000025.1:0-127655 GCA_046350255.1 Gemmataceae bacterium
GTGGCCCGCGCGGTCAAGACAGCGTTTGATGACATGATCGTGCCGGGGCTGGATTTCGTCGCCAAACAGGCGAAGCTGGACGGCGTGAAGGCCGCTGCTGTAGCGGCCATCGGCGGGGTGAAGACGAAGGTCGTGGACCCACGTCTACGGCAGTTTCTGACGGCGCTGGTGAACAAGCTGAAGGCGGCCATCGGCATCCAGCCGGGGGAGAGCACGCAGCAAGCCGGACAGATCGGCCCGCGGGTCGAGCGGATGGTGCAAGGGGTCAAGTACCAGCTGTGGGTCGCCGCGCGCGGTGGACAAACAGTGATTATGGTAGCGCGGCAGGGTGGACCTAAACCCGCCGGCGGCGGTCGCGCTCCGAATCAGTCTACACCGGAGAGTGGCGGGGTCGAGCTGGAACGGCTGGAACTGACGGAGAAACTGCTCAAGGATCTCTCGCCACAGGCCAGAGCCCAGGTGCAGGCCGCGGTCGCGGAGGTCCGCACGGGGGCAGACAAGGCGCTGGCACTGCTGAAGCAAAAGGACAACGAAACCCAGTCCGCGACGCTCCAGTCTCCTGGAGGCGTGATCGGAGCGGCAAACTCCCGACTGTTACGCTGTCTCGACGAGAGTGGCGTGCTGGGGAAGATGTACTACAGCGGCGCTTGCTTCGCCGCGGGCACCCCGATGCGCACAGTGGACGGCAGCGTCCCCATCGAGCAGTTGCGTCCCGGTGACTACATCCTCTCACGCAATGAGCTGGACCCCGAAGGTCCTGTCTGCGCCAGGCAGGTGGAGGAGGTGTTCGTTCGCCAGGGCTACGTGCTGGACCTGCGAGTGAACGGACAACTCATCCGTACCACCGAGGAGCAACCTTTCTACCGCGCCGGAGACGGCTGGGTGGCCGCATGGGAGTTGCGTCCGGGCGATCAGCTGGTGGGCCAGGGTGGCGCACTGCTGCGGGTGGAGTCGGTGACGCAGACGGGCATCGTGGAGACGGTGTACAATGTGCGCGTGGCCGACTGGCACACCTACTTCGTCGGCGGCGACGAGTGGGGCTTCAGCGTCTGGGCGCACAATGCATGCTTGTACCGGGCGATTACGGAGGCGGATTTAGCGGAGTACCTTGATCCGGCTGCGACGCACATCAACCCCCGGGGGATCGGCGGCAAGATTATCGACCAAATCCAGGGGCCGCGCAAGAGCGGTGTCGCAGCGACTAAATACATCTCTGCATCGGAGACGTACGCGGGGACGGCCAGGTTCCGAACTATCGGTGTCATTGAGTTCGATTCCGACAAACTCATCGCAGCCGGGAGCGGGATCGTGCATCATGCCAACGTGCTGACAGAAGCCAGGAACAAAGGGGATCGCGAAGACGTGGAGAACGTGATCACCGCCCAAGAGGTGCTGATCACGCACGGTATTCCCAAGTCGGCGATCACCCGGCTCATACCTTGAGAATGCGAGGCGGCTATGGAGAAGTCAGAGGCACTTGGAATCCTACTCGGCCACGCGGGCCTTGATGGGGGCATACACTTTGAGACTGGAATTGCCCGCATGTTACGCCCCTTCGCCGGTATCAGGGAGTACACCCTGCATGAAATTATCGAATGCCTCTACCTGCTCCAGGGCGAACTTGCCTCGGACAGGCTCAACAAGGCTATTCCGCACGCCATTCTCAAGATCATCGCAACCCTCCAAGGAGCAGTACAGCACCCGTTAAGCCCTTTCCTACGGGATCGCCTGATTGATACGGCTGGTGTCGAGAAGCTCACCGCTTGGCTGGACATTATCACGTCGGCGTCACTGCGCTACATGCGAGGACTGAGCCACGACGTGGCGCTCTCAGGTTATCTTGAGTACTTGCTTAGGGAGCCACCCGGCCTCCCGTACGCGGAAGCCGCTGTGCATGCCGCCGTAGCAGATAGCTTTGACAGGAAACCTAATTTTGAGGGGGAAACCGACTACATCACAAGTGCCGTCCTGCTCTGTGTGCGCTATCCAGCTATCGGCGACAGCTTCCACGAACGGATCAATTGCTTAACCGAGAAAGCGGCTGATCCCGACTTGATCGAAGCATTACGGCATTACCGTCAGGCCCGAGAGGGATGACCTCCGTAGGACTTCGGTTCCAACTCCATTTTGGTTCTCCATACTGCGATGAACGACCTTACCCTTCTGACCACCTCTGATCGTTGGCTCGGATGGCTTGGCGACGACCCGGCACAAGCTGTGTACAGCGGGATCGAGGGGCTGTTACGGCAACAAGATTCAATTGCGAAACTGGAGTGGCTCCGTCTGTTGGAGAACCCTTACTTCCTAACTTGTGGCCGCAGGACGCCTGGCTCTCCCCAAAAGCTGATCGAAACGCGGGCCGCGTTAGCCGTCCCCTTTGAGCTAGAGGTAGAATCGGCAAGAAAACCGACCGACTGCGTGGAGTATTCTCTTGGGTTGCGTCTGGGCTAGACGAGGAACGGCATGACCAGTTGTACTTCGACCTTGATGTCGAATTTGCATGGGCTTCCGAGCAGTTGCAGATCCGCATTTTCGGTGTGCAGCCGCCGGCCCCGGAGGCGTGATGCGCAACAACTGTCGTCTCTGAGCAAACGAACGAAGTTACCTACTGCCCGAGCCATCCCTTTGTTCGTTCGCTCGCAATGCTCGTCGTGGCAGTCAAGGGCGAGTGGCCGGAAGCGCCGCACGGCGAGCAATCGAGCAAAGCCTGCCATTCTGCCAGCCGATGCCTTTGTTCGTTCGCTCGCTTTGCCCGCAGCACCGCAGAGGCAGCGCTGACGCCGAGCCGGACCTGGACGAGCGGCAGCGAGGCAAGGCGTGTAGCGGGGGCGGGGGCGGCGAGTGGTTGAAGCCCAGTGCCACGGCACGACGCCACGCTCGCCACTGCCCACCACCAACTTCGCCACCGCACCGTCGCAGCACGCAGCACAGCGTCAGCAAGGCACAGCGACGGCAAGGCCCGGCCCACGGCACTGATGGAATCGTGAACCACGTCCCCCGACGCCGCCCAGGTGCGTGCCTTGGCAAATGCCGCGCCGCCGGTACTCGGGAACAGTTGCGACCCCAGTGAGGCCGGCGATCCACCCGACGACGAACAGGATGGCGGACGACGCGGGCACGCCGTCGAGGGAGCCGACGAGCAGAGCCAAGACCGTGTCCCGGGCGCACTCCAGAGAGGGGACGAGGTCGTCCGAAGACACGGCTGTAGCACTTTGTCCTGCTCCGGCCCTCGTCGGCACGCCGGACAACGAGTCATGCCGACGCCCTGGACTACCGCAAGAAGGTTTCTGACCCGGAATCGGCGTCGATGTGGCAAAGCCTTTCCATCGGGGCCAACTACAAGGCAGCATACTGCCTGAGCGTCTGCCCGGCTGGGGAAGATGTCATTGGCCCTTTCATCACCGACAAGGCCGGGCACTTGCGGGAGGTTGTCCGCCCGTTGCAGGAGAAGAAAGAGACGGTCTACGTCGTCGCCGGGTCGGACGCCGAGGAGCATGTGGCCCGGCGCTTCCCCCTCAAGACGATCAAACGGATCGGCAACGGCCTGCGGCCCCGGTCGATCCAGCAATTCTTGTCGGGGCTGCCCCTCACGTTCTAACCAGGGAAGGCGTCGAACCTGAACGCCGTCTACCAGTTCAGGTTCACTGGCAAGGAGCCGAAGGAAGCGACCGTCACGATCCGGGACGGCACCTTGCAGGTCCAGGAGGGGCATCAAGGAAAGGCCGACCTGGCTGTGACTGCCGACAGCGAGACGTGGCTCGGTTTCCTGGCGAAAGAGCGGAGCCTGCTGTGGGCTTTGCTGCGACGGAAGATCCGCATCCAGGGGGCGCCCCAGTTGCTGTTGGCCTTCGGGAAGTGCTTTCCGTCGTGAGGGAGACTTCCAGTTCCACGCCGGGCTGAAGGAGACGGAGTTGTGGGACCGTTTACGTCGTCAGTGGCGTGGCTTGCAGGTTAGCAGGCCCAGCAACTCGCCCCTCCTGCCCGCATGGCTCGTTGGCAGTTTCCAACCGGTAGATTGTTTCCCCTGATGGGAAGCAATCTCGACGGAGAGCCAGCATCGTGGCGTCATCCGCCTGGCATGGTACCTCCTCGCCGATAGGCCCGAGGACGCGGGTCAGGCCGTGCTTCTGCCTGGCCGACTTCGGATAACGGGGGCAATGGTCGGGGCGAAGCGGACTGGCGCGTCCGGCGGACCGGGCCGGCGGAAGAACAGGAGGCCGTCCCTCATGGCCACCAGGAGGCGGGGACGCCACAGAGGACAACTTGCCTCAACTAAGCTTTCTCTCACCACCAGCGGGATGCCCTCACGCTCGGCGACGACTCGAAACTCGGCCAGATTCGGGTCGGCAGCGGACGCCACATCCACCATGATAGCTGTGGCTTATCCCGCGTCCCAATCGCGGCAGCAAGGCTCCCTAGTGTCGGCTTCGGACTGTTGGCTCGTCAGCTTGTCGCCCTACCAATTGCTGGCGGCTGAAGAGCAGCTGACCTTTGGATCAGCATGTTTTTCTGGCCCGGATCAGTTGCTCTAACAGCAAGGGAATCTGTTGCGTAGCCTGTTGCGCTAACTCAGCAAACCTCGCGCGATCTTGGGCGGCCTCAATCCGACGCTGTTTGAGAATGGACGGTCGTAAACTGCATTTAATCAAGATGTTGCAGCTTCAATCCGTTGCCAATTAGCCACTTGCGCTGGGGGTGATAAACGGCGAGAGGCTTTCTCTTAATCAGCGGGTTGTAGGTTCGAGTCCTACGCGGGGCACTCCAGTATAGGCCACTCCAGAGATGGGGTGGCCTTCTTCGTTTCTCCCTGGCATTTCAGCATTGGCGGCAGGCCTTCCGGCCCATTCCCGACGCCCTTTCCCCGGCTGATCTGGCGCGCCCCATCTCCTCGCACAAGAATGTGTGGTGCAAGATATGGTGTCGTAGCCTGGGGAGCTGGTGCGTCATGGCAGAGAAACTGCCCGTCCGGAAGTACTTCAAGGTGAGGGTGATACGGAGGAAGAACAACCCACGCATGGGCGGCCGCGAGCCGACAGTCAGCTACACGCTGCGGTGGAAGGTCAACGGCCGCAAGTACGTCAGGTCGCTGGGGCCGGTGGCTACCCTGGCATTCGCCAAACGGATGGCGGCCGAGAAGGAGAAGGAGGCCAACGGCGAGTCGCACTCCAACACGCTTGCTCCGTGCACCCGGGCCGTCTTCCGTAGGCGCTACCTAGCCACGTTCTTCCCCGGCCACGTCCTACCCACCACCGAGCGCCAGGAGGCGCACAAGCAGTGGGCCTAGAACTGGGCCACCTTCCATTCCGAGCAGCTGGCGCGGCCCGGCTTCCTGCACGACCTGAACACGTCCCACCGCGAAGCCTGCGTGCGGGACCGGCTGGCCGAGGTGTCCAGCCCGGCCAGCGCCGACGCTGACCTGCGCGTCCTGCGGGGGCTGTTCAACGTCATGGAGGACTGAAAACAACGGCCCGCCGACAGCAACCCCTTCGCCGGCAGCGGCAAGGCCACAGTTGGCGCGGCGCAAGCGGGCCGGGGAGCGGGCCGGGGCGGGCGAGCACCGTCGCCAAGGACACCCACTACACGTTCGAGCAGGTCGTGGCGCTGCTGGCGCTGGCCAGGAAGGACGCAGCCGGGGACGACGACAGGGTCGCTGGGCGAAGCGCCGGCTGCGCGCCCTGGTGTATTTCCTGTCGTACACTGGCTGCCGGATCAAAGAGGCGGTCCACCTGGAGTGAAAGAACGTCGATCTCAAGCACGGCGTGGCTCTTCTTCAAAGTGGAGAGCGCACTGAAGACCGAGAGCAGCCATACGCACTTCGGCCTACGGCCGCGGCTGGTAGGGGTGCTGCGCGACTGGAAGGCTGTCGAGACTGCACCTGGGTGTTCCCCAACTTGCAGGCGTAGCCGTGAAAGACGGGCAAGCAGGCCTCCTGCCGTTCGACCAGCTGCGGGATCTGGGCAAGCGGTCCGGCATCGACGGAGCCAACTGGAAGCCCTTCCGGCACCCGCTGTCCACCCACTGAAAGTAGCGGTTCGGCATGAGCCGCGAGCCTGTCCGGGCTCAGCTGCGGCCCACCACGGCTGACAACCAAGAGTACTAAACGCACGACGACTTGGCCAACCAGCGCGACACGGCACAGGGCGTGGATTTCGAGGGAAAGTAAGGAGCGATGACTAACGGACAGAAACTCCGGTGAGCGGCGGAGTTCAGCTGCCAGTCCCGCCGGTCGGAGGCGAGGTCGGAGCCGAGTAGTGGCTGTTCACATAATTCTCGATGGCGACCAGTTTCTTGTTGATGAGGAAGTTCTGCTCTGTAGTGCCGGGGTAGGCGCCGTTGAATTGATTCAATGTGCCGTAGCGGGCGAACTCCGACGCGACTTTCAGGTCGTTGTAATCGTATGATTGATCGTCAGGAAAGCACCACTATGATGCCGTGGCCGTCAGAGCCGACCCATAACCTCCCCACAGGTTCGGATCGTGTTTAAGGTCGATCAGATGATCGGTTACCTCGTCGTTCAGGTCCTCGTCAAGCTCCGGCACGGAATTGGACATCTTGGCGTATTTCGCCCACGCCCACTCGACTGGTTCAGCTTCGGGCTTTAGGCTGGGAGCCACTCCAGTGTAGCCTCGGGTAGTCCGCCAGCACCCTCCGGATGGCCAGCCCCCTGTGCACCGGCCCGCTGTCCCACATCACCACCACCTCGCCTCGCAGGTGCCGTAGCAGGTGCCGCAGGAACGCCGCCACTTGCTCGCCGTTGAATTACTCGTCCGGCAGCGCCTGGAAGCAAAACCCGAGTCGCTTGCCAGGTTGGGACAGCGAGATCACCCTGAACACCAAAACCTTCCGGCGGTGCCCACGTCAGCGTCAATCTCCGGCGTCCGACCCTTCCTCGCCCACATCAGCCGCTCCAGCGGGTTCATCATCACGCCCGTATTGTCGAACACGAGGAGGTGGGTCTGCCGCTCCTGGATTTTTTGAATGGCGGGCCAGACCGCCATCAACCACTCGGCGAACTTCTCCGGGTCCTGCTAGTGGGCCACCAGGGCCGGCTTCTCCGGGCTGAACCCACTGGCTGTCAGCCACTCCCGCAGATAGTTCGGGTGGAACGAGACACATGGTCGGCAGCGTATCAGGTCGGCCACCCGCCTGGCCCTCCACAGTCCGTCATGAACCCGAACGAGGTGGGCTTCTACCGCAGTGAGGATAGCACCTGGGCCTCCTGATCGGCCGTCAGTTTCCGGGGCCGGCCAGGCGTCGGGACCAGCCTCAGCCCGACGTCCCCGTCATGCCGAGATCTGAGGACCCAGCCGGGCACGGTAACCGGGTGGACTCCCAGGAACGCCGCCAAGTCCTTCTGCGACCAGCCGTCTTTGACCCGCTGGATGGCCAGCCCCCAATGGACCTCCTACTCCTTGGCGGTGCCGTTGCTCCCCATGCGCGCTACGTTACGAAAGGCCACCCAGGCAGATAGAATTACTTACCTGACGCTCAGTAAACTGAGTAATCACCGGCTACAAGTCGCTTATCCTGGTGCTCACACTTCTAAACCCAAACATCCATCCCATACTGATGGCCGCGATGTTGAGGAAGGCAGGGCAGGTTCAGGATGACGATGAGGTAGTTTGTTCTGAATCAAGCACTGATTGTCACCTGCGAATCAGCCAAAGTGTTGCTGTGAACCTAATGGCCAGGATCTGCAGAGGTCAGCGCATTCTGAATCCAGCAATGCGCATCCAACAAGGGCTCTGGACCTCGATGGTGTTTCAACTGGCTAGACTATGACAGCAATCTCTCCATGAATTACCAGGCCTCAGGTTATCCTCAATTCCGGGGCGAAGTTCACGAGTAAACGAGCCGTGAATGCGGTCACCGATACAAATCCTTCCAGTGCAAGGAGTGAGGGGTGAGAGTCTACGGTTCCTGGTCTATGATCGCAGGCATGAAATGTCATGGCAGCAGTACCGTTGAACCCATTCGCAGGGACGAAACGGAGTCGGTCGGTCGGCTCCAGCAGTAGCGTTGATTGAAGAGACACGTTACCTACCTGGTTCCAGACGTTGCCATCCGTGGAGAATTCCCAACGGCCACTACCACTCAGGCCCGTGATCGCTATGCCCATACCGTCGCCCTCGGCGTCACTCACCCACAAGGGCAGCCATGTGGCAATGCTCGCTCCGTTTTCCATCCACAGCAGGCCGTCGGAGTAGCCAGGGTTAGCAGTAGGTGGGTCATTCACCGGCGTGATGGTTAAGGTAGCGGTCATCTCATCCGCGCTGAAAGCCGTGGCGCCACCGGTCATCAGCACGCCCAGCCGTGCTCCAGGCTTCCCAGCCGTCTGATCCCAGGCGCGGAAAGTGAGTGTTGCAACGCCGTTCCAGTCCTGGGAGGGCACGAAACGCAGACGATCCATCGATCGAAGCAGAAGGGCTTGGGCGCTCGAGGTTATTCCCACGTCGAGCCAGGTTAGGCCCTGGTTGAGACTGAATTGCCATCGCCCACCCACCATTGAGTTACTGGTGACAGCTACTCCCTGAGGCGCATGGGGGCCGTTTGGGTCCGAGACCCGATTGCCCAGGAGAGCGTCTATCAGCGTGCCGGGGTTCGGCAACTTATCCTCAGCCAGTGACGGGAACGCGATTGTGCCCGAGGTGGACAACACTGGGGCGTTGTTGACGGCGACAGTTGCCACCAGGCTTGCCGTCGAAAAGGCCGCCGAGTTGGTGAGAAGTGATACCTGCGAACCTGCCTGGGTTGAATTCTCCTCCCAGGCTCGGTAGGTGATGGAGGCCAGGCCAGTGAAATTGACGTCCGGATCAAACCGAAGCAGTGCCTCGTCAGCGAGCAACCGGGCGGAACTGGATGAGAAGGGGCCGACCGTGTGCCATGAGATTCCATGATCTAGTGAATAAAACCATCGTCCACTTCCTGTAATTCCGGTGACACCAATCCCCAGGGGATCACCATCGGCATCCGCCGCATTGGAACCCAATAGAGTCGCCACTGTCGTCGTGGAGGAAACACCCCCTGGAACAAACGGGTCCAGGATCGGTGCATGGGTGGAGTTCAGAAAAGGCCTGTCCTCGACAGGGATAACGGTTAATATCAGCGAGTTGGACTCCAGGCTAAACGTCGCTCCAGCATGGTAATTTGAGGTGTCGAGCCGGCCACCCGCTCGACCGGCAGTCTGATCCCACGACCGAAATGTCGCCGTCACCTGGCCATTCCAGTTGGCATTGGGAACGAATCGAAGTCGGTCTGTGGAGCGAAGTAGCAAACCCGATGCTTCAGATACAGATCCGACAACGCGCCAGGTGTTGCCGTTTGTCAGACTGTATTGCCACGTGCCATGCATCTGCCCTGTCATACCAGTGAGGACAATCCCCTTGAGCGCACCGACGGTGTCAGTAACGCGGTTGCTCAGCAAGTTGCTGATCAGAACTCCCGGGTTAGCGCGGGCATCCTCGATGATCGACAGCAACGGGTTACCTGGCTCCAACACAGGAGCAGAGTTAATCATCACCGTGGCCGTTTGGCTGGCAGTGCTGAACGCAGTGCCGACGGTGGTGTTGCCTCCATTGGTAGTGTAATCCCAGATCTTGAAAGTCAGCTTTCCCTGGCCGCCAATGACTTTGGGCGTAAAGCGAACCCATGCCTCCGGACCCAGTAACCGTGCTACCGTCGCGGACACGATGCCAAACGGCTGCCAGGTAGAGCCAGCGTCGGTCGAGTAGTGCCACACCCCGGGCCCCGTCGCTGCGGTCACAGCGATACCGAGGCGATCGTTGTCTATGTCCGAACCAGAGTAGCCCATACTGGCCACCGACTGCCCTGTCACGGGGCTGCCCAGAGCAACAGGGTTTAGACGCAGGCTTCCAGTAACCAATACAGGTCGGTCGTTTGTGGCAGTGATCAGAACCGTTCCCAGTCCAGCGTCTCGTGTGAACGCCGAAGTCGTGGATTGCGGAGTTAGCGGTATGTGAGCGCCGGCAGCGCCATATGTCCGGTCCCATCCCCGAAAGAGGATGTTGGCCTTACCCGAGTAATTTGCCGCCGGGAAGAAGCGGACCGATGCAGATTCGGGTAGAAGAAGTGCTGATCGCTCGGAAACCGTCCCCATCGCGCGCCAGATCTGGCCGTTAAGGGTGTACTGCCAGGTTCCTGTTCCGCTCAACCCGGTGACGGCTATACCACGCCGCGCCCCAGGGTCCAGATCAGTCAAGGACGAGCCGAGCAGGGTCCGGACCGTCGCGACACTTGGCAAACGACTATCCTCAACCAGCGACGGCATCGTCCTGTTGAAAAGCGGAGTACGTGTCGTGGCGTCGGCGGCACTCAGAGGTTCCCGATTGCCGACATAATCGATGCCTGATGAGGCAAAGGCGTAGCTATGGCCGATCTCGCCCACAAAGAGGCCTGAGAAAGCGGTGGTGTTGGTCAACCAGGCGATCCAGGGTCCTCCATCCATCGAGACATAAACATCGAACGCGGCCAGTCCAGCGCCGCCAGGGTCATCATTGCCACTCCAGGTAACCGGGAAGGTGCTAAGTGCCGTTGATGGAAGCGGCGTGACACGTGTGGAGGGGGCCACCCCATCGATTGTATTGAGTGCCTCACGGTTGGGGTCGGTGCCGGCAACTGGGTTCTGCGGGTCGATCTGGTTGGTGGCAATGGCCGGCTGTCCATCAAAGGAAATAAAGGCGACATTTCGTATCTCGGTGCCAGTGGCGAGGTCTGCCTTCGGGCGAATACTGTAGGTCAGATGGCCCTTACCTCGGCCAGTGCCATCTTCCGGTGGCAAAAAACCGTTCTGCACATCCGGGGGAAGTTGCGATCGTGAGTCGATCGATTGGAAGACAACGCGGACGAGGCCAGTGCTGGCGTCGAAGTTCAACTCGACCTCGACCATGAAGGGAGAGCTATCTGATCCCACGGCAACACGGTGAAAGGCGTACCGGGTTCCCATGGGAACCCTGACGACAGTGTCGCCGAACCCAAATTCGGTGAACTGGAATGTGCTCCAGTCCAGATGTTCCGAGAGCGCATCGGTGATCACCACACGCTGGGCTGGCGCGCTGGCTGGCTGAGCGGGTGTCGGCACCGAGCCAGGTCCTAGGTTCTCGAAGTGGATCTGGTAGGGAATGATGCTTTTGGTGGCGATGAATGCACGGGGACCGTAACCGGCAGCGCCATGTTTCTCATTAGGATCGATGGCCATGATTACTGCTGTACTTCCACCACCGCCGGGGGGCGCATCTGCATTTGGCACCGGAGAGGGGGTAGGAGCGGGCATGGGCGAGGGAGGAAACTCGGACAAAGGTTGTGGCACATAAGGCTTGTGCGGGCCAAGGATTGGATCGGGAAGAATGTCATCCAGGAACTTTCCGCAGGCGTAGCCAGTGGGCACCGCGGTGATAGGAGCGATGGCCCCATCAGTCAGGGCTGTGGCCACAACTCCGCCAATACACCCGGACCCATCTTCGACGAAATCCATGAGATCTCGCACGCGGTTCTGGCCGCTGGGATCGATAAAGTTCCCAGGATCGTTGCCGACATACCGGTAGAGGTTGAGCCCCCCAGCCAGACCAATCGGATCGGGATTGAGAAACCGCCCCAACGCCGACCCGAAGAACCGCCCACGCATAAACTCGATCCCAGATGCCTCGTGTGTTACCCCATGCGCGCCCACATACTGGAAGGGGTTGGCGATGGATTCCTCGAGAAGGATGGAGCGTCCATACGGCTCATAGGCATACCGATTGATGTAACCTCCTCCCGCCCCGGTGATACCAATGGTGGAACCCAAGGCATCGAAGTCATAGAACCCGCGCCCTGCCGCTGTCGTCAATGTCTCCAGGCCGAGACCGTGCGTATAGGTGGTCGTGCGAATCCCCGCGCTGTTGTACTCGCCAATCACGTCACCCAGTCCGAACGGATCCCAGGTGTACTGCGTCGAGATGCCATTCACCACAACGGTAGTGCGGTTCCCGATTGCGTCGTAGAGATACTCTGTGGTGCCTTCCGGCGTTTTCACCTTCACTAATCGATTCTGGGAGTCGTAGCTGTAAGTGCGAGTACCACTCGGACCGACCTCAGCGATCAGGTTGCCATCGCGGTCGTACTGTAGACTGTTTGCGCCAACTGTCGTGTACTGGTTGAGGGGGTTGGTGTCGTAATCGGTGGTGATGCCGTTTAGTATGGTTCGGGTACGATTTCCCAGGGCATCGTAGGAGTATTGCAAATCCTGGTTCGAGATAGCCAGGTTGGTCGAAGTGAAGACAGCTCGGGTCAACTGACTGGTCAGGTCGTAGGTGTAAGTCCACACTCCATCGGGAGTGGTCATGCTGGTTCGACGGTCAAGCAAATCGTAAGTGTAGCCAAAAGATGAGTTTGCCAATCCGGTAGAGGAAAAATGTACTACTGACATCACTCGACTGTTCGCGTCATAAGTAGTGATGGTCCAGGTGCCATTCCCTTTGTCTTCGCGCGCGAGTCGGCCGGCGGCGTCATAGGTGTATTGAACAATAAGAGCGTCTGTTCCGTCGCGCAATGCTCTCAATCGGCCGGAACTGTCGTAGGCATACCGGGTGACAGAGCCTGTCTCATCTTCCATGCGTGTCCGACGTCCAGCCGTGTCATACTGGTACGTCAAGAATCGCCCCTGGGGGTAATCGATGCGAATCAGGCGGTCGTGATCGTCATGGGTAAAGGTTGTGGTCCCGGCAGGGTCAATGGCTGTCGCCAGGCGGCCACGCAGATCGTAGGTGTAGTGGTTACTGGTACCGTCGTGAAACGTCTCGGAGGTCAGCTGACCGGCCACATTGAACGTACGAGCAATCGATTGACCACGCCGGTTCACCAATTGAATGGCGTTGCCTTGGGCGTCGTAAGCCGCCCGCTCCACACTCCCGTCAGCATAGGTAGACTGTGTCCGGTTACCGACCGCGTCGTAAGCATACCGGGTCGTGTTACCGTTGGCGTCGATGAAGGTTGAGGGCTGCTCGTTTGGCCCGCCTGCCAGATACCTCGAGGTATGCCCTTGTGTATCAGTGGTTGAAAGCACTGCTCCACCCGGTGAGTAGGTGTACGACTGAGTGCGGCCCAGCGCGTCTGTTGTTCGAGTCACCCTGCGGGCCTGATCGTAGCTGAAGTTGACGTAGTAACCAGTTCCCGTGGCCTGTCGAGCAACCAGACCACGATGATCCATGAATACCTGATTCACTCCGCCCACCGCATCGGTTGTGGTGACCGTACCTGCGCCGTCATAGCTGAATGCCAGCCGGCTGTCACTCGTGCTGGTGTAGGTTCCAGAGAGTCGGCCTTGATTGTCGTATTCGTAGGTCTGGGTCACTCCAGTAGAGTCGCTAACTGACGTCAGGGCATGTAATCGGGCAGCCGGGCCGGAGGTGTTGTAGGAATACGAAGTTGTTCCCGCGACAGTGGTCACTGTGAGCAGGTAGCTACTGGTGGCGTCGTAGCCGTACGAGGTCAGGCGACCCGCTGAGTCGGTTATGCTGACAATTCGACCTGCTGGGTTGTATGCCAGCGTCAGTGTCGCGCCGTTGGAATGGGTGAGCCGGGTCAACCGTCCTGAAGTAAACGTTGTGGTGATCCGGTTACCGTTGCGATCCTCGACGTACTCCAGGCTACCGTCGGAGCGAAACCGGATAACCTGGCCGGTACTCTCGCGTAGTTCATACGATCCGCCGGCCAGGAGGCGAAGTGTCCCGGTCTCTCCAATATCGCCAAAGTATCGACCGGGAGAACGGCTATCAGGCTGGAAACGCCGCTGCGATCCAGCGGAAGTGGTGATGACAATAATTCCTTCGTTCTCTGTGAACAGATGCGTTTCCCAGGGAACGATCCAACCTCGGCCAAACACACTCATCTCGTAGCGCTGGGCCAGTGTGGTTGCGTACGAGCGATCGAAGGATAGGGGAAGCCCTGGGGTCTCCATTGCGGCGTCGGTGGTGGGTTGCATTGGTGCAAGCGGGGTATAGCCGAGGGCTTGCTGAAGCTCAAAATTGTACAGTTCGCCGATGTCGCCGACGCGCTGGCCCAACCGGATGAGATAGCTGGCGTTCTCCCGGATCATTCGGACATAATCCCCCCATGTTGTGCCGATTTGGAGTTGGAGGTTGGCATAAACGGCGGACCAGGCCTCGGCTGAAATCCACGTCGGGCGGAGGGATTGCTGCATCGACTCCCAGGAAATAGGTGTGGGGTCGTCTGTGTTGGTGACTGCGATTTCCAGTTCGAGTAACGTGGACGGAACATCCGGCTCCACACCGATGTAGTAGACCGGCACCTGAAACCGTTCCCCGGGTTGAAGGAGACCCGGAGTCGCACCGCTGGCGTAAATCTGCACAGAATAAGCAAATCCTTCCGAGCGAGCCGATGTCCACACTCCACTGAGCATCCGATCAATATCCAGTGTGAGCAGGGGCTGAATTGGTCCATTGGGATGTGACGACCGAAGAGTAAGGATCGGTGCCACCATTTCGACCGTCCCGGTGTTCGCATACTCCACGTAGAACGTCGATGGAATGTGGGTACCCACGGCCGAGGGTAGAATGAGCCGCGTTTCCAGATGGGCGTTTCCGAGCGTCTCCACCTGAAAAGTACCCGCCAGGGTAGTCGTCGTACCATCCGGCAAGGTCGCGCGGATTCCGTATGGTCCCACAGACAGACCCGTGAGATCAAAGGTAGCTGTGATCTGCGTCGTTGCATCGATCCCAACGGAAAGTGCTCTTGTTGTAGTTCCATTGTCGGCAACCAGATCGATGACCGTGCCAGGCAGGAATCCGGCGCCACTGAGAGTCAACGTGGTAGTCTTACCAGCCTGCCCGCGCGACGGAGATACACCGCGAACAAGAACCGCTGTGGCGTCCGCACGCAAGGTGAACGAGATTTCCTCCAATCTTTCTCCAGAATAGACAAGGACGTACCAACGGCCCGGTGAGGCAAAGGGGACCAGTACGCTCTGTGCGGGCCCGAAATTGCCTCCCTGGTAGTCAAAGGAGCGAAGGGTCGGGGCCGAATCCTTTTTCAGATAGATTTCCACTCCTGCTGTTGAGGCCGCCTCCAGCAGAACGTTCAGAGGGGTACTTTCCGGCACATCGATCGCAAAAAGCTGGGCGCTGCCGGCTTCGGGAAGCACACCGGTGTAAGAGTTGCCCAGCGTCAGAGCCGTCTGGCTGGTCAGGTTCAGGCGAAAGGCATAGCTGCCGTATCCCGACCCATCGGTACCCGCCTGGACCCAATAGGTACCATCTGAAGGAAGGGTGACCAGACCGGAATCGTTGTCCAGATCGAGGAAGCCTACCCAACCACCTTGCCCCAGGAGGCTAAACCTCGGACCAGGAAAGGCAGTGTTCACCAGGTCGAACCGAACCTGCTGGTTAGCCACCCCCGTAAACGTCCATCGGTCGAACGACCGTGTGTTTTCGAGTAGCCCAACCATCGGCTCGTTCAGGATGAGCGGAGCTGTATCAATCGAGGCATCGTATCCTGTCAGCAGGTAGTTGCCGGTAGATGTCTCATGCTCAGGTGGAGCCTGGACACGAATGAAGTAATTTCCAGAAACCGGTAACGACTCGAGGGTCAGAGTGACGGGCACACCCAGAAGCTCATTCGACGCAAAGGCAATTACCTGACCCGAAGATGTAACGATCTGAACCTCAACAAAACCCAGTGTCGGCGCCACGGGAGAGGGATTGCCGCCAGGACCAGGGTTGACGGTGACCGAAATGCGCTGGCCGGCCCGGCCAAAAAATCCCCAGTCGTCCGCCTCGCCTACATCCTGAATTGACCCAAAGGTCGGAGCGTTCAACGCCAGTGAGCCACCATCGGTCACCAGGGTGACCTCCCCGCCGATAACCACTCCCTGAATCTCTGTTGCACGCGCGAATAGCATCACGCCGTTGAGATCGAGCGTGCTTCCGGCGGGTACCGTCAAGGTATCAACATAGATGGCTTCTGCCCCGGCCCCGCTGGCGTTGTTTGCAATGTCACGTAGTTTGACGTAGGCCGCTTCGAGCCGAAGTGAGCCCACTGCGAAGTTTCGGACGTAACCCGGGAATGTAGTTCCCCGGTCGGTTCCCATCGCCTCGAGGAAGTGGGGGGCCGCCAGTGTGCCACCCGACAGGATGAGCGTGCCTGGCACAGTGAATAAGTCCGCATTCGTTGTCGAACCGTTAATCGAACTATTGGTGCGAAGCGTAGCGCTGGCGAGCAGGTTGATGTAGCTGGACCCGGCCAGGTTAAGTTCGTTCGAGCCGGCCAACTCGAGGATACCTTGCTGCACCGTGATACCGCCAGTCACCTGTACAGGTACGGCGACCCGCGTGGTTCCCTCGCCGTACCGGATGAGGTTCCCCTGATTGATGATGGCATGATTGGTGTTGTCGAATGCGATGTCGATGTCACCATCGCCAACCAGGGTAAACGTCTTACCTGCACGATTCGTGATCGTCCCGGCCAGCGACTCGATGCCAAAGCTCAGCCCAGTTCCCAAGTAGGTCAACTGACCGCTATTCTCCAGCGCCACTCCCAGAAACTTGGGGGTCGTTCCCAGGATAACTCCGGTCGCGCCTTCCTCCAGAATCACTTTGCTTGAACCAACGAGATACCCGCCGCTCCAGGCCAGTGCCTGTTGAATCGTCAGCGGCTCCATGGCGGTGACTTGGCCTCCCGCCTGAGTGAGGGTGTCGAGGGTGAAGCCAGAGAGATCAACATTACCATCTGACATGCTGACGGACTTCAATGCTGGGAGATCGAGGATTCCACCGCTCCATTGCCACGTCTGACCGTCAATGCTGGTAGACACCACCCCAGGCAACCTGAGCCGTGCGTTTGGTGAGACCAGCAGCGAAGTCTTCTCAATACTGGTCAGGTTGGTAAAGGTCCGTTCGTTGCCGTCTCCCGAGACAGAGAGGGACCCACCGGTGATGGAGGAAAACTGGGCGATGGGGAGGATGCTGGAGGCGCCTGCGAGCACGACGTCGGTAAAGGCCAGTTGGGTCAGGAGGGGTGCCCGCACCTCGGCACCGTCGTCAGCCGCCAGGTAGGACAAGCCGGAGATGTAATCGCTGGCCGGTGAAGAATCACGCAAGGTGGTAAGGCTGGACAGATCGATGAGACTGTCTGCGCCCGAAGCGCTAACGATCAGGCGGCGATTGATGCCGTTGCCTTCGAGGGGATCAAGGATCGACAGGGCGCTGGAGAGGTCGATGTGTGCACCGGCCGTGGCCTGGATCTGGAGAACATGGCCGAAAGCAAAGCCGCCATCCAGTGGCGACCCGGTGAGGGTCAGCATGGCCGAGAGGTCGAGGAGACTACCGGCCCCTTCAGCGGAGAAGGTGCGACCACCACTGAGTGCGGCGTAGCTGGTCACGTTGGGTAAAGCCAGCGTTGCACCTCCCGAGGCGCGGAGGCTGGCTCCATCGATCTGGGTTGATCCCATAGCAGTGAAGGTGGTGCCCACTCCCTCCGCACCAAGAGAAGCACCTTCATCTAGAATCAGTGTTCCTGCTACCTGCGAGGTGCCATACAGTACCGTTAGCTCCGATCCCCCATCCAGCGTCAGGTTTTCTTGTGAGATCAGGGCCCGGACGGAAACCGCGCCTGAAGTCAGCGTCACTGTCACCTGACCTGGCACATCGATGACCACATCGTCAGACGATGTCGGCAAGGTGTTCGTGGACCAGTTTGATGCTGTATTCCAGAGATGGTCTGCTCCCTCGCCATCCCAGAAAAGAAGCGCGGGTGTGGTTCGGTCTTCGAGGTGTTCAAGCGACGGCTGGGACTGTCGCATCGTCCGTCGCTGCTGCATCTTGGCCGACTTTCCAGGTGAGCGCGTTACCCAGCCGAGCATGGAAGATCGAAACATGCGCAGTCGTTCTCCAAATCATAAGGCCACTGTTAGAGGACAGTGGACTCGGGGGTGAGGAATCAAAAAGGCTGGGTCGAATAAAGATGCGGATTTCCCCAACGAACCCGTCAGGGAATAATCGAATCAAGATGGACGGATGCAGAACCAGTGATTTGTAAACAAGTTGCGCCGTTAACGAAAGTTGTCCACCAGGTGAATGGTACTGCCGGAGTGGCGGAACTCGACAAACAGGATATTCCGCCCCAGGGGATCGACTGCGATGCGGGGTCCAGGGTAAGTGCCCAGTAGAAGATGAGGATACTCGCGCTGCCGAAAGGTTCCCAACCGCTCGACCGTATCCTGGCTAAACGGCAACCGTAGTAACTGACAGAACGGGTTTCGTTGCAGGTCCAGATAGTACACCGCGTCACCAGCGATGGCCCAGGCGTTCCACCCATGGCCAACCGCCGGGCCGGGAAGTTCGCGCACCCGTTCGTCTGTCCCCGATGTCAGATGGATGCGTCGAATCTCGGGGAGTTTGCTCGTGGTGGAGGGACCTCGATGGTAATACAGCCATTGGCCATCGGAAGTAGCTCTTGGCATGGCTCCGCCCTCCGGAGTAACGCAATCAGCCTGGCCACCCGTCGTTGGCACACGCCAGATTTGCTCTTTTCCATGTCGGGTGGTGGTGACAAACAGCGATTTTCCATCGGTGGCCCAATCGGGAAGGTAAGCAAGGTCGAGATTGTCGATCCGCAAAGGGGTCGGCTTTCCCTGGCCAGTTGAATCTACTAACCGGATAGAAACCCGACCGCTCTGAGTGGTGTCATATGCCAGCCATTTCCCATCTGGCGACCAGCGCGGCGAACCCAGATCAGCTCCTTCCTCATCGGCCACCCGTTGCGCAGCGCCCGGACGGTCCACATTCGCAACATACACCGCTAAAATGCCCGAGCGATCGGAAGTGAAGGCCACACGCTTACCATCCTGGCTGAAGGCAGGGGAGTCCTGACTTCCTGAGGAGCGGAGAAAAGCAGTGGGGATTTTCTCCCCTGGTTCTGATCCCAGGTCAATCCGGTTGATGTCCCAATCGTCGAGATACTTCACGAACGCCAGGCGCTGGCCTTGCCGGGAAACGTCGGGTTGCATGAGGCGCTCGGCTCCTTCTAGCACCGGGCGTGGCACACCTCCACTGGCTGGAATTTGCCACAAGGTAGTACGGGAACCCCGAGCGAAAGCGAAAAGAAGATAATCGCCATCCGCTGTCCACGTGAGTCCCCCGTTGACACCGCGGGCGCTGTGGATCACTCGTTGCTCACCCGCCAGTGAGGTGACAGATAGTACATGCTCGGAAGCAAAGCGGGCAGGTCGCTTCACGAAGGCCAGTTGACTTCCATCCGGGGAAAACCGCAAGGAATGGAACGAAACCGCGAGGGAATCGGCCACCAACACATCGCGTGCGCGTTTATGTCGCCGCGACCAGGTCTGAATGCGGGCGGGTTGGTTTTGTGTAGCGGGCACTACATAAGCTAGCGTATCTGTCTCCACAGGTGACCACTGCAGAACCTGCACCTGACCGGGCACCTGCGTTGCCAGGGTTTCCTCTCCTCCCTGAATTGGAACCGTCAACACTTCGCTGACCTTTCCGCGCCAGCGCACAAAGGCAATCCAGCGGGAGTCCGGCGACCAGGTGGGGGACCAGTCTGGCTGTGAGTTGGTAGTCAGCCGGCGTAGATCGGTCCCCTTCACACTACGGACGTAGATGTCGGCGTTTTGCTCGGTGGGTTCGTTTCCCGCCCAGACATAAGCCAACTGAGTGCCGTCCGGAGAAAATGTCGGGCACATCTCGCGCCCGGCCTCGCCCGTCCATTCGTGCATCACCAGGGCAGCGCGAGTGTCGGCGGATCGAGTGGGTTCTGTTGGCTGTTTCCACAAAACCAAAGCCACGATCAGGCCAACCGTTATTACCCAATAAAGGAGCCAGGAACCCAGCCTCCCGGTGGACAACCAGGTGCTGCGCCAACGACTGGCTGGCCGTGCGAGAATGGGCTCGCCTGCCAGGAATCGTTGAAGGTCCTCTGCAAGGAGAGCCGCGCTGGCGTAGCGCCGAGCCGGCGTCTTTTCAAGACATTTCAAACAGATAGTTTCCAGATCGCTCGGCACCGCAGGATTGAGGTTTCGGGGTGGAATCGGCACCTCATTGATCACCTTGCGAAGGGTCTCCATGGCCGTAGAGGCCACGAATGGGGGCCTACCAGTGAGGCATTCGTAGAGGATGGCCCCAAGTGCGTGGAGATCGACAAGGGGCCCCACCTTCCTCTCCTGGCCTTCGGCCTGTTCGGGAGCCATGTAACCGGGCGTTCCCAGGACAGTTCCCGAACCTGTACGAAATGAGCCATCCAGACATTTCGCAAGGCCGAAGTCGGTGACCTTGGGGGTGCCGTCTGCCAGTAGAAGGATGTTGGCAGGCTTTAGATCGCGGTGGACCACGTTTGCTTCGTGGGCTGCGTGCACTCCACTGGCCACCTGCATCACCAATCGGGCCGCCCCCTGAGGATGCAAGGGGCCTTCAACCAGCAATCGGTCGAGACTACCTCCTGGACACAATTCGAGTGTGACGAAGGGCAAGCCACCATGTTCGCCAGCCTCAAAGATCTGTACGACGCAGGGGTGGTTAAGCCGGGCCACTGCTTCAGCTTCCATGTGCAGGCGTTCGCGCGCCGCCTGTCCGGCGTGGCCTCCCGCAAGGATCATCTTTAGAGCCACTAGACGGTTCAATCGCAGGTGCCGGGCCTTGTAGACCACCCCCATGCCGCCCCGTCCCAGTTCTTCCAGAATCTCATAACCCGGCACCTGGGAGGGGCTGCGTTGGTACGGTTCCAGGGATAAAGGCAGTGTTACCTGAAGATGAGGAAATCGCTCCACATACTCCTCGATGAGGACAAGTTCTCCGCAGTCCTGCCGGACGCGGTACTCCAGCACGATCAGGCCGACAAACTCCGTGACTTCCTCTGAGAGGGAAGGAAACGGGGCGAGATAATCGTTGACCCGAGCTGATTCTCCAGCTCTCAGGCGGTACTCCAGATCCAGTCGCACAAGTTCATGCAAGAGACTGGCGCGGTCCTCCTCGGCGACACACTGCAACGTGGTGGCAACATCTGGGCGACGACCTGAGCGACATTCGGCTTCAAAGGCGTCGATCAGGGCGTCGATACTCTCTTCCCGCGCCGCGTCCATTACATCCTCGAACAGGCCCATCAGCGTCGCACAAGGAGCATCTGAGTTGGATCCTTCAGAAGATACGGATCCGGGTGTGTAATCCTTCAGCGAACGCTCAGACTATTTGGCCTCAGACTGGAGCATTGCCCTGAGTCGCTCCCGTGCGCGGCGGTGAACTCGCTCCACCGTGCTGATGGATGTTCCCACATTGCGGGCAATCTCCTCGTGGTGTCGGCCATCAAGTAGTTGCCCCACGATGGGCCGGTATTTCTCAGGCAGTCCACTGACTAGACTGAAATGTATCTCGCGGGCAATCAGCACCTCATCCGGTGCGGGGTCACGGTTAAAAATCTCGATATCGGGAGACAAGGCGACTTCGCGTCCCTGCGATCGCCGTGCCGCGGCGTTTCGCTCGGCATGCCGGTAAATCCGGCAGACGGCGATACGAGCCAACAGACCCCAGAGGGACTCCCAATCGCGCAATTCCATGTGCCCCTCGTCGAGTCGGCGGAAGAAGGTGCGGAAAACGGACTGGACAATGTCGTCCGCCTCGACTCGGCGTCGTAGTTTCTCGCTAATTTTTCCCGCTGCAAGGGCGACCAGTCGGTCGGTAAACCGACGAACGATCAGCTCGGCCACCCCTTCTGTGTTCCCCTCCAGGGCAATGGCCACTAGGTTGTCAAACGACGGTGACTCCAACATGAATCGCTCCCAACCAGGCACCCGCGCCGGTATCCCAATAGCATCCGATGATCAGTTTAACGAGATGCCCCCTAGCGTACCTTTAAGGCGGACTTCAGCACCAGTGGGATGTGCTCGATGAGTTGAAGCTCCCAGTCCTCCGTTTACCTCCAGATCTCTTGCACGCTCCCGATCAATCTCTCACCGATACCGAGCAGTACTACATCAGGTTCCATCGTTTGCTCTGCTGATCGAAATAGACACCCACGATACCATTTGCTCATTCACGTGGAGCCTGTAATTGACTTATGTGTAAATTTCTGAAGATGTTAGGTGGGCGAGCACCCAGCGTATGCCTTACCCCAGTGACGCAACGGATGCCGAGTGGAAGTTCCTGTTCCCCTACCTGCTGCTGATGAAGGAAGACGCCCCACAACGGGCCCACGACCTCTGAGAGAGGTTCAACGCCCTCCACTAGGGGGTCGACCAGTGGCCCATGCTCCCCACAACCTGCCAGACTGGACCGTCGCCTACTAGCAGGCCTGCCACTGGGTCCAGGCTGGCGACTACGAGCAGGTCACCCGCATCCACCCCGTGATCCTCTGGCTTTTGGAGGGACGGAACAACCAGCTCTCAGCGATCATCCTCGATGGCCGCATCCTGCAATCGATCTCCGATAATAGAGCGCGAGCCGACTACGACGGAGCCAAGAGCAAGAAAGGCTCGAAGGTGCGATGACGGGGGACACGCTGGGCAGTTTGCTGGCGCTGAATGTGACAGTAGCCAGCGAGCAGGAAAGAGCCCAGGTGGCGGAACTGGCGACGCGGGTGCAGGAGGTGACTGGCAACCGAAAGGAGGTAGCGTTTGTGGACCAGAGTTACACCGGACAGAGCGCCGAGTACCACTGGAAGACCAGGGCATCCGGCTGGAGGTGGTCAGCACATGGAGGGGATGCCGGGATTCGTGCTGTTGCCACGCCGGAGGGTGGTCTAGCAGACGTTTGGCTGGCGCGGGACTACAAGCGGCGGGCCCCGATGCTCGCCGGTTGGCATGGGCTCGCCTTCCTCAGCTTGCTCGTCACTCAGTTGGGGGATTCAAGTCAATAACAAACTGTAGCGGTGAGAAAGTGAAGCTCTCTCACCGCTAGCGCTAGACATTCTTACTTTTTCGATTCGGGCTTTGCCTTCACGTCCACCGGCTCGGTCTTGAGCAGTTTGGCGGCCTTGTTCGACACAGCATTGGCGATGAGTCCGCTTGCCTCGCAACCCATGGCGATGGACACGATCTTGCCACCCTTGTCGATCAGGAAGTTCACCGGCATCGCCTTGGTCTGGAAGGTGCCCCAGCTCACACCCTTGGGATCCACGGCGTAGAGCATGTTGAGCTTCTTGTCCGCGGCGTACTTCTTCATCTTCTCGTCGGGTTCCTTGAAGATGAGGAGGCTGGTCAGCCCCTGGTCCTTGTACGCCTCGTGAATCTTCTGGAAGTAGGCCAACTCTCGGTCGCAGCCCGAACAGCCACAGGTCAGGCGAACCAGCACTGGCCCCCTGGCTGTCAACTTGGCCAGGTCGATCTCCTTGCCCGTGGCGTCCTTGATCTTGAACACGGGGGCAGGTTGTCCAATATCGAGCTTGGCAGGTTTCGCCGGCTCAGCGGCGAGGCTGATGGCCGGGATGGCGGCCAGGAGAAGGAATGCGAAACGGTGGATCACTAGACACCTCGGGTAGATGGAACCAAGGAAGGCGAATGGCAGGAACCTGAAGATATCAATGGAGAATGTTCGGGGCAAACAAAATGATTCCCAGACGCAATCCTTGAACATTAACCGCACTCCGACCTGGCTTCCTTGAACTCCATTCATCAGTGTTTGGATCATGGTATGTTCCCTTCTCTGGCGGTGGCTTTGTCGGCAATGATCAGGAAGATTAGTACAAGTTTGCGGTGCGAAATAGCCGGCCAGGGAGGTGTCTGGTAGTTTGAAGAGGTGGCCCTTCGCCTTGCCGAGGGAGGCAGCGCCATCTTCCGCGATGGCTACCCGCCGACGAACCTGTTCACTCTCGTCCCCAACTGGGCCTGCACTTCGAGCCCAACTGGCGCACCTCGACGGCCTGCTTGACGACGACGATTTCTTCCGCTACCTCCGCGCCAATCTGGCCCCCGCTACCCCCAGACGCGGAGCCGCGGCTGCCCTTCCGCCCCCCTCGAGGTCATCCTTCGCCTGCTCGTTGTCCTGCATCTGTACGGCTGGAGTTACGAGCAGACCGTGTACTTCGTCCACGTAAGCCTCGTGCTCCCCCAGTGCTGCCGCCTCTTTCTACCTGGAGAAGGTGCCCGACGATACCACCCTGATCCGCTGGGCCAGTGTCATCGGCCCGGCCACCGTGGCCTGACTCAACGACCGAGTCGTCCAGCTCGCCCGCAGCAATAAGGTGACGCGCGGCCGCAAACTGCACATCTTTACCACGATCGTCGAGACCGACATCCACCACCCTACGGAAAGCGGCTGGATCGGTGACGGCGTGCATGTCGTCTCGCGGCTGCTACGGCGGGCTCAAGCGGTACTGGGGGAAGCGACCGCCGGGAGGAGGGCGTCGTTCCGCAGCCGGAGGCGCTCGGCCAGTACACTGTCCAAGCAGTTACACCGGGTCGCCCGCCGCAAGGGCGAGGAGGCCGAGGCGGCGGTGCGGACCCTGTACGGCCGGCTGATCGCCGCCGCGACACGTACGGCAGCACAGGGCCTGCGCGTGCTGGGGACGCTGGGGCAGGCCGTCGGGGCGCAGGCGCGGCGGCTGGCGGCACGGCTGAGGACGTTCGTGCCGCGGCTGGCGCCGGGCATCGACCAGGCGCGGCGGCTGGTACTCCAGGGGGAGGCGGTGCCCGTCCAGGAGAAGTTGCTATCGCTGTTCGAGCCGCACACACAAATCATCCTGCGGCACAAGGCAGGCTATGAAGTGGAGTTCGGCCGCAAGACCCGGTTGGATGAGGTTGAGGGCGGCATCGTCACGGGCTACCAGGTCCTGCGGCAGGGCGGAGGCCAGGACCATTCCTACCTGACTGACAGCCTGGACAGGCATCGCCACCACTTCGACCGCGCATCAGTATTGCTGGCGGCGGATCGTGGGCGGTCATCGCCGGGAAACGAGCGGCTGGCGCAGCAAGCGGGGGTCAAGCGGGTGGCCATGCCGCACGTCAGCAAGGCGTCGGCAAAGCGGCAGCAGCATGAGAAGGAGCGGTGGTTCCGGCGGGGTAATCATTTCCGGGCGGGGATCGAGAGGCGCAGCCACGTGCTGCGGCGCGACTACGGGTTGGGGCGGTGCAGCTACCACGGGGAGGCGGGCATGGGGCGGTGGGTCGGCTGGGGCCAGGCGTCCCACAACCTGGCCAGGATCGCGGCGGCGGTAGCTAGCCGGTGAGGTCGGCGAGGTGGGCTGGGCTGAGTACTTCAAGGGAGATAACGACTGTCACTGACAGGCAGTTTCACCCACATTTCGTACCGCAAACTAGTGCTAACCTGTCTGGCCTGGACAAAAGGTAAGTTGGTCATGCGCCTTCAGGCGGGTTTCGCCTCCAGAATGCTGACCTCGGTTCGTGTACCGATGATGCGTTCTAGCTGGAATCCCGTCCGCGTTAACAGGTTGCGATACTCCGTGATGGTCCGCTCCTGGCCGCCCAGCATCACCAGCATGTTTAGATCGAGCAAACGGGTGAACGATGGATTGTTCCCCTCGGGAAGGAGGCCCTCCACCACCAGAAGCCGGCACTCGGGGGCCATCGCTTTGCGGACGGTGGTCAGGATGCGCACGCAGCTAGCCTCGTCCCAGTCGTGAAGGATGTGACGCATGAGGTAGCCATCCGCCACAGGGGGGATTGCCTCGAAGAAACTACCGCCTACTGCCTGGCAGCGCGGGTGCAGTGTCGGCTGGGCTCGGGCCACGACGTGTGGCAGGTCGAACAGGATCCCTCGCACGCTGGGAGTGTGCTCCAGGATGTGATGCAGCAAGCTGCCGTTTCCTCCGCCAATGTCCATCCAGCATTCGCGCCACGAGAAATCGTAGGCCTCGACGATGGCGGCTGATTCGGCCCCATGGACGCCCACCATGGCCTGGTCGAACAGGGCGGCCTGCTCGGGATGCTGGCCCAGCCACTCGAACCAGGGCACACCATAGAGATGGTCGAAGGCCGGCTTCCCCGTCCGAATGCTGTGCTCCAGTTCGCCCCAGGCCTGGTACTGTTCTCCACCACGAACCATGGCCAGCGCATGCTGCGACAGGGGCCCATTGCTTTCCAGGCAGCGCGATAAGTCGGTGGGACCGAAGAGGCCTTGCTCGTCGCGGGTGAACAGGCCAACCGCCACCAGGACACCGAGCAATCGGTTCAGGGCAGGGGCATGGGTCTGGGTCGCTCGGGCCAGGTCGTCCACCGAACGTGGTCCGCCGGCCACCTGGTCGGGAAGACCCAGCTTGCTGGCAACCTGGACGCAGCGCGACGTCCAGTACGCGGATACTATTTGCAGGATGCGCTGAGCCGGGGACAGAGACTTCTCCAGGGCTGTTCTCCTTGAACCGAGGTACCAGGAGGATCAGCGAGGTGACTCGGCCCCTACCTCGCTGGCGCGTTGCTCGTTACTTTCCAGCTGGAGCAGCGACAGGTCGCGATACAGGCTATCGGGTCGCTCCATCAATTCCAAATGGCTGCCCGACTCCACGATGCAACCTTCGTTCAGGACATAGATACGATCCGCCCGGCGCACCGTGGATAGCCGATGCGCGATGATGATCGAGGTGCGCCCTACCATGAGCCGATCGAGCGCTTCCAGCACCTGGCGTTCACTCTGCGAATCGAGCGAGCTGGTCGCCTCGTCCAGTAACAGGATGGCTGGATCCCGCAATAGTGCCCGGGCGATGGCGATTCGCTGGCGCTGACCTCCAGACAGGCGCACGCCTCGTTCTCCCACCCGGGTGGCGTATCCCTCGGGAAAGCCGGCTATGAACTCATGGGCGTTGGCTTGCCGGGCTGCTTCCTCAATGGCATCCTGCGTTGCGCCTGGGCGGCCGTAGCCGATGTTCTCCGCGATGGTGCCGCCGAAGAGAAGTACATCCTGCGGCACGATGGCCATCTGGGTTCGCAGGGCGTGCAAGTCGTAGTCACTTGCTTCGCGCTGGTCGAAAAGGAGCCGACCAGAGTCAGGTGCATAAAAGCGCAATAGCAGCGACACCAGAGTAGACTTGCCGGCTCCTGATGGCCCCACCAGGGCGATCCGTTCGCCTGGCTCTATGCGTAAGGAAACGTCGCGGAGTACTGCCATTTCCGGACGTGAGGGATAGCGAAAGGAGACGTGGTCGAGAGCCACCTCTCCGCGCAGGAATCGGCGTGGACTCGTGGGCAACTCGGCGATTTCGGGCGTCTCTCGCAGGATCTCGCGCACGCGGACGCTGGCTCCCAGGGTACGCTGCAGCTGGCTGTACAACTCGGTGAAGGAACCCACCGCGCCGGCCACGTAGAACGTGTAGAGCAGGAAGCGCGTCAAATCGTCGGCTCCCACCTCGCCGGTGCGGACCAGTCGGGCACCGAACCACAGCACCAGGACGATGGAGCCGAACAGGGCGAAGATGATGAACGAGACGAAGGCCCCATCGAGAATGCCAATCTTCAGGGCGGGCTTCAGGTAGGCGCGCAGGGCGGCCTCGTACCGATGCTTCTCGAACGCCTCGTTGCTGAATGACTTGACCGTGGCGATGTTTTGCAGCGATTCCTCCACCACCACGTTGCTCTCTGCCAGGCGATCCGTCGCCTCCTTGCTGACGCGGCGAAGGTACTGACCGAACACCACAGCCGCCACCATCAGCACGGGCACCGTCACGAGCATCATGCCGGTGAGCTTCAGTGATGTCAGAAGAATGAGCACCATACTGCCACCCAGGATGATCACCTGCCGGAGAAAGTGCGGGATGCTATCGACCAGGGTGTCGCGGATACGGGTGAGATCTCCGGCAATGCGGCTGGTCAGCTCGCCGACGCGATGTTCATGATGAAACGACATCGGCAGACGGATCAGCTGGGTAAAGACGTCACGGCGCAGGTCGGCCAGGGTGCGTTCGCCCACCTCGACGCTGAGGACCGTGCGAATGAAGGCCAGTACCGCCTGGGTCGCCAGCACGGCCAGCAGGGCCAGGGCGATGCTGTCGATGTTGTGCAGCCAGTTACCGGAGGGTTCCCCCTGGCCGCTCTTCAGCATGGCCTGAACCAGGTCGCCAGCGAGGTAGGGGAAGGCCAGACCCACCAGAGTACCGCCGAACAGACAGAGCATTTCGAGGGTGAACTTCACCCGGTAGGGCCACAGGTAGCGAAACAGCCCCGCTGCCTCGCGAAGGGTCTCCCGGTTGATGGGGGCCTTCGGAGTGTCCTGCGAATCATGTTCACGGTGCGCCATGCGGTCTCCTGCAAGGAACTCTCTCATTGTAGTCCTGCATCCAGGTCGGCCTGGGAGGAATCGACTGGGTTCACTACAAAGGGGAAGGAGGAGAGGGAGGGATGTCTCAGTCGAATCGCAGTGCGCCACCGCCCGGACAGGCGGGGTTTCTTTACGGCATCGCCGCCTACGGCCTGTGGGGGATGATGCCGCTCTATTTCCGCGCCGTGGCTGGCGTGCATCCTCTAGAACTGCTCGCACACCGCATTCTCTGGAGCGTGGCGTTTCTGGGGCTCATCCTGACACTGCTGGGAAGGTTGGTCGATCTCGTTCAAGTCTTCAAGCGCCCGCGTCTTTGTGCGCTATTGCTGGGAAGCACACTGCTCATCGCGCTCAACTGGTTTGTCTTCATCTACGGAGTCTGGATCGGCCAGGTCGTGCAGAACAGCCTGGGCTACTTCATCAACCCTCTGTTCAACATCGTGCTCGGCATGCTGCTCTTTCGAGAGCGCTTGCATCCCGCCCAGTGGATGGCCCTGGGCCTCGCCACAGTGGGATTGCTTTACCTCATTGCCGCGCGAGGTGAGTTTCCCTGGATTGCCTTCACCCTGGCCACCTCCTTTGCCGCCTACGGGGTAATCCGCAAGGTGGCTCCGGTCGATGCCCTGTTGGGGCTGACCGTTGAAACGCTGTTTCTCTTCCCCGTCGCTTTGGTCATGCTGCTGCTCTGGGGCTACCAGGGCGTGCTCGCTTTCGGTGCCCATTCACAGACAGTCGATGTGCTGCTCGTCGCTTCGGGGGTGGTCACCGCAGTGCCGCTCTTGTGCTTCGGCGCTGCGGCCCGACGTCTACCGCTCACCACGCTGGGCTTTTTGCAGTATCTGGCTCCGACACTGCAGTTTCTCCTGGCGGTGTTCTACCTGGGCGAGCCGTTCCGCATCGAACAGCAGATCAGCTTCTCGTGCATCTGGCTGGCGTTGGTGCTTGTCACCATTGATGGTCTGCTTCGCCGACGTCGCCGTATCGCGCTGGCCGACGCCGAACCCTCACCCGACCCTGCCTAGACGATCCCAGAGCCTCACTGGGGCAAGTTTCACGCCTTCACTGCTTTTCACTCAACACGTGGACCAACAGCAGGGGGGCTTCAGTGGTCCTTTTCCCGTGGTAACTGTGGGCTTACGTCAGACAGGATCAGCCTGTCTTGCACAAACGAACGCGGCCGGATCCAGGGTCGGATCCGGCCGGGGGTGGCTGCGCCTGTGAGGCACGAAGATTAATCTCTGCGAGTGTTCCACCATCCGAAAAACATGGATGGGTGGCACTCGGACCTATTGCTTTCGCACCGGGGGGCCCCAGCGTGGCGCGACAAGTTCGGCATTCCATTTCTTCCAGTCTGAGGCCAACTCATTGAACTTGTCGGGGTCCCTGGTCGCCAGGTTGTTCTTCTCGCCCGGGTCGTCTTTCAGGTTGTACAGCGATGCCCCCTCGATGGTCGCCTTCTCACGGCGCAAAGCTGCCCCTCCGCCACCTACTCGGCCTCTGCCTTCAGCCCCCTTGACCAGTTTCCAGTCACCCTTGCGGATGGCTAGCTGCCCGCCGAAGCGCCAGAATAGCGCTTCGTGGGGCGCCTCCTTCTTCTGCCCAGAGAGGTAAGGCAGCAGGTTCACCCCGTCCAGCTTCCACTCGGGCTTCGCCTCCACCCCCGCGGCAGCCAGCGCGGTCGGCAGGAAGTCGAGTTGGATGACGGGATGGTCGTAGGTTTTCCCTGCCGGCAGTTTCCCCTTCCACTGCACCAGGAACGGGACATGGATGCCGCCCTCGAAGGTGGTTCCTTTGACCGCCCGGAATGGGCTATTGTTCGAGCCGTTTACCTCCGTCGGCCCGCCGTTGTCGCTCACGAAGAATATCAGGGTATCCTCTTCGAGTTTCAACTCCTTCAGTTTCGCCAACCCCCGGCCGACCGCTTCATCCAGGGCCGCCAGCATGGTGGCGTAGGTACGACGCTTCTCATCCTTGATGTGGGCAAACTGCCTGGAATACTTCTCAGCTGCCTCCAGCGGTCCGTGGACGGCGTTGAACGCCCAGTACAGGAAGAACGGCTCGTCCTTGTGTCGTTCGATGAATGCCAACCCCTCCCGGGCGAAGGCATCCGTCAGGTACTCCTTTTCCTCGACTTCCTTCGTGCCGCGGAAGATGGCTCCTGCGCCCTTGCCCGAGCGGATGTAGCTGTGCGCGCCACCCAGAAAGCCGAAGAACTCATCAAACCCGCGCTTCTGCGGCAGGAACTTCTCCTCGGCGTGGCCGAGGTGCCATTTGCCGACCAGACCCGTCTTGTACCCGGCAGCCTTCAGCCGGTTGGCCAGAGTCGTTTCCGTGACGGGCAGGCCGACCCCGGCGGTCTCGTTGGTTACTGGGCCAGGGTTGAACTCATGGCCGAACCGTTGCTGGTAACGTCCAGTCAGCAAACCGGCCCGGGTTGGCGAGCAATAGGGGTGCGATACGTAACCGTTGGTGCAGCGCACGCCGTTGTTCGCGATCGAGTCGAGGTGAGGGGTAGGGATGTCCTTGCAGCCATGAACCCCCAGGTCGGCGAAGCCCTGGTCGTCCGACACAATGATGAGGATATTCGGCTTGCGCGATTCCTTGCCGAGCAGCCACGATGGCGCCAGAGCCGCTACGGCCAGCACGTAGGACAGGGTCCGATGCATGCTAGGGTTCCTCCTGGAAGATTGACCGAAATGTTACCACCATGATTGTGTTGGTAACATATCTTCCTTCCGGAGGCCGAACAAGTTCAGAGAGATCGATAAACCAGGCAATAACGCTGCCAGATGGCCTTTAATCTGACAGAGTGGCAACCAAGCGTGTTCCACTGGGTGGTTGTCACCCCGGGACGATTGGCGAGGGCTTCATCCGGCCCGGGGTATTGTGGTTCTTCTCTGTCTCGCTTGGTCCGTGGATGCACTAGATCCAGCTGCGCGTACCCAGGCGATAGGCTCCGACAGTGCCCAGTAGCATCCAGAATGGCACCGGGATGATCTCAATGGTTCGCCAGGTTTCCTGAAGCAGCGCAGTGAGATCACCTGGCATCGTCGGAGCGATCAGGCAGGTGGTGAGTAGCGATCCAGTAAGGCCGGTCAACAGGGTCACCAGCGCACACCACAGGCCCAGCGCAGTAGTTCCACGTCGCGCGGTGGTGATAGCCGTCATGCCGATGGCGATACCGGCCAGCCAGACCAGGCCGTCGAGGCGCAGGCCGACGAGGGCCGTCAGGCCCATCCAGGGAACCAGGCTCAACCCGGCAGCCAGCACAGCCTTGCCGGCTGCAGTCAGCAGTCGATGCCGTCGCTCGGTTGGCTGCAACGAGCGGGGTAGAGGTACTTCCTGCTTCGCGACCGCGGGACGGTCGTGTCCGAACGTCGTCCGAAACGGCTCGACCGGTTCGAGCAAGCGTCGGGTGGCCTCGCTGTCCTTCTCGCGATGAGCGTTTTGCTCGTAGTTCTTCGTGGCGTCCAGGTACTCGAGCAGGCGCTGCTCGAACTCCTCGGTGTAGGGTAGACCCAGCTCCTGGTATAGCCGTTTCATCTGCCCCACGGGGTCGGCCAGCAGGTCTTCCAGGCGAAGCTCGGCCCGGTGCCCTGCCGGGACCTTGCTCCGCGCCTCCAGGTACGCATCTTCGGTGGCCCGATACTCGTCCACGATCCGCCGTTCGATCTCCTCCTCGGGGAGTGGTTCTTGCAGGTGATACATACCGTTGAGCACACGATGTAGGCCGACGTTCGAGCGAAACACCGAATCGGGTTTCCGGCTGATGTGGATGAATCGCACTCCATCACTGTCGGCGAACAGCTTCATCAGATCCTCGACCCGGGCGGTGTGGCTCGGCGTTTTCAGCAGCACGCGCGCCTGACCGGCCAGCAGGCCGATCTTGCGGACGAAACTGCGCTGGCAAGCGGCCCAGCGCGCGTACTCCTCGGGCGTCAATTGCTGCAGATTGTGGAAGCGATCGTAGAAGTCGCGATGCTCCGGAAGGACGTGGCGGCCAATGAGGCTCGACACCAGGTCGCCGTTGGCCAGGGCAAAATCGTCCTCGGCGGGGATGTCGGTCCCGAAGGCGGCGTTGTCCTGGGGCCGCTTGTCGGGGAAGAACGGCAGTAGGAAGTAGTTGAGCAAGCTCCAGCTGACGAGGAACCCCTGCGGGCTGAGTGTCTGCGTCCAGCGTGGGCTGTAGAGGTTCGGATCGCGACTCATCAGGAACTGCAGGTGCGTCGTCCCCGACCGGTAGTAACCCAGGATCACCACCGGCCCCGGTTGTTTCTTCTGCCGAAGCCGGAGCCAGAGGCCCACAAGCAGGCGCTCGGGGAGTGTCAATACCGTGACGACCAGCGAGACAATTACCCCGGCAATCACGCGTGGTAGATAGCGAGCGGGGATGTGGGCCCGGGGGCGAAACAGCAGGCGGTACCACACATCCAGCGGGGCGAACGCCAGGAACGGCATATTAAGAGCCAGCGCAGGCCGGGTTGGCTGCGCCGGTGTGGCGGAGGTCGCAGGCATGGCAGTGAGCCCTGGACCAGCAGGGGAAACAGGCTCAGACAATGGATTCGGCATGTTCCTCGACCTGCGGCGTTTCGGTGTAGGGTGCGTCGTTCGTCCGGTGAATGCCGCCCTGATCATCCAGGGTGTAGTGAATGCCTCGCCAGTCGATCTGGCGCGTCCAGCAAGCCTCCAGCGTGGCCAGAAGCTGGACCAGGACCGTGATCGGAATCACCGGGATGTGCTTCCAGCGAAGCGTGGCCAGTGGCTTGTCTTCGGGAGCAGTGTAATAGAAGTAGCCGTCGATGTAGACCATGGGGAAGCCAGCCGCCAGGATGGCGCCCAGCTGCACACCCAGCATGGTCCACATCAGCCACTCCACCTCAGCCATCCAGGCCCAGCCGGCGACGGCGGTACTTAGCAATGGTGTCAGAGCCATGCCCAGAGTCATAAACAGGATGAAATTCCAGGAGGGATGATGCAGCCGCATGCACACCAGCTGACGCCGGATAAACCGGTAGCAGCTACTCAGGTTGATTGACTCCGGGTTGATCATCGTGAGGCGCGGCAGCATCTTCATCGGCAGGCCGCGCTGTTGCAGGAAGCCGACGACGCTGGTGTCCTCGACGAAGGAGTGCGCCCACAGTTTCTGCAACTCCGGGTCACGCAGCACGTTGGCCCGGTAGGCCAGGCTGCCGCCCCAGAGAATTGGCAGCGAGTACATCTGACAGGCAGCGCCAGCGCCCCACAAGCCGCGCACCAGCGAACCCCAGGCGCAGCTGTGCGTGTGATACCAGCGGATGCCACTGGCAGCCGCCAGCTTCGTATTTTCCACAAACGGCCGGACCAGTTCGCGCAGCCAGTGGGGCGGGGCGACCACGTCGGCATCGATGAAAGCGACCACGCCACAATCCGGCTCCAGGTCGGCGATACCTTGAAGAATCGCGCTGACCTTCAGGCTGCACGTCTCCAGCCGGTCGGTCAGGACACGCGTGGTGATGCGCGTCTGGGGAAACTCGGCCATCACCTGGCGAATGATGGGCCAGGTGGAATCTTCGTCGCTATCGACGACAATGCGAATCTCGTAATGCGGATAGTCCTGCTGGCACAAATGGCGCAGACCCTCGGCCAGCACGGGGTCGGCTCCGCGCAGAGGAAGCACGATGGTCGCCAGAGGCCATTGCTCGTCGGGTGGATCGGCTGGCGGCTTGCCGGGTGGATAGTGCAACGCCAGGCGGAGGGCCCACAGCGCCTGGATGCCCCAGCTCAGGGCGATCAGCAGCAACACCAGTCCTGCGACGGCGAACAGCATGGGAGGTCAGCCTGTTCCGTGAGAAAACGTCGGGGCGTAGGTCTGAGTGTAAATCGCCGTCGGCACTCCTGGCAACCCAGGGCCTTTGCACCAGGAACGATCTCCAGGAAAAAGAAACCACCTGCGCCGATTGTTCGCTCAGTGCAGGGGAGGGGGAGGCTGCCCCGGAAGTGGCACCGGGGCCACCGATGAGGCCCGCGCGCCAGTAACCAGGCTCACCAGGTCCGATGTGCCAGCGGGGCCAGGCAGGCCAAATAGCTCACCGTAGGCGAACCCACAGCGGCTTCCGTGGCTGATGGCCTGACCCATCAGCATGTGCTTGATGCGCTCGAACCGCGTCGCGTCGAACTGGGACTCATAGGCCATCACCGAATCGAGCTTGCTCTCGAAGGTGTCGCTGATATCCACCACGAAGACGCTGTGCCAGTGCCGTACCTCTGCATCGGACGGAAACGGCGCGTAGACGAGAAATGGCACGCGGAAAGGAGGAGTACCCTCGAATCGATCGTCCCACCGGGTCAATTGTGAGTAGAACCGGGCCGCCTCGATCAGAAGGTGCGCCTGGTGATGATCCGGCGAGGCCGCCGGCGTTCGGCCCGCGGTGCCGATCACGATGCGTGGGCGCAGGCGGCGAAACACCGTGGCAATGGCGAAGCGGTGTTCGGGGCAATCCATCAACACGCGGTTGGGTAGCCCCAGGTTCATGCGTAGCTGGACGCCCAGCGCCACCCGGGCCGCCTCGGCCTCAGCCTGGCGGATCTCCATGGAGCCACGGGGGGTGGGCTCGCCACTGGTGAGATCCAGCATGCCGACACGGTAGCCCTGCCGCACCAACTTGGCCAGGGTGCCGCCACAGGTGATTTCCAGGTCATCCGGATGGGCTCCGACGGCGAGCACGTCCAGGTGATTGTCGGCCGTGGTCATCTAGCGATCTCCAGACCCCGAGTGAGGAGCTTCTTTACCAGAGGCGGCGGGCGGAACAGGTGGCACCGCGTCGTCGGTCTTCCGAAAGAAAGTGTTCCGGATCACCAGGAAGGCAAGCAGAAGAAAGGTACAGATGCCGGCAAAGATGGCGAAGTTGATCACCTTCCGCGCCAGGCGTTCTTCCTCCGTCACCTTCTCGCGGCCGCGCCGCCGCCGACCCGGCCGGACCGGACGTAGGCGGTCCTCAGGTTCGGCCTCAACATGGCGCTCGACCACCGGTTCCACTTCGGTGACATCGTCGTCTTCTTCGACCGCCACGTCCTCGACCACCTCGTCCTCAGGCGGTGCGTGGAGAATGTCGGCCAGCTGGGCGATTACCACCCGGGCATTGCGGGGCCGATCTTCCGGCCGCTTGCTCAGCAGTTGGAGGATGAAGTCGGACAACCGACTCGACAGCTGCGGATTGCGCTTGCGCGGTGGTTTCGGCTGGCGTGTCGCCAGGGCCGTTAGCACGTTTAACGTCGTGCGTCCCTTGAACGGAACCGAGCCCGTGGCCATGCGGTAGAGCACGCTTCCCAGACTGAATAGGTCGGTGCGATGGTCGACCGGCCGGTCACCGGAGGCCTGCTCCGGCGACATGTACATGGGGGTGCCGACCAGGTAGTTTTCCTGCGTGAGCCGGGCATCGTCGTTGCTTGTCCAGGCGGCCAGGCCGAAATCGACGATCTTGACGCGATCGCGCCCTTCCTCGAGCCAGATGTTGGCCGGCTTGATGTCTCGATGAACCAGTCCGCGTTCGTGGGCAGCAGCAAGCCCCTCGGCGATCTCCATGCCGATGCGGATGACCTCGCCTGTGTCGAGCTTACCTTCCCGATTGAGCCGATCTTCCAAGGACTCGCCGACCAGCAGCTTCATGGCCAGGAATGGTACGCCTCGGTCCTCGTCCACCTGATAAATCGGCACGATGTGGTCATGGTCGATGGCAGCGGCAGTCTGCGCCTCGCGGAGAAACCGCTCCCGATTAATCGGGTTGGCCGCCATCGATTTTTTCATCACCTTTAGCGCCACCTGGCGGCGTAGCTTCAGATCTTCCGCCTGGAAGACGATCCCCATGCCGCCAGAGCCCAGAATTTTCAGCACTCGGTAGATGCCCAACCGACCGATCTCATCGGGACCCTGCGCCGGTGCCAGGAATGTGAGTTCGTTCCGGTCCGGCGAGACAGCTTCAAAGGTGAGCTTGTCGTCTCGGGGCGACGGTGTATTGCCGGAAACCCCGATCTGCGAAGACGATCCGTTGGCGGACGGAGCCTCCAGGCCCTGCCCGCATCGGGGGCATTTCCCGCTCTTGCCAGCCTTCTCAGGCGGGACGCGCAGGGGCGCTCCGCATTTCGAGCAGAGAAAATTGATCATTACCGGTTCCGAGGCCTCTGCACTCCACCTGGGAAAATTATCGGGGACGGTCGCTGGACCGTCAAGCAACCTACCCCGTCGCCTCCCGGAATGAGGCTCCGCCGTCGCCTTCTCATGGGGCTTTAATCGCTACCGGGGTACATTCCTCAGGAGTGGGATTCGTTTCCACCTCTACGAGGGTTCGCGTGGGGCAAACTTGTTTCGGTACCCCAGTTTGCACCCGCGACCCTCACCTTGCACGCTCCACTCTCCGCCACCGGCTCGGACACCATGGGGATTACCAGGTCTAACTTGTTCGCTGCATCCATACCCAAGACTGACGTTGGGTCTGAGTGCCTGCCTCGTCTCCCCAGTGATGCTTCTGATCCGACCCGCTCGCCCGCGGAGATTTCAATCATGCGTGTTTTGCTCGTCGAGGATCACAAGCCATTACTCCGGGTAGTTCGCCAGGGGCTGGAAGAAGAAAACTTCGCCGTGGACGTTGCGGAGGATGGCGAGGAAGCCGACGTCAAGGTGCGCAATACCTCCTATGACGTCATCATCCTCGACATCATGCTGCCTCGCATCGACGGTCTGCAACTCCTCCAGCGCTGGCGACGCGATGGCATCAAGACGCATGTCCTGCTGCTGACGGCCCGGGGTAGCATCGAGGACAAGGTTCGCGGCCTGGATTCCGGTGCGGACGACTATCTCACCAAGCCATTCGAGTTCGAGGAACTGCTAGCCCGGGTGCGAGCTCTGATCCGGCGCGACTACCAGAGCAAGAGCCCTGTCATCCGCGTCCATGATCTGGAAATCGACACAGCCTCCCGCACCGTGCGTCGGGCTGGTCAGGTGATCGCCCTGACTCCGCGCGAATACTCTCTCCTCGAGTTTCTGGCCTTTCATCGCGGCAAGGTCGCAACCCGGACCATGATCTGGGAGCATCTCTACGATGAAACCGACGAAAGCACTTCCAACGTCGTCGATGTCTATATCCGCTACCTGCGGAACAAGATCGATAAAGGGTTCGATCCACCCCTGATCCTCACTCGGTGGGGGGAAGGGTACCTCCTGCGAGGTGATGATTGAACATGCGTTCGATTCGCCTGTCTCTGGTGGTTTACTTCGTCACCCTGGTGGTGGCAGGTCTGGGTGTGGCTTCGTACCTCGTGTACGAGGTCGCCCAGCGCACTCTCCGCGACAAGGAACACGCCGCGGGCGAACTAATCGACACGAGCTACAAGGAGCGCTGCCAGGAAGCCCACACCCAGCTCGACGAACGCCTGCTCTCGCAGGCCAGAACGCTGGCCGGCCAGGTGCGTCCTCGCTTTCGTCCGATGCGCGAGATTCTGTTTCACCTCAACATCCTGGGCATGATGACGTCCAGTGTGGGACCCAATGCTCATACCATTGTACCGCACATGCTCCACCTGACTCAGGGGCATCAATATCGGCGGCGCGGCTGGCCCTCTCTTTCACCCCTGCAGTTTCAACTGTGGCACCACGACATGATCGAACTGGGGTTCGGCGAAGAAGTCGAGGTGCCCGAGGACCATCGCCTGCCCAGGCTTTCCTACCGAATCCAGACCAACAACTGGGGCAATGCTATTCCCAACCGGGGAGGCCTGAATCTGCCCGACGAGGCGGATTTTGCTCCGAATGAACGGCTTACCTGGACCTTTGATGATTGCATCCTGCCCGATCGCGGCCCGGTTCGGCGCATCCGCTTTCGTTCGTTGATCGCCCTGCAAGAAGGGGGCGGCCCCCCACCGGGTCCTCCCTCTTCTCGGAATTTCTATCAGGCGCCGCGGCCGGCTATCATCATTCAGTGTGCCGCCAGCACCAGCGACCTCGAAGCCTCGCTCGAGCCCTACCAGCGCCAGCGCGACGAGGATCACAAACGTATTCGTACCGAGACCGAGGAAACCATCGCTCGGCTGCAGAAGTGGTTGCTGCTCATCACAGGATTGACCCTGGCGGCTACCACTCTGGGTTCGATTGGGCTGGTCTGGTTGGGGCTTCGTCCACTGCGACGGCTTGGCGAGGCGGTGAGCAAGCTCTCGCCGCGCAACTTCCAGCTGCTGATGGAACCTCAGCGAATGCCCGTGGAACTACAACCCATCGCTGACCGTCTGCGCACCTCGCTCGATCAGCTGCGTCGGGCCTTTCATCGGGAAAAGCAGGCAACCGCCGACATCTCCCACGAGCTGCGCACACCACTAGCCGCCATGCTCACCACCCTGGAACTGGCATTGCGGAAGCCGCGCTCGCTCGATCAGTACCGCGAGATGTTGCAGGACTGTCTTGGCAGTGCCCGCCACATGCACCAGATTGTCGAGCGCTTGTTGACCCTGGCGCGGCTCGACGCTGGGGTAGACCGTCTGCGGGCTCAGATGATCAATCCACTCGAACTGGCGGAACAGTGTGTCTCTGCGGTACGTCCACTGGCCACGGCTCGGGGGTTGCAGGTGCATCTGAAAGCTGGCACGCCGGATGGAGCCGCTTCGCTCGAGGAGACCGCAAGGCTACTGACCGATCCCGACAAGCTTCGCGAGGTGCTCAACAACTTGCTGCACAATGCTATTCAGTACAACCGCCCCGCGGGTTGCATCGACCTGGTGGTGACACCCTGCGGCGAGGAGATGCAGTTTGAGGTGCGAGACACGGGTATCGGCATCCCACCCGAGGCTCGTGATCGCATCTTCGAGCGCTTTTACCGCGCGGATCCTGCCCGGGCCGGGGATGGGCTCAACGCCGGATTGGGCCTCGCCATTGTCAAGGAATACGTCGAGTTAATGGGCGGCCACATTAGCGTGGAGAGTGCTCCCGGGAAGGGCAGCACCTTTCTGGTCCAGCTTCCGGTGCAGGGGCCGGCCGCCGCTGCCTGAGGGATTTGCATCGAGGTCTTCGATGGCGTTACTGGGTACCGAAACAGGCACGGCAGCAATCCAGCGACGGTCCGCCGACGCCTGGATAGACGATCCCGAGGTGCAGCTGATGCAGCAAGTCCGCGAGGGCGACCTCGAGGCCTTCGGTCATTTGCAGAAGCTCTATCGACCTCGCATTCTTGGCTTCTTTTTCCGGCAGATTCGCAACCGGGCCGAGGCGGAAGATCTCGCGCAGGAAGTCTTCCTCCGGCTCTTCCGAGCCCGGCAGCGTTACCGCCCTCGCGCCTCGTTCGCCACGTGGATCTTTCACATCGCGCACAATGTGGCACGCAACGCACAGCGCTCGAAACGTCGGAAGCCGGTGGTGCCACTGGTGGCGTCGCATCTGCGAGGGCAACTGGCCAGCGGCGGCCTTTGCGAAAAGACCGAACCGCCTTCGCTGTCCCTGGAACGGACCGAGGCGGTGGCGGTCGTGCGTGCGGCCATTTCGTCGCTCGTGGGGCGGCATCGCCGCGCCCTCGAACTGCATCAGTTTCAGCATCGCACCTATGCCGAGGTGGCGGCCGAGCTATCCGTTTCTCCCAAGGCCGCCAAGAGCCTGCTCTATCGGGCACGACTGCAGCTGCGCGATTTGCTTCTCCCGTTCATGAGCTGAGTCGCTCGAACCATCAGATGGGCCTGGTTGTCCGGCCCCAGATTCGTATCACGAACCGATGCCCACCCAGGTTTTTACCTGGTCGAGCGTGACGCCGAACCGTTCCATCAACACCAGCAAGCCTCCGATGTCGAGCACGCCGGTAGCATAGGGTACCATCTTCCCCCGGAAGCCGGCCAGCTTCTTGCTGAAGTAGCCGAATCGTTCGGAGAATGCCTGCCAGGCAACGTACCGTCGTTCGGCACGCTCGCGGGACAGGGCAGCCTGGGCAAGGTCATACTGGATCCGTGCGCTCACCAGGGGGTCGTGGCGTTGGTTGTTGCCCGGCCGTGTGTTCATCCGTTGCAGGAGCTGTTCGGCAGCGCCGGCCACCCGGGCGTAGTGACGTTCGAGTCGTCCGACGCGCCAGCGGAGCAAAGCGTGAACGCAGGCCAGAAGGACGAGCAAAGCGGTGTAAGCGAGTATCATGGTGACATCCTTGCGGTAAGGAAGTGGAGAACGATCCCGACGAGCATGGAGATGCCTGGGATCAAAAGGTGAAGAACTGTGAACCCGTCATGAAGGGGACAGGGAGGAGGACAGCCACGGGGGAGGGGAGGTTCGCGCTGTATGCAGCGGGGGAGTGACCCGCTAGAATATCAGGCAAGGAGATAGGCGCCATGATGCTCCACGAAGACCTGATTCAGCGACATTGCCAGGCCTGTGAGGGAGGTCTTCCCCCTCTGACGGCCGATCAGGTACGCGTCTACCTGCAGGCGGTTCCCGCGTGGACTTTAACTGAGGACGGCCACCGCATTCGCCGCGAGTGGCGAGTCAAGGATTTCCTCACCGCGCTCGCGTTTTTCCAGCGCATCGGTGAAGTAGCCGAGGCGGAGAACCATCATCCCGACCTGCATCTCGTCAGTTATCGCAACGTTGCCGTGGAAATCTGGACGCACGCGCTGGGTGGCTTATCCGAGAACGACTTCATTCTCGCCGCCAGGATCGATCTGCTTCCGGTCAGTTTGAAACAGTAGCCGGCACTGTCCGGTCGGCCAACCAGGGAGGGTTACGCCATGACTACACGAAACACGGTGGAGATAGGAGAGCGTCTGCGCTGCGGCCCAGGGCAGCCACTCCTGTGGATTCTCGGTCCCTGCGTTATTGAATCGCACGACCTGACCCTGGCCATCGCGGACGAACTGGCCAGCCTCGGCCAGCGTCTTGGCCTTCCCATCGTATTCAAGGCCTCATTCGATAAAGCGAATCGCACTTCGGGCAAGTCGTTTCGCGGGCCGGGTCTGGTGGAAGGAATGAAGACGCTAGCAGCGGTCAAGGCGCGGACAGGGCTGCCGGTGATCACCGACATCCACGAAACATACCAGGTGGAACCTGTGGCCGAGGTGTGCGATGTGCTTCAGATCCCCGCCTTCCTGGCGCGTCAGACCGACCTGGTCCAGGCGGCTGGACGGACGGGAAAGCCGGTCAACGTCAAGAAGGGGCAGTTCATGGCTCCCTGGGACATGAAAAACGTTGTCAAGAAGATGCACGAGGTCAGCAACACGAAGGTTCTCCTCACCGAGCGCGGTTCGACGTTTGGCTACAACAACCTCGTGACCGACATGCGCTCTATCCCGCTCATGCAGGATCTGGGCTGTCCCGTGATCCTTGATGCGACTCACAGCGTACAGATGCCAGGGGGCGCGGGCGACCGCACGGGAGGCGACCGCCGTATGGTCAGCTACCTGACCCGCGCTGCGGTGGCGGCTGGCTGCGATGGTGTCTTCATGGAAACCCATCCCCGCCCCGATGAAGCTCTCAGCGATGGCCCGAACATGATCGCCCTGGCCGATCTGCCGGCTCTCGTCGAGTGTTGCCTGCACATTCGTCAGGCAATTACCCCCCTGGTCGATTCCCATGGTCCATCCTCGGCCGCGTCAACCGGGCGGTCGAGTCCTTCTCCGGGAGCCACTCGATGAGCCAGGAGGCCCAAACCAGCCGTCCTCGCAACTTCTCCCCGTTCGTCCTCTTCGGCTGGATCGGATTGCCCCTTCTGATCCTCTCGGGCCTGTATCTGTTCCTGGTCTTCGGTAAGGGATCGCCGGGCGACTCGTCGAACCCGGACAGCATTCCGACCCAGCGTGACGAGGAAAACCACCTGGCCAGCGTGCGCTCCACCCTGGCGCGTCAGAGCGACCTGGCGACCTGCCGAACGGCCATTCAGCAGCTCAACGCTCACCTCAACACCGCCGACGAGTATCGTGCCCAGGCCCCATCAGCCAGCGAGGCCGAGAAGCTCTCCTCCTCCCTGGGGCTGCAACCCGACGACCTGGCCGAAATCGCTTCCACTGTTTATACCCCACTCGACGCCTACTATCTCGATGCCTGCTTCCTGCTGCGCGATGCGATGCGAGCACGGGAGACGGGAGCCATCGAGAGCGCTTCGGGCAAGATCGCCCCCTCACTCCTCGATCGCGCCACGCGGGCTTTCGAGTGGACGGTCCGCATGGTTCGCCTGACTGAACCCGAGCGAGTCACCCTGCTGCCCGTCCCTGCGCCACCTGCGTTCTGCCTGCGTCGTGGTGAAGGGACACCGCTGGAACGGGCCCTGGTATTCCTGGCGCTACTTGAGCAAATTGGCTTCGACGAGGACGAACCGGTCGCAATCCAGGGCAGCCTCGTGTTTGTCCCCGACGAACGAGGCCAGCAACAATTATGGTGTTGCGGGGTTGCCACCGGGAAGAAGCCAGATGCGCTGTACCTGTTCGATCCCGCCCTGGGTCTGCCCCTGCCTGGACCGGGAGGAAAGGGAATTGCCACGCTGGCTCAGGTGCGAAAGGATCCCACGCTGCTGACCCAGCTGAAATCAGGGATGCTCACCTACGGCATCTCGGCGGACCAGGTGAAGCAGGCCTCGGTGGGGCTGGTCGTTCCTCTCTCCGCCGTGGCTCCTCGGATGCGCGTCCTGCAAGATCGCCTACTCCGCGATCGATCGTGGAATCAGCAAGCTCTGCCATCTCCGATCCGTGTCCGGTTGGCCGAGGATGCCGATGCATCGCTCAAGAGTATCCGGGCCGCCGTTAGTGATGGCGTCGAGGTCAAAATCTGGAAGCCGGGCACGACGGCTCTGCGCCGCTTTCTTCCGCCAGAGGAAGGGGGTAGCGACCGCGGGGTGCCGTTCGAAATTCGCCGGCTGCGTGGCTTCACCACCGAGGATGACCCCCGCGTGGCCTCCATGCCGATCCAGCGGATCTATCAGCTGTTGGGTGTGCCCTGGGAGTCGTTCCCTCCAGCGTTCCGCGATCCCGAGCAGTTTCGCTTCGACATGGGGCTGGGACAACAACTTCGCGGAATCTTCGCCGGCCCGTTCATGACCCGGTTGACCGACCCCAACTCCCCGCGCAACCTGCTTCTCCGTGGACGCTATGCACCGGCGGTGTCGGAGCTGGTCAACAACTACACCATGGCCTCGGCGCAGCGACGCCGGCTTCAGGACGCGGGCGACCTTCGCCCCGGCATCATCTCCTGGGTCCAACGAGCAACTACCGCCTTCGCCGATTCGCTGCGTGCGCGCGGGACCGCCAACGAAACGGCCGCAAACCAGGCCTTCGTCGATCTGTTCAAGTGGCGCGTCGGCGATCCCATCGAGGTGCTGATGAATGGCACCATCGCTGGCCCCCGCGGAGCCGAGCTGCTATACGACCTGGCCCTTTGCCGGCACGATCAGGCGCTACGGCATCAGGCGCGGGTGGACCTGGCCGCTCGGGCGGGAACCTCGGTGCCCGGTGAAGCCGTGCAGGCGCGGAAGGCCTGGGTCGCCGCCGAGGACTACTGGCGCGAGTTTCTCGAAGGTAATCCTGGTAGGCCCGGGGTAGCGGCGGCTCGACGTCTCCACGCCGAGGCGCTGCTACGTCTCGATCGCAAGAAGGAGGCTCGCCAGGCCCTGGAGAATATCTCGGCCCCGGCCGACGAGAAGGACAAACTTGGAGCGCTACTGCTGGCTCAGCAACTGGGGAATTAAGACCGCCCTCCCTGGAACGACCCGGATGGAAGATAGTCCCGACGCCCATGTCGCACTGGCCGAGAAAATCCGACGCCTCGTTGAGGAACGAGGCTGGAACCAGGAAGAGTTTGCGCGCATTGCACGCCTCAATCGCCACACGGTGCGACAGATCCTGCAGACCGGGCCTACGCGTCGGCTTCGCAACGCCACCATTAGCTCCTGTGCAAAGGCGCTGGGTCTCACCGTCAGCGAGTTACGCACCCACGCGCTGGAGCGGCTGCTTCCGCGCATGGTAGAAGGCGCGGTCAGCTCCGACGATCTTCTCCGAAAGAAGCACGCCGAGGCAACCCAGCCCGAGCTGCGCGCCTGGATCGAGCGCAACCCGGAGCGGGCTCGACGGCTGAGTCTGGTCGAGTTCGACGAGATTCTAGCGCTTCAGGGGTTGGATGGCCCCCTCACGGCGTTTGGTGTGGACGCCTTCATCCAGCGCATTGAACGCCGTCGCAAACTGGTCGAGCGCGTGCAGGTTATCGCCGGGACCGAGTACCTTGAACTGCTCGAACAGCTGGTCACCCTGCTGTACGATCGCGTCCGCCCTGCGTCGGAGCCGGGCTAACCTGGCTTGATGAACCAACCCGTTCTCGTGGCTGAACCCCGCTTGACCACCTCACCCGACGAGACCGCTCGACCGACGCCCTGGTTCCGCGCCACCTTTCGGGCGCTGCGGCATCCCAACTACGCGCTGTACTTCTTCGGCCAGCTCATCTCGCTGACCGGCGCCTGGGTCCAGGGGGCTGCCCTGACCTGGCTGGCCTACGACCTCACCCGCGAGTCGCGCTGGCCCGCCCTGGTCAGCGCCGGGCAGATTCTGCCCATCCTTCTCCTGGGTGTGTGGGCGGGAAGTCTGGCCGATCACTTTCCGCGCCGACCGCTCATCTTCCTCGCTCAGACGGGGTTGCTGATCCTGTCTCTGGTTCTGGCAGGACTGGTGGTATGCGATGCAGTTACCCCCATCGCTCTGCTTGTGGTTGCGCTACTTATCGGCGTGATGAACGCGGTGGACAACCCTGCCAGGTTGGCATTCGTCATGGACATGGTAGGACGGGAAGACCTGATCAACGCCGTGGCGCTCAACTCACTGGTGTTTAACCTGGCCCGCGCTCTTGGTCCGGCCATCGCCGGCTGGCTCCTCCCGCGCACCGGCTCGGCCGCCTGTTTCCTGGTGAATGGGATCACCTTCCTGGCCTTTCTAGGCGCGCTGGTGGCGATGAGGTTGCCGCCATATCCATCTGGGTTCGAAGCCCGAACCCGCCAGGGGTCGCTGCTAGATGGTTTTCGGCATCTCGCCGGCAACTTGTCGCTCATCCTCCTGCTTGTCCTGGCTGGCTCGCTAGCCTTTTTTGGCTGGCCGATCCTCTCGTTACTGCCTGCCCTGGCCGACCTGCAACTGCACCAGGGCGACACCGGCTACGCCCAGATGGTCAGCGCGATCGGCGTGGGGGCTCTGACCGGAGCGCTCCTGGTTGCCTCATTTGGCTCGCCAGCCCGACGCCGATTGTTCCTGGGGGCGGGCGTCGTACTGGGCGCGGGGGCCTTGCTGGGCCTGTCGCAAACCCGGACGTTGCCCCTGGCCGTGGTCTGCTGTGCGCTGGCAGGTGCGGGGCTGATATTGTTTTTCGCTACAGGTCAAGCGACGTTGCAACTCAGCGCCAGCGACCACAATCGTGGCCGCGTCATGAGTATCTGGTTAGTGGTGCTGGCCGGAGCCCAGCCGCTGGGTAACCTCGTGGCCGGACCGACGGCCGACAGCCTGGGAGTGTCCACCATGCTGATCATTTCGGGATCGGGCATCGCCGTGGCTGGTTTGGTCGTCCTGATCGTTCACACGGCGGCGGGCTGGTCAAAGCGCTGATTGGACACGGGAGACGTCTCGCGCGGTGTGCGGATCACGGGGAGGCGCAGCACCACGAAGGCGCCGATACTGGCCAACCCTAGCAGGACAAGGACGAGATACCAGGGAAGCTTTCCGAAAACGGCGCTGGCCACCACCACCGTGGGAAGCATCGAAAGAGCCACCACCTTGACGCCGGGTCGGACGGCACGATGTTCGTTCCAGTCGCGCAGGAACGGTCCAAACACATGCGAGCGCAGCAACCAGCAATGCAGACGTGGCGACGAGCGCACGAAGAAGTAGCTGGCCAGGAGCAAAAAAGGCGTGGTGGGAAGCAGCGGCAGCATGGCGCCGAGTATCGCCAGCCCGACGAAGAAGAGACCTGCCAGAATGTACACGCCCCGCCGGAACCCTCTCACCGGTTCAGGACCGACCGGCTCGCGCTGTTCGCTCATGATGGCTCCTCCAGTCCAGACAGTATACCTCATCCTCGATGCTGCGCCTGCGACCTGCCTGCCGCCCCTGTGCATCGCTCTCCAGTTTACCTTCACGATCTGCTATCCTGCACGGGGAATTAGGCTATCGCCCGAGGCTCGAATGTGAAAGGAATCCGATGCAGGAGTTGCCCGGTGCTCTTCCCTGGTATCGTAATCCCCTGGTGATGGGCCTGATCGGACTGGCTCTCATGGTCGGAGGCTGGAAGCTGACCAGCTTCGTTCCGCCGCGGCCATCGGAGTCCACTCAAGCAGAGCAGCTTGCTGGACTGCGCCGCATGAGTGACGATGAAGCACTGAACGAACGGCTCGACCGCATCGCGGCCGGGGTCCGACGAGAACCACCGCTGCAAATCCCGGGTCGGCTCGCATTCCTGGCTGGGCTGACTAGTTTCACCTGGGCCTTGCTACAGATGGCGCGTACGCCCATCCCGGCCGAGGAACAGCCTGCAGTCGGCTCGTCGGACTAACGCAGGATGGCCTGGACCACCTCGCCATGCACATCGGTCAGGCGCATATCGCGGCCGCCGAACCGGTAAGTGAGCTTCTTGTGATCCATGCCGAGCAGGTGAAGCATTGTGGCGTGGAGGTCGTGAATCTCGACCTTGTTTTCGATGACGTGGTAGCCGTACTCGTCGGTTTTCCCATGGATGGTGCCGCCCTTGACGCCACCCCCCGCCAGCCACATCGAGAAGCCGAACGGGTTGTGGTCGCGGCCATCGGACCCCTGCGCCATCGGCGTTCGACCGAACTCGCCTCCCCAGATCACCAGCGTCTCATCGAGCAGCCCGCGGGCGCGCAGATCCTTCAGTAACCCCGCGATCGGTTTATCGACGGCCAGGGCGTTCTTTTCGTGCCCGCCGCGCAGGTTGCTGTGCTGATCCCAGCGGTCGTAGCCGAGGTTTTGACATAGCAACTCGACGAAGCGCACCCCGCGCTCGACGAGTCGTCGAGCTAGTAGACATTCGCGACCGAAGATGTCCGTATTCGGTTCCCCGATGCCGTAAAGATCCAGCGTCGCCTTCGATTCGGTGCGCAGGTCCACCAGGTCGGGCACTGCCGTCTGCATGCGGAAGGCCAGTTCGTAGTTGGCAATGGCCGATTCGAGCTTGTCGTCACTCCCCATGCGTTCAACCACGCCACGATCGAGCTTGCGAAGAAGATCGAGCTTGCGTGCCTGAAGTCGTCCCTCGCGCTCGCCCGGGGCGAGGTCGGCGACCGGTTGCCGACCATGCTTGAAGATCGAACCCTGGTAGGTGGCTGGTAGGAAGCCACTGGCGAAGCAGTCCAGCCCGCCCGGGGGGATCATCCCGCTGGAAAGCACGATGAACCCGGGCAGATTCTGGCATTCGCTGCCCAGCCCGTAGGTCGTCCACGCTCCCATCGAGGGACGACCCTGCAACCCCGACCCTGAATGGAAGAAGTAGTTGGCGTTGGTGTGTTCCGAGAAGTTCGAGACCATTGAGCGGATGACAGCCAGATCGTCGGCGCACTCGGCGATGTGTGGAAAGAGATCACTGATCGGCATGCCACATTTGCCGCGCGGTCGGAACTTCCACGGCGACTTCAGTACCATGCCGACGTTGTTGAACTGCGTCGGCTCGACCTTCATCTTGATCGGCTGGCCATGCTCGCGGTCGAGGCGGGGCTTGGGGTCGAAGGTATCGACCTGGCTGGGACCACCATCCATGAAGAGCATGATGACCGAGCGGGCCCGAGGCTTGAAGTGCGTTGGCCGTGGAGCCAGTGGATTGCGTCCGACACCGGGCGCGGGGCTTGCTCCGTAGGCCGGATCGGCCATAAGGGCCGCCAGCGCGGCGGCTCCAAAGCCGTTCGCACAGCGACGCAACAGATCCCGCCGAGAGAGAGGCGCCGGCTGAAAGCGGTGACACTGCATGGCGTGAGAACCCCGGGAGCTCAGTTCACGAAGAAGAATTCCTTGACGTTCATCAGCACGTGGGCCAGGTCGGCCCAGGCTCGTCCCTCGCGCGCCTGGGCTGGCCCCAGGAACGCCTCTGCCTCCTGCAGCTCTTGCTCGGTGGGCAGACGAGCGAAGGCAGCCTCGTACATCGAAGTGATCCGCTGCCGATCACTGGCCGGCTGCTGAAGTTGATGCTGCGCCCATCCCTGCGCCTGTTGCAGCACAAAGGGGTTGTTCAGCAACGACAGCGCCTGGGCCGGCACATTCGAGACGCTGCGACGGCCCATGGTGGTGAACGGAATGGGATAGTCGAAGGCCAGGAACATCGGAGAGAGGAAGTTTCGGCGAACATTCAGGTAGACGCTGCGGCGTCCGTCGCCATCTAGCGGCCCCGACCCCGGACGTCCCCGGCCATCCATGAACTCCGTCAGATGGGGTAACGGGCCGCGCCCGAACATGCTGCGATTGAGCCGGCCCGACACGCTGAGCATGGCATCGCGGATCACCTCGGCCTCCAGACGCCGGATCGGCATCCGGTGCAGCAGTTCGTTGCGTGGATCGGTCAGGTCTGCCTCCTCGCTTCCCCTGCTGCTCATGCGGTAAGTGCTCGACAGGACCATCATCCGGTGCATCGCCTTCACAGACCAGCCCGATCGCACGAACTCACTGGCCAGCCAGTCGAGCAGCTCCGGGTGGGTCGGCTTCTCCCCTTGGTGGCCAAAGTCGTCCACGGTCCGCACGAGGCCCTGGCCAAAGTGGTGATGCCAAAGGCGGTTCACCATCACCCGGGCCAGCAGAGGGTTTTCGGGTCGAGTTAGACGCTTGGCCATTTCGATGCGGCCGCTCCCCGTGGCGGCTGGCGTCTGGTTCGGTCCCGCCACGGCGATGGGCAGCACCCGGGGCGCTTCCTCACCCAGCGTGCGCGGATTACCCCGGATGTGGACCCGATCCTGGATCCCGTTGCCATCAGCCATGGCCAGGCCGCGGAGAGGGTCCGGCAGCTTGCTTTCCAGGCTGGCGGCCTCATGGAGAAGGGCTTGCCAGGGCGCATCCCCGGATTTGCCCGAGCGGCCAAACTGATCGCTGGACAGCAGCGCCTGTAGCAGCCCACGCTGGTCGGCATCGAGCGGTTTGCCCTCGCGCCAGCTCTTCACCACCTGCAACAGTGTTCCGCGAACCTGGCTAAACAATTCCTCCGGCGATGCTGCTCGCTCGATGAGGGTTACCAGCGAGGGCAGCAACGGTAGCGGAGGCGGCACGCCATGGTCGCTCTGCACCACCTGCTCGAGTTCCACCTCGCCGTCGCCATCGTCGAGAATCTCGATGTAGGCCTGCAACCCCACCCACATGCTGAGGTTCTGGACGTACCAGCGCGACTCGTTGGACTGGATGACGAATCGTAATCCTCCATAAATCGGATCGCGAATCTGCTGAAACCCGTCGATGATCAGGTTGACCACGACGTTCCTGCCCCGCGCCCGATAGAGCAGATGCTTCTTATCGATGGTGAAGGTTGGCGAGCGCAATGCTCCCTGGAGCCGGCCGGCGATACTTCCGCTCGTCACACCCTGCACCAGTCGCTTCACTGGCTGAGACAGATCGCTGCCGACCTCGACCTCCTGCCCGGTTAGTGAGGAGCGCTGGAAGGCATGACCCGTCAAGTACCAGGCGTCGGCGTTCCCCCGGGTGAAATCGGCGAACACACGATATTGCGCGAGTGTTGCGGACTCTCGCCCCTGACGCACGGCCAGCTCCTTTTTCGCGGCGGCAAAGTCCTTCGCTTGGAGCGCTCGACGCAAAGTCAAGAAGACCGGATCCTGGCTTTTGTCCTCTAGCGCCTGCTTCATCGACCAGCCGCGCAACCGTTTCTCCAGTAAAGCGCTGGACTCCTGCACAGCCTGTCGGGCTGCCTCCCGTTTTCGAGAAGCGATTCTCGAAGCTGGTTCGGCAATCCGCTCCGGCGGGTCGAGAAAGGCTCGCTGCTGACGAGAACTTTGCAACGTGCTGACCAGCGAGTAATACTCGCGCGTCGTGATGGGATCGAACTTGTGATCATGACAGCGCGCGCAGGCGATGGTCAGCCCCAGGAACGACTTGCCGAACACGTCGATCATGTTATCGCGCCGATCGCTGCCATCCCCGCGTAGATCGACAGGCGAATGCTTCGATTCGCCCAGAAACCAGAATCCGGTCCCCAGGATGGATTCGTTGCGGCCATCCAGGGGATGCCGTCGCGGCTGACTCACCAGGTCGCCAGCCAGATGCTCGCGGGTGAATTCGTCGTAAGGGACATCAGCGTTCAGCGCACGGATGACGTAATCCCGGTAGGCGTAGGCGTGGGGAATCTCGAAATCGAACTCGTGGCCGGAAGTCTCGGCGAAGCGCATGAGATCGAGCCAGTGGCGTCCCCAGCGCTCGCCATAGGCTGGTGAGGCCAGCAGGCGGTCTACTACCCGGGCATGAGCGGTAGGGCTGGAATCCTGGAGAAAACTGACGATCTCCTCGCGGGTGGGTGGCAATCCGGTCAGGTCGAAGGTGACGCGGCGCAGCCAGGTCCTGCGGTCGGACTCCGGGGCCGGCGCGATCTTGCGACGCTCCAGTTGATGCAGGATGAACTGGTCGATCGGGTTGCGCGCCCAGGCGGTGGAGGGTACTCCGGGAACCGCCACCGAACGGACCGGCTGAAATGACCAGTGGGCCAACAGTCGGGCCAGGTCCATCTTCTCCTCGCGCGGTCGCACCTCCTCACTGCCTGGCCAGGGTGCCCCCATCTTGACCCAGGCGGTCAGGTCGGCAATCTGCTCGTCCGACAACTTGCTGCGCGGAGGCATTCGCAACTGCTCGCGGTAGCTAATGGCCTGGATGAGCAGACTCTTTTCCGGATGTCCCGGGACCACACTCGGACCGGTGTCACCACCCTTGATGAGTCCCGCGCGACTGTCAAGAAGGAGGCTCCCGCGGTGCTTTTTGCCAGAATGGCAGGCCTGGCATTGCTCCACTAGCAGCGGGCGAATCTTCTTCTCGAAAAATTCAACCTGACCTGCTGTCGGTTTGCTTTCCGCGCCGGTCACCGGTGGAGAGAACAATGCTCCCAGGGCCAGGAAACCGACCAGAAGAATAGTGCGTTCCATGGATGGCTCGTCCAGGATGGGACCGGGGAGGCAAGCGGGAGGGTAGGTTTTTTATGGTACCCGATATTCCGGCGTCTGTCATGCTTCTTTATCCCAGTAACTGCGGGAGAACTTCGCCGATTTGGCGCGCGAGTTGCAGCTTAATGCCGACGAGATTAATGAGCCATCTGAGTGCTCAATTTCGCAGAGGTTTTCAGCAAGATGATGCAGTCTTCCGGAACAACAACCACCTCCATTTTTCGTACGTCGCTACGTGATTGGCAGGCTCAATGGAAAGCACGGCAAGCTACCTCGGGTGGCGAGGCCTTGAAGACACCCGTGCGGGAAAAGAAGTTCGTGGCCTACAAGCGGCGGAAACGCAAGATGGGCCCGGGTCAGCAAGGTCCTGGCTAAGCCAACCGACGAACTGACCTTGCCTGTATGATGTGGAATGCGACCCCTTCTCGACCCCCGGGAAGGGGTCGCTTTTTTCTTTCTGGAAGGGGAGCGCACCTTAGCGGGGCAACCGACTCAGCGCTTCCTGGGCTTCGGGAGCGAGTGGGTTTCCTTCATAGGCTGTGACCTGCTCGTAGGTGCGCCGGGCGCGAGGCACATCGCCCAGCGCTTCGTAGGCCTGTGCCAGCTTGAACAAGGTACGTGCGCCGCTCTTTGACGATTTGCGGAAGTCGAGCAGGCAAGGTACTGCCAGGTCTGCGCGACCAATTTCCATGTAGAGGTCACCGAGCAGTTGATTGCTCTGCATCCAGGCTTCCTCATCCTCGCCGGATCCGAAGCGTTCCGGCTTCTGAGGTCCTCGCGCATCCTCGAGTAGAGCCAGCGCCCGGTCGCGCTCGCCGAGGCGGAGCAAGGTCCGGGCCAGGAGGAATTTTGCACTCAGGCTGTCTGGTCTCACCACGAGGACCAGGCGCGTAAGATGATGGGCGACGTCCAACCATTCGGGCTCGTTGTAACGATCCAGCACCAGCCGCGCCTTCTGCAGGCAGTAGGCCGTGTCGAATCCGGTGCCGAACTGTTCGAGCCGCCGACCCAGGTCATCCGGATCGATGGAGTAGTAGTAGCGATCCTTGCGTTCGAGCAGGTCGGGATCCTTGCCGTTGTACTGGAGCGCCTGGTCGGTGGCGCGGGCAGCGGCCAGGGGGTCGCCTTTCGATTCATACAGGTGGGCCAGGGTCCGAAGTGTTTCCAGACCACTTCGTTCCGATTCGCTGTAGAGCCGGAAGTGTTCGATGGCCGACTCGGTGTCTCCGCGGGCCAGTGCATCATCGGCAAGAAACTTGACGGTGGTGAAGTAGGCCTGTTTTTGCCCATCCTCGAGATTCTTCCACCCGACTCCCTGCCCGGCGCGCTTGGCCAGTTCGTAGTTGTGTCGCGCCAGATCGAGCTGCCCGGCACGCTGCTGCGCCTGGGCGATCTGTACGAATAATCCGGGGCCGAGATCGGGTAACCCCCGGGCCGCTAGCCGGAGAAACTCGCCTCCGCGCTGCCAGCGTGCATCGTCGTTGATCAGCGAGAGCCCCAGCTGCTGCAAGTAGTGGTGATCCACGTAAGGCGCGGCCAGGGCCGGATCCCGTGTGCCGGCGTTGTACTCTGCCTCGTCGAGCTGACCGTACAGCTCGCGCTTCAGCTCCGTTGCCACGGGGTCGTCCGGTTGCTGGGCTAGCTGACGTTCCACCACAGAAATGGCTTCCATCCGACGACCTGGGTGCTCCAGCTGGGGCAGCCCCACGCATTGGCGCAGTCCTGGGTGCAGACGCAGGACCAATTCCCAGGTGGTGAACAGTACTGCACGACGATGATGATTGTCCTGGCCGAAAAACTCCGGATCGAGAATGCGCTCCAGCTCTGAGGTAGCGGCGTCCAGGTTCCCTCCGTGGGTGTGGGCCACAGCGCGCCAGTAAGACACGGTAGGTTGGCGGCTGGGTGCCAGTCTCACCACCATGTGCAGCAGGCGCTCTGCCTCGGCAAGCTGCGACGCCGTTGGTTTACTCACCAGCAACGACCCAGCCCGATCGAGACAAAGGTCAAGATCGACCAGCGACAGGGTGGCGGGATCGCCGGCGAGTTGATCGAGATCCAGCGAGCGGTGCACGTCCCAGAAACCCTCCCGGGCCAGGCGATTCTGTGGCTGCAGATGCAGCGCCCGGCGAAAGGCTAGCAGCGCGCGGCGATGTTGACCCACCCGAGCATAACTGATACCGCGAAAGGCGTGCTTGAGCACGCGCAGCCCTGGCAGCACCCGGATAGTGTAGATGAAGTAGAGCACCACCGGGAGCAGGAACGTCAGGGAGGCGAATTGACGGTTGCCTGCCGCGAGGATGGACAGGCTCAGGCCGAGCATGGACATCATGACGGCGATTTCAACCTCGGATTCTTCCTCGTGGCCGGCAAAGGTAAGCAGGTAGAAGAACGGGATGGCGAGTAACAGCTGCGTCGCAAAGGCAGCCGGGTTATCCAGCGTGTAAGCGGTTAGCTGACCCAGGTAAGGCACCTCGCTCAGGCCCAGCCATGAAAGCGCTGCCGCCACCAGACCACCCGCCAGCACCAGGATGAGCACCAGGCGTGTCAGCCGATCCTGCACCTGACGCAGTAGTCCAAATGCCAGGCCCGCCGCGGCCGACCCACCAAGCACTGGCAGGAATAGTCGTTCGAGTGCCGACTGATGCTCGGCGTCCAGCCCACCCAGGGCGATGCCTCTTAGCAAGAGAAGACCGACGAAGGTGCCTGCCAGGATGCCCAGGTACACCAGGGTGGGGCTTTCCAACAGCAGAAACAGGAAGAAGGCCAGCATCCTGCCACGGGCGCGGAGCGCTTCCCGAAAGCGCAGGATGGCCGCCACCGTTAGAGCCAGCACCAGACCGGCCAGGGTAGCCAGGTTCAGACGCAATAGTCCCTGGACCACCGGCGAGGCGGCATTCTCCCCTGCGGGAAATGCTGCCAGCACAAGGGCTGCAAAGAGGACCAGGCCGAGATAGAAACCCTTCAGCAGGTATTCCGTGGGAACGAGTCGCATGGGAGGAGCCGGAGGGGGTGGAGGAGGTTGGATCGCCCGTCGAGCGGGCCGCGGTTCTTCGGTCTGGGCAGAGGGCGCGCGGGACGAGCGCTGGTGACTCTGCCACAGCATGACCAGCAGTTGCAGCAGACGCGGATTCACGTTCGACCCCAGCATGCTTGTCCACGAGGCAGGCCATCGGAACATGGTAGCAGATCCGATCGCCTTCTGTTCGGCCTGCCAGAAGAATCCTATACCGCCGGAATTGGATAACGTCGAACTCAATGAAAGGACAATGTCATGAACACCATCGACCTGGCAGGCCAGACCGCCATTGTCACAGGAGGCGCGCGAGGCATCGGGTTGGCCATCGCCGAACGGTTGCTGTCGTCCGGGGCCCGGGTCATGCTCTGGGACCGCGATGCAGCCGCGGGGCAGCAGGCAGCGCAATCACTGGCATCGTACGGTACGGTCGAAGCCACTACCGTCGATGTCACCGATTTCGCCTCGCTTGAACAGGCGGTTCAGCACACCGTTGCTCACCTGGGGCCCATCTCCATCCTGGTGAACAACGCGGGGATCACAGGCAGCAACCGGCCCAGCTGGGAAATCTCTCCTGAAGAATGGCGCCTGGTGCTCGAGGTCGATCTCACCGGAGTGTTCCTCTGTTGCAAGGCGGTCGTCCCGTATCTGCTGCAGGCGGGGTACGGGCGCATCGTGAACATCGCCTCGATTGCCGGAAAGGAGGGGAACCCCAATGCTTCCCATTACAGCTCCGCTAAGGCGGGAGTGATCGGGTTCACCAAATCGCTGGGCAAGGAGCTTGCCAAGCTAGGAGTCATCGCCAACTGCGTTACCCCGGCTGTCATCGAAACCGACATCTTCAAGCAGATGACGCCCGAGCACATCCAGTACATGCTGTCGCGTGTGCCGATGGGTCGGTTTGGCCAGGTCACGGAAGCGGCTGCGCTGGTGGCCTGGCTGTGCTCGAAGGAATGCTCCTTCAGCACCGGAGCGGTGTTCGACCTGTCAGGCGGCAGGGCCACGTATTGAGCCGGAGGGGCGAGGTTTGAGTCGGAGAAGCTGAGGAGGAAGTCTGCGTTGACACGAATTCTGGAGTTGGGGTAACTTCCACCTACCGGATCACCCTTCAGTACAGCGGATCGGCCAGGGAACATGGACGTGCAACCTGATCGACCCTTTCGCCCCATTGCGTCTTGCGCCATCCGTCCCCGGATGGGTGGACCCGGAACCTTTGGATCTTCTTCGATGGACAGGAAAGGATCTGTACTGATGATGCGCGCTCAGCTTATGCGTCTGCTCGCTCTGACTGCTGTGATGTTCACCGCCTCCCAGGCAGGTGCAGCTCCAATCAAGTGGGGGTACGACTGGTCCGCCACCCCCTTCGTTACGGCTGGGTCGGGTAAGGTCACCTTCTCTGATGAATCCTACCGCCAGGCCGCCGGTAACTCCTTCGTGGTAGCCGCCCAGCTGCAGACGGTCAGTTCGGCCAGCTATCTCACACCAGATACCTTTGGGCCTGGTGATGGCAACTACTCGCTCTCTGTCTGGCTCAAGGATATCGACTCGGGCCTGTCAGGCACTCTTACTTTCACCGGCAAGCTGCAGGGCCAGTTCTCTCAGCTTAACTCGCTGGTAAGCAACACTTTCAACTCGCCGACGGTCCAGAGCATCCTTCTGGGTTATACGACGTTTATTGTTCGTCTCGACTCGTACACCCCGCCTGGCCCCTCCAACCAGCTCAACCTGGGGAGTATCGGAGCCACGGTCGAGGTTTCCTCGTTGAAGCCGGCCCAGAACACCCCGGAGCCGTCCTCGATGGCCCTGGCGGGTCTTGGCCTCGGGGCCGCTGGACTGGCCGCCTGGCGTCGTCGGCGTCAGCAGCGTAACGCCAGCTAACGCCTCGCGAGCTACGCACACCCCTGCCGCCAGGGAGAACGACCCCCGCGCGTTCTCCCTGGCTTGTTTATTGCGCTAGCAGATCGATCAGGCTGCGCAATGCGCTGGCCTCGCCAGGATCGTCTCCGATGGGAGATAGCCCGAGATACTCTCTGCGCACGGCGTTGATCCGAGAGCTATCCTGGGGATCGCTGAGTTCGATACCTGCCCGGCACAGCACCAGGAATGCAGTTTTGAGTATGTTCGCCCGCACCCGTACCGTCTGAGGAGATGCACGCCCAGGGTGCAGATGAATGTAACGATCTTTCTCGTCCCCGAGGCGCAGCACCCAGCGCGAGCCATCCGCCTGATGCGTGAACAGGGTGTACTCTTCTCCCGCGAGTAGCCAGCTGCGATACGATTCGAGAGGGAGGCGGTCGATAGCGCGAAGTTGGGAAACCACCCATGCGGAGAGGTCGCGCGGGGTGAGCTCGCCGACATAAAGATCCATCAGCCGCGTCCCAACCAGTGACAGCCGGGCCCCCAAGTCGGCCAGGGCAGGGGAGCCCAGCCTCACCACTGTGGCGATGCGGGCCCGCAGTGCACCGGCGTGGTGTTTGAAGGTGTTGAACAGCACCGGTGGGAACACCTCGAGCACGGTGCCGGCATCAGCCTGCTGAAGGATGCCCGCGTTGATCATTAACGCATGATCTCACAGAAAGTACGGGCCCGCCAGAGAGTCGAAGCTCGCTGACGGGCCCGAGAGTGTAGTAAATCCCGTCATGCCTGCATGCGGGCAGGCAGCGGGTAATCGAGAATCTCCATCAACAGCTCTCCCTGCGAACTCTGGGTTAGCAGGGGCAGGATGTTCGGCAGGGCGTAGTAGTCTCCCTCGAAGCGGAAGACACTGACCGGAATACCCCTGGCCTTGCAGTGCTTCTCGATGCGATCCACCGGGTTACCCACCCGGAGAATGATGACCGCAGGCCGCACCTTCATCGCCTGGACATACTGGTCGTAAGCCGTGCCGAAGTAAGGGGCGGTGTTCTCGTCCTCGTCGGTGACCAGGACCAGCTGCTCGACCCGCTGCCGGGCCTCGCGAAGGGCGTCGATGGCGACGCCAATCGAGGTGCCACCCCCAGCGGTGACTCCCTTCAGAGCCAACTCCCAGGCGGCCAGGTCGGAACCCTGGGCGCAAATCGTCTGGGCTGCGGTGTCGAAGTGGTAACTGAACAACTCGGAATCGGTGACCGCGCTGATCAGCGCACCCAGCTGCTTACCCACTTCCAGGGCCACGCTCATGCTGCCCGACCGGTCCAGCAGCATGGCCGTGGGACGGGTGATGCGACCCCGCGCCTTCACGCGGGCATCGGTCACCTTGTGCAGCGATGCCGCCAGGTCCCCCTCTGCCTCCGTGGCGTCGAGAGCGATCTCGGCCTTGTACGCCGAGACGCGGTCATCCTTCTGAGCGCTAGCCAGCTTGGCCTCGACCAGCTGCTGCACAGCTGCATCCTCCAGTGCGCCGCGCTTCTTCAACGCACCCAGGCTGTTGATCAACTCCATGGGAGTCATCGTCTCCACCAGGGCACGCACCACCGGTGGGGTCATTTCGCGCACCACCGAGGCTGCCACCCGGTACGGGATGCGATGCGCCACAATTGCAGCTGCCTGCTCGTCGCTACCTGCCGCGCGAGCCAGCACCTTCAGGGCGAACAGCTTGCTGTCTGTTGGCGGAGCGTTGTCGAAGAGCACCTTCTGTGCGCGCTCGCTGGGCTTGACGTGTAGCAGAGCGTAGAGCCTCTTGATCGCCTTGCGCGCCGTGAGCACGCTGCGATCGAACCACTCCGCCTTGCCCTCGCGCTCGCGCAGGTAGCGCAGCACCTCGGTGCGGACGGAACGCGGCAGGCTGCGGAACAGCCCGATGCGCTGAGTAACCGGACCGGACTCGTCTCCCTTCGAGACTGCCTTGCGAAGGGGGCGGATGCGTCCTGTGATGAAGTCGATCACCCGGCCCACCTCATAGGGAGGCAGCCGGCGCAAGAGGGCCAGTCCCACGTCGCGGTGCCCCTCGAAGCTCGACAGCGCCAGGGTGGCGATGAAGATTTCCTTGTGGTCGCGCACCTCGCCAGTGTCGAAGTACCAGGCAGCCAGGTGGACGTAGAAACGCGGGTCGCTGACGCACAGCTCCTGGTGGACCGGCCAGAGCGCCTCAAGCTTGCGATGCGGAGTCGTTAGCAGGGTGTTCAGCATCGTAAGGCGAAGGTCAAACTCGGGGACGCGCAGCATGGGCGGCCTCCTCTCATGCGGGGAATCATGCACTTGTTTCTGCCTTCTTGGACACAGAGGGGACAGGGTGGTTCGCCGGTGCAAGGAGAGCCATGGCCGATTTTTCTGGCGCGGCGCCCTTGTCAGGGGGAGCATAGCCTGAAATAATGTCCCCTTATGTAACATCGGGAAGAACAGGACACCCCCACCTGAGGGGGGTGTTCCTTTTTGTTGCTTCACAAAGCACACGAGCACACCGTCATGGCCGAGACTGTGGTATTGAAGACCGAAGAGCGAGTGGGCAGCGGTTCCCGGAAGGCGACCAAGCTGCGCAAGCAAGGCAAGGTCCCCTGTGTTGTGTACGGGCACAAGGAGGCGACCGTCTCCGCAAGTGTCTCGCACGACGAGCTGATGAACGCCGTCCGACACAATAACCGAGTGGTCGATCTGGTGGTCGCCGGCAAGACCGAGAAGGCCCAGATCGTCGAGTTGCAGTGGGATCACCTGGGTAAGGATGTGCTCCACGTCGATTTCAAGCGCGTCAGCGCCGACGAGCGCATCGAGCAGGTGGTTCCGATCGAGCTGCGCGGCGTGGCCCCGGGTGTGGCTGAGGGGGGTCGTCTCGACCAACCATTGCATACGCTTCGCGTGGAATGCCCCGCGCTAAATATTCCCACGTCCATCCGTGTGGCTATCAACGATCTGCACATGGATGGCGCTATCCATGTCCGGGAGCTGAAGCTGCCGGAAGGCGTCAAGGCGCTGTCGGATGCGGATGCTATTGTCGTTCACGTGATTCGTCCCAAGGTGGAGCCGGCTCCCGGAACCGAAGGGGCGACCAGCGCCGAGCCCGAGGTCATTACTCGCAAGAAGGCCGAGGAGGAAGGCGAGGAGAAGTAACCACGGCGGGCAGCTTGCTCCAGGCATGGGCCCGTCGCGCATCTCCTTCGATTGTCATGAAAGTCGTCGTCGGCCTTGGAAACCCAGGCAAGCAATACGTCGGAACCCGGCACAATGTCGGGTTCGACGTCATCGATGGGCTGGCCTCCAGTCCCATGGCGCGGCGATTTCAGTCCCGGTTTGCCTCGCAGGTGTCCGAGGTGATGGAGGGGAACGAGAAGGTGCTGCTGGTGAAGCCAGAGACCTTCATGAATCTCTCCGGACGGGCAGTGCGCCAGGTAGTGGATTTCTACCAGGTGCCCACAACCGACCTTATGGTCGTGTGCGACGACGTGAACCTACCCCTGGGTCGCCTGCGAGTGCGGGCCCGGGGGACGCATGGAGGCCACAACGGCCTGCGTGATATTCAGAATCACCTGGGTAGCTCCGAGTATGCCCGCCTGCGCATTGGCGTGGGTGGGGTCTCTGAAGGGGAGCTGGTGGATCACGTGCTGGGACGGTTTCGCCCCAGCGAGCGCCCCGCCATCGAGGACGCTCTGGCGCTGGCACTCCAGGCGGTCTCCGTCTGGGTCCAGCAGGGAATTGATGTTTGCATGAACCGTTACAACGCCGCAGGCAAGGACCGTGGGGGGTCCGAGGAGTCGCGGAGTTGATCTCGAACAGGTGAGCAAGAAGCATGCGCGCGAATGTCTACGAATGCATGTTCATCCTCGACACCAACAAGGTGGCCGGGGATCAGCAAGGGGTGGTCAAGCAGTTGCACACCCTTCTGGAGCGTAACAATGCGGAGGTGCTGGCCAGCCGTCCCTGGTCGGAGCAGAAGCTGGCCTACCCGATCAAGGCGCACAACGTGCTCCACAAGAAGGGGTTGTACTACCTCGTCTATTTCCGGACCGAGAGCAAGAACCTCGTCAACATCGAGCGCGATCTGAAGCTGAACGAAACCATCGTTCGCAACATGATCATGCGAGTCGATTCCAAGCTCGTGGACATCATGCTGCAGCTGGCGCGGGATGAGCGGGCCATGGCGCTCCAGACGGTCAATGCGCCGCCTCCCGAAGATGACCTGGGCATGCGAGGAGACGACACTGAGCGTGGCCCCCGGCGTCCGCCACGTCGTGCGCCTGCCGCTGTGGCTGACAAGACCGAGGAGTAAAAGCGAACTCACCGTCTCGACTCTGACGGTTTCTCTGAAGTTCTCCCCTGCGATGCCTGAAAGGATCGAAGCATTCGCCTACCAACCTTGCCCTGTCCAGGCGGACGCCTGTATAGTTGATCTGCTCTTCTCTTGAGATGGTAGATCATACACACTGACAGGACAGGAGACCGCCCCATGGCTAATCTCAACAAGGTGATGTTGATCGGTCGGCTAACGCGAGACCCAGAGGCGATTGCTGGAAACTCTGGGGCGAAGTTTGGCTTCGCCGTGAATAACCGCCGCTACAACCAGGACACCAAGCAATGGGATGATGTTCCGGTTTTCCTCGACATGGAAATCTGGAACCGTGGCGAGAGCAAGCAGGCGGATCGCGTCATGCAGACACTCCGCAAGGGGCAACAGGTGTTCATCGAGGGACACCTCAAAATGGATCAGTGGGACGACAAGAATGGCGGAGGAAAGCGTTCCGCTATCCGCGTGGTGGTGGAAAACTTCCAGTACCTCGAAGCCCGTGGGGAGGGCGGCATGGGTGGATCCGGCGGCATGGGTGGCGAAAGCTATGCCCCTCGGACCAGCCGGGCACCTACAGCAGCGGCGGGTCGTTCTGGGTCATCGACCCGAAGCAGTGGTTCTTTTTCTGATGATGAAGCGCCTTCGATGGGCGCCCCGGCCAGCCGAGGTGGCAGCCCGGGTAATTCCGAGGATGATATCCCGTTCTGATGGAGCGGGGGTTTGACAGGGGCAGGTCATCATGCCAAAGGCGAAGCAGCGGTCCATCCCGCCCAAGGGGCGTCATGGTAACCTGAAACTCGTCCTCACCGAGGACGTGCAGTACCTCGGCAAGCAAGGCGAAGTCGTCGAGGTACGCCCGGGTTACGCGCGCAACTTTCTGTTGCCGCGCGGCTACGGCGTGGTGCCCACCGACCATAACTTGAAGTTGCTGGAACGTCACAAGATTCGCGTCCGCCAGGCCCGTGAAGCGCGCATCGCTGATCTGAAGGCCATGGCTGAGCAAATCCAGAAGATGGCCGGCATCACCATTGAGGCCAACGCCACGGCCGAAGGCCATCTCTTCGGCTCGGTGGGTCCCAACGAAATCTCGAAGGGGCTCCGCGCCAAGAATCTGCCGGTCGATCCCGACATGGTCATCCTCGAGGGCGGCCATCACATCAAGGAAACCGGCCTGTACGCAGTCAAGGTTTCCCTCGGCCACGAAATCGAAACCGAGGTCAAGGTCGCCGTCATCGCTTCGACGAAGTAATTGAGTGCCCGAATGGCATGAGTAGCCGGAGGGGAGATCGTGGTCTCCTCCGGCTTCAGTCCCGCGCCAGGATGGCGCTTGAGCGGATGACAGGGAGGTGTATGCCATGGCCTCGGAACGTGACCTGCTCGATCGACTACCCCCCTACAATCGCGAAGCCGAGCAGAGCGTCCTGGGCAGCATGCTGCGGGATAACTCCTGCATCGATTCTGTCCTGCAGGCCGTCCACAAGGACGACTTCTACACTGACGCGCATCAGAAACTGTTCGAGACGATTGTTCAGATCAATGATCGAGGCGGGCAACCGGTCGATCTCATCATCCTTGCTGAGGCGTTGAAGCAACGCGGTTACCTGGAGGATGTGGGCAGTTATGCCTACCTAAGCGAAATCTGGGACGCCGCTCCCACGGCGGCCAACTCCGAGTATTACGCCCAGATTGTCCGCGACAAGGCGCTGGTGCGCAATCTGATCCGTGCTGGCAACGAAATCCTGGGTGACGCTTACAAGCAGACCATGCCGGCCGACGAGATGATTGAGTCGGCCGAACGCAAGATCCTTGACATCGCACAGAAGGGTGTCTCTGGGCAGGTTTTCACCCTCGAACAGGCCATTACCGCCACCTACGACCGCATCGACGCCCGCACTAATGGTTCGGAGATTGGGGCCAGCGGTATTCTCACCCACTATGTAGACCTCGATGAACTCACCGCCGGTCTACATCCGTCCGAACTGATCATCGTGGCGGCTCGTCCCTCCGTCGGTAAAACTGCCTTCGCGCTGAACGTAGTGCGCAACATCATCACGCGGGAGCAGATTGCAGTCTTCTTCGTGAGTTTGGAACAGTCGCGGATGGAACTGGCCGAACGCCTCCTGTGCAGCCAGGCCGAGGTGGACAGCCACCGGCTGCGCAAAGGCACGCTCACCAGTGAGGATATTCAGAAGATCGTAGATGCCGGCAGTATGCTGCGAAATTCCAAGCTCTTCATCGATGACACGCCGGCACAGGGCATGCTGCGCATCGCCGCCAATGCTCGGCGTCTGCATCGGCAGCATGGTATCCGTCTGGTGGTGATCGATTATTTGCAACTCATCGAGCCCGATAATCGCCGTGACCCGCGCCACGAGCAGGTGGCGCAGATTAGCCGGCGCTTGAAGTTCCTGGCCAAGGAACTGGAAATCCCGGTGATCGCCCTGGCCCAGGTCAATCGCGCTTCAGAAGATCGCCAGGACCATCGGCCGCGCCTGTCCGACCTCCGTGAATCGGGTAGCATCGAACAGGATGCCGACTGCGTCATGATGCTGCATCGACCCGACCGATACGAACCCGGACAGACTGACGGTATGCTTGAAATCATCCTGGCCAAGAACCGCCAGGGACCCGTCGGCGACATCACCCTGGGCTTTGAGAAGAAGTACATGCGGTTCATCGACAAACCCCTGGGCGCCTCGTTCGACGGCTAACCGATCGCGTCTGGATTGTCGGGCCCCCTCCTGGGAGTTACAATTCGCCAGGGTTGGTAGAGATCGGTAGGAGACCGCCTGCATGCGCGTCGGGATAGGTCACGACACACACCGTCTGGAACCAGGAAGGCCGCTCATCCTGGGGGGAATTCGCGTCGAGCATCCGCGGGGCCTGGCCGGGCACTCCGATGCCGACGTGGTCATGCACGCCCTCACGGATGCACTCCTGGGCGCTGCGGGGATGGGTGACATCGGTGATCAGTATCCCGACACCGATCCGCGCTGGCGCAATGCCGATTCGCGTCTGTTCCTGCGTGAAACTCTGGAGCGCCTCCGCCAGGCAGGCTGGCAGCCAGCGAACACCGATGTCATCATCTTTGCCCAGGAACCGAAACTTGGACCGATCAAATCCAGCATCCGCGCTGCGCTGGCGGTGTTGCTGGGGCTCCCTCTTGATGCCGTGAACGTGAAGGCCAAAACTGGCGAGCGGGTCGGGCACATCGGTCGTGCCGAGGCCATCGCCTGCCAGGTCGTGGTTCTCATTGACCGCCTCCGCTCCTGAAAAGGAACTCCCATGCCGCTTGTCGTCTACAACACCTTGACCCGCAAGAAGGAGGAGTTCCGCCCCATCGTCCCGGGCAAGGTGAGTATGTACGTGTGCGGCCCCACGGTCTACAAACCCAGTCACGTCGGCCACATGGTCGGCCCCGTGATCTTCGACACGGTCAAGCGCTATCTGGCCTACCTCGGCTATGAGGTCAATTACGTCGTCAACATCACTGATGTCGATGACAAGCTGATCAAGCAAGCAGCGCTGGAGAAGATCCCTGTCACCGATCTTGCCGAGCGCGTGACGAAGGACTACGTCGGCAATCTCCATCGCCTGGGTGTGACCAGCATCGATCACATGCCGCGGGTCAGCCAGTTCATGCCCGAGATCGTGGCAACCATCCAGAAACTGATCGACCGCGGTTTTGCCTACCCGGCAGCGGGCGACGTCTATTTCGACATCAGCCGGGACGAAGATTACGGCAAACTGTGCAACCGCGACCCCGAGCAGATGGCCGCGGGCGCGCGCATCGAGGTGAGCGAGAAGAAGCGGAATCCCGGCGATTTTGCTCTGTGGAAGGGAGCCAAGCCGGGCGAGCCAGCCTGGGATAGTCCCTGGGGCAAGGGCCGGCCTGGCTGGCACATCGAATGCACCGCCATGAGCATGAAGCTCCTCGGCGCCACACTCGACATCCACGGCGGCGGGCTTGACCTGACCTTCCCGCATCATGAGAACGAGCTAGCCCAGTCCGAGTCGGTCTCCGGGCAGCCATTCGTCCGCTACTGGATGCACAATGGCCTGATGCGCATCCGTTCACAGTCAAGCAAGATCAAGGACGGGGTGCCCGGCGAAGCGGAGAAGATGTCCAAGTCGCTGGGCAACGAGATCATCGTATCCGAACTCTTCAAACGCCACGAACCGGAGACGCTTCGTCTACTGTTGCTCGGCACCCATTATCGCAGCCCCATCGAGTACAGCGAGGAGCGCCTGCAGGAACTCCGGCGCAGCCTGGATGGGTTTTATCGCTTTTTCGAGCGATACGAGCGCATCACCGGCGAGAGCGCCTATGCTCTCACGGTGCCGAACCGATATGCGCCGTTCGAGGTGACCAACGGCGATCTGCCCCGCGAGGTGAATCGTCTGCGCGATACCTTCCTGGTTGCCATGAACGATGACTTCAACACCGGCGGTGCCGTCGGGGTCCTGTTCGAGCTATTGACCACGCTCAACCGGTTTGGCGACCTCCGGCAACTCGAGTCGGGGGGCACCCCGGCCGATCGCGCTGAGTTTCGCCGTGGCGTCATCGTCCTGCGCGAGTTAGGAGCTATCCTCGGATTGTTTGTGGAACCTCCACGGGTTCAGAAGCTAGGGGGCGACGACCGAGTGGTGGCCGGCCTCATGCAGCTACTCATCGATCTGCGCAACACCCTGCGAAGCGAGGCCAAGAAGATCACCGACAAGGCCGACCCGACCCGAAAAATGCTGTTCGATCAGACTGATGTGATTCGCAACCGACTGGCCGAGATCGGGGTGACGCTGGAAGACCGGCAGGGCGGCACCTCCTGGCGCATCGGCTGATCCATCTTGTCTGGGGCTGGTCGTCCGGGGTAGGCTGAACGCATGATTTCCCGACCCGCCAGCCCACTTGCCGGCCCGCGTCGTATCCTCGGGATCGATCCGGGGCTCCAGGTAACAGGTTACGCCGTACTCGAGGTGCGCACCACCGGCCCGCACGTTTGTGAAGCCGGGGTTATCCGCACGCCGCGCGGAAAGTCTACAACCGACCTGGCACAGCGTCTTCGTTGCCTGTACGATGGTATAGTAGAAGTGGTGAATCTGTATCAACCGACCGAGGTGGCGGTGGAACAGTTGTTCGCTCACTACGATCATCCCCGCACAGCAATATTGATGGGGCATGCTCGGGGAGTGATCCTCCTGGCGGCCGCGCAGCAAAACCTCCCGGTAGTAACCTTTTCTCCGGGGCGGGTGAAAAAGACGATCACCGGACACGGTCGCGCCAGCAAATTACAAATGCAGCACGCCATCGAGCGTGAGTTACGTTTGGCCCGGTTGCCTGAACCGTCCGACGTGGCAGACGCCCTGGCCATCGCACTGTGTCGGTATCATGCCCAACGGCTGCCCGGGTAAGGGGGAGCGAAATGATCACGCGGATCACCGGCGTGTTAAACCGGGCACTGGATGAAGAGGTCCGCCTCCAGATGGGGGGCATGGAATACCAGGTGCTGGTGCCCGAGTTCATTCGTCGCACCGTACAGGGCAGCGTGGGCAAGGAGTTCTCCTTCCACACCGTGCACTTCTTCGAGGGTGATCCCTCACGCGGCAAGGTGATTCCGCGCCTGGTCGGCTTCCTCCATGAGAGCGAACTGGAATTCTTCGAGCTGTTCTGCACTGTCGATGGCGTAGGTACGCGCAAGGCACTCAAGGCGCTGGTTCGGCCGATCAAGGAAGTGGCGGACGCCATCCAGCGTCAGGATTCGAAGTGGCTGACCACGTTGCCGGGCATCGGCGCCGCCACCGCGGAGAAAGTCATCGCCACGCTTAAACGCAAGGTCACCCGGTTCGCTCTGGCCACGGCCAGCCGCGCCCAGATCAACGGCTCAGAATCGCCCGGTGGCGACCCGGTCGGTGGGCTCGGCGGTGAGGTCCTCGAGCAAACTTACGTCGCCCTGATGGCCCTGGGCCAGTCTCCCATCGAGGCTCGACTGGCACTGGATCACGCGCTTCGCTCCGGGAAATCTTTTGAATCGGTCCAGGACGTCATCACCTACATTTTCCAGCGGTAGAGCCTTTCCCCCAGGGTGCCCGCAGCATCAGGAGAAACCCATGGCCCGCGAGGCGGTCGTCCAGGCCAGCAACAACGAAGGCCACGAAGTCGATGCCGCCCTCCGTCCCCGCTGGATGAAGGAAGTAATCGGTCAAGGGGCGGTCAAACGACGGCTTAGCATCGTGCTCAACTCATGCAAGAAGTTGCGCGAAGCGCTGCCGCACATGCTCTTCGATGGTCCCCCTGGGCTGGGGAAGACCACCTTTGCCACGGTGCTTCCAAACGAGCTAGGCACTTCACTGCAGATCACCTCCGGACCGGCCCTGTCCAAGCCGGCCGATCTGCTACCGTTTCTCACCAATGCCGATGAAGGGTCGATTCTGTTCATCGATGAGATCCATCGCATGCCCCGGGTGGTGGAGGAGTTCATCTACCCGGCGATGGAAGACTTCCGGGTGGACATAGTCCTGGGAGAGGGTGTTAACGCACGCACCATCTCCATGCGGCTAAAGCGGTTCACGCTCATTGGCGCCACCACTCGCTCCGGTATGCTCTCCGGTCCGATGCGCGATCGGTTCAAGATTCAGGAGCACCTGGAGTTTTACACGGTGGAGGAACTGGCCGAGATCGTGCGGATCAACGCCGCCAAGCTGGAAACACCCATTGCCGCGGATGCCGCCCTTGAGATCGCCCGCCGGAGTCGGGGTACGCCGCGTATCGCCAATTCCCGGCTGACGTGGACGCGCCATTATGCCACGAGCGAGGCTGACGGCCGGATTTCGCTGGAGGTGGCCCGGGCCGCGCTGGACATGGCCGAGGTCGATCGGGAAGGGTTGGACCGCCAGGATCGCCGCTATCTGGAAACGCTGGTGGGTGTCTTCGATGGAGGCCCCACTGGAGTCGAGGCGCTCGCCGCCACCATGAACATCGCGCCTGATACACTCTCTGACGAGGTGGAACCCTACCTCCTGCGCGAGAAGTTCATCGTCCGTTCTCCGCGCGGCCGCATTGCCACCATGCGTGCCTACCAGGTGCTGGGCCGCACGCCGAAAACCTCGCCATCGGGCCCGCCCGAGAAGAGCCTGTTCGACGAGTTATGATGGGTGGTCCTCTTGACCGCCCGCCTTGGTTCTGGTTTGATGTTTAGGAATTTGTCTAAATATCTAATCGTGGCGGCCGAACATGAAAATGAACGAGGCCTTCAAGGCGCTGGCCGACCCGACTCGTCGCGAGATATTGAAGATGCTGCGGCGGGGGGAGATGTCGGCTGGCGAGCTGGCCGAGAAGTTCGACATGACGCGTCCCTCGATGTCGCATCACTTTTCCGTCCTCAAGCAGGCGGATCTGATCGGTTCTCGCCGCGAGGGGCAGCAGGTTGTGTATTTCCTCAACACAACCGTAACGCAGGACCTCCTCGCAATCATCTGGGACCTGTTCTCGGTGAAGGGGATCGATTCTGACCAGAATGGAGACCGATCATGAAGGCCTGGTTGCTCACCTCGCTCCTGCTGATGGGATTGGCTGTGGCAGGCTCTCTGGTGGTGTGGAACCATCGCGAAGCCTGGCTACCAGAATTGGTGCCCACTCACTGGGGCCCCTCCGGCAAGCCAGATGCATTCACGCCGCGCGATGGCATGCTCTTCCCTCTCCTGTTGGTGCCCGGGTTGATGCTCTTGATGATCGGCATCGCCCTGGTGATCCCCTGGCTGTCGCCGATCCGCTTCCGCATCGAACCGTTTCGTCCCACCTATGACTTCATCATGGCGCTCATCGTCGCCATGTTCGCCTACCTGCACTTCGTGATTCTGGCGGGCTACACCCAGACGCTGGTGCAGGTGGATCGCTGGATCACCTGCGGGATGTTACTATTCATCGCTGCCCTGGGCAACGTGATGGGCAAGGTGAAGCGGAACTTCTATGTCGGCATCCGCACGCCGTGGACGCTAGCCAGCGATCTGGTGTGGGATCGCACACATCGCCTTGGTGCCTGGATGTTCGTGGGGGGCGGTCTGGTCGGCTGCCTGCTGGTTCTGGTGGGTGTCTGGCCTCTCCTGGCCCTGGGGGTGTTTGGTGTCGCAGCCATCGTGCCAGTGATTTACTCACTGGTGCTCTACAAGCAGCTCGAACGCCAGGGCCGTCTGAACGACCAGCAGGGGGCGTGATCAACCACCGATGGCGTGCATGGTGCGCTGCGGTTTAATGAAGTGCGCCGAGTTGATCTCGTGGCCTTCCCACTTGGCGTGAACGTTGGCCCGGATCATCTCGGCCAGCAAGGCGTCATCGTGGGGCCCGCGAACCAGTGGCTTCACATCCACCTCGTCCAGAGCAAAGAGACAGTTGCGCAGCTTACCATCGGAGGTCAGGCGGAGGCGGTTGCACTGGTGGCAGAATGGACGTGAGACCGATGCGATGATGCCCACTAGCCCACTGCCATCGGCGTAGCGAAAATCCATGGCGGGCGCTCGAGGATCGAAACGCTCGGAGGGAATGAGCGGACCGACTGAGCGCTCGATGGCTTCGAGAATCTCATGAGCGAGCATCACCTTATCTCGCTCCCAGGACTCGGCGCCGATCGGCATGTACTCGATAAAGCGCATCTCCCAGCCGCGCTCCCGACCCATGCGAGCCAGCGGCACGATGTCCTGATCGTTGACGCCGCGAATCACCACGGCGTTGACCTTCAACGGGAAGAAGCCAACTTTCTGGGCCGTCTCGATTCCCGCGAGCACACGGTCGAGCCCATCGCGCCGGGCTAGCTGGCGAAACCGCTCTGGGTCCAGGGTGTCGAGACTCAGGTTCAACCGGCGAAGGCCCGCCTGGTACAGTGTCTCCGCCTGGTCAGCCAGCAACAGGCCGTTGGTAGTTAGTCCGATGTCCTGAATACCGGGAATCTCCGCCAGCATGCGCACCAGGCGATCCAGGTTTCGCCGCATCAGCGGTTCGCCCCCGGTCAGGCGAATCTTGTTGATTCCCAGGGGTGCAGCCACGCGGACGAAGTAGGCAATCTCCTCGAAACTGAGCAGGTGCGCCCGGTCGAGGAAGGTCACCTCCTCGGGCATGCAGTAAATACAGCGCAGATTGCAACGATCGGTGACGCTGATGCGCAGGTTGTTGTGTACGCGCCCGAAGGTGTCGATCAACCCTTCAGCCGGGGGACGAGGTGAGGTGGAACCAAAGCTATTTCGGAGAGGTAAACTTAGCTTCATGGTTGAATCTCGAAGGCGCCCGGCTCATCGGCCCGCTTCCGGATGGACCCAGTCGGATACTCCGTCCGGGCCCACCTCTTTCTTCCAGATCGGCACGATCTCCTTCAGCCGATCGATGGCGTACCGGCACGCTTCAAAGGCCTCAGCCCGGTGAGGACAGGCCACGGCCACAGCCACGCTGACCTCTCCCACGTCGTGGTGACCCAGTCGGTGGACCAATGCCATCTCTCCCACGGGCCAGCGTGCCCTGGTTTCCTCCTCGACCTGGGCCAACTTCTTCTCGGCCATGGCAGGGTAGGCCTCATAGTCGAGCGAAACCGTCACCTTGTCCCCTGTTAGGTCTCGTACCGTACCCAGGAACAGCACCACGCCCCCGCACCCGGGGCGGCGCACCGACTCGGTCAGCGCTGTGTAATCAATCGGATCGTGCGTTAAACCAACCATCGTGATTCTCCACCTGCTCCTTGATTCTAGCCACCCGAAACCGGCGGGATAATGGCCACTTCGCAGGAAGGCAGAAGTTTCGTCCGGTCGTCGGCGAACTCGGCATCCACCGCCACCCGGCATGAGGGGAGAAGGAGCGCCAGCCGAGGATGCTGCTGAGCTAGAGTGGTGCGCAGGTCGGCCACGGTGGAGCCCTCGGGCAGTGAGACAACCAAACGATCACATCCCACAAGGTCGCGGGCGCGGGCAAACAGCTTCACGGTCGTGGTCATTGCAGCACCCACTCTCCAATCGGCTCGCGCAGGCGGTCCTCCACGGCGGGGAGCAGTCCGTAGGCCAGAGCCAGGTACTGAGCCGGATGCAGGGTCCGTTTCTGCGTGCCGTCCTCCATCTGCAGCCGACAGGCGCTACATTCGGTTGAACCGAAGAGATATGCGGGCCTGGCCAGTTCGTCGAGCATCGGCTTCCCCACTGCCAGCGAGGTGGCGTAGGCGCTGCTCTTGAACCCGAATGTCCCGGCCATCCCCGAGCAGCTGCGGTCAATGGTGCCAACCCGGACGCCCGGAATGGTGGCCAGCAAATCGGGGCCTACCGCGGGGCGTCCCAGTGCCTTGACGTGACAGGGGATGTGGTGGCCTATTGAAAGGTCGAGCCGCCGAAAATCAGTGCGCAGCTGCCCCTGCTGATGCAAATCCCAAAGGAACGCCGAGCATTCGACCACCTGGGCGGCGACGGTCTCGGCGTCGGAGTCGCCAAGCAGGGCCAGAGCATCCTGCCGCAGCATTACTGCGGCGGTCGGCTCGGAGCAGAGGATGGGGAAGCCATCGCGGGCGAGATCGACGAACAGGCGGAGGTTACGCTGCGCGAGTTCGCGTGCCGTTTCGACGTCGCCGTAGGCCAGCGGAGCCATGCCACAGCCGACCTGGCCAGGAGGGACGTAGACCTCGATGCCGTTATGTTGCAGGACGGTGACCACTGCCTCCGCAATCAGCGGATCGTTGTAGTTGGCGAAGATATCGACAAAGTAAGCGACGCGCGGCCGGGCGGAGCGCGGACGGCGCGTCCAGCCGCGTTGCCGGGCCAGCCGCAGGAATGACCGGGCCGCGAACTGAGGAAGACGTCTTTTGCGCGAGATACCGAAAAAGCGTTCGAGGGACCAGCGCATCACCGGGTTGGCCATCAGGTTGTTGGCCAGGGGCGCCAGCGCGCTGCCCAGGTGGGCGAAGCTCTCGGTGCGGGCCAGCACCCAGTCGCCACGATCCAGCCCATGCCGAGAGACATTGGCTGCCTTGGCTTCCAGCATCAGCCGAGGGATATCCACCTTCGAGGGGCACTCCCGGGCACACATCTTGCAATTGACGCAGAGGTCAGCCACCGCGCGGACCTTCGCTGGAGATCAGGAGGGATCCGACCCCGCCTCCAACAGGTGACGCATGAGGTTGGCCTTGGCGCGAGGCGAGGCGGCCTCGGCGTGCGTCGCCCGAAAAATCGGACACATGCGCTGGCTGGCGGCCTCAGTCCGGCAGGCGCCGCAGCCATGGCAGGCAAGGCTTTCCTGCACTGGCTCTGTCGTGGTCCAGTGTAACTCCTTCTGCGGCAGACGCAGCGGGCGGGGTTCACTGCCTCCCGAACGTCGGCGAAGAGGCCAGGTGACAGGCGTATCGGGCCCCGCCACGATTTTTCCTGGGTTAAACAGATAGCGCGGATCGAAGATGCCCTTCACCTCGCGGAACACCGCCGCCAACGGGCCGACCTGCCGGCCGGTCCATGGCATGTAGGCCAGCCCGGTGCCTCGTCCCGCGCTGATGGTCCCGCCCAGTTCCAGCACAAGCGAGCAGATTTCGTCGGCCAGAGTCCACAGGCGATCAACGCCTCGGGAATGTTGCAGATCCACAAAGGGGAACATCTCGACCCGGCCGCTTTGCATGTGAAGCAGGAACGTGGCCGGTGTCTCCTGTTGCCGGAGGATGTCCTGTAGACGTGGTAGGTAGTCGATGAGCCGGTCGGGAGGAACGGCAACGTCATCCATGAGAGGGACCGGTTGCAGCGTCGCTCCCCGGGTCGAGAGGCCCGGAAAGGCTGCCTGGCGCAACTGCCATAACAAGCGACACTCAGCCTCGTCTGCGGTGGCATGGCCGTGAATCGCAAGGCGGTCGCGCTGGTAAACCTGGTGCACCAGTAACTCAGCCAGCGTCCGCGCTTCCAGGGGCTCCGCGGATTCATACTCGACAAGCAGGACGGCCTCGGCACCCTCGGGGACCAGTTCGGCCTGCGATGGCTCGCGTCGGGCCAGGCGCAGGAGCCGGCGTTCCAGCAGTTCGCAGGCGGTGGGGCCCGTCCGGGCGGCCATTTGTCCCGCACGCAGGGCCGATTCCATCCGGGCAAAAGCCAGCATGGCCACGGCGCGCTCAGCCGGGGCGGGCGTGGTGGTCAGCGTGGCCCCAGTGACAAGGGCCAGGGTACCCTCGCTGCCGGCCAGCAACTGGGTCAGGTTGAGGCGATTACCCACCTGCACGTCACGCAGCCAGTAACCACAATGATCCTGTAGACCCGAGCGGGGAGAGCTTCGGATCAGCTCCTCGTACTGTGTCAGGAGTGTGCGAGTCGATGCGACGATATCCTGCAGCCGACTGGGGCCGGAGTCGGCGAGGGGCCACTTTGCGGTCGGCTCCACCCGGGCCTGCTCGCCAGAATCCAGGACGACCTCCAGGGCCCGGATCTGCTCGCGGATGGTACCCAGACTGGTCGACCGTACTCCGGAAGGGGCCGTGGCGATCAGGCCGCCCACGGTGCCTTCGAGATGATCGTCATCCCAGGCCAGCCGTCGGCCCTGCTCAGCCAGGAGGCGTTGCAGCGTCTGGACCGGCACGCCGGCTTCTACCTCCACCGAATCGGCGTTGATCGCGCGGATCTGACGAAAATGGACCGACAAATCGACCACCAGGCCATCACCCAGAGCAGCGCCATTGCGGTTGGTGCCTGCCCCGCGCGGAATGAGTGGCACCTGATGCTCTCCGGCATAGTGGACGAGGGCAGAGAGGTCCTCGGCGTCCAGTGGCACCACCACCCCGGACGGTTCGATCTCAAAAATGGAGGCATCGGTGCGATACAGCGCGCGCGATAACTCATCGAAGAGCAACTCGCCTCGGATGATGCCCTTCAGATCGTCGTGCAGGCGTTTTCGCTGGGCAGGATCCACGGCGGCTCAGGGAGAAGGACGAGTGGTGCGGAGAAGTTCTTCCTTGCGCAGACGTTCCTGCCGGTAGCGTTCGTGCGTGGCCAGGTCGAAGGGCGGCACGTGTTTGAGCTGAGGAGCATCGCGGTGCTCGGCGAAGCAACGGTAGCAGACCACGACATCCTTCACCCAGAGGTACAGTAACCCATCAAACGCAGCCGACCCCAGGAGGATGGTCCAGGTGAGCCACTTCTCGTACCAGAAGTACGCCAGGGTCGAGAGAACGAACGCTCCGACCAGGATGGACATGCCCAGACCATGGGGGAAGTCTTTCTTGCGGAACAGCTCGGCGTTTCCGCAAGCGGCACAGGACGTCTCAGCAGGGCCTGCCAGGGGAACCACCTGGTCACAGGAAGGGCAGGTCCAGGTCCTGGCCTGCGCACTCAGGGAAGGACTGGGTGTATCACAGTGTGGGCAGAAGACGCGGAGTCTCACGGGTTCCTCGAGCGGCAGCCACGATACAGGGCGTTCACAGCGAAAGTCCACCGGGTCGGAGCAGCACGCCGGTCAACTCGCCGACGAAGCAGAAGATCACGACCACGTACAGTATACCGGTTGCGGACTGAGTGGAACGAATCTTCGCTGTTTGCCAGGCCATCCAGGTGAGGAAAGCCGGCCCTCCTAGGCCTACCAGCCAGCGCACCATGAGCCAGAGCGTCTCGTCCGCCGGCATGTGGGCGATTTCTTCGCGGGACATCCAGGCGCCCAACACCAGAATCTCCCCCAGCATCCGGATAGTCAGAGCGCAGACTAGCAGGATCAGCAACCGAAAGAGCGGCGTCATGGCCATGCTCGGCCAAACCAGGTAGTTATGCCCCAGCAGCATGGCGCTGGTGGCTGCACCGAGCAACAGCGCCGACGCATAACTACCTGCCAGAGTCGTCCAGCTACCCGAGAAGCCAGGTCCAGCCACTTCCTGCCGGGGGAGTGCGACCAGCAGAGATATTAGCGCCACCGCCAGGAGGAACAACGCTCCGGGCGATCGCTCGAGCGACCAGCTTACCGATCCGAGCAGACAGGCACATGCCGCCAGGATCAAGCCACCCAGGACGAGCGCATCGCCATCCCGGCCCAGCCACAGAGCGGTGCCCAGACACAGTCCCAGCACGACGAGCAACTGGGCCCGGAAGAAGCTGGCACTCACGAGGGCCCCCCGCTGAGGGGTTGCACGCGCGGTGCGCCCCGGCGAAAGCACCAGTAGAGCCAGGAGCATCCCCAGGGCCAGGCGCAGAAGAAACAAAGCCAGCATGAGTCACCGGCTGCCATAAACCAGGGAGAGCAGCTCGCTCCGCGTCAGCGCGTTCTCGCGGAAGATGCCGCGCATGGCACTGGTGGTACACAGGCTACCCGGCTTGCGGATGCCGCGGATCGTCATGCAACTGTGGGTCGCCTCGACAATGACGGCCACCCCCTTGGGTTCCAGCTCGGAGACAAGCAGATCGGCCAGCTCCTCGGTCATCCGCTCCTGAACCTGGGGGCGATGGCTAAGCACATCCACCACACGGGCGAGCTTGCTCAGGCCCACAATCTTCCCACGAGGAAGGTAGGCGATGTGAGCCTTTCCCGTGAATGGTAGCAGGTGATGTTCGCACATCGAGGCAAAGCTGATGTCGCGCACCAGCACCACCTCGTCGTATTTCTCGGTGAACGTCCGGCGGAGATGTTCGCTGGCGTCCGTGTGTAGCCCCTTGAACATTTCGGCATACATACGGGCAACCCGCGCCGGCGTCTCCTGTAGCCCCTCGCGGTCGGGATCTTCGCCCACGGCAATCAGGATCTCGCGGATGGCTGCCTCGATCCGGGGCCGATCTACCTGGCCCTGGGCACGCGCACCGGAGCGCCTGGGTGGAGGCGATGAGTCACTCATGGATGGTGTTGCTCCAGTAGAAAGCAGAATCGGAGGAGGTGCAGGCAGCAGTCTCGACATCCGGCAGGTTACTCGCTGTGGTATTGCTAGGGGCCAGCGCGGAGGGAGTCAAGTTCCTCTCTGGTCGCGCCCGGTCGGCTCGCTCTACAATCCACTGTCATGAAACTCGTCGTCATCCTCATACGTGGCCTGCAAGCCGGGATCACCGGTCCCTACGGCAATCGCTGGGTCGAAACCTTCTCGCTCAACACCCTGGCAGTTCACGGCGTGGTCTTCGATGCCTTCCACGCCGTGCATCCGGCTCCGGAGTTGAGCCGCCAGGTGTTCCGGTCGGGATGCTATCACTTTCCTCTATCACCAGGTGCGCCCGCTTTCATGGGGCCGTACCCCGATCTTTTGCAATCACTCCATCAGCAGGGAGTGGCCACCCACCTGATTGTCGATGGTAGCCGAAGCACCTTCCCCGGGTTTCAGCAGGGATGGCAGCGCGTTGTGGAAGTACCCGATAGCGACGCAGCTGTAGATGCCGGGCGAGCCTACCTGTCCTCCGCCGGCGCATCCTGGCTGCTGATGCTCGACCTAGCCGCCCTGATTCCTCCGTGGTCTATCCCGCAACCGATTCTCGATGCCTACTTCTCTCCCCCTCCTGTGGCCGACGAAGAAGAACTGGATGAAGACGACGAGGACGAGGAAGACAACGAGGTAGAGGACGACGAGGACGAGGAAGACAACGAAGTAGAGGACGACGAGGACGAAGACGCACCAGAGGCTGACGACAACGAAGAGGAACTAGCCGAGGAGAAACCGCTCGACCCGTTAGTTGATCCAACTCCTGGGACCATTCCGGCGGACGACGACGAAACCTATCTGCGCATCCGGGAAACTTACGCGGCAGCGGTCAGCAATGTTGATCGTCTACTGGGAGATCTGCTCGACGGCTTACCCGACGACGTCCATGTGCTGGTTACCGCCGATTGTGGTCAGTCCCTGGGGGAGCATGGCCTGGTGGGGAGCTTGCAGCCATCACTTCATGCCGAAACGGTGCGGGTCCCACTAATCTTGCTGGGCCCTGGGTGCCGCCCCGGCAGGCGTGTCGAGGCCCTGACAGGTACCCATGATCTCGCCCCGACCATCGCGGCACTCGCCGGGACACGGTTAGAAGGTGCCCATGGGCAGAGTTTGCTGGCTCTGGCCGGCGGAGAGAACCAACCGCTCCGCGACCATCTGGGACTGGGTGTGCAGGTCGGCGAGGCCATCCAGTGGGGTCTAGTGACATCGGATCTGACGTTTATTCTCTCTGTGACGGATGTGACGAAAAGACCGGAGATGTACCATAAACCGGATGATGCGTGGGAGATCCACGACGTCAGTCTCCCGCATCTCGATCGACTGGAGAATCTGGAAGCGAGTTTGCGGGCCTACGTGGAAGCGACCCGGCAAGGTGGGCAACTCGTGCGGCCGCCCCTGGACCCCTGGCGCTGACGGCACGACCCGCAACACCCGTTCGTCCCTGGAGCTTTCTCCACGTTCCCGATCTTCTCTGGCGCATATACCTCGGTAGGATAGAGATACGGAATCGAGAGGCACGAACACCTACCACCGAGCCAGCGCGGGGTTGCCATGTGGTTTGGAACACTGATTATCAAGAACATCGTCCGCCGACCACTTCGGTCGGTCCTCACCATCCTGGCCATCGCCTTGGCCATTGGGTCGGTGGTTTCCCTGGTTGGAATCTCCAGTGGGTTCGAGCGAACCTTCCTGAGCATCTACAACCGCAAGGGAGTGGACATCATCGTCGTTCGCTCCGGAGCGACGCAGCGTCTTTCCAGCGCGTTGCCCCAGCACCTGGGTGATAAAATTCGTACGCTCGACGGGGTCAAGGAGATCATCCCCGGATTGATCGACGTGATCTCGATGGACAATGGGCGCATCCCCAGCGTGGTGCTGCAGGGCTGGATTCCCGAGACCGCCGTTTTCGATCATCTGACGGTTCTGCGCGGCCGGCTGCTGAACCGGTATGACACCCGGTCGGTCATGCTGGGAACAGTCCTGGCCCGGAATCTGGGCAAGGATGTGGGAGACAAGATTCAGCTTGTTGAGGATGGCGACTTTTTCGACGTGGTCGGTGTCCACGAGACGCACAATGTCTTCGAGAACGGCGCCCTGGTGATCTCGCTACCCGAGCTGCAGAAGCTCATGGATCGCAAGAATCAGGTCACCGGCTACAGCGTGATTCTCGACCCGGAGATGAAGAAAAGCGATCCAGAGCTGGTGTCGAAGATTCGCCATCAGATTGAATCGATGGAGAAGAATATCAGCGCGATGGGTTCGCAGGACCACGTGCAATCGCTCACCGAGATCCGCATCGTCAAGGCCATGGCCTGGCTCACCTCGGCGATTGCCCTGGCCATTGGTCTATTCGGGGTGATGAACACGATGGTCATGGCTGTGTCGGAACGCACCAAGGAGATCGGCATCCTGCGTGCGGTCGGCTGGCGTCCCGGCCGGGTGCTGAAGCTGGTGCTGCTCGAAGCGGTGCTGCTAAGCCTTATCGGCGCAATCCTGGGAGTGGTCGGCTCGGTGGCTCTGGTACAGTCGCTCACCCGGCTGCCTCAGGTTTCCGGCCTGATCGATCCCAACATCAGCCCGATCTTCTTCCTGTATGGCTTCGTGATCGCTGCGGTGGTGGGATTGGTCGGCGGTATCCTACCGGCCCGACGTGCTTCGCGAATGCTTCCTACCGCGGCGCTCCGCCAGGAGTAAGACCGGATTGGTCTGAACCGAATAATAGAAAGAGCCGTCGGGTAACCCGACGGCTCTTCTGGTTTGAACATCCATAAACATCCTTAGCGGACCGGCAACGTGGTGCCGCTGGCTCGTCGGGTACCACCAGGACCGTCTACCGTGCCGCGGGCCAGATCGAACGATTCATGCCCGGTCAGGTCGGTGCGCAGGAACAGTCGGGCCGAACTGGTTTTATCCAGGGCGTTGGTTTGCACATCGGACAGGTAGAGCTTCATCGACAGTTCCTGGGCAGGCCATTCGATGGTCACCGAGGTGGGCACCACCGCTCCGCTGGCGCGATCGACCGTCACTTTGTGAACCGTGGCCCGGCAGATCGGCTTGCCGTTGAGATCTTGCAGCACGTGGCCCAGCACCTGTGGCTCGCCAGACTTGGCCTGGAAGCGATTGAACACCGTGATCCGCTTGACTTTCTCTCCGGAGGAGGAGGTCCCGTCCTGAATCATCTCCACTGTCCGGGCTGTTTCCCTTAGCTCGTAGTGGGCGTTGGTATCGAACTCCGCCATGCCGAGCGCCGCCACAACCATGTCCGGGTGGAAGGGGAATGGCAGGTTGATCTTCCCACTCGCCAGGTCGTTGTAGGCACAGTGATAGACGTATGGCGGGCTGGCCTGGCTGATCCAGTACCAGAACTCGTCGTTGTTCGAGCCGATGTCCACGGCCGGCTTGCCCAGCACGTCGGCCTTGAGACGGAAGTCGCGCGGCTTCTGGCATGCCAGGCGGCCACCCAGCCCAACCGACTGGCGTCCCTGCTTGCAGTCGATGTCCACCTTGGCGCGGACGCTTTGCACCTTCTGGGCGTTCTGATTGAGGTAGTTCACCAGCGAGGGGGCGTCCGGCTTGCGGTCCATGGTGGCCGTGGGCGGCTGAGGCGTCTTGTCCCGAAACTTGTCGAGAATGCACCCCGACGAAAACGGGAGGACCAGGGCAAGCCCGAGGGCAGCCGGGGTCTTCAGTCGGAACATGCCTTATCCTCCAGGGGGTCAGTGCCAGCCGAGAAGCTGAAAGACGTCGTCCTGAACAGCTTCCAGTTCGAGGTCCGAGAGTCCAGGTTCCATTACCCGGTAGCGATCGCCTTTCCGAAGGCAACGAACGAGTAGCACTTCGTGGGGACCCTCGCGGGTCGTGTCCTCCAGCCGCAGCCGTTTCCGACGGATGAGCAAGAGCGCCAGTACATAGCGAAACGCCACCCGGTTCGCCTCGGACTGTCCTTCCAGACGAAGGAAGCAATCCATCAACATTTCATCATCGACGGGAGGACGACGGGGAGTGGTGGCGCCCGCCAGGCGGGTCTTCCAGAATCCCAGGTAGCCCTCGGGTGGGCCGTTCCAGCCTTTCTCGCTGTAATCCTTGCGAACGAACCGGCCTGCTTCTTCCATCAGCACGCTGTAGAACCGGTCGCCGGCTCGAAACTCCTCGCCGGTGACCACACAGCGTCGGGTGGTAGCCTGAATCTGGTAGTCGGTCATGCAACAGCCTCCGGGGTCCTTCCCGGTCCCTGTTCATCGTATCGGCGAAGGCTAGCCAGGGACAAGGAACCAACCTGCTTCGGGTGCCTGGACCAAGGAGCGGTTAGGCGTGATGTGACGGTTGGAGGAGGTGGAGGAGGGGGGGAAGCCCCTCCCATCAGTAAAACTGGTTACCGGGCAGACCACCAGCGACGGATCTCCGTGATGACCTCGTTGGGTGTTTCGCGACCCCAACCCAGGTACATTCCGCGGATAATACCGTTGGCATCGATCAGGACGAGCTTGGGGGTGGTCTCCACGCCGTAGCTGATCCGCAGGCCGCCCCCGTTGTAAACCGGGAAGGTCAGGCGCAGCTGCTCGCGTTGCTGCTGGACGGCGGCACGGTCGTCGCTAACACTTAAACCGACCACGTGCATGAACTTTCCATGGCTGGTTTCCAGCTGCTGGGCGAACTGCAGCACATCCTGGGCGGTTAGCGACCCCGGGTGGTAGAAGACCAGCAGCGTGGGCTTACCCTTCCACTTGCTCAGCCGACCCGACTCCTTGGTAATGATGGGCCCGGCCACGAAATCGGGTGCCGGTTCGCCCGGCATTGCCACGGTCACCGCTCGCGTCGGTGCTTCCTCGTGGACGACGGGGATCACCTCACCCCGAGCAGCCGACTCCACTTGCCGCCGCAGCTGCTGGATCGCCTCACGGTACGGCGTGGGTGGCTGGTTCTCTAGATGAGCCGAGATGCGCCGTTGCAGATCCTGCAGCTGACGATGGTTTTTCGCCGGCTCCTCCAGGAGCGGGTTAGCAGCCTCTCGGAAGCTGATGGCCTGGAGTGTCTCCTGCCGCCGATCCTGTGCCAGCTGCGCGGGATACTGCAACCCATTTTCCAGCTCGTAACGCATGACGCTGCGCTGCGATACTTCCTTGCGGGCCGGTTCGTGATGTTCGATGATGCGCTCAACGCGCTGGACCATGCCGGTGCGCGGGGCGACCCACACGGTTTCTTGACGACGCCAGGCGGAACGATCGGCCCGGGGGCGTTCCCAGTCGTCCGACTGCTGCACACCCAGCAATTTCAGGCACGGGAGCCCGTTGACCACCTCATTGCCAGCCATGCGCCAGGAGATAAGCGGGCGATCGGGTTCGGCAGTTTCCCAGCCCTGGCCCAACTTCGATCGTGTTGCCGGAATCTCGACGAAGGCGCCTAGCTCCAGCGTGGGCATCCGATCCAGGGGGACCACCACCGGTTTGTTGGAACCTGGGGTAGCCTTGCCCTGGTGGTCCACGAGCACTCGTTCCAGGCGCACCGACGAGTGAGTTACCTCAGCGTTTGCGGAGCGGCTTCCCCGGTTGTGGAGAATCGTCATGGCCGCCAGCTCGGTCCCCCGGGAAGGAGTGTCGAGTACGAAGAAGCGCACCTCGACCCGGTAGTTCCGCTGGAACTGGACGCGGGATCCGAGCGCTTCTTCGTTGTAGCTACCGCGGTACAACAACTCCTGGCCACGCACCATTCGAGGGGTGAGCACCCAGTCACTACGAATCGCCGGGGTGGGCGTTCCCGGGACAGAGGGGGTTCCCCCCGGCTGGGCCGGGACCAGGACATAGCCTAGCAGCCAGATCGTCGCCAGCATGGCTTCCCTGCCTGGACGAGGAAGGAATAATCACCGGGCGCTTCTCCCATCGAGAAACGCACCTGAGTCGGCTGGGACTATAACATGGCGTCCCAGGCGAACAAGCCCGGTCCGAGCGAGGGGGAATTCCCACCCCGCTCGGAGAAGCCGGCGAATCCAGGTAATCAGGGCTGAGGTGGGCCATCGCGCCAGATGAACCAGCGCGGATAGGAGTAGACCCAGTGCCCCTGCTTCAGGTCGTTGTAGTTCAGATAGCTCGATCCTGTCCACGGACCGAAATCGGCGAACTCGTTGTAATTGGATCGGTCGGCTGGTACGTAGAGCACGTGGAGGAGATGGCGATATTTCCCCTCCAGTGAAGCGCGGCGCAGAACTTCGCGCGGGTTGCCGGCATGACCAAGTGGCCGGTCGCCCTCCATGCTTTCGACCAGCAAGATCCGCTCGCGGACCGTTTCGGCCTCGCGCGGCTTCCCCTGGCGCAGGTAGCTTGCTTGCAGCACTTCTAACCGCAGGAGCAAGCGCCTTTTTTGCTCATCGACCGAGTGGCCGGTACGAGCCTGGGTGTAGGTTTCAAACTGAGCCACTGCCCCATCGGGGTCGGCCATCGGTCGGAGAACCGGGGCCGGGGCAAACGCTAACAACAAGGGAGAGGAAAGGAGGAGAATCAAGCGTACCATCTGACATGCCCTCCAGATCCGTGGGCGCTGGGTCCGCGTACCTTCCTTGTGCGGTTCCTCCATCTTGCACAATTTCCGTCGTTAAAGTCAACCGATTCCCCCGTACTTCCTTCTCGCATCGGGGGATGGTTGCAGACCTCCAGAAACTGTCGATATAGTGAGTCAGTGCCTCTTCCCTTCAACCTCCTTAAGAGACCATTCATGCTACGACTTGCACTGGGCCTGGTGTGCCTGATGGCTGGACTGGCGGAGGCGGCTGGTCCACCGGTTTCTCACCTGGACTGGGCCCGGGCCATGCAGGGCCGCATGGCCTATGGCATGTACTTCCGCTCGAAGAAGGTCGGCTGGGTGGTCGAGGAGATGAAGGTCACCCAGGTCAAGGGCGTGCCCGCGCTAATCTCGTCCAGTCACACCTACATGCTCACCCTCTTTGATGGCGAAAAGTCGCTCAAGGAAGAAACCAGCTCGACCACCTACGCCCTGGATGGCGTGGGGCCCATCCTCCAGGCTGAGTCGGTGCGCAAGGATGACGGCAAGGAAGTGCAGCAGCGGGTCGAGCGCGTGAAGGACGGCCTGCGGATTGTCACTAAACAGGGGGGACGCGAGATCACTCGCACGGTGCCTTCGCCGCGCGACACCATCGCACATCACCGTCAGCTGGAAGGTTGGCTGCAAGGGAATCGCAAGGCGGGCGACCTCTTCAACAAGTATTCCACCTCGTGGGAGGAGGAGGACGTCGATTCCAAACAGGTTTACCACTACAAGGAGAGGAAGGAGATCCTTTTCGGTGGATTGCCCACTCTGGTCCATTCCGTGACGATCAACCTCGACGGTGGCAAGCTCGATGCCGTCATCTTCTCGGATACCCGGACGCTCTCCGGAACGATGGGTGGCCTGCTCACCCTCAAGCTCGAACCCGAGAAAGAAGCTCGCCGGATGGACGGGAAGCCGGTCGATCTGATGCCAGTCACCTCCGTGATCATCGATCGCGAAATCGGGCGGGCCCGTGACGTCGATGCCCTGAAAATCGAGGTGGAAGGGCTGGGCGACTTCAAGGTACCGGCCTCGCATCGGCAGGTAGTCACCGCCAGCAAGAACGGCCTGCTCGTGGAGTTGAAGCGCGACTTTCGCGTGGAGAAGCCTGCCCCTCTGACCGAAAAGCAGCGGAGTTTCTACACGCGAAGCACCCCCCGGCTGCAGTCGGACCAGGAGCTGGTGAAGAACCAGGCCCGGGCCATCGTCGGCGAGGAGAAGAACCCGACCCGGGCCGCTCAGAAGATCGAGAACTGGGTCTACAAGACGCTTCGAAAGTCGTACTCCGACAACGCCGAGACCGCTCTGGAGATCCTCGATACCAAAGCCGGTGACTGCACCGAACATGCGCTCCTGTTTGTGGCCCTGTGTCGTGCGGCCGGCATCCCTGCACGCGAGGTCGGCGGCCTTGCTTATCTCCGCGGGTTCAAGCCCCTGTTTGGCTGGCACGCCTGGGCGGAGTTCCACGATGGGCATCAGTGGGTGTCGGTCGATCCGACCTGGCACCAGGTGCAGGTGGATGGCACACATCTGAAAATGTCCACCGGCGAACGAGACCTGGCCTGGACTAATGTCATCGGCACCCTGAAGATCAAGGTCGTGGATGTGAAGACGCGCAAGTGAAACCGAGGCTCGAGGGATGGGTCACGAGGCGTTGTCCGTGCCTGGTTTCGCGGGAAGGCGGTCCATCAGCGCCTCATAAATCGGGCGGTCGCCCAGGGTGTTGGCCGTCCACCAGGCGACCAGGACCGATCCCAGCAGATGCGGAATCAACGCGTAAGCACCGGCCATTTCCACCACGAGCAGAATGGCCGCCAGGGGCGCCCGCGTGACACCGGTGAATAGGGCAGCGATGCCAACCAGGATGAACGCCATCGCATGCGTTTGGCCCCAGCTCTGGCGCAGGCATTCGCCCAGCAACCCGCCCAGCACAAGGACCGGGGCAAACAAGCCTCCCGGAGTGCCGCAGGCGTAGCTCAGAATGGTGAGGAGAAAGCGTAGACCGAGTAGAAACAGTGCGACCTCCAGGGCCAGGCCCTGGTGTCCCTGGGGGAAGGTAGAATGCCAGCCCCCCACCCAGGAGGGGTTGAGCCAACCCACCACTCCGATCATCAGAGCCAGGCCGGCGGGAAAGAGCAGGCTGCCCATTCGGTTATGAAGCCACGTCGTGATGCGCAGCGTGGCCAGCAACGCCTGATTGAACACCACCCCCAGCACTCCACCCAACCAGCCCAGGAGCAGGAAGAACGCGAGCAGATCGAGCTCCGGGGCGGCTGTGCCGTAGTTGCCGAGCTGCGGTTGGGGGCCGGTGAACAAGCGACACATGAGATCGGCAGAGAAGGTGGCCAGGAGCATGGAAAAGATGGTGCGCGGACGAAACTCCTCGCCCAGTTCTTCCAGGATGAAGATGGTGCCGGCAAGGGGGGCGTTGAAGGCGCCAGCCAGCCCGGCACCCGCTCCCAGCAATAAGAGCTGTCGTCGTTCGCCCGGCGATACCTTTCCCACCCGGCTGAGTAGCTCTCCCAGGGCGGCACCCATCTGCACGGTCGGCCCTTCGCGACCCAGCATCAGACCGCCTCCAAGCGCCAGTGCGCCTCCGGTGAATTTAACCAGCAACAATCGAAGCCAGCGAATCGGTGCCGGATGCAGGGCCAGCGCCTTGACCTGTGGGATGCCGCTGCCAACCGCCTCCGGGCAGAAGCGCCGGGTAATCCACACGGCTACCAGGATGAACAGCAGCGAGAGCACCAGACTGGCCCCCAGCGCCGCAACTCCTTCGCCCACTAAACGCATCAGGTTGGGGCGGAGAGGAATCAGCCCTTCCAGGGCCAGGCGAAAAAGTACCGCCAGCAGGCCGGTTAGTATCCCCAGCACCACGATGCGCAGGTGTTGCTTCAGAACTCCCCGGGACAGGAGCAGGTCTTGCATACGGAGTTGGACCAGGGAGAAAAGATCGGGAGATGGCCGCGAAGATTCAAAGCAGGACCAGGGAGCAATTCCCAGGTGGAAACGCTCCCTGATCCAGAAAGAGCTTACTTAATGGGGGTCAACTTGATGTTGCGGAAGTGAATCGGCGCGCCTTCGGCCTGCAGGGCGATCTTGCCCTTGGTCAGTTCGCTGTCGGTGCCCTCGTTGACTACCTTCCCGTTGATCTCGAGCTTGACCGAGTCCCCCTTGCAGGTGATGCGATACTTGTTCCAGCCGCCCGGTTTGACCTCGACCGGCTTATCGGTCTTGATGCGGAAGAAGTGGCGCGCCTGCTTGGGATCCTGGCGCTCCTTGTCCACGGCGAGCTTGAATCCACCGATCAGCCAGATGTCGCCGGCGCTACCGGAGAATAGCTGGGCCTCCCAACTCTTGGGCCAGATGGCGTCTGCGCCACTGACATGGAGCAGCACGCCGCTGTTACCCGCCTTGGCCGGCCATTTCCATTCCAGCTCGAGGACGTAGTTGCTGTACTCCTTCTCGGTGATGATGTAGCCGAACGGCGTCCCCTTCGTCTGCAGTTCACCATCCTCGACCTTCCACACATCGGTCGGCTTGGCCTTGCTCTTGTCCTTGTCGGTGATGTAGACGCGCCAGCCTGTCAGATCCTTGCCGTTGAACAGGGCTGCATCCTTGTCTTCCTCGGCTCGGGCGAGGGAAAAAAACGAACCGGCCGCCACGACGGCAGCGAGCGCAAGCAGGGAGAGGTGGGACTTGCGGAACACAGTGCTACTCCTTGTGAAACAGGTGGGACAATCCAGGGGTGGATTGTAGAGCGCCGTGCCGGGTTGGCCCGGAGATCCGGTCTATTCCTCGTCGAGATCGCGCGGAATCGGCAGGTTCCGCAGGATTTTCTCCAAATCGGCGATGTCCTCCTCGCTCACTCCCTCGCGGCGCTGGTAGCGACGTTTCAGGCTATCGAGGATGTGCTCCCACATGGCCCGGGTTGGCTCCAGGCCCGTCGTCCAGTCATCGCGGCGATGTTGCTTCCATTTGAAGAACCACTGCCGGGCGAACTTTTCGGCGCTGATAATGCGGCGTTCGCCCGTCGTCGGATCCTCAGTGGTCCACTTGATCTCGATCCCCATGGGCTGCCGGTCCTTTTCGATGTTGCTCGCGCAGGCGATCCAGCAGCAGTTGCAGGTCGCGCGGCAGCGGCATCTGCCAGTGCAGGGCTTCCTCGGTGACGGGATGGATGAAGCCGAGTTCCACCGCATGCAGAGCCAGCCGGGGAGCGCTGCTGGTGTCCGGCACGCGAGTGCCGTCGCGCTGCTGACAGTAGACCTTCTCGCCACAGACGGGATGCCCCGCCTCTGATAAATGGATGCGAATCTGATGCGTGCGCCCGGTTTCCAGCCGACACTGCACCAGGCTAAACTGCCCGAGCGGTTCGAGTACCTCCATGTGCGTGATTGCTTCCTTGCCCACCCCCGGCAGATTGGTGCTACCCCGGCGACCATCTCCGCGATCGCGCACTAGGGAGGTCTGAATAGTCTGCGATTGAGGCAGGCCTTGCACCAGGGCCAGGTAGCGACGCACCACGGTGTGTGCACGAAACTGTTGTCCCAGGCCACGTTCGGCCAGCACCGTCCGGGCAAACACCACCAGGCCACTGGTCTCCTTGTCCAGTCGATGCACGATGCGCAACCGAGGAATGCGCTGCCCCACGCGCCGGGCGATTTGCCTGGCCAGCAGGTCCTCCATCGTCGGCGAGAGTGCCTTGCGCTCCTCGTCCCAGGCGCGTTCCAGGGGATGGCGAACCGTACTCACCCCCGAGGGTTTTTCCACCACCACCACATGCGTGTCCAGGTGACGAATCACCAGGTCGTCGGGTAGTACTGGCCGGGGCTGGGGACTTGCTAGCAGTTCCACCGTATCTCCCGCCTTGACCCGGCGGGCAGGATCGAGACACAACTCACCCCGGACTCGCACACGGCGCGAGCTAATCAGCGTGCGAATTTGCGACCAGGAATGTCCCGGCAGGCGAGGCCGCAGCACCGCGGCCACGGTGGCGTTGGCTTCCTCCGCCGTCACCACGAATTCAGGCAGCTTATTCATGGCACCCAACGCGTCCCCGGCCGTCGGCGTCGCTCGCGCAACGCACCGGTAGTCATGGGTAGCAGGGGAATCAGCGCCAGCACCGCCCCGTCATTGGGAGTCTGCCAGTGGCGATCAGGCAGCACTTCCCAGACCAGAGCAGACGTGGACTCCTCGCCAGCTAGCTTGCTTTCCGGGGCTGGCTCTTCCTCGTTGCGAGGTGCGGGTGGCTGCGCTGGAGTGTCGGGCAACAGGATGGCGGGGTCGATGCCATGCAGCAACAACTGGAGTAACTCCGCTTCGCCCCGCAGGATGTGCCAGCCGGATCCATCCTCGCCGGCCTGCGATTCTTCTCCCCCCTGAGAATCGCTACCTCCAGCGGTCGAGGTCGCCAGGGATTTGGCCTGGCCGGTACTACCATTGGCGGCTGAGACACCTGGGTTGCCGGCCTGGCTACCGCGCGCCAGCACATTGACCGACACCTGTGCATCGCGCGAAGCAGTCAGAGCCACCGCCAGCTGAGTGTTGCTGGTGAACGAGACCGCGCGGGTGGTGGACGACGATCCACTGTCGGTGCCACCGCTCGACGTCGGAGCCTGGGCTGTGGGCGGGCGAATGTTGCCGGTGACTGTGGTGCTGGTGCTAGGAGCGAGGCTGACCGAAAACACCGTCCCGTCGAAGAAGTGGGTCACCTTGAACCGCACCTGCATGGTGTTGGTAAAAGGGTCCACCGTGACCTCGCAAACCTCGAGGTTGTCGCGCAGGTTCACCCAGGTATTGTCCCGTGGATCGAAGTAGCCGAACAGGAAGCCGCGGCTAATCTCCGATGAGTTGAATGTAAGCGTGATCTCATCGCCTACGAAGGCGTTTTTCAGCTGAATGTCGAAGAACTTGCCATCGAACGTGGTAGACAGAGGGGGACCGTTGTAAAGGGCCAGGAACACTTCACCCGGGGTGGTCGCCTGTTCGGCCCGGGTGAACTGTACCTCGAGCGAGGCAGCGCTGGTGGGGCTGGTGAGGCGCGAGGTAGCCGTCTCTCCGGGTCGGACTACCAGTCGATCCATCACTTCGATGAGTTTTTCCGCTCCGTTGGGTAGTACATTCAGGTTGAAGGTCAGAGTGTCCTGGTCACCGGCATCGTCCTGGATCTTGACCAGAATCGTGTAGTTGGCCTGGGTGAGGAAGGTATGCCGCAGGGTGAAGGTGTTGTCGGCGTTCAATACCAGCGGTTGGACACCACTGCCGTCACCAAAGTCGACGGTAGCCACCCACGGGCCGTTTCCGGGATCATCAAAGCTGCCTGTGAGGACAAACTCGTTAGCGACGGAATGCAGGCCCGACGCAGGCGGAACCACGGTCAACACAGGAGCGACATTGACGTAGCTTACCAGGAACTCTTCCGTGTCGGTCAGGGGTGTGGCGGAAGCATCGGTGACCTGGACCTTGAACGCCTCAATGCCATGAGCCTGGCCTGGCTGTGGTGTCCAGGTGATCCGACCGGTCACAGTATCGATCTGGGCGCCACTGGGCCCCGAGAGCAGTGTGAAGGTAAGCGGCAGGTTGCCATCCGGATCGGTAGCATCCAGGTCCACCTGCAGGGTTTCACCTTCCACTAGCACCATCGGGGCAATGGATTCCAGGTCAGGAGCCTGGTTAGATGCCAGCACCCCATTACGGAAGGTATAGAGGTAGCGCCCCGCAACGCTGCTGTTGTGGCTTCCAAGCACCAGCGCGGTTGGGCTGGTATCGATAAGGGCGTTCAGGACACCCGAGCCAGGTAATTCGCTCGAAAGGGTCGGGTCGGTCCCGGCTGCAAAGCCGACACGTGGCGGAGAGTTCACGCTGGCATCACCGAACTGCCAGGTGATCTGGTTGTAGTTGAGTTCCACATCGAAGGCATTGACACCCACCTCCGACCGATCGATCAGGACGACCTGGAAGGTGTTCGTCAGCGTGTTCTTCTGGTTGTACGACCCCACATTTTTCCAGGTGGCCGCGAAAGCAGGCCGACCGTCCACCAGGTCCTGGCCGTAATAGACCGTGCCACCGGAGGCGGTCCTGGTATCAACGTCAGCGAAGAAGGGAGCGATGAGCTGCTGGGAGATGTTGGCGAGCGTGGAGTTCTGATACCCACTGTAACTCGTGCCGAAACTCACGTTTCCATTGTTGTTGATGAAGACGCTATTGTGTACCTGGTTGAAATAGTTGATCGAGAAGCCCAGTGAAACCTGGGACGATGTGTTATCATCACCGCGCGGTAGGCTCTGCAGCAAAAAACCCGGCAGGAAACGCACAGCGTCGGGCACGATACCAGCAGGCACCCAGCGCGGTTCGAGTGGTTCGACTGCCAGGCTGGAGAACCTGCGCCGCGTGCGTGTTTTCCGACAGGCGAGGGTACCTCGGTTGGAGGTCATGGCTACAGATCCTCGCGGCGCGTCCCGCTATCCTCGACACAGTTGTTCCTGGGTTCTCTCTTATAGTATAACCTCGAGATAACCTGGCACAAACAGCGGTCTGCCTGCGATTTTCCCAGGAAATGCCTGCGACCTCTGGAACGTAGAAACGGGGTAGCGCCATGTCCTCGTCACGACCGGACTCCGAGGCGACCGTCCATCTGCCGGAACAGTCCCCGGCGGTCTCCTCCCCGGCAGCTGCCGATCAGACCATTGCCCTTCCTGGCTCAGAACTGGCCGACCGACCCGGCAGCGACACCGCCTACCTGCCTCCACCGGCCTCTCCGGCGGCTCATGATGCCACACTTGTGCATGTGGAATCAGGAACGGACCTCCAGGCAACCCTGTTGCCAGGTGAACTCCCTGTATCCCCTGACACGGCTCACAACCAGCAGGAGACCCTGGGCGGTTGGGAGCACGCCGGCGGGGTGCAGGTGCCGGGCGTGGCTTCACAGGGAATTCCACCATGGGAGGCCAGCAGCTCGGCCGCCAGTAAGTTCCCCCTGCTACCTGGATATGAGATCCTGGGTGAGCTGGGCCGGGGCGCGATGGGGGTGGTCTACAAGGCGCGACAGGTCGGTCTGAAGCGACTGGTGGCACTCAAGATGATCCTGGCCGGTGGTCAGGCCAGTTCGACGGAGATCTTGCGCTTTCGCACCGAGGCGGAGGCCGTCGCACGCCTTCAGCACCCAAACATCGTCCAGGTGTTCGAGATTGGCGAACATCAAGGTTTGCCCTACTTCTCGCTGGAGTTCGTCGAGGGGGGCTGTCTGGCCGACCGTCTGGGCGTAACCACGCTACCGGTCCACGAAGCCGCCCAGATTGTGGCCAAACTCGCCGATGGGATGGCGTTCGCCCACGAATCTGGCATCGTCCATCGCGACCTGAAGCCGGCCAACATTTTGCTCACCCGCGAGGGAGAGCCCAAGATTACCGACTTTGGTCTGGCCAAGAAGCTCGAGGAGGACTCATCAGCCACCCGGGCCGGGACCATCATGGGTACGCCTAGCTACATGGCTCCCGAGCAGGCCGAGGGACGAAACGACCTGGTGGGGCCCCTGTCTGACGTTTACGCCCTCGGCGCTATCCTGTATGACCTCCTGACCGGACGCCCGCCGTTCAAGGGGGCCACACTGCTGGAGACTCTGACGCAGATCCGCACCACCGATCCGGTTTCTCCCGCCCGGCTCGACCCCAAGATGCCGCGCGATCTCGAAACCATCTGCCTGAAGTGTCTGCTGAAGGAACCGAAGAAGCGCTATCAAAGTGCCCGGGAACTCGCCGCCGACCTGCGCCGATTCCTGGCCGGAGAACCAATCCAGGCCCGGCCAGTCTCCACGCTCGAACGAACCTGGAAGTGGTGCCGTCGTCACCCGGCTGCGGCCGGCCTGATCGCCATGAGTGGCTTCTCTATCCTGCTCATGGCTTTCGGCGGGCTGGCCTACGCGCAGCTGGAAAGTCGTCGTGCCGACCAGGCACTGCACCTGATGGAGCAAGCGGAGAAGGAACGCGCGCGGGCCGAGAAGCATTTTTCCCAGGCCCGCGAAGCCGTGGACCAAATGCTCCTGCGCGTCGGTCAGGAGAGGCTAGCCTACGAACCGCGCATGGAGCAGATCCGCCGCGACCTGCTGGAAAAGGCGGCCGTTTTCTACGAACGCTTCCTCGAGGTGGATGACCCCTCGGCAGTTGTCCGGCATGAGGCCGCCCTGGCTGCCATCAAGGTGGGAGACATCCGCGCCTACCTGGGAGACGACGAGAAGGCGCAGGCGGCCTATCGCCGCGCTCAGGAGATGCTCGAACCATTGGTGCAGGAACATCCCGAGACGCTGGATTATCGCCACGATCTTGCCTCGGTAACACACAACCGGGCCACCCTGTTTCGGCGCTCACGAGACTACGCCGAGGCCGATGCGTTGCTCTCGCGGGCCATCCAGCTGCAGCAAACCCTGGTGGACGAGGAGCCCACACCGTCGCGACGCGCTGAGCTGGCCCGGTTCTACTACAACCGGGGGCGGCTCGACGAGGACCGGGGCGAATCACAGGCCGCGCTTCTCAGCTACCGCACCGCACGGGGCCTGCAGCAGGCGCTGATCGACGAGTTCCCCAGCGAGGCCGTCTACCGCGAGGAGTTGGCCCAGACCTGGATGAATCTGGCCCGGGTGCAGGGTATCCACCAGCCTGGCGATGCTGAGCGCTCGCTGCAGCAGGCCATCGAGCTGCTTGACGCTCTGCTCCGGGAGATGCCTACTTCTCCTTCGGTGCGCCAGTCTCTGGTCCTGGCGTCGCTGCAGCTGGGAGATCGCCTGCGCGTGAAGCGCTCGAACGAGGCGCTACCGCTCTATCGCCGGGCAGTACTCCTGGGAGAATCGCTGGTGCGCGATTTCCCGACTGTGCCCGACTATCAGCAGCAGCTCGCCGCCGCCAGTAATAGCCTCGGCGTCTGGTACCTGGCGGCCGGGAATCGTGACCAGGCCAGGAGCGCCTTACGACGCAGCCTCACACTCAAGGAGCGGCTGGCTACCAATTTCCCGCGTTTGCCAGATTACCAGCGCGATTACTCCCGGTCGCTCGGCAATGTTGGCCTCGCGCTGCAGACGGCAGGGCAGGGCAGCGAGGCGGCCTCCTATTACACCCGGGCTGTCGAACAGATTCGCCAGATGATCCGGGAATTTCCCGGCAGCCAGGCCGACGAGCAGGAGCTTGCCCTGGCTCTTACGCGCGAGGCCAGCCTCGATTTGCCTCGCGCCGAGAAGCCCCTGCGCGAGGCTTTGGCCATTCAGGATCGGTTGCTCGAACGCAATCCGCGCTCGCTGGAGTATCGCTCGGAGTGGGCCCAGACCTGCGCGGCCCTGGCGATGGCCCAGCTGCTGGCTGGCAACGTCCGTGAGGCTGGCCTGCTGTTTGATCGCGCGGAAAAAGTGATTCGGGCTCAGGTCGCCAGCGGGGCAGACGACCCCAACCATCGGTTCGACCTGGCGCTTTTGCTCATCAATCGCGGAGAGTATTTGCGCATGCTCAATCGCCTCGTGGAGGCTGAGCGTTCCTGGGCGGAGGCGAACACACTGCTTGGCGAGCTGGTGAAGGGGTATCCCGACCGACCGCGCTACCGCGCCGAACTGGCCCGGGCACTTCACAACCTCGGAGTGGTGCAAGCTGCTCGGGATCGCGCCGCCGATGCCGAGACGTCGCATCAGGCAGCGTTGGCGCTGCGACAGCGTCTGATCGAGGAGTTGCCCGACGAACTGGTCCATCGCCAGGACCTGGCCCGGTCGCACGCCGAGCTGGCCATTGCCAAGGCTCTCCGTAACAATCATGCCTCGTCTGAGAACCACTTCAAAAAGGCACTGGCGATTCTGGCTGAGTGTCGCAAGGTACAACCCGCCGATCTGAACCTGCTGCGCGAGGAAGCCACCCAGGAAGATAACTTTGCCCGCTTGCTCGGCGCGTTGGGGCGCGAGGACGATGCCATCGCGCACTGGAAACGCCGGCTGACTTTGCTGGGCAGTCTGCCGGCCACCTCTGCTGGAAACCTGGCGACCCAGGCTCAGGCGCAGCTGGAACTCGCGCTTCAACTCAATCAGTTTGGACGCAAGTCAGAGGCACGCGTGCAGTTCAGGCAAGGCCTTACCTTGCAGCGCCAGGCCATCAAGCAGGCACCGGGCGAAGTTACCTACCGGGCCGCGCTGGGCAATCAGAGTCTGGTCTGTGTCGAGTTTCTGCTGAGCGAGAAGGACCACGCCGGGGCAGCTCAGGTGATCGCCGAGGCGCTGCCCGATCTGCCGCGTGATTGGCCCCAGTATCCCATCGCGGCAGCCTCGCTGTCGCGCTGCGTTGCCCTGGCGGAGGGCGACACTTCTCTTCCGGAGAAGAAGAGAAAAGAACTCGCAGAGGCCTATGGGAAGCAGGCAGTCGAGCTACTGAACCTGGCCCGCGGTGGCGGATTCCAGGACATCGCTGCCCTGCGCAAGGCCCGCGAGTTCGACCCCATCCGCACCCGGCCCGATTTCCTTCGCTTCCTGGAAGGGCCCAAGAAGTAACCCTGCCTGATTCCCCGAAGCCGTGGTGTTGCTTTCGGGTTCCCAGGTGAAGGTCCGTGCTGCAGTTTGCCCAGATTGACACAGCCTGCTCAAGGTCTCTCTTGCTCAGGCCGTGGGTGACTGCGCGCAGTTGGATCATTTGGGCAAGAATTCGAATAGTGGTGTTGAAAACGCGAAATTTATGTCGTATTATTCACCTCGTGAATTGCTCGCCGCCGATACCTGAGGTGCAACCCAAGAAGGAGAGGTGAGATGGAGGTCGCAATCGACAGTCTTGTGATCACAGTGCTGGGGGGGCCCTTGCTCCTGGCCCTGGTTGGTCTGGTTGGCCTGACCCGCCGGTTCCCGCGGGTCTACCGGGAGGTCACGGTGGTGGGCTGTGTTCTCGTGGCCCTGGCGGCCCTGGCGATTGCGATTCTGGTGCTGCGTTCCGGACCAATTGATCGTTCTCTCTTCACTTCACCAGGTTGGCCCATCGGTGTGGGAGTGTATATCGATGCCCTCTCTGCGGTGATGCTGGTGTTGACGGCCGGGATTGGCTTTGTGGCCTGTCGCTTTTCGCTTCGGTATCTCGATGGCGATCCGGGCCAGACGCGGTTTCTAGCCTGGACGGTGTTTACCTTCGGGGCCGTGCTCTACCTGCTTTGCATGCGCAATCTCGCTGCCTTTGTCCTGTTCTGGTGCTTCGTCAGCGCGGGCCTACATCAGCTGCTAACTTTCTACCCCGAGCGCCCCGCCGCCATGCGGGCCGCCTGGAAGAAGTTCCTGATCAGCAGGCTAGGAGATACCTGCCTCATCACCGGCATAATTCTTGCCTGGCTCACCTTCGGCACGCTGGAACTGCCCGATCTGTTCCGCCTGGCCGCGACAAGCGAGTCGGACACCCAGACGGCCTGGATGGCGTTCTTCTTCGTCCTGGGTGCCATGACCAAGTCAGCACAGTTTCCCTTCCACACCTGGTTGCCGGAAACCATGGATTCGCCGACACCCCTGTCGGCTCTCATGCATGCGGGCATCATTAACGCAGGCGGCTACCTGATCGTCCGGTTAAGTCCGCTGGTGGTGCATTCCCCCCTGGCCATGGATGTGCTGATGGTCAACGGCGCGCTGACCGCCATGCTCGGCTCCATCGTGATGCTCACGCAGACCGATATCAAGCGGTCACTGGCATTCTCCACCATCTCGCAGATGGGCTTCATGATGATGCAGTGCGGGTTGGGTGCGTTCTCGGCTGCTGTCCTCCACATTGTCACCCATGGGCTGTACAAGGCTCACGCCTTCCTCGGTGCAGGTACTGCAGCTTCCTGGTCGGCGAAACGCCAAGAGTTATCTCCTGGCCGGGCTCTGCTGTATGGCACGTTTTCGCTGGTGATCGCAGCTGCGTTGGTCTACCTGGGAATCGTTCTGACTGGCATCCCGCTCCTTGGCAAGCCCGGAGGCCTGGTGATCGCCACCTTCCTGACCGCGGGGGTTTCGGTGCTGGTCCTCCACGCACTGAGCGAAAGCGCCTTGGGGCCGTTCCTGCGAGTGGTGGTGGCCTCGTCCGGCCTTCTGCTGGTGCTGGTTTACCTGGGTGCGTGGAAGATCATGGACTCCGCACTATCCCCCTTCCTGCAACCTTCTCTCGCAGGCTGGGTCCCCACGACATTCGACCAGGTCTTCTCGCTGGTGGTGATGGGCTTCACCGCGACAGCACTATTCATCGGCTGGATGGGCGGGCCCATTGCCAGAAGTGCGCTGGGCCGACGACTCTACGTACTTGCTCTCAACGGTTTCCACATTGCCGACCTGATTGGCCGGCATGTGGCTCCCCACCGCGGCGCGGCGAAGCAGCCCGACACGCGGGTGGCTGTTTGATTATTCCTTCATGAGTCAACCAAGTTCGAGGAGCCATTGATGCCTGGACAGACGGATCAGATCGCTGGCGGTGTGGTGGGATGTACTGGGTGCCTGGACCACCTGAAGTTGGCGTTGGCACAGGCCTGCGGACGCATTACCCCCGTCTGGGATATCAAGGCGTTCATCGCGGCGAACAGTCTGCGCGGCTTCGAGTCCGACCAGTTCAGCGAGGCTGTGCTGGCGGCCCGGGCCTACTTTCATGCCGATGCCCTGATGCCGCTCAGTTTCTACCGCGATCAGTTTCGGGCGGGGCGGATCACCACCGAAGATGTCCTGGCGGAACTGCACACCCATGCCAGTGAGATCCGGGTGAAGGTGGACGATCTTTTCACCTCCTCGCTCGCTGAAGCTCCGCTCCCGGAAGTGCTGACCCTAGCCGAGCGGATTGACCGTGCCCGGAATACGCACTACGAGGTGCTGATTCAGAAAGAGTTGACCAAGTGGTGCGCCGCTTATTTCGATCAGGGCCAGGCCACCTGGGCTATGCCGGGACGCGATCGTCGATTCTACACCGCCTGGCGCGAGGCGGCTCAGTTCGATGGAGCCTGCTGGCTGGCTGGCATCGGAGCGTTTCGGCAGGTGGTCGCCGAGCTTCCCGCGACCCCGGAGAAGGCCATCGAGACGCTCGTCGAGAAACTGGGTGTTACCCCCGATGATCTGGCCGACTACCTCACTCGTTTGCTTACCCGCCTTCCGGGCTGGAGCGGTTACGCGCAGTTTCGCACTGAACACCCAATCCAGGGCACCGGAGATGGAACCGGCGATCTCCGCGATCTGATCGCAATCGGGTTGGCATATGAGTGGGCTCTAATCTGCTCGCTGAAGCTGCGCACTGGTGGAATCTCTCCCTGGGAAACGATTCGGAACCAGCAGGAGCCCCTGTCCGACGACGCGGCCACGGAAGGCTTTCCAACCGAGCTGAACGTGCGTTTGATCTGGCAGAGTGCCTTTGAGCGCCACTTCCGTCTGAGCTTGTTAGACAAGCTGGGTCGTTCTACTGCGGAAAAGTCGGTGAGCAGCGACCGTCCGCCCAGGCTGTCTTCTGCATCGACGTTCGGTCCGAAACGCTTCGTCGGCACCTCGAAGCACAGGGAGACTACCAGACACTGGTTGCTGCCGGGTTCTTTGGTTTCCCCGTCGCTCATCGGGCCGCCAAGGACGAGCGCACCACCGCCCGCTGCCCGGGACTTCTTCGGCCGAAGTACACAGTGGATGAGGCTCCGGTCGCTCAGATCACGCCATGGGCAGACTCCCGGGATCGACTCCAGCGATCGCTGAAGGGGGCACTGGCCACAATCAAAACTTCCGCCGTCTCCTCCTACTTCCATGTAGAAACTCTGGGCCTGATGTTTGGGGGTGGTGCCCTCCTGCGAACGATGATCCCTGGCGCACTCAAGCGAATTGACCAGGCAGTCCAGTCAATCATAGGTCGCACTGACACTCGACCCTCGATAAACCCGGAACCGCACACTGGGGGGCAAGATCATGCCTCGTGCTGCGGGGCGGACCACGGCATCCCGCTGGAGGATCAGGCAACAATCGCTCGGAATGCCCTGACCATCATGGGCCTGACCGAGAACTTCGGCAGGATCGTCCTTTTGTGTGGTCATGGTAGCACCAGCGAGAACAATCCCTATGCCGCCGCGCTGGATTGCGGCGCCTGTGGCGGCCACGAGGGTGGAACTAACGCCCGGGTCGCGGCCCAGGTCTTCAACCGCCCGGCGGTGCGCGAGAAACTGGCCGGCTGGGGCATTCAGATTCCTGACGACACGCAATTTGTCGCTGCTCGACACAACACGACCACTGACGAGGTGGTCATTCTCGACGAGGACCTGGTTCCCGCCAGCCATAGCGCGGATCTGACCGCCCTGAAAGCCGCCCTGGCGGTCGCCGGTGAAGCCGCCCAGCGCGAACGCGATGCCCGATTCGGGGGTCACTCTCTCCCCAGCGCCAAAACCCGGGCGCAGAACTGGTCTGAGGTGCGTCCTGAGTGGGGCCTGGCCGGTAACGCGGCCTTCATCGTCGCCCCGCGCGAACTAACCGCCGGAAAGAACCTCGAGGGGCGCGCCTTCCTGCATTCCTACGACTGGCGGGCCGACCGCGAGGGCACGGCGCTGGAGGTGATCCTGACGGCCCCTCTGGTCGTCGCCGAGTGGATCAACATGCAGTATTTCCTCTCGACCGTGGATAACACCCACTTCGGGAGCGGCAACAAGGTGATTCACAACGTGGTGGGTAAACTCGGCGTGATGAAAGGCAATCAGAGCGACCTGGCCATCGGTTTGCCTCTGCAATCTGTCAGTGACGGCCAGCGGCTGGTGCACGAGCCGCTCCGCTTGACCGCCGTGGTCCATGCGCCGCGTGGCCGGATCGACGCCATCCTGCGGAAGCACGACTCCGTCCGCCGTTTGGTGGACCACGAGTGGATTACTCTGGTCGCTCTCGATCCGTTCGAGAACGACTACTATCGCTACTCTCCGGGTGGGGAGTGGATCCGTGAACAATCCACCCGGTTATAGACCGGCCAGCATCGCTACCTGTATTCCTGCACGAGTCTGGGCACACCATTAACAATATCTGCTGCGGCGTGACGGGCCTATCATTCCTGTAGAGCCTTGTCCAGGACTCTCTCCAGGTCCGGCAGGTTCACCAGTTTGACGTGTTACCCGTCACAGTCTGCCTCGCGCGAGCGTTCGCGGTCACCCTCCTGGGCCCAGTCCGTCAGCGCGATGATGGTGATGCACTTGCCCCAACGCTTCCCCCTGGATGCGCCTTGCCGCGTCCAGGCCGTATAACCTGGGCATGCCGGCGTCCATCAAGATAACCTCGGCGCGAAACGCCACGGCTTCCAAACCGTCGTTGGCGGTTCGCACCTCATTTCCCTGCAGTCGAAGCATCATGCTCAGGCAGTCGGCACCGTTGCGGTTGTCGCTACCACCAGGATGCGGCGACGTTCCGTCATCGGCTCCTGGCTCGAGGTGTGGTCGTCGCCCTCTGAGTGATCCGCGAGAACTGGCAGAGTGACCGTGAACGTGCTTTCCTTGACCACGCCCTCGCTATGCGCAGTCACCGTGCCGCTGTGCATTTCGACCAGGCCTTTCACCAGCGCCAGGCCGATACCCAGTCCCCCCGTTGCTTGCTCGACACTCCGGTCCACATGGCTAAGCATGTCGAAGATACTGGCAAGCGCACCTGGCGGTATGCCGATCCCGGAGTCGCGGACCGACACCACCACCACCGATTAGAACCATTCAACATTCACACACACCTTGCCGCCCCGCGAGGTTTACTTGGCGCTGTTGGTGAACAGGTTTCCGAACACCTGCGCTTGACGAGTCAGGTCGGTGTCGAGAAAGACGACTCCGGAGGGCAGCGAGGCGGTGTGCTCGTGCCCCGCCTTCTCGATGAGTGGCCGGGTTGCCCCAAGGGCGGTTCCCACGGCCTCGGCCAGGGAGACGCGCGCCTTGCGTAGCTACATCCTGTTGTGATTGATCCGGGAAATGTCGAGCAGGTCATCAATCAGCAGGACCATGTGCGAAAGCTGGCGGTCCATCATATCCTGTGCGTGGTCGCTGGTGACCCGGTCGCTGGCGAGTCTGATCACCTGCAAGCCGTTGCGGATCGAGGCCAGTGGATTCCTCAGCTCATGGGCCAGTAGCGCAATGAAACCTCCATCTTGCGGTCAGCCTGGCGGAGTTCTTCCTCCGCCTCTTTCCGCTCAGTCACGTCACGGTAGGTGCCGAGGTAGCGGACCGCTTTCATGGCTGAACCGCCAGTGCTGAAGAAGACGCGGTCCCGGACCCGGATCCAGCGTCCTGCGCCGTCCACCCGAATGATCCGCTACTCAATCTCAAATTCACCGGGGCCTTCTGGATCAAAGGCTATGCCGACCTTCCGCATCACATCTTTCCGGTCGTCGGGGTGGGTGTGGGTTTGCAACTGCACGAAGGTGGTGCGGACGGCGGGCCAGCCGTAGATTTCGCGGCCCAGCTCGTTCACACCCACTACGTCGGTCTGCAGGTCGATCTTAATCGTGCCCATTCGGGCGGTGCCAACGGCCAGAAGTAGCCGCTCCTCGGCTTGCCTGCGTTCGGTCACGTCGCGGGTGGTCCATGCCACTGCCTCGACCTCACCATCGGTCCATAGAGCCTGTACTTGACTCGAAATCTCCACTTGATGACTTGCAAGGTGAGGACGGCGAGCCAATTCCAACCGGCGAGCATCAGGGCTAACCGTTCATGGTCGCGCACCAGCCGACGGAAGCGGCCCAGCCAACCAATCGTCTGCTCGACCACCCAGCGGTGTGGCAGCAGCACGAAACACTTTTCGCCTCTTTCTACATCAGCAGCCAGTAGAGCAGCAGAAACTCCCACACGGTGCCCGTGAAGTCACTGTGGTACGGTTTTCGCTAGTTGCTCATCCAGCGAACAGCAGCAGACATATACAGATTGATCAAAAAAAGGAATTAGTGGCCCTTGTTACGCTAATGATTTCACTACCAGTATCCGGCAGATGTATCTCGATTACTTGGGAGATGAGTCGGTTGGATGAGATTCGGAAGTGCCAGATATCGCCGACTGGTGGAGCAGGATCAGACTTACGACCGCACCGAGGCTGGCGGGAAGCAAGCCGTGGACCGCCAGAGCGATGGCGGAAGCCACTGGATATGCGCATGCCCCAGTAAGAAGCATGAAACCAACCAGGCCGCAGTATAGCCCAATTGTTGGGGTAATGGGTCGCCTGGTTAACAGGGTGCAGGCGAGAGAAGCCCCGAATGAGGTTGCTGGCAGATAGAGTGGCCAATTATCATTGAGCGGATCGGCATTGGCGTGAAGCAGCAATCTGACCCCCAGTAACCCCAGGCCGGCGGCCAATCCGAGGGCGAAAGAGACCAGAATAACAAGCCATCTCCTGACGACTGAGATGCCGGTGGCTCTCATGGGGAGACTCTCCTGCGGTCCATGCCTATTCACGGTGAGGTGGAGGGGCAATTTTCCCCAGTACCCGATTCGCCTCCTTCTTCGGCAAGGCAAACTTTGTCTGTGCTACTCGCTTCAAGACTACCACCGCAGCTTCAATTCGTTTCGCGTCCCGCTTCACGGACTCCTCTACGACGGAAACCGCGTCGGCCCGTGCCCGGACGTGTCCCACCTCGCATAACTCAAGAGCCCTGCTGAATTCGTCTTCCGTGAGCACCCGCTTGTGAAGGGTCACGGCGAGGAACTGGACTTCTTTGAATTCTTGGGTGCGTTCCCAGAAAGGGTTGTACTGGTCACGAAGCTGAAAGGCCGTGATTCCCAGGACTGCCAGGAAGAGCAAGGAAAGAAGCCCGAGTAGCCAGGGAATAAGACGGCGCTGGCGTTCCTGATCGGGCTCAGGTGTGTGGAATTGCTCAGGTGGTAGCATTGGCCTGATATCCGAGTGATTTAGTGAGGCTTGGGTACAGGGCTGAGGAGAGCCCCCTTCTGGTCCAGGTGCTTCCGGTGCCTTTCCTGATAGTATCTATGAGGTTGAATGCACTTACGTTGAGGGAAATTATCCACAAAGTGGAATCATCCCAAGGTGTCCAACGATAGACTGTATTGGCCAGGGATCTTCTCTGGAAGCACCTCTGTGAGCAGGAAGACTATTCACCTCGGGGCGTACCATGACAATCCAGATGACTACGATCTCTTTTTTGTTACTTTCCTGTCCAGCCATGAGCAGCGACCAGAAGCCAGAACCACCGGGGTCGGCGCCAGTGTACAGCACACCGGAGGCTGTCTATGCTGCTTCGGTCGCCGCCAGCGAGAAGAGTGACGCCCGGGCAGCAGTCCACTGTATTGCTCCATCGGCACACGCCGACATGGCGGCTTATTTGGCCTTCCACGCTTTGATTGCCAGGAGATTATCCGGGAAACAGCCAAAGTTGTTCGCTGATGTTCTTGCTGTCCTTGACAAGCATGGCCTGACCGAGGATGCAACCAAGATGATCAGCCGCACCGACCTGAAAGCAGCCGTCAAATCGCTTTCCACGTTGATCAAGAAGCCGACCGAGTTTGCGATCGAAATGAGCATTGCTCAGCACGAGTTTGCCGCTAAGATGGGAAGTGGGAAAAAACCCAAAGTTACACACAAACTCGCCAACTTGAAGATCGATGGAAATAAAGCCACGGCGACGGTCGTCATGACGCTGAACGAACAACTATTCGAGCAGCCGATGGCATTTGTCAAGGTCGGCGAAGGATGGAAGATGCTGCCCGATTTCTCCTCGCAGCCAATGAATCTTCGACCAAAAAAGTAATTAACTATGCTTAATTCGTGGATACGGAATGCACTCGTTCCACCAATGTGAGAGGTGTCAAGTGGTTCGAGCCTTGCTACTCCTTTTCTGCTTTGCATCAGATGCACTTGCCGAGGACATATCAGTAACGATCCGATTCCTCGGTGGCACCAGGAAGACGCCAATCGAAGGACTGAAGGTGTCTATCCTTCCTAACACCGCCAAGGACCAGGCGAAGACACTCAGGGTTGAAAGAACAGACAGAGGCGGTAAGGCCAATTTTCGCCTTCCAGCCGGTATGTATTTCGTTGAGATCGAGTCAGACAGGGAACTCCCGTTTCTCGATCGTCCGATCGTGTTCAAGAGCCCGCCGGATCTCTATGTGCGGACAATTGTTGTCCGCAGAGAAGGTGTGTTTGAGTTTAACCTGGCCGACGCCTGTCGCCTGACATTGCGGGCGGTGGACGTGAGCACTGGTAAGGGATTGCCAGGCGCGGTATTTGTAACCGAAAACACGCGGGCAGAACTCTGGGCGTTACCAATCCAGGGAAATAACCTCGGGGCCAGGCGATCCAGCGGGATGAGGCCAGATGTCTCGGAGAAAACCGATCGTGACGGCAATTTCACACGATTGATAGGTCCGCGCCATGGGTACACCTATTATGTTTGGGCTCCGCCGCCCGGATATGAGATTGATGGGAAACCCGAAGAGGTTGAACTGAAATCCACGGTAGGAACCACCATCGCTGAGCACGTCTTCAGATTTAGAAAGAAGAAATGACCGACCTGTGTAATCGAGACACAGAACATGCTTGGTGTTAGTGAGGAAGTTAACTGCCCGCTTTGCGTCTGAGATGCACCAAGTGCTCTATCCACCCAGCGCACTTACAGTGTCACGACATCGCACCAGGCGCATTCCGTGGGGTAAACGGATTAGTGTGTCTGTCCACTCCGCGCCATCATACAGGTAGCGAACCTGGATTGCACGGACGGTCCCGGTTCGCAGTAGTCGATTCGCAATGTCCAGGCTGACCTGGTCCTGGGTGGCATGATTCCTTGGTCCCGACTTTGCGAGAATCTCCAGCACCCAGGCGTGAGTTGCCAACTCCGCGAACAAACGCTTGATGTCTGCATCATCGAGTATGCCCTCCACCAGGGGCATAAGCGGCGGTCTCTCGGGTGAAGTCTCATGAGCCATCAGCCATCTCCTGGGGAGTCGGGTCGGGTCGCTGCCGGCGCGGCATGAGGATTACCGCATTTCGCGGCGCGGGGCAGACATGCTGACATATTCCGCAGCCGGTGCAGAGTTCCGGTAGGACAGTGGGGTGACTGTCGACCCAGTCGATCGCCTCGGGTACCGGGCATTGCTCGACACAGGCTGAACAAGGGTTGTTTTGATGGGCCAGGCAATCAGGTGGTGATATCATCGCGATTCCCATCGCGACTGGGAGACCGAGGCACAGAGACCCTGTGGGGCAAGCTTGAACGCAAGGTAGGTCGTCGCACATCCGACAGGGTGAATGAAACGGATCGAGGATGGGAGTTTGCGCGGCTCCACGTAGGCGAACTGGCGCCGGGACGATTGCATGATGAGGGCACGCTTTGACACAGGCATGACAGCGTGTGCAGGTAGACAGGAATGCTTCTTCAGCAATCGCGCAGGGTGGGCGCAGCAGCGGTAGCGGTTTGCCCTGTCCTGACCCCGAGAATGACAACGGTCTAGCTGGTTCCTGCTGCACTTTGGGTTTGGGGGGCCGCGAGGGTGACTCGCCGAATGGCCCACGGAACAGGTCGCGCCGGCTTATGCGGGTCATGGCAGGTGCCCCTGAAAGGCGGCTTGATCCAGCGCTGCTGATGGAGCGTGGCACTGGGTACAGCTGGTCAGCCAGGGATGCGTGGTACGTGTGCCCGGTCGTGTCAGCAGGCCATGGCAACTCAGGCAATCCTGTCGTAGCCAGGTCGAGTGTGGGATGGTTGGTGGCGCGCCAGGCGAGGCCCGTCCGCCTGGCCCGGATCGGTACGCCCCGACGAATTTATTGTCCACCACAGTGGTCGATGATTGCCTGTCGAGTTCGAGCCGCGACATCTCGACGTGGCACTGTGTGCAATTCGGATAGTGTGGATGGCTTATTTTCGACGCAATGCGATCGGCTACCCTGATACCCTGCCCGTGACAGAGCAGACAACTAGCCGTCGTCATCTGGTCGGTGCCATGAGGAATGGTCGGCGGAGCGCCGTCGTAAGCACGGTTGCGTGCCCGGTCCGCCAGCGCCTGCTGGCGCATTTCTTCTGTGCGGACGACCCTGTCGAACACTCCTGGCATCTCGTAGTTAAGCGACGCCAGCTGGGACCGCTCGTCCGGGCGTGGAAAGGGCAACTGATTGTATCGCAAGGCTGGTTGGGCCGACGAAATGGCTGGCGCGCGTCCGGTTCCCAAGCGTGATACGGGAGGTGGTTCGCGCACACCGCGAAGGAAGCCGACCAGTACCACGCCAAGGACCACCACCACGGTCAAAGTGGCGTAGCGCTGGGCAATCCCTGGAATGAACAAGGTGGCATTGATGTTGTCACTCATGACTCACCCTCCCGCTCCAACCTTTACGAGGCGCGCCGCACACTTCTTGTAATCCGGCTGCTTGCTGAAGGGGTCGTAGGCATCCAGTGTGAGCAGGTTACAAAGCAACTTCTCGTCGAAGAACGGAATAAACAGGTGCCCCTTAGGACACCGGCCCCGCCCATCGATCCAGGCTGGCAGGACCAGAGTCCCCCGCCGGGTTTCCAACTTCACCAGTTCGCCCGTCTGTACACTCAGTTCCAGGGCATCCTCTCGGCTGACCTCGACATAGGCTCGTGGCATGGCCCGTTGTAATTGAGGCACCCGCATGGTCATGGTGCCGGTGTGCCAGTGCTCCAGTACTCTGCCCGTGTCCAACCACAGAGGATATTCGCGATCCGGAATTTCAGGTGGGGTGACGTAGGGGCGAAACCAGATCAGTGCGCGGTCGTCCCTGGTGACCGAGTGATAGAACTGAAGGCCGGCCCCTTTCTTGACAAAAGGATCCTGCCCCTCGACGAACCGGTAGCGCGTTTCCTTCCACTTGCCGTTTGCCTCGACGACGGGCCAGCGCATGCCGCGTTGTTCTGTAAGCACCGTGTAGGGAGCGATATCCTTGTTCTTGATCTTCGTGAACCGCCGATACTCCTCGTAGAGTTTCTCGTCGACGTTCACCTTGCCGTAATAGTTCTCCCACTTCCAGACTTCCATCATCTCACCCTTGTCGTTGGTGAGGTGGAACAGGAACTTGCCATCCTTGTCCACCATGCCGGGGTGCTTCAGTTCGTGGAGGCGGTGGGCCACGGCGATGGTCTGCCAGCAGTCGTCGCGCGCCTGGCCGGGCGGCGGCACCATTTTGAACCACTGCTGCGTCCGGCGTTCCGAGTTGCCATACACGCCGTTCTTCTCTATCCACAAGGCGGAAGGAAGAACAAGATCTGCTAACTCCGTTGTGGCTGTCGGATAGACATCGGAGACGATGAGGAACTTCTCAGGCAACTCCTTCTTGCCGCGGAAAAGCTTGTTCAGATTCGGCAACGACTGGCCTGGATTCGTCACCTGGACCCATATCGTGTCGATGTCGCCGCCCTTGTCGGCTGGGGTGCAGAACTTCTCCCACATCAGCACCGTGTGGTAGCCGATTTTTGGATGAATCCGCCCAGGTGGCAGGTTCCACAGCGCCTCGGCCTTCTTGCGATGCTCGGGATCCTCGACCTTCAGATCGCCGGGGAGCGTGTGGCAGAGCGTCCCCGTCTCGCGTACAGTGCCGCAGGCTGACGGTTGGCCGGTCAGGCTTTGTGGGCCGTCGCCTGGCTTGCCGAAATGACCACTCAGCAGATGGATGGAATGAACGAGGTTGTTGATCGCCGTCCCCTGCGTGTGCTGGTTCATCCCCATGCACCACAGGCTGAGGATCTTCTTCGAGCGGTCGGCAAAGAGTTTGCCCAGCATCCGCAACTGTTCGACCGACAGCCCACTTAGGGGAGCCGCCTTTTCCGGGGTGTAGTTGTCGAGTTTCTTGCGATACTCGTCGAAGGTGATCGGCTTACCCAGGAGCGTAGGTGGCTCGGTGTCGCCGCGAAAGTTGCAGTACTTCTCGACGAATGCCCGGTCGAAGGTGCCCTCTGCCACGAGTTGCTGGGCTATGCAATTGGCGATGACGAGGTCGCCCTGGGGCTGCATGAGAAGGACGTGATCGGCCTGCTCAGAGGTGCGTGTGCGCCTGGTGCCAATATCGATGAGGACGACCTTTTCCTTGCGCATCCGGCGGTCGATGATCCGGCTGAAAAGCACCGGGTGCATCTCAGCCGGGTTGTTGCCCCATAAGATCACGACGTCGGCGTGGTCGAGGTCGTCGTAGCAGTTGTACGGCTCATCTACGCCAAAACTGCTGATATAGCCGGTCACGGCGCTGGCCATGCACAGCCGGGCGTTTGGCTCGATGTGGTTGTTCGCCAGGCCACCCTTCATGAACTTGTTGGCGGCGTAACCTTCGGGTACTGTCCACTGGCCGGAGCCATACAGGGCGAATCGACCTGGCGCCTTGAGGATGCGTCTAGCAATGGTGTCGATGGCCTCGTCCCAGCTGATCGGCTGCAGCTTGCCGTCCTTGCGGAGCATGGGCGTAGTCAGCCGATCCTTGCCGTACAAAATGCCACCGACGTGGTAGCCCTTCACGCAGAGCAATCCCTTGTTGACGTCAGCCAGGCGATCGCCAGCCACGGCGACGACCCGCTCGTCCTTGACGGCCACCTGCACATGGCAGCCGGTGCCGCAGAAGCGGCAGGGGGCCTTGTTCCAGGTGGCATCGGCGATGACGGGTAACTCGGTGCGTGGAGGCGGAATGGCCCCCGCCTGTCGGGCGGCCAGAGCGGCGGCGGCAGCCAGGGCTGAAGAGCGAAGAAAGTCGCGCCGATTCAATTCAGACATGATCTCCGCCCTCACACGAGTCGAATGCAACAAAGGCTACGTCCACCTTCACCACCCCGTCGAGCTGCGTCAGCCAGTCGTGCCAGTGATCACAGGCCGACGGAGTGGTGGTCTCCATAGCGACAGTCAGGCGCGGGCCGAACCGGTCGCCCAGGGTGAAGGGGCCGGCATTCTGAATGGCCTCGACAATCGAAGCGGAGCGGTCGTCGTCTGTGAGTGTGACCACAAGCCCACTGATGTTCATGGCAGGCCCTCGGACGAAAAGAGGACGTTCTGGCATTCACCATAGCCATGGGAGCAGAATCGATCAAGGAAAAAAAGAATTACTATTCTTGATTTCTCTGATGGTCCTGGCTATGCTCTTCCCGGAAGGAGGAATCTGCGCGATGCCAGCGAAACACCCATCGAGTCCGATCCGCCCTGTATCGTCTGCGCATCTTCCGGTTTGGCTGGCCCTGTTCGTCGTGGTCGCCCTGACGGCCATGGTCGCGCTGGGTCGGTCCACTCCACGCCCCGCTGCGCGGCAGCCGAAGCGACCCCCGGCGCATGTTGTCACCATCCGCAAGCGGGCGGGCCCTCCCGTGGTGGCAACTGACGCGCTCGATCCACATGGGCGACCGGTGACAGTGGCGTGCAATACCTGTCACACGACGAAGCCCCCTAATCCCGAACTGCGGCTCGGGCAAAAACTCGCACTGTTTCATCAGAAGGTGACGGGCAAGCACGGTGACCTTGCCTGTGCGTCGTGTCACAACCCGGGGGATGGCTACAGTTCGCTTCGGCTGGCGAATGGGCGAGCCGTTCCCTTCAGCGAGGTCATGCAACTGTGTGCTCAGTGTCATGGCCCGCAGTATCGCGACTACCTGCGAGGCGCACATGGGGGAATGACCGGCTACTGGGATCTGACGCGCGGGCCGCGCGTTCGCAACAACTGCGTCGATTGCCACGCTCCGCACGCGCCCCGCTACCCGATTGTTCGACCGGCGCGTGGACCAGGTGATGTTCCGGCCGATGGCTCCGCCGGGAGGGCAGGACATGACTGAGCAGCGCCGCGGGTTCTCACTTCCCATGGTTGGCGAGGTAACGCGCCGGACGGCCATCAAGGCCGGGGCCGTCATGCTCGGTCTGGTTGCCTGGACACGAGCCATCCAGCCGTTGTTTCAGTGGGCATCGACAGATCTGTCAGCCGAGGAGTTCCTGCAGAAGCATTACAAGGAACTCACCCTGGAGCAGAAGCAGGTCGTATTTCGGCGCCTGGAGGAGGAGGCGAAGGCCGATTACGGTCGCGACGTAACCATTCACGATCCGCCACCGCTCGAAGGCGTGCAATATGGCTACGCTCTGAATCTGAGCATCTGCATCGGCTGTCGAAAATGCGCCGAGGCGTGTCACATAGAAAACAACCACGACCGGGCAACGAACAACAGCTATATCCGTGTCTTTGAGATGCAGAGGGGCGGAATCGACTTCGCCAAGGGGAACTGTACCTACGACCATCCGGTCCCGGTTCCAGGCAAGTTCTACATGCCAGTGCAGTGCCAGCAGTGCGAGCGACCACCTTGTGTGTCGGCCTGCCCGGTGGAGGCGACGTGGCAGGAACCCGATGGACTGGTCGTTGTCGATTACAACTGGTGCATCGGCTGCCGGTACTGCGAAGCAGCGTGCCCTTACCACGCTCGCCGCTTCAACTGGACCAAACCAGAAGTGCCCGCCGACGAGATCAACCCGAACCAGGGTTACCTCTCTAATCGGATTCGACCGCAGGGTGTTATGGAGAAATGCACCTTTTGCCTGCACCGGGTGCGCGAAGGCCGCCTGCCCGCCTGCCTGGAGGCCTGCCCGACAGGGGCCCGGGTGTTTGGCAACGTACTCGACCCGGATTCCGAGATTCGCTGGGTGCTCGAGAACAAGCAGGTTTTCGTGCTCAAGGAAGAACTAGGAACTCGGCCGCGTTTCTTCTACTTTTTCGATAAGTAATGGGCGAGAGGGCATGTGATGTCCCAGGCTAACATTGCACCAACGCTCGCCGTGTGGAGTTACCCCCGGTTCCTGCGACAATCGTTGCACATTGCCACCGAGGGTAGCTGGGCCTTTTATCTTTGGATGACCGCCCTCACCGCGGTTGCCTTGGTTGGAGCCAACGCGTGGTCTGTCCAGGTGCGCGACGGCATGATTCGCACGGCCATGACCGATCACGTGAGTTGGGGGTTGTACATCGCCAACTTCACCTTCTGCGTTGGTCTGGCGGCCGGCGGCGTCATGATGGTGATCCCAGCCTATCTGTATGGCGATGAGGAAATGCACGACATCGTCATCGTCGGCGAGATACTCGCCATCGCCGCCATCGTCATGAGCACGCTCAGCGTGGTGGTCGATCTGGGGCGGCCCGATCGTTTCTGGCATCTCATCCCCGGTATCGGTCGTTTCAACTGGCCGATCTCCATGCTCACCTGGGACGTGATCGTCCTGAACGTCTATCTGCTGATCAATCTCCACATCGTCGGCTACCTGCTGTTCATGCGGTTCCTGGGACGACGACCGAGTCCATCGTGGTACCTACCATTTGTGTTTGTGTCGATCCTTTGGGCGATTAGCATCCACACGGTCACGGCGTTCCTCTACTGTGGGCTAGGTGGCCGACCGTTCTGGAACACCGCGTTACTTGCTCCACGATTTCTGGCTTCGGCGTTCGTGTCCGGTCCGGCATTCATTATTCTGGCGCTCCAGGCCATTCGCCGATCAAGCGCGTTTCACATCGGCGAGGGACCAATTCGCACACTGTTACAGATCATTCGCGTTTCGATGTGTATCAACCTGCTTATGCTCGTCTCCGAGTTGTTCACGATGTTCTACACCGGGGGCGGCCATGTTGCGGCGGCGACCTACCTGTTCTTTGGAGATCACGGCAAGAGTGCCCTGGTGCCGTGGATCTGGACCTCGCTGGGATTGAATCTTGGAGGGTTTCTGCTGTTTTTGATGCCGGGTGTTGAACGGCGCTGGTGGGCGCTTACCCTGGCCTGCATCGCCTGCTTCACCGGCATCTGGATCGAGAAGGGGATGGGACTGATCATCCCTGGGTTTGTCCCCTCGACGCTACATGAAGTGGTTGAATACACACCCAGTCTGACCGAATGGAAGATCGTCGCCGGTATCTGGGCACTTGGCATGGTGCTATTCACTGTGCTACTCAAGGTGGCCATCGCCGTCTTTACCGGCGAGATGGGTGAAGGTCTCTCAGCACCGGCGGAGGCGCATGTATGACCCCTTATGGCAAGACCGCCCAGTACGCCATCGCCGCCATGAGCCGGCTCGCCGAGGTCTACTCGGAAAATCGTCGGCTCAGTTCGGGCGAGATCGCCGAGCAGCGCCATCTTCCCCGACCGATTATCGCCAAAGTGCTGACGGTCCTATCGCAGGCCGGTTTAGTAGTCGGGTCGCCAGGGCCGGGGGGCGGCTACGCGTTGAGCCGGCCGCCCGCCCAGATCACCCTCTACGATGTAGCGGATCAGTTTGACCGGCTGACTGAGACGATCAGCTGCCCGTTAGGGCCGACCTGGTGTGGCAACAACGCACCGTGCCCGCTTCACGAACAGCTCACGGCACTGCGCGAACAGATGATCCGCTTCCTGCAAAGCACCACATTGGCTGCCTTCGTGAAACCTCCACAAACATCGGCCTCGCTGGGGCCAAAATCGTTAAACCTGGTGGAGCCGCCCAGGCAGTGACCCTGCACCCCTGGACGGCCCGAGGTCGATGAAGACAGGAATCGCCCATAGCGCTTCTCCACTCCCAAAACCATTCCTCTCTAACTGAATATTATTTTCCGCATGATTATTGAGTGACACTTCCTGCGGCAGGGTGCCTGGGTCCTGTGAATCCCTTTCTCACTTCGTTACCCGCCCAGGAGTGCCTTATGCCGCCTGCCCCAGCTGGCCTGCAGGAGTGTTGGAACGATTTGTTCCAGGCTCTGGATTTCGCCGAACGTCGATTCACGAAATGGCGCGACGAGAAACTGATTGGCTCGAATCGGTTCGAGAAGATTCGGGTGGACTACCAAGGTCGCCGAGCGAACTGGCAAAGAAGCCAGTCGGAGGCCGTCCCGGTCGATACGGGTTTACCATTCTCTCAACAAGGAGAAACTGCGGCTGCTACTTCGCTCCGATACTGGTCATTCCTCGGGAGTGAAATAGCGCGCCTGGCGGATTGCAGTGTATTGACCCTCTCGCAGAAGCATGAACTACTTCGCGAGGTGGACGAGCATAGCAAGGTTCTACAACGTCGTCTCTCGCCTGGGGAGGCGGTGCTGGATGCCCAACCAGTCGATCCCCCGAAGGGACCCCCTCGACGGCCAATGATCGAGATTATGCTCGACCCGCGCAATATTCAGTGGCTGCTGACCTTCGGTGGCGTGCTGATGGTCATTGGTCTGGTGATCCTGCTGTGGGTCAACGAGTTCTTCACCCCACCAGTCGTCGCGGGCACGTTGGGAGTGGTCAATCTCCTGGTACTTGTGGGTGGCTGGTATGTCGTTCGCAAGACGCGTTATGAAGTTGCTGGCCGGGCACTGACACTCATTGCCAGTCTGATCATGCCCCTCAACCTGTGGTATTACCAAACCAAAGGCCTGTTAACGCTGACCGATCATCTGTGGATGGCCGGCGTGGTGATGAGCTTGTTCTACGTGGCCTCGGCACTTGTGCTGCGCGATTCGGTCCTGGTGTTTGTACAGAATGCCGGAGTGACGCTTGCCGGGCTGCTCATCCTGGCCAGTCTGCCGCCATCGCCGGAGAAGTTCTGGGAAATTGCTGCCCCGTCCACCATGCTTATAGTCCTGGGACTGATCTGCATCCACCTGGAACGCGCCTTTCCCGAGCAGGAAGGGCCGTTCAGTCGCAAACGGTTCGGCCTTGCTTACTTCTGGTCCGGTCACGTTCAACTCGCTGGTGGATTGCTCCTGTTGCTGGGAGCGTTCATCGCCGGCGACTGGCTCTACAAGCCCCTGTTCGAGCAATACTACAAGCAGTGGCAGGCCGGTCCCTCACCAGTGATTGGGAGTATGCGCTGGCTCTCCCTGCTACTGGTGCTGGTGGGTATTTACGCCTATGTCTACTCCGATATCGTCGTGCGGCAGGTAGGTGTTTACGTCCACTTTGCGGCAGTGTTGCTCCTGTGGGCACTAATCATTGCTGTCGAGATGCTCCCCATTGCCATGGGCATCGACGTGTTGATTGGCATGCTGGCTCTGACTGCACTGGTGGTGAATCTGGTGCAGGCGCGCTTCACGACGAATAGTCCCTATACCCGCGCGTTCCCAATCTTCGGTGTGGTGATGCCGCTACTGGCGGTTGTGCTGGGTGGCCTGGTTTATTTCCGGGCCGTTAGCCTGGACCTGCGAAGCATTTGGCAAACTGAACCGCCGACCTGGAACTTTGTCATGGCGATGGCAATCACGGCAATTACCTGTCGAGTGGGGGCCCATCTCTACCGCGACCAGCACAAGACTCTTTCGTTGGTGTACTTTTTTGCCACAGGAGCTGCGACGCTCATTGGCGCTGCGGCACTGCTGGCCGCTGTTCAGCTGGGAACCTGGGAACAGCATGCCCCTATCCTGATGCTGTTGCCGATCATCTACCTCGTGGCAGCCCACCTTTACCACAACACCAGCCCGGCCCGACCACTTCTCTGGGTGAGCCATGCGGGTACCGGGGTCATGCTCCTCGCCAGCCTGGCCTCCACTCAGCAGGGGTTCCGGCACCTGGTGCAGGCCGAGACTCTCAACCTATCGCTGGCCATCTTCTTCGCCGAGGTGGCGCTGTTCTATATTCTGGCCGCCACTTTGCATCGGCAGGCACTTGCAGTCCATCTTGCGGCCATTGCCAGCTGCGGTGCGGTATGGCAGTTGATGGTCTATGCCGGCGTTACTCCTGAGTATCACATCCTGACCTTCGCGCTGGTGGGTCTGGTGCTTCTGATTGCCTATCGCTTCGCCGTGCTGGAGAAGTTCGCCAATCAACCGCTGGCCGATGCCTCGTTCCAGGCGGGAAATACGCTGGTCTCGCTGGCCTGTATTGGCGCGGCGTTGTTGTCGGCAAGTCGGCTTCTAGACCAGCCACGATGGGAGTTCATCACCCTGTGCCTGATCCTGACGGGTATCAGTTTACTGGCCATCGTTCTGGTGAAGCATCAGGCCTGGCGCCGCTGGTACGTGGTGACGACCGTGGCCGAGGGGTTGCTCGCTTTCCTGGGACTGACATTGCTCAGTCAATTAAGTGGTGCACAGAAGCTGGAAATCTTCTGCGTGCTTAGCGGATTACTGCTACTCATTGTGGGACACATTGGCTGGTATCGCGAGCATGAGCGGCACAATGACCTGGCTAGCATGAGCCTGGTATTTGGCGCCCTGCTGGTCAGCGTGCCGTTGGCAATTGCTTCCATGGTAGATCGCTGGCAGGATGAGTTCCGGGTGCTGAATGAACTTGGATTCCTGGCCGCAGGGTTAATTCTGCTGACGACCGGAGTGATGTTCCAGATTCGCTCCACCACCCTGGTTGGCGCGCTCACAACTGTTCTGTACTTCCTGACTCTGTTAATCTTCGTGCCCTGGGGGCGACTCAACGCACTGGCCTGGTTCATCCTGGTTGGTGGTGGGATGATATTCTCGTTCGGATTGATCCTGAGCGTGTTTCGTGAACGCCTCCTGACCATGCCCGACCGCATCAAGCACCGTGAAGGCGTCTTTCGTGTGCTGAATTGGCGGTAACTAGCAACTTCCACAAAACACACGCCAGGCGATCAGGTTCGCATCGGATCGCCTGGCGTGTGTCGTTTCCCTGGTTCAGTGAATCAGGGGGCTACTGATCACTTTTTGGCGTGTATCCCTTCCAGACCCATTCGATGGCGTGAGGAAGAAACTGCTGCTGGGCGTTCCCGACGCTGTGGCCGGAGCCCCGACAGAACAGGTACTGATACTCGTAGCCCTTCTCCTTGAGTACCCGGGCCATCCGATGGTTGGCCTCGACCCAGTCATGCATGTTGTCGCGCATCACGTTGGGGTTGAGGAGGTCACGGTCGCCGACGGAAATGAAGATGCGGATCGGCTTCTTTTCGCTCTTCGGGATCAAGGTTTCGTGGAAGCCCCAGGCCCCGTCGGGGTAGTTCGGGTCGAACGGCCACTGCTGGTTCACAAATGTGCCCGAGGTGGTCAGCACGCGGCGATAAAGATTGGGACGAAACCAGGCCATGATCAGCGCCGCCGAGCCTCCTGAACTATTGCCCATCGTCGCGCGCCCGTTGGGATCCTTCGTCAGCTTAACCTTGCAGTGCTTCTCGACGCGTGGCAGCACCTCCTCCTCGATGTAATCGGCAAACACGCCGGACATCGTGTCGTACTCCTTGCCACGTTGGTGTCCCTGGGCATCGCCACCACCGTTGGCCACCTGGATGAGTACGATGGGCGGAATACGCTTCTGGTGGATCAGGTTGTCGAGGATGCGCGGCAGGTCCATGCCCGGCTTCCCCGGTGGACCATCGTGAGCCACCATGAACGGTGCCTCGGTGCCTGGTTTGTACTGTGCGGGGATGTAGACGGTGATCTTGCGCGTGTAGTCGATGGGGTGTGTTTGGACGATCAGCGTTTTGGGGTTCTTCGGGTCCACCTTCCCGAACACCTTGCGTGCGATGCCGGGGTTGAGCAGCCGGGTCTCCTTTGAGTGGATATCCAACTGCTGCACCTTCCCCTGGGGGACGCCCTCCACCACCTTGCGTTCCGGCGCGGGCGTATATTTCGGTCCGATGACGAAGTTGTCGTAGGCATCCAGAGGCGGGTTCTGGCCCTCCTTTAGCACTGTAAATGGCGGGGCTCCCTTGTCGTCGAATTTACGCACTGGTTGTGCGGACACCAGGGCAGGGCAGGCGAGAACCGCCAGCAAGATAAGACCGATCAGTCTGAACATGCGTGTACCTCAGTCAGGAGAGTAGGAGTGCGACAGGGTGGGGTTTGGATGATGATAGCTACGCGCGCCTTCGCTGCTTGTCTATCGCGCGTGGCAAGAAGCGGCATGGGATTAGACTGGGAGAGCCAGGGAAGAAGATTGCTCAGCGATTGTAACCGAATTACCCGCATGACCGGTAACTCTTACATACCTTCCCACTCTCTCTCTGGAGGGCTGGGATGCTCAACTGAATCGCAGAGTATTTCCTCATCAAGAGTTGCGCTCGAATCGCACCCGATGTTGCGCAATTGGCACGCCAGGTGCTCTACTTGTTCCTCCATGAAACACCCGTCGGGCCGCTTCCCCTGGCCCGCCTCCCACACCCCCTAACCTATCCCCCTGACCCATCCACAGGGCCAGCGACTTCCCCCAGTCGCTGGCCTCACCTTTTTCCAGGGCAGATAATCGCCTCCTGGAGTGATAACCGAAGTCTGACCGATGAGATAGCTTCGATCTGCTGCCTGAAGTGGCGCAGGAAGAGCATGGTAGGGAGACGTAGGCATGAGCAACGCAAGCGACATCGCCGACCGGGAGATCATCGTCGAGCGCGTTGTGGGAGCTTCGCGAGAACGCGTCTGGGAGGCCTGGGTCGATCCCAGGCAAGTGGATCTTTGGTGGGGGCCCCGCGGCTTCACCACTACCACACACGAGATGGAGGTGCGCCCGGGAGGGGTTCGCCGGCTTACCATGGTGGGGCCGGACGGGGCCGAGTTTGTGAACAGGAGCCTCTACAAGGAGGTGGTGCGACCGGAACGACTGGTCTTTGTCCACAGTGGCGGCAGCGAGGACAGGACAGGCGTTTCGTTCGAAGCTACTGTCACGTTCGAGGAACTGGCCCATGGCCAGACTCGAGTGACGATGCGGTCGCTATTCCCATCAGCCATCATGCGTGAAATGGTCGTTCGCGAGTTCAACGCCATCGAAGGCGGCCGTCAGACTCTGAGTCGGCTAGGGGAGCATGTCGAGGCAGTAGAAGCGGGGTTGGGCGAGATTGTCTCCTCTCGGGTGTTCGACAAACCGCGCGCAACAGTGTTTGCAGCATTCTCCAAACCGGAGATCCTGGCCAGGTGGTGGGGGCCGAATGGGTTCACCAGCACCATCGAGGAATTTGACCTGCGGCCGGGGGGCGCCTGGCGGATGGTGATGCATGGCCCGGACGGCACCGACTATCCCAACCATTCGGTGTTTGTGGGGGTGGTACCAGACGAGCGCGTGGTGTACGACCACCTGGGGACAGTTCACCGCTTTCGCATGACGATGACCCTGTCTGACGAAGGCGATGGAACCAGACTAACCTGGGGGATGCGGTTCGAGGACGTGGAAGAGGCGGAGAAGATAGGCCGTTTCATCGCTGGGGCGAATGAGCAGAACTTCGACCGGCTCGAGGCTGAACTTCAACGATGATCTCCGTCGTGGTAGGTTCGATCACATCTCTCAACATCCTCATGGAGGATTTGCCATGTCCACACCAGCGAAAAACACGATCTGCATCTGGTACGACGGCGGCGCGGAGGAGGCGGCAAACTTCTACGCCGAGACATTCCCCGACTCCCACGTCCGCGCAGTGCACCGCGCTCCAGCCGACTTTCCGTCCGGGAAGAAAGGCGACGTGTTGACGGTTGAGTTCAACGTCATGGGCATCCCTTGCCTTGGCCTCAATGGCGGCCCTGCGTTTAAACAGACAGAGGCGTTCTCGTTCCAGGTTGCCACCATGGACCAGGCCGAGACCGACCGCTACTGGAACGCTATTATCAGTAACGGGGGCCAGGAAAGCGCCTGCGGCTGGTGCAAGGATCGCTGGGGCGTTTCGTGGCAGATCACCCCCATCGTCCTGACACGAGCCATCGTCAATCCTGACCCTGCGGCCGCCAGTCGTGCGTTCGAGGCGATGATGACGATGACGAAGATCGACATCGCCACGATCGAGGCCGCCCTGCACGGATAATCTCCTCAAGTACCCTTGACCACCATCCGATAATGTTAGTGCCTTGCCAAGGCTCCGCGCCAAACCATTTTGCTACCCGGCGTTCATCGCCCGGTATTGCACCTGCCGCGAGCGGCAGGCAAGGCACTTAACTGAGGGCCGGGTAGGTTCACACCTACCCGGCCTACGGTTTTTTCCGGGTGTCGTTCGACGAAGCAGTCAATCTACCTGGGTCGTGTGTTGACCTGTTGCACAGGATCCAGGATGGTTGTTTAGGGATGCGAGCAACCTCCCCCACACGACCTTGGCCCGGCAGTTTCATGGGACACGCCCCAGCGGTTTGCCAACTGATTGGCGAGCTGATGGAATCGCCCATGGGTCCCGGCCTCCATGTCCGTTTGCTCTGTCTTCTCAAAGGCAGCCATCAACTGAGCATCATCCTTGTGATTGAGAAGGTGGTCCGCCATGCGGAGCAGGCGCTGGTCCTCTTTCCAGATGTGATCGCGCAGTAGTTGAATGTACGACCGCGCGGGAGGTACAAACGCTGCTGGCGACTGTTGATCGACGGCCATGGCCATCTCAGCCAGCAATTGCCGGCCGACTTCGTGCTCGTGGAGCATGACAGCGATTGGCCCTCCGACGCGCGGAAGTCCGCGGGCTTCGAGCAAGGGAAACAGGTAGCCCTCTTCCTTGCCGTGATGACAATGGTCAGCAAAGCCGCGGAAGAAGTCCAGTGCCTGGGACGCCGACTCCATTTCGAGGTTACCCTGTTCTTCGGCCTGCGTGGCCATCGCTTCCAGACAGCTGAGCACCTTCTCGATCACTCGGTGTTCGGTCATCAGCACTTCAGTGGCTTTCATCATCTCATCCCTCCGAAGACGATCCAGAAACCACAGGTAAAGACATCGTGCGGCGGGGTACATCTCGGCGAGCAGCGTTCAGCGCGGCGATCACCTCGTCCGACTTCAGTCCCAGCATCCGGCAGGCCATCTCGACACGGACTCCATGGGCCAGGGTGGCTCGCAGTACTGGATTGGCCAGCGGGCGGAAACCCAGAGCCAGGAACGTGGGCAGCGTTTCGGGGTAACGAGCCAGCACTGCGCTGACTGTATGACGAGCCTCGATAGGATCGCCCTGGCCTGACGACTCTGGCTCCGCGTCGGTCGGTCCCCCGCTGGCCATGATGGCCCACAGGTGAGCTCCCCACCAGCTCAGGGCGGTCACCTCCAATAGACCACTGAGTGCCATCATCGGAAAGGCTGGGGGGAACAGGTCGGTCGAGGTCTGGCCAAATACGCGGAGCGCGCAGCCGGCGTTGATGAGCACAAAGGGTCCCCACAGTCCACCGAGTTGATGCGGCAGCACGCCGTTCAGGGTAGGAACGATGCGGGCCGCCACTCCCAGAATCATTAGGCTGATGAACCCGACGGTGATTGCGTGACGGATGGCCCCGTAGTAGGCATGGGAGAAGCCCATCTGAACGGCTGGGCTGGCCGGGGCCAGCCAGGGCAGCAGGACAAACTGATAGACAGGAAGCAGCACCAGCATCGCCAGGGAGAGGAGCAGCCAGGCGTATGCCGCTCGAATGAACTTCAGGCTGCGGTCGGCTTCCTTCACCGGACCGAACACGCCCCACTGCACCACGAGCATCACGACGCATAGGGTGAGCAGCAGCACTGAAGTGAACCACAGCCCGGCCCAGGGTCCACCCACGCCGCGCATCATCACCAAGCCGACGACCTCGCCAACCAGGGCCAGGTTGAGGCCCACCAGGGAGGCCAGGGATAGCCGACTTGCGGGTGAAGGAAAGCCATAAATGCGCGGAAGGATGCGCTGGCTGACTCCGAGGATCATGAGTAGCGCGAAGCCATGAATCTGGATGTCTCGCAGCGCACCTTGCCAGGTGGCGACCAGGGAGATCAGCTCCTGCCCTGGGCTGGCGACGAGGGTGGCCCGGAGATACAGCGCCTCGAACACAGCCTGCACGAGGAACCAGCCCAGGGCTGCCAGGATGTAGCCATCGTGGATCTCCCAGGTCGCTTTCGAGGTCTGCCAGGTTCGGACGATCACAACAAGGAACAGGGTGATGGCCCCAACTTCCAGCCAGGCGGCGACCAGGGCGAACGTTCCCGCCACGGGCCAGGTGTCGGCGAGCGGTTCACCCAGGCAGCGGCCCAGGATACCGGCCAGCATCAGGCCCAGGCTGCTCCAGGCCATGGTCGGCCAGGCTAGCGAGGTATGTTTGAAGCGCGGAAAGGCCTGGTAGGCGAAGCCCATGACAAAGAGCCCGACCCAGCCGAAGATCTGGGCGTGCCCATGGGCGTTGACCTCGTGCAGGCCAGCAGCGCGGAATGAGCCCGACCAGCCAATGCGCAAGAGCAGATATGCTCCCCAGACTGCACCTGCGGTAAGCGTGATGATCATGGCCGCGCGGAAGAATGGGCGATAGATGGCGTCTTCCGGGTGATTCGGAGCCGGGGGAGTCGCTGCGGCCGTCAGTCCCTGGCGAAGCTCGGCGAGCAACGGCGCCAGCGGCACACCATGCGCCCGGGCGAAGAAGGCCAGCGACTCCGCCGGCCCGTTGGGCCCTCCACAGCCGCGCAGCCCGTGGCGATCCAGAATGGGACGTAATTGCGGGGCAGCTCGGAGCAGTTCGGGGATTAACGTGGGACCATCAAGGAGAGCCGTAGGATCAGACACGGGAGGAATCTCCAAAGTGATTAATAGCATGTGGTTGTCCGATTTTGGCGCGGAACCTCTCACTCGAGGATTCCGTTGGCGCTACCGCGTGCAGCCAGGTCAGCTAGGGAGGTCTGTTGCAGCATCTGTATGTAAGCGGCCCGAACACCTTTCCAACGGTCGTGCATGGCACACGGCCTGGTGTCAGAGCAGGTCGGAAGGCCAAGGATGCAGCCGGCCCATCGGTTCATGTGCTCGATGGGATCGACAACATCGAGGAGCGAAATAGAACGAGCTGCGCGAGCCAGTCGGAAGCCTCCCCCGAGCCCTTTCTGGGATTCGACCAGGCCATGGTCGGCGAGGTTGCGTAGCAGTTTACCCAGGTAATTGGGGGGTGCCCCGATTTCCTGGGCGATGCTGGCTGCCCCGGCGAAGGTGCCATCCGGCAACCGGGCCAGGGCCAGCATCGCGCGAATCGCATGTAACCCAGTCTTGCTTAACACAAGGCCTCCGTGAATGGATAATCGCATGTCTTTATGCTATTATAGTCCAGCCACGAAATAGGTCAACTGCAGGGAGACGGAATTTCCTTTGTCGCCCTCTCCACTCATTTGACACGGCGAGGATCTCAGGTGCTTGCCGAAACCCGCTGGCCTAGCCACGCCGCGAGAAGCAGGCAGGAGCCTCCGAGGGCGACGGCGGAGAGGCCCAGGGGGTGGAAGCCGAACTGCGCCAGTGGGCTAAACATGTAAGCCGTGGCGAGCAGCGTTGCTCCGATGAGAGCGACACCGATGAGGCCGACTCGATGCGCCTGGAGGCGGGGTTCTGCCGTCAGGGCCGCTCCGCCAGCCAGCCCGAGGAGCAGCGCCACCGCCACCGCTGCAACGGGTGAAAGGGTGGCGAGACTCGCTTCGCCGTACTGCGGAGCGAAGCCGCCAGCCAGTACCACCTTGAACACCATCGGCAACGTGGTGGCAGCGGCGAGGGTTACCAGGGCCGTCAGCATGGCGACGCGGTATGCGCTTCTTTCGGTGAACATGTCGAACCTCCGCGAACCTGAGTGGCCGAGGACACCTTCCTGGCAGGAGGCTACCTCCGAACGAAGAACAGAGGTGAGAGCTTGATCTCACCCAGGGTGGTGTCGCCTGGCTGAATGGTATACTGAAACTGTCCTCGGGGCCACTGCTTGAGATAACCCTGACGCTCGTGCCAGACCCGGAACTCCAGCTTGCCGGGAGGCAACCCTGGGAGAGCGAACGAGCCGTCCGGTCCGCTGACGGCTACGAAGGCGTTGCGATGCACAAATACCCAGCCGTTCGCCCAGGGGCCCAGGTTTGACTCGTACCGGATCGGCTGCGCCTCGGGCTCGTACCACACCAGGCGCAGTGGCATCCTGGCCGAGTTTGGCTTCAGCAGGTGGTTGATTGGTTTGTTGCCCGCCTGGCCTGGTTCGGCACGGAAGTGGAACGTGAGTGGATCGTGGTTCTCGATCAGGATAGTCTGCCCGGTCATGGCAACGGCAACCCGCGGGCTATAGTGGCCTCCCTTCAACTTAATTGTCACGGGGCGCCTGCCAGGCTCCAGTGGCACATGGCAGGGGATCTCCTTGCTTGTCGCCCAGATCACCACGTTGGCAATGCCGTGCTTCTTCCCGATCTGGAGCGACTGATCCAGCGTAGAGGGGCGAATGCGGTGGTCAAGGAATTGTCGATACAGCCCTTCAACCCCGTCGAACCGCTCGGGCCCGGGGTGGGGTTGCGCCAGGTCGATTTTCGCCAGGCCTGGATAGAGATCGATCGGCGCGGGCGGGTCGCCATCGAACACAAACCGACCACGGAGTGTCCCCGTGCGCGGCACAGGGCCGGCCCCCGGTCCATCCATTGTCCCGAGGGTGACGATGAACGCCAGCGCCAGGGCACCGCAGGTGCATCGCTTGAAACGCCGAGTGAGCGTCCGTGTGTCCGGGGTTACGTCGCCCGCTGGTTGGGGAGTGTCGGCAGAGATCATGGCCACCTCGTGAAGGATGCTCAGCGGTTCCGCTTCGGAACGCGTAGGTAGTTTCCGCCACCGGTTGGGGCCGAGATGCGTGTGCGGGGCAACGCCTTGATGAGCGCCTCACGCTCTGCCCCCGTGATGTTTGTCCTCAGCAGAGTGAGTTCGCGCAGATGGCGTAGTTCTTTCAACCCCACGTAGCCTCCGACGGGGATGTCGAAATGGCTCAGCCAGAGTGTGTCCAGCCCTGGGAGGTTCTTGAGCTGTTGCAGCCCGGCGATACTCACATTCCGACTCGGAGGGCCTCCAGGCACTCCGCTGCCGTCGAGATCCAGGCGGGTTAGCGTCTCGATGTGGGCTAGGTGCTGGAGCGTCCTGTCGCCGAGTCCAGCGATTCGCAGAGAGATGTGCTCGAGCCCCTTGTGATTCCGGAGGTGGGCGATCCCCATGTCGGTGATGTGGGTGCTACGGACATTCAGCCGGCGTAGCCCGGGGAGCCCGGCGATGGACTTGAACCCGTCATCTCCGATGGCCGAGTAGCTCAGCTCCAACTCCTGGAGATTACGGAGATCACCGATCTTCCGTGCGACGTCATCGCCGATCCCACCTCGTCCGGCTCCTCGGTTCGCCAGGGCCGGATCGTCGGGGCTGGAGTAACCCAGGCCCAGCGACTTCAGGTGCGGAAATTCCAGTGCGTCAGCAGGTACATCATGGCCAACCAGGTGGAGCACCTCCAGATGCTTCAGCTTCTCGAGTTGACGGATGCCCTTGGCCGAGAAGCGCATCCAGCCCTCGCGAGGGGTACTGTCTTCCACTAGTTCCCTGGCCTGCCGCGCTCCCTCGGCCGAGAAGCGAACCCAGCCACGGCGAAGTCCGACATAGCTGGGCAGCGACAGTGATTTCAGCTGAGGGAGTCGGGCGATCGATCCCAGCGCGGCGTCGGTCAGGTGCACTTCCTGCCGCAACGTCAAGGTGGTGAGCTTGGGCAATTTGTCGAGGAGCTTCACTCCCGCGTCTGTGGTGCCACACTCGCCGATCCAGAGTTCGCGCAGTGACACGAGTCCGGCCACGCTCCGGATGGCCTCGTCGCCCAGCCCATTGTCTCCAGCGGTGATCTGGTACAGCGAGAGCTTCTCCAACCGGGGCATCTTGCCGAGGTGGGCCAGCCCGGCCGGCGTCACTTCCCTGGTGGCTTCCAGATGCAACTCGCGGAGCTTCGGCAGCGTCCGGAGCCTGGCCAGTAGCTCGTCGGTCGCGATCGTACCTGTGGTCACTGTCGCCACCTCGTCGCCATCGTCGAGAGTGGCCAGAAGACCCTTGTTGTAGAGCGGCTTCAGCCAGTCCGGCAGTTTGGAGACGATGCGCGCCTGCCATGCCTCCAGCGTGGTGAACACGAGTTTGTCGCCCCGCACCTCGCGCAGCAAGTCCGGATGCGTGTTCCAGTCGATCAGGTATCCCAGCGCCCGGGCCAGCGGGACGTTCTCAAACTTAACCGTCACCGTCCGATCAAGGTCGAGCGCGGTTTTCTTCAGAGCGTCGTGGTCGAACTCGAGCCCCAGCCCGACGTCACCCGCGAGTTTCTTCAGGGCCGCGCGAAGAGGCAACCTGCCGCTGGCATCGAGTGAAACCGGCCGGTCGAGAAGGGGGGTGAACCCAAACCGGCGGGTTCGCTCGTTCGGGCTCATGCGGTCCCATTGCAGGCGCGCCTTCTTTTCGGCAGCGGCGAGAAACGTCTTCTGCCCCTTCTTCGTCATGTGTGCGAGAATTACGTCGTTGTATCCGTCTGCGCGCTGGCGTACCTCGGTTGAGACGGCACACCCGGCCACAATGTCGAGGTGGATGCCGTGGTCTTCCAACAGGATCTCGGCGAGGAGTTTGTCGGTGCCCGTTGGCTGGCCATACCATCTGTATCTGAGTTTCCCTCGCGCGAGGTCATTGCCGGCTTCATCCTGTCCCTTCCTGTACGCCGGACCCTTGTCGGCCTGAACGGGCCGAGCCGGGCTCTCCCTCTCCAGGGTGACCATCACCAGCCCACTGCCTGGCGTCGTTTGAAACTTCCTGGGGCGTATCTTTCCGCCATAGCAGAGGCGAAGCCGGGTGCCGTCGAGGGTGAAGATGCCCGGATCCTTCGTTCCCTCATGCTTGCCCTCAAGGGAAAAGAGATCGATTTCTTTCGGCGTCGCTTCGAGGTGCAGCTTGAACCCCAGCCTGCCGGTCAGGCCAGGGGGAACACCGGCGATCTCGTTTCTCCGGATCACCATCTTCTTGCCTTTCACAGCCTCGGTCGGAGCTTGCTTCCCCTCGGCCTCCCAGGCCACCACGAACCAGGTGCCTTCCAGACTCACGGCGGTTTTCGGGGGCTGAGCCGGAGCCATGGGTTGGTCGCCTTCGGGTCGCTCCACGGGTGGTGTGGCAGACTCCCCGGCGCTCCCAACCGCGATGCCTAGTAGTCCAGGGATCATGAGGAATGCCGACAGAGACCGAATCATCCTAACGAGTGGGGTCATGATCACCTCGGGTTCGAGCCGGGGGAGCGACGCGCCGGGCGGCAGCGTTGCACAACCCAAGGGCGACCGCGAAGAACGGCATAGCCAGGATAAACCCAACGAAGCCAGGTTTACCAAGTGCGTAGACGAGAAGCGGGGTGGAGCCGGTGAGAAGCCAGCCCAGCCCATTGGCTGCGTGTGCCAGAACAATCCGCCAGTCAGGTTGCATCGAGGGCACCTCGGTTCTCGGGGGAGTAGGTTCACTAACGAGTGGGCATCGGGCGCGTGGTGGGAACCACCTCCAAGTCCCCCTTGTCCTGGGCGATGAGGATGCGACACCCCGCATGCCTCGACAGCATCTCCTGGATGATCTTGTTCTCCAGTGACTCAGTGCGCCAGACCTGTGCATCCAGGCGGCGTTCGACATCGACCTGGTTTTTCTCCGGCCGTGGCGCCGCACAGACGGCGCTCAGCCCCTTGAGCGATTGCCTGGAGTGGGTTGGATCGAGAGTGACCACTCGGGCCACGCAGCGACGCGCTTCCAGTTCGAGGACCTTGGCGACGCCGACCCGCTCGGTGGATCCGGGTGGGCTGAGGTGAAAGGCATGGCCCAATCGAGCGCCGTCCTGCACTCCGACGTTCAGAACGATTTCATCGGAACCGATGTGATGATCCGCCACCGTGGCAGGGATCGGTTCGGCCCGGTAGACGAACACTCGGGGGTGAAACCTGGGCGAAACCGCGAAGTGGACCCGCGCCTGGGCAGGTTGCTTCAGAAATGTCGACACAATCGCATCCCCAGGAGCTTCCTCCACCTCGAGCTTCAGTTGTCCGGTGGCGAGTTTGTCGAGCGCTGGGGCGGGATGGACAGGATGAGCGCTGGTCGGGCCAACGATGTGCTTGCACTCCAGGGTAAACGTCCGGGTGCCATGGATCGTCAGTGGGTACTTGCTGCGTTCCCCGACCTCCTGCAAACCGATCTGCCACTCATAGAGGGTGATCTCCTTGCCGGGTCCGAGAGTCGTCTCTCGCGGAACGTGCAGCCCTTCTGCCAGGGTCCGGGGGAACGAGATCGCTTTGCCGTTGGCGTCCAGGACGGTGGGCGGATGCTCGGGGAAGAACGCCCAGAGGTGGCGGAACGTGGCGGTCTTTGTGCCGACATTGCGGAGGCGGAGGACGACCTTGACCGTTTGACCATGCCGGTAACTGTGTCGATCGGGCGGACGGAAGGCCAGACCAGCCTGCCAGCCGGCGACTTCCTTCCCCCAGGCGGTGCTGTTGTCCGTGCTGGGTGGGGTATCCATGCGGCCGATCACGCCTGCCTTTCTCGTCGGGCCTGGGCGGTGCCGGGCCGGTCCATCGGGCATCGCGAACAGGCTGACACCGGTGCCGATCCCGCCGAGTACACAAGCGGAGAGCAAGATGATGGCTGTCGCCGCCTTGAGTTTCTTGATGAGCATAACCAGGGTTACCTCCCTTGCCAGTTCGGCCACCGCGGGCGAGACCACCCCTAACACCATCGAACCTGCAGCGCAGGCAAGTGAAACCTTGACCGCAGACGAGACAGCCGACGCCGGTGCCGCGGCCGATGCCGCGTGTGCAGCCAACCCAGTTGCCAGCATAGCGCCGGTCATCTGCACACCTCGCGCAGACAGGCGCCTGGCGAGGATCTCTCGCGCCCGGGCCAATCGCCCAGCCACTGTTCCTTCGGGTACTCCCAGCTGCCCAGCAGTCTCCTTGCGGGTGCGTCCCTCCAGATCACACAGGACGATCACCTCTCGATAGATGGCTGGCAGACGGGTAAGCTCCTCGTCCAGCCGGTCCAGCAGGTCGGAAGCGGGTGCGGCCTGAGGGGCCGGGATGTCGGGCATGTCCAATCCCTGGGCCTCCCTTGCACGCCGCCGGGAGATGGCACGTCGGACGTGTAATGCCGTCTGATGGGCGACACCGTATAACCAGTTGCCAACCATGCTCCTTGGAAGGACCGACGGTGCCTTCCGCGTCAGGACAAGGAAGGTCGCCTGCACGGCGTCTTCGGCGTCGTGGTGGTTACCCAGGACACGCAGGCACACGCCCCAGACCATCGAGGCATGTCTTCGAACAAGCGTGGCCAGGGCAGCCTCGTCGCGGGACTCGACGAAACGCTCGAGCAACTCGCCGTCGGTCTTGTTGCCGCCGTCGGTCGGGAGGACACAACGGAACAGGTGGTCAATCAATCGGCTCGCCGGCATGATCCTTCCTCGGCGGTCAACTCGACGTGAGCGGGTTCACCGGCGTCCCTGCCGTCTGGGCATCACGCACCGCGTCGTGCGCCCTCATACTGTATTTGCCGCAGCGACATGAAATGATACATGACCTGTCACGACATCCCAGAACCAGGGAGATCTTCCACTGCCTGGAGGTGAGGCCGCGCTGCCTGTTTTCCTTTCAGCATGCACGGCTCAGTGGCAATGATGAGTCCGTAGAAGAATATGTCGAGCCGGTGCGACCAGTTGCGTGGATGATCACGACCAGCCCGCTTTCCTGGGTGCGGACGCTGAATGACACCGCCCTTTGTGAAGGAAGTGCTGGGAAACGATTCTGATGGAGGCAGGGTCGGTACCGCTGCTGGTTCATCACGAATGTGGCACCAACTCGCGGAGATTCGAGTCCATCCTGGCGATGTTCCAACGCAATGCGCAAGGATGCTGGTTCCGCGAAGTACCCCGACCAGGAGTCGAACCCGGAACGCCTCGTTAGGACCGAGGAATGATCTCCATTTCACCATCGGGGCGCAAACGACTGGATCACCACTGCTGCGCAGTACCCCCGGCAGGACTCGAACCTGCGGTGATGCCTCCACGTCAGGGAGGTGCCGTCGCCGCTGGGCCACGGGGGTAGATAGTCGGGGAAGCCGGATTCGAACCGGCCTGATGGGCTCATGAGACCCTGCTGGAACCGCCTCCAGTCCATTCCCCTGCAGTCGGGCCGGTAGGAGTCGAACCTACCTTTCACCGCGTATCAGACGGTTGCCTCGCCGCTCGGCTTCGGCCCGAATCAAGCGCCCTGGACGGGAATCGAACCCGTCTCACCTGTTAGACAGACAGGCTGGCACGCCAGCTTCATCCCAGGGCATCAAGCGTCTGGAGGGAGTCGAACCCACCTGGCCGGCATGGCGAGCCGGTGCCTGGACCGATCGGCCACAGACGCATCACACACATCATCAGCTGCCCGGGCTGGGATCGAACCAGCAACCGTACGCTTAACAGGCGTCCGCTCTACCATTGAGCTACCAGGCAAGGAGGCAGTTCCGGCGGCTGGGGTCGAACCAGCGGCCTCCGCGTTTTCAGCGCGGCGCTCTGACCAGCTGAGCTACACCGGAATAAGAGATCCTGGTGGGAGTCGAACCCACGTCAAGCGGTTTTGCGGACCGCTGCCTTACCTCTCGGACCACAGGATCAAGAAAAGAGCCGGCGGTGGGACTCGAACCCACTGGGTCCGCGTTACGAGGGCGGTACTCGTCCTGTCGAGCATCGCCGGCATGAGAGCGAAAGAGCCAGCGGCGGGAGTCGAACCCGCACGCGCCCCTTTACAAGAGGGGTGCTCGACCATTCGAGCTGCACTGGCAAGCGAAGGTGGCCGGCGGGAGTCGAACCCGCACATCCCCGGTTCACAGCCGGGTCGCGCTACCGCTTTGCGGTCGGCCACAGTGCTCCAACCTGGACTCGAACCAGGAACTCGGCCTTCGCAGGGCCGTGTGATCTCCGTTTCACCATCGAAGCAAGTAAACAGTACCCCGGCCAGGAGTCGAACCTGGGCCTGCTCCTTCGGACGGAGCCATGATGTCCGTTTCACCACCAGGGCATCAAGAACCAGTGGACCGTGGAGGGAGTTGAACCCTCATTTGCCGGGTGCAAGCCGACTGTCTTCCCGTTAGACGACACGCCCATTCATCGAAGCAGTGGCCCCGGTGGGGGTCGAACCCACATCCCCCTGTTTAAGAGACAGGTGCTCA
>JAXMAV010000026.1:0-124451 GCA_046350255.1 Gemmataceae bacterium
CACCAAACGTGGGGGACAATCCCATTATGGCCAACGACAGGACGACTGACAATCCGATTCTCAGAGCGCTGGAAGTTCTGGTGGACCCAGAGCACTGCTTCGAGGTGAGAGCCCTCGGCATTGCTCCCACTGGAAAGCGCGTTGTGCATAGCAGGCGTTTCACTGGTGGGCAGGTGACTGAGGCCAGCCGGTTTGCTGCGTCGTGTGGAAAAATCCCGAGCGTGCGCGGCACCTATGTGACTCTCAACCCGCTGCGTGATGGCAACGGATCTGCCAAAGCTGGGGACGTGGTCAAGCGCAGGTGGCTGCTTGTTGATGTCGATCCCGACAGGCCGGATGAATCCAACGCCACGCAGGAGGAGAAGGCCCAGGCCCGCCAGGTGACTCGTGCCGTGAAGAGCTACCTCGATGCCCGTGGCTGGCCTCAACCTCTGGTGATTGACTCAGGAAATGGCTGGCACTTGTTGTTTCGGATTAACGAGCCGGCAGACCAGGAGACGCAGGAGCTGCTGCGCGATGTGCTGGCCCGGCTGGCTGACAGGTTTGACACGGCCGAGGCGCACGTGGATCGGCAGGTACACGACGCCCCGAGAATCACCAAGCTGCCTGGAACATGGGCACGCAAGGGGCCGCACGGCAAGGAACGTCCCCATCGGCAAGCCCGGCTGTTTCAGAAGCCCGATTCGATCCGGGTGGTAACAAGAGAACAACTCCTTGAAGTTGCTCATGACCCTGTGGGCAATCCTTCCAGGGCGGCAGGCAAGGCCGACCCGCGCGACCCGTTCACAGGCAAGGTCGAGGGGGATTCAGCCCGCGCAGCGAAGTATGCACGCAAGGCCCTGGACGGTGAGGCAGAGCGCGTTCGCCATGCGGCTGTCGGCGAGCGAAACAACCTGCTGAACCGAGCTGCATTCCGAATCGGTCAGCTGGTGGCTGCAGGCGCCCTGACGCGCGCCGAGGTGGTAGCGGTTCTCTCCGCTGCTGCTGCTGCTGCTGGTTTACCAGAGCGGGAGATCCTGACGACCATCGAGAGCGGGTTAAACAAGGGGGCAGAGAACCCACGGGCCATTCCAGAGGGGACAAAGCAGGCCAGGGGGCAAACGTCCTCGCAGGCAGGAGCAACGTCGGCAGCTGCTAACCCGCCTCCCACGGTGCTGAAGTATCGACCATTTCCGACCGACGCGCTGCCTGCCCCGATAGGCGAGTATGTCCGGCAGATGTCCTCTGCAATGTCGATTGACCCGGCCTTCATTGGCCTTCCGGCGCTGGTTGCTGCTGCCGGCCTGGTGGGGAATGCGCGCGTCATCCGCCTGGGTGGTGAGTGGCGCGAGCCTTGCGTTCTCTGGGCCGCAGTTGTGGCTTCTAGCGGGTCGATGAAGTCTCCCGCGTTCAGCAAGGCTCTTGAGCCCGTCAACAGGCTTGAGGGCACCCTGGTGAAGGCTCATCGACAAGCGATGACCGAATTCCGTCGCAGGAAGGAGGCAGCAGGCGGGAAGGGGCGGCGCGGGAAGCAGACCAGGGAGGGGACGCAGGAAGAGCCGCCTGTGAAGCCTACCAGAATGCGAGTCCTCGTCAGCGATACAACCATCGAGGGGCTGCAGGTGCTGCTGGAGAGTTGTCCTCGTGGCCTTCTCCTGGCCAGGGACGAACTATCAGGCTGGCTCAATTTTACCAGGTACAAGAAGAGCAGCGACCTGGCCGACTGGCTGACGATGCACCGCGCTGAGCCAATGACGGTGGACAGAAAATTATCACGCCACGACGATGAGGAAGGCTCACACTACCACATCCCGAGGGCGGCCGTTTCGGTCGTTGGCACCGTTCAGCCCGGAACCTTGCGGCGAGCAATGACCCCGGAGAATGTAGAATCGGGCCTGGTTGCTCGACTGTTGATGGCTTACCCTCCTGAGCAAAAGAAGCACGAGCCCCGGGTGGCGGAAATCGACAGGCCCGTAAAGGACGCATACGGCCGAGTGATGACGAACATATTCCGGCTCGTCAATCCTTTGAACGAGACCGACGGCGGACAGAGTCCGCAGGAACTTGTGCTGTCTTCAGAAGCATGGGAGGAGTGGATTAGGTTCTTCAGGCACTGGGCTGAGAAGCAGTACATCGAAACCAATGAGCAGCGAAGAGCCGCGCTGGCCAAGCTGGAAGGCTACGTCGGCCGGCTGGCGATGTTGCACCACGTCGTCGAGGATGTCCACGCTGGCGGGAGAGGCCTCGGCCCGGTGGGCGTGCGATCCCTGCTGGCAGCTACAAAGCTGGTCTCCTGGTTCTGCCGTGAGAGCGACCGGATTATTCAGGGGGCGGCCCTGGATGACGGCGAGAAGGATTCCATAGATCTGGTGACGCACATCGAGCGGCTAGGACGGCCCGCGATGCCGCGAGATCTGACGCGCCACAACAACCGCCGGTGGAAAAGCGCTGATCAGGCGAGAGCAACTCTCGATGCCCTTGTAGCTAGTGGGCTGGGCCGGTGGGTCGAGTTCAACACACCCAAGGGGAACCCTGTCCGGGGCGTTGAGATCGTCAAGCATGGCGCTGGTGACACTGACGACCAGGACGACGACGACCAGGGGTCGCCCCGGGAGGATGTTACCATTCCAGCAGGTGAGAAGCACGTTCACAATGCTGCCGACCTCGATGGGAAGGATGACGATGATGGCATCCTCGTGGACGACGAGGCTGGCCCCTTCGAATGCGCCTGACCGAAGATTGCTGGACGACGACCCTCAGACCGAAGCCGATAACCCTCGACGAGCCGGAATGCGACGAGTGGCGATGCTGAGCCCGTGTCATGCGTGTCATGCGTGCTCGCGTGTGCCATGCAGAGAAATGGTGATTCTGTTGATTTGGTGCCAGATCTGGATCGCAAGCAATTACATAGGAAGGACTTGCGTTCAGAGTTCGCTATTCATTCAGCCTGCATGACACGCACGACGCGCGGACGACGGACTGCGTGGACAGGAGGAGATAGCTGCCCTCTCGTGTGGGTGATAGGACAGCGTTTGCCGATAGCTGACGGCACAAATGGTGACGAGGTAGGTAATATTTGTGCCCTCTGGCTGACCAGAGGGGGGATGGTACGCGTACGGCGGGTATCTCCAGCGATGGCAACGGTAACCGCACACCAGTTTGTGGGGCTGATGGGAAGCGAGATCAATCCGCCTGGGCCAGCTGAATCAGCGACAGGCGGAAGCGATCAAGCTGCGTGGAGTTCCTGGTAGCCGTAAGGAATGGGGGCTGGCCTTCGATGGAGACACCGCCAGGTGGGTGAGTTCCTCGGCGATGACGAGGAAACCGTCGAGACAGCGACTATGACCCCATGAACCAGAGGAGGCTGGTCCTTTCCGGATGCGGCTGACCGTGGAGGATTGGCTGGACGACGACCGGGCCGACCTCGACGAGCCCGAGGGGGACGAGGGCGCTGCTGAGTTTGGCCTCGTGTCATGCATGTCATGCGTGTCATGCTGTCATGCAGGGGAACAGTGTTTTTGTTGATTTGTTGGAGCGAAATGATCGCAAGCTCTTAATCAGAGAACACTGTGCAGACTGGGAGTTTGTTGGTTTTTTATCTGTCTGCATGACACGCATGACGCGGACGACTGGTTGCATGACAGAGGAGATAACCCGCCCCTCCTCATCGGTAGGGGGGCTGTGTGTCGGTCACATAGCCGACTGGCACGCAGTGGGACGAGGTAGGTACATGGAGCCCCTCTGGCTGGCCAGAGGGGATGGGAGGATGGTACGCGATGGCAAGTCTGATCGAGGAAAAGAACAATCGATGGCGGATTCAGTTCACGGCTCCAGATGGGCGCTCTGTAAGACTCTCCGTCCTGGCCGGATGGATCGACGGTCGGCCGAGACGATCGCCGCCACGCCGAAGCTTTGTTGGTGTCGAGGATCAGCGGTGAGGCTGTCCCTCGAACAACAGCAACCTGGCTGGCCCAGGTCGGCGATACCTTGCGTGAGAAGCTGGCGGCCGTCGGCCTGATCGAAGCCAGCCAGAAGACGCTGCTGGGGAGTTTTTCGCCTACATCCTGTCCCGCAAGGACGTGGAAGGCCGGCCACCCTGGAAGTGTGGCAACAACCCTGCCGGAACCTGACCGAGTTCTTCGAGAGGATAAGCCCTCCAGAAGATCACCTGGGTGATGCCGACCAGTTCAAGCACTGGCTCCAGACGCAGGCCCTGGCTGCGGCGACAATCGCGAGCGCCTGGCGTTTGCCCGGACGTTCCTCCACGTGGCCCGGAAGCACAAGATCATCAGTGAGAACCCTTCGAGGTGAAGATTCCCTGTGCCAACGTGAAGGCCAGGCAGTTCTTCGTGAATCGGGAGATGGTGCGGCGACTGCTGGAGGTGGCGAACCCCACGCGCGCATCATCATCGCTCTGGCCTGTTTTGGTGGCTTGCGTTGCCCCTCTGGAGGTGCTGTCCCTGGAGTGGCGACACGTCAACTGGGAGACTAACAAGCTGGTGGATATCCCCTGCCCGAAGACTGAGCGATACGATGGAAAGGCAGCTCCGACGCTGCCTATTCCAGGACGCCCGTTCCTCCTGGAGGCCCAGGAGCTGGCCGGAGCCAGACAGACATGGGGGAACCACTCGGCGAAGGCCCAGGGAAGAACGGCTGGAAGAACTGCAACCTGCGCACCGGCTTCGCAAAGCTGATCAGGAGGGCAGGCTTTAGAAACCTGGCCGCGACTGTTCCACAACCTGCGAGCAAGCCGGATCACAGAGCGAAAGATGAACGCTACAGCGCTCCACGTTCTCTGTGAATGGATGGGGCACGAGATGAGGAGATACAGGACGAACACTATGCCATGGTGATCGAGGAACACTTCCACCCGCCGCAGGTGGCGGAAAAACCGACGCGAAATCCGACGCGATGGTGTCGCGAAATCCGACGCCGCAGATGCACGCAGGCGATGGACATTCATCGCAACTATCGATGCAAGGTGATGCAGGTGTGGTAGATGGGCAGATTGCGACAGGCTACAACCATCTACAATGTGCCAAAACGGAGAGGGCGGGATTCGAACCCGCGGTAGGGGGTGTTCTACGCCGCTTTAGCAAAGCAAAAGCCCCTGCCATGTCGATGAATCTTCTCATTTCCAATTGCAGCCACTTAGGGCAACTTGTTGCCAATGACTAGGCGCCTTCCTACTGTTCAGAATGCGCGACTATACATGCAGCCACTTGGGGCCGCTTAGGGAACCAGCGCGCTCCCACCGGGCGCACACATTTCGGGAGGCTGCATGCTCGCCGACACCCCAACCCTGGTATCACCGAAGGAGCTGTGTCGAATGCTCGGCATCCGTCGCCGCACCCTGTTCCGCTGGATCGCGACCGGCCTCTGGCCCGAGCCCATTCGCCTCAATGCGCGGGTGATCCGCTGGGACTTCCGGCACGTCGAGCAGGCCATTGCGGCTCGATGTTCGACTGGCCAGCGAGCGAGGGGGCAGTGATGCTGTTACTTGCGAACGACCTCGCTGGGGACCACTACTTCAATCCCAGCTTCGGGGCCTGCCACGATCCGAACGCGGTAGGTGAGAATGCCAGTCCGAAGAACATCGACAGCGGTTCCCTGGGGAACGGGTATCACTTCGCCCCGCTGAATCATGCGGTTTGCGGCGTCCTGATTGTTTGCAACAAGGTAGTCCATGAACTCATCGGCAGCCTTGTCGCTCAGCCCACCGTAGACACTTTTCCGAATAGAGGCGCGGTCTCCACGCTGAGCTATCTGCCAGGCCGGTTCGTGGCGATTGTTGGCAACAAAGCCGGGCTCTCCCTGGGCCTTCTGGGGGGCCGGCTGATCGTTCGCTTGCTGCGACGGCGCTTTCGGTTGGTTGCCGGACCCTCCCAAATTGCCGAGGATGCCGCCGCAAACAACGAAAAGAAAGATCGGCCCAAACAGGCAGCCGCCCAAGGTACGCAAGAGCGATTTGCCGCCTCCGGACTCGACCAGTTCGGCGATGTCACGCGACCCGCATTCCGGGCATCGCCTCGACGAGGACGCACGCCATCGCTGACCACAGTCTTCGCACTCGAACCGGGGCATGGGCGGATCTCATTTGTCAGGCGGAGGCCAGAGTCCTTCGCGCTCGAGCAATTCGCGGACTGCCCGCTCCACCTCTGCGGTCAGGTCGGTGAGTCTGCGGTTGGCCACTCCTTCCAACAGCTCACAGAGCGTCTCATGCACACGCACCATGCGCTTCGGAGTGACTCTTCGGTCCCGGGACTTTTTGGGCTTGCGATCGCTCATCATGACATTGGATCGCATGGCGAAGTCTCCCACAACGGCGAATGCACCAGAAAACACTATCACAGTATACCATTCGCATAATATCGGTATCTATTTGTATATTTGCGGTTGACTTGCGGTATGCCGCAAATTAGCATATCTGCATCCACCACAACTCAGAGGTTTACCCATGGCAACGCTCAGTTGTCGTACAGACGGCTGCGCCAACCCAGTCCGCGCCAGCACGCGCTGCGGCTACTGCCGACCGTGTCAGGTGCGGGCTCGGAACGCGGGCTATCGCAGCAGCGCACATCGCCGGCAAAACAACCGGATGGTGGAGGAGGTGCAGCGCAGCCCTGAGCGTGAAGCCCGGGTTGCCAGGTATGCCGAGCGGGCAGCGATGGGACTGCCGCTCTTTGGATGAACGTGATACCAGGAGGTGAACGAGATGACATGCAAGAGGTGCAATGGTACTGGCCTGGCTGCCTGCCCCTTCGATGGGCAGCAGCAGGAATGCCCAGACTGCGACAAGGAGCCGGCCACGCAGGCGGACCCGGCCGACATGGCCATGCTGGCGGTCCGTGAGGACGCGGAGGTGCTGCGCAGGCACTCGACGCATCACTCCGAATTCGTGCTAGCGGCGATTGCTCGAGCTGCGACCGCTCAGGCCCTGCTCGTCGAGCGGATGACCTGGGCGATGGAATCCATTGTCCAGGCGGCAGTGGGCGAGCCAGCCAACGAAGAAGCAACGAATGGGGAGGCATGATGCTGGCACTCACACGGATGCTGGGTGAGCGGATCTTCATTGGCGACGATGTGGTGATCACGGTCGTCGACATCAGCCGGGGGAAGGTCCGCCTGGGGATTGAGGCGCCCAAGCAGGTGCCAATCTATCGCGAGGAAGTGCTTCAACGGCTGCGGGCTGGCCAACCGAAGAGCCAGCCCGAGTAAGGCTACAACTCGGATGCGACGACGGGGGCATCCTGTGCCCTGGCGGGTTCGTGACCCACCCATCCGACTGACTGGACATCCTGGGGACCACGAACGCCTGGCATGTGCTGGGGCCGGAGATGTCCTGTCCGCGGAGGAAGTGAGATGCAACAGGGGACACTGCGCGCGCCCAAACGGATTGGCGACGACCGGGCAACCGCTCAGCAGCGCGACTACTGGGCGGCGCTGGTGGACGGGGCGAGGTCTGTGCTGTGCGAGGCACGGGCCGGCTGCTCGAAGAGTTCGGCCTCGCGGGAGGGGATGTTCCGGGTCCTTGATCGGACGCCGGCAGCTCGCATTCGCTACACGGTGTTCAACACGGCGAATGCCAAGGAGTTCGCGGCGGATGCCCCGGATGGGGTAGAGGTCGGCACCATCCACTCCTTCGGCTTCAAGGCACTGGTCAGCGCCTTCCGCTCGCAGATCGAGAAGAACAAGACCTACATCCTGCTCGACGAGATGCGCGAGGCGCGCAACCTTCCGCGCTACATGCGCAAGGCGGTCAGCCTGCTGGCCAGCCATGCCAAGAACCAAGCCCTCCACCCGGACGCCGAGGATGTCGAGACGCGGTGTCGCCAGCTGGCCCTGCACTACGACGTGCGGACTTACGGGAGAGAGCCTCTAATCGTGGCCATGGCCATCGAGGTGCTGCGACGCAGCCTGGCGTGGACCGACGTGGTCGACTTCGACGACATGGCCTATCTGCCCGCCATGCTGGCGTTGCCGTTCGACCCGGTCGACTGGCTGTTCATCGACGAGGCCCAGGATCTGAACCCCTGCCAGCACGCGCTGATTCCACTGATGGCCTGTGGTGCGCGGGTGGTGGTGGTAGGCGATCGCTATCAGTCGATCTACGGGTTCCGCGGTGCGGACCCGGCTAGCATCCCTCGGCTGGAGAAGCTCCTGGCTGGTCGTGACGAGGGGGCGGCCAGTCTGCCACTGACGATCACGTTCCGCTGCCCGAAGTCTCACGTCACGCTGGCCCGTCAGTTCGTCAGCGACATCGAAGCCCACCCATCCAACCAGGACGGCGAGATCGGCGAGGCGCCGGCGGATCGATCCATGCGAGGCTGGCAGCCTGGCGACTTTGTGCTCTGCGCTGCGAACGCCCCGCTCGTCCGCGCCGCCCTGGGTCTGATCGCGGAACGCCGGCCCGCGGTGGTGCGCGGACGGGGGATCGGCGATCAGTTGCTGGCAGTCTGGCGCAACGCCGAGAACGCGAAGACGTGCGCGGAAGCTACCCGGCTCATCGAGCAGTGGAAGGGCCGGGAACTCCTGCGGCTTTCCGAGCTTGACGGTGTCGACGACCTGGTCGAGTCCGTCGAGGACAGGGCCGCCGGGCTGCTGGCCGTCGTCGGTGCCTGCTCGCAGGTGTCGGAGGTGCCGCAGGCGATCTCCGAGCTATTCGCGGATGGGGCTGACCCCCGAGCTGCCAGCGCTGTGGTATTCAGCACGATCCATCGGGCCAAGGGGCTCGAGGCGGACCGTGTCAGCTGGATCCAGACGCCCACCAGGCCGCCAGTGGCCGAGTGGGAGAAGCAACAGGCCCGGAACCTCTCCTACGTCGCCCTGACCCGGGCGAAGCAGTCACTCACGTTCATCACCCAGGCTTGATTCATTCCACGCACTGAAAGGCAACTGAGATGGCGAATCCATTTCGAGGCAAGGCGAACAGCAGCAAGTTCAGCACCGAGATCCCCGAGGTCGGCCCGCACGCGGCGGTGCTGGTGGCGCTCATCGACAAGGGGACGCACACCGAGGAGGTCAAGGAGGAGAAGACCGGCAAGATGGTCCCCAAGGACCTCCGCAAACTGATGCTGGTCTGGGAACTGACCGACGCGCCCATGTCGGGCACGCAGCACAACCATGTGGTCTTCAAAGAGTACAACCTCAGCTTTCACAACTCTGGCCATCTACGCAAGCTGGCCGAGGCTATCCGCGGTGCCCCGTGGGTGGACGAGCAAGACATCAACTATGACGCCATGGTCGGCGCGAAGTGTCTGGTCTCCATCCTCCACAAGACAGCCAAGGGCAGCGGCCGAGAGTACGCGGTAGTCCAGTCGGTCAGCAAACCGATGAAGGGCCAGGCGGTGCCGCCCGCGAAGCGACAGCCATTCTCCTGGTATCTCGACGACGATAACCTGGCCGCCACCGACTACTCCAAGATCCCGGACTGGATCCCGTTCCGCAAGGACCTGATCGAAGAGATCAAGTACTCCCACCAGATTCGTGGCAAACACGGCAACGGTGGCGATCGGCCGGCGCCTGCAGGCGGCATCGATCACTACGACGATGCGGTCCCAGCGCCTTCCGGCGCTGGGATGCCTGCTGGTGCGGATGACGGCGACACGATCCCATTCTGAGGTGCCCGATGGCCAGCCCTTCTCGCGGCAAGGCGATCGGGTCGCCAACGGAACTGGCGGACCCCAAGCAGGTTCGCCAGTTCCTGGCCCTGGTGGCCGATCCCCTCGCCAACGTCGAGCTGCGTGGCCTGCCCTCGGGGCGTTCCCGTGTGCGGCCCGGCAATGACCTGCACGCCCTGGTCGAGGCCGCCGAGCAGCTCTCGGGGGATCGGGGCGTCTACTACACTTTGAACCCTGTCTGCCCGCTCAGCCTGCCCGCAGGCGCGGACCGCGCGGCGAAGGTGGGAGACATCCTGTGGCGCCGATGGCTGCTGATTGATGTCGACCCGGAACGGCCGGCTGGCACCAACGCCACAGACGAAGAGAAGGCCTGGGCGCGCGGCGTGGTGGACAGTGTGCGCGACTGGCTTTGTCTGATGGGATGGCCTAGCCCGGTCGAGGTCGACTCGGGGAACGGCTACCACCTGCTCTACCGCATCGACTTGCCCTGTAACGACGAGAGCCAGGCGCTGTTGCGTGCAGTACTCCACACGCTGAGCGACCTCCACGACTGCGAAGCGGTGGTTGATCGCCAGGTGCACAACGCCAGTCGCATTGCCAAACTGCCCGGCACCTGGGCCCGCAAAGGACCGCACTCCCAGACCCATCCGCACCGGCCTGCTCGTCTGCTCCACGCACCAGGCGAGGTGCAGGTGGTTACCGTGGACCAGTTGCGTGGGGTGGCCAGCACGCCCATCGTTTCGCCTGACGCCGAGACGGTGGTCGAGGACGCGCCACTGCCGAAAAAGCCAGGCAAGAACCCCTTCCATGGGAAGGCCACGTCGAGCAAGGGCCCGTCGATCGATGAGCGGGCGATTGCTTACCTGGCTTCCTGCCCGCCGGCCATTGATGGACAAGGGGGCAGCAAGACCACCATGAGCGTGGCCCGCTCGATCCTTTGGGGATTCTCCCTGTCGGTGGATCACGCCTTCGATCTGCTCTGGTCGCACTACAACCCGCGATGCCAGGGGCCATGGAGTGAGAAGGACCTCCGTCGCAAGTGCGAGCAGGTCGAGGGAACACCCGACCCCAAGGGGCGGCCGCGCGGCTACCTGGCCGACCAGCCCAACCCGCGATGGGACGGGCCCACTCCGCACACGACGCGGCAGTCGCACGCCAGTGCGGACACGCCACCGGCTGACACCCCGATCATCGTCCGCGCTTCCCAGGTCGAACCCCGGCAGCTGGCCTGGCTGTGGCCGGGGCGATTGCCGACGGGGAAGCTGGTGACCTTCGCTGGACCCGGGGGAACGGGCAAGACCTTCGCGTTGTTGGACATCTCGGCGCGGATCACCCGGGGAGCGGACTGGCCGGATGGGCAGCCAGGCGGCGACCCGAAGAGTGTGCTCTTCATCTCCAGCGAGGACGACCCGGCCGACACCCTGGTGCCACGCCTGATTGAGGTCGAGGCGGACCTGCAGCGCGTTGGGTTCCTCGTCGCAGAGGTCAACGCCTCCTGGTGCCTGCAACGCATGGACACCTTGCGGCGGGCCATCGCGGAGTTGGGCGACGTGGGCATGATCGTGATCGACCCGCCCACCAGCTATTTGGGGGGAGCCGACGACCACAAGAACAGCGAGCTGCGGCAGGTGCTGCACCCGCTCTCTCTGCTGGCCGGTGAGGTCGGATGCACCATCGTGCTGAACACCCACGTCAACAAAGGCACCTCGTCCGACCTGTCCGCGGCTGGCCGAATCATGGGGTCCGTCGCCTGGGTCAACGCGGTGCGGGCAGCCTACCTGCTGGTGCGCGATCCAGACGACAGCAGCGGTGAACGTCGCTTGTTTGCCCAGGTCAAATGCAACCTGGCCAGGGAGCCCGCCACGCTGGCCTACCGCATCGTCCCGTCTGGATCGATGGCCCGGGTGGAGTGGCTCGGCGTGGTCAACACCACGGCCGACCAGGCCGTGGGAAACCGCCCGGCGCAGCGCCGCCAGCACAAGGCCAGGGAATGGCTGATCGAGCAGTTCCGCAAGAAGCGCCGCTGGCTTTCCACGGACCTGCTCGACGAGGCCCGCAAGGCCGGCATCTCCCGCGACGGCCTCTATGAGGCCGCCAAGATCCTGACCCCGCCTCCCGTTCGGCAGCAGATCAATGTGCCGGACGAACGCGGCGGCAACCAGCGCTGCTGGGTCTGGACTGTCCCCAATGACTGGTCGCCACTGAGCGACGAGGAGGCGGCATGGGAAGCCTGACACCTCCTGTTGCAATTCTGCGACTCTGCGACTCTGTCCCAGCTAAGTCCCTTAGCTGCAACGGGTTGCTCACTGTCGCAACGGCACAGACGCTTTGCGACTCTGCGACTCTGCTGGCCGGGGACAGAGTCGCAGAGTCGCAAGCTTGCCACAGTTCTGCGACTCTGCGTAATTGCATGCTGTTTAAGGACTTAGCGTTGTCAGAATCGCAGAGTCGCAGAGTCGCACGCGTTTTCCAACAGGAGCCAAACATGCGAATCGGAACGTGTAGCTGCTGCGGCCGTCGCGAGATCTGGGTCAACGTCTTCACCAGGAGTGGCAATGAATACTGCGCCACCTGCTGGAGGGATCTGGAACTCCCCGAGGACACTGGCCTGCCGGCGATCCGCCGCGTCAAGACCTCCTCGGAGGAGCCCAATCCCTGGGGAGAGACGGCGGTGCGGGCGATGGAGGATGCCGCGGCTGTGATGGAGGAGGTGAGCTAATGCGAGACCTGCCCCGACTGACCGACGAGCAGAGTTGCAGGCTGGAGCGGCACTTGGGCCTGGTGCGGTGGTTCGTCCAACGCGCCAGAAAGCGAACTCCGTCTCTCAGACGGTATCCGCTGGAGGACTGCGAGCAGGCGGCCGCGATCGGCCTGGCGATCGCCATCACACGACACGATGCGACGAAGGGGCGGCTCTCCACCTTCGCCCGCTGGCACATGCTGGGAGCCATGCAGGATCTGTTGCGATACGAAGGGATGATCACAGCCCCACGGGAGGTGTGGCGTCCGGGCAGCATCCGCCTCGAGGAGACCCGGAAGAAGGCTCAGGCCGCCACTCGCCCTGCAGTCGATGCGGCTGTGCTGCACGGCATGCTGCGGACGGACGACGACGCCTATGCCCATGCCGCCGAGAAGGACTCAGTTGAGTACGCCATGGCGGGGCTGACCGGCCGGCACCGGCGAATCGTGCGGATGCGGTACATGGCAGGCCTGCCCGCCAATGAGATCGCCACGCGGCTGGGGTGCAGCAGCAAGCGAGTGCATCAGATCCTGGACTCTGCTCGGCGCCTCATGCGTGGAAGTGTTCGAGGTGGCCCGATGAGAGACCTCATCCGGCTACTGTCCTCACTGGAGAGTCGCGGCATCCGCCTGGAGGCCAGTCCGGGCACGATCCTGGCAAGGCCCGCGGCCGCCCTCAACACCTCCGACAAGGAGGGTATTACCCGGCACAAGCCAGCTCTCCTGACGCTGGCACTGCATGACCCCCACGATGCCAGAGTGATCCTGGATCCCCCCGACTTCGCCCAGGGCGCAGTGCAGATGCGGGAGCTTCTCAACGTCACGCTGGCCGGCATCCCCCTCCTCGTTACTCCCGCCGAGTGGATCCAGCTCGGCGAGGAGTGGTGGGACTCGTCGCCACCTGCCACCACAACCACCACCCCAACACCTGCGGCATCGACCCGGCAACGGTCACTCTTCGGAGTCACAGCATGACCAAGAGCAAGAGCAATGATCCCTGGCCATTCGTGCGAGTGGCGATCACTCTGCCCCCGCCACCAAGCATCAACCACTACTACCGCAACCTTCAGAGTGGGACTGTGATCTCGAAGGCGGGAAGAGCGTTCCGCAAGGATGTGGCCTACCTGGTGCTCGCTGCCCTGGATCGTCGCCAGCTCCCTCTCAAGGGACGGCTCAAGGTGCGGGTGCGCTACTGTCCGGCCGACAACCGCCGGCGCGACATCGACAACGTGCTCAAGCCGCTCCTCGGCGCGATGCTCAAGGCCGGCGTGTACAAGGACGACGAGCAGGTCGACGACCTGCGCATCCTGCGCGGTCCATGCTCACCGGGCGGCAAGGTCGAGGTGGTGATACTGCAGTTCCCCGAAGAGGTCGTACTTAGAAGGGCCCCGACCAAGGCTGAACTGCATGAGAGGGTGTGCCAGTGCGGCGTGCTGATGCGTGATCATGACCCGGTGCGTGGGTGCGGGTACTCAGCAGCCAGAGAGGGCCGGTGATGCAGACACGCGAGTTCTACGAGGCCGCGGCGCGATCTCGCGCCGCCATCGCTGAGCGACAGCATGAGGAGCGAGGGCGTGCCGTGATCACATGCGGTCTTGATGCCCGCGAATATGCCCGGTGGGTCTTGGTGGATCGCCTGGGCTACGAACCGGATCAGGTGGTCTACTGCTGCTCTCGGGAAGGGGTGGCAGGGTGGCAGCCCAGCTACACGGCTTTCCCGCGCATTGGCGAAAAGATCTGGGCCACGTTCACCGCAATGAACCCCCGGACCAGGGCCACACTGGTCCATGCAGGCGAGCTGGGGCGGTGGGAAGTGTGCTTCCATCACCTCCCTCAGTACTGCCCGAAGACGGGTGAGGAACTGTACCAGGCTGCTGTGAAGAGGCAGGAGAAGCAGCACCAGCGGGAGCGAGAGCGGTTCCCACTGTTCGCGGACCAGATCGCGGTGGAGCAGGCCGAGGGGGTGCGGGGATGACCACGCTATACCTCGGCACGCACAAAGCCAACTGGCTGGATCGTCTCGACGTTCCAATGATGGTATCGCGCCGGACATTGGCTGCTCGCAAACGATTGCCCCGGGCTATCACGTCCTGGGTGTTAGACTCTGGAGGCTTCACCGAGTTGAGTCTGCAGGGTCGGTGGACTGTGCCAGCAATGACCTACTCCACCGAGGTGCGCAGGTATCACGACGAGATTGGACACCTGCAATGGGCAGCAATTCAGGACTGGATGTGCGAGCCGTGGATACTTGCCAGGACCGGCCTGACCGTGCGCGATCACCAGTGGCAGACCATTGCCAACTGCAAGCTGCTGCGCCAACTGGCTCCAGACATGCCATGGATGCCAGTCCTCCAGGGGTGGGAGTTCGAGGACTACTTGCACCACCTGTACCAGTATGGCGAAGCAGGAATCGACTTGCGAGCGGAGCCAGTCGTCGGGCTGGGGTCGGTCTGCCGCCGGCAGGATACGGCCATGGCCGAAGAGTTGATTTGCGAACTGAGTGCCCGTGGCATTCGCCTGCACGCATTCGGATTCAAATTGAAAGGACTACGCCGTGTGGCGTCTCAGCTCGCTTCTACGGACTCGATGGCCTGGTCTCTCGACGCTCGCCGCCGGCCGCCCTTGCCCGGTTGCAACCATGCGAGCTGTGCAAACTGCCCGAGGTACGCGCTGCAGTGGCGAGAGCGAGCCCTGGAGGCGATAGACAGGGCACAGCCTACGCTGCCGTGGGGAGGGCGAGCATGACCATCGCCACCATCGACCTGGCCGCGCTCGAGGCCATCGCCACCAGGGCCATCCCTCGGGAGCAGCTCCAGGCCGAGGGCTACCGATCACTGGCAGGGTCGAGCGACCTGTTCAAGGCCGGCTACTTCGTGCGGCACTGGTACCGCATCAGTGACCAGCGAGAGGTGTTGGAGTACCTGCCACGGCCAGAGCGGAAGACACGGGCCACCGAGCTGCCTCGACTTACTGCCACCTGCTACGTCGAGCAGGTTGAGATCCACCGGGCTCTGGGGATAAACTTGGTGGGGCCAGGGGAGCGGTGGGAGGACTACGGCGGGCGGGGGCTGTTCGATGAAGTGTGGGTAAAGGAGGTAGATAGATGTTGAAACCTGGAATGGCAATGCTGGTTCACGGTCCCCTTGATTTCGTCGTTGGCGTAATCGAGGAGGTGTCTGGAGCCTATCTCAAAATGTCTGCGGGGTGTGTGACTACCAGGAACATTGCCAATCAAACGCAACTGGTAGCGACGTGCAAGCCGTGCAATTCGGACTATGTGGTTTGTCCTAATGGGCACATCGTGCCGTTGATGCAGGCGACCGGTTTTACCTTACTGGATCACTACGACCCGGCTGACTGGCCTAAGCAGGAGTAGCGCCATGAGTTTACAAAGCGTACTGTGGGCGAGGGCGAGGGCGAGGGCCAGTGCGAAGGCGAGGGCCAGTGCGAGTGCGAGGGCGGGTGGCGATAGGGGGCGAACGCGAGGGCGAGGGCGAGGGCGAGGGCGGTGGCGGGGGTGGGCCCGGGCGATCATCAAGTAATTCCATCGTCCAACGCTACGCTGATACGCCAGGTGTACCTCGATGCGGTAGCGGGTGATCCCGTGGCCTGGATGGCACTACAGGATTTGTTGGGAGAAGAGTCATGGCCGTATCCGCATGGAGAACCAGATCACGCCAGATCATCGCCGAGGTGATGGCGGGGATACCACTGCTGCAAGGGGGAGAGGTGACTAATTAAGGACAATAATATCCTGTATATGGTTGGGGCACTCCTGCTGTTGGCCTCCATCATCGTCGTGGACCTGGCCATGCTGCACCAGTCCACTGCCACGGCGGCATGGGCCTGCGTGGTGGCAGCGATGGCTGGCCTGGCGGCAGGGGTGGCTGCAGGTCGAGGCCAGGGGTGGGGGTAGGGGGTTGCGGGTCCTTCCTGGCACAAAAAAAATTGTGCTGGCACGGGGAACAGCCGCGCACGCTGACACACTTTCTTTCTGATCAGATCGGGGCCGGAGGGGGGTAGGGGTGGGATACGACCGACACCGGGAACGCCAGGCCGAGCAGCAGCGCCAGCAGTCACGCAGCGCGCGGGATATTGGCCCGATCCCGGAGATCGGCAACATCCGGCGGCGGTCGCGCTGTCGGCACTCTCTCAAGCTGTTCTGCGAGACCTACAACCCCGAGGCGTTCGCGTTGGCCTGGTCCGACGACCACCTGCGGGCGATCGCTCGCCTCGAGGAAGCAGCCACCCAGGGAGCCCTGTACGCCTTCGCGATGCCTCGAGGCAGCGGCAAGTCCACCTTGAGCCGCATGGCCGCTCTGTGGGCCCTGTCGTATCGGCACTGCCGGTATGTGTTCACGATCGGCGCGAACATGGCCAAGGCGCGCGAGGCGATGGAGGCGGTCAAGACGTGGGTGCGGTTCCTGCCCCGGTACATCGAGGACTTTCCGGAGATTGCCTACCCGGTCACTCGCCTGGCCGGCATCGCGCAGCGCGCGGTGGGCCAGCTCGCCGCCGGCGTGCCCACCCTCATTGAGTGGAGCCAGGATCGAGTCATTTTCCCGACCGTGTTGCCGCCGGCGAACTGGCCGAAGAGCTGGAAACTCCGCGGCGATGGGTACGTGCCGACCTCGGGCGCTGCGCTGTCCGCGGCCGGCCTGACCTCGGACGGCATTCGTGGATCGCTGCTCACCCTCTCCACGGGCGAGACGATCCGGCCCGACCTGGTGCTGCTCGACGACCCACAGACGCCGGAATCGGCGGTCAGTCCCACGCAGAACGAGAAGCGCGAGCGGCTTATCTCGGCTGATGTCCTCGGCATGGCAGGACCAGGGCAGACGATCTCGGCGGTGATGCCCTGCACCGTGATCGCCTCGAACGACATGGCCGACCGCATCCTAACGCGTTCGCTGCACCCGCTCTGGCGTGGCGAGCGGACGCGCCTGCTTCGCCGCATGCCGGACGACCTCGAGCACTGGGAAGAATACCTCGAGGTCTATCGCCAGTGTGCCCAGCTCGAGCCGCCCGACTTCGCCCAGGCCGTCGCTTACTATCAGGCCCACCAGGAGAAGCTGGAGGCCGGCTGCGAGGCGTCATGGCCGCAGCGGAAACTCCCCTGGGAGGTGTCCGCGATCCAGCATGCAATCCACCTCTATGCGAGATCGCCTAGCGCGTTCTTCGCTGAGTATCAGAACGCCCCTCGCGCGGCCAAATCCCAGGCCAGCAGCGAGCTGACCGCCAACCAGATCGCGGAGAAGGTTCACGGGCTGGACCGCGGGGCGGTCCCGCTGGCTTCGAGCAGGCTGACGGCGTTCATCGACGTGCAGGGCGCCTTGCTCTACTGGATGGTGGCCGGCTGGGCAGACGACTTCACCGGCGGGGTGCTCGACTACGGCGCCTTCCCCGACCAGGCCCGGCCCTACTTCACCCTCCGCGATGCGCGTCCGGCCCTGGGCTCCCTCCTCCCGGGCGCCGGTGTCGAGGCTGTCATCTACGCCGGCCTGGAGGCGCTCACGAAGCAGCTCCTCGGCCGCATCTGGCGACGGGAGGACGGCGCCGAGCTGCGGGTCGAGCGGTGCCTCATCGATGCGAACTGGGGCACCTCGACGGACGTGGTTTACCAGTTCTGCCGTCAGTCGTCCCATGCCAGCGTGGTGATGCCGAGCCACGGTCGATATGTCGGCGCTTCGAGCCGGCCCTTCTCCGAGTACCGCACAAGCCCAGGGGATCGAGTGGGGAACAACTGGCGCATCCCGGTAGTGCAGGGCCGAGCGGTGCGGCATGTGCTGTTCGACACGAACGCATGGAAGTCGTTCGTCTTCGCGCGGTTGGCCGTCCCCGTGGGGCAGCGGGGCTGCCTCTCCCTCTTCGGGGCATCTCCGGACGTGCACCGCTTGCTGGCCGACCACCTCACCGCAGAATACCGAGTGACCACCACGGGCCGCGGCCGGACCGTCGAGGAGTGGAAGATCCGACCCGACCGGCGCGACAATCACTGGCTCGACTGCCTGGCTGGCTGTGCGGTCGCGGCTTCAGTGCAGGGGTGCAGCTTCGACGCTGGGGCTGTGGCCGGCGTGCCTGCCCCCCCTCGGCGAAAGAGGCTGACGCTTGCCGAGGCGATGACTCTCAAGGAGATCCGTCGCCTATGACCGCGCGCGGATACACCTGCTGCGGGGTGGCCATGGCGGTGACCAAGACCGCCAGGCCATCCAGACACCTTGTGGTGCGCTATCGCGTGTGCTTCGTGTGCGGCGCTAAGGTCGTCACCGAGGAGCGGATTTCCTGCCGCCGGAAGCCCCGAACGAAGTGATGGTCTATTAGTAGACCATCGGTCTAATTACCCTTCGCTCGACCATCTCTACCGATCTGAAGGCCCGTCATACTCACAGTGAGAGGAGTGTGACGATGGCAGCACCTGACGAACAAATCGAAGCACTCGAACAGGCAGTGACGGACGGCATCAAGTCTGTCACCACCAGCAACGGGACGGTGGAGACGGTCCCGCTCAAGGACCGTCTCGAGGCCATCAAGTTCCTCGAGGCCAGGCGCCCCGGCCGCAAGGTAGTGCGGCTCTTTCGCGTCATTCCCCCGGGGGCCGTTTGATGCTTGGATGGCTCAAGCGACTGTTCGCGCCGTCGAAGCCCCAGTCTGCTGGTCGGACTGCCGGCCTGGCCAAGTACGACGCGGCGGTCACCAACGACGACAACCGCGCCCACTGGGCCAATGCGGACGGGCTGTCAGCCAACGCCGCCAACAACCCCGAAGTCCGTCGCGTGCTCCGGAACCGGGCGCGCTACGAGGACGGCAACAATCCGCACGTCGCTGGCCTCACTCAGGGGTACAGCGCCGAGGGGATGGGCACCGGGCCGCGCCTGCAACTGCAGATCAGCGGTCCCGATGTGGACTTCGGCACGCCAGTGCCCTCCGACCTGCCCCGGCAGATCGAGGAGCGCTGGAAGGAGTGGTGCAAGGCGGTCGGGCTGACCGATGAGCTGCACACCGCGGCCGAGACCTACCTGCGCGACGGCGAGGTGTTCGCGTTCACGTTTGTGAATCCTGGCCTGGCTCATCCCGTCCAGCTGGCGCTGCGGCTGTACGAGGGCGACCAGATCGCCACGCCGGACCGCAAGCCCGACCAGCCTGTGGATGGCATCGTCTTCGACCAGGCAGGCAACCCGGTCGAGTATCACGTCCTCAAGGAGCATCCGGGCGACGTGTCGCTGCGCTGGGGGCCCCTGTCGGGGTACGATCGCATCCCGGCCCGGCAGATCTGCCACCTGTTCCACCGACGCCGTCCAGGACAAGCCCGCGGCGTGCCGGCGCTGTCTCCGAGTCTGCCCGGGTACGCGATCCTGCGGCGGTACACGCTGGCTTGCCTGCTATCCGCTGAGGCCCAGGCGCGCATCAACGGCGTGATCGAGTCCGAGCACTTCCCCGCGGAAGAGGACGAGGATCCCACCGGCCAGCAGATCCAGTACGCTGGCACGCACCTGCTGCATCTGGGGGCTGGCGAGACGGCCAAGGTGCTGCCGCACAGTTCGCCGCCGCCCAATCACCGCGAGTTCCGGGACTCGAACCTGACCGATGGCGGACGTTCGGTCTGCGCCCCGCGCAACATCTCGACGGGCAGCTCGGCCGAGTACAACTACTCGTCCGGCCGGCTGGACACGCAGGGCTGGCAACGTGTCCTGCGTGTCTACCGCGATCGCGTCGAACGGCGACTGCTCGACTGGATCTTCCGGCAGTGGGCGGCGCTGGCACTGCTCACCCCGGACTACCTCCCCGCTGGCACGCCCCCCGTGGATGCCTGGCGCTGGAAATGGCGCTGGGATGGGTTCGGCTCCATTGACCCGACCAAGGACGCCAAGGCCGCCACGGAGCGCCTGGCAAACGGTACCAGCTCGCTCGATCGCGAGTGCGGCGAGCTGGGCGAGGACTGGGAAGACGTGCAGGATCAGCGGCTGGCCGAGGAGGCCCGCGAGCTGCGGCGGCGCACCGAGCTGGGGTTACCGCCGAAGGCGATCACTCCAGCCCCGGGAGCAGCTCCAGCGGTGGCGACGGAGGTGGAAGACGATGCGTGATCTGCTGACCTGCCCGACTCCGCGACTGACCGACTGGCTCGGCGTCTGGGCCATCGAGACCCTGGCCGCGCAACAGCTCCTGGCCGCAGTGCGCGACCTCGACTGGCAGGCGCACCTGGCCAGCTATGAGGCCACCCCGAAGCCCGTGGCCGCATCATCCGCCTACTCGACGGTGGAAGCGAAGGGGCGTCAGCTTGCCGTCATCCCGATCGCTGGCACCATGATGAAGTCGCGCTCCAGCATGGGCGGCACCAGCACGGTCGAGACGCGCCGGCAGATTCGCGCGGCGGCAAAAGACTCCGAAGTGGCGGGCATCCTGCTCAGGATCGATTCCCCGGGCGGGACCGTCGCCGGGACGTACGACCTCGCCGGCGAGGTGGCCAATGCACGGCGTCAGAAGCCCGTAGTGGCGCAGATCGAGGATGTCGGCGCATCAGCCGCGTACTGGGTGGCCTCGCAGGCCTCGCGGGTGTACGCCTCCTCGCCCACGGCGATGGTGGGATCCATCGGCACGCTGCTGGTGGTGTCCAAGGGCCAGCGCGACGGCCTGGCCGTGTTCCGGTCCGGCCCGCACAAGGGTGTGGGGATCGACGGGGAAATCACCGAGGACCAGGCGGCGCACCTGCAAAGCCTTGTCAACGGATGGCAGAGCGAGTTCAACTCCGCGGTGCAAGGTGGCCGGCGACTGACTGCTGAGCAGATCGCGGAGGTGTCCACGGGTGCAACCTGGCTGGCTGGACGTGCCCAGCAGCTCCGATTGCTCGACGGTGTTCAGTCGATCGAGCAGACTATCGACCTTCTCGCAACGATGAGGTGATCTGATGGATTTCAATGCGTATGTGCGGTCGGTCGGGCTCGATCCGGCCAACCTGACCCCCGAGCTGCAGACGGCCCTTGAGGCAGCCTGGCGAGCCAGCCAGAAGCAGCCGCCCGAAGCCCGCAAGGACAAGGACGGGGCCCCTACCGTCGGCGGCAAGAGTGACCTCGACGATGTGATCTCGCAGGCCCACGCAGAGACGCAGCGGCGGCGCGAGGTTACCGAGCTGGTCCGCACCTACCTGGGCAAGGCTCCTGACCGGATCGACGCCATCGAGAAGATTGGCCGCATGGCGATCGAGGGTAGCTGGACGGTCAAGGACACTGAGCACCAGCTGCTCAAGTCCTGCTACGTCCAGGGCCCGCTGGCCTACGTCCCCAGCAGCAGCAATGCCGAGATCACGCAGGAGGTCCTCGAGGTCAGCGTGGCGCGTGCTGCGGGCCTGGGCCGCGAAATGATCGAGTCCTCCTATTCGGATCAGACGCTGACCGTGGCCGACCGGAAGTTCAAGGGCGGCTGCGGCCTGGTGCGGTTACTCCAGATCGCTGCTGAGGCCAACGGCGTGCGCGATGCGCACGTCTCCAACGCCCGCGGCCTGCTCCGCGCCGCGTTCCGCAACGCCGCCGAGGATGGCGTTGCGGCGACGGGGTTCGGGCCCTCGACGTACTCGGTGGGCGGGATCCTGTCCAACGTCGGCAACAAGATCGTGCGGGATGCCTTCAACGGGGTCGAGTCCGTCTGGCGCCAGATCACCGCGACGCGCCCAGTGGGCGACTTCAAGCAGATCACCAGCTACGCCCTCACCGGCGACCTCACCTATCAGAAGGTGGGCAAGGGTGGCGAGGTCAAGCATGGGACATTCGGCGAGGAAGAGTACACCAACCAGGCCGACCTCTACGCCTTGATGCTGGGCATCGATTACAAGGACATCCGCAACGATGACCTGGGCGCCTTCGCCAGGCTGATGCGGCGTCTGGGTCGTGGCGGTCCCCTGACGATCAACACGGTGTTCTGGACGGAGTTCCTGGCCGGTCAGGGCTCGTTCTGGGCTGCGGCCAACGGCAACTACCTGGCCGGCACCGACTACGCCTTCACCCTCGAAAAGCTGGCCAACGCAGCCGCGGCCTGGGATCTCCGCACGGATCCTGACGGGCAGCCGATGGCGGACCGGGCTCGGTTCCTGCTGGTCCCGCCGGCGCTGGCCGTCCCGGCCAGGACCTACATGTCGTCCACGATGATCAGCAACGACGGCGGCGACGGCTCGACGAACGTGATGGCCGGCATGTTCACCCCGCTCTCCTCGGTGTACCTCGCCAATTCGGCGATCACCGGGTACTCGGCGAGCAACTACTTCCTCGTCGCGGATCCCCAGGACCTGCCGGTGATCGAGACGGTGTTCCTCGACGGGCAGGAAGAGCCGACCATCGAGACCGCCGAGCCAGACCTCAACCGCCTGGGCATCCAGATGCGCGGCATGCACGGCTTCGGAGTGACGAAGCAGGAGCCGCGCGGCGCGCTGAAGCTCAAGCAGACGGCTGACTGATCCGCGGGCAGTGACCCACCAGGGTAGCGACCACGACCAACCATATTTGAGGGCTCATTCATGCAGGCACAGTACTACCACGACGGGGCGACCGTGGACTACACGCCGGGATCCGCGAAGGATGCCGGTGATGTGGTGGTCCAGTCGCAACTGGTCGGCTCGATCGTCTCGGACCTCAATGCCAGCGAGATTGGCGCCGCTGCACGTCGGCGGGGTCCACAAGGTCCGCAAGGTCAACTCCGCAATCGCCGTGGGCCAGGCGGTGTTCTGGAACGCAACGGGCGACCCGTACCAGGGCACGGCTGGCAGTGGTGCAGCCACTCCGGCCGGCGGGATCTTCCTCGGCCTGGCCACCCAGGCGGCCGGCGCCAGCGACCGGACGGTGCAGGTCCTCCGGGTGCCACTGATGCCGTCGATTACCACACCGATTGCCGACCCGGGCAACGCCGGCGCGATCCCGGTGACGCACTCGGGCCGCGTGGCGATCGTGACCGCGGGCTCGGAAACTCGCACCCTGGCCGCGCCGACGTTCCCAGGCCAGGAGTTGCTGCTCTACGTCAAGACGGACGGTGGCACCTGTGTCATCACCGTGGCGGCGGCGATCAACCAGACCGGCAACAACACCATCACCATGGCGGACGTGAACGACTCGATCCGGCTGCACGCCATCGAGGACGGAAACAACCTCCGCTGGCGGGTGGTGTGCAACGACGGCGCGGCACTGACCACGGTCTAAGCATTGACCACGGTCTGGGCCGGCATCACCTAACTTTGGGAGTTCAACATGCCTGAGCTGGCACGGGTGCGGCAGTCGGTGGTGATCGGTGGCACGACCTACGAGCATGTCACCGACGTGGAGGGGCTCTCGATGGAGCGAGCTACTCCCTCCATCCCTGCGGCCAAGTCGGGTACGCTCACGACCCGCACCGACAACGACACGGGGGTGGTCACTCTCGGGAGTGGCCATGGCATCAGCACGGGGCACAAGGTCTCCGTGTTCTGGAGCGGTGGCAAACGGTTCGGGATGACCGCCACCGTTAGTGGCAACGCCGTCACGCTCGACGGCGGCACGGGCGACAACCTCCCCGTGCTCAACACCGCCGTCACGGCCGCGGTGCCGGTCGAGGTGCCTTACGTGGTGGACACCGAGCAACTCCGGGCCATGGCTGCCCACTGCACGCAGCCAGGCTATATCGAGGTCCTTGACGGCGCAGGCACTCCAGCCCGGATCGCCCTGTTATCTGTCGGACCCAACGCCGCCCGCGTCTGGTGGCTCAACAATGGGGAAACCAATCCTCTCGGCGACCAGGTCACTGCTACCGCCAAGTTCGTCCATGGTGGCACCACGACCACCACGATGACCCTGGCCATGACGTTCAACAGCTGAGGTGTCAGTGGGTGATCTTCTCCAACGTGGAGCGGAATGGCTGGCTGGCCAGCTCAAGGCGCATGCCGCCCGCGACGTGGTCTTTCGTCGCGGGGAAGAGTCCTGCACGCTCAGGGCCACGGTGGGGAAGACGTTGCTCAAGCTCACGGACAGCCACGGCGGCGTGAGGATGCAGTGGACGGATCGCGACTACATCGTCGATCCGCTCGACCTGGTGCTCGGCGGCGTCGCCGTACTGCCCCGGCCCGGCGACACCTTCGAGGAGGTAATCAACAGCGCACTGATGGTGTTCGAGGTGCTTCCTCCGGGAGGCGATGAGGACTGCTACAAGATGGATGCCAGCTATCGGTTATTGCGCATCCACACCAAGTCTCGAGGAGGCAGCTGATGGCAGTGGCATCGACGGCTATCCGGATTGCGGAATCGCTGGTGCAGCTCCTCAACGCCAACGCCGACCACCTCGGCGCGGCGTTTGTGGCTCGCCGCGAGTACCTGGTGCAGTGGACTCTGGGCGATACCGATGCGCTCCGGGTCACTGTGGTGCCTCCCGAGATGGTCACCGCCGAGCAGGCCTCCCGTGCCAGCTATCAGCACGACTACGTGCTGGGGGTGGTCGTGCAGAAGCGGGTGCCCCCCACGGATGCTGCCATCGATCCCCTGTTCGACCTGGTCGAGCGCATGGGCGACCTGATCCGCCGCGAACCGCTGGCAGATCCGGTGGCCCACTGCGTGGCACTGGCCTTCAACCCGTTCTACTCACCCGAGGACCTGAAGGAGATGCGGCAGTTTACCTCGGTGATCGTCCCGACGTTCCGGCTCTGGAGGTAACCCGTGCAGCTCGTCGGCCTGAACGCGATGAAGGGGATGTTCTTCGACCGTGCTGGCGTGCAGCGGGCGGTGGACGCGGCTACTCGCCGGGTGCTGTCTCGCTTCGGCGCCTTCGTGATGACGCGGTCGAGGACGAGCATCCGCACGCGGAAAGGCATCAGCGCCCCGGGGTCTCCTCCTCACTCCCACACCGGGCTGCTGCGGAAGGGGATCCTGTTCGGCTATGACACCGCTCGCCAGTCAGTGGTGGTCGGGCCGGTGGTAGGACGCAGCGGGGGGATAGCCTCCAGGGCCCTGGAATACGGTGGCTCGTCGGTGGTGCGGAACCGTCGCGGTGGTAGCCAGCCCACCAGGGTCAAAAGCCGACCATTCATGCAGCCGGCACTGGCCGCAGAGCTGCCGGGGCTGCCGGCGATGTGGCGAGACTCAGTACGAAAGGGGTAACCATGCCAACAGTCCGTTTGGGGCGAAACGCCAGCCTAAATCGAAATACTGGCACCTACGGGTCGCCAACCTGGTCGGCCATCGGTAACGTCCGCGATCTGCGGCGAAGTGGTGAGACGGTCGAGGCCGACGTGGGGATTCGTGCGAGCGGTGCGTGGGAAGCCACGCAGCCGGTCGGGCTCAATGCGACCATTGAGTTCGATTGCATCTTCGATCCCGCTGACGCCGACATCGCAGCACTCCGCAGCGCCTGGCTGAACCGCACCCTGGTGGACATGGCCGTCATGGATCGGCCGATTACCGAGGTCGGCGCTGCCGGCATTCGCGGCTACTGGGCAGTCACTCAGTTCGACGAGGATCAGCAGCGCGGCGACATCAACCGCGCTTCGGTAACTCTGAAGCCCGGGCTTGGCTCGGAACCCATGGCGGAAATGGTCGTTCAGTAACAGCTGTCTTGGGTAATCATTGTCTAGTGACAATGAACTGTCACCATATGGGGGAGTCTCATGGACAAGATCAAGAAGATTCTGAAGGGCGCCGGCCTCGCCGGCGTTGGCGCCGGCCTGGCCTATCTGGCTGGCACTCTGGGTCAGATCGACCTGGGCACCTGGGGTCCGGCCGCGGCTGCGGTCCTGGCGGTGGCGGCGAATGCCGTACGCCAGGTGCTGACCCCGAGCGAGCAGCCGAAGTAAATCCGCTTTGCGTGGGGGCTGGCGCAGGCCGGCTCCCACCTCCTTCCCAGCGCAAACAAGGAGACCATCCCCGTGCAGATCTTTGCCCTCTTGCTGCTGGCCTACCTGGCAGCCCCGCCGGCCGAAGCGGCCGAGCTGCGCATCGCCGGCGGAACGAAGTACAAGCCTCACTCCCTCGTCCGGCTGCGAGCCGAGGGGGCCGAGCCGAAAGCCGCCCTGCTCTGGCGTGTGCATCCCTCCAAGGACGTGCAGCGAGCCAGTAGCCCGCGGGGCGTGCTGGAGTTCGTGGCCCACCCTGGCACCTTCGAGGTCGAGCTGCTCTCGATTGCGACCGCTCCGGATGGGGCCCTGTCTGTGCAGGAAGCCCGCGTCACGGTGACGATCGAGTCCTGCACGCCGGTGCCGCCGCTGCCGCTTCCGCCGCAGCCAGCTCCGCCAGGGACTCAGCCTCCGCAGCCTCCTCCTGGCGGGGGCGGCAAGCTCGATCCGCCTGCGGCCCTGGGGCGCATCCGCTTCGGCTCCGCGGGCTGCACTGCCACGGTGATCGGGCCACGGCGCCCCGATGGTCGCTGGGATGTGCTGACCGCTGCTCACTGCGTGTCCGGCGTGGGGGCCCGTGGCGAGATGAGCCTCAAGGACGGCCGCAAGCTGCGCATTCGGGTGGTGACTCATCATCGAGGGCCGGACTGTGCCTGGTGTGTCACCGAGGATCCGGTGGAAGATCTGCCGTACGCCAACCTTGCCGAGAAGGACCCGGAGCCGGGCACCAAGATCTGGCACGCTGGCTATGGCGTGGACAAGCCGGGCAACCGAGAAGACGGTGAGATCATGGACCGGGTCAACGGCCAGGGCCAGCTGCGCATGCGGCTGTCTGTCTCCTCGGGGGACTCTGGCGGCGGCATCCTGCGCACGGACACGAACGAGGTGATCTCGACGGTCTGCTGCACCTCGGGCATGGCCAGGGCGGTGTCGATGTGGGGAGCGGCGACGGAGGTCATTCGTCGGGCCCGACCTCGTCCGACGCGCGACGTGATCCAGGACGAGGACCTCGACGGCTGGCGGCCGGTTCCCATCCCGGAACGGATCGAGAAACCCACGCCGGTTCCCGCACCGCAGCCGGTGCCGGTGCCGGCGACCGCTTGCGGAGGAATGTAATGCGACGATTCGCTGACGAGACTGGTCGCGAGTGGTTGGTCCGGGTGGATGTCTCCAAGCTCAAGCGCTGGCGGGACCAGCTTGGTATCGACTTCGCCCAGGTAAGCCAGGACGGGTTTGCATCCATCTTTGGCGACCAGATCCGGTTCGCCCAGATGATGTACCAGACCTGCCGCACCCAGTCTGAGCAGGCCGGTGTCACCGAGGAATCGTTCCTGGAGCTGATGGCCGGCGACACGCTGGAATCTGCCCAGGAAGCCTGGATGCTGGCGGTGGTGGATTTTTTCCCGAGCCGCGAAGGGAGGAAGAAGATGCTCGCCTCACTCGCCGAGGTGAGGGCATCCCAGAAGGAATCTGGCAGGGAATCGCCTGGTGCGCCGGGCAGCTCGGCGTCGACCCTGACGGCTACACCCTCCGCGAGCTAGGCGTGGCGATCGCCGGGCGTGATCGCTCCCAGTGGGAGCACACCTCGGCGCTGATGTGGGCGGCGATGCAGGGCTTTGCAAAGCGGAAGATCAGCCCCGCTGAGCTGAACCCGTACCACAACCGCGAGATCCCCGAAGTGGCCGACACCGCGGCAGCGCTCCGGGTGTTCTTGCCCAACCCCAACCAGCGAAGGTGAGCCATGTCTTCCGCACTTGCGATCCGGGCTGGCCAGGCGTTCGTCGAGGTGTTCGCCAACACGAACAAGCTCGCCGCTGGCCTGCGCCAGGCCCAGACCCAGGTGCAGGCCTTCGCCTCGAAGGCGCAGAGTATCGGCATGGCGATGGCCAGGGTGGGGATGGCGGGGGTATCCCCCCTGGCCGCAGCCACCAAGACGTTTGCCGACTTCGAGCAGCAGATGGCCACGGTCAAGGCGGTCGTGCAGCCAACAGCGCAGGAGTTCGCGGCCCTCACCGATGAGGCGCTGCGAATCGGCCGAGACACCGTGTACAGCTCCTCGGATGCTGCTCAGGCCATGGTGTACTTCGCACGCGCCGGGTTTACCGTGCAGGAGATGCTGGCCGCCACAGGGCCGGTAGTCAACCTGGCGGCCTCGAACATGATGTCCATGGAGCAGGCGACCACAGCGGTGATCCCCGTGCTGCGCGGCATGGGGCTGCAGGCCGTCGAGCTGACGCGCGTCATGGACGTGCTCAACGCTGCGGCTAATGCCGCCTTCACAGACGTGTCTCTCCTGTCCTCGGGCTTCGCCTACGTGGCCGCGGACGCGAAGGCGGCGGGGCTGTCGCTGGAGGACACGGCGGCCTTCCTGGCCGTCCTGTCCAATGCCGGTATCCGCGGCGAGAAGGCCGGCACTGGCCTGCGTGCAATGCTCGCTGACTTCAAGCAACTGACTCCGGGCGCCGCGGCCCAGCTGAAGCAGCTGGGGGTGGTACTCCACGACGCAAATAACAACTGGCGGCCGACCATCGAAATCCTGGACGATCTTCGGGAGAAGACGAAGGGGATGGGGTCTTTCGCCAAGGACCAGGCCCTGGCCAGGATCTTCGACGTTCGGTCTGGCAGTGCTGCCACCGCGTCGATGCAGAGTCTTCGGGAATACTACGAGCTGCGCCAAAAGATCAGCAACAGCGCCGGCACCACCGACCGCATGTCGGCGACCACGCTAAATACGGTGACCGGCAGCTGGAAGATGCTGACCTCGAGCGTCGAGGGGTTCGCCATCGCGGTGGGCAAGGGGCTGGCCCCTGTGCTGCGGGGCTGGAGCGACACCCTGGTGAGCATCACGAATCGACTGTCTGCCTGGGCTGACGCCAACCCGGAGGTGTACCAGAGTCTGCTCAAGCTATCCGTCACCCTGGTGGCAGGTGGGGCAGCCCTGACCGCGTTCGGTCTGGCCATCGGCGCAGTCGCTCCGCTGCTGGGCCTGCTGGCAACGGCCATCGCGTTGCCCTTCAAGGTGTTCCTCGCGGCAGGCTGGAAGCAAGGCCTGCTGCGCGCCGCGCTGGCGATGGCGTCGTTTACCCAGCAGGGCCGCGCAGCCTGGAGCGACTTTGGTGCCGTGGCGCTGCGGTCGGCTAGCGAGATCGCGGCGGCAGCTCGTCGCCTTTGGAGCGACCTTCAGGCGGTCGCTCAAGGCCTGGGGGACGCGCTGGTTATCGGCGACTGGGACGCTGCCTGGAAGATGGCCATGCTCGGCGTGCAAGTGGCCTGGGCTGAGATGTGGGCTCAGATGCAGGGGGCCTCCCTGTCGAGTCTGGATGCAATCGGCGGGGCCATCCTGAACACGTTCACCGGGCTCTTTGCCGGCATCTTGAAGTTGAATGCCACCCTCTGGAAGGAAGTCGGCCTGGGATGGGAGATGCTCAAGGAGACGCTCAGTGTCGGCATTTCCCTGGATGGCAAGACTGCAAAGCAGCGCATGGGTGAAACCGCGGCCGAGTGGGACAAATGGGAGGCGGGGAAGTTCAAGGAGATCGACAAGATGTCCGCCACAATGTCCGGGGCGATCTCCTCGGGCCTGGCTGCCGAGCGAGGCAAGAACTACAAGGGCGTGGGCACAGCTGGCAAGGAGTATCGCGACCAGATCGACGCACTCGGCTTCGACCTGTCCATCAAGCGATTCGTGGCGGACATGGACGGCATGGTCGACCAGTGGCTCAAGGGCCTGGAAGCCAAGGCTGGGACAGCCGACGCGGCCGCGAAGTCAGCCGGCAAGGGCGGCCTGGGCGGCATCGGTGGCGGCGAATCGGTCGGCACCTTCATGGGCTATCTGGCCGGCCAGTTGGGGCCGACCTCGATTAACGAACAGATCGCAGACAACACCAAGCGCGCGGCGGATGCCCTCGACGGCATCAAGGTGGGCATCGCTGCGGGGATGGCTTTCCAATGACAACCACCACCACGCCGCCCCCCATGCCGATCATCGTGGGTGAAGCGAAGGAAAGCCGGGGCGCCACGGTCGACTTCCACACCCAGGAACTGAGCGCGGAACTCGTCTACAAGGTGGTCTACACCAACGACGAGAACATCGCTCACGCCGTGCTGCAGAGCGAGTTACCGCGCACGTATCGGTTGGGCTCGGACTACCTGTACCTGCACGGTTACACGCTCACCCCCATGAGGGGTGGGCAATCGTGGCAGGCCACGGCGAAATACAAGTCCTGGGAGCCGCTCGAAATCACCTGGAGCGGTGACACCTCGGGCGGCACGGTCCGGATCACCCAGTCGCTCAAGACCGTTGAATCGTTCACCGGGGCGTTCGAGTCTGGGGAGCCTCCCGACTTCAAGGGGGCGATGAACGTCAAGAAGGGGCAGGTCGAAGGCACCGAGATCTACGCGCGCAGCTTCTCCTTCTCGGCCGAGGTGACAGTGCCCCGCGCGATGTTCACCCCGGACTATCAAGTCACGCTGTACGGCCTGACCTCCACCGTGAACGACAAGATGTTCCGGGGGCAGCCCCGCGGCGACGTGCTGTTCATCGGCGCCCAGTGGGTGGATCGCTCCAGCTCTCCCTACATCGTGGTGACGTACAAGTTCCTCGGTTCGCCGGCGAAGCGATACGAGACCGGAGAGATCGGCGAGTTTGAGGAGTTCACGAAGGAGGGCTGGCAGTACTTCTGGCAGTACTACAAGGAGGCGGTGTCCAACAACTCCCTGATCCCGGTGGCCTACGCTGGGTACGTGGAGCAGGTGTACGAGTACGGTAACTTCGACCTCCTGGGGTTGGGATCATGAGCGACCCGCTCAAGAAGGTGCAGCCCGGTGAGCGGTTCCGGCCCTCGGCGCAGGCCTGGAACGCCTTCGTGGATGCAGCCAGGATGTCGCAGTCGCAGGCCAACGCCCTGGGCCGTGCTGCAGCGGTGGCCGTCGCTGATGGGAATCTGCACGTCACCGTGCGAAACACCACGGCGGCAGCAGTGAACCGCTTCGGTGTGCTGGCCCTGCGCGATCCGATCATCGCGCCCGAGGATTCGGCCGCGGAGTTCCAGAACCGGATCAACTTCGACGGCGCGGCTCCGGCCGACACGGCCGTGGACTGCCTGGCTATCCTGCAGGAGCCGCTGGCCCCCGGAGCGATCGGGCAAGCACTGATCGCCGGCGTCACCGTGGTGCGCATCCTTCGCACGGACGAGACGCACACCCAGGCAGAGGCCATCTCCGGTGACACTGGCAAGCTCTCCTCGGCGAAGCAAGGCCCGGCCCGCATTCTCTGGGTGGAAGCCGGCATCGGAGAGCGCTGGGCCTACGTTCAGATGCAGCAGACCGCTCCATGCTCGCTGGCCACCACCACGACTGCGGAGCCCTGCACGGGCATCTGTCGCTGGACCTGGCGACGGTCCGAATCCCGCTGGCAACTGGTGTCCAGCTCCTGCACGCACTGCCTGTGCGTCGAGCCGCGGTTCTGTGGGGACGACGCCTGCGAGTACACCCAGACCAGCTGTGCCAGGGTGGGAGGGCCCCTGACGCCGCCCTGCCCTGGCTCCACCACCACGACCAGCTCGACCAGTTCGACCACGACGACACTCCCGCCGGGATGCACGGTCTGCACCTGGCGGTGGAACTCGGCTGCCGGCCTGGAAAACTGGAACCTGGTGGCCAACGGCTGCACCTACCCCACCTGCCGCTGCCCTGCCACGCCGGCCACCCCGGGGACCGGTTGCGGGCAGGAGATTAGCCTGCCCTGCGTGACGCCGCCGATCACCAGCAACCCCTGCACGGGTGGCTGCCTGTGGTTCTGGGATCCCGACGCGGGTGGGAGGTGGCTACGTCTCCGAAGCGAGTGCAGCAGTCATCCCTGGGGCTGCGAGTGCCCTCCCCCCTCTTACCCCGGACAGCCCTGCACGATCGACCAGACCTCCTGCTTCTACGTCAACCCCCAGGGGACGCAGCAGCCCACCACGACTGCCACCCCGCTGGTCTGCAACGGCGATTGCAAGTGGAAATGGAACGGCACCGCCTGGCAATTCGTATCCACGAACTGCCCCAGCTTCTGCAACTGCCTCAACCGGCCGGCGTGGAATGGTGTCTCGCTCTGTGACACCGCGTTGACGCCCTGCTCGCTGTCGAGCACGACCACCACGTCGAGCACGACCACCTGCGCGCCGACGACCACCACGGCAGATCCTGGGTGTGGCCGGTGCCAGTGGGAGTGGGTGCCGCTGGAGTCGGGCGGCTACTGGCAGACCATTGCGTCATTCTGCACCGGCAGCTGCGTATGCAAGGCGCCGGCCGTGAGCGGCGACACCGGATGTACTCGCTACGTGTGGACTGGCTGCGGCACGCCGCCACCCACCTCCACCTGCCCGCCGACCACCTACCCACCCGAGGAGGAGCGACAGTGCGGTCTCTGCGAGTACGTGACGCAGCAGGGGCCCAGCGGCCTTCAGTGGGTGCTGCGCGGCAACTTCTGCCAGGAGGGTTGTAGCTGCGCCAGCGCGCCTGAGTGCGTGCCGATCACCGGTCCTGGCGTGACGTGGAACATGTGGGTCGGCTGCGGCACCACCAGCACGACGACAACGACCACTACCACCACCACGGTGCCACCCTGTACCACGACGACGACCACCACCACGACCCCGCCGCCGTGGGAGCCGAACTGCGGCATCTGTCGCTACCGCTGGAACGGGTCTCTGTGGCAGACGCTTCGTTTCGACTGCTTCGAAGGCTGCGCGGGGAACTGTCCCGCACCCACCGGCATGGGCTGCCCAGGCGAGGAGCGGGAGACACGCTGCACGACTGCGCCGCCGCCAGGGTGCTACTGGCAGTGCGAATGGATCGCGGTAGGCGAGACCTGGGTGCCGATCTCCTCAGCCTGTCCGCCCGGATGCACCTGTTATCAGCCGACTGATCCGCCCGGGTCGCAATCGGGCACCGTGTTCACTGTGTGCGTCACGCCGACCACCACAACGACCACCACCACAACGAGCACGACGACGACCACCACCACAAGCACCACCACGTCCACAACAACGACGAGCAGCACAACCACGACGAGCACGACCACATCCACCACCACTACCACGCCGGCGCCAACCTGCGGCACCTGCACCTACTCCTGGTTCGGGTCGATGTGGATGCCGACCTCGTTCAACTGCATCGACGACTGCGGCTGTCCCGGTGCGCCTGGGTATTCTGGAACTCCGGGCCAGATCGTCGTCCGCGCCTGCACCTAAAGGAGACTACCACCGTGCGATTGACAGTGGGGATCCCGACCTATCGTGACTACGACGGCACTTACTTCACCTTGCAGTCGCTGCGGCTTCATCATGACCTGTCCCGCTGGGAGCACGTCGAGCTGCTTGTGGTCGACAACGACCCGGCCAGCCCCGAGGGGTTGACGCTGGCCAGGCTGTTCGAGTGGCTGCGTGGGCCGAACCTCTCGGCGCGACACATCCCATTTACTGAAGCCACCGGCACCGCGCCGGCCAAGAACCGTGTGTTCGCGGAGGCTACGGGCGACGTGGTGCTGTGCGTTGACTCGCATGTCCTGCTGGTCCCCGGCGCGCTGGACGCGCTGCACGACTTCTTCCGCCAGCGGCCCGACAGCCGCGACCTGGTGCAGGGGCCGCTGCTCTATGACCACCTGGACGTGCGCCACCTCTCCACCCACTTTGACGACCAGTGGCGCGGCGAGATGTGGGGCACCTGGGCCAGCGACCCGCGAGCCCTGGGTGAGGAGCCGTTCGAGATCCCGGCCCAGGGGATGGGCCTGTTTGCCTGCCGCCGTGAGGCCTGGCTCGGCTTCCACCCGGGCTTTCGCGGGTTCGGCGGCGAGGAACACTACATCCATGAGAAGTTCCGCCAGGCCGGACACCGGACCTGGTGTCTGCCGCGGCTCCGCTGGCTGCATCGCTTCAACCGGCCCGCGGGGATCCCTTACAAGCTGACCGTCGAGGACAAGGTTCGCAACTACGTGCTGGGCCACCGTGAGCTGGGGCTGTCTCTGGATCGGTGTCGGCACCACTTCGTCGAGGAGGTGCGATTTCCGGCGGAGCGGTTCGACCAGATCGTGGCCGAGGTGGACGGCGCGAGAACATCGACCACATCGCCACCGCCGGCCAAGGAGGGGAAGGCGACTCTGCCACCCAGGCAGGGGTGCGGTTGTGGCCGCAAGCCTGGGGCGGCGACTCAGGCCGAGCTGGTGCGCCCGATGTTGCCATTGCCGCCCGCAGTGCGGGATCTGATCGCCGCGCGCAGCACCGTAGTGGAGTTTTCCCGGTGGCGCGGGGCGCTCTTCGGGGAGGCCATGAGCGCGAAGGTGTCTGAGCTGCGGTCGCACACGCCAGGCACGCCGGTGGCCCTCGATGGCATCGACTCCCGACACGGAGACACGACCATCCTCCTGAGCCATCGCAGCCCCGCCGAGAGTGAGCCGGCCCAGTGCCAGCTGCTGGTGATTGGGTGGGAGCTGGACGCCGATGGTGTCTACCAGGCACTCCAGCGGCACGGCCCGAGCTGTACCGAGCGGATCGTCCTGGCCGGCACCCAGGAGCGCGGCGAGACCTGGGAGGGACGGCCAGGGATCCTGCCGGCGGTCAGGCGATGGCTGACGGAACATCCTGAGTGGACTGTCCGTGAGCACGTTCGGGAGGGCGACGGCTACCTCCTCCTGACCCGCCTGGCCGAGGAGAAGAAGCAGCTGCCTCCGACCTGGAAGCAGGCCTGGAACGTCCTGTCCGCCGCCTGGAGGAATCAGAGCACAGAGGTACTCTCCGGGTACGGCCCGCTTGCCGGGACACCCGAGCAAGAGACCCGCCTGGCCGAATGCACCCTCTGCCCCTCGCGGAATGAAGGCCGCTGCGGCGAGTGCGGCTGCCCGATCGAGAAGAAGACCAGCTGGGCACAGGAGCAGTGCCCACTGGGGAAGTGGACGATCGCCACCATCTCCGACATGGGAGCGTCCAGTGCAACCTAGCCTGGCGGACCAGATCACCGATGCCCTGCAGGTCCTCGAACGGATCCAGCAGTATCTGCACTCGGAAGAGTCGATGCTCTCGGTGCCGGCATCAAGGGCTCTGTCTGCCTCGATTGACCTTCAGTGGGCAATCACTCGCCTGAGCAGCGCGCGCGGCCACTTGACCCAGCCCAGTGACGGCCCGGGGTACGACTGCTGAACCAACCACCACGCCGCCGCCGATGTGCGTGTTCCCACCAGTAGCCGGCGAGGCCCTGCTGGAACTGCTCGACAACCGGACCAACAGGACGCTCAACCAGCTGGTGAATGAGGCTGGCCATGCCGAGAAGAACGATCTCAAGCCGCCGAGGGCGTAGGCATGCCCCGTATCGCCCAGCTGCCATCTGTTCCCGTACGTGAATATGGAGGCCATGCAGATGTTGTTCGGCTGAGGGGTGCTGGAAGTCACGATCTGGCCGGCTTTTTCTTTATCCTGTACCTTTTGCTTGGGACGCACCCGAAGACTGGTAAGCAACTCGGCCTGGGGCACTCGTATGGACGGAAAGTCAACAGCGAAGGGCAGCAGCAAGAAGGCCACTGCCCAGGGCGCTGCACCGCCCTTTACACCCACGTTTCCGACGGCCCCGGCCCAGCCCTGCACCCCGCAGCAGATTTTATACGGGCCTCCCGTTGATCCCCGTGACCGGATCACCCTCTATTCCGAAGCCGAATTTGAAAACTTCGTCCGAGAATGGGCGTTCTACTACAAGCAGCTTATGGAAAGGCGGTACGTACAGGTCAGTAAGTTCGCCGGTGCCGGGGACAAGGGCCGAGACGTGGTGGGGCACATCGAACCGATGTCGACCAGTGGCAAGCTCGACATCTACCAGTGCAAGCACTATCGCCGCCCGCTGCAGCCCAGCGACGTGTGGATAGAGCTGGGGAAGTTATGCTACTTTACCTTTAAGGGGCAGTTTGCAGTCCCCGAGCACTACCGCTTTGTCTGCCCCCACGACATGGGCCCGGACCTGTGGCAATTGCTGCAGAATCCAGATGAGCTGCGCACCCGGTTGATCGCGGAATGGGCCAAACACGTCGAGAAGGTAATCATTAAGAATCAGACGATCAAGCTGAAAGACCAGCTGCTAGATTGGGTGATGAATTTCGATTTCAAACGAGTAGGGTACAAGGGGATAGATGAAATCATCGAGGAGCACAGGAAGACGACACGGTACGCCCCGCGGTTCGGTGGCGGGCTGCAAATCCCCCGTTCCCAGGATATGGTCCCACCCGCAACCATCGATAAGCACGAGCAGAGGTACGTCAAGCAGTTGATCGAGGCGTATGCAGACCACCGGGGCAGTCCCGTCTCCCTGGAAACGCTGGCGTCCCTCCCTGAGTTCAACAACCACTTTAATCGCTCTCGTGAACGGTACTTCTGCGCCGAGACGCTGAGGAACGATGTGCGGGATAATCTGCCGCATGGTGTCACATTCGAACAGGTGCAGGACCAAATCCACGAAACTGTAATCGATATCGCAGAAGATAGCTCGCACAAGAGTGGATTCGTCCGGGTGAAGGCCGTTACCAATAAGGCGTCCACTTGCCACCTTCAGGACCACCCACTTAAGACTTATATGAACCCGAAGATCCTGATGGGGATCTGCCACCAGCTCGCCAACGTGGACCGACTCAAGTGGGTGCAGGAATGAACCCATCCACCACCCCCGAGCATCTCTTCAATACCCCCGTCGAATCAGGCCTGCGATCGCTGTTTCTCCTAAACGCGGTCAAGCCCCAGGCGTGCGACCTGCAACGGCTGGTGATTTACGATTACCTGTTGGTCCATTCGGACGACGTGACTGACGGCCCGAAAGCCCTCCACCCGGCCACGCCGCTGAGGTCCGGCGAACTGCTGGTCCGCCGGACGCTGGTTGAGCAGGGGTTGCAGCTACTGATTCGTAAGGGATTGGCGACAAAGAGCTACACCAAGGATGGCATCCAGTACACCGCCCCGCCGATTGCCGAGCTGTTCCTGGCCTACTTGAAGTCCGCCTACGCCCAGCGGTGCGTTGAGATCAGCAAGTGGATTGCAGGACGGTTCCAGCCGCTGTCGGATGACGAACTGAGAGAGTTCATTCACCAAAATCTCGGCCGATGGGGAACCGAGTTCACGAAGGAATCCGTGCTCTGGGAGGATGTGGAATGAGCACGGCAGCGGGATTCTACCTGTCCTGGCTTCGCTTGACAGGGCCAGAGGTAAAGCCGGCGGAGGTCACCTTCGACCCGGGCCTGAACGTCTTCTGGGGTGCCTCGGAAACGGGCAAGAGCTTCATTTTCACCTGCATCGACTTCATGCTTGGGAGGTCCACTCCGCCCAAGAATATCTATGAGTTGGACGGTTACACCACCGGGTGGCTGGGTTTCACCGAGCGCACCGGCCGGAAACAGCGAGTTCTTGAACGAGGGCTCAAGGGAGGCGACTTCCGCCTGTACGCTGCCGACGGGAAGGACTGGACGCTTTCCAGCCCAGAGACCCTGCATCCGGAGCATAGCTCGTCGCGGACAGACACAATCTCGCACCTGCTGCTGTCAATGTCCGGGCTGGAAAAAGCTGTTCTCCTGATGGCGAAAGGTAAGGGGAAGACACGGCAAATCAGCTTCCGCGATGTTGCCCACGCGACGATGGTTGACGAAAACCGGATCATCAACGAGCTGCCGCCTGTGTACCCCACGGGCCAGCGCGACGCAAAGACCGGCGAGCTTGCCACGTTCACCTACCTCATCTCAGGAAACGACTGGCGGGGGGTGATCGCCGGACCAGACATCAAGGTCGAGAAGGCAACGTGGAAGGGAAAGACTGAACTGTACGAACAGCTCATCGCCGAGATACAGCGCGAGGTCGGAGAGAAGCCCCCTTCGCCTACCGACATCGCCGCACAGATCGCGGCGTGTGACACCCGCATCACCGAGGTGGCAACGAAGATCGAGGAGAGCAACAAACTCATCACGGAGTGGATGGCAACGCGGAAGACCGCGTGGGAGGGGTCGCAACAAGCCCAAACACGCATCGCCGTCATCGAGCAACTGAAGGACCGCTTCGAGCAGTTGCTGAAGCACTACCAGTCAGATGTGCAAAGGTTGCAGTTCATTTCCGAGGGTGATTTCTTCCTCGCCCAGCTCGGCGCGCCTCACTGCCCCTTCTGCGGCCTGCCCCTGGAAGGGCACTCAGTGACCCGCCTGCAAGAGGAGGCGGCGAAGGGCAGCATTCAGGAAGCGGCAGCCTCGGAGGCGAAGAAGATTTTCGCGAACGTCCGCGACCTGGAGAAGACACTGGCTGGGCTGGACGGCGAGCACGGCCAGCTCGGGGTCCACGTCAGTCGGCGGCAGAAAGAGATTTCCGATGCCGAGAAGACCATCAGGCAGGAGTTGGAGCCGCGGGTCGTGGCGGACAAGAAGGAATTGTCCGAGCTGGTCGAGAGGCGAGGAAAGCTCCTCTCGCTTCAAGGGGCGTTGGGCCGTCTCGCCGACTTCACGGCCCGGCGAGCAGCGCTCGGCAAAGAACCCAAGCAAAAGCGTGGGGGTGCTGGTCAGCCCTCCGCCAATCCTGACTTCGGCCGCCTGCGACAGTTGGCAGACGAGATCGCCGCCATCCTGAAAGAATGGCGATACCTGAAGACAGGGGTGGTGGATTTCGATGATGAGTTCGACGTGGTAGCGAACGGGCAACCCCGGCGCAACCGAGGGAAAGGCATTCGGGCGGTGCTGCATTCGGCCTTCACCATCGGGATCATGAAGCACTGCGAGACCCAGAAGCTTCCCCACACGGGGATGCTCCTTCTGGACTCGCCGCTCACGTCCTACAAGGAGAAGGACTACCAGGAGGTGACCGAGGACATCCAGGTCGGGTTCTTCGAGTACCTCTTGAAACTGCCCGAGTACCAGCAGGTGATCGTGTTCGAGAACAAGGAGCCGCCCGCCGCGGTGCTTCGCAGAATGCGGCAAACCCATTTTAGTGGGACGCCGAACGTGAACCGAGCCGGGTTCATCCCTGAGCAAAATGAACCTTCGGATGGTGACGGCTTCGGCGATGGTGACGGATTGGGGGATGGCGCGGGTGGAGGTAGTAACGATTGACAGAGCCCCCGGCTACTTCTGCAGCCAGTCCTACCACGTTTTCGAGAGGCCTTTCTTGATTCCACGATCGCGTGTCGGCGTTTATTGGTGTCCACCGAAAAATCGGTCAGTAGGAATACGTCCCCGCCTCGCTCGGATGTACACAAGATGGATGTGGTAGAAGTGGTTGGGATAAGAGACTGAATGAAGAAACCCGCCAGGAAGTGTCAGGCGTCGCCCATCACCTGACTCCTCACTGGCGGGTCGAGTGAGAATCTACATCTCAATGAGATGCCTGTCAAATAACTTTTTCGACACTGTGCAGTTTGGCTGGCGAGGTCGCCAACGATTATCCTGGCCAATCCCAGTTCTTGTACTGGTGGAGTCGATTGTGGAGATCGTGGGATGCGCCCACGCATTTGAAGATAAACGCCACGCCTCTGGGGTAGCTAAGCATCCAAAGGAAACGGCTCCATGTATGGCAAGGCTTCTGATATCGACTATTTCTTTTTTCTCCGCGGCAGGAGGGGCATCCAGTCAATGCCGTCCACCTTCCCCTCACTCCAGATCAGTGTGAGCGTCGCGGTCGGTACGTTATACGGAAATGCCACAAGGTAGCCTTTGTTACCGTAGCCCAAGACTCGCTCCGGAATCTTCTCTGGCTTGACGCTCTGGCTATGCAACAACTGCCGCCCAATATGTCCACATCGGTCCTTAAAGCGTTGTGCGACTTCCAAGCAAGGGTAATGAACCGCCGAGCCGGTGAAAGCCCTTGGAAGATCCGATTCGTCTTGAAAAACATAGACCTTATGCTCAATGCCCGAAGAAGCAAGCTCGCTGCTCAGCCGTTCCTTCCCCTCCTTGGTCCCAAGGACGAATACAAACCCAAGCTGCCGTCCCTTCAAGTCGTTTGCCTGTTTTTCCGTCAGTTTCGGGCCGTGGTCTTCCTCCAACTGCTCTTCGTAAGGCTCGCCGAGCCAGTGTTTGATGATGGTCACTGACTGCTTTCCCGTTCCTAGGAAATCATCGACGAAGAGGATCGGACGGTTGTCCTCTGCCAAAGCTTGCGAGAGTGGCACAATGCTGAGTTGGTAGCTGTCGGCTAGGTCTTGGGCGAAATAGGTAATGATCGCGGAACTATCACGCGGCCCCCCTAACTGGCATACGTGGCAGCCCCGAAAGTCATTGTTCTCAGTGAGAAAAGCTTTGATGGCCGAGCGGACCTCAGCGCGGGTGAGTATCCTGATGGCCTGCAACATCTGCATGGCACAGCCGATGGACTCATCGTCGCCAAACTGACGCATCCACAATAGTATCTTCTGTTCGTCAACTGTTGCATCAGCGGCACCGCCATCAACGAAGGGCTGAAACTGGCTCATTTTGGATGCAATCGTCTTGACAATACCAGTCACGTCCGCCTTCTTGAGCCGCTCCGGCAGAGAACAGAGGTCAAGTGACTTACCCTTGTAGAACCCCTTCTCCGTGAGTCTCGTCCGGACCTTTTCAATAACCCCCTTATCGACCTTGGAGTACTCACTGGCGGACGGGGGAGTGCGGACACCGTACCGCTGGCGGAAGACCACTTCGCACGCCAGGTATACCGCTGGAGCGTATTCATTGGCGGCGAACACATAGCCGGTGTCCCGCGTCATTAGGTAGGCATTACTCCAGGCCGGCGACTCAGCGGAGTCCTCCTTGAACTTTACTAGTTTCCGATCCCCGGTAACAAGGAATGCTCGTGCGATCTCATTCATTTTTGTGGGCCGGCCGAACGGGTCCAGGGCAATGAACGCCTTCAGCGGAACATCGTCCGAGATGGCCGGCAGGAGGTCCTTTGCGTGCTTAAGAATCTCCATAGTTGTAGAGACGATTAAGGACTTTAACTCCGCTCGGGCGGTTGGATTGGAGCCGAACTCTCGGCGGAGTTTCTCTATCCCGGCTTTCTGCCCCGGCTCGTCCCGGAACGGGTCGTGCGGCATCGTGTGGGAGAATGCGTAGGCCCGCACGAACAGGTTTCGGTCTCGTATTCGGGCGATGAGATCTGCTGCCACGTTGAGGTCAAGATGATGCTGAGCCTCTTGTCGTAACGGTAGTTGTGTGGTGATGGTCTCTATGTTCAGGTTAATGAAGTCCTCATCGCTGTTTGTCAGCGGTAGAAGGAGGATCGACCTCGGCTCGAGGTGGGGAACCAAGAGCCCAACGACGTTAGACACCATCGCCTCGACAGCCCGCGTTTTCTGGTGGCGGTAGATTTTGTCGAAAAGAAGCGTGCGGGCAATCATTAGTTCGTCGAGCGTCCTACCGCCAGACAGTAGGATCCCTTGAACGAAGTACGAAGGCTGGCCACCTTCAACTCTCTTCCCAATCTCCTTCGGCAACTCTTCTTGAGTTAGTTCCGCGACTCGGACCTTTTGGATGAGGCGGGGGATGTCGGTGAGGTTGGGAATACCTGCGGACTGGGAATCCCGGCTCATGTAATCGAGTTTGTCCGCGTCGAACGGTCCGGAGATCAGTTCTTGGAGCAAGGGCCAACGTGGGTGGACCGGATGACCAAGGATCAGCCGGCAGAGCTTACTCTGCCAGCCGTCCGGCAGCATCTGCCCGGACTTGTCGAGGGCTCTATCTACCAACTCCTTGAAAATGTCGCTGGCTAGGATGAAATAGGCCGCTGCCTCGCTGAGGGAGCAGTCCTCCTCATCGAGTTTGTCTGAGAGTTGAAGACGCAGGTCGTCGGTCACACCCAGAGACTGAAACGCATTCTCGATGACGTGGGACATCAGACCGTGCCCGATGTCGTGGACGAGAGCCGCTAGGCGGAGGAGGCTAACCCACTCGCCACTGATACCCTTACCATCTCCCGCGTGGCGGTTTATTGCCTCGCACAGCCGATTGACTTGGTGGAGAGCCCCAAGGGAGTGCTCCAAACGGGAGTGACCCGCCCCTGGGTAAACCCAGTGGACCACCCCTAGCTGGCGGACCCGCCTTAACCTCTGCATGAGAGGCGAGTCGAGGATCAATACCTCGAACTGAGTGAGGGTGATGGTGCGCCAGACGGCATCATTAATCTCTTTGCCCGCCTTCCCCCGGAGGGAGGGGAGGGCCTCGATTCGCTCAATGTAGGGCTTGAGCCGTTTCTCGGCCCAGTTCTCAACTGATTCCCGATATGCATAAAAATCAGACGAGGTGCTGGTACCTTGCTCCAGCAAGGTTGGATTATCAACTTTCTGTTCCATCCGGGCGACCCTCTGCTCACTGTGCTTCCGACTCCGTTTCCTTGTCTTCGTCGCGGTAGTAGGCCATCAGGCGGGCGGCGAGCCGGTGATACATGTCCGGCTTACCGGGCAATCCGGTTAGGTATGTTTGTGCCTCGTCAGGTCCGATCTTGAGGCGGACCTTCTGGAACTCAGGGTTGTCCAAACTGACAAGATCTCGTTGTGCGGCCTCGTACAGGGACTGTTGGAGCAGGGTCGAGTCTCGGTGGATGGGATGCAGGCGGATGCGAAATTTGAGGTTGAGGCCGGCCTTGTCGGCCTCCTGCTTTATGTCCTGGTTCAAGCATTCAAACGCCTGATCCAACTTGCTCCTCCTAAGTGACAGCACAGGGACATGACGCACGGCTAGAGCAGCAAGTATCCCGGTCATAAAATCCGGCATGTAAAGAGGTTGCGTTGCTGTCATTTTACACCTCCACTCGCGAAGCGGCGGCCGGGATGGCCGAATAAATATCTAGCATACTGTCTGCCGACCAGTTTGGCCATTTTGGGAATCGTTCGAGTAGAGACGAGAGTTCGGCCCTGGCTGCATCGTTGGCCGGGGTGGGTGCCTTGCCGCACAGCATACGATCTCCCTACTCCCGTCCTCGTGACCTCCCGATAATCCTCCACCCGCACGAATCTATTATCCCACCCGCACCTGGAGTAAAGCCCTTTCACAAGTACCATTTCGAACCCCACGTAAGGGGCCAGCAGCACACCCGACTTGGGAAGCAGGTATGTCCACAAAGACGCGACGGCAACCAGCGTAACCGTTGTGTGCCCTCCAGACCGAGGCTGCCACCTCTAAAGTGTGCCGCTGTCTCTATGATGCGTCAGGAAATCTATGGTGGATTCGATCGAGAATGGACCTACACCTAAACGAATCTCAACGACAATGGGCGCAAGCATGTTTTGCAAGGCTTGTGGGTGACCGCAGTTCGCGGCAGAATGCCTGTTGACAGCCTATTACGGTTAGAACGGCAAGTACAGTGCTTGCCCTCGAAACATCCACAGCCGTGTTGACCCATGGAAGATATCAGCCTGGTCCTGATCTCGGTTTCCCGAGGCGAATGGTTTTGTCAGGCCTACAAGGGTGAATCTCTCTGGGCCGACTCCGATAAGCTAGGGTTCCCCCTCGACGCGGACGCCTACGGCTTGGACGACCAGGAGCAGCTTGAGCAGGCCTTGAGAGCTGAGTTCCCGAGAGCCCGCATTGAGTTTCTGGCCTGACCGGAGACCGGCGGTCAACACCCAGCAAACATTCCCCCACCGGCCTGTGGGGTGGGCCACCCTCCAGGACTCTCGACCACAATGAACGCCCGCAGGCCTTGCCAGCTTGCGAGCTCCTGAGCTTTGCGGCACAATGCCTGGCGTTGTCCCTGGCAGAGAGGCCGCACGATGGGCAGCTGTTTCCGCCCCGAACGCGACGACCTGAAGACCGGTAAGCGCGTCAAGTACCGCAAGTATCGCATCACCTGGACCGACGAGCACGGGGACCGCTGCTCACAGATGGCGTTCCGCGACAAGCAGGCGAGTGAAGCCCTGCTCGCCAGGATCGAGCGGGACGTGGAGCGGCGGAAGGCCGGGCTGCGCGTCGTCGAAGAGTCGCACAGACAGAAGCCCGTGGCCGACCTGGTCGAAGAGTTCGCGCGGGAGCTGGTGTCCCGTGGGTCCGACCCTGCAGGCCCTCACGTCTCAGAGGCCAGGCGGATCATCGTCAAGGTGTTCGAGGGCTGCGGCTGGAAGCGACTGGGTGACGTGCGGCGCGATACCTTCACCGACTACCTGGCCGCGATGGCCGAGGCCGGCAAGGCGCCACTGACCCGGAAGCAGCACCTGGCGTTCACGCGCAACATGTTGAACTGGTGCGTCGATCAGGGCTGGCTGGAAGAGAGCCCTCTCGAAGGGGTCGAGGCACCCACCGTAGGCCACGCCGGGCGTCGGCGGAGACGGCGTGCCTACAGCGACGACGAGCTGCGGCGACTCCTGGCCGCGACTCCCGAGCCTCGACGGACGCTCTACCTGATCGCGGCCCTGTCCGGGTATCGCCGGAAGGAACTGCGGTTGATGGAGCGCCAGGACCTCACTCCCGAGGGCGACCGCCCGCGCTGGCACCTGCGCGCCGAGGTCTCGAAGAACCGACGCTGCGACATCGTGCCGATCGTCCCGGACCTGCAGCCCATCCTGGCCCCGATCTGGTCGAGGCTGCGCAGGCATCCAGTCGCCTGGTGGGCGACGGCCTGGGCGTGGTTCTGCCTCGCCATGAGACGCTACACGCCGACCTGGCCCGGGCGCAGGTCGAGCGGATCACCGAGGACGGCCGGCACGCGGACTTCCACTCGTTCAGGTACACCTTCTGCCGGATCATGGGGGAAGTCCTGCCCATCCAAAAGGTGAAGGTGCTGATGCGGCACAGCACGATCAAATTGACAGCCGACCTCTACGGCGAACTGGGAATCGACGACCTGGGCGAGGATGTGTGGGCGTTGCCGCCGCTGGGAGTCCTTGAGGGCAACTCGCGCGCTCCCACTGGCGCACACATGGCACCTTTTGCCGGGGAGAAAGGACAGGAGAGCCGTCGCCGTAAGTCCTTGTCCTGAAACGGAGAGGGCGGGATTCGAACCCGCGGTAGGGGGTAAGCCCTACGCCGCTTTAGCAAAGCGGTGCTATCGGCCACTCAGCCACCTCTCCAGGCTCCGCGTGGGAGCTTGGGATGGAGGAATCTTAACGGCCCACGGCCCACCAGGCAAGAGCCGATCTCCGCATAGACACATCCCTGCCGGAAGTTCTGCAGGTCGAGCCTACGCCCCTCTGGGGTGAGAGACCAGCTTCTGCATTTTCATGCCTCCCTCGAGTGAATAGCGCTCTGCTCTCCTCCTCGCAGCCACAGCGAGACGGTTGCTGTCCTTCCGCCCTGGCCGCGTCTGGGCTCGCCTCTGGGCAGGCTCTCCATGCGGAGGGGGGAGAATCGACGAGGCGGCGCATTAATAGTGGCCGTTGTAGAGCATGAGGACGAAGCGATTCCCGTGGCTGGGTGAACGCTCGATGTCAATGATGTACGGGCGGAGCAAGTCGATGCGGCGCTGGCGCTCGCGTTCGTTGTCCCACCAGGTGGCCAGGACGGTCGAGGTTTGTTCGAGGCGATGGAAGGTCGCCTCGAGTGCCTCGCGGGCCTCGGTGGCAGAAGTGGCATTGGCGGCCAGCCATAGCAAGGAGGTCAGGCCGCCCTTGCCGGTCGGAGCCTGGACCTGCCCGCCATCACGATAGGCGCGGAGCCAGACGACGAGTCGATCGGGCCAATCGGGTGTGGTGGTGTCGAGAACGATGCGAATGACGGGGGTATGGTTGGTAAGCAAGGTGTCGAGCAAGGAATCAAAGGCGGGGCTGTCGTCGAAGGGAATCTCGCGCGCGGTGAAGTTCGGCGGGGGCGGCGGTTGATACGCGCGCTGTGGCGTGCCGCATCCGACGAGCACGAAGAGGATCACATAACAGCAGATGGGATATCGGAATTGCATCGCCCCTCCTCCGCACGATCAGAAGCGAATCTCGAACCCGGCCTGCAAGCCTTGAACCAGGAAGGACGAGCTGCGCAGCAAGATGCCGGGCCTCGCAGGTTCGGGGTAGAAAAACGACCCAGGTGCCAGGCCAAACTGATCGGCGTTGATCACGCGGTCGATCTGAGGGCCAGGACGCAGCACATCGCTCAGGTACAGCACCGAGTAACCCAGCGAAAGGTGGACCCCTTCCAGGAGTTCCCAGTGGACGTGGGCGCTGAGTTCGGGCATCCACACGAAGCGAGCCTGGGATTGCGCCGTGCTATTGGTTACCTGGGCGTAAACGCCGCCCGAACCGATGGCGCGACGCGACGTGGTCTGCCCTTCCACCGAGAGAAAAGAATCGGTGGAGCCCTGGACCCGAACCGTCGAGAAGTTGGCCCCGACGGCAACCTTCGACGCGAGTTCGCCTGTGAACGGCCCGTAGCGCCCCTTCCACTGCAACCCCACCTGCGGAGCAACGACCAGATTGTCGGTCTGGAACTGATCCCGGGTGTAGAGCAGGAGGGATGGCACGAACGTGCTCGCAACCTGACTGCGCAGTTGCAGATCTTCGCCGACCGAGAGCACACGTACCCCGCCGACGAGCAGCAGCGGGCAATCCCACTGGGGAGTCAGCTGGTGCAGCGCGTTGGCTTCCCCGCCCCACAGCGCCAGGGACGACTCGGCCTGGAACGACCCCACGCCGACCGGACTATAGACGTGGTAGGAGTTTTCCCGGCCCGTTTTCGCATCCTCGAACGGCATGCGGACAACCTCGTTCGAGTAGGGGCTGACCAGCGGGGTGATCGCGTAGGTCATGGTCCGCTCCAGCAGCCAGAAGCCGACCAGTTCGGCTCCCAAGACGCGGTCGGCATCGATCCAACCGCCTGCGGCCACTCGCACCCCAGGCAGCACGCCGAGGTCATAGTTCTGTTTGCCGAAGAGGATCGCCTCAGCGGGGCCTGTCGGGGTGTGGGACGACTCCAGCAGCGTTACCGGGATCGGCGCTGGGCTGGCCCACCAGGCCAGCGCTTCGGCGGTGATCCAGTAGCGTGACTCGGGCTGCTCGGCGATCAGCTGGGGGAAGTCGGTCGGCCCCAGCTGGGTGACGGCGAAAACGCCGCTGACATCGCTGCCGCGGTAGATCTGGGGATGTTGCTGGACGTTCTTGATCTTGCGCGCGGTGGTCGAGACGCGGTCGTAGACAAACTTGTACAACTCGTCCACATCGACGATCCGATCGCCGTCGAGGTCGGCTTTCCCCTTCAATCCCTGGGCCACGAAGTAGGTGAACAGCCCCTGTCGGACCTCGGGCCATTCGTGCGAGAGTTCGCTGACTGCACAGCTGGCCAGGGTCACCAGTCCCCGGGCATGGGCGAAACACGGCGCCAGTTGCGCCGTATCGGGTTGCTCGGCGTTCCGCGCGGCCCCGGCATGGCAGCAATCGAGCAGCAGCAACTTCCGCGTCGCCTGGCAGCGCTCCATTGTCTCCTTCAACCACTGCACCGGCACGCCCGTCGTAGCCGCCTCCTTCTTCAGACAGTCCTGGGTCGCCAGGATCACCTGCCCCGTCGCGTCACTGACGCCATGTCCGGAGAAGAAGACCAGCAACGTGTCACCCGGCCGGCACTGCTCGGCCTGGCGCTGCACCTCGCGGATGAGATTCTCGCGCCGGGGGTGCCGACTGGGGTCCGTCTGCTCCTCGGTCAACAGCGCAATCTGGTCGGCGGGGATCCGGACGTGGGTCTCCAGCACCTGACCAATCAGGCGGGCATCGTTGCCACAGTAATTCAGCGGCGCGAACTGGACGTCGGCATGGTGGTTCACGCCGACGATGACCGCCAGACAACGTCCACCGGGCAGCGCCTGGGCAGGGCAGCAAGCCGGCAGCAGCAGCCAGGCGAGCACGATGGCCCAGGCGCGCAGCGACAAACCGGCCCGTTGGTGTGCTCTCCCCGACCGCATGAGCGCGGGCACTCCGGTGGATCAGGAACCATCATGGAATGGAGGGGAGAGCCAATAGTCGGGAGGCAATACGCTGTCAACCCCGGTCGGTGCCGCGGGGTGGTGGGCAAGCGGAGAGGGGTGAGCAGTCGGAGGAAGAGACGAAGACTCCCGCCCCGGAAGCACCCGGATTCGGAGGTTGGCGAGCTGGGCTTGATCTGGCGCGGAAACGACGCTATCACTCCCGCCCTTGCCACAGACCAGAGGAACGGGGTCATGATGCGATCGATCTGCCTGATCGCGGCTCTACTCGTTGGCACGCTGTCCACCGGCTGCGTGACACGCCGCTACCTGATCACGTCGGACCCGCCGGGCGCGCTCGTCTATCGCGACGGCCAGCCGATCGGCGCCACGCCGGTCGAGGAGCCGTTCATCTACTATGGGAAGTATCGCTTCCGCCTGGTGAAGGACGGCTACGCGCCGCTGGACGTGGAACCAGATCTGGTCGCGCCATGGTATCAATGGCCGGGCGTCGATTTCGTCACGGAGAACTTCGTTCCGTACACCTTCCGCGACGTGCAGGGGCTGCACTTCCAGCTGCAACCGCTGGAGGCGATGCGGCCCGACGACATCCGGGCCCGGGCCGAGAACCTGCGTTCGCGCGGAAAGACGATCCAGACACCGCCCGGCACCGAGTCTGCGCCGAAGATCCAGCGCGCCCCTGGCGTGTCGCCGCCGCCCCCGGCCACGCCTCCGCCCGCCGGCACCTTGCCGCCCCCGGTTCCCACGCCAGAAGGACCCGTCACGAATCGTCCGGTTTCTTCGCGGGGGATTTCGGAGGAGCCTCCTTCTCCTTCTCCTTCGGCTCCTTCTCTTTTGCCTTCGGGGGTGAAGGGCTTCCCGACTTCGACTTCTCGGCTGGACGGATCGAATCCATGATCGCCCGAAACTCCTGCTCCCAGTAGTCGCGCCGCTCCCAGCGGCAATCGCACACCACGGCCAGCAGTCCATCGGCGCGATTGGTCACCCCGACGACGTAGTAGCGTTCGATCTCGGGGCTGAGGATGAATCGCAGCCGATCGACCTGGCCGCGGAAGCTGCCCACCTCCTGCCCGATGGCCGGCTTGCCGGTCTTGCGGTCGAGGACGGGCTCGATCTTCAGCGTCGGGTTCAGCTCGGTCTGCTTCTTCTTCAGATGCTCGTGGACGGTGGCGATGCCCGTCTTCAGATCCTTGGCGCGCGGGAAGGTCAGCACGAGCACCTCGGCAGCCCGCCCGGACAGTTCCTCGCCGCCGCGCTTGCGGCCCGTGCGTTCGTCCTCCTCGCCCTCGAAACCGCGCATCAGCAGGTCGGCCGCCTCGTCAGCATCCTTCGCGTTGGGCTCCTTCTTCCAGATCTCGCGGTCGTAGCGCAGCTGATAGGCCAGGGTCGCACTACTGTAGGCGTCGGTGTCGCGCGGGCGCGGCTTCCAGCCCTCGCGCTCGTTGTAAAGCCGGAACCCCTGCCGGAGAATCTCCCAGTCCTCGACGAGTTGATCGTGGTTGTCCTCGGGCCCCCAGAAGATGAGCCAGTATGAGTATCCCTGGCGCGAGAGCATGTACGCCTGGCCGCGGCTGGGCACCTCACCCGGATCGGTGCCGGAGAAGGTGAACACGATGGCCGGTTCCTCGTCCAGCGTCCCGGTGCGCCCCTTGTTCTCACCGAGGAAGGGATCCTCGTATTCCACGCCCTGGAAGTAGGCGCGCAGGTACCGCAGGCAGCGATCGAGCAGGACGGGATCCGACAGTGTCCGCACCTGGTTGTCCTGGAAGAACAGCGCCATGTGCCCGCGCGGCTTCTTCTGCGTGACGGCGATGTTGGAGCGCAGCTTCTCGCGAAGTAACTCGTCAGGCTGCCAGGCGCGCGGCGCGCGGAATCCGAAGTTGCCCTGCGCCTGATGCGCCTTGCGCGCGGCGGTGTCGCGGTCGAAGATCTCGGCCAGCTGATCGCGGAAGTGATACAGCACGCCACCGACGATGCCCGCGATGACCACGAAGACGAACAATCCCTTGAACCAGCCACCTCCGCCCATGGTCTGCTTCCGACGCTTACGATCGGGAGTGGAGACCAGCATGTCCGGCTGCGACGAGAACGCCAGGTCGCTCGGCGGCGCGGGAGCCTGGTACACCGGCGGTGCCACGGGCGCCGCCACCCGCGGGGGCGGTGGTGGCGCTGTCACAGGCGGCGGCGGTGGGGGCGGGGCGGGCCGCGGCTTTTCTACCCGGGGCGGCGGCGGTGGCGTGGGCCGCGCCGGACGTGGCGGCGCTGGAACGGCCGAGGCCGATTTCGGCTTCCCTGGCGGCGCCGGCACGGCCGAGGCTGATTTCGGCTTCACCGGCGGCGGAGGCGGCGGCGCGCTGGGCTGCGCTGGGCTGGAGCGCGGCGGGCTGCTGGACGCCGGGCGAAACCGGTAGACTGTACCACACTGGGGGCAGGTGAGCGCCTGCGCCCCCTTCACTGCCTCGGGGGCAAACTCGTGGCTGCAGGTCGGATTCGGGCAGGGGAAGCCTGTCGGCATGGAGGGTGGCTCGATTCGGGCGCCCGCGGGAATCAGAGATGCCAGCCTCGTGGGCTGGAAGCTGGCATCGGAGCATTCTTCACTTTACACCAAACCGTCGCCACGACCATCACCCGAAATCCCCCGACGCGCCAGGAGAGAGCGACCAGCAATCACGACGGCAGCGCCGGCCGTTCCCACTCGCGCAGCTGGCGTTGCACCTCCTCGTGGCTGACCGACAACCGCTGCACGCGGAAGAAGTTCTCGGATAGCCGGGCGGTGTCGGCACGGTTGGCCTGCACCTTGTGTACCTCGGATTCGAGCCGGCGGATCCAGGCGGGCACATCGAGGCCGACGCCGGTCGGGCTGGTGGTGTAGGTGCGCAGCTCCTCCTGCAGCCGCCGGAACGATGGGCGCTCTTCTTCCTGAGGCAACCGCCGCGCCTCGGCCAGGGACGGCTCGACCAGCGCGCAGAGCCGGTCCAGCGCCAGCGCCTTGACGAACCGCTCGTGAAGGCGGTCGCTGATGGTACCCAGCCGCACGCCGTGCTGCCGTTCGAGCCGCGCCAGCTGTTCGAGGTGCTTGCGCGAGAGTTCGCGGGTGAAATGCACCAGCGATTCCTCCCAGCGCAGCGCTGTGGTGGCCCGACCGTGGCGAGCCAGCATCTCGTGGGCGAGGATGAGCGGACGAAACTGCCAGGCGTGGCGCTCGTACTGTGTCTTCAGGCGAAGGAAGTCGAGCAGGACGTGCAGATTCTCGCCGTAGTCGGACTGCGTCGTGGTGGTGTTGTAGTCCTTGTACTCCTCGTAGTTCTCGATGACCGCCTGAAGGACCACCTCCAGACGACGAGCCGCCTCGTCGCGGCGCAGGTCGCCCTCCAGGTCGCGGATGAGCCGGGACGGCCGCACCGCGTCGGCGTTCTCCAGCAGGTAGTCGAGATAGTTGCCGACCCCTCGATGCAGGATGCCGCGCAGGTTCCCCAGCGTCATGAACCGCGCGTGGAAGAGATCACCCCCGTAGCGCTGGACAAAGCCCGTCAGCGCACGCCACTCGGTGTCGTTGGGCACCGCTTCGAGCACGGACAGCTGCAGCGTCTTGCTGTGCTCGATCCACAGTGCGAGGAAGTGCGCGGTGAGGCGCTCGAGGATATCGACCAGCTGCTCGTCCGTGGTCGTCTCGGCCGGCCATTCCTGGGCACTGCGGACGACGTTCTCGACGACCGCCTGGTAAGCAGACTGGAAGAAGTGGTTGAACTCCGTGACGCCCCGGCCGCGCGTCGGCTGGCTTTGCTCCATGGTGCGCGCCACGCGGAGGAGGTCGTAGGTTTCACGGATGAGCCCGAGGCGCGGCAGATTGGCCAGCAGCGTCTGCAACACTGCCTGGGCGACACGCACGCGCAGAATGGCATGCGGATCACCTCCCTCGGGCCCCTCGGCCAGCGGTGTGAACAGCAGCGGTTCGCCGCGGAAATGCTCGATGAACCCCGGCAGGGCCGACCGCGCCATGGCCACGTCCCCCGCGAACAGCGCCCGTTCCAGCAGCATCAAATCCGGCTCCCAGATGGGAGCATCGGGTTCGACACGCAGGTCGGTCCCGACCGCGCCGCGCAGCGCGCCCACTGCCAGCGAGGTGTCCAGGCAGGTCGCGATGGTGGTGTAGATCAGCTGCTCCTTGATGACCCGGCGGCGGTCGTATTCGACCAACGAATCGTGGTCGCCGGATGGTTCAGGCAGCGGATGCGCGTGCAGGGTGTCGAGCAGGTGGAGCAGGGCGACGCGGTTGCGCCGGGCCGCCTCCAGCCAGGGGACCAGCGCGGTTGCCTGGCTGGCCAGGAAGCGCGCGGCCATCTGCCAAAGCCGCGACAGCGTGGAGAGGAAACGCAGGTGATCCTCGAGCCGTTCGTGCTGCGATTCCAGATCGAAGTGATCGGTCGGCGCACCGTCGGAGACCATGCCCTCCTTGTCGTCGGTACTGTCGCGATAGGTGACACCCTCGTAGGCGGCACCGAAGGGGTCGCCCTCGTCCTCGTCGTCCCCCTCCTCGGTGGGGGCGGTCGACGATTCGAGCGCGGGGACGTCCCAGTAGTCCTCGGCATTGGCCTCGAGAATCTCGAAGAACTTGCAGACGAGTTCCTGTGCGCCGGCCTTGCCGCTGCGGGTGAGCGTGAGCATCCAGCGCAGCGCGAGTTGATGGAATGAGTGCCCGCCATCCTCGAGGGGCACGATGCCCGCCTGCCCGACCCAGTTGCCAAGTAGCCCCATCGAGGCGCGGTGATCGCCGCGCAGCAATAAAGCCTCAACGACCAGGGCAAAGGCGCGGGGCGAGCGGAAATCATCGAGGCGGTCGCGCCAGAAGGTGAGGTCGGACGAGATCTCGCCGCGCTGCCGCCAGCCCGCCAGCGCCTTGGCGACATTGCGCGCCGAGGTGGCCGCCTCGCCGCCGTGGACCCGGCGAAGATCGCTGACCTCGTAGGTGGCAAATCGATCCCACCAGCGCGCCAGCCGCTCCATGTTCTCGCCGGCGCTGGCGATCAGCGCCGGATCCCCCGCGGCCGCCGCCTCGCTCATGACACGCGAGTAGAGCGTGAACGTCTGTTCGAGCGCCTGCACCAGATCATCGAGGCGCGGATCGCGCAGCGAATCCTCCCGCGCGTTGGACAGCGGAAACAATCCCTGGAAGCCGAGGATGTTCCATGGGTCGGCCAGGGCGCCACAGGCGATCCCCCGCCGCAACAGATCCTCCACCAGCGGCAGCCGGGCGGCGGCATCGGCCAGTCGGCCCTGGTCGCACTCCACCTGCCCCACCGAGAGCTGGCACAGTATCGCGCTGAGCAACCGGACCGACACCGCCATGATGCGCTGCGCCTCGGCCTGGCTCGCCTGGGGGTAGCCCATCTCGGCGAACAACAGGGCGAGGTAGCGCTGCTGCAGCTGCATGGCCCGGTGCCGCGCCAGGTAGGCGTTCAGATGCTGCCGGGCAGCCCCGAACGGCTGGCGCGTCGTTTCGCGCTCCTGACGCAGACGCTCGGCGTGCTTGCCGCCGATCCGCTGGATCAACTGCTCGTAGAAAAGATCGCGGTAGCGGGCGATGCGCGGTAGCAACGCGGCGAGCGTGACCGTGGAATCGTGCGCGCCTGGCCCCCAGCCAGATACGCCCGCCGCCATCAGGATGGTGCCGGCCAGTACCGCCGCGCCCTCGACGAGACGCTCGGCGGGATCGAGTCCGGGCATCGTCTCGACGCGCTCCATCAGCGCATCGAGCGTGATCTTGCGGACGACGTAGCGGTCGTAGCGTCCCTTCCCGTCGATGTGGTGCGGGTCCCACTCGCCGAAGACGTAGTTGGGCCGACGGTTAACAGGATGCCCATGATCGTAGGCGCGGAGATCGAGCGCCAGCTCCTCCAGCTGTTCGAGGTTGAAGCAGGCATCCTGAAGCAGACCTCGATCGGCCTCGCGGAGGATGTCCAGCGCCCGCGTCACCACTTCCTGATACCGCCCATGAGCAACCCCAGCGCCGCGGAGATAGAGCGGCAGCGGTCGATGGCGTTCGTGCGGGTACGGTTCGCCCTGGGGCCTCGATTCGAGGATGGCGATGGGCCGATGCCCCACGAAGTCATTCAACCGGGCCAGGATGGCGGAGACGCCCGGCGCCTCGTCGTCAGCCTGGCGCAACTGCAGCACTGCCTCGAAGACGCGGGCCAGAAAGAACGGCCCCCACAGGGTGGCCTCGGGGATGTGGACGAGCAGGTCGGCATGGTGGGCGCGATAGGCCGGCAGCACCTGGGCGGCCAGGTCGAGGGCCATCATCGCCTGGGAGACCTCGCGAAAGGCGGCGCTCCCAGAGGTGTGCAGGCGTTGCAGATGGGTGGTCAACTCAGCGAAGAGCGTCTCCCACGGAGCGGGGGCCTGGGCGAGCGAGGCGAAGGCATCATTAAGCTGGCGTTGCCAGCGGTGGTCGGGGCGACCGTCCGAGAAGTTCAGATAGCCCAGCAGCGTCTGTGCGAGTGCCGGGTCAAGGCTGGCCGGTTGTTGCGTCACCACTCCGTCTCCCTGTCGTGAGCCGATATGCAGGATAGCGGAGCCGAGCCTCAACCGGAAGACCGCGCCGCGCCACACGCCGACGGGGAGAGTTGCTTACTCCTCACCTCAGCACAGGCACGCCGCCGCCGACAGGTCGGGGTAGCACCCTGCGCGCACGGCAGCCAGGCGGGCGGCGCCGCGGGCGGCTTCCTCGGGGCGACTCGATAATTGCAGAGGGCGGCCGAACGCCCGGGCCACGATGTCGCACAGCAACTCGTTCGCGCGCAGGCCGTTGCCCGCACCCACCAGGCGCGAGGTGGGACGGCTCAGGTGCGATTCGATGCGCTGGCCACTCGCCGCCAGGGTCCGCGCCATGCCCTCCAGTAACGCGCGAGCCAGGTGGCCGGGGGTGAAGTTGTCTCGTCCCAGGCCGGTCCAGGCGGCTCGGCGCGTGGGCTCCAGGCGAGTGCCGGCGAAGAACGGCTCGCAGGTCAGGCCATCGCAGCCCTCGGGGATCGCAGCGGCCAGTTGATTCATCCGGGCGTAGATCTCCGCGCCAGCATCGCCGCCCAGGTCGCGCAGCACGGCGCGGAAGAACTGCTCCAGCTGAGCGTAGGCCGCGCCGCCGACCAGGCCCGCCGATACCAGCAGAACGCCCCCCAGGGGAAAGGGGCGCGTTTCCAGCTGCGGGTCCGACTCAGGGACGGCGGACCACCCGGCCACCTGGCCTCCGGTGCCGACGTTGACCAGAAGGCTCTCTTCCGGATGGGCCACGCTGCCCAGGAAGCTGGCCTGGTTGTCGCCGATGCCGCCGAACACCGGCAACCCCTCCGGCAGTCCGGTCGCTCTGGCCAGCAACGCGGTGAGCCGGCCAACCTGCGCGCCCGAGGGATGCACCGGCGGAACGGCGGTGCGCGGCAGTCCCAGACCTTCCAGCAGGTCGAAGGCCCAGTCACCCCGCTGCAGGTCGAACACGCCCGCGCTGGCGGCGCAGGTGGCATCGGTCACGGGACGCGTTGCGGTCAGGACGGCGGCCACGTGATCCATCAGAAAGCAGGCGGTCGCCTTCTCCGGAAGCTGGCCCTGCTGCGCCAGCCAGAATAGTGTCGCCGCCAGGTAGCCAGCCGAGAGCCGACAGCCGGTCTGCTCGCGCACCTCACCCAGGCGTCGTCGGGCCTCGTCGAGGTAGCTGCCCGACGTCCCTGGCATGGGCTCCTCGGTGCGGCGATCCTGCCAGTTGACGAATGGCCCCAGCGGCTGCCCTGCCCCATCGAGCAGCACCATGCCGTGCTGCTGCCCGGTAATGCCCAGCCCCACCAGCTCCCGCCCTGCTCCGCACTGGCTGGCCAGGTCGCGCAGGCAGTCCACCGCGAGACTCAGCATCCGCTCGACGTCCCACTCGCTCCGGCCAGGATCCGCCGGGCGAGCGGCGCGATTGGCCAAACTCGCGCAGCCGATCTGCTCGCCGGAGACCGTATTCAGCGCGACGCCCGTGATGGTAGTCGTGCCAAGATCCAGCCCGAGGATCACCGCCATGCCCACCTCCCTACCCGGTTCGTCGGACGGCCCGGCCCAGGGCGGCCACGGTGTAGACCAGCGGATACAGCCGTTCGTGGTACCACAGCTTGGCGAAGTAGAAGCCGATGGGCGACACCTGCCCTACCCTGCCTGCCTCGACGCTCGCGATCAGCCAGGCCAGGCCGCGCTCGCAGGCGGCGTGCTCGTCCGTGGCCAGCAACGGCTCGAGCGCCAGGGCGGTTTCCTCGATGCTTGATGGGGTGCCGCGCAGCCCGCCCCAGCCGCCGTCGTCGTTCTGGTTGGTCACCAGCCAGGCGATGGCTCGCCGGGCCGGCTCGGTGTCGAGACGCTGCAGGTCGCGCATCCCGGCCAGGACGCGCGAGGTGCCGTAGGTCGGGTTGATGTCGTCCGGGGCGTGCTGGTTGCCAAACCACAACGGCAACCACGATCCATCGCCGCGCTGCTCGCGCGCCAGGTAGTCTAGCCCCCGGGCGATGGCGCGTTCGCTGCGCGGATCGATCCCCGCGTGCGCCTGCAAGGCGCGGAGCGCATGCGCGGTCAGGTCGCTACCACTGCGGTCGAACGGCAGCAGTCCCCAGCCCCGGCAGAAGGTGGGCCAGCCGCCATCCCGATTCTGCAGATCGAGTAGCCAACCGATCCCCGCGGCGATGGCCTCGCGCGGTACCGCCACGCCCTGCCTCGCCAGGTGATGCAGCGCCAGCAGCGCCCCTGGCGTGTCGTCCGCATCGGGCACCGCGCCAGGCAGGTTCGTCCACGCCCACGCACCCGGGTCGGCCCCCGTGTAGGGATGCCGTTCGCGATACTGCTGATCGAGCAGGAACCGCCCCAATCCGGCCAGGTCGTCGAGCCGGCCCAGGTCGTCGCCCGCAGCCAGGGCGTTTGTCGCCAGCGTCGTCACCCACGTTGCCAGGTCTGTATCAATGGGCCAGGCACCATCGTCGCGCTGCGAGGCGCGCAGGAAGGCCAACCCCTTGCGCACCACCGGGTGGTTACTCCGTCCGGTCGAGGCCAGCGCTAGCGACACGAACGCCGTCAGCGGGGTGGCCTCGAGAAACCCGCCGTTGCTGGGCTGGATGCGCTCCAGCACGCGCAGGCTCGGCCTGATCGCCAACGGACGCCATATCGCCCACGACCCCCGATGATGTTGCACCGCCTGCCCGATGGCGATGAGCGCAGGCAGCGCGTAGCTGACCACTGGGAGCTGAAGGAAGCGGTACCAGCTCTGCGGGAAGCACGCCAGCTCGAACGGCAGAGTCGGCACCTCGTGCCAGGGCATTAACCTGGCCAGGGCGCTGGTCATCAGGATCGGCACGGAGAAGGTGCGATCGTTGCCGTAGCGCGCGCGGACTGCCTCGGCCAGCTCGGCGGGAGTGCGTCCGTGGCGCAGACGCAGCCAGGCCTCGCAGCGATCCATGACGCGAGTAAACAGCGAGACGCGGCCGGTCAGATAAAACGCCGCCCGGCACAGCATCGTCGTTGAGATGTTCGACACACTCAGCGTGGTGTCGCCCCAGCCACCATCGTCGTTCTGATGCCGCGCCAGCCAGCGCAGACCTGCCTCGATGCGCGGGTCGGTAGGATCGTCGGCCTGGGCCAGGGCACTGGCCGCCACCGCGGTGGAAAGCGCCGAGCTGGAAAGCTCGCCGCGCCAGCAGGCACCGCGTCGCTCGGCCAGCAGGGCCGTGCGCGCCGTCTCGTACGCCCGTTGGATGCGTTCCGGCGTCAGCATCGCCGCGTCAGATCTCCAGAGCGTCCAGGTCGTCCACCAGCCGATCCAGGTCGTCCTTCGGCCCCTGCGCCTTACCCGTCTGCCGCTTCGGGACGCCCACGGTCAGCCCCACGGCCTCGCGCCCATCCTTGACCAGCTCCGCGTCGCGCTCCTGGGCGGCGATGGCGATCGCGTCGCCTCCGCCGAACAACCGTGTCAGGTCGATCTTCAACCCGCTCGCCCCGGCGCCGGGTGCGCCAGCGATGGAAGGCGTCTTGTGCTCCGGGAACATGATCGCGTTCTCGGGGCAGACCCGGCTGCACGCCGGACAGCCCTTCTTGCACGAGTCCTGGTTCTCGACGTAGATCCGCTCCAGCGAGTCTACCCCGTAGACGCCGAAGAGGCAGAAGTCGAGGCACTCCATGCAGTTGGTACACCGGCTGTAGTCGATGACCGGGTACCACCGCCGCCCCGCTGGTGCCATCATCTCCTCGGCCGAAAACGTCGGCGTCGCCGTTGTGACGTTCGGCAGGCCCAGCTGCACCAGAGGGGCCGGCTTCGCATTCCGCCGCGCCTGGCACTCCGCCGCAATCCGTTTCACCTCGTCGAGGTAGACCCGGTAGTCGGTATGGTCGCGCAGGTCGATGCAGTAGATCGACCGGTCCGGCACCTCCAGCGCGCCAATCCCCTTCGGCGGCTCGGGCGAATCGTCCTCGTCCTCGTCCGCCTTCTTCGTCAGCAGACTCTCGCCGTACTGCCCCTTGATGTTGTCGCGATCCAGCAGCCAGAACGCTGCCCGCGGGTACATCCACCCCAGCACCACCATGTCGCCCTTCACCGACTCCAGGAACATCCGTCCGGTGTGGTCCGGCCCCAGGTCGTACAGGTGCGGCACGATCGACACATCCACGCCGGGCTCCAGCAGGAGCGCCGCTGCCAGGCTCTCCTCCAGGCCGCGCCGGGTCGGGTTCTTGCTCTGGGCCTGCGACAGCACGACGGTCAGGCGGGATCGACTCATGGATGAGGCCTCTGCTGGTGGGCGGGATGCTGCTCTTGATATACGAACCCGATGTCGGGCTAGCTATCCTCGTTGATCTTACCCTTGATCATGCGCTGGGTTTTCTCCCAGTTATCGCTCAGGAACTGATGGTAGCCCTCAACCGTCATCAACGGCGTGGGGTCACCGCCCGCGATCTCGAAGAGCCAGCCGGCGCCATGTCCGTCCACGTTGATTCCCGAGGGATCGTTCAGCAGCGCCTCGTTGAACCGCACCAGCGTCCCGGCCAGCGGCGCGAACAGATCCGATTCCGCCTTCGACGTCTCGATGTGGCCAATCTCCTGCGACTGACGCACCGCGTCGCCCGCATCCACCGACCACTCAAGGAAGTACACGTCCTGCATCAGGCGGATCGCGTAGGTGGAGAAGCCGAACCGGAACAGTCCCGGGGCTGTCTCCTGCGCCCACATGTGGTTGCGCGCGTAGAGACGGTCCGCTGGCAGGACCGCGGCGAACTTGCCCATGTGGAAGGTCAGCGCGTCGGACATCGGGTTGCTCTCAGGTGTAGCGCGTCGTGTGATGCTGTGGCTCGAAGAAGGCGGGCAACAGGCGATCGACCACCAGCAGCCCCTTCCGTGTCAGCTCCACGCCGGTGGGATTCACACTCAGGTAGCCATCGTCCTGGTGTCGACCGAACGCCTCGGCGAACCGCTCGCCGGGATTCACGCCGAACTTCTCGACGAAGTAGGCAAACTCCAGTCGGCCTGTCTTCATCTGCAGGATCATCTCGCGGATCAGGCGCTGATCGGACGTCACCGGCAAGGCTCGCCCCAGCGGCAGCTCGCCCCGCTCCAGCGCGGCCAGGTACTCTTCCCACCGGTCCAGGTTCTGGACGTGGACCCCGCCGACGTGTCCGAACGAGGCGACCCCCGTGCCGAACATGTCCGCCCCGTGCCACAGCGCATCGCGGTAGACGAACTTCACACTCGCGTTCTTCACCAGCGTGTATGCGCTGGACATCTGGTACCCCGCCGCCTGCATCGTGTCGAACGCGTAGCTCACCCACGCCCGTTTCGTCGGCCAGTCCGCCACGGTCATGTCCGGCTGGTCCTGCCCCACCAGCTTCAGCTCCTTCGAGAACACCGTGTTGAACGGCAGCTCCATCTGGTAGATCGTCACACTCTCCGGCGCCAGCGCCAGCGTCTTCCGCACGCACTCGCGCCAGTTGTCCCAGCGTTCGCCCACCATGCCGGCGATCAGGTCGATGTTGATCTGCTCGAACCCCACCTCGCGGGCCCAACCGTAGGCGCGGTAGATCTCCTCCTCGAGATGCGCGCGACCGTTGAACTCCAGAATCGCCGGGTCGAAGTTTTCCAGCCCCAGGCTCAGCCGGGTCACTCCCATCTCGCGCAGCGTTTCCAGCTTGTGCTTCTGCAGCGTGCCGGGTTCGCACTCGAACGTGACCTCCTCGGCCCCGTCCCACGGCAGGGCCGCCTTCAGGCGCGTCATCAGATCGCGCAGCTGCCCCGCGCTGAGATACGACGGCGTGCCTCCACCGAAATAGACATAGCGCAACGGCCGACCGCCGACGATGGGCGTCTTCGCGTATAGCTCCACCTCGCGCACCAGGGCGTCGGTGTAAGCCTCCACGTCCCGGGCGTTCTTGTCGGTGTAGACGCGGAAGTAGCAGAACTTGCACCGCTTCCGACAGAAGGGGATGTGCAGGTACAGCCCCAGCGGCGTCTCTGGCGTCGGCGCGCTGGCCAGCGCCGTCCGCGCCGCCTCCAGGTGGGCCGGCTTCCAGAAGGAGAACGGCGGATAGTTGGCCACGAAGTAATTGCCGAGGCCGGTCTTCTCCTGCGTGTCGGTCGTCATTGGGGGGATCTCTCGCGGCGGGCGGGCGGACTCTGTTTTATCCTACATTCCCGCCCCGCGCCGGTAAACCGCTCACCCGCGCGGTTACCGCTCGATCTCGGCGCGCTGGGCCAGCAGATGCGGATAGCGCGCCCGCACCGGGCCGACCTCCTCCGCCACGAACTCATCCACCTGCACCGGGGCGCGGCCCACCAGCTGCTCGGGGGCGATGGCTGCCTCCAGGTTCACCCGCGCGAACAGCGGGTCGGCTTTCAGGCGATCGAGCAGGTCGTTCCGCGGCGCGCCCGCCCGCAGTGCATCGCTGACGGCCCGGCTGTGCCGGCGAATCGCCTCGTGCGCCTCTTGCCGGTCCACCCCGGCCTTTACCGCCGCCATCAACAGGTTCTCCGAGGCCATGTAGGGCAGTACCTCGTTCAGATTGCGCAGGATGATCGGCGGAAACACCTGCAGCCCGCCCGCCACATTCAGCGCGATCTTGAGCATCGCATCGGCGCACAAAAACGCCTGCGGCAACGTCAGCCGACGGTTCACACTGTCGTCCAGGGTGCGCTCCAGCCACTGCGTCGCCGCCGTGTTCGCCGTGCTGGACGCCAGGCTGATCAGGAACCGCGCCAGCCCGCACATGCGCTCGCTCCGCATGGGGTTGCGCTTGTACGGCATGGCAGACGAACCGACTTGCCCCTTCTCGCTGGGTTCGTCAATCTCCTGGCGGTTGGCCAGCAAACGCAGATCGGTGCCCAGCTTGTGGATCGACTGCGCCAGGCCGCCCAGCGCCTCGACCACCTGGCTGTCCACCTTCCGCGAGTAGGTCTGCCCTGTCACGGCAAAGAGGCGGTCGAACCCCATTTTCTTCGCCACCAGGCGATCCAGCGCTCGCACCTTCGCATGATCGCCGTGGAACAGTTCGAGGAAACTGGCCTGCGTGCCTGTCGTCCCCTTCACTCCGCGAAACCGCAGCGTCGCCAGCCGATGTTCTACCTCTTCCAGGTCGAGCAGGAGATCCTGGCACCACAGCGTGGCCCGTTTGCCCACCGTCGTCGGCTGCGCCGGCTGGAAGTGGGTGAAGCCCAGCGTTGGCTGCTGCTTCCAGCGCTCGGCGAAGTGGGCCAGCGCATCGATCAGGCCGACGAGCCGGTCGCGCAGCAGCGTCAGCCCCTCGCGCATGAGCAGCAGGTCGGTGTTGTCGGTGACGAAGCAGCTGGTGGCGCCGAGGTGGATGATCTCGCGGGCGTTCGGGGCGACGTCGCCATAGGCGTGGATGTGCGCCATCACGTCGTGGCGCAACTCGCGCTCGTAGCGGTCGGCGGCTGCAAAATCGATGTTCTCGATATGCGCTCGCAGCTCGGCGATCTGCTCGGGCCGGATGCGCGGCGTTACGCCGTCGGCACCGCACAGCCCCAGTTCCGCCTCGGCTTCTGCCAGCGCCACCCACAGCCGACGCCACGTGCTGAACTTCCGCTGCGGTCCCCACAGCGTCGCCATCTCCCGGCTGGCGTATCGCGTCACCAGCGGATTGTCGTACACCTCTACACTCTCGTTCATCGGCTACCCACTCCAGCCGGCAAGGCCGGCGCCAGCGTCACGGAGCCCGGGACCGGCAACGCTTCCCAGGCGACCTTCTTTTTTTACGCCTTCTTCGCTGCGTTGTCGCCGCACCATCCGCGGCCATCGGGTAGAGTTCTTTCCAGAGAAGGGGCGGAGTGCCCCCGGCCTACACGGAGGGTTTGCCGATGCTGCGACGGATGCGGCGGGTGCTTGTGCTTGGTGTACTGCTGCTGGGAGCCTGGCTTGGCCAGGGTTCCAGGACCCAGGCGCAAGACTGGAACATGAACAACTACTTCTACTACCCCTACTACTACTTCCCGCACAACTACTGGCCGCAGCAGCAGCCCGTCTGGCCGGAACGACCCGGCGAGCCCTACCGCAAGCCGCCCAATTACATGGCCTACCCGGCCTTCCACGAGCCGCACTGGCGCTACGATCTCCACCAGCGCATGAGCTATTATCGCGGCTTCCACTTCTGGCTGGATGCCTTCTAAAAACACCCAGGGGCTCGCCTCACTGCCGAGGCGAGCCCCCCCGCGTTTCCCATCCCATCCGATCCGCCGACGTCCTAGAACATGAACTGCATACCGCCCAGGTAGGCGTGCGTCGGCCCCAGGTTCAGCGGGTAGATGGTGTCTCGCTTGTTCTCGATGAGGCCCACCCCGTAGATCTGCAGGTTCATGGTGATGTTGTACGCCAGCTTCAACACCGCTCGGTGAATTGGGTCGTCATGGCCCAGTATTCCGAGCTTCTCCGGGAAGTAGCTGCCGTAGCTCAGGTCGAACACCAGTTTGTCCCCACGGTAGCCGCCCGCCACGTAGTACCCATACCCCGACACCGGCTGCTTGTCCCCCTTGAACACCTCGCGGCGGTAGATGCTCCGCTTGCCCAGCGCATCCGGCGTGTTCTGCCCCAGTTGGTAGAAGTTCCGGTGGAAGCCGTACTGATCGTAAATCCCTTCGCCGTAGACGATCCAGCGCTCGGCCAGGCACATGTGGGCATCGATGCCGATGTGATTGTTGTACTCCTTCTGCTGCTCCGAACTCGTGCCGTCCTGATACTTGCCCGATAGACCGACGCCCCAGGTGTCGGCCTCCAGCGCGATGCGGCCTATGATCGCCTTGCTCGAATTCGTGTCCAGTTCCGGCTCACCATTGGTAATGGCCACGTCCACCGACAGCAGCCCCGGCTGATAGTGGAAGAACGCTCCCGTCTCGGTCCAGGCGATCACGTCGGTGCGGATGAACGGCGCATCGATCAGGCGGTTGGTGAACATTGGCGACGAGTAGGCACCGAACGGCGTGCGCGACTTGCCGATGCGCAGGTAGAAATCCTCGAAGCTGGCCTGCGCGTAGAGCTGGAAGATCTCGAAGGTGTCCACCTCGAAGTTCGACCGGTAGATCGCTCGCGCCGGGTCTTGCAGGATGCTCCTCCCGAACGGCTGGTTCAGGAAGAACTCGCCTTCCGCGCTCACCGTCCAGCCGTCCTTCTGGTAATACACCGCCGGACGAAGAATCGCCTCGGCACCCAGGGTCGCCTCGACGCCGGACCACTCGATACGCTGGTCGTTGAGGTAGTAACCACGCACCAGGCCATCCAGGCACAGGAAGGTGCTTTCACCCACACGTCCATTGAACAGATCGCAGGCGCTGGTCCCCGCGGTGGTCGAGTCGAGCAGGTTGGGCAGCGATGGCCGGGCATCCGGCAACAACCAGCGTATGGTTTGTAGATCTTGCTCCCACAGGAACCGGCACGGGCTGACAGTCGGACTGACTGGCGCGACCGGCGCCACGGGCAGCGTTACCTCCTTCACCGCGAAGGGAGTCGGCGGTGCCGTCGGCGTGGGTGGAATATTTCCGGTAGCTCCCGCCGGTGCCACAGCTGCTGCCGTTTCCACCGGTGCGGGCGACGGATTAGCTGCCTGTAACCCGGGTATCCAGGCTCCAAGCACAAGTAACCATGCGGCGCGCATGTTCGCACCCTCGGGATCCCCAGTTCCAGTACGAGAGGGCAACTCCCTCCCCCCATCCTGGAAATCGGCACGGAACGCAACGGTTCTTCACAGAATGGCGAACTTGACGAGAAGATCGAAGCAGCGGGTTTAAAGGATGATGCGGGGGCCAAACTCGTTCCGGAGCACCTCGGTGGAACGGTAGAGCAAGGAGTTGCTGGCAACATCGAGAAGCTGGAGCGACCGTAACGTGGGAGACCAGAGGATGCGCCGCACGTCGTCGGGCGTTAGCTGATTGCCTGCCAGCCGTAGCGTATGCAGGTTGCCCAGCTTCTCCGAGCCGGCCAGTGCCAGCGCACCGTGACGGGTGATCCGGTTTGAAGAGAGATCGATGCGGCGGAGTGCGGGGAGGGCCATCGTCTCGGCTACCAGTCGCGCGCCCTCGTCGCCGAGTTCGTTACTGGCGACCGACAGGCTGGATAACTCGCCCAGGTGAGTGGAAGTGAGCAGCACCTGCAAGGCTGGCAGCGACAGCTTCGTTTCGCGCAGTTGCAGGTGCCGCAGGCCGCCCAGCCAGGGTGACCCGGCCAGGGCGGAGGCGTCCTCGACCTCCACCGTCATGCCGACCAGCGCCAGATGACGCAAACCAACCAGGTGGGGACACTGGGCCAGAGCAGGCAGGAGCCCCTCGCCCTGGGTCAGCCGAAGCCGCACCACGGGATGTCCCGCCAGTAGTTCCTGGCCGCGCTGGAGAAAGAGCCCGACCGGGAGGGTGACCTGCTGAACCACGCCACGCTCAAAGGTGGTGTGCGGCGCGTGCTGCGCAAGCGGCCCCAGCCAGGCCTCCTTGTACTGGGCGTGGAGCCAGTCCAGCCGCTGGCGTAACGTCTCGCTCCGCTCGCTGCCTGCCTCCTGGCGACTCAGTTCCACATGCCCACGAATGAACTCGGCTCGCGCGGGCTGATCATGTTCGTCGAGCCAGTCGGCATAGACCAGACGCAGGGTATCGTTCTCTGGGTCGTCGCGGAGCGCTGCGAGTAACCCTGCCTGGTTCATCGGATCAGACTCCGCGGGTCTTCGTCTTCCGCCACCACAGCTTGCCATCGCAGATGACGTACAGCCGATCCCCCACCAGGGCGACGCCCGTCACTGGCGCCCGGCGCGGACTGACCAGCACGCCACACAGACGCCCCGTCGGATCGAACACCTGCACACCCTCGGCCGTCGCCGCATACAGCCGGCCCGCCTCGTCGAGGGTCAGCTGGCGCACCTCGGAGGCCTTCCCGGGACGCACGCGCAGGGTGTAATAGCGCTCGCCGCCATCCAGGCTGCCGCTCGCTCCGATGCGATAAGCACGCAGGTGTTTGCCGCCGGCCTCACCCACCACCAGGGTGCTCCCATCATTCCAGCCAACCAGGCCACCCGGCCCGGCGATGCCCTGCGCCACAGATTGCGCCTGCCCCGCCAGATGAATCGCGCCGCCAGCGCTGCGCGTGTGAAATAGCTTTCCTCCGATCAGGGCCACGTCCTGGGCATCCAGCTCCTCGATGGTTAGCTCCTTCTTGCCGTCGAAGCGGACGATGCGCTTGCGGGCAGGAATGGTGGCGAGGATGCCGCCCTCCCGATCCCGGCACATGGCGCGGACCACACCCGAAGGCGTCCAGAAGGCGCGCACCAGTTCGTCGCCGTCGATGACCCGTACGATGGGACGGTCAGCCTCGGCCACCAGCAGGCGGCCCTGCCCATCCGCCAGGATCGCCCCGGGATTGCTCTCCAGCCGGCTCAGCTCGCGCCATCCCTCTCCGGGAAGAAGGATCTGCGATAACGGCATGTCCTGCGCCTGGGCGGCTCCACCCGCCAGCAGCGCGACAATCAGCAGTGCTCGGTACATGGTCACTCGCCCTTCCCTGGTGCTTCCTTTTCCCACAGCCACTTCAGCGACTCCGGCATGAGCACACCGCCGTGCTTGCCGTTGTGCCCTTCCTCGCCCATCACGAACCGGAAGTCGTAGCCCTTGAACCGCAGCGCCGCCTCCATCTGCAGGTTCGCCAGAGGCCAGCTTCCATGCAGGTTATCCAGGTCGCGCCGCCCCGCCTGCAGGTACGCCCGGATCGGCTTCTTCTCCGTCTTGCGGATCAACCCCGGGTAGACGTCGCCTCCCCGGATGTTCGTGAAGCTCCCCACGTGGCTCAGCACCTTGCGAAACAGATCCGGCCGCTCCCACGCCACCGTCCACGCGCAGATCCCTCCCGAGCTGATCCCGGCGACCGCGCGCGATTCCGGCGTGTTGCGCAGCTTGTAGCTCTTCGCCACCTCCGGCAGAATCTCTTTCTCCAGGAAGGTGGCATACTGGTCCGAAAGCGTGTCATACTCGAAGCTCCGGTTGGGGCGCGGCTTGCCTCCCGCCTTCGGAGCCGGCACCACGCCCGGGTTCAGAAACACCCCGATCGTCACCGGCATCTTCCCCTGGTGGATCAGGTTGTCGAACACCGTCGGCACCCGGAAGTCGCCCTTCCGGTTCTGGTACCACTCGCCATCCTGAAACACCATCACGCAGGCCGGCTCTGTCGCCTTGTACTGCGCCGGCACGTAGATCCACCAGTCGCGCACGGTGTCCGGGAAGACCTTGCTCGTCCATGGCGCCTGCTTGATCACCTTGCCTTCCGGCACGCCCGGCTGCATCTCCGAATCCGGCCCATGTCGATACACCGGCTTGCTCGGCGGCGCCTGCCCCAGGACCACCAGCGCCGCCGCCAGCATCAACGCTCCACCTGCCGCTCCTCGCTGCCACATCGCTGCCACCTCCACCTCGTGGGAATCTTCACCCGAGCAGACTACCAGCCCGTCCCGCCGACGGCAACGCGACGCGAAAACTTGTCTGGACAACCGTCCGGCGAACAGGTATTCTCCTTCCCATGAGCACCAGCCCCGGCGAGACCACGCCCGCCCGCACCTTCGACTCCCCCGAGCAGGAAGTTTACCTGGGGTTGTGGCGCACCTACGACCGCCTCCGCGCCTTCGAGGACGAGCTGTTCGCCGCCCACAATCTCACTGCGCAGCAGTACAACGCCCTGCGCCTTCTCCGCGCCGCCCATCCTGGCTCACTGCCCACCTTGCAACTGGGCAGTCGGCTCATCTCGCGCGCGCCCGACATTACTCGCATGGTCGATCGGCTCGAAGCCGCTGGTCTCGTCCGCCGCGAACGCCTCCCCGAAAACCGCCGGGTTGTCCAGGTCGCCATCACCGACGCGGGGCTTGAACTGCTCCGTAAGCTGGCCCGACCTGTCCGCGACTGCGCTCGCCGCCAGTTGGGGCATCTCCGCCCCGAGCAGCAGCAGCAGCTCATCGAGCTGCTCCGTGAAGCGCGTTCTCCCCACGAAGATCCCCACAGTGGTTGGTGAGACTCATGCCGCTCTTTGCTGATGCTTCCCTGCTGAAGCAGATGCGCGACGTTCACGTCGAGGATCTGCTTCTTCCCCTGCTTATTCAGCTGGCCATCATCATCGCTGTGGCCCGGGTCTTTGCCTGGCTCTTCCGCCGCATGGGCCAACCCGCCGTCGTTGGGGAGATTGCTGCCGGCCTCGTCCTCGGGCCCAGCTTCCTTGGCTGGGTAGCTCCTCAGCTGTTCGCCATGGTCTTCCGCCCTACCATTGCCGAGTTGCCCCCCGATGCCTCCGACCTCATGCTCAGCCGGGTGCTAACCGCCCTGGCCCAGATCGGCCTGATCCTGCTGCTCTTTCTCATCGGGTTGGAGTTCGACTTCGGCCATCTGCGCTACACCGGCCCGGCCGCCCTGGCCATCTCCCTGGCCGGTGTCCTCCTCCCCTTCGGCCTGGGCATCGGCCTCGGCACCTGGATGCACGGCCTGGTCGCACCCGGCATCCCCTGGCTCAGCTTCGTCCTCTTCATGGGCACGTCCATGTCCATTACGGCCATTCCCATCCTGGGACGCATGATGATGGAGATGGGCATCACCCGCACGCGCATCGCCGCCGTCACCATCTCTGCCGCCGCCGTGGATGACGCCTGTGGCTGGATTCTGCTCGCCGCCGTCGCCGCCGCCAGCCGCACCACCTTCAGCGCCCTGCAGACCGGTGGCATGATCGTCGCCACGGTGGGCTTCGGCCTGTTCATGGTCTTCATCGCTCGCCCGATCCTGGCCCGCGCCGCCCGCGCAGCGCTCAAGGCGGGTGGCGGCGAACTCGGCCTCAATAGCCTGGCTGCGCTCTTCGTGCTCCTCTTCATCTGCAGCATCATCACCAACGTGATCGGCATCTTCGCCATCTTCGGCGCCTTCCTCCTCGGGGCAATCCTCTCGGAAGAGCACGAGTTTCGCGATGCCGTCATTCGCCGGCTCCGCGACATCGTGACGGCCTTCTTTCTGCCCATCTTCTTCGCCTACACCGGCCTGCGTACCAACATCGGCTCACTCGAAACCTGGCAGCTCTGGACCCTCGCCGGCGCGGTCTCCTTCGTCGCCATCCTCGGCAAGTTTGGCGGATGCACCCTGGCTGCCTGGCTGTTCGGCCTCCGTCCCCGCGAAGCCGCCTGCGTCGGCATCATGATGAACACCCGTGCCCTCATGGAACTCATCGTCATCAACGTCGGCAAGGATCTCGGCGTCATCCCCGACAGCGTCTTCTGCATGCTCGTCCTGATGGCCCTGCTCACTACCTTCATGACCACGCCCATCCTGCTCCGCCTGATGCGCGGCACCGAGCTGGAACCGTACATCCGCGGATCCGGCTTCCTGGGGGATCAACAACAAACCGCCGACCCCCTCGTCGAGGGAGCCGGCGGTTCGTCCCGGGCCTGACGCCCTCGCGCTACTTGCTGCCGAGCAGCTGCCGCAGCACATACTGCAGGATGCCGCCGTTCTGGTAGTAGCGGATCTCCTGCGGCGTGTCGATGCGGACCACCGCGTGGAACTTCTTCACCTTCCCATCCGGCGCCGTGGCCGTCACCGCGATTTCGCGGCCGCCGGCGAAGCCAGAATCGAGCATCGCGGGCAGCCCCTCGAAGTCGTAGACCTCCTCACCCGTCAGCCCCAGGCTGGCCACGTTCTCGCCCGCCTTGAACTGCAGCGGCAGGATGCCCATGCCGACCAGGTTGCTTCGGTGGATGCGCTCGTAGCTCTCGGCGATGACCGCCCGCACGCCCAGCAGCAGCGGCCCCTTCGCCGCCCAGTCGCGCGACGACCCCGAGCCGTACTCCTTGCCCGCCAGGATGACCAGCGGCACCTTCTCGGCGGCGTAGCGCACCGAGGCATCGAAGATCGTCATCGGATCACCCGACGGCATGTGCCGCGTCACCCCGCCCTCGGTCCCCGGCGCCAGCTGGTTCTTCAGCCGCGTGTTGGCGAAGGTGCCGCGCCACATCACCTCGTGGTTGCCGCGTCGGCTACCGTACGAGTTGAAGTCGGCCACCCCGACGTGATGCTCCTGCAGATACTTGCCCGCCGGGCTGCTCGCCTTGATCGAGCCCGCGGGCGAGATGTGGTCGGTGGTGATGCTGTCGCCCAGTACCGCCAGCACCCGCGCCTTGCGCACGTCGTGCACACTGCCCACCTCGCGCGTCATCGTCTCGAAGTAGGGCGGATGCTTCACGTAGGTCGAGGCCGCATCCCAGGCGTATCGGTCGCCCTCAGGCACCGGCAGCTTCTGCCAGGCCTCGGGCCCCAGGAACACTTCGCCATACTCCTTGGTGAACATCTCCGTCTTGATCGACTTGGCCACCGCCTCCTGAATCTCCGCCTGGGTCGGCCAGATGTCCGCCAGGTAGACCGGCTTGCCCGACGGATCGGTGCCCAGCGGCTCCTTGTCCAGGTCGATGTCCACGCGGCCAGCCAGGGCGTAGGCGACGCACAACGGCGGCGAGGCCAGGTAGTTCGCCCGCACGTCCGGATGCACGCGTCCCTCGAAGTTGCGGTTGCCCGACAGCACCGCCGCCACTACCAGCCCCTGGTCGTTGATGCTCTTCGACACCGCCTCCGGCAGCGGGCCCGAGTTACCGATGCAGGTGGTGCAGCCGTACCCGACGACGTGGAAGCGCAGCTTCTCGAGCGGCTCGAGCAGTTTGGCCTCTACCAGGTAATCGGTCACCACCTTCGACCCCGGCGCCAGGCTGGTCTTCACCCACGGCTTGGTCGTCAGGCCACGCGCCACCGCCTTCTTCGCCAGCAGGCCCGCTGCCAGCATCACCGACGGATTCGACGTGTTCGTGCACGAGGTGATGGCCGCGATCACCACCGAGCCATGCTTCAGCTGCCCCGCCGTCGCGTCGCTCACCGCCGGCGCGGCCGGTTCGCCGGCCTGACTTAGCGGCACCGCCTTCGGCTTGGCAGCCGCCAGCAGCTTCGGCAGCTCGGTGCTGAAGTTTTCCTTCACCTTCGTCAGCGCCACGCGATCCTGCGGCCGACGCGGCCCGGCCAGGCTCGGCTCCACCTTCGCCAGGTCCAGCTCCAGCGTGTCGCTGTACATCGCTTCTGGCGTTGTCGCGTCGTGGAACATACCCTGCGCCTTCGCGTAGGCCTCGACCAGCTGAATGTCCGGCTCGCGCCGGCCGCTCATCCGCAGGAAGCGCAGGGTTTCCGCGTCCACCGGGAAGATGCCGCACGTCGCCCCGTACTCCGGCGCCATGTTGGCGATCGTGGCCCGATCCGCCAGCGGCAGGTCGGCCAGCCCCGGCCCGTAAAACTCCACGAACTTGCCGACCACCCCGCGTGCCCGCAGCATCTGCGTCACCGTCAGCACCAGGTCGGTGGCCGTCGCCCCCTCGCGCAGCTTGCCGAACAGCTTGAACCCGACCACCTCGGGGATCAGCATCGACACCGGCTGCCCCAGCATGGCGGCCTCGGCCTCGATGCCACCCACGCCCCAGCCCAGCACGCCCAGGCCGTTGATCATTGTGGTGTGCGAGTCGGTTCCCACCACCGTGTCGGGGTAGGCCACCTTCTCCTTGCCGTGTTCCGCGACGAAGACTACCCGCGCCAGGTACTCCAGGTTCACCTGGTGGACGATGCCCGTGTCGGGCGGCACCACCTTGAAGTTGCGAAATGCCTTCTGCCCCCAGCGCAGGAAGGCGTACCGCTCGCGGTTGCGCTCGAACTCCAGCTGCTCGTTGTGCATCGCCGCGTTGGGGTTGCCAAAGTCATCCACCTGCACCGAGTGATCGATGACCAGCTCGGCGGGCAGCAGCGGATTGATCTTCGACGGGTCGCCTCCCAGGCGGAGCATGGCATCGCGCATCGCCGCCAGATCCACCACCGCGGGCACTCCGGTGAAGTCCTGCAGCAGCACCCGCGCCGGCATGAAGGCGATCTCGCGGTTGGGCTGCGCCTTGGGGTCCCATTCCGCCAGCGCCACGATGTCCTCGGGCCGTACCGACACGCCGTCCTCGTTGCGCAACAGGTTTTCCAGAAGCACCTTCAGCGAGAACGGCAGCCGGGCCGCTCGCGGATGCGCCTTGTAGACCGAGGCCAGGGCGTAATAGGTGAACTGCTGGTCGCCGACCTTCAGCTGGCTGCGACTGCCGAGGGAGTTAGACATGATTCGTTAGTTCCTGTGACGAAGCGAACATCTCTTCTTCTTCATTCTCGGGGCACGACCCGCGTTTGACCAGCCCGCAAGGTTCCCCATCCCTCGCCTTCCCCGCCATCCGCCGTTTCCAACACCTGCTTGACGCCAGCCGAACCGACTGCGAAACTAGAAGGTGGCTCTGGCCCTCTCCCGCCGACAGAGCCTCCTGCCGATTTCTCCGGTCCCACTGGGCCGCCATCATGACTGCTCGATCTCGTACCTTCCTGGCGCTGGCTGTCTTCGTTTCTGCCAGCTTCCCTGCCCTCGTCTGTGCGGACGACAACCCCGAGGGGGCTCGACTCTACAAGAGCAAGTGCGCCTCCTGTCACGGTCCGAAGGGGGAAGGTACCAAACGCTACAAGAAGACTCTGGAAGGTGACCTGTCGGTCGCCCAGCTGGCCGACCTCATCCAGAAGACGATGCCCGAAAGCGCCCCGGGCACCCTCTCGCAGAACGAGGCCCGGGCCATCTCCGAGCATGTCCATGGCGCCTTTTACTCGCGCATCGCTCGGGAGCGTGCCCGGCCTCCCCGGGTCGAGCTGTCCCGCCTGACCGTTCGTCAGTATCGCAACGCGACCGCCGACCTCATCGGCGCCTTTCGCTGGCAGCCGCGCTGGCCCGCCGAGCGTGGCCTCAAGGGCGAGTACTTCAAGAACCGCAACTTCGCCCAGAACAACCGCGTCCTCGAACGGCTCGACCCCCAGGTTGCCTTCGACTTCGGCACCGATAGCGCTGTCCCCGAGAAGACCGAACCGCACGAGTTCTGCATCCGCTGGTCCGGCTCGCTCCTCGCCCCGGAGACCGGCGAATACCAGATCATCGCCCGCACCGAACATGCCGTCCGCGTCTTCGTCAACGATTCTCGCAAGCCACTCATCGACGCCTGGGTCAAGTCAGGCAACGACACCGAGTATCGCGGTACCATCTTCCTGCTCGCCGGCCGCATCTACCCCGTTCGCGTCGAGTACAGCAAGGCCAAGCAGGGCGTAAACGACTCCGACAAGAACAAGGGGAAGAAGCTCCCCCTGGTCCGCTCGTCGATGACGCTGCTCTGGCAACGACCGCACCAGGTGCCCTCGCCGATCGCCGCCCGCCACCTGGCCCCGACGCCGTCCCCCGAGGTCTACACCTGCGCGACCCCCTTCCCGCCGGATGACCGCAGCTACGGCTGGGAGCGAGGCACCACCATCTCGAAGGAGTGGGACCAGGCCACCACCGCCGCCGCCCTCGAAACCGCCACCTACATCGCCTCTCGCATCAACGAGCTGGCCGGCACCCGCGACGGCGCCTCCGATCGCCAGGCCAAGCTGCAGAAGTTCGTCCACGCCTTCGCCGAACGCGCCTTCCGTCGGCCTCTTTCCACCGATCAGAAGGCCGTCCTTGATCGCCAGCTCAAGAACGCCCGCGACGAGGAGACGGCCATCAAGCGCGCCGTCGCCCTCGTCCTCAAGTCGCCGCGCTTCCTCTACCGCGAGCTAGCCGGCACCGGCGATGGCTACGATGTCGCGGCCCGCCTCTCCTTTAGCCTGTGGAACGCCCTGCCGGATCGCACCCTGCTCGACCTCGCCGCCGCAGGCAAGCTCACCAGTGCCGACGAGGTCCGCCGCCAGGCCGAGCGCATGCTGGCCGACCCCCGGGCCAAGGCCCGGCTCCGCGAGTTTCTCCTCACCTGGGTCAAGGCCGACCTCCACCACGACCTCGCCAAGGATCCGAAGAAGTTCCCCGGCTTCGACGAGCCGCTCATCGCCGACCTGCGCACCTCGCTCGAGCTGTTTCTCGATGAGATCATCGACGCCGAAAAGCCCGACTTCCGTCGCCTCTTCACCGAGGAGCAGGTCTACCTCAGCAACCGGCTGGCGAAGTTCTACGGCGTCGAGCAAACCATCCCACCAGGCGCGTTCGTCAAACTCCGCCTCGACAACGGCAAGCGTGCCGGCATCCTGTCGCACCCCTACCTGATGGCCAGCTTCTCCTCCAGCGCCGAGAGCTCGCCCATCCATCGCGGCGTCTTCCTGGCCCGCGGCGCCCTGGGAGTCCCCGTCCGGACGCCGCCTGCCGCCGTTGCCCCTGCCGCCCCCGACCTCTTCCCTGGCATGACCACTCGCGAACGTACCATCCAGCAGACCAAACCCACCGTCTGCATGACCTGTCACACCGTTATCAACCCCCTGGGCTTCTCGCTGGAGCATTTCGACGCCGTCGGTCGATATCGGGAGAAGGATAACGGCAAACCTGTGGATGCCAGCAGCAGCTATCAGCCACGCGAGGGCAAACCCGTGCAACTCACCGGCGCACGGGAGCTGGCCTCCTACCTGGCGCAGAGTCCCGATGCCCACGACGCCTTCACCGAGCAGATGTTCCATTTCCTGGTACAGCAATCGGTCCGCGCGTATGGTACAACTGCACAGGACGAGTTACGCCGAGCCTTCGTCAACCACGACTTCGACCTGCGCAAGCTGGCCGTCGAGATTCTTGTCCGCTCCGCCCTGGTGCCTCGTTCCACCGCCACCGCCTCCCCGCGGCGCGGCTCCTGATCCAACCTGAACTCCCGCCGACCTGGAGGTTGCTCATGTCTGTTTCTCGCCGCGACTTCATCCGCGACCTGGGGCTCGGGGCGGCTTCTTTGCCGTTCCTCCTCAACCTCCCCAGCCTGGGCTTCGCCAACCAGACCCGCCGCAAGCAGCGCCTGGTCGTCATGTTCACTCCTAACGGCATCGTCCCCAAGGCGTTCTGGCCTACCGAGCAGGGTGCGAAGTTTACCCTCGGCGAGAGTCTGTCTCCGCTCGCGCCGTACCAGAATCGCACGATGGTCCTGCACGGCGTGTGCGACAAGGTCCGGGGCGACGGCGACAACCACATGCGCGGCATCGGCTGCCTGCTCACCGGCGTCGAACTGTACCCCGGGAACATCCAGGGCGGCTCCCACACTCCCGCCGGCTGGGCCAGCGGTCTCTCCATCGATCAGGAGATTCGCAACTTCCTCCAGAAGGATTCCGCCACCCGCACGCGCTTCGGCTCGCTCGAGTTCGGCGCCCTGGTCCCCGAACGCGCCGACACCTGGACCCGCATGGTCTACTCCGGGCCCAACAAGCCAGTCACGCCCATCGACAACCCCTACCAGATGTTCAACAAACTCTACGGCCGGGCCAAGGACCGCGAGATGCTGGTGAGCGTGCTGGACTCCGTCGGGGACGACCTGAAGAAGCTCTCGGGTGCGGTCGCCGCCGAGGACCGCAAACTCCTCGACGAACATACCACCTTCGTCCGCGAGATGGAGAAGGAACTGAAAGCCGACGCCGACGCGAAGGTCGGCCACAAGGTGCCGGAACTGGAGCCCGGCGTGAAGGCGGAGAACGACAACCTGCCGAAGATCAGCAAGATGCAGATCGACCTGATGGTGCAGAGCTTCATCGCCGACTTCAGCCGCGTCGCCACCCTGCAGTACACCAACTCGGTCGGCATGGCGAAGATGCGCTGGATCGGCGTGACCGAGGGCCACCACGAGCTATCGCACGAGCCGGACAGCAACGCCAAGGCGCAGGAGAAGTTGACGAAGATCAACAAGTGGTTCTGCGAGCAGCTCGCCTACCTGACGAAGCGCCTGGCCGAGACGCCGGAGCCGGGTGGCAAGGGCAGCCTGCTCGACAACACCCTCATCGTCTGGACCAACGAACTAGGCCAGGGCAACTCGCACACGCTCGACAACATTCCGTTTGTGCTCGTGGGCAACGGGCTCGACTTCCAGATGGGTCGCTCGCTCAAGCAGCCGCGCGTGCCACACAACCGCCTGCTGCTGTCGCTGGCTCACGGTTTCGGTCACCGCCTCACGAAGTTCGGCAACCCCGACTTCTGCGGCCCGGGTCCGCTGAGCCTGTCCTGAGCCATCCCCACGTCTCGGTCTCTTCCCCGCGTTGGTCACTCACCGACGCGGGGAGCTTCTTTGGCCTCCTCTCATCTCTGAGGCTGCATGCTCGTTGATATCCATACGAATCTCCTCTGGTATCCCGATCACTTCTCCGAGGAGTTCGTCGAGTTTTCCTGGGCCGCCAAGAAGGCAAAGATGCGTCTCACTGGCGACGTCCACTGCGCCGTCGATGACACCAGCTGGAAGCACAACTTCGATAGTCGGCCCGATCAACTCCTCGAAGCGACGAAGGAGTGCGACAAGGTCATCGTCTTCGCAATCCAGGCGCCGTTCACCGGCATCACTGGTTCGCAGGAGGCCGTCGCCGAGTTCGCCCGCGAGCACGCCGGCCGTGTCGAGGGCTGGTGCTCGGTCGATCCCAACGATCCCAACTGCGTCCGCCAGCTCGAGTACTGCATCCGTGACCTCGGCCTGCGCGGCCTGAAGCTCGGCCCCATCTATCAGAACTTCGATCCCTCCGACCCACGCCACCTGCCTCTCTTCAAGAAGGCCGAGGAGCTGGACATCCCCATCAACTGGCACCAGGGGACCTCGTTCGTCCGCAACGGGCCGCTCAAGTACTCCAACCCCATCCTGCTTGAGGACATTGCCGTCGCCTGCCCACGCCTCCGCATGATCATCTCCCACATGGGCCACCCCTGGGAGACCGAGTGCGTCGTCCTCATCCGCAAGCATCCGCAGCTCTTCGCCGACACCAGCGCCCTGCATTACCGCCCCCTGCGCCACTTTCAGGCGTTCATGACCGCGCTGGAGTACGGCGTCGAACACAAGCTGATCTTCGGCTCTGACTTCCCCTCCGCCACCCCCGCCCAGGCCATCCAGGGGCTGTGGAAGGTCAACAACATCGTCCAGGGGACCGGCCTGCCACAGTTCCCCCAGGAAGCGATTCACAACATCATCTACGAAAACTGGAAGCCCTTCCTCCGCGCCTGATCCGGGAGTCGTGATGCCGCACCTCGACCTCGACCGCCTCGCCACGGTCCAGCTGGTTCCCCCCACGCCGTTCACCCCCGATGGCAGCTACGTCCTCCCCGAGCAACTAGCCCGCTTCGTCCAGTCGCGCGCCGAGGCCGGCATCTCCGTCTTCCTGCCCGCGGCCGGCACCGGCGAGTTCCACTCGCTTTCCGCCGACGAGGTGAGCGCCTGTGTCGAAGCGACCCGCCAGGCCGTCCCTGCCGCCGTCGTCATCGCCCCGGTCGGCCTGGGTATCGGCCATGCCGTCGCGCTGGCACGCCGGGCCACCGACCTCGGCGCCGATGCTCTACTGATCATGCCGCCCATCCATCCCTACCTCAGCGATTCCGGCTTTCGCGACTACTTCGACGCCCTGGCCGCCACCACCCCCTTACCGTTCCTCGCCTACAAAAAGGGCCCCGTCCCCAGCGACCGCCTCCTGCTCGACCTCGGACGCGGCGGCCGGCTAATCGGCGTCAAGTACGCCGTCAACGAGATGGACGCCTTCGCCCGCTTCGCCGCCCAGGCTGGCTCGCACTTCGGCCTCTACTGCGGCACCGCCGAGCGGTTCGCGCCCTACTTCCTCCTGGCCGGCGCCACCGGCTACACCTCAGGTGCCGGCAACGTCTGTCCCCGTCTCACTCTCGCCCTCCACGCCGACCTGCGCGCCGGCCGCCACGCTCTGGCGTTCGACCGCCTGCGTCAGCTCCGCCCCCTGGAGGACTTCCGCGCCCGCGACGCCGACTCGTTCAACATCACCGCCATCAAGGCCGCCGTCCACCTGGCCGGCTGGGACTTTGGCCCGCCTCGCCCTCCGCAGCGCCACCTCACCTCCGCCGAGTTGCTCGAACTTCAGGCGCTGGTCAAACCGATGCTCGCCCGGGAACAAGCGGTCTAGCCGCGCTGCGCACCTCGCCGATGCACCCGTACGTGTACAATGGGGATAGGAACTCCTGTGTACACTCCTTTCATCGTTGGACCTCTCTGCGGAGCTGTTGACATGAGCACCACCACTCCTCCCGATCGCGAGCAGGCCAGCTTCGCCGAAACCGCCCTGCGCCTGGGCGGCAAGAGCGAGGACGAGGCCCGCCGGACCGGGGCGCTGGACCGCGCCGACGAGCAGGTCGAGAAGCTCTTCCAGCCTCAGTATCAGACCGTCAACAGCCCTATCCACAAGGCCATCTGGGACGGCAAGGTGCCGCTCGAGCTATTCAACCCGCCGCCCCTGCCCGCCCAGGCGTCGTGCGACCGGGCCATGAACGACTCGCTCGACGTCGTCCGCCGCCACCGCGAGGCAGGCACCCAGCTCGACGCTCAGGGAAAGTCAGCGGTTCCCCTCCTGCAGGATCTTGGCCGGGCCGGCTACTGGGGCCTGCTCATCGATCCGCAGCACGGCGGCCAGGGTGCTCCCTTCCAGCGCTTTACCCACTTCCTCACCCGGATGGCTACTCTCGATCCGATGATCGCCGGCCTGGCCTCCATCCATGGCTGCATCGGCGCGGTCGATCCCGTGCGCACCTTCGGCAATGCCGAGCAGAAGGCGCGCTTCCTCCCGCGCCTGGCCAGCGGCGAACGCCTGTCTGGCTTCGCCCTCACCGAACCAGCCGCTGGTAGCGATCTCACTGCGCTCCGCACCACCGCTACGCTCGACGGCGACGATTACGTCCTCAACGGCGAGAAGCTGTTCATCACCAACGTGGTGCCTGGACGCACCGCCGCCGTCGTGGCCCTCATCGACAAGAAACCCGCCGTTCTCGTCGTCGATCTGCCTGACACCGAGAACGACCAGTTCCAGCTCGTCCGCTACGGTCTGTACGCCCTGCGCCACGCCTACAACAACGGCATCCGCTTCAACAACCTGCGCGTGCCGCGCGCCAATCTCCTGCGCCCCTCCATCGGCGACGGCCTCACCATCGCCTACCACGGCCTCAACCTCGGCCGGCTCTCCCTCTGTGCCAACGCCTCCGGCTGCATGCGCACCATGCTCGCCAACATGCTCCCCTGGGCCGAGTTCCGTCACACCTACGGCCAGGCCATCAGCAAGCGCGAGCTGGTCAAGCGCCGTCTCGCCCGCCTCGCCGGCCTCATCGTCGCCAGCGACGCTCTCGTCAACTGGGGCTCCTGGCTCATCGATCAGGGCTATCGCGGCGAGATGGAGTGCATCATCGCCAAGATCTTCGGCAGCGAAGCCCAGAAGGAAGCCGCCGTCGAACTCTTCATGAAGACCCACGGTGGCCGCTCCTTCCTCCATGGCCATCTCCTCGGCGATAACATCTACGACTTCCTCGCGCCGTGCATCTACGAGGGGGAGGGTGAGGTCCTCGGTATGGCCTTCTTCAAGAGCCTCGTCAAGGAGCACGGCCGGCAGTTCTTCGAACCGATCGGAAAGGCCCTCGTCGAGAAGAAGATCGACCCGCGCAGCTTCAATCCGCTCAACCCCACGCATTCGTGGGCCCTCCGCAAGGAGCTGGGTGCCTATGCGAAGTGGCGCATGGGCCAGATGCTCACCAGCCGCGACCGCCAGGCGGTCACCGGCCTTGATCGCCGCCTGCAGGCGCACGTCGATTACGCGCTGGAGGCGTTCGGCAAGCATCGCGCCGAGATCAGCGCCGCCATGGTCAAGCATCAGGTCAAGCTGGCCGACCGCCAGTGCCGCATCGCCGAACTGTCGCAGCGTGTCCAGGACACCGTGGTCATCCTGGTGACCGCCCTGTACGCCCATCAGCGCCGTAACGAGCCGACCACCCTCGCCGCCGATCTCGTCTGTCAGGACCTGCGCCGCAAGCTCGACGGCGGCCGGCCCAGCGATGCCTACTTCAAACAGGTTTCTCAACTGGCCGAGGCCATTCTCGCAGGCGGCTTCGACCCCATTGCTGGCATCCCCCTCGAGGAGATTCTCCAGAAGTACGACCAGCGCCGGTAACAGGCCGCTGTCACCTGCCCGAGGCGAGCCAGGGTGGGGCCCCCTCGCCAGGGTAGGCGCGCCATCTTCTCAACCAGCCTCTGGCGTTGCGCCGAAGCATCGGGTAGGATGCTTGCACTGCCGGTCGTCTCACCTACCACACTTGCCATGCCAGGGGGGCTTGTCATGGCCCATGATGCTTTGCAGTCTCCGCACGCCTGGGCTCCGCTGGTGAGCCGACGCGATCTCCTCCGCGTGGCCTCGGTCGGCCTGGCCGGCACGTTGTTACCTGGCCTCCGCGCTGCCCAGTCGGCCACGGCCGAGGGCGGCTCCGCGAAATCGGTCATCCTCCTGTGGCTGGCCGGCGGCGTCACCCACATCGATTCCTTCGACCCCAAGCCGCATGCCCCGCTCGAGATTCGCGGTAGCCTGACCTCCATTCCCACCACGCTGCCCGGCATCCGCTTCTGTGAGCCGATGTCCCATCTGGCCCGGCAAACCGATCGCCTGGCCCTTTTGCGCAGCTTCGTCCCCGCCACCGACGACCACTTCCTCGGCCAGGTCTTCGCCCTGTCTGGCCGCCGGGTCGGGCTCGACCGCATCACCGCCGAGCCGAACGTCGGCGCTGTCGTCTCCCGGCTGCTGGGTCCGCGCAACGGCCTGCCTGGCTACATCGCCGTGCCCGGCACGACGCGCCCGGGACCTCCCCCCGTCAACATGTTCACCGGCGGTTGGCTCGGCCGCGAGTATGGCCCCTTCCCCACAGGCGGCACGCCGCGCAACGATGACTTCACCGCCCGCGTCTCCGAAGCGCCCGAGGAAGAGTTTCATCGCCAGTCGCTCACCCCGCCGACCGACTCGTCGCCCACGCGTCTCGATGGTCGGCGCAGCCTGCGCAGGCAGCTCGACGCCGGCCTGCGTCAGCTCGAGGGCGCCGGCCTGGGCGACGTCCTGCACCGTCAGTACACCAGCGCCTTCGACATGCTGCTGTCGCCCTCCGTTCGTCGCGCCTTCGACCTGCGCCAGGAAGCCGACGCCGTCCGCCAGCGCTACGGGCAAACCAAGATCGGCCAGCGCTGCCTCCTGGCTCGCCGTCTCGTCGAGGCTGGCGCTCGCTTCGTGATGGTCGATTACGGCTACGATCCCGACTACGGCAACCTGTGGGACAACCACAACGCACCTGGCCAGAACTTCCCGCACATCTGCGAGATGGTCAAACGCGACTACCACCTGGCCGGCACCGACCGCGCCTGCGCTGCCCTCCTCGACGACCTCGCCGCCCGCGGCATGCTCGAATCCACCCTGGTGGTCTTCCTCACCGAGTTCGGCCGCACTCCCACCATCAACAAGCTGGGCGGCCGCGATCACTGGGGCAAGGCCGGCTCGATCTTCTTCGCTGGTGGTGGTGTGCGCGGCGGCCAGGTGATCGGCTCGACGGATGCCCAGGCGGCCGTCCCGCGCGGCATGGCCTACAGCTCTGCCGACGTCGCCGCCACCATCTACAAGGCCCTCGGCATCCCCCTCGATACCGAGCTGCGCGACCGCCAGGACCGCCCCATCGCCCTCCTCCCCGAGGGCCGGCCCATCCCCGGCGTGCTCTAGTCCGCATTTTTTGCAAGATGCATCCTGGCATCGTTGTTAGTGGGCGTTACAATGCGTCCACGACCTGACTCGCCATCTGGATCGCGAAGCTCCTGGATCTCTCCCCGGGTCAACCTTCCTCCTGCGCCCATTCGGGGCAGGTGGCCCTCCCCTGCGCCGGTGAACCATCCATGCGTGTGCTCGTTGCCTGGGACATTCCCTCTGAAGCAGAGTTGCTTTCTCTCTATCTCAGTAGCGGCGGCGAGAACGACGTCATCGTCGTCGAATCCGCCGACGAACTGCTCGCCCGCGCTCGCGCCGAGGTCTGGGATGCCGTCCTCCTCGCGCTGACCTACCCGCAGACCGTCGAGGAAGGCTTCGGCCTGTTTAACCAGCTGCAGCCGCTCCTTCAGGGTACCCCGCTGGTCATGGCCTGCCGCCCGGCCGAGATGATCGATATGCCGCGCTTCCTCATGCGCGGCCTGCGCTTCTACATCTACCGCGATCCGCAGGGCGACTTCATCTTCCTCCTGCTCGCCACGCTGGAATCGGCCCTGGCCGCCTATCGCGCCGAGGAAGAACGCAAGATCGCCGAGCATCTCCGCCGCGAGATCAACGGCGTTCGCCTCCTGCAGGAAGCCATCATCCCCCATGGCCTGCAGCCCCCCGTGGGCTATCGGGCGGCCGCCCGGTACGAACCCGCCCAGATCACCAGCATGGGCGGACAGCCGGTCATCCTGGCCGGAGGTGACTACTACGACCTCTTCCGCGCCGACGATCACACTCTGATCGCCCTGGTCGGCGACGCCTCGGGCCATGGCCTCAAGGCCTGCATGTCGATCATGACCATGCACACTCTGGTCCGCATGCTCGGCCAGGCGCGCTTCGCCGACACCGCCGGCTTCGTCACCGAGATCAACTCGATGCTGTGCTCCAACTCCATCGTGCAGTCCGGTGGCGGCTTCATCACCCTGCTCTACGTCATTGTCAACACCCAGTCCCACCAGGTCACCTGGACGTCGGCCGGCCATCCCTTCGCCCTCCTCCAGCGGCTTGATTCCAACCAGATCGAGCAGGTCGGCGGCAAGGAGGATGGCGGCATGCCTCTGGGCATCACCGACGCCGTCGAGTACACCGCCCTCAACTTCACCATGCCGCCGCGCAGCCGGCTGCTGCTCTACTCCGATGGCCTGACGGACGCCCTGGCACCCGGCGAGGACGAGGGCGGCAACGCCTACGGTCTGGAAGGCATCCTGCAGACGCTACGCCGCTGTGCCGGCCTCTCCCTCGAGGACACCATGGAGCAGCTCTTCTGCGATTCGCACGCCTACACCGGAGGTGCTGGCCGGCACGACGACACGTCGATTCTTCTGCTCGAACGCGACGTTTAACCCCGCCTGAGCGCACCTGGGGAGGGCGATCGCTTTCTGCCCCCAAGGTGGCAGAGAGCAGGAGAGAGCGGTTGGCTCTGTGGTCGGATTGCGCGATTCCCCCCCATTCTCTCCCACCAGCCGAGGGAACAGACGAGCGACTCCTTTCTCAGGTGCCTGGATCAGCCGACGGGCAACGGCTCCTCGATGGAGCAGATGCGCGCCTGCACCCGCTCGCGGTTCAGCTGCGCCAGCAGATCCTCTGCCTGACCGCGCGTCAGGTTCCGGGCCAGGCGAAACGGCGGCTTCTCCAGCAGCAGCTCGGCTTCCTCCTGCCCTAGCTCGCCAGTCATGCGGGCGATGCCGACCAGCCAGCCTCGAGTCGGGCGAGGGAACGCCAGGACATCTACCGCGAATTCCGCCGACGACGGCTGCCGACGCAGCAACCGCTCCAGATCTCCCAGAGCCACGATGCCCACCAGCCGATCGCCCGCATGCAACCGACCATTGAGCAGCGGTCGCGGCACCTCGCCCTCGGCGCGCTCCAGGGCGACGGGTAGCAGCTTGTAATCCACTGCCACCGCCCGGAGCGGCAGCCCAGCCAGCAGATCGTCGGCCGGAATCACCAGGTCGATCACCGCAAACAACCGCTCCGCCAGGAAGAACACACTGTCGACCTTGTCGCCGAACAGCCCGGCCACGAACGCCGGCGCCGCCAGGGCCGGCACCGACACCGCTAGCCGCACGCTGGCCGCATCGCGCAGCATCACGGCGAACTGCGGGTCGTTGACCAGCGGCACCACACGCATGCCTGGGTTCAGCTCGCGGACCAACAGGGCCACCTCGAGGTTGGTCATATCGTTGTTCGTGGCCGGCACCACCGCGCGGGCGTTGCTGGCGTTGGCCTGCCGCAGCACCTCGATCACGCTGGCGTCGCCGACCATCACCGCCGCCCCCAGCCGTCGCGCCGTGGTGACGAACCGATTGGCCGAATCGCGCTCGATCGCCACCACCGGCTCCCGCTGCCTGATCAACTCTTCCACCACGCGAAAGCCCACGGTGCTGAGCCCGCAGACGATCACGTGCCCTCCCTCGGGAATCCGGCGCGCTTCAAGCGCGCCTCCCAGCCGCGCACGCAGCAGATACTGCGTGACAATGGCGGTAAAGGCGGCCATCAACACCGCCCCGACGATGCGAAGCACACTGACGAACACCCGGACGGCATCGTACTTTTCGTCCGGCAACGCTCCCGCCGTCGCCATGATGCTCACCGTCCGCAGGAACGCCTTGGGGATGGTGTAATCCTCGACGTTCAGGTAGAGGTAGATCGTGCTGATGGCCAGCACGCCCACTAGCACCACGCCGCAGATCTGCACCGCGAGATCAATCTCGGCCAGGGTGCGCATCCCCACCCGTCCCAGGCGGTACATCCAGTTGGCCCAGCGTAGCTCGCTGTCGTCCTTCTCGCTGGCGCACAATAGCGGCGCCAGCTCGTCCGGCGCGCCGTGGACTACCACCCGGTCGCCCGGCGCAAAGGTCGTCCCTGGCTGAATATCGAGCAGAAATGCGGGTGGCCCACTTACCGGGAAATGGGCGACAATGGAGATCTCGCGTTGAGTGCAGACCGACGCTAACGTCTGCTGACACAGCACCGACTGCGGCGTGATGGTGATCTCGATCAGCTGCCGCAGCCCATCGGTCGAATCGTCAAGTCGGTAGGTACCCAGCGCCTGCCCCGTCAGCGCGGTCATCGCAACGATGGGCGCGGTCAGCAACGAGGTGGATAGCGCGAAGACATTGTGGACGGCCTGTCCCAGTCGCGCTAGCAAGTTCTGGTTGAACATCCGCACAACGATGCGCACCTCGCGGTTAAGGCCGCGCACCATCAATGCCGTCGAGACGTTGAGCAGATCGTCGTTGGTGGCAATAAGCACGCCGCGAGCACTGGTCACACCAGCTTCCTCAAGCACTTCCCGCCGCCGACAATCCCCCACGATCAGCCGAACCCCCTTCAGGGCAGGATCTTCTGGCGGACAGACGGTGTCGATGACCACGACGGGCAAGTTGGTCGCAGTCAAGTACTCGAGCACGCGCCGGCCCATCCGGCCCAGCCCACACAGGATGATCGGACGATCCATGGTTCCTCCGCCAGCTGCTCTTGCCATGCGTGCCCGTCCCGGGCATCTTACCCCGTCGGCAGATTTGGCCTAGCCGCGAAAACCAACGCACCAACCAGAACACCGTACAGGGAATGATTCACACCTCCCGGATATCAGGCGCACGTTCCCGCGCGCACTGGCAGAAACATGGCAATCTCCAGTCGAAAAACCGAGCGCGCAGCATGCGTCGCGGTGGAATAAACAAACAGGCGCCCTTGACAGCCCTGCGCGCGGCTTCTACTTTTACACTTTCCAATGCAGGTATGAGTAGAGCGTGAGGAGACGGCAGTGGCAGGATCCAATCAGATGAACGAGCGGATTCGAATTCGGATGGAAGGTTACGATCACGAGATGCTCGATCGAACCGCTCAGGAAATCGTGCGGACCGCCCAGGACACCAAGGCGGTCGTGATTGGCCCCATCCCGCTGCCGACACGCATCGAGCGGTACACGGTGCTGCGCAGCCCGCACATCGATCGCAAGTCGCGCGAGCAGTTTGAAATCCGCACCCACAAAAGGCTAGTGGATATTCTGCAGCCGACCGGGAAAACCATCGAAGCCCTGAACAAAGGCCTGCAGCTGCCCGCTGGCGTCGAAATCAAGATTCGCCTGCTGCAGGGTGGCTCCTGAGCTTGCCATTGTCTTCTTACGCGTGACCGCGCCTCCGGGCAGCGACCCCCGACGAACATCCCGCCCGCGAGCTTTTCCGCCGATCGGATGGTAGTTGGCCATCCGATCGTTAGGTTTAATCGGCTTCCGCCGGGCCCCGCCCCGGCTCGTGCAAAGGGTTCGACCTGTGTCAACCGCATCCGAAGTTCATAAGCTGAGCGTTCCGGTCTTCAACAGTACCGGCGCTCAGGTCGGCCAGATCGATGTCGATCCCGCAGAATTCGGCGGCAAGATCAACCGTCAGTTGCTGCACGACGCGGTTCTGATGTACCTGGCCAATCAGCGCCTGGGCACCCACTCGACCCTGCGTCGTGGTGAAGTGGCCGGCAGCACCAAGAAGCTCTTCCGCCAGAAGGGCACCGGCAACGCCCGCGTTGGCACCCGCCGGACCAACAAGCGCCGCGGTGGTGGTACCGCCAAGGGCCCCAAGCCGCGCGACTACGAATATCACATGCCGAAAAAGGCGGTCCGCCTCGCCACTCGTATGGCCATCCTCTCCAAGCTGGCCGACAACGAGGCCGTCGTGGTCGAGGATCTGAAGCCGAGCGAGGTCAAGACCAAGCCGATCGCCTCTCTTTTCAAGGCCATCAGCAAGACCCTGGCCGAGAAGGAAAAGGCCCCCGGCGAAGAGAAGGCCCCTCGCAAGAAGTACACTTTCCTGATCGGCACCGTCGGCTACGATAAAAACCTCTACATGTCGGCCCGCAACATCGAGGGCGTCAAGATTCTGCCCGCCGGCGAATTCAACGCCTATACCGTGCTTCGTCAGAAGCGCCTCGTTCTCACCCGCGAGGCGCTGGAGCAGCTTCGCCAGGGTCCGGCGGCAGACTCCAAGTGATCCCTCGTTCGAGACAGTGATAGGAATCGGCCATGGCCACTCCCTCTGAACCACGCCAGATCCGCGGGCCTCAGCTCGAACCGCACCAGATCATTCTGCGGCCGCTGATAACCGAAAAGGCGACGCACCAGCAAACCCACCATCGTTCCTACCCGTTCGAGGTCAACCCCTGGGCGACCAAGGACGAGATCAAGGACGCCATCGAAAAACTGTTCGGCGTCCAGGTCGAGAAGGTCCGCACGCAGAATCGACGCGGCAAGCAACGCCGCTTCCGTTTCCGCCTCGGCCGCCTCGCCCACTGGAAAAAAGCCATCGTCGTGCTGAAGGAAGACAGCACCGGCATCGAGTACTGAGAAAGGGCCACCCCCCATGGGTATCCGTCAATACAACCCGACCACGCCTGGCCGCCGCGGTGGCTCCGTCAGCGATTTCGCTGATCTGACCACCCTTGAGGGCGTCGTCGAGAAGATCGTCGAGCGGCCCAACGGTAAGCCCTACGCGCTCGTCAAGTACGACGTCGGCATCGAGGGCAAGATCCGCGTTCGACCGAACATGAAGGTCGGCGATCGCGTCGCCATCCGCCGCAAGCCCGAAAAGAGCTTGCTCAAGCCGCGCCAGAAATCAGGCGGCCGCAATAACCAGGGCGTGATCACCTCCCGCTTCCGGGGGGGAGGTCACAAAAAGATGTATCGCGTCATCGACTTCAAGCGTCGCAAGGATAGCGTCGGGCGCAGTGATCACCATCGAGTATGATCCCAACCGCTCGGCGCGTATTGCTCTGCTGAGGTACGAAGATGGCGAGATGGCCTACATTCTCGCTCCCGAAGGTCTGAAATCGGGTGACCGCGTCATCTCCGGCGACGACATCGAGCCGCGCGCCGGCCACTGCATGCCGCTCCGCAAGGTGCCCTCGGCATGACGGTGCATAACGTCGAGATGCAGCCCGGTCGCGGCGGGCAGATCTGTCGCTCGGCTGGTTGCTCGGCCACGCTGACCGCTCGCGAAGCCAAGTGGGCTCAGATCCACCTTACCCTCGGGCGAAGTGCGTCGCGTGTCCAGTGAGTGCCGGGCTACCCTCGGCATGATCAGCAACGGCGAGCACATGAACATCTCGCTGGGCAAGGCGGGTCGCAAGCGGCACATGGGCCGCAAGCCGCACAATCGCGGCACCTCGATGAACCCGGTCAACCATCCTATGGGTGGTGGCGAGGGTCGTACCGCGGGTGGTCGCCATCCGTGCGTCCACGGGTGTACCTGCCAAGGGCGGCAAGACGCGGCAGAAGCGGAAGCCGTCGAACGCGGCCATCGTCCGACGTCGTCGTCCTGGTCCGCATACCGGAGCGCGATAACCTCGCCCGGCGAAAAGATCCGCGATCGGCCCCTTTACAGGTCGTCGCTAGCTTCTATAATCAACAATTCACCCGAGTGGGATGGTATCGCAATGAGTCGGTCGTCGAAGAAGGGTCCCTACTACGACGAGCGTCTGCTGCAGAAGGTCGATAAGGCCCAGCGGACAGGCAATCGCGAGCCGATCAAGACCTGGTCGCGCGACTGCACCATCGTTCCCGAATTTGTGGGGCAGACGTTCCTGATCCACAACGGTCGGCAGTTCATGAAGCTGTACGTGACCGAAGACATGGTGGGGCACAAGCTCGGTGAGTTTGCCCCGACACGGTTGTTCAAGGGGCACTCCGGCGGCAAGAAGGCCGCTGCCGGGAAGTAGCCGATCCGACCTGGCACGGACGAGGCCCGGTGGGGATTCGCCTCCCGACCGGGTTTCCGATTGAAACGAGAGGTTTGTCATGGAGTTTCGGGCGATTCATCGCTACGCGGACATGTCGCGCAAGATCCGTCCGGTAGCGGCCCTCATTCGAGGCAAGATGGCCGACGAGGCCCTCGAGCTGCTGCCTTCTACCGTCGCAGCGCCCCGGCTGGTCAAGGCCGGTCCTCAAGAGCGCCCTGGGCAATGCCGAGGATCGTGGGGCCGCCGACATCGAAGAACTCGTCATTGCCGAGGCTCGGGTCGATGGCGGACCGATCATGAAGCGGATCCAGCCGCGAGCCCGCGGTACGCCTATCCCATCAAGCGGCGATGTGCCCACATCCATCTGACGCTGTGGGACGGCATGGACGAACCCGAGCAGCAGGCTCCGGAAACGGCGAATCAGTAACAAAGAAACACGGCGAGCGCAGCCGGATGGTCCGGGTAGCGCGGGATGAGAGCAGGGTTCGCTTCGGGAGGACGGTAACGGCATGGGGCAGAAAGTCCGACCGACTGGGTTCCGCACCGGGATCATGGTCGACTGGCTCAGCCACTGGTATGCGAACAAGCAGAATTTCGCGGAGCTTCTGATCGAAGACCATAAGATCCGCAAGTTCATCAAGAAGCGCTACAAGGGGGCCGGCATCTCCCGGATCCGCATCCAGCGGACCCAGGAGAAAGTAACGGTGTTCATCCACTCGGCTCGGGTGGGCGTGATCATCGGCAAGAAGGGTCAAGAGGTCGAAAAACTGACCCAGGACCTTCAGCACCTCATTCATCGCGTCCTCGAGGTTAAGACCATCGAGGTCAATCGGCCGGAGCTCGATCCGCAGCTGGTGGCGGAGGATATCGCCGAGCAGCTCGAGAAGCGTTCCAGCTTCCGCCGCACGATGAAGAAGTCGATCGAAATCAGCATGGAGGCAGGGGCCAAGGGCATCAAGATTCAAATGGCGGGACGCCTGGCGGGTGCCGAAATGGCCCGCTGCGAGATCGGCATGGCCGGCAGCCTGCCTCTCTCCACCCTGCGAGCTCGGGTTGAGTACGGCTTCGCTGAGGCCAAGACGGCTCAGGGGCATATCGGAATCAAGGTCTGGATCAACAACGGGGATTACCTGAATCCTCAGGAGGATAGCGATGCCGCAAATGCCCAAGCGGGTAAAGTATCGAAAAAGCCAGAGAGGCGTAATAAAAGGTAACGCCCAGCGTGGCAACACGGTCAGCTATGGTGATTTCGGCCTGCAGTCGCTCGACGCTGGCTGGCTTTCCGCCGAAGCTATCGAGGCTGGTCGTATCACCGCCGCCCATGCGGTGCGCGGCGAAGGTCGCCTCTACATCCGCGTGTTCCCGCACAAGTCGGTGACAGCCATCCCGGCTGAAACGCGAATGGGTAAGGGCAAGGGCGAACCCGAGTTCTGGGCCGCCGTTGTCAAGCCCGGCATGATTCTCTTCGAGATCTCCGGCTTGCCCGAGGCTGCGGCACGCGATGCCCTGGCCAAGGTGGCGTACAAGATGCCGTTCCGTTGCCGGTTCGTCCATCGCCGGCCCAGCGTCGGTTAGGTAAGTTATCGCGGGAGCACGCCAGTACCGGGGGCAAACATCGCCCCCGGCTCCTGTTGTGACCCGAGGGGAGTTCGCTATGGGCAAAGAGATGAAACCTGCCGAGCTGCGAGCCATGAGTGCCGATCAGCTCGACCTGACCCTCAAGGACACCATCAAGCACCTGTTTCAGCTCCGGATCCAGTCGGCCACCGAGCGGCTGGAAACTCCCAGCGAGATCCGCAAGGCCCGCCGGGACATCGCTCGCATCAAGACTGTGCAGCGTGAGCGCGAACTGCAGGCGCAGAAGACTCAAGGGACCGCGAAGTCATGAGCGAGCAACCGAGCACCGACCGCGGCCGACGACGCACCGTCATCGGCAAGGTCACCAGTGACAAGACCAACAAGACGCGCCGGGTCGAAATCCCCCGCCTCGTCAAGCATGCCCGCTACGGCAAGTACATCCGCCGCCGTACTGTCTGCCACGTGCACGACGAACAGAATCAGTCGCACACTGGTGACACGGTTGAAATCATGGAAAGCCGCCCCTTCAGCAAGACCAAGCACTGGTTGTTGCTCCGCGTCGTCGAAAAGGCCCCGACCGGAGTCGTGGAAGAGGTTCCCGCCACCACCCCGGCCACGCCGAGCTGAAAGGACAGGTGAAGTCACATGATCCAGATGTATAGCTATCTCGACGTGGCCGATAACACTGGCGCCAAGGAATGCATGTGCATCAAGGTGCTGGGGGGTACCCGTCGTCGCTACGCTGGCATCGGCGATGTGATCGTCGCCAGTGTCAAGAAGGCGATCCCAGGTGGCGACGTCAAGCCCGGCGACGTGGTTCAGGCCGTGGTCGTCCGCACCAAGAAGGCCACCCGCCGCGACGACGGCAGCTACGTCCGCTTCGATCGCAATGCCCTGGTCCTGATCGACAAGGAAAAGAACCCGCGCGGCACCCGCATCTTCGGGGCGGTAGCTCGTGAACTCCGCGAGCGTGGCTTCGCCAAGATCGTCAGCCTCGCAGCCGAGGTGGTCTGAGACCGCGGCGCGGCCGCGGAGGAATCCCATGCACATTCGCAAAGATGACCTGGTGGAAGTGATTGCTGGCGATGATGTCATCGAGGGCCGCGCCCGCAAGGTGCTGCGCGTCCTTCCCGACAAGGGCAAGGTGGTCATCGAGGGCGTCAACCGCGTCTACAAGCACGTGAAGCCCAATCGCCGGAACCCTCAGGGCGGGCGGCTCTCCAAGGAGATGCCGATCAACGCCTCGAACTGTCTGCTCTATTGCCAGGCCTGCCGGCGCGGCGTCCGCATCGGCAAGCGCTTCGATGATGCTGGCGCCAAGGAGCGCTACTGCAAGAAGTGTGGCACCGGCCTGGGCAAGCTCGCCCCGGCCAACCCCCGGTACGCCAAGAAATCCTGAGGCCTTCGGAATCCGCCGCCCGCCGCCACGAGATTTGCCGGCGCCGGCGTCCAGAATAGAATACGAGTCGAGCCATGGCCCGCTTGCAAGATCGCTACAAACAGGAAATCGTGCCGCAGCTCAAGACCAAGCTTGGGCGCGACAATGCACTCAGCCTGCCCCGGCTGCAGAAAATCGTCGTCAACATGGGCGTCGGCAAGGCCCTTCAGGACAAGAACCGCCTCGAGCAGTCGGCCGAACAGCTCGCCCAGATCACCGGCCAGAAGCCGCAGATCACCAAGGCGCGTATCGCCGTCTCCGGCTTCCGCCTCCGTGAAGGTAATGCCATCGGTGCCCGCGTTACCCTCCGTGGCCGACGCATGTACGAATTCCTCGATCGCCTGATCTCCATGGCCTTGCCTCGAATTCGCGACTTCCGCGGTGTGAATCCCAAGAGCTTCGACGGCAACGGCAACTACAGCCTGGGCCTGACCGAGCAGCAGGTCTTCCCCGAAATCGACCCCGACAAGCTGACGTTCACCCAGGGGATGGACGTGACCTTCGTGACCAGTACACGCAATGACGACGAGGCTCGCGAACTGCTTCGCAGCTTCGGCATGCCCTTCCGCGAGGCGTGAGCGTCCGAACCCGATCCTGGAATTTCGAGACTCAGCGATGGCAACCGAACCGAAGTTTGTCAAATTTAAAAATCAGATGAAGGCCTTCGAGGCCCACCGCGCGGAAATGAAGAAGGACGCCGCGCAGCGCGACCCCCAGAAACTCATGGAGCCGCGCGATATCATCCGTATCCGTAACCGCTGCCGGCTGTGTGGCCGGCCCCGCGCGGTCTATCGCAAGTTTGGCATCTGCCGCATCTGCTTCCGGAGTATGGCCAGCGATGGTCTCATCCCCGGAGTCAAGAAGGCTAGCTGGTAAGTAGGAGCGCGTACCGCCATGATGACCGACCCGATCGCCGACCTGCTTACCCGCATCCGCAATGCCAACCGCATCGAGCGGCCTGCAGTGGATATCCCCGCCACCCGTATGAAGGCCAACGTCGCCCAGGTACTCAAAGACGAAGGCTTCATCCTCGACTACCAGGTCGGTAGCGAGGGGGTCGATGAGCAGGGCCACCCCGTCTTCAAGACGGTCTCGGACTTCAGCGTCCCCCAGCTGATGCTCCGCGTTTATCTCAAGTATGGCCCGGAGGGCGAACGCGTCATCCGCCACATCGAGCGGAAGAGCAAGCCGGGCTGCCGTACTTACATCCGTGCCGACCAGATCCGCCCGGTGCTGGACGGCCTGGGCATCAGTGTGATCAGCACCAACAAGGGCGTGATGAGCGACCGCAAGGCCAAGGCCCAGAAGCTTGGCGGCGAACTGCTCTGCGTCGTGTGGTAGGAGGCGAGCGATGTCAAGAATCGGCAAGCAGCCCGTGGGCATCCCCGCTGGCGTGAAGATCAAGGTGGCCGACGGCAAGGTGTTTGTCGAGGGCCCCAAGGGTAAGCTGGAGATGGCCTACCACAAGAATGTCAACGTCCAGATCGGCAAGGTTAGCCGCGATGGCGAGACGATTAGCTTTACCCCCGATGCCGCCGGCCAATTCATTCAGATCAGCCGCAAGGACGATGAGCGTCTGTCTCGCGCCGTCCACGGGTTGATGCGTACGCTGGTGGCCAATATGGTCGAGGGAGTGACCAAGGGCTACGAGAAGAAGCTCAAGATCGAGGGCGTTGGCTACGGAGCCAAGCTCGATAAGAAGGCGGTGGTGCTGACGGTCGGCTTCGCCAACCAGATCATCCTGACTCCGCCCGCCGGAGTTACCGCCGAGGTCCCCGACGCCAACACGATCATTGTGCGCGGCCCCGACAAGCAGCAGGTGGGCCAGTTTGCCGCCGAGTTGCGGAGTGCCCGTCCGCCCGAGCCGTACCAGGGCAAGGGCGTCCGCTATGAGAACGAAGTCGTCCGCCGTAAAGAAGGCAAGTCCTTCTCCAGTGGCGGTTGATCCGCGAGGTACCGATGAACTCCCAGAAGCTCAAGGCGGTTCGCCGCGTCCGCCGCCAGTATCATGTGCGCAGCAAGATCCAGGGCACGACCGAGCGTCCGCGCCTCACGGTCTTTCGCAGCTCCAAGCACATCTATGCCCAGCTGATCGACGATCTAACCGGCCGCACGTTGGCCTCGGCGTCCAGCATGGTCAAGAAGGCCGATCGCGCCCAGTTGCCCTATGGTGGCAACGTGAAGGCCGCCAAGGCGGTGGGCCAGAAGCTGGCCGAGGCTGCCAAGGCCGCGGGCATCACCAAGGCCGCCTTCGATCGCGGCTTTTATCGGTATCATGGCCGGGTCAAGGCCCTGGCCGAAGGCGCCCGCGAGGGTGGACTGCAGTTCTAACCCCTGCGGGGTAAACTGTGGTTCCCCCGCTCTGACCAGTTGAGGTAACATGGCACGAGAACGTGACCGCGAGCCGCGCCAGCATGAGCTGGAGGACCGCGTAATCAAGATCCGTCGCTGCGCCGCCGTCGTGAAGGGTGGTCGCCGCTTCAGCTTCAACGCACTTGTCGTCGTTGGTGACAACAAGGGTCGCGTTGCCTCCGGGTACGGCAAGGCCAACGAGGTGCCCCCCGCCGTGGAGAAGGCTACCAAGGACGCCGAAGAGCACCTCAAGCGGCAACGGCGCGTGATGCTCAAGGGCGATACGATCCCTCACAGGGTTGTCGGCAAGTACGGCGCTAGCCGGGTGGTGATGGTGCCCGCCGGTCCCGGTACCGGTGTGAAAGCCGGACCCGGTGTACGTGATGTCCTTGTCGTCTGCGGTGTGCGCAACATCCTGACCAAGGTCCACGGTAGCACCAACCCGATCAACCTCGTCAAGGCGACGATCGACGGCCTGCTCCAGTTGCGGACCCGCGAGGAGACAGCCCGTCTCCGTGGCGTCACTCTTTGATGCGATCCCTCTGACTCTGAAACGAGTATTTCGTCATGGACCTGAATGCCCTCTACTCGCCGCCCGACCAGGGGCCGCACCTCCAGCGCCGCAAGGGTAAAAAGCGCGTCGGACGTGGTATTGGCTCCGGTCACGGCAAAACCGCCAGCCGAGGCAGCAAGGGTCAGTGGGCTTCCGCTGGCGCCAAGAAGCCCATCTTCACCTTTGAAGGTGGTCAGATGCCCTTGTTCCGGCGCATGCCGAAGCGCGGGTTCAGCCACGCCACCTGGGATAAGTTCTACCTCGTCGTCAACCTCGAAGACCTGGACAAGGCTTTCAAGGACGGAGACGTCGTCGATCACCAGGCGCTGCGGAAAGCCCGCCTCGCCAACGGTCCATGCGATGGCATCAAGATCCTGGGCCATGGCGACCTGACCAAGAAGCTCACTGTCAAGGCGCACCACTTTTCCAAGTCTGCTGCCGAGAAGATCGCCGCTAAGGGTGGAACGGCCGAGGTGATCCCCGGACCGAAGCCGCCCGTGCGGAACAAGATGAAGCCGAGGACGGCCAAGTCCTGAGCCCGGGAGGTCCCGCGCCAGGCTATCGCGAGGTGGTTTCCCGCCGGGGCCGGCCGTCCCCCCCGGGAAAGCCACCTTTCGCGTTTTGTACCGTCAGGGAGTGACGTCGCTTTCATTTCTCGCGTGCCAGGGAGTTGTTGCATGGGCAAGATCAAGGCCATCTTCATGATTCCGGAGCTAAGGACCAAGATCCTCCTCACGCTCCTGTTCCTGGCCATCTACCGCGTCGGATACTCCATTCCGATGCCGTTTGTCGATCAGCGCGAGATGAACAAGAGCCTGGGCGCCTCCGGCGGCCTCGCCCAGGTGCTCAACTTCGTCTCCATGTTCTCCGGTGGCGATCTCAGCCATGCCACTCTCTTCGGCCTGGGCATCATGCCCTACATCTCTGCCTCCATCATTTTCCAGCTCCTGGGCGCGGTCTACCCCCCGCTGGAAAAATTGCAGAAGGAGGGCGAGTCCGGTCGCAAGAAGATCAACGAGTACACCCGGTACGCCACGGTGTTCATCTGCCTCTTCCAGTCGTTCATGTACGTCCAGTACATCATGAATCCACCACCTACAGGCCTCGGCTGGGGCATGAAGACGTTTAACTGGTGGCCCTACTGGCTCACCATGGTCATCACCATGACCGCGGGCACCATCTTCCTCATGTGGCTGGGCGAACAGATCGATGAGTACGGCATCGGCAACGGCATTAGCTTGATCATCATGGCTGGTATCGTCGCTCGCATCCCCGCAGCTACCGCCTCGCTGTTCTTTGAGGGCGGCAGCTTCAAGTGGTCGGTCTTCACCCTCGGCGGCGGTACTCACGGCAGCGACATGAGTTTCGAGAAACTCCTGGTGCTAATAGCTCTCTTCGTTGCTGTGGTCGTGGCCGTTGTCGCCATCACCAAGGCCCAGCGTCGCATCCCCACACAGTCGGCCAAACATGTGCGCGGCCGCCGCGTCTTTGGCGGTACCCGTCAGTTCCTGCCGCTGCGAGTGAACCAGGCGGGCGTCATGCCGGTTATTTTCGCTTCCAGCTTGCTCGTGCTGCCGTTCTTCCTCTTCCGCGCCGTCTCCCAGGCGACCGACTGGACCTGGACCAGCACCCTCGCCGACGCCTTTGAACGTCAGGGTTACATCTACACCGTCTGTTTCATCATCCTGATCTACGTGTTCTGCTACTTCTGGACGGCCATCATCTTCAACCCGAAGGACATGGCCAACAACCTCAAGGATTACGGCTCGTTCATCCCGGGCTATCGCCCCGGGAAGCGGACGGCGGAGTATCTCGAGCGCGTCATGATGCGGATCACCTACGTCGGTGCAGCCTTCCTGGCCGTCATCGCTGTTATCCCCACCCTGATCACCTCGACTCTGGATGTGAACCAGAACGTCGCCAGCTTCTACGGTGGCACTGGTCTCCTGATCGTCATCAGCGTGGCGCTCGATCTGGTCCAGAAAATCAACAGTCACCTGGTGATGCGAAACTACCCCGGCCTCACCGAGGATTGATCTCGCGCATCGTATGAAGCAGAATGGTCGTGCAGCCGACCATTCTGCTTTCTGCTTTCTTCCCGGCGCATTCCCCTTGTTGCTGACCGATGCGTTCCTGAGAATGAACCATGAAGAAAGCAGGGGATTCGGGCGCTGGGCCCTCCTCCATCCTTGTTCTGCCCCACCGGGCCCGCCATGCGTCTCATCCTACTTGGCCCTCCAGGATCGGGTAAAGGTACCCAGGCAAAGCTTCTTTGCCGCCGACTCGGCCTCGAACACATTGGCACCGGCGATATCATTCGCGCAGCGATGGAGCATCACACTCCCGTTGGCGAACGCGCCCGTCCCTTTGTCGAGTCCGGGAACCTTGTCCCCGACGATCTGGTCAACGATTTGATCGCCGAACATTTCTACAACGGCGATCCCCATCAATCTTTTGTGATGGATGGCTACCCTCGCACACTGGCCCAGGCGCAAGCCTTCGACCAGATGCTCTACCGTAAAAAGCTGCCGATCTCCGCCGTGCTGCTGCTCGATGTCAGCGACGACGAGATTATTCGACGCGTGGGCGGCCGCTGGAGTTGCCCCAAGAAGGGCTGCAAGGCTACCTATCACACCGAGAGCAATCCACCTGGTACGACCGGTGTCTGCGATGACTGTGGCACCAAGCTCGTCCAGCGCTCCGATGACCTACCCGAAACTGTTTGTGCTCGTCTGCTGGTCTACCATCGCGACACGGCCGAGCTGATCCCCTACTACCGCGCCCGACAGTTGTTGCACGAGGTTCCCGGTCAAGGGGAGATCGAACGTATCTATAATAGCTTGATTGCAGTCTTGAAACCGTGACGTGGGCGGCCCTGGAATGGGCGGTCCTTCTTCCAGGTGGGTTCCCCGTGTTGAAATCGCTGTTCCACCAGAAGCCCGAGTTGAAGTCGTCTCGTGAAATCGCCCTGATGCGCGAAGCCGGAAAGCTCGTGGCCGAGGCACTGCGCCTCTGCCGCGGCATGGCTCAGCCGGGCACCGCCACCATCGACATCGATCGCGCGGTAGAGGAACTCTACCGCCAACGAGGCGCCATCCCACTGTTCAAGGGCTATCCCGGCCGTGTGCCCTTCCCTGCCGTCACCTGCATCTCCATCAACGAGGAAGTAGTTCATGGTATTCCCAGCACCCGGCTAATTCGCGAGGGAGACCTGGTCAAGATCGACACGGCGTGCAAACTCAACGGTTGGTGCGCCGATGCCGCCATAACATTACCCATTGGCGAGGTGAGCCCGGAAAAACGCCGACTGCTTGAGGTCGGCGAGGCGGTCCTTCAGCTGGCCATGGTTGAAATGGGCCGACGTAGCCGCTGGTCTGAGGTCGCCGGCGCCATGCAGCGACTCGTCGAATCAGCCGGGTTCAGTGTGGTCACCCAGTACGTCGGGCACGGCATTGGCCGGACCATGCACGAGAATCCGCAGGTGCCCAATTTTGTCAGTCCCGAGCTGCGCCGTCAGGATTTTCGTCTGGAAGAGGGCCTAGTCCTCGCCGTCGAGCCGATGGTCAACATGGGCAAGGCCGAGACCAATGTGAAGCGCGATCACTGGACAGTGGTGACACGCGATAACCTGGCCAGCGTACACGTCGAACACACTTTGGCGCTGACGCGCGACGGGGTCTATGTTGTTACTGCCGACGAGGAGTGTCTCATCCCCCGCAGTTGATCGAAATGGGGGTAATCCGGCAAGTTTTTCGCGCCCCCCTTGTATCCCCCCGGGGTGACTGCTATAAACACACTTTCCTACTGGAATGATTCGTCTGCGTGAGCATGGAGCGTGGCTTCGATGAAGGTTCGTTCGAGCGTGAAGCGGATCTGCGAGAACTGCAAGCTAGTCCGCAGGCACGGTAAGCTGCTGGTTATCTGCAGCAATCCCCGACACAAACAACGGCAGGGATAAGGGAGAACTACCATGCCTCGTATTTTGGGTGTGGACCTGCCGAGCGATAAGCCTACGCACATCTCGTTGCGGTATCTGTACGGCATCGGGCCGTCGCTATCGCTGGAGGTGTGTGAGAAGGCCCGCGTCGACCCGATCCGTCGTGCCAAAGAGCTGACGGACGACGAGATTGCGCGCATCGCCAACATTCTGGATCGTGAATACACGGTGGAAGGTCCCCTCCGTCGCGAGATCCAGCAAAACATTCAGCGGCTGGTCCAGATCGGCTGCTACCGTGGTACCCGGCACCGCAAGCATCTGCCTTGCCGTGGCCAGCGGACCCGCACCAACGCCCGCACCCGCAAGGGCCCGCGCAAGACGGTGGCCGGCAAGAAGGGTGTGAAGGAAGCCAAGTAAATCTGACCCGTCGAGCGGGGGAGGCCGCCGCCTGGTTGCCGGGCGTGACGTCCCCCGTTCGACGTTGACTTTCCCGAGGCATAATTACCGTGGCCAAGAGCAAGAAACGCAAGCAACGGCGGAACGTCAGCCGGGGCGTGGCCCACATCAAGGCCACTTTCAACAACACCATTGTCACCATCACCGACACCAACGGCGATGCCTTGTGCTTCGCTTCGGCAGGCACGGTTGGTTTCAAGGGGAGCCGCAAAAGCACCCCCTTCGCCGCCCAGCGCGCCGCGGAGGTCGCCGCCGAAAAGGCCTCCAAGTTCGGCCTCAAGGAAATCGAGGTCCGCGTCAAGGGCCCCGGTTCGGGTCGTGAATCCGCCATCACCGCGCTGCAGCAGGCGGGCATGACCATCAAGGCCATCGAGGACGTTACCCCGCTGCCTCACAATGGCTGCCGCCCCCCCAAGAAGCGCCGCGTCTGAGCACCCCCCGAACCACTGAATACGGATATTGCTGAACCATGGCACGAACCACTGATCCTGTTTGCCGCATGTGCCGCCGCGAGGGGATGAAGCTCTACCTCAAGGGCAGCCGCTGCGAAAGCCCCAAGTGCGCCATCGATCGCCGGAACGTGGCTCCCGGTATGCATGGCTATCGCAAGGGGAAGCTGAGCGAGTATGGCGTCCGTCTCCGCGAAAAGCAGAAGCTCAAGCGGTTCTACGGCGTCCTCGAGCGCCAGTTCCGCCGTTACTTCTCCCTGGCGACCAAGTCGCCCGAAAACACCGGCGAAGTGCTCCTCCAGATCATGGAGCGCCGCCTCGATAATGTCGTGCATCGGCTTGGCTTTGCGCCCAGCCGCGCGGCCGCCCGCCAGCTCGTCCTGCACGGGCACATCTATCTCAACGGTCGCCGCTGCAGCATCCCCAGCATTCTGGTCAACCGCGAAGACAACATCACCGTCAAGATCCGTGAACGCTCCCGCCGCAAGGGTAGCGCCGGTGGCGAGGGTGAAGGCAGCAAGCGTGGCCGGAACGCTCCGGCCCTAGTGCGCCAGACTCTGCAGGACAACCCGGCCGATCCGCCGTCCTGGCTGCAGCGCATCTCGGTTGATCCCCCCGAAGGTAAGGTGATTGCGGTGCCGTCCCGCCAGGACGTCGATCCCCGCATCAAGGACGATATCCGGGAGCAGCTGATCATCGAGTTCTGCTCTCGCTAAGGTCCAGCCGCTTCACGCAGAAGCTTCATCCCGGAGATTCAAGTATGCGTATTCGTTGGCGTGGCCTGGAGTTGCCCAACCGCGTCGTGAGCGACCGCCAGACGCTGACCGACACCTACGGCAAGTTCATGGCCGAGCCGTTCGAGCGTGGCTTTGGTGTGACGGTGGGCAACAGCCTTCGCCGCATCCTGCTGTCCAGCCTCGAAGGCAGTGCCGTCACCCGGGTCAAGATCCAGGGCGTGATGCACGAGATCAGCACCATCCCCGGTGTCGTGGAAGATGTCACCGACATCATCCTCAACATCAAAAGCCTGGTGGTGAAGAACGCCAGCGACCTGCCCCGCACCATCCGTATCAATCGGCATGATAAGGGCGTGGTCCTCGGCAAGGACATCATGACCGACCCCGACGTCGAGATTATCAATCCCGACCATGTCATCGCCACGCTCACGCACGATGTCCCCTTTGTCGTCGAGATGACGGTCGAGAACGGACGCGGCTATCGCACCGCCGAGGAAAACGCCGGCAAGGAACGTGAGATCGGCATCATCCCGGTCGATTCCAGTTTCTCACCGGTCGTCCGCGTCAAGCATGAGATCGAGGATACCCGCGTCGGTCAGCGCACCAACTACGACAAGCTCATCCTCGAAATCTGGACCAACGGCACCGTCTCCCCGCAGATGGCCCTGGTTGAGGGCGCCAAAATCTTGCGCAAGCACCTCAACCCGTTCATCCAGTATGCCGAGCCCGGCCCTGAAATCGGCATGGAGGATGTCGCCGTCTCCTCGAGCACCGAATCGGGTGGCCTCGACGTCGAACTCGAACGCAAGCTCAACATGAGCCTGGCCGAACTCGAACTTTCGGTTCGTGCCACCAACTGCCTCGAATCCGAGGGCATCACCACCGTCCGCGATCTTGTCATTCGTACCGACGAGGAGCTGCTCGAGGTGCGAAACTTTGGCGAGACGACTCTGAAGGAAGTAAAGATCAAGCTGCAGGAGCGCGGCATGAGTCTGGGCATGAAGTACCCGGCCAAACGCTGAGCAGCCCCAACTACGAGACCTGACCATGCGACACCTGAAAGCTGGCCGCCGACTCGGACGTAACGCGTCGCATCGCGTGGCCATGTTCCGCAACATGACCATGGCTCTGATCCAGCACGAACGGATTATCACTACCGTGGCCAAGGCCAAGGAAGTGCGTCCGTTCATCGAAAAGCTGATCACGCTGGCCAAGAAGAACACCCTGCACGCCCGGCGTCTCGTCCTGGCTCGCCTCGGCACGCCCTCCAAGGCAGCCGTCAAGCCTCATGACGATCCCGAGAAGGCAGACACCACCCACGTCATCATCAAGCTCTTCCGCGAGATCGCCCCGCGCTACGCGGATCGTCAGGGTGGCTATCTCCGCATCCTGAAGCGGCACGAACGCCGGCTCGGCGATGCCGGCCACACCGCCTTCCTCGAGTTCGTCAAGCCCGGCGACCGTCCCGCACGCAAGAAGCAGCAGGCGCCTGTACCGGCTCCGGTGGTGGCTCCCAAACCCGCCGAGCCCGCCCCGGCTCCGCAGGCCTCTACCACCCCTGCCCCCGAGCAGACCCCGCCAGCCAGCAGCTGAGCTTCCGCGTCTATCTTGCTACACCCGCGGCCCGTCGCAGCACCCACTGCGACGGGCCGTCGTCGTTTCCGGATTGTTTTTTCTTCCTATCCCCGGCTATGTTCGCGCCAGAGCTATCCAGGCGCGGAAGGTGTCGTCCTGGTGGGTCGGAGGAGATGTCTCATGAGGCTGTGGCTTGTTTCCGCTGCCATCCTGTTCGTTCTGTCGGTGCCCCCCGCTGGCCGCGCCCAGACCTGTGCGCTGGTCGAGGTCGTGCAACCGGGCGATTGCTTCCGCTACGGCATCGAGATGAAGCTGACTGGCGAGCTGCGCTTCCAGAAGGAGAGCGGGCCGACCTCCGTCAAACTCAACGCGACTGCCAACCACGTCTACTCCGAACGTGCCCTCGTCGGGTCCGGCGGCATCATCCAGAAGTCGGCTCGCACCTACGAGACGGCCCGGCTCAATATCGAACGCAATGGCGACCGCTCCACCCTCAGCCTGCGGCCCGCCCGCAAGCTCGTGGTGGCTCAGCGCCACAAGGATCAGCTGCTCACCTACAGTCCAGCGGGCGCCTTCTATCGGAGCGAACTCGACCTCGTCGGCGGACACTTTGACACGCTTGCTCTCGCCGGTCTGCTGTCTGGCAAGACCATGAAGGTGGGTGAAACGTGGAAGCTCCCCAACCTGGTCGCGCAGGCGCTGTGCGGCCTCGAGGGCATCACCGAGAACAAGCTCGAGGCCAAGCTGGAGAAGGTGGCTGAGGATGTCGCCATGGTGGCCATCACGGGGAGTGCCGCGGGCGTTGAATCCGGCGCGCTCGTCAAGCTGACCGCCGAGGCCGCCGCCACCTACGATCTCAAGGCCAAGCGATTGACCCGGGTCGTCTGGAAGCAGAAGACCGACCGCGACCAGGGCCCTGTCAGCCCGGCCAGCACCCTGGAAGTCCTCGTCACCCTCGAGCGCAAGGCCATTGCGCAGCCGGCCGAGCTGGCCGACGCCGAGCTGGTCTCCATTCCGGAAGGTTTCGCGCCGCCGGGGCCGATGACCAATCTCGAACATCGCGATGCCCGCGAACGCTTTGCCCTGATCCACCCGCGCGACTGGCATCTCACCGCCATCTCGGGCGATCACACCATCCTGCGCTTGATGGATCGCGGCGACTACATCGCTCAGGTTACGGTTACCCCGTGGACCCGCGCCAAGAAGGGCGAGCATCTCTCGGCCGAGCAGTTCAAGAACGCCATGCGAAGCACGTCCGGCTGGCGGCCCGAGAAGGAGCTACAGTCCGGCGAGGTGCCCACCATGGAAGGCAAGTACATCTACCGCCTCAGCGAGCAGGGCTATCTCGACGGCGTGCAGGTGCTGCAGAACTTCTTCCTCGTCGCCTCGCCCGATGGCGACCAGGTGGTGCTCACCTTCACCTTGTCGCCCAAGCTGGCCGACAAGCTCGGCGCCCGCGACCTGTCGATGGCCGCCAGCATCGAGGTGCCGGCCGCGCCCGAGAAAAAGTGACCGCTGCCAGTAAATCGGTAAGATGATGCCGCGGGTCGGAGCGCTGCTCTGGCCCGCGTCGTCGTTGTCATCGACCCGGCCGGAGGTCCCCCCCATGACTCCCGTTCTTTTCTCCGTCAGTTACGCGGGCTACTGGGGGCAGCATCGACTCGATCTTCCCGCCTTCCTCCGCAAGGCGGCCGCCCTGGGCTATCCCGCCGTCGAACTGGCCGCCAAACGACCCCATCTCTCGCCGCTCGACCACAACGACGAATCTCTGATGCAGCTTCGCCGCCTGGCCGATCAACTGGGCGTCGCCATCGTCACCATCGCTGGCTACACCGACTGGACCTCCGGGCGCGATGCCGCCGAGGTGCCGTTCGTCGAGATGCAGCTGGCCTACGTCGATTCACTGGCACGCATGGGCCGCCTGCTCGGCGCGAAGATCGTGCGCGTCTTCAGCGGCTACTCGCGCACGCACCACACCTACCAGAGCGACTGGAACCGTTGCGTGGTCGCCCTCCGCGAGGCTGCCACCCGGGTGCAGCAGCACGGGTTGATCCTCGGGCTGCAGAATCATCACGACCTGGGTGTGGGCACCGCCGCCTTCGAGGAGCTGCTCGACGAGGTGGACCACCCCAACCTGCACGCCATGTTCGATCCCTGGGCCCCTGCCCTGCACGGCGACGACCTCTACAAGGTGGGCCGTCGGCTCGCCCCGCGCATGGTCCAGACCACCCTGGCCGACTACGTCCGCCTGCCGCGACATGTCTATCGGCCCGAGCTGGTCAACTACGAACGCCAGGAACCCGACGCCATCCGCGCTGTACCCCTGGGCGAGGGGTTCCTCGATCTCCCCGCCTTCTTCGCCGGTCTGCGCGATGGCGGCTTCGATCGACTGGTCGCCTACGAGATGTGCTCCCCCGTCCGCGGCGGAGGCAGCGAGGCCAACCTCGACCGCGTGGCCAGCCTCAGCCTGGCCCGGATTCGTCAGCTCATCGGCGGATCGTAAGCCCGCAGAATGGCACTGTTGTCCTCATCGCTGCCCCCCTGCTCCATCGCCTGCTGCAACAGAGCGCGATGCACCTCGCTCAGGGGAAGGCTCTGCCCCGTGCGCGCGGCTTGTTCCAGAATCAGCCCCACATCCTTGGCGTGTTGCCGCAGCCGGGCCTGGGGAGCAAAATCGCGTCGCAACATTTTCTCGCCCTTGATGTCCATAACGCGTGAGTAGGCTGCCCCGCTGCGCAGCACCTTCAGCATCCCGGCCAGGTCGAGCTCACAGGCCCGCGCCAGCGCCAGCCCCTCCGCCAGCACCGCGCGGTTCAGCCCCAGCACCAGGTTGACCACCAGCTTCGCCCGCGCGCCGGCCCCCGGTCCCCCCACGACGAACCGCTGTCGTGCTAGCAGATCGAACAGATCCGCCTGCGCCGCCACCACCGAGGCTGCGCCTCCGATCAGCAGCAACACTTCCCCCCGCCGAGCCTGCTCGCTCGAACCCACGACGCAGGTGTCCAGGTAGGACACTCCGCGCGTCGCCAGACGCCCGGCCAGCGCAGCCATCGTGTCGGGATCTCCCGTGGTGGTGTCGAGCAGCAAGGTGCCGGGCTGCAGCGTCTCCGTCAGCCCGTCCATCACCTGCAGTACCACGTCGGAATCCGGCAGCGAAAGCACCACGCGCCGACACTGGCCTGTCACCTCCGCCGCGCTGGCCACGGCCTGGCCGCCCAGCTGGGCCAGGGCCGTTCGTCGGGTCGGGTCCACATCGAACCCCACCACCGCGAAGCCGCCGCCCAGCAGCCGCTCCGCCAGTGCCTGGCCCAGTAGACCCACGCCGATCAGACCAACCGGATGCATCGGGGAACCTCTCCTGGAGTGCGGACATCAGCGATGGCAGCCTCTACGATATTCTAAACCACGTACCTCCCGCCGAAATCCTCCCTCGCGCCCACACTCACAGGAGCCGCGCATGAAGACCCTTTACGAACGCCTGGGCGGCGTTTTCGCCATCGCCACCGTCGTCGATGATTTCATCGACCGCGTGATGAGCGACCCGCGCCTGAACGCCAACCCCAAGGTCAACGAGGCTCACCACCGCGTGCCCCCCGCCGGCTTCAAGTACCTGGTGACCGAGCAGGTCTGCGAGGCGACCGGTGGCCCGCAGCGTTACACAGGCCGGTCGATGTTCGATTCCCACGCCCACCTGGGCATCACCCCCGCCGAGTGGGACGCCTTCCTCGACGATCTGCACCAGACCTTCGCGAAGTTCAACGTGCCTGCCGCCGAACAGGCCGAGCTGCTGGCCATCGTCGAAAGCACCCGCAAGGACATCGTCATCGAGCAGCCTCACTGACCGGTGGTTCCTCGACGCTCACCAGAAAGCCTCCACCAGCCCGCACGATCATCGGTTCACCCAGCTCGACCCAGCTCCCCTCGCCCACCACGGCCCGGGCCAGCAGCTCCCCGGGCTGTCCCGTGACCGGATCGAGCCGAACGACAAGCAACCCGCTCCCCGCCTCCACCCCCTCCAGGTGAAACCGGCCCACGCGCCGATCCTCCGCGAACCGGAACGTGAAAAATCGATCGCGATGCAGCGGAATCATGAGAGCCGTTTGCCTTCGGAGTAGTTCAGTTTCCTGACGATTCTTCCGATAAGGACAATGATACCAGTTCTTTCGGTACGATCGAATGCGCACGCCTGATGGCTGGACGTGAATGCGGTGGACGCGTGTCCCCGGGGCGGCGTCAGGTTCCCAACGACGAGGGCCGACGATGCGAAGTTCCTGGAAGCGAGTCCGGGCAGTCCTGTTGGCGGTTTTGGTGGGACAGGCAGCCTGGGCCAATCCGCCAATCAACCTGGCGCCGACGGCACCGGCTGTCGAGATCCTCCCGGCTGCCCCCTTGCCCGCCACGCCTACGCCGGTTCCGCTGACCGTGCCTGCTCAGCCGGCCCGGGTGGTTACCACGCCGCCGCTGTCGCCGCCGCTTCTGGCCCAGCCTGCCGATCCCGGCCGCGCGCTCAGCTATCCGCAGGTCTCCACGTCCGCCTGCCAGTTCCCCGTGGCCGATGCTCCCGCCAGTGGCTTCTTCTTCGTCGATGGCAGCATCTACCTGCTCCGGCCCGGTTTCACTACCAACCCGGCCTTCACTACCTTCACGATCAACCGCCCCACCGACCGCGACGTACAGGCCAACAACGCCACGCAGGAGTTCGACTGGAACTACCAGCCCGCGCTGCAACTCCGCGCCGGCATCCTGGGAGAATGCGGCCTCGGCCTCCGCGGCAGCTACTTCCTCTTCGACCAGGCGTCCAATAGCATCCAGACGACGCTCACCGCCGCCAACGCCAGCGCCGGGAAACTCATCACCACGCCCGACGTCGGCCTGCCCGGCGCCGGCAACGGCGTGGCGGCGTTCGGCTCTCCCAGCGCCCTGCTTCAGGTGACGCCTCCGCTGGGGCGCGACCGGCTCGACTTCGCCAGCTCGATCTTCCTCTACTCCATCGATATGGAAGCCTTCGCCCAGGTCACCCAGGGGCCGTGGCAATTCGTCGGCTCGCTGGGCGCTCGCTACATGCACCTCGAACAGAACTACACCGCCAACCTGGTCAACCCCGGCTCGCTCGGCGCTTCCGAGACGCAATCGCTGTGGACCGACCGCGACTTCACCGGCGCCGGCCCCACCGTCGCCCTCGAAGCGGTCCGTCAGTTCGGCCGCACCGGCTTCGGCCTCTTCGGCAACTTCCGCGGGTCGTACCTGATGGGCACGATGAACCAGGATTCCACCTTCAAGCAGAACATCATCGATCCCGCCAATGTCACCCTTGCGGGATCGCAATCGACGCAGACCACCACCTCGTCCGCCCGGCTGCTCGGCCTGCCTGTCACCGAGTTGGAGGTGGGTGGCGAATACGTCTTCAACCTGAACTCCGCGGCGCTGCTGCTCCGCCTGAGTGCGGTCAGCCAGACCTACTTTGAGGCTGGCAGCCCCACCTCGCCGGACGGCAACCTGACCCTCTTCGGCGGCAAGCTCACCGCAGGGCTGACGTTCTAATCCCACAGCGTTGGAACCTAACCCGGCGGCGCGAGATTCACTCGCGCTGCCGGGCTGCGCTTTGCTTGTCAGTGCGCCTGCGCCCGGGTATGCTAGGTTTGCTATGAACGGTATCCCCAATCTACTCCAGGCACTCGACCAGGGAGACCCCGGCGCCGCGGACCGCCTTCTGCCGCTGGTCTACGAGGAGCTGCGCCGCCTGGCCAAACTTCTGCTCACCCGGGAGGCTCCGGGCCAGACCCTGCAACCCACCGCGCTGGTCCACGAAGCCTACCTGCGGCTGATCAGCCCCGAGGGACGCAACCAGTGGGATAACACTGGCCATTTCTTCGCCGCCGCCGCCGAGGCCATGCGTCGCATCCTCATCGATCGGGCCCGCAGCAAGCAGGCGCTGCGCCACGGAGGCGGTCGGCGCCGCATCCCCCTGGATGCCTGTCATCGCTTCGAGGAGTTCAAGGACGACGTGCTGGTCATCGACGATGCCCTCACGCGTTTCGCCGCCGAGGAGCCCGAGAAGGCCCAGCTGGTCAAGCTGCGCTTCTTCGCCGGACTGACCACACCCGAGGCCGCCGCCGCCCTGGGCATCTCGCTGGCCACCGCCGAACGCTGGTGGGCCTACGCCCGCGCCTGGCTCTTCAGCGAACTGCAGGGAGACGACGAATTCTCCGCCTCCGATTGAGGGGAAGAACCTTCCATTCTCGCATTATCCTGAAGACGGGACGTCGCGCACTCCCCGACAGGCTCGCCAGCTGGATCCACAACATGCCCCACACCCTGCGGACCGAGGAACTCTTCTCTGCCGCTCTGCGCATCGACGATCCGCACGAACGCCAGCAGTTCCTCGAACACTCCTGCGCCGACGACCCGCTCTTGCTCCGCCGCGTGACTCGACTGCTGAAGGCGCATGGTCGCGCCGGCGATTTCTTGCAGCAGTCTCCCCTGGCCGAACTGCTCGGTCCGGCTGATCCGGACACGCCGCAGCCGGGCCAGACGCCTGGCCCCCAGGCTGACGGCGCCGTGCCGGACAATCTTCCCGAGCGTTACGTGGTGGCCGGCGAGATCGCCCGGGGCGGCATGGGCGCCATCCTCCGCGGGCACGACCGCCATCTCGACCGCGAGGTGGCCATCAAGGTGCTCCTCGCCGCGCCGCAACTTCACGACGGACTGACCCAGCGCTTCCTCAACGAGGCCCGCATCGCCGGGCAGCTCCAGCATCCCGGCATCGTCCCCATCTACGAGATGGACGACAGCCAGCCGACCCGCCCGTTCTTCACCATGAAGCTGGTCCGCGGCAAGACGCTCGCCCAGCTTCTCAAGGAGCGTATCCCCGGCGACCTGCCGCGTCTGCTCGCCGTCTTCGAGCAGGTCTGCCAGGCGGTGGCCTACGCCCACAGTCAGGGAGTGATCCACCGCGATCTGAAACCCGCCAACATCATGGTCGGCTCGTTCGGCGAGGTGCAGGTCATGGACTGGGGCCTGGCCCGCCGCACCGGCACCCCGGAGAGCCCGTCCTCTGTCGGTACCGCTCCGGACGACGCCCTGCCCCACGATCAGACCCAGGCCGGCATCATCCTGGGCACGCCTGGCTACATGGCGCCCGAGCAGGCGCGCGGCGAGTCTGACCGGGTCGGTCCGCGCACCGATGTGTTCGGCCTGGGCGCCATGCTGTGCGAGATCCTCACAGGTGCGCCGGTCTTCGTTGGTTCCTCGACCGAGGCGCTGCGCCTGTCCCGGTCCGACAACCTGGCCGAGGCCCTCGATCGACTCCATCGATCCGGCGCCGACCCCGAACTGCTCCAGTTGGCCCGCGTCTGCCTGGCCCCCGATCCCGACGCCCGACCCGCTGAGGCCGGCGTGGTCGCCGAGGCTATCCTGGCCCATCGCCGTTCCGTGGCCGAGCGACTGCGCCAGGCCGAAACTCAGCGCGCCGAGGCCCAGCTGCAAAGCCGCGAGGAACGCAAACGACGCCGGCAAATGCTGGTCCTGGGCTCCGCCTTGCTGTTGCTTCTGGCGCTGGGAGCGGTCGCCGGGGTGACGCTCGTGCAGGTTCGTTCCGAACACCAGGCCGAGCAGGCACGCATCCGCGCCGACCGTCACGAGGTGGTCGCCGCTGGACTGGCCCGCGCCGAGGAACTGCGACGCCAGGAACGCTGGGCCGAGGCTCGCGCCGTCCTCGATCAGGCCGCCCAGGTGGCCGAGGAGGGGGACGACCTCCACGACCGCCTCCACCTCCTGCGCGACGAGATGGTCCTGGTCGGCCGCATCGACGATACCCTCCTCGATGCCATCCGCTGGCGCCAGACCGGTTTCGATTTGCAGCCCGTCGTTCAGGAAATCGCCCGGAGCCTGCGCGAGAGTGGTCTGGGTGGGGTCGACGATCCTCCCGAGGAGGTCGCCGAACGGATTCGCCGCTCTGATGTCGGACCGGTCCTCATCGCCGCCCTCGAATACTGGGTCATCTGGTCGAACCGGAGTGCCGATTCGGAGTGGCTGCTGGCCACCATCCGCCTCGCCGACCCGCACAAGGTGCGCAACCACTTCCGTCACCTGGCCGTCCTCAACAGCCGCGAGGAACTCGATCGCCTCGTGGCGCGGCACGGCGTCACCGACCTCACCGCCGCCCTGACCTACATGGTCGGCAATGCGCTGAATCACGTGGGTGGCGATGGGCTGGCTGTACTGCGCCAGGGCATCCGTCTCCACCCCAGTGACTTCTGGCTCCATTTCCATCTTGGCCAGATGCTGATCACGCACGAGCGAGCCGAGGAGGCGGTCGGTTATCTCCGGGCGGCGGCCTCGCTTCGTCCAGGCAACTCTCCGGTGTTGACCAACCTGGGGATCGCCCTCGCTTCGCGCCAGCACTACGACGAGGCCAACGCCTGCTTTCAGCGGGCCATCCAGATCGACCCGGGCAACTTCGTTGCCTTGCAAAACCTGTCGACCTCCCTGGGGAAGCAGGGCAAGCTCGACGAGTCGCTCCGGACCCTGAAGCAGGCTCACGCTCTCAGCCCCAGCAGTGAGAAGATCCTCAGCAACATGATCCTCCTGCACATGCAGCGCGGCGAGCCGGACCGTGCTCTCGTCTGCTGTCACATGCTCGCCTCGGTGAATCCGCGAGACCCCGACGCTCTGAACAGCCTGGGTGCCCTGCTCTTTAACCAGGGTCGTCGCGCCGATGAGGCCGCTCAGCAGTTCGAGCGCGCCCTGGCCGTCCGCCCCAACCATGCCCAGGTGTGGGCCAATCTGGGCATCGTTCGCCGCTATCAGAACCGTCTCGACGATGCGATACACTGCTTTCGCACTTCCCTGTCCCATCAGCCCAACTCAGGCTTCACCCACGATCTACTCGCCCAGGTGCTTTTGCAACGTGGTCTACCCGACCAGGCGCTGGTTCATTTTCGTCAGGCTCTCAGCCAGGGCCATCGTACCCCGGCCACGCACACCGAACTGGGCTTACTCCTGATGCAGCGCGACCAGCGCGCTGCTGCCCTCGAACAGTTTCGCGCCGCTCTGGCCATGAATGCTCGCTTCGGCCCCGCGTTTTTTGGCCTGGGTGTGCTGCTGACCTCGCGTGGCGAGCTAAACGAGGCCGAGACAGCCCTCCGTAGGGCCGTGGAGAATCTTCCTCCTCAGGATCCACGCCGGGGCCGCTCTGCCGAAATGCTCGCCTTCTGTCAGTGGGCCCGGGATCACCAGCGCGACCTACCGGCCGTTCTGGCCCACGAACGGCCTCTCACGGCTGAGGATGCCCTGCGCTTCGCGCGACTGTGTCAGTTTCGAGGCGACTTCACCTCGGCGGCTGCGCTGTATCTCCAGGCCGGCCACCTTCAGCCCCAGCTGGTGGAGTCCGGAGATTCCGGTTATCGCCTCGAACGCCTGCTCGCCGCCATCCGCGCCAGTCAGACCCCCGGTCTGACCCGAAACGCCGAGCAAGCCCGTGCCCGCTGGCGGCGCCAGGCTCTCTCCTGGCTGGTTTCTGATCTGCACCTGGTGCGCCGTCTCCGCCAGCAGGGCCGCGAGGCCCAGGCCGGCGCGGTGCTGCGCCGGTACTGGGAATCTGCCGACCTCGAACCGACCCGCCAGCCTGGCTGGATCGAGTCCTTGCCAGTTGAAGAACAGGACACCTGGAAAGAACTCTGGCGCGCCTGGCATCAGGCTCGCCAGCTGGCCGTTTGACCTCCCCGCCGGGTGCTCTCCCCCGTCCCTTCCTTTTTTTCCGTCCCGGTGAGGGGAGAAGGGTGCGGAATACGCATTGTGGGTAAGGACTGGATTGGGTTATTCTTTATCCAGTTTACCGCCTTTACCGGAACAGCTTAGCGCAACTCCTCAGCGGTGAGGGGTTCGATCGGATTGGTCTGAGGTGTGGCCCACCCACCCGGAGCAATTGCGCTTCGATTTAATCAGAGCAGGTGATTTTCATGCGTCCGTTCTCCAGCCTGGCTCGTCTGGTTCGATCGAAGTTATGGCGGCGAACCCGCCCGGGTCTGGATGAGCACTTCGACCGTCCCCTGGTCTCGGCCCGGGCACCGCTGACGCAGCCCATGCGGCTAGAGTCGCTGGAAGACCGCCTCCTGCTCTCCGGTACGCCGGCCAACGCGGGCCAGGTCTTCGAGTTTTCCAACCTCGGTAGCAGCGCCGCGCAAAAACTCTACCTGCGCCAGACGCCCGATCTCACCCTCATCCAGGGGCAGCGCGATAGTACGACCGGCACCTGGACCACCCTGGTCAATCTCAGCACTTTGCCCACCGGGGCCACCGCGGTCATTGACACCGCCACTGTCGCCAGCGCTTTTTCCCTCACGGATAATGATGTCCCGGGCAAGTTCATCGTCTTCAGCAGCATCAACACTCTGGGACGTAGCCTGACCATCAGCTCTCGGGGCGGTATCGAGGTCGGCGAAAACCTCTCCATCAGCACCAACTCTGCGACCACGTTCACCATCGACAGCGGGTTAATTCCCACGGGACCCGCTGGTAACCTCACCCTCGAGGCCATTAACCCCCCCGGCGCGCTCTTCTCCGACTCCACCCCCATCATCGATCTGAAGAAGGGCGCCTCTCTGGTTGCCTCCGGTGGCACCACCCAGGGCGACATCACCCTGCGCGTCGAGACGCGCCAGATTTCGCTCAACGTGCCGTTGCTCACCAACTTCGGCATCGATAACCAGACCTCGACCATCACCGTGGGCGAGGATGTCACGATCCGGGGTAAGGATGTCACCCTTCGAGCTTACTCCGGCGACGAGAACCCCCTCGACGCCGTGAACAAGGCTCTCAACAACCACCCCCAGATGGGTGGCCTGCTCAAGAGTCTGCTCAACGTTGCCACCGACTACCTCTCGCTACCCATTTCCATTCAGGTCAAGAACCCTGCCGCCGAGGTCAGCCTCGGCAACAACAGCAAAATCATCAGTCAGGGCACGACCCGGGTCACCAGCGAGGCCATCGGCGACGCGACCGGCCAGGCCATCTACGGCTTCGACACGTTCCAGCCGATCGGGGCTGCCTTCGCCTTCAACTGGTCCGCCCCGAGTTCCCGCACGATCGTTAATACCGGCGCGTCTATCCAGGCCGGAGGCGAGGTCGAACTCTCTGCCTCGACCACCAGCATCGCCGCTGGCACTGCCCGGGTGACCCAGAACCTGGGAGCCGGTTATCTCGAAAAGATCTCTGGCATCATCGCACCTTTCTCCGTGCGCAAGGGGAAGGATGTGGCCAAGCAGCCGATCTACAACTCCAATACGGATCGGATCCAGGTCTCGGCCGTGGTGGCGGTCAGCAAGCCATCCGCGACCGTCACCGTCAGCCAGGGAGCGGAGATCGAGGCGACCCACCAGGTCACTGTCCACGCGCTGGGCAAATCGACGAACCGCCAGATTGTCGAGACTGCCTCGTACTTCGATGGCCGCGCCGGTATCACGCTGGGCTTCGGTGTCACCCAGGCGGAGGTGAAGGCTACCGTCGATGGCAAGATCACCGTCACCAACCCTTCTGCCAGCACGCCAGCCCAGACGTTCAACCCGTTCCTGGCGGTGAACTTCACGACCAGTGCTCTGTCCTTCACCAGCGACCACGCCTGGCAGACCGGCGATTCGCTCATCTACAGCACCAGCGGCGAGGCCATCCCTGGTCTGGTCAAGGATGAGATGTACTACGTCATCCGCGTCGATGCCCGCACCATCAAGCTGGCCTCTTCGAAGGAACGCGCCCTGGCTGGCCAGGCCATCACGTTTGGCACCTATCCGACTCTCCAGAAGGGTACGTTGTCGCTCCCGCTGACCCGCGTCAACGAGACGGCCAACGCGGTGGAGTTCGAGTTTGCCACGGGGCTAATTGCGGGCGACCAGGTCACCTATCGCGCAGTGGCCGGCGCCGCCATTGCTGGCCTGGTTGATGGCCGGAACTACCTTCTGGTGGCCGTGAACAATCCGGCCAACCCCAACACCTTCCAGCTGCGCGATACCACCACGAACCAGATCGTCCTGCTCCGCGCCTCGCCGAAGTTCACCTGGAACGGCAAGGACGTCTACTTCAACCTCGGCAGGACGGTCAACACCATCGACCTGCGCCAGCGCGCCTTCACGCCCGTGGTGACCGGCAACACCATCGACCTCGGTTTTGCTCATGGCTTCGTCACCGGCACCAAGCTTGCCTACTTCAATGCTGGTGCGACCGACACGAACATCGGCGGTCTGACCGAGGGAACGACCTACTACGCCGTCGTCGATCCGGCCAACCCCACCAAATTGCAACTGGCGTTTGATGCGGCCGGCACCCAGCTGATTCCGCTGACCTCGGCTGGTAGTGGTGCTGGCCACTCCCTGTACGCGGCGGTGGCCAGTGGCGATGCCCTGACCTACTCCGGCGCGCTGGGATTGAAGATCAACGGCCTGACCGACGGCACCACCTACTACGCCATCGTCAACCCCTACGATCCGGGCATCATTCGCCTGACCACCTCGCAGGCCGACGCCCTGGCCGCGGCTGCCGCCGGGCAGGCCACCTTCGACGAGGCCCAGAAGGTCATCTACGACACGCTCTATCAGGTCGCCTACGACGACTGGCTCTATGACCATCCTGGCGACACCACTCGCGCCGACCAGGAAGGCGATAAGGCCGGCGATGACGCCGTTGTTGCCGTCATGGCCGAGCGGCCCGAACTGCCCCGGCTCTGGTTCGCGGCCGGCCTCGCCTCGGCCCGGCGGGCGAATGACAGCGTCATCGCGCTGAACTTCACCACCCAGACCGACGTGCTGTCGGGCACGGCCCACACGCTTACCCCCACGGTCCGTGGCATCTCCATCCTGGCCCGGCTGGTGACCTTCGACAACGGAGCCACCCGTTCCGGTACCGGTGGCGAACCCACCCTCCGCGATCTGCTCACCAATAGTGAGACGATCGTGGCCATGCCCAACATCCTCAAGAACCTCTCTTCCGCGGGCAACGTCACCAAGGCCATCGACGACAACCTCACCGACGCTGAACGTCCCAGCGTTTCGGTGGCCGGGTCGTTCCTCGTGCATGCCGTCCAGAACGTCGTCCGCGTGAACATCGGTGCCACCGCTGTCCTGCAAACGCGCGGCGACCTGGCCATCCGGGCCGAACTCATCCAGAAGACCAATCGCAGCGTCGAGGCCACGGTCTCCAAGCCCGACGACGAGGAAAGCACCAGGGCCGCGGCTCTGGCCGTGGGCTTCGGTCTCTACAGCAACGAGGCCTCGGTCACCATCGCCGATGGTGCCCAGCTCGACGCCTCGCGTGCCACCACCATCACCTCGGATGTCCGCTATCCGTTCCTCTTCCCAACCACCGCCGAGGATGCCGAGAGCGTCTTCTCCACCGATCTGGTCAAGAGCGCGGGCAACCTCGTCAACGGCAAGCTGGGGCTCGATCGCTTCCTGTTCAACGCCTGGACCCGGACCTCCGTCGAGGCACCCTCGTCCGAGACCAGCATCGCAGGCTCGCTCACCGCACCCATCCTGGTCAACCGCTCGCTGGTCACCATCGGCGATGTGAAGATCAACCAGAAGAGCGATTATCGTTCGAACAACCAGAGTCTTCTGGTCCATGCCGCCACCAACGTGGTCCTGGTGGACATGACCGGAAACTTCGTGCTCGACCTGTCGCCCGAGGGGCTGCGCCGCCTGGCCCAGGAGGGGCGTTCGCCCGTCAACTTCGGTGTCACGGGCGACAATGGCGTGGGCGCGTCGTTCTACGTGGCTGTCGGCACCAACACCACCAGCGCCACACTCGGCGGCGGATCGCAGGTCTTTGTCTCCGACGTGGACAACGGCATGCGCGTGCTGGCCGACACCACCGTGATCAATGTGTCGCTGGCCGCCACCACGGGCAAGGCCGAGAGTAGCGGCTTTGCCGGCACCTTCGCTGCCTCCATCTTCATCAACCGCACCACCGCCCAGATCGAGGGTGGTGCCGTTATCCAGTCCACCTTCCTCGATGTCGAGGCACACGATAGCACCGTGCAGGTCAATCTGGCTGGCGCCTTCCAGCTCAGCTCGGGCAAGGGGTTCGGCTTCACTGTCACCACCAACGTCCTCGACCGCGAGACGCTGGCCATCCTCGGGGCCAACCCCAAGAAGAACGAGACCGCCGCTGCCTCGTCGATCACACTCAGCCGCGATCTGAATATCAGCGCGCGCAACACCGGGGCGATGGTCGCCATCAGCGTCGCTGCCTCGATCATCGCCCCCGAGCCGGTCACGCAGTCCAACGTCGGCTCCACGGGAACCAGCGCCGCTCAGAACGCGGGCAACGTCGCTAACAGCGCAGCCAAGCAGGGCGGCTCAAGCGTCGTGACCAATGCCACCAGCCAGGTCGGCAACCAGTACGGCATCGGCGTCTCTGCCGACGTCGCCCTGAACCTCATCACCAACGACACCGCCTACGCGATCATCAACGAGGTCGAGGCGGATATCTCCAGCGATCCCACTCGTCGCAATATCCGCGCCGAGGACGTGTCGGTGACTGCCACCAACCGCACGGGTATCGGAGCCATCGCTGGCGCCGTGGCCATGAGCGTCTCTGCTGACGCGGGTGGCACCTCCGCTGGCGCCGGTTCGCTCGCCGTGAACACCATCGTCGGCGACACCCAGGCCTCGGTGACTGGCGTGCGGATGGACGCGAAGACCCTGAACGTCGAGGCCACCCGGTTGGGCGTCATCGCCAGCCTCACCGCCGCCCTCGCCGCCACCACCAGCGCGGCCGGCAACGGTGTGGGTGGCTCCGTTTCCATCAACGTCATCACCGACAACCTCAAGGCCTACCTCACCAACTCGCACATCGTCCTGGCCGGCGACCTCACGGTCCGCTCGCGCAACGAGAACCTCATCGTGTCGGTGGCCGGTGGCGTCGGCTATGGAGGTAAGGCTGGTGTCGGCTTCGCCATCGCCGTCAACGTTATCGCTGGCAACAACCGTGCTTACTTCGACCACTGCGTGATCGACCAGAGCGCCGGCACCCTGACCCTCACCGCCACCACCGACAACCCCGGGCCCGATAGCAACACCGACAGCGATGTCCGCATCGTCGCCCTGACCGGGACCGTCGGCGCTGGCTCCAATGGCAGCGGCGGCGCGGGCATGGTGTCGGTCAACGTCATCGACGACACCACCGAGGCCTACCTCCGCGACACCACCTACACCTGCACCAGCGCCGAGGCGCTGACCCAGGGAATGCTCGTCAAGGCCACCGACAGCTCGTGGATCGTCACGCTCGGGTTCGCCGTTGGAGTCTCCGCCAGCGGCAACGGCGTCGGTGCCGCTCTCAGCGTCAATGTCATCGATAACGACACCCGCGCCTACCTCGAGAACAGCGCGGTCAACTATCCGGGCGATGTCTCCATCCTGGCTGTCAACAGCGCCACCATCGGTGCGGCCACTGTCGGTGTGGCTGGTTCGTCGGGCGGCAATTCGGTCGCTGGCTCCTTCTCGACGAACGTGGTGACGAACACCACCGAGGCCTACATCTCCAGCACCGGCGGCACACGCAAAACCGTTACTGCTGGCGGTGATATCGAGCTGAAGGCGACCGACAGTTCGCTCATCGTCGGCATCGCCGGCGGGGTGGGCATCTCGGTCAGCGGCGGTGGCGCGGTCGGCGGAGCCATCAACATCAACGTGGTCGATAACACCACCCGGGCCTATGTCGATGGCGCCGAGGTCCTGGCCAACTCGCCTGGCTCCACGCTCACCATCCAGGCCAGCGAGTCGGCCCAGATCATCGGCGTCACCGTGGGCGTCGCCGGGGCAGCCCAGGGCGCTGCGGTGTCCGGGTCTGTCGCCCTGAACATCGTGTCGAACGAAACCTACGCCGGACTCAAGGACAACGCCCGGGCCGTGGCGGGCGGCGACATCCAGGTGGTCGCCTCGGATAGTGCTCGCCTCGTAGTCATCACCGGTGCCATTGCAGCTTCGTTTGGAAGCGCGGCCGTCGGCGTCTCCATTTCGGTGAACACCGTCACCAACAAGACCCACGCCCTCATCGATGGCTCGTCGGTCCAGTCGCTCAACGGCGCCGTCAAACTGACGGCCGGCTGGGACGCCCCCAGCGTGGCACTTCCCACCGCCATCACGGTAGCACCCGGCAACGACGACACCACGGCCACCACCATCGACCTGCCGACACCGCGCGAGGAGCTGCAGCAGAATCAGGTGGTGGCAGTGAGTGTGTCGGGCGCCCTTGGCAACAACAACGCCGTGGGCGGCGCTCTGCCAGTCAACGTGATCTCCAACGAGTTTGTAGGTCGGATCAAGGATTCGACCGTGACCGCCGCCGGCGATGTCGAGATCCAGGTGGTCGACAAGGCGAGCATCGGCAACGGGGCCCTGGGTGCTGCCGTCGGACAGAACGCCGGTGGCGCCACCGTGGGGTCGAGCACCATCGCCAATACCCTCCGCGCGGTCATCGAGAACTCCACCGTCACCGCCGGTCAGATGGTCATTGCCCGCGCCACCGAGGAAGCGAAGATCATCACCGTCTCGCTCGGCCTGGCCGGTGCCGCCAACTTCGCTCTGGGTGGCTCCATCGGAGTCAACGTCATCACCAACCAGGTGGACGCCCACATCTCGGCCAACTCGGTCGTTCAGGCCACACTGGTGAACGTCTCCGCTACCGACACCTCGACCATCTACATGGGCCTGGGTGGCATCGCGGTCTCGGGCAACACGGCCGCGGGGGCCGCGGTCGGAAGCAACTCGGTCGCCAACACTGTCACCGCCTACATCGATCGCTCCAGCGTCATCGCCACCACCGATGATGTCCGCGTCCTGGCCAGGTCGAATCCCACCATCGGCGGCGGAGCCATCGGCGGCGCCATCAGCGGCTTCAACGCCAGCGTGGCCGGCTCGATCCTGATCTCCACCATCACCAACCGCACTCAGGCCTACATCGCTGACGATGGCACCCACTTCGTCCTCACCAACGGCAACGTCATCGTCTCGGCGCTGCAGGATCTCAACCTGAATGTCGGAACGGGTGGCTTCTCCGCCTCGGGCGGAGCAGCGGCCGTGGGCCTGGCTAACTCCACACTCGTCACCACCAACCTCGTCGAGGCCTACATCGGCGACTTTGCCACCGTGGATGCCAGGGCAAACGCCAACCCCTACCCAGCCTACACCGGCAAGAAGAACCCCCAGGGTACTCTGCTCACCGAGGACGTCTACGGCGTTTCGGTCACCTCCAACTCGTTCCAGAACATCCTCAGTCTGGCCGTGGCCGGTTCAGGTAGCGCCGGCGCGGGGGCGGCTGGTTCCGCCACCGTCGAGGTACTCAACGAGACAAGCAAGGCCTACATCGGTCGCGGTGCCCGCATCAATCTCGCCACCCAGAACATCAACAGCCGCCAGGGCATCAACCTTCTCGCCACCAACCAGACGCGCACCATCACCGGAGCGGGCGGTGTGGCCGGCGGCGGCACTGCTGGCTTTGGCGCGGGCGTCGATGTCGGTGTCCTCACCAAGACCACCCAGGCCTACATCGCCGATGCCACCGTCTCGTCGCGGTCGTTCGCTGCCTCCAGCGTGGACCTGACCACCAACACCATCGACTTCAAGCAGAACCACGGCTGGACCACGGGGCAGGCCGTGGTGTACAGCAACGGTAGTGGTACCTCGATCAGCCCGCTCGGCAGTGGCGATACCGTCTACTACGCCATCGTCACCAGTCCGACCACCATCAAGCTGGCTTCCTCCCGCGCGAACGCGTTACTGGGTGCGGAGATCGACCTGACCACCGCGGGCACCAGCATCTCCCAGAGCGTCCAGGCGGTCACCGACCAGGTCGGCCAGATCTTTGGCTCCTCGGCCGTCACCCTGGCCTCGGATATCAACGCCATCGATCTGGGGCTGCCGCACGGTTACACCACCGGACAGGCCGTCGTCTACAACGCCAACGAGGGCGTCGGTATCACGGGGCTGGAATCCGGCCGGGTCTACTACGTCATCGTCGATAGCAACCAGCCCACCAAGGTGCGTCTGGCCAGCACGTCCGCGAACGCCTTCGCTGGTGTGCCCGTACTTCTGACCGCCCAGGGTACTGCTCCGCTGCAGACGCTCACCCGGGTGGACCTGGGTACCTCGCAAACCCTGACCGGCGCCACGGTGCGCCTCGCCTCCGACGCCAACACCATCACCACGAGCACCCCCCACGGCCTGACCACCGGGCAAGCCGTCCTCTACCGTACCTCCGATTCCGGCGCGCTTGGCGGCCTGCTTGATCGGCAGATCTACTACGCCATCGTCCTGTCGCCGACGAAGCTGCGCCTGGCGCTCACCGCCGCCGATGCCTCTACTGGCACCGCCATCGCACTCGGCAAATCCAGTGGTGCGGCCCAGAGCTTCGCGCCGCTGGTCTTCAGCAACCGCGTTTTCAACGGCGCCAACGTCCTGGGGCAGACCATCGATCTCGGGTACTCCCACGGCTTCCGCACCGGCGATCTGCTCGCCTACGATGCCGACACCGGTACCCCAATCGGCGGGTTGCAGTCGGGCCGCGCCTACTTCGCCATCGTCGATCCTGCCCAGCCCACCAAGCTCCGCCTCGCGGATACCCTCCAGGCCGCTCGCGCTGGGCAGGCGCGCACGCTCACGCCGGGTACCGGCCTCAACCACAACCTGCAGCTGGCCGTTACGGGCACGCGCACGTTCAATGCCGTCACCCAGGTGGACATCACCCAGGACACCATCGACCTCGGCTACGCCCACGGCTACGTCGCCGGCCAGGCCGTGGTCTACCAGCGGGGTGGCTTCGCCACCATCGGCAACCTTGTCGAGGGGCAGGTGTACTATGTCATCCCTGTCGCCAACGAGCCCACCAAGATTCGTCTCGCTAACACGCTTGCGGATGCCATCACCAGCACGGCCAGGGATCTGACCTCGCTGCCCGCCGCACCCACGCAGACCCTCCAGGTTGTCACGCTGGCTGGATCCACCTCCCCGTTCGGCCCCAGTGCCGTCGATTTCTATTCCACGCAGCAGGACTCCATCGCCGTCACTCTCGGGCCCGATCTCCTCGCCGCACCAGGGACACCCCTGGTGCGCTATCTCAACGGTGGCGGCGACGACATCGGCGGCCTGACCAACAACCAGGTCTACTACCTCATCAAGGACGACCCCGTGTCCGGCCGCGTTCGGCTGTCCGACACGCCGGGTAGTGGATCCACGCCGCCCGCCAGCTACCTCGGCCTCTTCTCGGCAGGCACCAGCAGCTCTCAGCAGTTCCAGCTCATCAGCACGGGGGCGTCGTCCAGCTTCAACCCGTCGAGTGTGGTCACCGAGGACGAGGCCAGCAGCATCTTCTTCAGCGCCCCGCACGGCTACAAATCGGGCGACCTGGTGGTCTACAGCAATGATGGCGGGACCACCATCGGCGGTCTGGTCAGCGGTCGAGCCTACTACGCCATCGTCGATGCCACCCGTCCCGAGCAGCTGAAGCTGGCTGACACTCTCCTGGATCAGTTGCAGGGCAAGACCATCGCGCTAACCTCCACGGGAGGCGGCTCCTTCCGCCTGGCGACGCCGGGGCTGCCGGTGCCGTTCGGTCCTTCTGCGGTCACTCTCAACTCGAATATCGGCAATACCATCACCCTGCCCAGCGACCATGGCTTCTCCGCGGGGCAGGCGGTCATCTACGACAACGGCGCCGGCACAAGCATCGGCGGGCTACGCCAGGGCGGCATCTACTACGTCATCCTGGTGCCCGGCGATTCCCGCAGCTTCCGCCTGGCTACTTCTGCCTCCGCCGCCGCCGCAGGCACGGCCGTGACGCTCACCTCGCGTGGCGTTGGCCTGTTGCACTCCTTCCGCCCGGTCACTCTGCCGGTCAACGTCGCAGGCAGTGCCCCGGGCACGGTGCGAGCGAAGGACAACGTGCGCATCCGCGCCGAATCGACCGAGCAGGTGCTCTCCGTCTCGATTGCCGGGGCAGGTGGCTTCACTGGACCGGCTGTCGCCGGCAGCATCGGTACCTGGACCCAGGTGCTGACCACCGAGGCCAGCATCGGCGAACAGGCAGACGTGCAGGCTGGCAGCAACGTCCAGGTCAGCGCTCGCGACATCAATAACCTGAGCATGCTGGCCGGGTCGGTCGCCTTCTCCGGCAGCGCGGGCATCGGCGCTGCTGTCGGCGTTCCTGTGATCAAGAAGACAACCACGGCAGCCATCCGCACCAGCGCCAAGGTCGAGGCTCTGGCCGGCGGGCAGGACCTTCGCGCCGACACCGGCGAGTTCGACGTGAACTTCGGTAGCCCGACCTTCAATCCGTCCGACTCCACCCAGCTCGATCTTTCCGAGGATTGGATCACCCTGTCGTACGAGCACGGCTTCACCCCCGGCCAGGCCGTCATCTACGAGTCCGGCGGCGCAGGCACCACGGCCATCGGCAACCTGACCAGCGGAACGACCTACTACGCCATCCCCGATCCGAATAATCCGTATCGTCTCCGCCTGGCTGCGACGCAGGCCGACGCCACGGCCGACACACCGAAGCCGATCGATCTGACCGCCGGCGCGGTTGGTACCTCCCATACCATCACTCCGGTCGGGGCCGTTACTCCGAACATCCAGAACACCAGCGTCACCGCTCCCGGCCTGTATTCGCGCCGTCTGGCCACACCCAGGACGACGCCGGTGCGCGGCGTCATCGTCACGGCGGTCAGCACTGATGACGTCGAGCAAATGATCCTGTCCGGAGCCGCGGCCGTGGGAGTGGCCGTTCCCCTGTCGGGCGCCGTGCATGTGCTCGACTCGACCACCACCGCCTACATCGGACAGCAGGCCAGGGTGAACCTGAACCAGGCCGGCGCCAACGCCACGCAGTCGGTCCACGTCGCCGCGGGCAGCGATTTCTATCACCTCGGCGTCGCCGGGGCGGCGGGTGGAGCCGGCGGCGTCGCCGTGGGCGCGGGCATCAACGTGGTGGCACCCACCGTGCGCAGCCTGGCCTACATCGACCAGGGAGCCACGGTCTACGCGGCTAACAACGTCGCTGTGCGGGCACACACCGAGGCCAACCTCATCGTGGTGACCGCCGGGTTCGCTGGTGGTGGTACCGTGGGCGTGGGTGGCTCGGTGTCGGTTGCTGCGATCAACACCGAAACGCGGGCCTGGATCGGCACGAAGGATCCCGTCGCCGCCACGCTGACCACCGAGGTGCGAGCCAACAACAACGTCCTCGTGCAGGCGACCGACAACGCCTCCTTCCTGGCCGTCACCGGCGCGGGTGGCCTCGGCATCGCCGCCGCTGGAGCGGGTCTATCACTGCCCATCGCGGTCTTCACCCGGACCACCGAGGCCTACATCGGCAACCGGGCCATCGTGGAAGGCAAGGCGCTCGGCACCGACACCATGACCGTCTCGGACGACGTGCAGCCCCCCGTTCCTCAGCCCTTCGACCCTCGTTCCACCAGCTCCCTCGATACCTCTAGCGATACCATCACCCTGAGTTACGACCACGGTTTCGAGACTGGCCAGGAGATCTTCTACGACAGTGGCACGGGCATCAGCATCGGCGGGCTGGCCACTGGCACCACCTACTACGCCATCGTCACCGGACCGCGCACCCTGAAGCTGGCCAAGACGCGCGCCCTGGCTCTGCAGGGGACCGCCATCGATCTGAGCCTGGGTGCCACCACCGGCAAGCAGCACACCCTCCGGCCCGACAGCACCTTCCGCACACGCACCACTCGCGGTGTGGCCGTGCAGGCACGCTCCAGCGAGGATTCGCTGACCGTCGCCGTCGCGGGTGGCGGTGGCCTGTGGGCTGGCCTCGCAGGCGTGGTGGCTGTGACCGTCATCAACTCCACCACACGCGCCTTCGTCGAGGATGCCGACATCAACGTTCCGCTGGCTGGCAGTGCCGCCGCGGGCTCCAGCCAGTCGGTGAGCGTGGCAGCAGTGAACGCCGCCCGCGTCCGGACCGTGGCCCCCACCGTGGCCGGCGGCGCTGGCGCCTTCGCCGGCGTGGTCAACGTGATCTACGTCAACAACAAGACGCAGGCTTACCTGGGTGACCGCGCCACGGTCAACGCCGCCGACGACGTCGAGGTGACCGCCCTCTCCTACAAGGATTTCGATATCTTCAGCATCAGCCTCAGCGGCGGTGCCGTGGCCCTGGCCGCCTCGGTGTCTGTCGTCACCCTGGGTGCCTCCCTGAGCGACGATGCCCGCACCGCCCTGCAAGATCCCGAAGACGAGAACAAATCGGTCACCGACAACGTCACCGATGGCAGCAAGACCGACCGAATCAGCAGTGGACTCTCCAGCTCTCAGGCAGATCCGAACGCCTCTAACAATGTCTCCACCAGCGGCGACCAGCAGACGACCGGAAACTCGCACCTCGTCAGCAGCTACCTCGGTCAGGGCTCGACCCTGATCAACAACCGCTCGGGCACCACTGCAAGCTCGACAATCAACAGCACCACGGCCCCTGCCAGTGGGACATCCGCGTTCATCGGCAAGGATGCAGTGGTGACAGCTGGCGACGACCTCGATCTCCACGCTGCCGAGACGGTCCGTCTGAACGGCTCGTCGGGTGGGCTTTCTGGTGGCCTCGCCGGGGTCGGCGCCGCCATCGGGGTCATCACCATCAACAGCAACACGCAGGCCTTCATCGACTCGCGCTCGGTGGTCACCGTCGGCGACGACCTCGACGTGGAAGCCGACTATGCTGCCTCGGCCTACCTCCTGGCCTACACCGGCACCGGCGGTGTCGGGGCCCTGGGCGCGCAGATTGGCTCGCTGGAAGATAACAGCGTGCAGGAGGCCTACCTCAACGACCGGGTCGAGGTGCGCAAGGCGGATGCGGTACGCGTCGAGGCGACGGCCGCACGCTCGGTGATGACGGAGGTGGGCGGCGTTTCGGCGGCCGGCATCGCCGTTGGCGGCTCGGGCAGCACGGCCAAGGCAGGCGGTACCACGCGGGCCTACGTCGGTTCCTCCGCAAAAATCGGCCAGCAATCCGGCCAGACGGTCGGCAGCTTGACCGTGAAGGCCAGCAACACCACCACGGCCGAGTCGCGCGGCTTCCTGGTGACGGCCGGCATCGGTGCCCTGGGCATCAGTAACTTCGTCGCCCAGATTACTCCCACGGTCGAGGCCTCCATCAGCAGTGGCGCCGCCATCACCGTCAGCACCGATGTCAGCGTCCTGGCCACCTCTTCTGCTACCGCCACGGTGGATAATCGCGGTGGCGGCGGTGGTGGCGTCTCGGTCACTGCGCTGGTCAGTAATGCCAGCATCGGCGGTTCAACCACCGCCTATGTCGGCGAAGGGGTGACGATCTCCGCCCGCGACCTCACCGTCGAGGCGACCGCTCCGGTCCGCACGGCCAAGGCCACCACCTACATCGTCAACATCAGCCTCGGAGGCGGATCGGGCAGCGACACCGATGCCACTGTGGGCGGCACCACCACTGGCGGGGGTGGCGTGAGTGCTTACGTCGGACCCAAGTCCGGTGA
>JAXMAV010000027.1:0-123572 GCA_046350255.1 Gemmataceae bacterium
GGGCCCTGGACTTTTTTTCTGACGAACTCCGGGTCTGGGCTGGTGATCCACCGCTTCGCCCGCTGCCACCCGCCCCCCAGTCGCTTCATTGCCCGGCGAACCGTCTCGACCGACAGCACCCGGGGCGTCCACCCCTGCTCGTGGCAGACCTCGGCGACCAGGGCCAGTGTCCACAGGCTGGTCGGCTTGCCGAAGTCCCGGGGCCGGCGGTGCAACAGGTCCTTCAGGTCGTGGTCCCGGCCTCGGTCCCACACCCGGCCAGGATCCTTGCGGGCGTGGGACTTGGCCTTCAGGCAGGCAAGCCCGGCAGTGGCGAACGCCCGGATGGCGTTCCGGACGGCCTAGGCGGTGCACCCGAACAGCCGGCCGACCCCAGCCGGGCCGAGCCCCCCGGCACTGGCCAAGAGGATCTGGGACCGGCGGACGGTAAACGCGTCAGCCGACTTCCGGCACTTCTCCAGAGCCTGCCGCTCCTCGGCCGTGAGGGGGCGGACGAACGTCTGTGGCTTGTTCATCTAGACAGAATACGCCCCCCCACGGATTCGCAAACCGTCAGCCGTGTTCTTGCACCAGGTGCCCTGATGCTGCGCGGGGATCTGGTAGAGGCAGGGCTGCCCTACCGGGTCGAGCTGGGTGGTCAGGTGGCTTTCGAGACTTTCATGCCCTGAAACACTTCTACGTCAGCGAGGTATCCCGCGTGTCTGGTGATGACCGAGCTACCCGCCTGCTAGCCAGCCACACGGATTCCAGAGTCACGGCTAGGTATGATCATCGTGCCCTGGTCGAGTTGGGCCGGAAGGTGGACCAGTTGCCCCCGTTGCTAGCGGCCGACAAGGGGGATACCCCCCCCGGAAGAGAACTGTCTGCTGGCGTTCCTGCTGGCGTTCCAGCGGTTGCCTTCCGTTCCCTTCGACGCCTTACCCTACCCTTTCTAGATCTGCAATAACGCAAAACGAGGATTGACGTAAGTCCTTGAAATGAAAAGCCCAGGGGTTTTTATTCCCCTGGGTTCTCTTTGGTTCTTTAGAGCGGGCGATGGGATTCGAACCCACGACGTCCAGCTTGGGAAGCTGGCATTCTACCACTGAATTACGCCCGCATAACATCATGCTACCCGTTCGGGCGAGCCTTCGCAAGTCCCTGCCGGCCTGCGCCTTCATTTTCTTTCACCCAGACCCATCGACGTGGGAAAACCATCAGCCAGCCCCTTCCCGGGAGCTTGTTCGCCGGGTACATTCGTCGGCATGAATGCATCCCCGGATCCACTTTCGCCTCCACCCTCGCGGGTGCGCTATGGTGTACTCGCCCTGGCGTGTTCGCTCTCGCTCATCACCTATCTCGATCGCATTTGTATTATGCGCGCCCGGCCGGACATCCAAACCAGCCTCGGCTTCACTGTCGAACAAATGGGGCTGGTGTTTGGCGCTTTCTCTCTGGGCTACTTGCTCTTTGAGGTGCCCGGTGGCTGGATGGGCGATCGCTGGGGCTCCCGCCGAATCCTTACACGTATCGTCCTGTGGTGGTCGATCTTCACCGCGCTGACTGGCTGCATCTTCCCCTTTGAATGGGCTACTGGCATTTCCATACCTTGGGGCGAGCAGGCCTTTCCTCTGGCGCTGAACAGCCTCGGGTTGATGCTCCTCGTCCGCTTCCTCTTCGGCGCAGGCGAAGCCGGAGCCTATCCCAACCTTACCCGCGTGATCAGCGACTGGTTTCCCTTCCACGAACGTGGCTTCGCTCAGGGTAGCATCTGGATGGCCGCCCGGTTCGGGGGAGCCATCGCGCCGTTGGTCATCGGTCGGCTCGCTGCCACGTTCGGCTGGCGCTATGCGTTCCTTATCCTGGGACTCGTTGGCATTTTGTGGGTGATTCTTTTCCGCCGCTGGTTCCACGATCGACCCGAACATCATCCCGACTGTAACGACCAGGAACGCGAGTTGATTCGCGCGGGCCGCCCGGCATCCCAACCCCACGCCGCCGATGGCCATACCTGGCCTGGCTTCGCCACCCTGGCACGCAGTCTGACCATCTGGGCCCTCTGCTCAGCCGGCTTCTGGGTCTGCGTCGGCTGGTACTTCTACCCCACCTGGCAGCCCAAATATCTCGAGGATGTCTTCGGCGTACGCTCGGACGCCACCCAGTCCGAACTCCTCACCGGCCTGCCCTTTCTCTGTGGAGCGGTCGGCTGCCTCGTCGGTGGACGTCTCTCCGACCGACTCGTGGCTCGTACCGGAAGCAAACGCTGGGGACGCAGTCTGGTCGGCCTCATCGGGTTTGGCGGGGCTGGCTTCTGCGTCCTGGCCACTGGTTTCGTCACCGAATGGTGGCAGGCTGTCGCCCTGCTCTGCCTCGCCTTCCTCATCAACGATCTTGCCGTGCCCGTCATCTGGGCTACCAGTGCCGATGTCGGCGGACGCTTCGCCGGCAGTGTTTCCGGCCTCATGAACATGATTGGGGCCATCGGTGCCATGCTAAGCCCCCTGCTTATACCCGTCGCGCTGACCTACCTTCCTGAGTCCTACACGCCCGTGCAGCGCTGGCAAACCATCTTTATCGGGTTGTCCTCGGCATGGTTCCTCGCTGGCCTCTCCTGGTTGTTTATCGATGCAGGCACTCCGATTGATGGCCCTGCCTCCAAGCCTCAGGGAGCATGAAAAGCCCTGAGGGCGCGAGCCAAAGTGCGGGTCAGTTCGTAGAGGTGTACAGGAGTGTTCCTGAATCTTTTTCCTTCTTCGTGCCTACCGACTCGATGCTTGGCCCCATCTTTGCTCGCGAGTTGCTCACCGTGCCGCGTAGTGGTAGCCACTATGTGACCCGGGCAGCTTACCTGACCACACTGTGGGTCCTGGCTGTGACCGCCTGGCTGGCGGTCCTGGGCTGGAATCGACCCGCTACCCTCGGCGAAACGGCTCGCTTCGGGTCTTTGCTCTTTCAAGTCCTCACCTACGTCCAGCTCGCGCTGTTCGTGTTCTTCTCGGCCCTCACCGCGGCCAGCGCCATCGCCAAGGAGAAGGACCGCCGTACCTTTGTCCTGTTGCTGATGACCGACATGGGCGACCACGAGATCGTCCTGGGAAAGATGCTCGGCAGTCTGCTCCCCATCCTCGTCCTGCAGATCGCCTCCATCCCCTTTCTCATGCTCCTGATCCTGCTGGGGGGCATCGGCCTTGATCAGGTGCTGCAGGTCGTCATCCTCACCCTCGCCACCACCTTCGCCGCGGGCTCGCTCGGGGGCCTGGTCGCACTGTGGCGCGAACGGACGTTCCAGTCGTTGGCCCTCACTGTGCTCTTTCTTGTGATGTATTTCACCCTGGCGTGGGCTCTGCCAGCGATCCTCATGCCAACACCTCATCTGGCCCGCCTGGTGCAGCAATCCATCGAACCGTTCACCGCGCTGGGCAGCGTTCATGCCAGCCTGTGGCGCGAACCTGGTTCGCTCAGCCCCGCCTACTTCTTTTCTTTGATCATGTTCGGCGTGGGCCTTGCCATCAATCTGGTTGGCATATGGAAGCTGCGGGTGTGGAACCCCTCGGGCGAACCCATCATGCAGCGCGAAGCGCCTGAGGCAGCCATCGATCGCGAACGCGGCCTGGCTGAATCGCAGGCCGATGTCGGAAGCACCCGCACCAGTGTTCATGCTGCCCCGGGCCAGGCGCGCGAGGTGGTCGGTAACCCCATCCTCTGGCGCGAAGTTTCCACCCGCGCCTATGGTCGCCGGCCTCTGCTGGTCAAGCTAGCCTACTACATCGTCCTTGTGCTCATCTGCTATCCTGCGCTGGCGCCCGTGCTCCTCGAGGGACAACGCGCTCCCTACCTGGCGGCCCTTGGGCTCATCTCCGTGGGTGTGCTCAGCCTGCTGCTCGTCACCGCACAGGCCACCACCGCCATCACCTCCGAACGCGACACCGGCGCGCTCGATCTGCTGCTCGTCACTGACCTGTCAGCCCACGAGTTCATCTTCGGGAAGATCCTTGGCATCCTCTACAACACCAAGGAATACCTCCTCCCACCGCTGATCCTCGCAGGGCTCTATGGCCTGTATGGCACACTTGCTGTGGCTCCGCGCGGCCATCCCGAGCTTGCCGCCTCGATGAACGCGACCTCCATGCTCTGTGTGATTCTCTCCTCGCTGGTGTTGCTCGCCTTCGCCACCATCCTGGGGATTCACGTGGCCCTGCGCACGCCTAACAGCCAGGTCGCCATCATTCACTCACTCAGCACCATCTTCTTTCTCACCGTCGGCACCCTGGTCTGCATCGCGCTGATTCTCATCAATCGCCGGTTTGAGTATCAGTGGGGCAGCTTCGTCTTCTTCCTCATCGCCGGCATCGGCGGCCTGTGGTATGTTCTTTCCGGTGACCGACCCACCGGCGCGCTCTCCTGGGCCAGCTGGTTCTGCCCCCTGGCCATCCTCTACTCGATCATGACCATCCTCGTCGGCCGGCCTGGTTCGCAGGAGTCCGCCGACCCGATCATTCCCGCCCTGGTCACGGTCGCCGCTTTCGGCTTCGCCATTACCGCCATGCTGGTCCCCCTGCTCAGCGAGTTTGACGTCGCCATGGGACGCACCTCCGGCGGCGCTGACTAGTGTCCTTCCTCCCCGGCCGGGTCGTACGATAGTCCCCACACCTGTTCACTCCGAAAGGACCCATCGAAATGCTCCGCATCGGCATCGCCGGCATCGGCTTCATGGGCTACATCCACTTCCTGGCCATTCAGAAGCTCACTTCGGCCCGGGTCGCCGCCATCTGCACGCGCGATCGCCAGAAGCTGGCTGGCGACTGGACCAGCATTCGCGGCAACTTCGGCCCTCCTGGTGCAAAGATCGACCTTGGCGACATCCAGCGCTACGAGCAGTTCGAGACCATGCTCGCCGATCCCTCCATCGACCTCATCGATATCTGCACCCCCACGAACCTGCACGCTCCCATGGCCATTGCCGCGCTCAAGGCCGGCAAGCACGTGCTGGTCGAAAAGGCCATCGCCCTGACCACCGATGAAGCCGACGCCATGGTCGCCGCCGCGCGGCAGGCAGGCCGCCTGCTCATGGTAGCCCACGTTCTGCCATTCTTCCCCGAATTTCGCTTCGTCGCCGAGGCAGTTCAGGCCGGCACATATGGCAAGCTCCTTGGTGGACACTTCACCCGCGTTATCTCCCGACCCGACTGGTCCAGCGACATCGGTGACGCCTCCAAGACGGGCGGCCCCGCCGTCGACCTGCACATCCACGACACCCACTTCATCGGCCTCATCGCCGGGGTGCCCAGCAAGGTCTTCTCCGTCGGCCAGGTCGCTCCCGATCAGTCCGTCGAGTACCTCACCACCAGCTACCTCTATGGCCCAGGCGGCCCCAGCATCACCTGCTCGTCCGGCGCTGTCGCCATGAATGGACGCCCCTTCGTCCATGGCTTCGAGCTGTACTTCGAGAAGGCTACACTGGCCCATTCGTCGTCGGGTCTACCGCTTACTGTGTATCTGCCTGATGGCACCTCGCACGTACCGACCCTGGGTGGTTCCGGCGATCCCGTCGATGCCTTCACCAGCGAGATCGGCACCGCCGTCCAGGCAGTGCAATCTGGGCACGAACCGGCCCTGCTCAGCGGTCAGCTGGCCCGCGATGCCCTCATCCTGTGCCACCGCGAATGTGATTCCGTTCGCTCCGGCCAGGCGGTCACCATCCGCTAAGGTTTCTTCACCGCAGGTGCGGCTGGCTTCGGTGCGACCAGGATTTTCTTACCCGATAGCAGATCAGCCAGGCTGACGCGCACCTCCTTGGTATCTCCCGCCTTCACGACGGCGGCGTTGATCTTGTTCGCCAGGTCGCGCTCGAGATTTGGCTTCGCCAGTTTGACCGACTCGACGATCAGCTCGCCCAGCACCTTGGCCATGTCGCCTCCGACGCCCGCCGTGTGTTCCACCACCAGGTCATCCTGGCGAAAGTCCGACTTCACCACGCGCAGACGAACGATCATATCAGGGAGCCAGGCGGTCGCCTTGTCCACCTTCGTCGTCAGCTCGCAGTTGAGTGTCAGGTACACCTTGAAGCGCGCCCGGGTACTGCCCGAGTAGAGCCGGGCTCCCATGAGCCAGGTCTGTCGTTCCAGCAGCACCTGCGCCTCGAAGGCGATCTGAATGTCGAAGGTGCTGCGTGCCCCCTGTTTGCGCAGATTCTCCACGCGAAGTTGCAGACCATCGCGCAAATTGCGTCCGGTGATGCGGTACCGTAGCCAGCGACCGTCGTTCTTCATCTTGCCGCGCGCGTTCTTCTTCTGCTGACCCCACCGCTTGGAGTCCTCGTGCAGCGGGTCGGGCATAAAGTCCAGCACGAAGGTGCGCAGCTGAGCTGCCAGCGCCTCTGTCGAAGCAGCGCCGGGTAGCACCCGGGCCACGTCCGGCATAGGCCCAGTCTGTCGCGCCAGCACGGATTGCGCTCCCACCATCCCGACCACGCCAGCGAGCAGCCAGGCCCATCGCATGATGCTGTCTCTCCCCGGGGAAAAAGTTCGTGATCCTGCCGAGGCACACGCCGACAAATCCCCGTCTTGCGCGGCATACCAGGAAATCGTGGATCGGATCAACCGCGATGCTGCGCCACAGAACTACCCAGCTTTCCCACTCCAACTAACCGGCAAGATCTCTGTTTGGATCGTATCCGTCGGGAAGGAGATGTCGAGGAATCGGGTCGTGCGGGTCGATTCAGGAAGTAGCGATTTACGGATGATCCGGGCAGGTGGGAGAGTCACGATGAGAAGCCAGGGGATCGGGCGAACCCTGCGAAACGGTGCAATCCTGGCTGTGCTGCTCGCGCAGGTTGGCTGTTTGCACCTCAGCAACCAGGTGATACCGCCGCCTCCCGCCGAGGTGGCTCCGGCCCTCACCGTGGGGCAGTGTCAGAAGAACCGCGTCTACCTCTTCTTCCTCCAGGGCTGCGACCTGCTCGATTGCTCCGACTTCGGCGGCCTCGTGGGCTACGCTCAGTCGCTTGGTTTCATCAAGACCCACTGGGGCTACACCTTCCACGCCTTCCACTTCTCCCGCGAAATCAAAAAGCTGCGCAAGGAACACCCCGACGCTCGCTTCGTTCTCATCGGACAGGGCCACGGAGCGCCCATGGCGCGCGAGGTTGCCGCCAGCGCCTGCGGCATCGAAATCGACCTGCTCCTCTACCTCGATGGCGTCGAGGGAACCGACGGCTGCCTCGACCGCCCTGCCAACGTCCTTCGCGTCGTCAACGTACTCTCGAAGCATCGCGGCAATTCCCACATTGTTCAGGAAGCCGAGAATCATCGGTTTACCGACGTGGGCGCGGCCGCCATCCCCACCGACAAGCGCACTTTGCTCTTGCTGGCACACGAACTGGCCGAGGTGGCTCGCCGTGTTCCCATCACACAAAAGGTGCATCCGGTGGATGTCGTCCCCGGTCCGGTGCAGATCCCCGGGCAGCTGCCTGCCCCGCGCGAGCTGTCTGGCAAGCCGGATGGCTGGGACTTCCTCCTGCCCGATCCCTACACCCAGCTGGCTCCCGGCATGAAGCCGGCCGACCAGGCGCTCCGGGCCAACCCGGCCACTACCGCCGGCCGGCAGTAACGCCTTCATTAACCCTGAATGATCGGGTTGGCGAGGACGCCCAGGCCGTCGATCTCTACCTCCACCAGGTCACCCCCTGTTAGCCACACCGGCGGCTTGCGAGCAATGCCGACGCCCGGAGGGGTCCCCGTGAAGATCAGGTCGCCAGGGAGCAACGTCACCACCTGCGAAAGATAGGCCAGCAGCTCTGCCGGGCCGAAGATCATCTGTGCGGTGCTGCTGTCCTGCATTGTCTGCCCGTTCAGACGCAGGCGGATTCCCAACTTCGTGGGATCGCCCACCTCGTCGAGGGTGACCAGGTGCGGCCCCGTCGGCGCGAAGGTGTCGAAGGTTTTCCCCAGGAGCCACTGCTTGCCGTCCTTTTCCAGCTGCCAGTCGCGCGCCGAGACATCGTGCCCTACCATGCAACCAGCCAGGTAGCTGGACGCCTCGGCCTTGGGGATGTTCTTGCCCTTCTTGCCAACCACGAGCACCAGCTCGGCCTCGTAATCCACCTTCTGGCTCACTGGTGGCAGCACAATAGCAGCACCGGGGCCGATGAGGGACGTGGTGAACTTGTTGAAAACGACCGGCTCGCGCGGGATGGGTGCACCGGTCTCCTCGGCGTGGTCCTTGTAGTTCAGCCCGATGCACAGCACCTTATTGGGATCGGGGATGGGAGCCAGCAGCTTTGCCTTCTCCATGGAAATCCGGATGGCCGCCGGTCGTTGCGCCACCTGGCCCGCCAGGGCGACCATCGCGGCTCCGCCTTCCAGAATGGCGCGGACACTGCTGGGAAAGGTTGGGTCGGTCGCGTGCAGATCGACGTAGTGCGATTCGTGGAACACCGCCGCTCGCGGGCCGTGGTCGGTGAGCAAGGTAGCCAGGCGCATGATGTGCCCTCTCTCAGATAGGTTGTTGCGGGATAACCTAGCGAGCCAGTCCTGTCCCTGCCACCAGGCCGAAACGCACTGGCAGCACCCGGGCCACCTGCCACATTTTTCGCCAGGACGGCAGCCGCACCCGCGACTGGAACACGTCGAAGTTCCGCGCCACAATCGCATCGAGGATGCCGCGATAGGTCCGCAGCATCACCAGGAAGACGGCCCGACCCGCGGGAGCCAGAAGATCCACCAGTGGCAGCGCCTCGGCATAGTAGCAATAGGCGCGCTCCGCCTCGAACCGCATCAGCGCCCGAAACGCCTCGTCGCAAACCTGCGCCCGCAGCGATGTCTCCGAGCCAACAAAGCGTGCCAGGTCTTCCTCAGGCAGGTAGATGCGTCCCCGACTCGCATCTTCGCCAACATCACGCAGGATGTTTGTCAGCTGCAGTGCCTGCCCGGCCGCGATGGCTGGCTCCCGCGCGGGCCCCTGGAACCCCCAGATGTGGATGCAGCACAGCCCCACCGCGCTGGCGACGTGGTAACAATAGCGCTCCAGGTCGGCCTGGGTGGCGTATCGACTCACTACCAGGTCCATGCACACCCCGTCCAGCACCTCCTCGAAATGCACCAGCGGGATGCCAAAACGGTCGATCGTGTCGCGCAACGCCGGGAAGATCGGATGTTGATAATCGCCGTGCATCGCCGCGTGCAGTGCCTGGCGCCACTCACTCAGCCGGCGTTCTTTCTCCTCCACCGCCCCTGGCTCGTCGCTCAGGTCATCGGCCACGCGCATGAAGGCGTACAGGCTGCACATGCCGCGACGCTGGTCTGCCGGAAGCAGCCGAAAGGCGTGATAGAAGTTCCCCGCCGCCCGCCGCGCCAGACGTTCGCAGTAGCCGTACGAGCTGCCCGTGGTCAGCACCGCCATGGACGCCGCCTTTCTATGCCACCGACTGACGCAGTCGCCGCCACATCGCACCCGCCAGCAATCGCCCCTTCTCCCATTTGCTCAGTACCGGCCGCCGATCGAGCACGTTGAACCCCGCCTCCTCGATCTTTCGAAGGATGCCAAGCCCGCCCTCGATGAACAGCTCGACGTCCGCGCTCACCTCCCGGGGCACCTCGTCCACAAGTCGATAGCCCTGGAAGAACAGATCGCGCGTGCGGTTCACCTCGAACTGCATCAGCCTGGCGAACGTCGGAGTGAACCGCTTCATCCGCAAGTCCTGCTCCGCATAGCCGAACCGCTCACGGTCCTCCGCCGGCAGGTAGATCCTCTGAATGTCCACGTCCCGCGCCACGTCCTGCCAGAAATTGGCCAGCTGCAGCGCCGTGCAGATGTGGTCCGCCAGCTGTCCGCGCTGCTCGTCGTGGCTCTCGAACAGATACAGAACCAGGCGCCCCACCGGATTCGCCGAGTACCGGCAATAGTTCACCAGCTCGTCGTAGGTCCGATAGACCCCAACGCGCTGATCCTGCTCAAACGCTGTGATCAGATCCAGGAACGGCTGCCGGGGAATGCCAAACTGTCTGATGGTGTCGCGCAGCGCCACAAACACCGGATGCGTGGCCTTGCCCGCGTAGCAGGTCTCCAGCTGCTCGCGCCACCACGCTAGCAGACGCAGCGCCCGCTCTCCGCCGCCAGTCTCGTCGCCCAAATCGTCTGCCCACCGACAGTAGGCATAGACCGCATGAAAGTGGCGCAACAGGCGGCCCGGCAGCAACAGCGACGCCACGGTGAAGTTCTCGTAGTGCGTCGTGGCCAGCCACTTGCAGTATTGCCATGCTTCCGCGCGCGAGGGTGTCGGCCTCGTGCCTTCTGGTCCATACCGCGCCAGCTGAGTTTCAAAGTTCCACGTCATGGTGCTGATTATAGCCTCGTCGTCGGGTTCGTCTCGATCGCTTCCTCCGTCTTATCTTGTGAGCGCTTCCCTCGTGGTCCACAATGAAAGAACGCCTATCGACCGAGGAGACCCTTCATGCCGCGCCTGCTGCCCCTCGCCTGCCTGTGGATCCTGCTGGCCGTCGCAACGCCGCCGCTCCTGGCCGATGATGCCTGGCCCATTCCCCGGGGCCCCTCGCGCGAGCCTCTGCCTTTTCGCCACGATCGCCTGCGCCTGGCCGATCTCCCCCGCGATTTCCTCGAGGACAATGTCGCCACTATCCTCTACGCCGGCAGCTCCTACCTCATCGATCGGGATGGTACCGTCGAAACCATCACCCACGAGCTAACTCGTCTGAATGGGCGAAAAGGGATCGAAAAACTCGGCGAGTATCGCGGTATCGCCTACACCCCCTCCTATCAGAAACTGACGCTCAACGAGGCGCGAATTCACAAGGCATCCGGCAAGATCGTCTCTATCGAGCCGCGCCACGTCCACCTCCGCGACGTTGCCACCGATTACCAGGTCTACGATCCCGAGAAGCAGCTTATCATCAGCTTTCCTGGGCTGGAGGTCGGCGACATCCTTGAGGTCAAGTGGACGACTCGGGGCAAGAACCCCGAGCACGACGGCCAGTTCTTTTCACGCTACTCCTTTGGCGATCTGCAGTATCCGGTGGGATTCGATGAGTGCAAGGTGCAGCTCCCGCGCGATCGCGCCCTCGCCTTCGCCCCCATCAATACTGACCTCCGCCCGGTGATCTCCGAGGCCAACGGCCAGCGCCTCTATCACTGGAAGATGACTCACCGGCCCCGCCTGCCGCGCGACGAGAACCTGCCCCCGCGTGAGGAGCTGCGCCCCACCATCGCCCTGTCCACCTTCAGCACCTGGGACCAGATCGGCCGCTGGAAGCACCGACTGCGCGAAACCTGTTGGACCTGCACGCCGGAGGTGCGCAAACTGGTCGCCTCCGTCGCAGGCTCGCTCAAATCACCCGAGGAGAAAGCTCGCGCCCTCACCTACTGGGTCCGCCGTAACATCCGCTACGTTTCCGCCGGCGAAAAGCACGACTACACTCCACACCTGCCCAGCACTGTCCTCGCCAACCGCTTCGGCGACTGTAAGGACTCCAGCCAGCTGCTTGCCGTCATGCTGCGCGAGGCCGGGCTGAAGGTCGATCTGGCTACCCTGGGTGTCCTCGATGATGGCCAGGTGCATCCCGACGTCCCCTCTCCCTGGGGCACACACGCCATCCTGCACGTCACCATTGAGGGTAAATCGCACTGGATCGATACCACTGCTACCCTCAACGCCTGGAACGTCCTGCCGCGCGACGATCTTGACCGTCTCTGCTACCTTACCGACGACCAGGGCAAGATCCGCCTGCTGCGGACGCCTCCACCCATCCCAGAGATGAACAAAGTCGATCAGCTGACCGAGGTCTGGATCGGCTCCGACGGCACATCGCACTGCCGTCGCACCACCCGTTGGTTCGGCCTTGCTGCCGCCTCCGCGCGCGATCAGTTTTTGGAGGTGCCACCCGGTGAACGTCGTCGGCAGGTGACAGCCGAACTACAGGACGCGAATAGCCGCACGCGGTTGCTTCAGCTCGGGATGATAGACGCGAATCTGCGCGACCTCGACGCTCCTGTCGCCCTCTCCAGTCGATTCGAGATTCCGCGCCACTTCACTGGCACCAACGAGCGCGAAGGCAGCGTCACCGACAGCCGCGTCTGGAACCGCCTGCTCGCCTACAACATCGATCCCGACCGCACCGTCGCCATGGTTCTGCCCACCCCCTTCGAGTCTATCCACGTCTATCGCTTTCACGCGCCGACCATGCTCGGGTTCGAGGGAGTCCCGCGAGACAAAACCGTGCGTTCGCGCTGGGGCACATTCAGCGTCACCTGTCAGGCGCTCGACGACGGCGACGCTCTGCGCCATCTCGAAGTACGCTTTCACACGCGTATCGATCAGATCCGCATCGAGGTGGCCGATCTCGACGCCTTCCGCAAGTTCCACGAGGAGATCAATCGGGAGTATCGCGTCTGGCTCACCCTGCGCCCGGTGACTGACCTCGACACCGCCGACCGTCTCGAACGCTGGCTGGCCCTCGCGCCGCACGATGCCCAGGCGGCTCGCACACTGGCCCGCATCTACCTGCGCGTGGGTCGCTACGTGGACGCCATGCGTATCCTCAACCGAGCGGTCAGCTACCATCCCGACGAAACTGACCTCGCCGAAATGCGCGTACAGGCGGCGGTCACTCCCGAGGAAGAAGAGCGGGTCCAGCGCGATCGGCTGGCTCAGGATCGCAGCAGTCCTAAGGCCATCCTCGACCTGGCAGCCGTCCTCATCACCCGCGGCAACCACGCCGAGGCCCGCACCTTGCTCGCCCCCCTGCTGACCGCGAAGGATGCCACGGTCCGCGCCCGCGCTCACGTCCAGATGGCTCGCAGCCATTACCGCAAGGACGAGTTGAAGGAAGCCCTGGCCCAGCTCGACGCCGGGACCCGCGCCGATGGCGCCACTCTCGACACACTCCGCACGCTGATCCTCCGGGGCCAGGTGCTCGACGAACTCAAACAACCCGCTCAGGCTATCCAGGCCTACACGCGTGCCCTGACCAAGAAGCCCAACGACCCTGAAGTGCTGCTCTCCCTGGTGCGCCTTCACTTGCTGGCCAAGGACGAACTTGCGGCTCTCGACCTGCTCCGCCGATTCACCGTCCAGGTCAGCGACGACGTTGCCAACCTGCTCCTGGCAGCCGAGACCTACTACCAGATGAAGCGCCACGACGAGGCGCTGGAACTCGCCCTCCGCGCCCGCGACAAGCAGTTTCACGAACGAGCCCAGCGACTCCTCGGCCTGATCTACCTTGCCCGCAAGGATTTCGTCCGAGCCACCCAGCACCTCGACCGGGCAGACCCGGATGCCCTGGTCCTGACTGGCTTGTTGCGCGCATCGCTGGCAACCGCCAACCTCGCCGTGCTGGAAAAAGCAATCACCCGGACTGAGCGGATTGAACAGCCCCCAGCCCGCCTGGCCCAGGCCTTGAAGCAGGCGCGCGAGGCACTCCGTCGGCGCGAGCAGCTCCTCAAGCAGAAACCGCCTCAGGTGGCGGAAAGCTGGTCCGAAGCCATCACCTGGCTGGCCTGTGCTGAGACGCTGGCCAGTGACGCCGAGTTGCGTTCTGCTGTCGAGGCGCTACTCACCCGGGCGCGTCCGCACCTTGGCAGTTCGGGCCCCCTACATGCGTTGCAGGCCCGGATTTTCCTGCAGATGGGCCAACCCGGCCAGGCGCGCCAGCAAGCTACCCGCGCCATCGAGTTGGCCCCCAATGATCCGGCCGGCTATTTTGCCCGGGGCCTGCTGCGCCTGGAAGTCGAGCATCCTCAAGCGCTGGCCGATCTCGACCGGGCTGCGCATCTGAGCCAAATGAAAAACCCCACCATCCTGGCTGCTCTTGCCGAGGCCCAGGCACAACAGGGACAACTCACCCAAGCGCTGCAGAGCGTCCGCCAGGCATTGGTGCTCACCCCGGGCGATCCGGCCCTGGTAGCCCTCCTGGCGCGGCTGGAAGGCCAGGTGAAGAAGAAAGCAGCAGGATAATGCATAAGGCCCACCCCGGTGGTTTCACCGGGACGGGCCTTGCTGGGTTCTTGGATCGTGCCTGCCAGCCACTGGTCGCGATGCATCCGGGTTCGCTTCTGAACCTCGGTCCCCTCCGCGCCTGTCCGATCAGCTCCAGTCCACCTCAAGGGGAGACCACTGCTCTCATCGTCCTGTGTGTTTCGCTGTTCCGGAACCAGCCAGGAGTCGAATCCGTTGCATCTTGCTCAGCGATTGACTGCCGATGGGTTGGGCGTGGCGTTGCTCTCTCCATTCTTGAGGGGCAACAGTTCCTGCCGGTAGATCGGCACATCGCGAGGAGCCTCGATACCCAGGCGAATCTTCCCCCGATCGATGTCCACCACCGTGATACAGATATTGTCGCCGATGTAGATCTTCTCACCCAGTTTCCGACTCAGGACCAGCATCTCGCTACCCTCCTACGAGCGAAGCAGTGGTTGGCTTGCACTTTCATTCTACTCCACGCTGGAAACCGACGCCGTCGGCCAGGGGACATTTTTCGCCGGCTTGCGTAGGCTTACTCGTCACAGACGGTCCACCGCCCTCGATGCGCTTACCCCTGCCTAACAGCTGCAACCTGCGCACACTTCATTGTCGCCCCCGCGCGGCCACCACCTTCCTGCGCTCTCCCCCATTTCTTGTGAGGAATCAACCCACCTCCAGGTTCGCGCGCAGAAAAAAACGCAGACACCTCTCGGCAGCTGCGTTTCTCGTTCTTGCGTTCGGTCTCAAACTCAGCTGGTACGAAGCCACATCCGCCTCTGGACCAGCGCGCCCATCAAGGCCAGGCCCAGCGAACATGCCAGCATGGACAGGTAACGCGCCCCGTTCGCCGTTTGGCCACCAGCCGCCGGGATATTGTCGCCTGCCTCGTTCTCCAGTAGTTGGGCCACTCGTCGTTCCAGTTCGGTCCCGCGCAATCCCTGGGCGACCACGCGTCCTTCGCGGTTCAGCAGGAAGGTCTCCGGAATTCCCTGGATGCCAAGCTTCCGAACGAGCGGATTATTCCAGCCCCGCTCCTCGGGCCCGGTGAACAGAATCTGCTTCCAGGGTAGCTTATTCTCCTCGACGAACTGCTCCACCTGATCGCGCCCGTCGTCCAGACTGATGGCCAGGACGTCGAACCCTGCCGCGTGATGTTTCTCGTAGGCATCCAGCACGTTGGGTAATTCCTGCACGCATGGCAGACACCACGTCGCCCAGAAATCGACTAGCAATACCTTGCCCCGATAGTCGCTCACTCGGAGTGTCTGGCCGTCCAGTCCCGGCCCTTCCAGTTCCAGGACTTCTCCCGTTGTTTGCTTGCCGGGGAGCGTTATGGTCCAGGCAGGTACCAGCGTCCCTAGCCACGATCCCAGGAACACCCCGGCGATGCCGCCCGTCAGAGCGCCCCCTAACGAACCCGCCAGGCCTCGCCCCATCGCGAAGATCACCCCGCCCGGAATCGCCAGGGCCAGCACCAACGGCCAGTCGCGGGCCAGGTCCACCCCGCGCCGCAGGACACCTCCGATCACGTACAGGATCAGACACCCGGCGACCCCTTCCAGAAACCCGTTCCTGGCCGCGATCCATCCTGAAGCATCGTTCTTCGATGTGGACATCACCTGCTCCTACCGTGGTCCTAGAGGTCGCACAACCGAAACGCCTCGGTCATCGAGGCCACCGGATCCCGGCGCGGCAGAAACTCCTGGCCCAGGTAACCGGTGTACCCCGTTTCGATGATCGCCCGCACGATCGCAGGGTAGTTCAGCTCCTGCGTCTGGTCGATCTCGTTCCGCCCCGGGCAGCCTCCGGTGTGATAGTGCCCGATGTAATCCTTTTGGGTCCGGACGGTGCGGATAATATCGCCTTCCATGATCTGCATGTGGTAGATGTCGTACAGCAGCTTGAATCGATCCGACCCCAGCCGCTTGCACAGATCCACCCCCCACGAGGTACGGTCGTACATGTAGTCCTTGTGATCAACCCTGCTATTCAGCCCCTCCATGATGATGGTGACCTTCTTCTTCTCCGCGTAACCGATCACTCGCTTCAGCCCCACCAGGCAAGTTTTCAGCCCTTCCTCGTCGTCGAGACCCCGCCGGTTCCCCGACATACAGATGACGTTGGGCAGCTTTTCTGTCGCGGCAAAGTCGATGTTCGCTTCCAGTTCCTTGACGATGCGATCGTGAAACTCCTTACGATTCAGCCCGTCGCCAATCGAAGCGCACCGCACCACCGCGCAGGTCAGCCCGGCCGCCTTGACCGTGGGGTACTCCTCAGGGCCCAGCAGCTCGATCGACTGGTAGCCAATCTTCCGCGCGATCTGGCACAACTGCTCCAGCGGAATCTTGCCGTAGCACCACCGGCAGATCGACTGCTTGATTCGACCCCGAGGTCGTTCCGCCTCAGCCCCTGCCAGCAAAGCTGCCATACCCAGGGATGCTCCCAGGGCGGTTCGACGACTGGGTAACTCGCGCAACATGGAGAGACTCCCGAAAATGGATGGATGGGCGAATCCTAACGGGCGGGTTAATTAGCGTCAATCGAAGGGTGCTTCGAGGTCGATTGAGTCTTCAGAACCTGGGTTTTCTCAAAATCAACAAGTGGGTATGTTTACCCCGGCGGAACCGTCTGCGTCCCTAACGAGGTCATTCGATGGTTTGGAACGCGCTTCCATCCAGGAGCGAAATTGGGGGTTCTTCCCCCTCCCTGGACCATCTCGCCGAGCGGTTTATCAAGATGGGTGTCACCGCTCCTCCCGTGCGTCATGCAATCCTGACGGGGACTGGCTCAGCCCTGCCCGCTCGGGTGGTTCGCAATGACGAGTTCCCCATCTGTCTGAATACCAGCGACGAGTGGATCCGCACCCGTACGGGCATCCGCGAACGACGCCTGGCCGGCCCTGGCGAATCCTCGTTTACCCTGGGACTTCAGGCAGCCCAGGAAGCAATGGCACGCTCCGGGCTGAAGCCGCACGACATCGACCTGATTGTCTTCGCCACCGTCACCCCCGACACCATGGTCCCCTCCAACGCCTGCCGCACGCAGGGCGCCCTGGGTTGTCGGCCGATCGGGGCCTTTGACATCGGCGGCGCCTGCACTGGCTTTGTCCAGGCGCTCTCCATCGCCAGCCAGTTCATCGCTGCCGGCACCTGCGAACACATTCTGGTCATCGGAGCCGAGGTCCTCAGTCGCACCCTCGACTTCCACGACCGCACCAGCTGCATTCTCTTTGGCGACGGCGCCGGCGCGGTCGTCCTTTCGGCCAGTACGCGGCCCGGCCTGGGTATCCGCTGGATGAAGCTCTGCTCGGATGGGCAGAAAAGCGACATGATCTACATGCCTAGCCAGGTCACGGACTGCCCCCCGCCACTGCTCGAGCAGGCGGTGCCCAACCCGGGCGACCTTGGCCAGCACGTGAAGCTCAACGGCCGTGAAGTGTTCAAGTTCGCGGTGCGTACCATGGTGGGACTGATTCAGGAAGCTCTGTCTTCGACCAAGGTAGATAATCCTGACCGCATCTTTCTGGTTCCGCACCAAGTTAATCAGCGCATTATCGATGCGGCACTCGAAGAACTGCCTTTGCCTACTGACCGGGTGGTGATCAACCTGGATCGTTACGGCAATACCTCGGCCGCGTCCATCCCCATCGCTCTGAACGAGGCGATGCGTTCGGGCACCTTCGGCCCTGGCGACCACGTCTTGCTCGTGGCCTTCGGCGGCGGCATGACCTGGGGCGGCACTCTGATCAGTCTGTAGCCGTTCGGTCCTCACTCTTCCGGGCCAGCCCCTCCATTGCCGCGCGCAGGCTACGGTTACTTTCAAAGAAGCGCTGCGCCAGCGCATCCATCAGCCCCAGGAATGCCAGCAAATCGTCCACACGCCGGCTACGCTCAACCACCAGAGGGTTGTCGCCGGACGTCTCTTGCGCCGCCTGCACCAGCCGCTCCCGCGTTTGCCGCAACGTCTGCAGCATGGGATCAATCTCCCGGCGCTTACGCTGGGCCGCGACGTGGGTGAACATCTCCCAGACATCGCCGAGCGCCTCGAAGTATTCGCGTCGGTCGCCGCGCCGGTGAACCTTGCGCACCAGGTTCCATTCGAGCAGCCGGGCCAGGTTCATGCTGGCGTTGCCGCGCGAGATCCCCAGCCGAACCATGAGATCATCCATCGACAATGTCTCGCCCGTGATGAACAATAACCCATGGATCTGCGCCATGGTGGGGCTGATCCCCCACAGGGAACTCATGTTCCGCCAGAGATCGACAAACTCCTTTTCCACCTGCGCTAGCGCCCCCTCGACATTCGAGGGTTCGGGAGTGGCAGGCGGCGGCAACATCTGTATGATCCCTCAACGGAAGTATGGCCCCATCGTAAGCCTCCCCCCCAGGCGCGATCAAGAGGAGCGGCATGGCTGCGGCGGTGCGTGTCAAGATTTGCGGCCTGACCAGTGTGGCTGACGTGGTTGCCGTCGCTGCCGCTGGCGCCGACGCTCTCGGCCTCAATTTTTACCCCCCGTCACCGCGCTCCATCTCCCTGGACCTCGCCCCCGCATTACTTCACGCGATGCCACCGTTCGTCGAGCCCGTCGGCGTGTTCGTCCGTACCACCCCCGACGCCTTGCTCCCACTGCTCGATCAGCTGGGCACCCTCCGCAGCTTGCAGATTCATGGCACCGCACCAGTGGTTGCCCCCGCAGGGCCCTACCGTTACATCCCCGCTGTGCAGATCCGACAGGCCGACGATGTTGCTGCACTGCGTGCGTACCTGCGACAGGCTCAGGAAGCCGACCAGCTGCCCGCGGCCGTCCTGGTCGATGGCCACGCGCCTGGTCTGGTAGGAGGCACCGGCCAGACCGCGCCGTGGGCTCTGCTGGAGCACCTCGATTTGCCGGTGCCGCTCATTCTGGCTGGCGGACTCACCCCCGACAACGTGGCCGAAGCGGTACGACGAGTCCGCCCCTGGGCCGTCGATGTTGCTTCCGGAGTGGAATCTACCCCCGGGCGCAAGGATATCGATAAGGTGAAACGCTTCGTGGCCGCGGTGCGCGAGGCGGCTGATGACCTCACCTGATAATCGCCCCCGATTCCTCGACGCCCCTGGAGTACCTGCATGGCACTTCCTCAGACGTTGATCATTTTTGGCGCTTCCGGCGACCTCACTGCCCGGAAACTCATCCCCTCGCTGTACAACCTCGCCCGCAAGGGACGCCTCCCGGAGGAGCTGCGCATCGTGGGCATCTCGCGGACGCCCCTCAGCGATGCCGAGTTTCACCAGCGCGTCGAGCCGCTGGCGCGCCAGACGCTGCGCGAGGAGTTCGATCCCGAGATCTGGCAGCGTTTCCTGCAGCGCGTCCACTATGTGCCTGGTGATGCCACCCAGGCCGCAGGCCTGCAGCAACTCCAGGCCTGGCTCGCCGGGGTGGAAACCAACGGCAAGGGCGACCGCCTTTACTACCTTTCGGTGGCGCCCGAACTCTACGGTACCATCGCTGCCGGATTGGGCGAGGCCGGCATGGCCGCCCAGGGACCGCAAGGCTGGCGCCGATTAATCATCGAGAAGCCATTCGGCAAGGATCTGGCCAGCGCCCAGGAGCTGAACGCTTCGCTTCAGCGACACTTCCGCGAGGACCAGGTTTACCGCATCGATCACTACCTGGGCAAAGAGACGGTGCAGAACATGCTCGTCTTCCGCTTCGCCAACACCCTCTTCGAGCCACTCTGGAACAATACCTACATCGATCACGTCCAGATCACCGTCTCGGAAAACGTCGTCGTCGGCTCGCGCGGCGATTACTACGACCGCTCCGGCGTCCTTCGCGACATGTTTCAGAACCACCTCCTGCAAATCCTCACCATCATCGCCATGGAGGCTCCGGCCCGCTTCGCTCCCGAGCCGCTGCGGAACGAGAAGGTCAAGGTCCTCGACGCCATCCCCATCCCCTCCCTCGAAGAAGCCCAGGAGCGCATTGTGGTGGGACAATACGAGGGCTATCGCGCCGAAAAAGGCGTCGCTCCCGATTCGGTCACACCCACATACGCCGCCGTCGAGCTTCAGGTGGACAACTGGCGCTGGCGTGGCGTGCCGTTTTTCCTTCGGTCGGGCAAGGCGCTGGCCAGCCGGGTGACCGAGGTGGTGATTCAGTTCCGCTGCCCACCGCATCTCATGTTTCCCCTGCCGCGCGGTACGACGCTCGAGTGCAACCGCCTGTCGATCTGCATCCAGCCTGACGAAGGCATCCACCTCAACTTCCAGAGCAAGGTGCCTGATCACGGCTCGCTGCAGTTGCAACCGACCGACATGGAATTTCACTACCGCGATGCCTACCCAGACCGCCCACTACCCGAGGCCTACGAGCGCCTCTTGCAGGACGCCCTGGCTGGTGACGCCTCGCTGTTCATGCGCTCCGACGAGATCGAACGTGCCTGGACCATCATCGACCCGCTCATCGCTGCATCCGAATCGCTTCAGCCGCAGGTCTATCCTCGTGGCGCCGCCGGCCCCACCGCCTCCGACCAGATGCTGGCGCGCAGTGGCCGCCGCTGGCTCTCCCTCTGTGGCCACTAAGCGGAGATTCTCCCGCTGGCCATACTGGGGATCCAGTTCGACAATGACCTGCATCTGAAAGATTGGAGAACTCAATGTTGAAGAACCTGAAGATCCCCGCCGCGGGCGGCCTGGACCTGCTTTCGCTCGGTGCCCTGGTTCATCGTCTCGACCCGGGCATCATTCCATTTCGCAAGGCCAGCGAGTGCCAGATTCACGTGAGCGGCGGTGAGTTCAACGTCGCCGCCAACCTTGCTGACTGCTTCCGCCTCCAAACAGGCATTGCCTCAGCCATGGTGGACTACCCGATAGGCGACCTCATCGCCGAGCGCGTCCGCGCCATGGGCGTTCGCCCCTTCTACAAGATGTTTGCCCACGATGGCGTCACCGGCCCCAACATGGCCACCGTCTACAGTGACCGCGGCGCCGGTATCCGTGCGCCCGTCGTCTTTTACAACCGCTGCAATGAGGCGGCCGGCCGTCTCCAGCCCGGTGACTTCGACTGGAAGAAGATCTTCTCCCAGGGCGTTCGCTGGTTTCACACCGGCGGCATCTTCGCCGCCCTCTCCAAAACCACCCCCGAGCTTATTCTCGAGGCAATGCAGGCCGCCCGTGCAGCCGGCGCCGTCATCTCATTCGACCTCAACTTCCGCGAGAAGCTCTGGAAGATCCACGGCGGTCTCGCCGGTGCCCAGGAACTACTCCGCCAGATCGTCTCACACGTTGATGTGCTGGTCGGCAACGAGGAAGACCTGCAAAAGGGCCTCGGCATCCCTGGCCCCGAAGTAGCCTCCGCCTCCAAGCTCGACCCGTCTGCCTTTTTCACCATGATCGACAGCGTCATCCGTCAGCATCCCAACGTGAAGGTGGTCGCCACCACACTTCGCGAGGTCCACTCCACCAATCGCCATAGCTGGGGGTCGGTGGCCTGGATCGAGGGTGAACACTACCTGTCACCCACCTGCGAACTTGACGTGTACGACCGGGTCGGTGGCGGAGACGGCTTCGCTGCAGGGCTGTTTTATGGTCTCCTGTCGGGCGAAAAACCCGAGGAAGCCGTTCGCCTCGGATGGGCCCACGGCGCCTTGCTCACCACCTTCCCCGGCGATACCACCATGGCCACGGTCGACCAGGTGCGCTCCTTCGCCCGGGGTGGATCGGCACGTATTCAGCGCTGAACGACACTCGCCGCCGACCGTTCCGGGATGCTAGTCAGCGACTCGATCGCCAGGGCCTCCCGGACGGCGTACCACAACTCGTTCATGCGAAAAGGCTTGCGCAGCAAGCACGTCCGCGGCTGGCTCAACACCCACGGTGCCGGCTGCGCATCAGCCAGTCCCGTGCAGAGCAGCACCGGAATATTGGGCACCGCCTGACGCAACGACTTGAAGATCGCCGCAGTGTCCTCGCGCGGCATCATCAGATCGAGAATGACCAGGTTAACTTCCATCTGCTCGGCCAGTTGAATGGCCTGGGATCCGGATGTCGCTGACTGCACCTTGTGGCCCGCAATTTCCAGGAACCGCCGCACGACATCAAGCACTGGCTCCTCGTCGTCGATCACCAGGATGGTACGACCAGGCTCGTTGTCGGGTTCCACCAAAAGCCCGATCGATTCGCCAGGAGACACCACCTTGCTCGGAGGCGCCTGTTCCACCTGCTCGTAGCGCGGCAGGTAGAGGCCAACCGTGGTACCATGCCCCGGCACGCTGTCGATGGTCAGGTACCCCTGATGTCCCTGCACGATGCCAAACACCATCGGCAGTCCTAGCCCCGTCCCCTGCCCCACTTCCTTGGTGGTGAAAAAGGGATCGAGCGCCTGGGCCAGCACATCAGCCGGCATCCCCGTTCCGGTGTCCTCGATCTGCACCAGCACGTAGTCACCTGGCGGGACATTCTGTGGGAAAGCGACCTTCTCAGTGAGCAACACCAGCGGCTGTAGCCGGAAGACCACTCGATTTTGCAGAGCCTCCCGCCCCACGCGGCATAGACCCTCCTCCGCCTGACGGGCCAGCAACGAATCGCGCGCGTTCAGCGCCAGGTTCAGAAGGGCCTGCTGCAACTGATTGCCATCCGCCTCGACGTAGAGCGGCCGACCCATCGGCCGGGGTAAATCCAGCTCCACGGGTTGATGCAGCGTGCGCCGCACCAGTTCCGCCGTGGCGCGGAGCAGGTCGTGGATGACAGTCTTCTGACGGATCAGGGCTGGCTTCCGCGCAAATGCCAGCAGCTGCCTGGTCAGGGTGGCCGCTCGTTCCGACAGGTCCACAATGTTTTGCAGAAACTCGACCATGGTGGGCGACAGGCTTGGCTCGCGCAGCCCCAGCGAGGCGTAGCCGTTGATCCCCGCCATCAGGTTGTTGAACTCGTGAGCGATTCCCCCCGCAAGCGTGCCCACCGACTGCATCTTCTGCATCTGCAGCATCTGCTGCTCGAGACGCTTGTGCTCGGTGATGTCGCGCTGGATCCCAACGAAGTGCGTCAACCTCCCCTGGACATCCACAATGGGGGAGATGGTCATCGAGGTGGGCCGAATCTGCCCATCTTTACGGCGATTGGCTAGCTCACCTTGCCAGCTCTGCCTGCCCAGGATGGTCTGCCACATCCTGGTGAAGAAATCACGTGGATGTCGGCCACTATTGAGCAGGCGCGGATTGTTGCCGATCAGCTCCTGCCGCGAGAATCCCGTCAGCTGAACCAGGGCCTGATTTACCTTCAGAATAGTGCCCTGCAGATCGGTGATCATGACGCCGTCTCGCGTCGACTCCAGCGCCTGGATCAACAGACGGTTCATATTTTCAAGGCGGAATCGCCGGACCGATTCGCTGACACGCTTGGGCAGCTCGGCCAGGAACGTCAGCGGTAGATCCTTGACGATGTAATCGAGCGCCCCGCCGCGCAAGGCCTGCGTTGCCAGGTTCTCGTTCCCGCGTGCGGTGATCATCAGCACCGGCGCCAGAAACCCTTCCTGGTGGAAGCGATCCAGGAGCGTCAGCCCCGGCATGTCGGGCAGGAAGTTATCGAGAATCACCATGTCGAACGTGCGCTGCGCAAGCACAATCAAGGCATCCGCCGCCGTCCGGCACCGCGTGACCACGTGCCCCGCACGCTCGAGGCTCTTGCTGATTAACAGCGCGATGTCTTCGTCGTCCTCGATCAAAAAAAGGTTCAGATGCCCAGGGTCGTCGTCAGCTTCCAGCACCGCCCTGGCATACACCGGAATGTGGGCAGAGTCGAAGCTGTCGGCGGCCTGATGGTAGGGAGTTTGTGTCATGCATCTGTTCCCGAAAGCAGCAGGGTCACCGTTGTCCCTTCGGAGGGATCCGTCTCGATTCGAAGACATCCCTCGCAGATCGCCACGGCCTGGAGGATAAAGAAATAGCCCAGGCCAGGACTGCCTTCCAGCATGCCCAGCGAGACCAACTGACTTTCCGCGATGCCGGGACCTCTGTCCCGCACGGAAAGCCCAATCTCTGTTCCGGTAGTCCGGGCTGTTAAGGTTACCGGGTCAGATGGTGTCCTCCCGGCCACGGCGTGCAAGGCGTTGGCGAGCAGTTCCACCAGTACCTGGGTCACCAATCGCCCCCGAATGATCACCGGATCTATCTCACTGTCTCTATCGTAGACGACAACGGGGCCGGACACATCCTCGAATCGCTGCCGGGCTGCCATTCGTACCCGCGTGACCGCCTCCAGCACAACCTCCTCCAGCGGGACCGGACTGCCTGTCCCTTCGCGCAGCAGTCGCCCCAGCTCGCCCAGCCGACCCGCAGACTGATTGACCCGCTGGCTCAGCTCCACCAGACGGTCCAGCAGTATCCGTGTGTCTGGGTCAAGCGTTGGCCCTGCCTGCTCAGCCAGCATACGGCCAAAGGCCTGAATCGGAATCAGCTGATTGACCAGGTCGTGAGCCAGGAAGTGATGATACCCTGCAAGCATCCGTTCCAGACGCTGGCAGGTGGACTCCACTGGCGCCTTCGCGGGGACCCTGGAGAAGTCGATCACCCGGTGCATAACCTTGGTTCTCATACAGTGGGTGCCTGACCCGGGGTGTATGATAAGGCAGATCGGGCAGCCATCGCAAACGATCTCTCAATTTGACGACGTCTGTCTCTCTGGAGGATCCAGCATGTTCGCACTGATATTATCGGCATCGGCTCTGCTGACCGCCGCCGAGGGGACCATCCCGACCGAGGCGCTCAAGCCGCTGCAGGGGAAGTGGCAGCTGATCGCCCAGGAACATGGCGGTAAGAAATCGCCCCCGGCTGAGGTAGCCACCATCACCCTGGAGATCACGGGACGCAAGATGGTCACGCGCGAGGGCATCGACGTAAAGGAAGACTCGCGTATCGAGAAGCTCGACGCCAGGGCGAAGCCGGCCGCACTTGATGTGAAAATCACCGCAGGCCCCGACCTCGACAAGATCATCAAGGGTATCTGGAAGCGCGATGGCGAGCGCCTGGTCATCTGCATCGCCGAGCCCGGCAAGGAGCGTCCCACCGCCTTTGGCGCCGGCGAAGGCACTGGCCACACCTTGCTCACCTTCTCCCGCCCCGAGAAGTAGCCCGATCGATTGGGCTTGCCCCGTTCGCGCCGATGAGTACCCTGGGAGACCTTGCCGATGTTCCGCAGCTTCCACGGAGGGAATGCGCGGTCGGCTGCCTCACCTGAGACTGCCATGCAACTACTCTTGCAGCTCTACGACATTCTCAAACATCTCGATCAGTATCTTAACGACCTGGCAGGTTGGAACCTGCCTGTCTTCTACGCTGTCCTGTTCCTGATCATCTTCGCCGAAACCGGCCTGGTGGTCACGCCCTTCCTGCCAGGCGATTCGCTTCTCTTCGCCCTCGGCGCTGTCTCGGCCATGCCCGGCTCCCCAATCAGCCTCCCGTTGATGCTCGGCTTGCTCATCGTCGCCGCCATCCTCGGAGACGCCGTCAACTATTCCATAGGCTATCGCCTCGGACCCAAGGTCTTCCGCTACGAGAAGTCCTGGTTCTTCAACAAGGATCACCTGCTCCGCGCGCAGGAGTTTTACGAGAAGTACGGCAACAAGACCATCATCCTCGCTCGCTTCGTTCCGATCGTCCGGACCTTCGCGCCGTTCGTTGCTGGCATCGGCAAAATGGAGTACCGCCGGTTCGGCCTCTATAACATCGTGGGTGGCATTGCCTGGGTCTTGCTATGCACCCTGGCTGGCGTCTTCTTCGGCGAGCTACCCTGGGTCAAACGCAACTTCGAGATCGTGGTGGTCGCCATCATCTTCATCTCGATCCTTCCGATGGCCTTCGAGCTGCTTCTGGAATGGAGGCGGAAGAAGACCGACCCCCCATCCCTCCGGGCGAGTGAGCGCCAGCAAGCGGCCTGACCACGCCCGGACAACTTGCTCTTCGCCACAGGGCGGAAGCGAAACTCGCTTCCGTCCTGGTGGTGTTTACCACGTCGTGTATTTCCGACTGGTCGTCGGCTTAACCACGGTAATCGTTTCCTCGCCGCGCACTGGCGTCGTCACGCGATCGCTAGAGACATCCACTGTCAGCCGCTGCGGTCCAGCCTTTTCTCCCTCCAGTCGCAGCGTGATGTACGAGGCACTTCCCGCTGCCAGGTTACGCTTTGGCAGCGTGATTACCGGTCCTTTCACATCCTGCCCCACCACTCCTGGGATGGCCAGCAGGCGCAGTCCATCTGGCAAGGTGATTACCAGGCTCACGTTACTCTCGTTGGCCAGCCCGGCATTCCGCACGCGCACCACCACATCCACTTCCCGCCCCTGTTCCACCGCATCCTGGGCGGGATCGATCTCCAGCGCCAGCCCGTTCTGCTCCTCGAAGCGTGTCTCCACACGACCCTGCTCAGTCAACCCGCGGTCGGCTGTGGCTGTGCTGATGCTGCGGAAGGTTCCCGCGCGGCGACTCTTCACCACCAGTTGCACGGTTCGGCGCATGCCCGGCGCCAGCGTCCCCAGCGACCAGCGTACCTGCCCGCCAGCCTGTTTACCGGCGTCCGAGGCGCTGACAAACTGTATGTCTGCGGGCAGATCATCGCTAACCTGCACGTTTGTGGCCGCCATATCGCCTGTGTTGCTCACCGTGATCAGGTAAATGGTGTTGCGCCCCACGCCTCGGGTGCGAGGGCCCGATTTGCTCACTCCCAGTGCCGGCTGGCCGACACGTACCGTGTGCCGACTTTCGACCCGCGCCACATCCTGGCCTTCCGCCGTGGCCAGGTTGGTAAGTGTCCCCACCTCCTTCGCCACCGCCTGATATTCCACGGACTGAGTCGCACCCGAGGCCAGGTCCCCGATGTTCCAGGTTAATGGCGTCTGACTTGCCTCGACCGGCTTGCTGTTGAGGAACGTCACCCCCTTGGGTAGCTCATCACGCAGCACCACCTTGCGGGCCGTGCCCCTTCCCAAGTTGCGCACCTCCAGCCGGTAGGTGATGATGTCGTAACGGATCACCTCGGTGGGTCCGCTTTTCCGCACCTGCAACTCCCCCGTCGCTGGTGGTTCCGGTGGCGTGGCCGGTGTGGATGGAGGCGCTGGCGGCATCGGCGGTGGAGGCGGTTCGGTCGTGGTTCCTGGTGGCGGCCCCGACGGCGGTGGGCTCATGGGCGGCGGCCCCGTTGGTGGCGGAGCCGGAGCGGCTCCGCGTACCTTGGTTCCGCGCACCCGGGTCCTTACGCACTGCCCGTGCTCGTATTGCACTCGAGCGCAGCACGATACCTCGCCATCGCCCGTGGGTTGCACCACCAGGGTGATCTCGCGCTTGCCACACGCCGGCAGTGTCCCCAACCTCCAGATAAGAACGGGACTCCCCTCGTCCGGCGGAATACTGGCCCGCACGAAGCGAGCGCTTCCAGCCGGAAGGGTAATTCGCGCGGTCACATGGTGCGCCGGGCCCTTCCCGCAGTTCTCCACCAGGATCCGGTAAGTCAGTTCGGTGCCCGCGTTCGACTCCGAGGGCACGCGTACCCGAATGGAGACGGAAGGTGTAGGCAAGTCATCGTCACTGGCCGCGAGTTGCGGCGGACGAGCAGGCGCCGGAGGCGCCACAGGCCGAATTGTGGTGGTTACGGCCGCGGGACGCAGTGGTCCCCCAGGCCCCGGCGGCGGACAATCCGCTTCCGGGAACAGGTCTGCGCGGACGGTCGTCCCGATCAGCAGACACACAGCCACCACGATCGGGGCAGTTCTCTGCCCTGGCATGCCCTGGCCCTCACTCTCTGTTCATCACCGCCGGTTCCGGGTCGGACGGTGCCAGGTTCATCTTTAACCATTTCCTCCCCGCAATGTCATCCCAGAATGCAGACGAAGGCAAACTCGCCGGGTTCTCTCGCTTGCGCAGGTTGCGGGAGTGGCGCAGGAGGTGAACCGCGCAAAGCCCGCAGAATCGCCCAACCAGGTAGAGAAGATCCTTCCCCCCGCTCGATCTCCAGGCTACGATAACTGGAACATTCCGCTTCAGCCTCACCTGGTCATCCCTCTGGGTCTCCTGGACGGCCCATCATGACGCGCCTGCTCCTCGCCCTGCTCGGCTTCATCGCTGCCCTGCCTGAGGCCAGCCCCGCCAACCCTTCGCCTCGCCCTGCCCTGCCACCTCCACTGGCTCGCCAGGTCGATTACGACCGGGACATCCGCCCCATTTTCGCCCGCGCGTGCTTCTCCTGCCATGGCCCTGACAAGCAGAGAGCTGGCCTGCGCCTGGATCATGCTGCTGGCCTGGCCCAGGGAGGCAACTCAGGCCCGTCGATCAAGCCACGCGACAGCGCAGCCAGCCTGCTAGTCCAACTGGTGGCCGGTCTTGAACCTGACCGTCGCATGCCCCCGGGCAAGGGCAAGGAACTCGCCCCCAGCGAGGTGAGCCTTCTCCGCGCCTGGATCGACCAGGGCGCCCGCTACCCGGCCAGCACAGCCGCCACCACCTCCGCCGTTCGGTCGTCGCACTGGGCCTTCCAGCCGATCCGACGACCTCCTATCCCCCGGGTAAGCGACCCGGCCTGGATTCGTCAACCATTCGATGCCTTCGTTCTGCAGCGACTCGAAACTGCCCGCATCCGCCCCAACCCCGAGGCCGACCGCCTGACTCTCCTTCGCCGGCTCCACCTCGACCTGTTGGGCCTTCCACCATCACCCGAGGAAATTGATTCCTACCTGGCCGATACGCGCCCCGGCGCCTACGAACGTGCCGTTGATCGCCTGCTGGCCTCGCCGCATTATGGCGAACGCTGGGGACGCCACTGGCTCGACGCTGCCCGCTACGCCGACAGTGACGGCTACGAAAAGGACACCGGTCGGCCTTACGCCTGGCGCTACCGTCAGTGGGTCCTTGACGCCCTGAACCGTGATCTGCCTTTCGATCAGTTCACCCTCGATCAACTGGCTGGCGATCTACTCCCTGGTTCCACCCCCGAGCAGAAGGCGGCAACCGGCTTTCACCGCAACACACTGACCAACCGGGAAGGCGGAGTCGATGCCGAGCAGTTCCGCGTCGAGGCCGTGGTCGATCGAGTCAATACCACGGCTCGAGTCTGGCTGGGTCTGACCATGGGTTGCGCCCAGTGCCACGACCACAAGTACGATCCTCTCTCCCAGCGCGACTACTACCGCTTCTTCGCCTTCTTCAACAGTGACGTCGAACGCGACCTTCCCGCTCCACATCCCGTCTGGGTGACCTCGGCGCCACCGGCGAAGAAACCGACTCCTGGCAAAACCCACACACTTGCACCCACTCTGAGCCTGGGTAAGCCACGTCGCACTCATGTCATGATCCGGGGAGATTTCCTCCGGCCCGGCGTCGAGGTTCAACCTGGCACCCCCGAGTCACTGGAGCCCCTGTCTGGGCCACCTCCCGCCAACCGTCTCGATCTGGCACGCTGGCTGATGGCTCCGCGCAATCCTCTGACTGCCCGCGTCACCGTGAACTGGGTCTGGCACCGCTACTTTGGCCGGGGTCTCGTGCCCACTCTCGAAGACTTCGGTACACAGGGCGAGAAGCCCACCCACCCCGAGTTACTCGACTGGCTGGCCTGGGAGTTCATGTCCCGAGGATGGAGTTTCAAGGACCTGCACCGTCTCATACTGACCAGTGCCACCTACCGACAGTCCTCGCAGGTGCGGCCCGACATCCTGGCCCAGGATCCTTACAACGCGTTGTTGTCCCGCCAGGTCCGCCTGCGCCTCGACGCCGAGATTCTCCGCGACAACTTGCTTACCACCAGCGGCCTGCTGGTGCGCACCCTCGGCGGTCCCAGCGTGCGTCCTCCACAGCCCAGGGGCATCTCCGATCTGACCTATGCGGGGAGTGCCCGCTGGGTGGAAAGCACTGGCAGCGATCGCTACCGTCGCGGTCTCTACACCTGGTTCCAGCGCACCAGCCCTTACCCCATGCTGCTGACCTTCGATGCGCCCGATGCCAACCTTTGCGCCGTCAAGCGCGAGCGTTCCAACACCCCACTGCAGGCCCTCACGCTCCTGAACGATGCCGTCTTTCTGGAAGGCGCCCAGGCGCTGGCTCGTCGCGTGATGACCCAGGCTGAGGGCACCCCCGAGGCACGCCTGGTCTATGCGTTTCGTATTTGTACCGCTCGCCGACCCACCACCGACGAGTTAGCGAGCCTGCGTTCCTTGCACGACGATCTGCTGGCACTGAGCAAGACCAACCCGAAGGAAGCCCGGGCCCTGGCTGGCGGCTCGTTACCTGGCTGTTCCGATACTGAACTGGCTGCCTGGGTGGGCCTCGCTCGCACCCTCCTGAACCTCGACGAAGTCATGACACGCGAGTAACCGCACGCATGCACCCCCTCCACGATCACCTGCTCCAGTCCCGTCGGGACTTCCTGGCCACCTCGGCCAGCGGCCTGGGTACTCTCGCCGTGGCCTCGCTGCTGCGCGATCAGGGACTGTTGGCTGCCGATGCCAGCGACCCCCTTACCCCGCGGGCCCCTCACTTCAAGCCTCGAGCCAAGGCCTGCATCTGCATCTACCTCGAGGGCGGCCCCAGCCAGATCGACCTCTTCGATCCCAAACCAAAGCTCAACGAGTTGAACGGCAAGCCGCTCCCGGAGTCACTCACCAAAACGGTCCGCTTCGCCTTCATCAAGAAGGAGACCGCCCGCCTCCTGGGCTGCCCGCGCAAGTTCGCCAAGCACGGTCAGTCCGGCATGGTCTTCTCCGACTTCCTGCCGCACCTCGCCACCTGTGCCGACGACATCTGCATGGTGCGCTCGATGCACACCGAGGCGTTCAATCATCATCCGGGCCAGTTGATGATGAACACCGGGGTGCCCACCTTCGGCAGACCGTCCATGGGTTCCTGGCTGACCTACGGCCTGGGTTCCGAGTCGCGCAACCTTCCCGGCTACGTCGTCCTCAATTCCGGCCGGGGCACCTCCGGCGGCGCCAGTAACTGGTCGAGTGGCTTCTTACCCACCACCTACCAGGGCGTCCTCTTTCGCAACCAGGGCGAGCCAATCCTTAACCTGGCCAACCCGCCCGGCCTGACCGACAAGATGCAGGCGCGCTCCATCGCCGCCCTGGGCGAATTGAACCGCCAGCGCCACGCTGCCGTCCGCGACCCGGAGATCAACAGCCGTATCGCCGCCTACGAGCTAGCCTTCCGCATGCAAAGCGCCGCCCCCGATCTCATCGATCTGTCGAGCGAGTCGGTCCGTACCCGACAGGCATATGGCCTGGATCGCACCGAACCCGGTAAGGGCGGCCGTGGCGGGGGTCAGGGCGTCTTCCACTCCTTCGCTGCCAACTGCCTGCTCGCTCGCCGACTCGTCGAGCGCGGTGTTCGCTTCGTCAATCTCTATCACGCCTCCTGGGATCATCACTCGAACCTCGACGCCGAACTGGGTTTCAACTGCCAGATGGCCGACCAGCCCGTCGCCGCCCTGCTCAAGGACCTGAAGGCGCGCGGCCTTCTTGACTCCACGCTGGTGATCTGGCTCTCCGAGTTCGGCCGTACCCCCCTCGGTGAAAACCGCCCCGGCTACAAGACCGTGTCCGGCCGTGATCATCACCCCTTCGCCTTCACCATCTGGATGGCCGGCGGCGGTGTGAAACCTGGAGCAACCGTCGGAGCCACCGACGAAATTGGCTGGAGTATCACTGAGAACCCCATTCACGTGAACGACTTCCATGCCACGCTTCTGCACCTGTTTGGCCTCAATCACCTGAAGCTGACCTACCGCTTCCAGGGCCGTGACTTCCGCCTGACCGACATCGCCGGGAAAGTGGTCCCCCAGCTCCTGGCCTGAGGATACGCCATGCAGCGCATCGTTCGCGACGACGCCCGGAAGTTCGCCTTCGACTGGCGAGACACTCCCCTGCTCCACGTGAAGCCGGGAGAATCGATCGAGATCGAAACCTGGGACGCTAGCAGTGGCTTCTTCCGCACCCCGGAGGACAAGGCCATCCCTGGCCGCCGCCCCGGTTTCGATCGTTCTCCTCCCCTGGCCAATCCCATCGCCGGCCCAGTCTACATCGAGGGAGCCCGTCGTGGCGACACGCTAGTGGTCCGGATCGACCAGATCGAGGTCAACGATTTTTCCTGGGTCGCCGTCGGCCCTCGGCGCGGCCCCCTGGGTGAATCGACCCGCTGGCCCGAGCTCTCCGGCGAGTACACCACCAAGATCTTCCGTCACACCCCAGGCCCGTCCGGCACCACCCGCGATGGTACCCTGCATTTCAACGACCGCATTAGCTGGCCCATCACCCCGTTCATCGGCACTCTGGGCGTCGCTCCAGATCGTGAGGTGACCACCAGTCTGGACGGCCAGGGCGAATGGGGCGGCAACCTCGACATCCGTGACGTGGCCCCCGGCAACCGCATCCTGCTCCCTATTTTCCACGAAGGGGCTCTGTTTTATCTCGGAGACGTCCACGCCAGCCAGGGGGACACTGAGTTCTCAGGCACTGCCGCCGAGACGATGTCCACCGTCCGTGTGAGCTTCGAGCTGATCCCCGGCAAACGCATCCCTGGTATGCGCATCGAGAAGCCCGATTCTCTCATCACCATCCACGCCAACCGCCCGCTCGAGGTCGCCGTCGAAACCGCCACCATCCAGCTGATGGACTGGCTCATCACCGACCACGGCTTCACCCCCACCGACGCCTACTGCCTGGTGAGCACCTGCCCCGACTTCCGCATCCACGTCTACCAGATGTGCAAGATCGGCAAGCTATCTTTCGTGGCTGGCGCTGAGTTGCCTCGTCGGTACCTGAGTTAACCAAACGATTACGCAGTGCCCGATATTGACTCGGCTAACGGATCGGGTCGCCTCACGTCTTCGTGCGCACCACCTCAGTAGAATCGGGACCGTAGGGTGCCTTGTCCCAGAACATGTAAACATTCTTGCACGCAGGTGAGATCCACGTGCCCCCTCCCTCCTCCAAACTCGGCAAGGGCTCCTCGCAGATACTCTGGCCGATGTGGATTTTTTCTGACCAACAACTTGCACAAGGTGCCCGGTAGCCCTGGCTCTCGCAGCCAGTTTGAGCTGCAATTTGACCCAACCCGGTCGTCGTTGGTCAAACGCCTTGTAGGCGGAGATGGCGTCGGTCAATGGCTCGCCGTTCGTAAGCACGCGCGTCAGGTCCACCTTGCCGCCCTGAACGACCTTGATGAGCTGCGGTAGATTCTTCCGATGCGGGCAGTTCCCCATCTGAATGGTCAGATTCTTCATCATCGCCATGCCGATCGGGAAGCGCGTCATCGTCTCGGGATTGACGCCGATGATCGCCAGGGTGCCCGCCTGTGGCCCATTCGGATTGGCGTTGTCGCACTGGGACTGATAGCCGGCCTTGCAGTAGGAGCAACTACCGCAGCAGATTGTTGAGGGCACTACCACACGGTCGACCCGACGAAAGCCGGTCACCGCTTTGCCCACTTCCTCGATCACCCCCACCCCGTCGTGACCGAGGATGGTACCCGGCTTCATCCCGGGTGTGGTGCCGTGCACCATGTACAAATCAGTGCCGTAAATGGCGCTGGCTGTCAGACGCACTATGGCATCGGTATCTTGGCGAATCCTGGGTGCGAGATCCTCGTCGAGGCGAATATCGCCTAATCCATGAAATACAATTGCTTTCATCACTCACGCCAACTGGGGCGGAGAGGGCGAAGTGAGTACACTCAGCAAACAGTGTACCCCAGGCAGGTGAGGTGAGTCTCTCCGATTCAACCGAGCGGAGATATAGCGGATGGGAACAGGTGTAGATGTTGTCCACGAAGGATTAGCTTAACGTATCACCGCGAGTCGCTCGCCTGCGGCTTCACGTCCATCTCCAGCATGGCCGGTTGGAAGGTGACCTGCTCAAATGGGAAGTAGCAGGTCGCCTCAATCCGTGCCTTTCTCGCAGCCAGGGGAACAGGGATAGCGGCCTCGACCGAGGCCAGGAAACGGCCGTCGCTTCAGCAATCCTTGACGAGCGGGACCTCGATAGGTGCAAGCTTTCGGCCATCGCTATCGAGGAAGGAGAGTCGGGCGATCATTCGTGCTTGCGCCGCTGGCACATCCTCATCATGCAAATAACTTAGCTCTGCACGTCCGGCACGCTGCACCTTGAGCAGCATGGTCACTACCACCTCGGCGCCTGCCTCCCAGGCATCCTCTGGGGCCACGGCAAGTTCGGGAACAACGACATCACCAGCCTGGAGAGCCGGTTCGCTTACAGCGCCTCGATTTGCGCAACCGAGAATCAGAAGCAGCCCCCCCATCATCCAGCCGATTGTTTGGCGTCTCATTGCCTTGGCTCCTGAAATGGCCCCATGTCAACGTGCAAGAGGCCCCGCTTGCCTGGCAAGCGGGGCCCCAGGAATCCGGAGCGCCCCTTAGTCGGGCATGATGGTCTCACCATAATCCGGCGTTTCAATCGAGCACCAGGTCTGGTCGGTAGCGACAGAACTCACGAAGCGCACGCTGCCATCAGCCATTGCCACGTAGATTCCACCCGGAATGAAGCTCTGCGATTTTTGCGGATGCACGCTGGTGATCGCCGGAGCAAACTCCGCCTTGCGCATGCAACGGCAACGCCAGGGCATGGCGTCTGGCCACGAACCCGGAGCAGCAATACCCCGATTCACCCAGCCATTGCGGGGGTGATACGGGCTGTTGTAGAGCGACCCGGGAATCACACCAGGATGCATCGACCATTGAGCATCGGTGGGATACTGATTGGCCCCGAGCGGCAGGGTAAAGTCGGTTGGGATCGAGCGGGGATCCACGCCGTAACCCCACAGATTAGCACACTTGCCGAAGGGCCCACCTTCCATGGAAGCATACTTTTCGCCGAACACAAAGGTGTTCGAGAGACCATCTGACATCTTGGTCAGATTGGCCGGAACGTCGCCGAACACTTGCCAGTTAGCCGAGTAACTCGACATACCCCAGGCAGTGTTGGCAGTGCTGGCCCAGATGGGATAGAGGGTCGGGAACGAGGTGGAACCCTGCGTTTGAGCCCCCGTGGGTAACTGATAAACGCCGCCGTTGGTGTAGGTTCGATCCAACGGAGCCTGAAGAATCTTTACGGGCAGCGAGCGGGAAGCATCGACTCCCAGCTTGTACAGGTTTTCCTGTTCGAGGTAGGGCAACAGATGATAAAACACTGAGCCGCCACCGTACCCGGCCGTCCCTGGAGTGAGATTGCCGAACATCGGCGGCAACCGATCGTTGGTACTCTGGAAGTTATGCATCCCCAGCCCCAGTTGTTTGAGGTTGTTCTGGCTCTGCATCCGCGCCGCTGCCTCGCGCACCTTCTGCACGGCCGGAAGAAGCAACCCGATCAAGATGGCAATGATGGCAATCACCACCAGCAACTCGATCAGCGTGAAGCCTCTCCGTTCACGGTCCTGAATTCTCATGGACGGGTCTCCAATTATTATGGGTAACAGATCAGGCAACAGATTCAGGGCATGGGGTTATTCACAATCTTGACCGGTGGGCCCAGGCTTACGTCGTAGGCCACATTCTCGACATAGGGCTTTCCCTTCCGGCCGCGAAGCGTCAGCTTTGCTTCACAGCGAATCATGCGGTCGCGGCTGCTGTAACTTGTCTTGCCCATTTCGAAACTCATGAGCGCCTCGCCATTGCTCCACAGCTGTTCGACAATCTCCACCGGGCGAGCCTGCCCTCGCAGATCCGCAGGTTTGCCTCCCTTGGCCCACACTTCCAGGCTGCTTTGCACCAGTTTCTGCGCATCATCCAGACTCGCCTGGGAAACGCCACACCCCGTCATGGCCAGGGCGACCGTCAAAATGAGTGCACATCGGCCCACCATGACCACCTCCGTCATCAGCCCACTCCAATCACGGCGCATAAGCGCCATTTATGCCCTTAAGACGCTCCATAACCATGATTTATTCATAGGGGAACACCTGGCCAGACATCCTGACCAGGTTTTTCTGGTCGGCGCAGGGAGCGGAATCGACCCTGTCCTGCTGTTCCGACTGGCGCAAATCAGCCTTCTGCCCGCTGCAACGCCGCTCGCGCCAGCTCCAACGATCCTTCAGCGATCAGCCGAGCGATAGCTTCCAGCCGGGGGGTCAGGGCTGGTTTCGCCCTCGCCACAACTCGCAGCCGATAGAGTTGATGCGGCAGACGCAGATCAGCCGGCCGCGCTGCAAAAGTATCATCCACCAGTTTCGCCCGCAGCCGTTGCAGGACTTCCAGATCGCGATAGCCAAACTCCACTGTGGGCTCGATCCCCGTCCCTTCGCCCCAGTCGTTCCACGTGGCTAACTGAACGACGGCAGTCCTGGCGCGCAAGGCACGCTCCAGGGTGGACTTCCAGGTGTTTCCCCCATCGTCCGCGATACGTCCATGACTGGGTTGCGCTTTCCCCTCGGCATACACGTCGTGAAACCGCGGAAAGGCCACCGGAATGGCCACCTTCCACCTTGGCAGATCCTTGTAGAACTGCTCCAGGGAACGCGGATGCTCCTTCGGAATGGGCCAGTCGAAGGCTCCTGCAGCCACTGACCGGCGACGATGCTCGCTCACGTACAGGGGAGGTCGGGCCATCCCCTTCAGGACAGAAGCCCACTCGTCATCGCTCAATCCACCATACCCAAAGGAAAGAAACAGGGGACGCCCATCGACCTGCACATACCCGGGCAAGCCGAACCAGTGCTTCTGTAGCCATGCAATTTCCGCCTGGGCGTGCGACACCCGTTGACTCGCATGCACCTTTCCTGCCCGCACCAGACGGGGGATGGTCTGATCCTCATAGCAGATGGCGACCTTGAGCCCGAACTTCGTGGCCAGTTGAGTCAGTCGCTGAGTGTTCCGGTGCAAGATGGGATAATCGAGGTGATCGCTCAGGCCGTACCAGTCCACCACCACCCCATCGATTCCCGCCACCTTCATGAGTAGCAGGTGATATTCCAGCACCGCCTCATCGCCGGAATCATAGGGCCCGATCAGAGGGTAGTAGTGCGAGGCGATCGAACGCCGCCCCTTCGTCTCCTTGTCCGGTTCAAATGCGTTCATGGTCCAATGCCAGCCCCAGACGGGACTGGCTGGCTTCGCCACATACCATGGCATGTAATGGGCGAGAAGGAGCGTCCGGCTAGCCGGTGGACGCGGGGCCGAAAATGATGTTGCTTCCGGCACTCCATCCAACCAGACGAACAACACCCCACAGATCAGAATCGTAGCACGAACGTACCACATGCCTGACTCCAGCGGGCCCGGGGAACTACGTCCCCCCGCTGGAGATCATTGTAGAAACCAGGCCCCCGTCGAATCTCCTTTGTAGTGGATGAAACCCGCATGAACCGCGCGAAGCGCTGCGAACATTCGCCCACTGCACAGGCACTTTACCAGTGCAGGCTCACCGGGCAGGAGTTGCGGAGATGGGGCTGAGGGCAAGCCACCTGCTTTGGAAGCAGGACACTACGGGGTGCGATTCCCCGATCTCCGACTCAGATCGATGGTGGATATGGTGTAGTGGCGCTGCATGCGACCCTGTGACTGTCCCGGTGCCGGATCGTAACCGGTTATCCACCCTTCACGACGATGCCTGGGCCATGAAGGCGCACTCCGCCTCCCTGGGCCGTCCGCTCATCTCTTCTTGCGGAATGGACACCTCCGACGCCGGTTCAAATCCGGCCTCCGCAACTGACCCCTTTCGACTATCTCACTAGCGTAGGAAGCCCCGCGCCTTCATCAACTCGATGATGCGCGTGATGCTATCCTCCACGCTGACCTGATCAGTCTGCAGCACCAGGTCGGGACTGGCGGGTTCCTCAAACGTGGCGGTGACGCCCGGCATCTGGGCGATTTTGCCCTCATCTGCCAGACGATAGGCGCCGCTCTGATCCCGGGCGCGCATCACTTCCATGGGTGCTGTGCAGTAGATCTCCAGCACGCGCTCGCGCCCGATCACCTGCTTCGCCTTTTCGCGCACTGCATCGTGTGGCGCCACAAACGCCGCGATGGTGATGAATCCGGCATCGTTCATCAACCGAGCCACCTCGGCCGACCGCCGCAGGTTCTCCGATCGATCATCGGCCGTGAACCCCAGGTCGCGATTCAGCCCTTGCCGCATGTTCTGGCCGTAAAGCACTGTCACCGCACGACCTTCGTCCCACAGCCGGCGTTCTAGCCCAAAGGCGATCCGACTCTTTCCGCTGCCGGTCAGTCCCACCAGCAGCACGGTGACCGGTACCTGCCCGAACCGTTGCTCGCGTTCTTGCAATGTGATCAGGCTTTCGCGGGACTTGAGTCGCCCGGCGGGTTCAGACCCCCAGACGTCACCTTGCGATCGGCCCGAACTTGCCTCCAGAATCATTCCCGCGCCGACCGTGTTGTTGGTCATCCGGTCGATCAGGATGAAGGCGCCGGTCGCCGCGTTACTCCGATACGGATCAAATGCCAGAGCCTGCGTCAGGCTCAACTGGACGTGCCCCACCTCGTTGAGCCCCAGTCGCGGAATAGCCCGGTGCTCCAGTGTGTTGACATCGACGCCGTAACGAAAAGCCGCTACCTCCACCGCCACTTGCCGGGTAGTCTGCTTCAGGGTGTAGGTGCGGCCGGGCACCAGCGGTTGCTCGGCCATCCACACCACCATGGCTTCCAGCAAACTGCTGACGTGTGGCGCATTGTCAGGCGGCACCAGCATATCGCCCCGGCTTACGTCCACCTCGTCGGTCAGGGTCAACGTTACTGCCTGCGGCGCAAACGCTTCCTCCAGCTCGCCATCATAGGTCACGATTGACTTGATGCGACTCCGCTTGCCCGACGGCAACACCATTACCTCGTCGCCCTTGCGTACAATGCCCGAGGCGACCGTCCCGGCAAAACCACGGAAGTCGAGGTTGGGACGGATGACGTACTGCACCGGAAACCGCATGTCAGTCAGGTTCCGGTCGCTGGCGATGTGCACCGTTTCCAAATGATCCAGCAGCGGCGGCCCCGAGTACCAGGGCATCGCCTCACTCCGGGCCACGACGTTATCGCCCTTCAGCGCTGACATCGGAATGAAGGTGATGTCGCGGAGGTCGAGCTTCGCGACAAAACCAGTGTAATCGTCCTTGATGCGCTCGTAGACCTCGCGGGAGAACCCAACGAGATCCATCTTGTTGATGGCCACCACCACGTGACGAATGCCCAGCAGCGACACGATGAAGGAATGTCGGCGGGTCTGCGTTTGCACGCCATACCGGGCATCGATAAGGATAATGGCCAGCTGGCACGTCGAGGCGCCAGTCGCCATGTTGCGTGTGTACTGCTCATGCCCCGGGGTGTCCGCGATGATGAACTTGCGCCGGTCGGTCGAGAAGTAACGGTAGGCCACGTCAATCGTGATACCTTGCTCACGCTCGGCCTTCAGGCCGTCGGTCAACAGGGCCAGGTCGATCTCGCCCGCTCCCGTGGTGCCCACCTTCTCGCTGTCGCGCTTCACAGCCGCCAACTGATCCTCGTAGATCATCTTGGTGTCGTGCAGCAACCGGCCGATCAGCGTGCTTTTTCCATCATCAACACTGCCGCAGGTCAGGAAGCGCAGCAACTCCTTCTTCTGATGGCGGGCCAGGTAGGTATGAATGTCTTCCTGACTCAGGTCAACTGCTTGCATCTCAGAAGTACCCCTCTCGCTTCTTCTGCTCCATCGAAGCGGTTTCGTCGTGGTCGATCACCCGTCCCTGGCGTTCCGAATTCTTCGCCAGGAGCATCTCTTCGATGATGTCAGGCAGCGTCGTGGCCGCGCTCTCAATCGCGCCGGTCAGCGGGTAGCAGCCCAACGTGCGGAAGCGCACGCGCTTCATCATCGGCTGTTCGCCCGGCCGCAGGCGCATCCGCTCGTCGTCCACCATGATCAGGGTGCCATCGCGCTCGACCACGGGGCGCACGTCGGCGAAGTACAGCGGCACAATGGGGATGTTCTCGAGGTGGATGTACTGCCACACGTCAAGTTCGGTCCAATTACTCAGCGGAAAGGCGCGAATGCTTTCGCCCTTGTTCACCTTGCTATTGTACAGGTTCCACAGTTCGGGCCGCTGGTTCTTCGGATCCCACTGATGTAGTCGGTCACGAAAGCTGTACACCCGCTCCTTGGCCCGGCTTTTCTCCTCGTCGCGCCGCGCACCGCCGAACGCCGCGTCAAACTGATAGTGGTTCAGCGCCTGCTTTAGCGCCACCGTCTTCATGATGTCGGTGTGCTTCTTCGACCCATGATCGAACGGGTTGATGTTTTGCGCCTTGCCCTCGGGGTTGGTCCACACCTTCAGGTCCAGGCCCTGCTCACGACAGTAGCGATCGCGAAACTCGATCATCGCCCGGAACTTCCAGGTGGTGTCGATGTGCATGAGCGGGAAGGGGAGTCTGCCCGGGTAAAAGGCCTTCTGCGCCAGCCGCAGCATAACCGCCGAGTCCTTACCAATCGAGTACAGCATCACCGGGCGCTCGAACTCGGCTGCCACCTCCCGGATGATGTGGATGCTTTCTGCTTCCAGCAGCTTCAGATGGGTCAGATTGTAACTGCTAGTGGTCATCCTCTCTCCTGTCAGATACCTCTCCTACCTGCACCACCTGGCCCCCCTCTAGAGAAGGCCAGAAAGAGAAGCAGAGAGGCAGCACGTGGGTGACCGCATCCTTGGTCCGAAGGCTCTACCATCACCCACCCACCATGCTAGCTCACCGCCAGCCCCCACTTCCATGGAGGTGTTTCCCGGAAAAATCACCGACGCGATAATGGTAATACTACAGGAAGAGGAAACAAGGCAATCCCGACATCCGAAATCCATGTCGGGTGATGGAGAGAAAGCAACCCCGCCGCCAGCGTTTGCAGGCGCTCACTCGGCTGTCTTCACCACGTCCAGGGCTGCTAGCAACGTCATCAGGCGCCGTGGATCAACCGGCTTGACCAGGTGATGATCGAACCCAGCCTCCACCGATTCTCGGCGGTCTTCCTCTTGGCCCCATCCTGTGACGGCCACCAGAATCATGCCGTGTCCCCATTTCTCGCGACGGATGCGCCGACACACCTCGTAGCCATTCATCTTTGGCATGCCAATATCGCAAAGTATCACCTGGGGCCGATGTCGGGCAGCCCCGTTGTATGCCGCCTCACCGTCATGGAACGTGTACACATGATTGCCCATCATCTTCAATAGCATCGCCAGGCTGCGGGCGGCATCCACGTTGTCGTCTGCCACCACGATGCGAAGATTCGACGTGGGAGGCGCCTCGGCGATGGCGGCACACTCCGCCATCGCTTCCACAACTATCGGCAGACGTACCACGAACTCACTACCCTGCCCGAGCCCCGCGCTGTGGGCCGAGACGCTACCTCCGTGCATTTCCACCAGCTGTTTCACCAGGCACAGGCCAATGCCCAACCCGCCGCGCGATCTCGACTGCGCCGATTCCACCTGGGAGAACATCTCGAAGATGCCGTCCAGCTTCTCCGGGGGGATGCCGATCCCATTGTCCTTCACCGACACCACCACGTCGCTGCCCTGCACCTCGCCGCGCAGACGCAGCCTGCCAGCGCGATTGGTGTACTTGGCGGCATTGTTGAGCAGGTTCAGGAACACCTGCGCCAGCCGGGTCAGGTCTGCATCCACCACGACGGGGCGATCCGGGAGGTCCACCGTCAAGGAATGTCCCATCTCCTCGATCAATGGCCGGCTGGTTTCGACAGCGCCTTGCACCACCTTGACCAGTTCCAGCCGCTCGCGCCGAAGCTCGATCTGCCCGCGGCTGATCCGATTGAGATTCATGAGATCGTCAATAAGGTGCGTCATCGCCTGCACCTGCCGATCAATCACGTCTCGCGCCCACTGTAGCTCTGGTGTGGGTGGACTTTTCAAATGTAGAATCTGCAGTGCGTTGCGCACCGGCGCCAGCGGATTGCGCAGCTCGTGGGCCAGTGTAGCCAGAAACTCGTTTCGTCGATGATTGGCCTCGCGCAGAGCAGTCTCCGACCGCCGGGCCAAGGTAATATCTTCCGAGGCGATGAGGATGCCCCCCACCTCACCCGTCGCTGTCCACCAGGGCAGGATTTCCCATTTCACCCAATGTGTGAGCCCACTGGCGCGGTCGAAGCGGTCGCACGACGAGGCCAGTGCCTCGCCCGCTAATCCACGCCGATGAGCTTCCTTCCAGGCCTCAGGGATGTCCGGAAAGACCTCATAGTGTGACCGCCCCATCAGGTCGATGTCCTGCAACGAAAAGTCGGAAACCCAGCGTCGGCTCACGACGAGATAACGCATCTGCCGGTCGAACATGGCAATCGACGCTGGCGCATGTCTGATGAACAGCCGCAACCGCTCCTCGCTCTCGCGCAAGCTCGAGGTACGTTCTTCTACACGTCGTTCCAGATCGTTGTTCAGTGTCTGTAATCGATCGAGCGCCTGCTGGCGCTGCAACGAAATGGCAGCGACGAGTAACGCCGAGACCGCCGAGATGGTCAGAAACGTCTGCAACGCGACAATTGTGTCGTGCAGCAACGCCGCATCCCCGGGTAACGCTCCCCGGCTTGCCAGGGTGAACGCCGAAATCAGCAGCGTGAGCAGGCCCAGTGCGGCGGCCGCCCCTCGTAACTGAAAGCGCACGGCGATCCACAACAGGGGTGGCATGGTTAGGTAGACAGTCGGAAGGTACCCCCCCTGCGCCAGGCTGCCCACCGCCAGTAGCACCAGGATCAGTGCAGTCGCCTCCAGGGCGCGCCACGGAGAAAGCGTGGCTCTATCACACCAGGTTCGGGCTGCAACGATTGTCATGGGGGTCACAACCAGGATGCCCGCCCCATCGCCTAAATAGGCCAGGGTCCAGGCTGTCGCAAATGAGTGTTTGCCCAGGAAAAAATCCGTCACGGCTATCACGGTCGCGCTCAGCATCGGCGCCACTCCGGCACCCACCAGCACGAACGTCACCACATCCTCGAAGGTTTCGAGCAAAAAAGGTGCCCCGGCGATCCTGAGTATCCCCCAGGCCGCCAGCCAGGCGGTCAAAGCGTTGGCAGTGCAGTAAACGAATGCGGTGGGGAGGGCATTGTGGAACCAGAGCGCGTTGCAGGTCAACTCGGCAAGACAGCCCGCCACGATCCAGCCGGGCCAGCGGTGCTTCGGACTCAACAGCAGGGCGGCGACAAAGAGACCCGCCGGGGGCCAGAAGCGAATCTCGACTCCGGGGATAAGCTTGAACCCTTCGCTGAACCCGCCAGCAAGGATCGAGGCGACGAAGAACACGAGTTGGTTCGCGATTGGCACCGAATTATTCCGCGGGTCGGTCCTAACCAGGTGGGATGCATCAGAAAGGAGGCCTTGTTGCGGATGCTACCTCGCCGAATACCGGAGGACGCACTTCCCATGTGGTCCTCCGTTCGGCATTACTCTTCACTTCTGGGCACTCTCGTCAGGTTGGGTCCCCATCCAGGAAAGCGTATACTCATCTCCGCGCACTTTGGTGCGTGAGTGGGTGAACCACGTCCATGCATGCCTAACCCAGGGGTACGTTTTCGGGGCCATCGCCCACTGTCGCTACTTGCTTACCGGTCGTGCGGCCGGCTGACCTTCTGCATCTGACTCATCATCACCGGAGATGAGTGCAGGGCCGCCACCAGCTTTTCTTCCACACGTTGAGCCGGCCGAATCGCTGCCCGGCAATCCTCGATCATCGTTTCGTCATTGATTGAAGGCGCTGGCTTGGGGTTGCGAGGTAGAAGAGATTTGATCAGCATCATACTCATGTTTGCACTCCTCAGATGTGGGGCGATCGGGGTTCACATAAGGCAAATGTCGCGCCAGACCTCAATATCCCAGCCGTACGCGCACCTCGTGCGTTCCGCCATCGTCGGTCAATGGCACGCCGCCTGGTAGTGCGGTACCGTCCAGCGTCATCGATTGCACTCCACGCTGCACGCCAGCGGGATTTTCGACGTGAATGACGTAGGTGCTGCATCCGAAGCGATATGTCACCTCGAAACTGGGCCAGCTGGCTGGGATGCATGGATCAATGAGCAACCAGTTACCCACCTTGCGCACCCCGAGGACATCCCCCAGCACCACCTGGTAAAACCAGCCAGCCGAACCTGTGTACCACGTCCAGCCCGCCCGGCCCGTATGAGGTGGTCGGCCATAGACGTCCGCAGCGACGACATAGGGTTCTCCCTTGTAACGCGCCACGGTCTCGGCGTTCCGCCCATGTGATGTCGGGCACAGCATGTTCAGTATTTCGCCGACCCGGTTCCCCAGACCCAGTCGCGCCAGCGCTTGCAGGGTCCAGACCGCGCCATGGGTATACTGGCCACCGTTCTCGCGCGTGCCGGGGACATAGCCCTTGATGTAGCCCGGCTGCAAGGGACCCCGGTCAAAGGGCGGATCGAACAGCAGCACAATGCCCTCCTCCGCCTTCACTAGCCGGGCGTAGGCCTCCTCCATTGCGGTCTGGGCCCGCGCACGGTCAGCACCCGCTAGCACCGCCCAGGACTGCGCTAGCGAATCAATCTGGCACTCGTCGTTACTGGCCGAGCCCAGGGGCGTGCCATCGTCGAAGAAGGCGCGACGATACCATCGGCCATCCCACGCGTGCTGTTCGGTGGCCGAGAGTAGATGATGTGCCCGTTCCCGACAGATCTGTGCCCGATCTCCATCGCCTCGCCGGTCGGCCACCAGGGCAAACCGTTCCATACACACGCGCTGGAACCACGCCAGCCATACGCTCTCACCCTGGCCTCCAGCCCCCACCTTGTTCATACCATCGTTCCAGTCACCGATGCCCATGAGCGGCAGCCCATGCGACCCCAGCTGCCAGCCATGTTCCAGCGCGCGGAGGCAGTGTTCGTACAGGGTTGCCGACTCCGCCGAGGTGCGCGGCTGTGTGTATACCTCTTCCTGTTGCGGCTCCAATAGCGGCGACTCGATGAAGCTGACCGACTCGTCGAACAGCGCCACATCGCCGGTTGCCTCGACGTAGGTACAACTGACGAGTACCAACCAGAGGAAGTCGTCGGAAAACCGCGTCCGGACACCTGCTCCGCTGGGTGGATGCCACCAGTGCTGGACGTCGCCTTCCTTGAACTGCCGCGCCGCCGCCCGCAGGATCTGTTCGCGTGTCAACTGTGGCGCGGTGTGAACCAGTGCCATCACGTCCTGCAACTGATCGCGGAACCCGTAGGCGCCACCAGACTGGAAGAACCCCGTTCGTCCCCACAGTCGGCACGAGATGACCTGGTACAGCAGCCAGCGGTTCACCAGGACATTGACTGACTCGTCAGGGGTCTTCACCTGGATCGTGCCCAGTAGCCTATCCCAGCTCTGATGTACGTCCTTCAGAGCGAAATCGACCACGCCAGGCTCGCGATAGCGCCGCACCACTCCACGAGCCGAGGCGCTGTCGCTGGCGATGCCCAGCAGGAGGTGGATCTCCACGGTGCCATGCGGTGGAATCTCAATGATGGTCTGCAACGCCGTGCAGGGATCACGCCCCGCGCCGGTATAGCCCGACAATCCCACCCGGCCCAGGCTTTCGGGGTCGGCCAGGCTGTGGTTCCGCCCGAGGAACTCCGTTCGATCTCCCGTCCACGAGGTGGGCGCCGGACTCATCCCAGCGAACCCCACGGCTGGCGCCATGATCAGGTTTGCCGAGTTGCACGCCGTCATCACGCCTGCCTCGGCATCATACTGCGTCACCACATGCGGCACGGCCTGATCGCGCGTCGTGCCCAGCACCCACTCGACGTAGTAAGTCACCGCCAGCCGTCGCGCTCGCGTTCCCTTGTTGGTCAGTCGCAGCTTGCTGACTTTCAGGCTCTCGCCGGTCGGAACGAACACCGTCAGTTCCTGGACCAGCGTGTCCCGATGCTGCTCGAACACGCTGTACCCCGCGCCATGCCGCACCAGCGTCGCCCCACCTGCGGGCAACGGCGTGGGTGACCACACCTCGCCAGTTTTCTCATCGCGCAGGTAGATGACCTCACCGGGCGGATCGCTGACCGGATCGTTACTCCAGGGAGTAAGACGATTGAGCTGGCTGTTGATCGCCCACACGTAGCCCGAGCCGCTGTCGGTCACGAGCGTACCAAACGACGGGTTGGCGATGACATTCACCCACGGCATCGGGGACACCGCCCCGGGCACGATGACATACTCATGCCCGGTCGCGCTGAAGCCGCCGGTGCCGTTGAACTGCTGAAGCCCTTCGGGCACCGGGGCCCAGGTGCGCGGCAACGCGGTCGGCCGCTTGCGCTTCATGGCCTGGGGAAACGTATGAGTCGGCATCGTCACCAGAATTTGATCTTCCAGTGGCCCACGGCGCGGATCCAGAATTACCCGCGCCCAGGCCTGCAAGAGCACGTGATCATCAGGAGAGATCTGGTCCGCCTTGCGAAGGAAGACCCCGCCAGGCCGGTCGATGTTATCGCGATCCTGACTGGTGCGGACCAGGTTGATCATTTCGTTGGCCACCTCGTCGAGATAGGTGGTCGGCGTCTCGTTCAGCACGACGAGATCGGTCCGCAGCCCATGACTGTTCCAGTAGGCGTGCGCCTTGATCACCCGGCGGAACAGCTCGATCGAGTCTGCCCCTTCGAACATCCGCAATAGCACGATGGGCAGATCACCGGAAATACCGTGGCGCCATAGGCCAGGTTGGCCCTGCTTATTGCTGCACAGCACCTCGTCGTCGGCGCGCAACCCCGATGCACCGAACAGGACATGCCCGGCTAGCCGCTGATAGAGCTGCGCCTCCCGAATGGTCAGGTTCATGTGCTTCAGCTGCACCCCACTGTGGGCCCAGGCCAGTTCGAAGGCGCGATCCACCCCCTTGAGGTTCTCGAAGCTGGTGATGAGGAACATCGCGTGTTCCTCAGATTCCACCACGCCAGTCGTGAAGCTCACCGTCTTCCGCCCACCTGCCGGCACGCGCACCCGGCAGCGAATGGAGAAGATCGGATCGAGCACTGCGCCCAGAGTGCCGGTATGCCGGCCATCCGGGGCCAGAGCCGCCGGCGCTGCCAGCGTCCCTCGTCGACCCAGAAAGCGGGCCCGGTCCGTTTCGTACTCGACTGGGCCGGCCAGTTCCTCGCCCGCCAAGATATGGACCGCGTAGTAGACCGTTTCCCCCGCCGATCGCGGCCGCCGCCGACAGATCAGCGCATGATGCCCCTCCGGACGACTCGTCTCGACAAAGAGCTTGTGAAACGCTGGATGCGCCTGGTCTGCAGCGCGCGGCATCAGCACCACCTCGAGATAGCTGATCAGCTCCACTTCGCGCGGTTGGCTGTCGTGGTTGACCACTGTCACCCGGCGCACCTCGGCTTCATCCTCGGGAGACACAGCGATCTCCGTGAGCGTCTCCAGGGTACCATCGCGCCGTCGAAACTCTGCCTTGTCGATGGAGTAAATCACCTCGTAATCGTCGGGCTCCCGGCAGGTCGGCTGGTAGGCCACTGACCGGACATCCTCTGTTTTGAGATCTCGCACATAGATAAACTGCCCGCACACCTCGCGCGTGAGATCCAGGCGCCAGCGCGTCACATCCAGGTTGTTCCGCGTGCTGTAGCCCGCCCCCGAGGTGGTCAGCATCACCGAGTAGTGGCCATTGGATAACAGGTGTGGCCTGGGCTCGGTCGGCGACGGATTGGTGAGCCGTCGGCTCACCGCATCCGTGTTCGCGCTACCGGATACGTCGGGCTGTTCCTCATCGCGCGACTGCACCACTGGCGCTTCCAGCGGCACCCGTTCTTGCAACAGGAGATCGACAGCACGCACCGCCGGTTGCCGCGCTAGCCGGGCCGGCATGATGTCATCCAGCAGGGCATTGGCCAGCGCCACCAGGATCATCCCCTGGTGGTGGGCCATGTACGAGCGAATCAGCGTGCAGGACGTTGAGGGCTTCACTCGTTCGGGCGTATAATCGATCGCTTCGTACAGCCCGTAGGGCCCCTCGGCCCGCAGTTCGCCGACCAGCCGCCGGACGTTTGTCGCAGCCTCGCGCGGCGCGATCGACAGCGCCAGCACTGTCGAGTACGGTGACACGACCAGGTCGCGCCCCAGCCCGCGCTTCAACCCCAGGCCAGGTACTCCGAATGCTTGATACTGGTAATTTCCGGCTATGTCAGTGAGCGCGTACGCCGACTCCGAGATTCCCCACGGCACCTGCTTCTGCCGACCATATTCCATCTGACGCCCGACCGCCGCCTTCCAGGCCATGTCAAGCAGTGTGCCTTCGGGCACCGGGAGAAAGAGCCGCGGCATCAAGAACTCGAACATCGTCCCACTCCACGACAAAAGGCCCGGCTTACCGGCCGCGCGAATGGACGGCCGCGCCAGCTGGAACCAGTGCCGACGGGGAGCCTCGCCCCGGCTCACCGTCAGGAAGCTCGTCAGGCAAGCCTCAGACGCAAGCAGGTCGTAGTGGGCCTGATCGAGCGCCTCACGCGGGATGTGATACCCAATCGCAAAGAGATGTCGGCGCGGATTATAGAGAAAACGAAAGTCCATCTCGTCGGCTAGCCGTCGCGCCGTTCGAGCCAGCTCTCCCAGCTGCAAGGCGACCGCCTCGGTTCCCGCCTCGGCCTCGGCTCGCCACTGTGCCAGCGCCTCGGCGAAGTTCTCTGCCCGAAGATGAATTGCCGCTGGCCCACCGACCGAACGCCAGCGCTGCGCAATCTCGCTCGCACTGGCGAGCATTCTTTTCCACTCTGCTACGCTCCCGGTTGTCTGGCCGAGCAAATTGCTGACCGTCCGAACCTCGTCGGCGGGAATCCCCGTATAGGTACCCACGTTATCCAGCTCCTCGCGCACCAACCCCAGCAAGTCGCGCAGCCCCTCCAGGGCAACGGGTGGCGGCATCGGCTCGTTTCGCTTCTCTTCCAGCCCCTGCGCCAGCACCAGCAGACAGCCAAGTAAGTTGCCACTATCCACGCTCGAGACGTACGCCGGCGGCAGTGGCTGAAGGGTCTTCGTGTCGTACCAATTGAGGAAGTGCCCGTGGTAGCGCTCCAGTAGGCCCAGCGTGTGGAACGTCCTATCCACTCGATCGGCCAGATGCTTCAGCGTGATGTAACCCATGTCGTGGGCAGCCAGCGTCGAGCACAGATACAGGCCAATGTTGGTCGGCGAGGTGCGATGGGCCACCGCCTCGACAGGCCCTTCTTGGTAGTTATCGGGCGGCAACCAGTGGTCGGTTTCGCCGACAAATTCCTCGAAAAAGCCCCACGTCTTGCATGCCAGCCGGCGAAACAGTGGCAGATCACTCGGCGCGATCTCGGGCCTGGCCATCACAGTTGGCCGGCTAACCGCCCACGCCACGAGTGGCGAGACCAGCCACGTCAAGATCAATGGCAGCGCCGCTGGAAGCGCCTCGGGGGCCTGCCACGCCAGAAGGATCCCCACCAGCACTGCCCACGCCGGAGCCGCTCGCATCATCTGGAGAAACTCGACAATCTTCCCCCGGAGGCGCGTCTCCGTCACCGCCGCCGCTTCCCACTCCAGCAGATTGCGCCGGCTGATAAACACGCGCCACAAGGTGCGAAGGACCGCATCTAGCAGAGAAAACGCCTGGTGAGGCAACAGCACCACACCCAGCAGGGTCTGCCCAAGCGTGGAGCCCAGCCCCGCCCGTGCGTTGACCCACGCCTGGGGAATCCCAATGGCTGGCACACTGATGACCAGGCTGACGATTTGCAGTACCAGGGGCATCCCAAGCACCACCAGTAGCGCCCCAGACCAGTACCACGCCTCCGCGGGAAAGGCCAGCCAGCCCATCGTCATTAGCAAAAGTGCTGGCGGAACCAGGCTCCTGCGCAGGTTATCGAACACCTTCCACCGGGCCAGTAAAGTTAACGGGTTGGGAATGCGCCCTTCTTGCCCCGTCGGCACGGTCGGCCCCAGCCAGGGTACCAGCTGCCAGTCGCCCCGCGCCCAGCGATGCTCACGCCTGGAAAAAACGGTATAGCGAGCCGGAAAATCGTCGAACACCTCGACGTCGCTCACCAGCGCACAGCCGGCGAAGTTACTCTCAATCAGGTCGTGGCTAAGAATGTGGTTTTCGGGGAAGGCGCGGCCGGCGGTCGCCTCGAAGGCATCGATCTCGTACAGCCCCTTGCCTGTGAAAGTCCCGCGCCCAAACAGGTCCATGTAGGTGTCCGACACCGCCGTCGAGTAAGGATCGATGCCGGCCGAGAAGGCAAAGAGCCTGGCGAACAACGACCGCCATCCCGTCTTGTAGAGAAAGCTCACGCGCGGCTGGAAGATGGCGTACCCCGCGTCGATGCGCCGTCCGTCCGCGCTGGGCACCGGCGAGTTTAGCGGATGCGCCAGGGTGCCGATCAGCGTGCGCGCGGCATCCTTGGGCAACACCGTGTCGGCATCCAGGGTCAGCACATACTTCAGACGCGGCAACGTGGCGGGATCAGCCGAGCAATGCACGTAACTCGTGTCGGTCGCCCCGCGTAGCAGCCGATTAAACTCATGCAACTTGCCGCGCTTCCGCTCCCACCCCATCCAGCAGCCCTCGGTGTCGTTCCATTGCCGACGTCGATGCAGCACAAAGAAACGGGGCGCACTTCCGGGGAAGTGTTGTTCATTTAGCCGGCGCACTCCCTCCATCGCCGACTGCAGGAAAGCCTCGTCATCGGGCATATGCTCCGAGTGAGCATCGGCGAAGTCGGTCAACAGGGCGAAGTACAACTGAGCATCGGGATTGGCCAGGTAGTGCAGTTCGATCCGGTCGAGCAGCGATCGCGCACTGCCAGTGTTCGTCAACATGCCAGGAATAACTACGAACGTGGCATACTCGTCGGGAATGCCATCGCGGAAGTCCATGCGAGGAAGAACCCGTGGCGGCACCAGCCGAAAGGCGATGAAATTGGTCATCGCGACAGCGATTTCACTGGCAGGCAAGGCAGCCACTGCAAGGATTGCCAGCCAGGTGCCCCATGTCGGCGGCGAAATGAGCCAGGCCAGGCCGCCCATGCCGAGCAGCGTGAACAAACCGAGCATGCCGAAGTAAGTTAGCGCGGGATGCAGCTTCACCCACTCGCGAAGCGCGTTACTCAACTGTGGGCGATAACCAAGTTGACGCCCAAACTCGTGGCTGCCTTCACCAATCAAGTAATAGCCCAAATGCTGGTGGTGTTTTCGTGTGGCCTGGCTGGCTGCTTCGATGGCCCGACGCGCCACCTCGACCTCATTGATGCCGCTGCCACGTGCCAGCCGCTCAATGGCTGATCGGTAGGAATCCCGGGTGGCAAAGGTCTGACGCGTATAAACGTTGGTCGGTTCCGCGCGCAGCACTTTCTCGGTGTGGTTGATTTGCTCGAAGAACTGAGCCCAGTCGAGCGCACCAAGCAGGCGCAAGCTGGTGACCGCATTGCCGATAGATACCTGATTGGCCGCCTGCAACTGATATTCGCTCTCGAGCAAGCGCGGCACATCGATGCCCAGGCTCGCAATCCACGTTTCCACGCGTTGGAGCATCTCCTGGCCCAGGTCGGGACGGTCGCGCATTGCTTGCAACACCCCAGCCACGAACGAGTCGCTGGGATTCCCGGGAAGCTGCTGGGTTGCCAGCGCCTCGTTCGCCAGGCAATGTTCTGAGAAGGCCAGCCGCGTATGCCGAGCAAGGCGCGCCAGGCTTTCGAGTAAGCCGATGCGCAGCATGATGGGAATCGCCCACACCTCACCAATGGTGAGAGGGCATTGCTTCTGATAGGCGTGGACGTAGCCCAGCAGAGTGGATTCGTCGATGCTGCTATCGGCATGAACGATGAGACCCACGGCCAGGGCGTAGGTTCGGGGTAGATCGGCGAAAGGCCCATCGGCCACGGCTGGTAGCTTGTCGTAATACCCCTGTGGAAGGTGATCGAGCACTTCTCGATACACCTCGTCGATGATGTAAAAGTTATCGAGCAGCCATTCGGCCGCGGCACTGGGCGCCTGGCCAGCCACACTGGCGCCGGCCAGTGCGCGATGCGCCTTGATCAGCTCGCGATAATTGGCCCGGGCCCGGGCTAGCAACCCTCGGCGAGGAGCGCGGGGCCGAATCGTGAAAGTGTCAGCCAGTTCGCGAGCAATATCTTCGAGGGCGATGGGGGTTCGCCCAACCAGCCGCATCGGACGGCTCTGATCGCTAATGATCTCTAGGGCGTGGGTGCCGAGCAGAGGAAGGGAGGTGGTAGACATCGAATGTCCTCAATTTCAATCCTAGGAGTCAGATGCACGCATCGTGCCGGGAGAGGAACGCGAAACGCGAGCGAGAAGGTCTCGCTCGCGTTTGGTAGATAGGCCTGGGCTGCGTCAGACGAGATCTCTGGGCGGTGCTCCACGCAGAAAGGAGCCGAGAAACGCCAGCACCGCCAGCACCAGAAACAGGAAGAACAGGATGCGAGCAGCATCGAACGACATCTCGGCCACGAAGCCGAAGCCGAAGAATGCCGCGATCAGGGCGACAACGAGAAAGACCAACGCAAGCCGCAACATTTGAATAGCTCCTGTGCAGAGGGGTATTGGGGGTAGGTGAAACGTGGAGCCCGCCCCGCTGTATGACACAAATTGGCAGTGCCCCGAGAATCAACCGGCGTGCAGGATGCGCTCCACGCCGGGGTTGGATCCTATATGGAAAAATAGTGTGAGAACGACCCACGGCATGGCCCACCATGCTTCGACCACGCTGCGTTCCGACGGATACCTATTTGAAGCTATCCCTGGCTCGGTCCACGCCGTCTTTCAGCTCGCCCATGGCCCGATCGAATCCCTTTTTGAACTCGTTCCAGGCGTCCTGTGAATCCCCTCCAAGGTCCTTGAGCTTGTCACGCAGATTATCGCGCTGTCGCTGGAGCTGTTCGAGTTGGGGCTTCATCTTCGCCTTCGCTTCGTCCCGCGCCTTCTCCATCCGGCTGGAGTAGGACTGGATGGTGATATTCAGACTTTCGAGATCAGCTTCTGCCTTTTTCCGGTACTCGTTCTTCTGCACCTGTAGTGCCTTGCCCACGGCGCTGGCGGCTTCCTTGGATTCTCGCTCCGCTTCGCGATTCGCTCGGTCGGCCTCAGGCGACTGCATGCAGCCACCTACCGCCATCAGCCCGCTCACAACCAGTGTCAATCCAATTAGCTTTCTCATAGTTCCTCCTGGGAAGCCGGCTGCGCGAGCAGCCGGCTAGTTTGACGTTGGGGTGCGCAGTCCATGGACACTCACGCCGAGATGATGTTCTCGCCGTTCAGTTCATTGAAGCGCTTGCGAATGTCGCTGGCGTCATTGCTGGTACGTGGCAGCACGCCGATCACCACGCCGCCTTCCTTCAACGTGGCCTCGTAGGCCTTGGCGTTGGATTCGGGGATGCCCAGGCCCACCAGGCCGCCGAGCAAGCCACCGGTGACCGCACCCGCACCACCACCAGCCAGAGCCGCCAGCACCGGCCCAGCCACGATCAGGCCCACGCCCGGCAGAGCCACGCTGGTGCCAATGGCTGCAATGGCGGCCGCCGTCGCTCCCACCGCGGTTCCGATCGTGCCACCCACGGCAACGCCTTCAGTCACCATCGAGCCGACCGGGTGATCCCCTTCCTTCTCGTAGGCTTCGCGGGTGCTGTTCGACATCATTACGTTTATCTCGTCCCGCGTGTAGCCGCGCACCACCAGAAAGTCGTAGGCCTCCGAGGCGTCCATGCGGTTACGGAAGCAGGCCATCACCATCGAATTCTCGGCCATTGTGTACTCCATTCATCGGTGTTGAGGTTACGTGTGAGAGCGGCATTGCTCTGCCACTCTTTCGGCCAAATCCGAAGGCAACTCGCGTGCCAGAGAAAGTGAGTTCTCACTCGTCCTACCTTCTCTCCCACTGGCCACTTCTCACACAACACCGCAAGGGCGTATTTGGCCCTCGACACTGCGTCAGTGATGGAACGCCATTTGCTCGGAGGCTGTCGCCGCATTCAGCGGTGAACCATTTCCCTGGAAAAGGAGTTACTCCAATGATTCGTCACCTGTCCCTAGTCCTGGCGTTGCTCGTCGTGGTATGCGGCTTCCAGGTCAGCAAGGCCGAGGACGAGAAGAAGAACTTAAAGGAGAAGAGCGACCTGGTCGAAAAGCGGGAGTTCGACAAAAACACGCCTCTGGACAAGGAATTCATCGTCGCAGCGCATAACGGCATGAATTCGTCACACAGCTGTCTAGATCTTGTCGAGAAGCGAGCTTCCTCCGAGAAGGTAAAGGAGTTCTCCAGGAAGATGAAGGAAGACATGGAAAAGCTCAACAAGGAACTGGGTAACACCATCAAGGATCGCAAGTTTGCCGTGGTAGCTGGGTTCGACAGGAGCATTAACGAGAAGATCACAGCGCTTGGCAAGCTCGAGAAGGAAGACTTTGACCGGGCTTTTGTAAAGCACACTATCGAGTCGCATGAGAAAGCGCTAAAGATGATTGAGAACCAGATTGCCAATGGAAAGGACGAGGACGTCACTCGTCTGGCCAAGCAGATGCAGACGGTGATTCGTGACCACCTGAAGAAGGCAAAGGAGATTCTGGCCGACCTGAAATAACTAGTCGGATAGTAGCTGAAGGGGGCCACCCTGGCCCCCTTCCCGTTTCCTTTCGCCGCCTCACTTCGGTTCAGTCCGACGCAATTGATCGAGCGGCTGATTGAGTAACTGCCGTAGTGCCTGTGGATCGACTGGCTTGGCTAAATGCACGTCAAACCCCGCCTCCCGCGCCTGTTGTCGATCACGTTCTGCTCCATAACCCGTCAAGGCGATCAGCACTGTCTCCGGCCTGGTAGTTGGGGAAGCCCGCAGCCGTCGAGCCACCTCGTAGCCGTCCATGCTCGGCAGGCCGATGTCCAGCACCACCACCTCGGGCTGAAAGCTACGTACTGCCTCCAGAGCGGCAGGTCCATCGTGCTGGGTCTCCACATCATGCCCCATGGCGTGAAGCAACTTCGAAAGTGTTCTCGCCGAGTCGCGCTGATCATCTACAAGTAGAATGCGTCGCTTCTGTGTGGGCCGTTCATCCACCTGCTTCTTCGCATCCGGAATGGGACTGTCCAGCGCCGGCAAACGCACGATAAAACAACTGCCCTGCCCTAGCCCGGCACTCGTCGCCTCGACTGTGCCGCCGTGCATTTCGATGAGTCGCCGCACCAGCGTCAGGCCGATACCCAGCCCACCCTCGGAGCGGTCCCGGGTCAGGTGGTTTTGAGTGAATGGTTCGTAGAGACGGCCAATCAGTTCCGCCGGGATTCCCACGCCGGTATCTGTCACGCGCAATTCGATGCACCTGCCTGCGCGACGCACCTCCAGTTCGATTCGACCCGCTGTGGGTGTATATTTGGCAGCGTTGTTGAGCAGGTTGGCAAGCACCTGCACCAGACGATCACGATCGCCCTGTACCGCTAGCGTCCGGGGAGGAACCATCACCGATAGTGTGTGCTTGCGCGCCTCGATGAGAGGTCGGGTGGTCTCGACGGCCCGGGCCACGACGTCGGCGATGGCCAGAGGTTGCTCGCGCAGGACAATCTTGCCCTCACGAATGCGACTGATGTCTAGCAGATCCTCAACCAGGCGCGTCAGGTGCGCCACCTGCCGCTGAATAATTCCCCAGTTCTCCTGAGTTGCTGGTGAGGCACTCCCTTCTTGATGGATCAACTCCAGGGCGTTGCGAATTGGCGCGAGTGGATTGCGCAACTCGTGCGAGAGAATAGCCAGGAACTCATCCTTGCTGGAATCAATGTCCTGCAGTTCGCGATAGAGGCGCGAATTCTCTTCCAGCAGCATTTCCAGACGCGTGCGCGCCGCCTCGGCTTCCTTGCGTGCCGCCTGTTCCTGAATCAGCCGTTCGCGTTCCTGCTGCGCTCGGATCCGATCACTGATGTCCCTGGCGAAGCAGGTCCAGAAGCGTCGTCGATTCGCCTCTACCCACGCCACCGATAACTCGACGGGAAACCGGGTGCCATCGTTACGCACCCCCTCGGTCTCCCAGCGCTCAATCTGCCTGGGCGAAGTTGTCTGCTCGACAGGTCGTTTTTCGGCCAGACTGCCACTCCATGCCGGAATGAAACGCGTGATCGATTGCCCGTGGGCCTCGACCTGGCACAGGGCAAACATTTGCTCGGCAGCAGGATTAAACGTGCCGATCTGCAGATTCTCGTCCACGGTGAGCACTGCGTCTAAAGCTGAACAGATGATGCTACCCAGACGTGCCTCAGACTCTACAAGCTGACATTCGGTCCGCCGCTTCTTCAGGACGCGCTCGATAGTCGGTAACAGGTAGTCGATGTAGTCGGACGACTTGGGCACGAAGTCGAACACACCCGCGCGCAGCGATTGCAGGACAATCTCCTGGCCCTGAAACCCCGTCACCAGGATGGCCGGCACGTCGAAGTCGGCTTCCTTCGTTTGCTTGTAAAAATCGAGCCCATTGATCCCGCCTGGCAAGCTCTGATCGAGGAGCATCAGATCGATATTCCCCTCGCGCAGGATGCTTAGTGCCCGGCTGGCATCATTGGCCACACTGACCCGGTAGCCCGCCCGTTCGAGACGCACCTGGAGGAGTCGCGCGACACCCGGATCGTCCTCCACGACGAGCACAGTAGCCTGTTGCTCTGTGGACATGACAGTAGCCTCCACGGGGACGTTACGGATGGGTTCCGTGACTCGGGACGGCAACAATCTGCAGAAACAGGCCCAGCCGTTTGATCGCCTCGATAAATGCCTGGTAATCGACAGGCTTGGTGACGTAGACGTTGCAGCCCAGCTCGTAACAGCGCTGGATCTCACGTGGATCGTCTGTTGTCGTCAACATGATGACTGGCACCTTGGCAGTCCGAGGGTCCGCCCGGATCTGCCGAAGCACCTCGATGCCGTCCACGCGCGGCATCTTGATGTCAAGGAGCAACAATGGCGGTTGTTTCAGCATCCTGCCACTAAACATGCCTTCGCTTCTGAGATAATCCAGCGCCTCCTGCCCATCCCGACAGCGATGGAACCCGTTGACCAGTCCCGCTCGTTCCAGGTTGCGTTGCACCAGGGTGGCGTGTCCATCGTCGTCTTCAGCAAGCACGATGTGGAGTGGGTTAGGATTCATACGTTCCTCTAGGTCGATGGAAGGGACGGCCATTCCGCAGAAGTGTCGGCCAGGCCAGGCACCTGCACCGTCGCGGCACTTCCATGGGTGCGGGCGGGTGCCGTGGGGCTGGTGCGAGCCTCTGCGCTGGCCGGTAGCGCGACATAGAAAGTACTGCCCTCCCCTTCGCGCGAAGTTAGCCAGACGCGGCCCCCCAGTCGTTCCACCACCCGTCGTACCAGTGCCAGCCCCACTCCTTCTCCCGGAGCGGTGCCGGGATGCAGCCGTTGAAAGGCAATGAACACCTTGGCCTGGAGTTTCTCCGGAATCCCCAGGCCGTTATCGCGGACATAGTACGTGTGATAATCGGGCCAGGCTTCGTCGTTGACCATGCCAATTTCAATCCGGCCTGGCCGCGCTGGATCGAGGTAGGTGACGGCATTGCCAATTAGGTTGGCAAAGATCTGATCAATAGCGCGAGTATCGCCCCAGCAGGGTTGCAAGGTGTCCACTCCCACCACCGCCCCGCGCGCCATCAGGCTGTTATGAAGCGCCGCCACCACGTGCCCCACCACCGCCCCTACATCTACTTCCTGCATCCGAAACTCCACACGCCCAATGCGCGAGAGACGCATCAGCGCATCGATGATGCCGGACAGGCGCATTACCGACGATTGGATGTAATGGATCGCCTCGTTCATGTCCCGATCGATCAGCTGATTCGTCCGGACCTTGATTGCATCAGGCACGCGATCGGTGTTGACCAGCGTGCGCAGGTCGTTGACGGCCATGCCCAGTTCCTGGCTGAACCCCTGGAGGTTGACCAGTGGCGAGCGCAGGTCGTGTGAAACACTGTAGACGAACAGCTCGTTCTCCTGCTCTTTTTGCCGCAGCGAATCGGCCATGTCATGAAAGACGGCGTCGATCTGTTGCAGTTCGTCCTTGCCATTCAGCCGCGGCGCGAGTTCGCGCCCCTCGGCAAAGCGTCGCGTGTTATTGATCAGCGTCCCCACCCGTCGAGACACGCTCTGGCTGAAGGCCATCAACAGGGCGAAACTGGTGGCCAACGCCATGGCGAAACCGCCGAACAGAACGGCCGTTTGCACCCGGATGGCCCAGGCCAGGTTGTGGTTCCGCATCTCATCCAGGCGGCGTTCGGTGTTCAGAAATTCGTCCATGAGATCGCGCAGCCCTCGACTGAGGGCAGCGCCTGTGGTGGGGATGCGGTCGATCACATGGTCACGCTCTCCCCGAGAGGCTAACCGGAGGTTCTGGTTCATCCAGTCGATGAATTCCCACGCCATGCCCTTGATCTGGATCGCCCGTTGCCGCTGCTCTGGGTTGTCGGCGACGAGTTTCGTCAACTCGTCAAACTCCCCAGGAATGCTGTCCCGTACCTTCTCATAAGACCGCACGTACAATGGGTTCAGCGTCAGGACATATCCGCGCATCTGTAGTTGCGCCTCAATCACCTGCCGATAGCACGACTCGGCCTGACTGATCACCTTGTGCGTGTGAGTCGCCTTCTCCTGCGTCTGCTGATGATAGTTGCGCGTCAGCGCCAGCACTCCCAGAAACGCCAACTGGGCCAGCAGGGGGATCATGACTAGAATCCACCCTTTCTGCGGGATGGTCATACCTCCTCCGTCTCCTGCATCTCCGCTCGCCGAATTCCATACTCCGCCAGCTTCGCAGTGATGCTCCGCCGCGACATACCGCAGATTTCAGCACAGCGGCCGACATGCCCATGTGTCTTCTGCAGTGCCTTGCGGATGTAGCGTTTCTCCACGTCGCAGGTCAGCTCGTGGAGTAGATCTGGCAATGGCTTGCTCAGGTCGATGCGTAATGCCGAGCGCGTATTCAGTTGCGAGGTGAGATCCCCCGCCAGATGCCGGGCATCGATGACAGGGCCCGGCGTGGTGACGCAGGCACGTTCCACAACGTTTTCCAACTCGCGGACGTTGCCCGGCCACGTGTGCTTCCACAACAACTCCATGGCCTCGCCCGAGAACTGTTTGGGCGCTTCTCCGGGACGGGTGAATTTTTCGCAGAAATGCTCGACCAGCAGCGGGATATCTTCTGGCCGATCACGCAGGGGGGGCACCTCGATGCGGACGACGTTGATGCGGTAGTACAGGTCCTCCCGGAATGTGCCCTTCTTGACCATCTGGGCTAGCGACCGGTTAGTGGCCGCGATCACGCGCACGTCAATCTCGACGGGCTGCGAACCGCCGACACGCTCAAAGGTGCGTTCCTGCAGCACCCGCAACAATTTCACCTGCATCGATAACGGCACCTCACCTATCTCATCCAGAAATAGAGTGCCCTTGTGCGCCTGCTCAAAGCGTCCCTTGCGCTGGCCGATGGCCCCGGTGAAGCTGCCCTTCTCGTGGCCGAACAATTCGCTCTCCAGCAGGTTCTCTGGCAGAGCCGCGCAGTGAACCGCGACCAGCGGCCCAGGTCGCGTGGCAGACGAAGCCTGATGGATAGCCCGCGCCAGCACTTCCTTTCCCGTTCCCGTTTCCCCCGTGATGAGTACCGTCGAGGTGGTCGGTGCGATGCAATTGATTAGCTCGAGAATGCGGTTCATCTCCGCGTTCTTGCTGAGCAGGTTGCGAAACGTCTCGCGCATCTGTAGCTGCTCGCGCAGGTACACCACTTCATCGCGCAGGGCCCGCTCCGCCAAAATGCGCTTGACGACTATGCGTAGCCGATCCAGATTGATCGGCTTGGTGAAAAAGTCATATGCCCCCGCCTTCATCGCCTCAACGGCGTTATCCACGCTGCCGTGCCCCGTCACCACGATGCTATTGACAGGCAACCCTAACTTGTTGATCTCACGAATGAGCTGCAACCCATCGACGTGAGGCATCTCCAGGTCAGTCAGAAAGATGCTGTAGTAGTTCTGTTTCAGAAGCCCTAACGCTTCCTTCCCATCGTTGGTCGTCTCAACCCGCACATTCGGGTCGGCTTCGAGGCAGGCCTTGAGCTGCCGACAGACCAGCTCGTTGTCGTCGGCTAGTAGTAGTCGAGCCTGGATTGGTGGGGTGTTCGTGCTGGCGGCAGACGGGGGGGGATGGTTCATACCTGATACCCTCTTGCGAGCATGTCACTTCACGAAAATGCGCACGGTGTGGATCACTCACTAGCAAGACGCTTGCCAAACGGCCGGCTCAGGCTTTCTCAGGCCTGAATTCTGTTCAAAGTGGCTGCAGGACCACTCTCATGAGAATTTTATTGCTCACGATTGAGAACAGCATTGCGCAATCCGACTAACCCCGGGTCGACGGAATCTGCACCACGAATCTGAAGTCGTGGCTACCAGGCTGGTTTTCAAGCTGGAGGGCACAGCGAAGCCGTCGTGCCATCGATCGGCAGGCAGCGAGTTCAAGTTTTTCTACCCCTGCCGGCACTGACGAGGACGTATCCAGAAGCGATTGCAACTGACCGCGCCAACTGGCGGGGGTCGACGATTCCAGGCGAATCTGCGCTCCACCCTGAGCCGTCTCCACACCCACGACCACGCGTCGGGTCGATAATGCAGCGATGCGCGCCGTGTTTTTTACCAGGAAGTGGAGTAACCGCCGCAAATCCGCTCCACTGATCGCAACCTTTATTCCTGACACCATTTGCAGGAGAACGGTCACGGCGGAGGTGTTGCTGGCCGGTGTACAGGCCTCGCTGCAAACCCTGACGGTTGGATTGCCGATACGCTCCAGGTCCTTTAGCACCTCGAACACCAGGTCGCCGAGATCCAGAGTGTGGGTGGGACCACTCCAGCGCCGGTATTGATGATACTGCTCGAGCAGGTTGTTCGCCTCCTTACCCTGCCGCCGAATGACCTCAAACTCCTCGACCTGGTTAGCCGGGGCACTCATTTCCAGCACCGAAATCTGTAGCAGTGTCATGTTCAGGAAGTTTGAAAACTCATGTGCCAGCACACCGCTCACCTCAGCGATGTCAGCCAGGGGAGCCAGCGCGTCGCGCGTTTCTTGCAGCACTGCTACCTGCTGACGCAATAGCAGGGCCGAGGCATGATGGGCCAACGATCCCAGGTAAACCTTCGCCAGCGCTGCACACTCGGCGCTGGTAGACAGCGGCAGCACCAGACCCAGCATCAAACCATCAGCCCGGGCGAGCACCGGCATTCCCAGGGAAGCCAGCACTTGCCGCCACGATACAGAACGATCCTCGCTGGCAGATCGTTCCAACTGGCGTTGCAGGTCGCTCAGAGTCTGCCCGGAGGCATCCAGAGCAGCTATGTGAGAATCTTCCTGAATAGCACACACGCAGGTGATACCTCCTGCCCAGCCATCAAACACCACCCGGGCGAGTACGCGGGGACGCTCGGAGGTGGGCGAGGAGAGAAAATGCACACGCAAGGCATGTAACCCCGCTTCAAGGGCTGTCAAAGCCTGAACGAAACTCACAAGAACCTCCTTTCTCTTTGGGCAAGTCAAGGATACCGACAGAATCCCTCTTCCAACCGATGTACCCCCCCTGGGGGAGATCGGCTGAAAAAAATGGACCGCCGGCGACCTGTTCGCCGGCGGTCCTGGAAAGGTCGCCCCAAGACCCTTCCGCCAACAAGCCGAACGGCTCGCTGCCAGAAGTGGGAGACCCCTGATTTGGTGATGGTACGACTCGGCAAGTCATCACGAGCACAATTTACTGCAACTCTGATGCCAGATAACCCCGGACAGTTGGTACACAACTGAATTGATCCCAATCCAGTTCCACGGAGTTCAATCTGAGAAAAAGACCAGACCGCTGCCAACATCGTAAAGTAACGGCACTTTAATTGCAAATCTCTTGAAGTCGCCTCCCTTCCCAGGAGATCCTGTGATGACTTGTACTCGCTCTCTCGCGCTCACGTGCGCATTGTTGATTGCGGCTATCACCCAGGCAGATCAACACAAGCATGATTCTGAATTTGAAAAGTGCGCCCGCGCCTGCAACGATTGTCAACGCATCTGCGATGCCTGCTCGGCCCATTGTGCCAACATGGTCGCTGAGGGAAAGAAGGAGCATCTTGCCACCTTGCGGACCTGCCAGGATTGCGCCACTTTCTGTACGGCGGCCGCAACCACCGTCGCTCGCAAGGGCCCCTTCTCGGATTTGATCTGCAAGGCATGCGCTGAAGCCTGCAACGGCTGCGGTAAATCCTGTGAAAAATTCGGGGAGGACAAATTGATGAAGGAGTGCGCCGAGGATTGTTTTCGCTGCGAAAAGATATGCCGCGAAATGCTCAATCACACTGCCAGGGAAACAAAGCTAGAGAAGTAATAAAAGTGGGGTCGCACAGAGCGATCCATCGCGCGGAAGCGAGAATCATACTTCCCAAAGCGGTAATCCCCACTGTACTCAAAGAGCCAGAACTCCCCTCCGATAATGAAAGGCTCCTTTGAGACGGGTTTGGAATGGTAGTTGCTTGAATAGATATCGAAGCTCGGTTTGCGAATGTCCGCAACGAGTCCAAACTAACTAGAAAGGAACTCGAGCATGGCACAGCATCACAAGATGGTGATGGGCGTCTTCCGTAACCGCTATGATTCCGAGCATGCACTGGATTACCTGCACCAGATCGGATACACAAACGCTGACATCAACGTGCTGATGTCGGATCGCACCCGGGCTTCCTGGAATCCGGGCACCGAACCCGAAGAGAAGCACAACGCAGGTTCGCTGGCGACCGAGGGTCTCGGCGTGGGTGGCGCCATCGGTACCGCCGTTGGTGCAACCATTGCCGCCATCGCCGCAATTGGCACCAGCGTGGCTCTGCCAGGTCTTGGTCTGATTGTTGCTGGTCCCATTCTGGCTGGTCTGGCAGGTGGCGGAGCTGGAGCAGTCACGGGTGGTCTAATCGGTGCCCTGGTCGGAGCCGGTATGACCGAGCAAAACGCCAAGGCATACGAGGAAGCTCTCCGCAACGGTGGCGTGGTCATCGGAGTGGTACCCCGCAGCAATGACTCCGCCAGCGATATCCAGTCGAAGTTCAAGGAGTTCAACGGCGAAAACGTGTGTTATTGCTAGGCGTTCACCTGGCATTTGCTTACTGACAACGCGCAAAGGAACAGGGAGCAATCCCTGTTCCTTTGTTTATGCTTCTTTCATTGCGTGCCACCTCGCCTACACACCATTATTCATACCGAGGCATTAGAATTCGGCCAAATTGGCATAGACCATGCATTCAATGCCAAATCGCCCGTGTAAATACCCCAAATGGAGAACACAGATGGTGACAAGGACTGAGACCACTAACACGCTCAATTCTCTTCTGCGCGGCGAAATATCGGCTGTGGAAACTTATCAACAGGCAGAGGAGAAATTCAATGGCGAGTCCGAGGCCGACAGTCTGCGAACTCTGCGCCGAGAGCACGAACAGGCAGCGCAGCAGCTACGTCAGCACATCAACATCAAGGGCGGCGATGCTTCGGATGGCTCCGGAACCTGGGGCACCTTCGCTCAATTGGTTGAAGGCGGCGCCAAGCTGTTTGGCAAGACCGCAGCACTCAAGGCACTGAAAGAAGGCGAAGAGCACGGCATCAACAGCTACGATTCTGCATTGAGTGATGATGGTTTGCCCATCGAATGCCAGCGGTTGATTCGCGACTCACTTTTGCCACGCTGCCGCGACCATGTCCAGACTCTCAAACGTCTGATGGCCCAGCAGTAACCCCATGACACCCCGCATCAGGCGAGGCCTCCCCTCGCCTGATGTCCTGCTAATTCGCCTTCCTCAAGCCCACCTCTTCGCAGCTGCCTGATTTCCAGCATCTCTGAATCATCATCCCCAGCATCAGTGTGCAACCATTCGCCCAGGTTTGGGCACCAGGAAGTGCAATACGCACCTCAATTGTTACATTTGAGCACCTTTACTCCAGCAAAATGGCACTCTAATCAGGTGGCGCATCATTTGTGGCTCCATTTCGAGCCCCAACAGCCTCGTTTGCGGAGTATGAGATGCTTCGACCGATGATGATTACCTCGCTGAGTGAGGCCCTGCTGGCTATCCAGGCCCCGGCTGAAGATTGGGAAAAAGAACGCGATGCGACTTAACTGATCGGGACCTGGACTGTCACCAGTGTGGAAACCGATTCCAAAAAAGCGGATGCAGACACCATCAAGGGCAAGGAAGTGAAGATTACTCGCGACACCATTACTTGCTACGACAAGAATGGCAAGTCCGAGATGGCCTGCAACTACACGATCGATACCTTCGCAAACCCCTGCAAGCTCGAGCTGAGCTGTACCGAAGGCGATCACAAGGGTAAGAAGCTCCAGGCTATCGCAAAGGTCTACGGTGACACACTTAAATTATGCTTCGCCAAGCCGGAAGGCGATCGGCCTACCAGCTTTGAGACACGCGACGGTCAGTGCTGCCTGAACTTGACGTGCTCCACGCGCTAACCGTTTCTCTTCACCACCTCATCTCAGGCTCGTATTCATGACCGGGATAAGGTGTTCTGTTTACCCCTATGCTTGCTCTTTTCCATGGGGCAGACAGACTGCATCCCGGCCCACCACCAAGGTACTACTTCCTGCAAAAAACAAAGCCAGCTCAAGGTTTCCCCTGAACCGGCGTGTTAGAATATGGGGTTTACTAACGAACAACTCTATTCACTCAGTCAGACTTCTTCTCAACCTTTACCGAAAATGTCACATCAGTGGCATTTCCTGTCTCCGGCGTAGCGGTCACCTTGACCTTGTGTTCCCCCACGGCTGCGTCTTTAGCAACGCTGACGGACGCAGTCGCGTCCGCTGAGTCGCTCGCCTTGACATTCCGCGGCTCCAGGTCAACGGTGATCCCCGAGGGGGCATCTGCTTTCAGTGCTACCGTCTCCTTGAAGTTGCTTCCACGATCCAGCGAAAGCTTGACAGTTTGCTTATCGCCTTGCTTGATAGTGGTGGCCAGCGTCGGAGCACTGACGCGAAAGGTAGCACTCGATGGAGTGCGATCCGAATTATTGCCGCCACGGTCGCTCTGGTTACAACCCATGAGCCCAGCTACGACAAGCAACGCCCCGGTCAACAGCATGCGTTTCATTGGATCTATCTCCTGTTCAATAATTATGGAGGCGAATGGCACATCCAGCCTTATCCAAGGCGACCATTTCATTGCAATTCTAATGCCACTTCCTCCACCAGACTCTTGACCAGGCTAATCGACCTAATGATTGGATTCTTGCGCAGTGCCATGCTTGTGCGATGGAACTTCTATGCATAGCCCATACCTGAAAACAATTAACGGCTGGACCGGGTCGACTAGTCCAAACTTTTTGTATGGCACTGGACTTGCTTCGCGAATGAGTAGGTAGGTCCAGTGTACTCTTACAGGAATTGACCATGAATGAACCCACCACGTTAGCATCTTCCGGGGCCAAACACTCACTCTATTACATTACCGGTGGGGCGCTCACTATCATCTGGAGCGCCGTCTTGTACTGGTATCTGAGGCAGAATCCTCCTGAATCCTCGGTACCTTTCTACTTCTGCACGGGGGTATTTCTGTCGGGCCTGGCCGTGCTTATGATCGGCGTATTTGTCGGCCGGATCGGTCAGAGTGCCAAGGCCGCCGATTCGGATATCGTCGGTCCTGCAAACAACGTAGGAACTCCTGCCGTTACTCCCACTGCCCCAGCGGCCGGCTACCAGGCTCCGGTCGCTCCTGCTGCTCCCGTTGCATCTGTTGCTACTCCGGCTCAAACCACTCGGTGACACTTAGAAACTCTAACAAAACCTATAACTAGGCGATGAGGCGGTAGAAGCAAACTTTGATGCAGGCGAGTGTGAGGAAGGCCAGATGGATGTCGAACGCTTCTCGTACCGGACCTTCAGCCTGCAGTTCTGGTGCAGCGCGGCGAGAGTCTGTTCCACCACGTAGCGTTGCTGGCCCAGACCGCTGCCGTGCTCCCGTCCGCGGCTGGGCGAAGACTGGCTCGATCCCCAGCCAGGCAATCATCCCCTCGTGCCCTTGCGAGTCGTAGGCCTGGTCTCCCAGCAGCCGACGGGGCAGCCGAGGTGGCTCGCCGTAGCCCTCCAACGGGCAGGCCACTACGGTCGGCAGCAGTGCCGTCACGTCGTGCCGGTTGGCTGCGGTTACAGTGCAGCCCAGCGGCACCCCGGCACCATCGACCATCACGTGGTGTTTACTGCCGGCCTTGCCCCGGTCCGTGGGGTTGGGGCCGGTGTCGGCCCCAAAGCCGCACGCACACTCGACGAGTCGATGGCGGCACGCCGCCAGTCGATCTTGCCCGCCTCGTCCAGGTGCCTCAGGAGTGCGGCGTGGATCTTGCGCCAGGTGCCATCGCGTTGCCAGTCGCGGAGTCGCCTCCAGCAGGTCATGCCGCAACCGCAGCCCAGCTCAGCGGGCAAGTCCTCCCAGGCCATGCCGGTCTTGAGGAGGAAGAGGATACCGGTCAGGGCCTTGCGGTCATCCACCGGCGGCCTGCCGCCTCTGGGACGAGGGGGTCGCACGGGCAACAACGGTTGGATGATCTCCCAGAGTGGGTCGGGCAGCAGCGGCTTGGCCATGACTGAATCCTCCGGTCGGCTTCCGGAGATTGTCGGGACTCAACGCCTCGCTGGCTTGTTTTGTTAGAGTTTCTTAGTCTTGCAGGTTCTCGAGGGTTTATACGAAAGACCGCCGGAACCAGTAGACCTGGTTCCGGCGGTTGACGTTTAATCATCCTCATGATGACAAACAGACGGGCCTCGATTGTTTTGCGACCAAACACCTACAGCCGATCCAGTACTGGATCGGCTGTAGGTGAGTTGCTTTGGAGTTATCCAGAATTACTGGAAGTCGGGTATGAGTGGTCCCCGTTGCGGGACTTCCCGCGCCCGTGCTTCCCGTGTCGCCGTTCCTGAGAGACTTGGTGCTCTCCAGTCGATTTCCCCTGATTACTGGATGACTCCTTCTGTCCACTCGAATCCTTCTTCTTCAGGGGAGGCAATGGTTTGCCGCCCAGCTCTCGGGTGATGCCATCCACCACCCCCCTGAGTTCCTGGTGCCATTCTGAAGGTAACCCGCGAACAATCAGATCGCGAACCACATTCATCACGCCACCGAGGGCAAGACCGCCAAGCGATCCCAGAGCCACATTTCCAATCCGATCCAGATCGGGCAGGAGTGAACCCAGCTCTGCTGTGCTGGACTTCTCTTCCTGGCTCTCCTGCTGGGGTTTCACTGTACTTCCAAAGTACTGAGAAAGTCGCCCCTGAGGTCGCGGAGAAGGTTCTGGCTCTTCCCGAGGTTGCCGCTCTGGATGTGGTCGCGGCGAGCCCCCCAGGAGCTGACCTACGAGGATTCCCGTGGCTACTGAAACACCCATGGCGACCCACGGATGCTCCTGCACCTGCTTGGAAATGTTAAAGGTACTGGTCACCGTCTCCACGGTTTCCGATACAGTCGAAACAACGTCTTTGACCCCTTCGACAGTGGAGTTGACAGTCTCGGAGGCGCTGGAGACGGTCTCACGGACCTGGTTCTCCAGCTCTCCGAGTTTGTCCGCAAGCTTGGCTCGCGTCTGCTCCATGTCGTCGCGGATCACTTCGAGTTTGCGATCCACTCGACATTCTCCTTGACACTCTGGGCAGTCTGGTCAGGTAGTGGGTTGAAGTTGTTAAACATCTGGCAACCCACGTAACTGCCGACAGCACCTACTCCCAGAAAAATGAGGGATACGATGCCGTAAGCTCCCCACAGTGGCAGAGCGGCATCGACTGGCCTTTCGTAAAACGAAAACCAGTGAACCAGATGGACCAGCATCAACGCCACGAGTATCGCTCCCAGGAAAAGGGAGCCAACCCCCAAACCCAGTACCGTGGATGCGGCACTGGCCTTGCGTAGGTCAGTCTTAATCTCCGTGTGGGCGAAACTGATCTCGTGACGAACGAGGTCCCCAATGTCGTTGATGATGCCCCGAAGCAGGCTAGTAGTACTGCCTTCCTGGGGCGGCGCTTGCATTTCGTTCAGCATGGCTAGCTCCGCGCGGAAAGCGCCCGACCGACCAGGAAGCCGATCCCTAGTCCGATCAGCACCGCCGGAATCGGGTTCCGATTGATCATCCCGGTCACGTCGTCCATCATGCCCGTCAGGTTTTTTTCCTCGATGTACTTGCCAGCCTCTTCGAGGGTGTCGGCAACACCACGCGTAGCCGAGCCGAGCACACCTTCCTGTGGCCCACTCTGGCGCACCGTTTCACTGAAACCGCCAACAGTCCGGCCCACAGCCGCGGTCGCCTTCTCGGCAGTTTGGCCGACGGCTGAAGCCGCTGCCTGTACCGCTTCACCTACGTGGCCAGCCGCTTCGCTCCCTTTCTCGACAGCCTGGCTGGCTGCTTCCTTCACCTGACTGGTCTGGTCCTTCTTAATGGTCGTACTCATGCTTTCCTCCGGAAGGAGTGACTGGTTATCCTGGTTACTTCCGACTCACATTCGTCGGGTGAAACCAATTGAAGCAACAACGATGCCAACACCACTTTGGGTCCATTTCCCCGGAAAATACTAACCATTTTCACAGTTGAAAGCGGGGAAAAGTCAGTTCCGCGCACTACCATGCACTCGCGAAGGTAAGTGACTTCCCAACTAAAATGCACCGTCTGAGCAAGCTCTTTCCCCACTGCGTTAATCTGGCGTTCCCTTGGCCAATAGATGTCTCAGCACAACCGACACGGCGAACGCTCTTCATCTAATACCACCACCTTGACTGACCAAATTCAGACCAACCATGCACTCAATCCCAGTCATTATTTCCATACTTCTCCTACCAGAACTGTATTCGCCTTACTCCTCTCACTTGAGAATGCCACGAATCCGCCATTGGCACGCGGCATGCGTTCTCCTCCACCAATCCTGCCAGGAGCGGATGCCTGGCATCATGGAGGATACAGGCGGACCAAAAGGTCTGTTACTGAATCGAGGATGATAACCATGCTGCTGGATCAGAACCCTTCCACCTCATCATCCACGCGGTCACTTCGGGTGCTTTGTGTGGACGACAACCGTGATTGTGCCAATACCACGGCCCTGTGGCTCCGGGCTCTGGGCTTTCACGCCCAGCCTTGTTACGACGGCAATACTGCCTTACTGATGAACGAGGTTTATCAGCCCGATGTCTGCCTGCTCGATTTGAACATGCCCTGTATGGCGGGCGACGAACTGGCATCCCTCCTGCTTCTCAAATCCACCTGGAGGCCCCGTCTTGTGGTGGCTCTCACTGGGTCTGCTGACGAAATCGAACGTGCTCGCATGCGGGCCGCCGGGGCGCAAGTCCACCTGAAAAAGGGAGGCAGCCTGGATGAACTCGTCCGGGCCCTGGAACGGCCGCTGCCTGGAAACAATTGATGCCGGGCCCTTTGCCTCCGGCCCGGCACGATGGTCTTCCGCGGGCCACGGAGGGAGAAGAGGATCGTGTCACAGCAAAGTCATTGTGCTCGTTGTGGGAGGCTGCTGAAAAGCTGCGTGTTCTGCCGATCTTGCATGTTGTCATTCTGTTCGGTGGCGTGCCTCGCCAAGCATACCCAATCGCACCCGAGGCCCGCTCAAGGCCAATCCTCTTCTACTGCTTCGGGCATCGCAGCGCCAGCAACGCGCGCAGGTCGGCCAGGTCAACCGGTTTGACCTGGTGGGCATCAAACCCTGCTTCTAGCGCCAGACGGCGGTCGTCTTCCTGTCCGTAACCCGTCATGGCAACCAGAAGCGCATCACTACACCCACTCTCGCGAATCTGCCGGCAGGCCTGATAACCATCAAGAAGCGGCAGGCCAATATCCATCAGTACCACGTCGGGCTTCTCTCTCAGAGCCACCTCAACCGCCGACCGTCCATCGTGGGCCATCAATGTCTGATGGCCTTCCAGACGCAGTAATGTCGCCATGCTTCGCGCCGAATCACGGTTATCGTCCACCACCAGCACGCGCAGACCGCAGGCTGGAACGTCTATTGGGCTCGGCGCTGAGGCTGGCAACTCAACATTTTCACGCATTAACGGCAACCGCACAACAAACTCGCTACCCCGCCCGCGCCCTTCCGAATGCGCCTCCACCTTGCCACCGTGCATCTCCACCAGGCTTTTCACTAGCGACAGGCCAATTCCCAGACCTCCGTCGGCTCGGTCAAGATCACGCCCCACCTGAAAGAATAGATCGAAGAGGTTGGCCAGCGCAGCCGGTTCAATCCCACGACCATTGTCGCCCACTCGCAGCACTGCCTCACTTCCGTTCGACTCGACACTCAGGCCAATGCGTCCGCCCTCGTCCGTGTATTTTGCAGCGTTATTCAGCAAGTTGAGCAATACCTGCGTCAATCGAGTGAAATCGCCTTCCACCCTCACAGGCGACGTGGGTAGCGTGACGGCCAGGTGGTGCCCCCGCGAATGCAGGAGTGGCTTGCTCGTTTCAATCGCCTGCCGCGCCACGTCGGCCAGATTAAGCGGAGCCCGTAGCAACCCCATCTTGCCTCGACCCACTCGCGAGATATCCAGAAGGTCGTCTACCAATCGGACCAGGTGATCGATCTGGCGTTCGATGACGTCGCGAGATTCTTCCAGCTCTGGCTTCTTCGGACCGACTAGCCGAAGCACCTGCACTGCATTGCGAATGGGTGCTAGCGGATTGCGCAGCTCGTGTGCAAGCGTTGCCAGGAACTCATCCTTCCGCCGATCTGCCTCACGCAGCGCCTCCTCGGCGCGCTTGCGCTCACTGATGTCGCGCACGATCTTGGAAGCGCCAATCACGCGGCCCTCGTCGTCACGCAGGGGTGACACCGTGAGCGATACATGCACCCGGCTGCCATCTCGTCGCAGACGCTCCGTTTCGTAATGCTCTATTCCCTCTCCCGCGCGCAAGCGGGCAATAATGCGTTCTTCCTCGTCGAGCAGATCTTCGGGAAACAGGATCGCAATCGGACGTCCGATCACTTCAGTGGCGGTGTATTCAAACAAACCCTCGGCGGCGGCGTTCCAGCTCAGAATAGTCCCTTCGAGCGACTTGCTGATGATGGCGTCGTTGGAGGAATCGACGATGGCCGCCAGCCTACGTGCCGTGGCATTGCGCTCCATCGTCTGACGCTCCAATTCGCGACGCTGGGTCACCTCGCGGAACACCACCACACAGCCAATTACCTCGCCTTCCTTGCTGCGGATTGGCGCAGCACTGTCATCGATTGGCCTCTGCGTTCCATCTTTGGCGATGAGATAACAGTTTTTCTCCAGCCCCACTACCATGCGCTCCCGCAGAGCACGTGTGGCGGGGTTTTCCATAGGTCGGCCCGTTTCCTCGTCTACAATGCTGAAGACAGCATCCATCGACTGACCCAGGGCCGAGGTCAGGGTCCAACCTGTTAGTTTTTCTGCCACTGGGTTCAGGCCGGTGATACGTCCCTGCGTGTCTGTTGTGATCACGCCATCGCCGATGCTGGACAATGTGGTGCGCAGCTGCTCCGTCGACTCGACCAGATCGCGCGTGCGCTCGGAAACGCGCAGCTCCAGATCGGCATTCACCCGACGTAGCTCATCCTCGGCTTGACGGCGTGCAGCGACCTCGCGTTCCAGCTCTTGCGGGCTGCGCATGGCCAGGGCGGCTGGCGCGATCCGGAGCAAGGCGAAAACAGTGAACCACGACACCACAGCAGTCATCAGTTTGAACACACCCGCCAGTCGATAGGCAGGCCACCAGAAGAGTATCGATTCCATCAGGTGAGTTGTGCCGCACAGCAGGATAAACGCCACGAACAGTAGGAAGATCGAGCGAAACGGCAGGTCCTTTCGCTGAGAAAGCAGCATTCCCAGCGCGAGCGGGATGGCGAAATATGCGCCCCCCACGGCGAGGTCTGAAGCGATATGCAGCCAGCCATGGCCTGCCGACCAGTTTCCGCAATACCATCGCGCCGGAAAGTCCGACGTGTCGATCAACCTCGCCAGAAACTCCATGCAGCGATCCCCAGAGCCATCCGCCTCATTACATCTGTGCCTGGAAGATTCATTCTAGACAGGTGAACACTTCACCCTCAAGTGCCGAGTCAGACATCGATCCATCATGCCGGCTCTGTCGGGCGGAACCGATCCGGAGTGATCTCATATTGGTCCGGCATTTGCCTAACGATCTGCCCAGAGAGACGCCGCCCGCTCCGGCGGACAACCCTCTCCCCCTGAACCCAGGAGGAGCATGCACTGGGATTTGACCAGAGGCAACGAAAGACTGCTCGCGGGCCAGGTCAAGCATCGAAGGGACAATACTGTGGTTCACCATACCACCCTCCCGAACATATGCACCTGACCGTTCGGCCTGAAAGAGCGTCCCTGTCGCCCTCGAACCCAAAGCGGTGGCACCGAAACCGAGTGACCACTGTCCCAGTCAGGGTTGATTCGTTTACTGGACAGGCCCACTGTCATCGCCCGTGGGCGGCGCGGAGGTAACGTCCACCTCCGCGTTTTGATTCTCGTTTTTCTTCCATGGAACATGGACACCTACAAAGGAGATTTCACCTATGAAACCACTCACGATTGTTGGCCTGGTCCTGGTCATCCTTGCCGTGCTTTTACTCGGCTACCAGGGAGTCGGATACATCACCACACGTGACACCGTGGCCAAGGCCGGTCCCATCGAGGTTCAGGCAGACCGCACCCATGCCGTCCCACTGGCGCCCATCCTCAGCGGCGCTGCCCTCATAGCTGGTGTAACCTTGCTCTTTCTGTCCAGCCGCGGACCACGCACCCCCTGACTCTCAGCGAAACAATCTGTAACCGTGGATGAGGCCGGTGTCGACCAGGACACTGGCCTTTCTCATGCTCCCATCAGCAGCCAATGACGCCCGGAAAATTCCCTGCACACGAGCAGGCATCGGGCTGCGCACTCCTGAGCACAAGCTGTGCAGCTTTACTTGAATCTGTCCCCCATCAGATAGCACCTTCCTTCTTGCGCTGGTGTCTCTCCGCGGCTTCTTCAACCGAGTGCGATTCGGTCAGCCGTTCTTCGGTCGTTGCCATCTGCACCAGCTTTGCATAGTGCTTGCGCAGACCAGCCAGTTCATCCTCGGTCAGGCCTTCAACGTTGATGAGTCGGTTGCTTGCTCCCTTCACAGCCGCCACCAGTTCGTTGAGTTTCAGGTGAATGGCCTGGCTATCCTTGTTCTGCGCCCGCTGTATCAAAAATACCATCAGGAATGTTACAATGCCCGTGCCCGTGTTGATGACCAGCTGCCAGGTGTCCGAATAGCTGCACATGGGCCCTATTGCCGCCCACACGACCACCACCGCGATGGCCATCGCAAATGCCGGAGTCGATCCCGACCATAACGCTGCGGCCTGGGCAGACCGCTCGAACCACGATTGGGGGCCGAGTTGTTCGGGGCCACCTGTGCCGTTTGGACTACAGGGATTGGGAAGTGACATACGCGCTCCTTCTGCGTTGAAGATGGATACCTGGCAATTAGATTCCTGAGATTAACCCACCTGGCAAATCCTGTGCCGGCCATGATCCAACTATGCGAACTCAGATGCGCAGGCCAATTCCAGATCAGCTGGATAACTAACCTGGCACGCTCTCGGCATCAGTTTTGCTCACAGGAGGTGCATGACACCAGAAGGAAGGCGAGTGATGCGGAACGATTACAAACACAAATTGACCTACGACTTTTCGGATGACATCGTCAAAGCTCATTGCGCCTGTGGTGACTGGAGTTGGAACGCGGTGCGCAATGGAAACCTCCTTCCCTTGCAGATCTTCACGGCCATCGATGCCGAGCATCGGCGACACATAGCATTGGGGCAGAGTCCCCGGGCACTCAACTGATCCGGGCTACCAGATATCGTGTGCTTATCGCCGACGATGACCAGGAAGCTTCCATACACATGGCAACCTGGCTGACCACCCTGGGAAGCGAGGTTCGCACAGCCCGGGATGGGCTCGAGGTAGTCGAATTGGCCATCGAGTTTCTCTCTGATCTGATCCTGATGAACTTCTAGATACCCAGGCTCGACGGGGGCACCGCCTGCCTTCGCATCCGCGAGCAACCCTGGGGTAAAAACAGTGTCATCGTCGGCCTGGTTGGGTCGGACCAGCAGCACAACTTGCAGCGCTCCCTCGAGGTGGGTTTTACCTGCCACTTGCTCAAACCGATGGATCCCGCCGGCTGCTTGTAACTTCTGGCCAGGCTGCAACCCTCCAGGGACGAATGCCTGTTCGCCTGACCCGATCCAATCAGTGCACACCAAACATGAGTTCGCACCATCAGAATATCTGAGCAACCCTGGCCCCCTTGATCCGACTCGACCTGTCTGGTCAGATTAATACGACATTGTCGATGATATAAGTACTCATTTGTGGAACACTCAAGTACCAGGGGTTCTGCCAGCTTCTGCGCGTGGTGCCCCAGCGCCAGGTTGGCATGCGATCGCGCAGCGATTTGCTCTTCCTGAATCTTCTGGGCAAATTCTGCGCGGACTGCATCCCCAGAAATGCCGCGGGGATCCCTGGTTACCTGGGGAACATGCCCATTGTGGTGGTGCTCAACTACGTCGTGGATCGGCTGGGATACTACTTTCCAGGGTTTCGCCAGCTTCTGCAAAAGCCTCCCCCTCTGCCTCATCCGGGTTGGACGACTTCTGCAAGCTAATCTGGCCCGGGAGATGATGACCGAGGGAGAGCTGCTACGTTAGGTTTGCCTGCAACGTGTCAACTCTCCATCCTGCGTCCAGGAAGCGCACCTGGAGGCGGACGGTGGAATCACCGTTGTAACAATTCCCCCAGACCCAGCCGCTTGAACCTGCCTGAAATCCAGGGTTCGGAGTGCTTCTCGGGCTGGCGCAGCATTTGCCTCGTTGTACCTGTGAAGTAATGCCCCATTCTGGAGACATATTCATGCGATCGCTGCGAGACCTGTACGTCGAGGAGTTGAAGGATCTCTACAGTGCCGAGAATCAGTTGGTCAAGGCGCTCCCCCAGATGGCGAAACGTGCCTCGGCGCCGACCCTGAAAGCGGCCATCGTGGAGCATCTGGAGGTAACAAAAACCCAGGTAGAACGCCTGGAGACGATCTTCAAGGGGCTGGGCGTCAGTCCCCGGGGGAAAAAGTGTAAGGCGATGGAAGGCCTGATCGAGGAAGGCAAGGAGTTGCTCCAAGCGGACGCCAATCACGCGGTGCTCGACGCCGGCCTGATCGTCGCCGCCCAGAAGGTGGAGCACTACGAGATCGCCGGCTACGGAAGCGCCCGCACCTTCGCTGAACTGCTCGGCGAAAGTGAAGCCGCCAGCCTGCTGCAGCAGACACTCGACGAGGAATCCGAGACCGACGAGAGGCTGACCTCGCTGGCCCGCTCCGTCGTCAACCCCGAGGCCGAGGAAGCTTCGACCCGGTCCAGGTAGCCTCCCTGCTGATCGATATGCCGGCCGGCGAGACAGCACTCACATCGAGCGCTCCCTCGTCGGCTCTTCCTTGGACAGTTTTTCAGCCCCTTCACTCTCGGTTCTACCATCAGCCCGTGGTGATGATCTTGCGAGGAGGGGCTTCTTCAAGGGCCACCCATGAAGTAAACTGCTTCGTCGGATGTTGCACTCCGCTTTGATTCTCAGTGGATCGCCGCGGAAAATAGAGAAAAGCAGCCCAGGCCAGGTTCGGGCCACAGGTGTACCAGGTCAAAACTCCTGGTGAACCATGACTTGGTGCTTGTGCCTTGAATTCGCCAAGATAGTCGCGAACGACCGGACAATTCGCCGTGACCAATGAACCTACGCCTTCGTCCAGTCCCGAGGGTTCTGAGGAACTGGACCGTGCCCGTAACCAGTTCGAGGCAGCCTGGAAGCGTGTGCCGACTGCACCACCTCCCCGCCTCGAGGACCACCTTCCGGCCCTGGGCCATCCTCTGCGAGCCGCCTTTTTTCGGCAGATGCTGGCAGTCGAATTGCGCTATCGCCGGGGTGCCGGTCAGGCAACGCCGCCCGAGGAGTATCAGGAACGCTTCCCCGACTTGCATCACCTCGTGACCCACCTTTGGGGAACACAGACCTGCGCTGAAAATGAAACCCTGGGCAACCCCTTTCCAATTGAGTTGCCCCTTCCCGGTAGTCATCTGCGTACCACGCCGTCCACCTCCGCCTTCGTTCCATCCGCCCTTGTACGCGTCCCTGGTTACGAGGTCCATGAGACGCTCGGTCGTGGTGCCATGGGTGCCGTCTACCTTGCCCGCCAGATACGCTTCGATCGACTGGTGGCGATCAAGGTGGTGCTGGCAGGCGGACAGGCAAGCAAAGCCGAGCTGGAACGGTTCGCCACGGAGGCCCAGGCAGTCGCACGCCTGAACCATCCCGGCATCGTCCAGGTCCATGATGCAGGTGAGTGTCTGACCGATAGTGGCGCCTCCGTCCCTTATCTGGCAATGGAGTTCTGCCCCAGTGGCACTCTCGCAGCCAGGTTGGCCAGCAATCCCCTGACTCCCCTTGACTCCGCGGCGCTTCTCGAGCAGATCGCCCTGGCCGTACAGCATGCCCACCTGAAGGGAATTGTTCACCGCGATTTGAAGCCGGCCAACGTGCTGCTCGACGCTGACCACAAACCCAAGGTGGCTGATTTCGGGCTGGCCAGGCTCCTCGACGACTCCAGCAAGACCGTGAGCGGCACCCTGGTCGGCACTCCAGCGTACATGGCACCTGAGCAGGCCAGTGGGCTTCGTGGAGTTGGCCCGGCGGCAGATGTCTGGGCCCTGGGTGCCATCCTCTACGAGTGCCTGACTGGACGCCCACCCTTCAAGGCCCCCACCACCTTCGAGACCTTGATGCAGGTCACAACCGAGGAGCCGGCGCCGGTGAGTTTCCTGCAGCCGCGGGTGCCCGTCGACCTCGCCACGATCTGCCACAAATGCCTGCACAAGGAGGCCAGCCGGCGCTACCCCAGCGCGGCAGCCCTGGCAGAGGACCTTCAGCGCTTCCAGAACGGCGAACCGATCCGCGCCCGTCCAATCAGTCTGGTTGAGTTGTCCTGGCGTTGGATTCGGCGCAATCCCGCAGTGACCGCCCTGCTTACCCTGGCGGTGCTGGCGCTGCTAACGGGGTCTCTCGTGTCCACATTGTTTGCCATTCAGGCGGAAAACGCTCGTCGGACCGAAGCACAGGCCAGAAGGGACGCCGATGAGGCACGTCAGGTGGCTCGGCGTCAGTTGCTCGACCTTTACACAGCATCGGGGCTGGAAGCGAGTCGCAACAACGACCCCGCTCAGGCCCTCTTGTGGTTTGTGAAGGCTGCCACCTCGGCCGAGGGCGAACCTGAACGTGAGAGGCTCAGCCGCATCCGCGTAAACAACTGGCTTCGGCACGTCTGGGAACCCATCCGAATGTTCCGCGTCCCGAACATCAGTCCTGGCACTTCCAGTCTCCATGGTTTGGAGGTGCATCCTGCAGGCCAGCACGTTCTGGTGCTGACCAGCGCCGGTAAGATCAGCTGCTGGCACGTGGACGATGAAGCACCGCTTCCACTGCCCGAGCTTCCCCCACTGAGCGCGGCCGCCTTTTCGCCCGACGGCAAATCCCTGGCCGTACTTCCCCGCGCGGGAGCCGTCCAACGGCTTTCTTTCCCCAACATGAACGACCGGCAGACACTGGGCCAGGTGAAAGACGGCCAGACCCTCGCCTTCAGCCCGGATAGCCACACTCTCGCCTGGTCCGATGGAACCGATGCCTTTCTAGTTGATTTGCGAGCGAATCAACCGCCCCATCGAGTGCCCCACCCTGCTCAGGTAACAGGCTTGCAGTTCTCCGCACCTGGCGATCGCCTGGTCACCCTTTGCAACAACCAGCAAGCCCGGGTGCTGTCCGTGCAGGGGGGATCTGCCACACTCGAGTTTGGCCCCGTCGCCCATCGGCACGGCCCCCGGTCGGTGGTCCTACCTCGCTTGCTCCTCGACGGAAAGATCCTGCTGACCGTGCCCGACGTGCGTCGCGTTGCCTGGCATGAACTGGCCACGAAGAAGACCTTGCGTATCCTTGTTCCCTCAAACGGCCATGATGTCACTGCCATTGTTCCCTATCAAAAGGGAACTCGCGTGGCGCTGGTCTGGGATTTCTCGGTGCGAGTCTGGGACGCCGCGAGGGGACGGGAGCTGGGTCGGTCTTCGAAGCCTGGGCTCGCCATCGACGCCGACATCGACCCGGACGGCCAACACTTGATTACTGCGGAGGGAAACGGCACGGCGCGCATCCTATCGTTGCCCGATCGCAACGATCCAGAGATGATCTCGCTGGCGGTACAGCATCCAACCTCGCCAGGACGAGTACGGTTTTTTCTCCAGGGTAGCCGGCTGGTCACCACCCAAAACGACGGTACTATCCTCGTCTGGGCCAGGCCTCCCCGCGACCCCGTGGCCTTCTGCATTCCTGTGGATAGCCCGACTCGACTGGCTCTCTCCCCCGATGGCCGCTATTTCGCACCGTCCGGTTTTTCCCAGATGGCCTCCGCCCTCCTGGCCACCCGGGTTCATGAGGCTCACACAGGAGAGCCAGCCGGCCCAGAGCTTCGTCCCGGAGGCCTGCTGACAGATGTGGCCTTCTCGCCAAAAGGCCATCTGCTGGCCACTGCCAGTTCTTCCGGTACCACCAGGATCGACCGCGACGTTAAGATGTTCCATCCCACCGAACCCAGCGGTGGAGTGCGTCTATGGGACTGGAAAACGGGGCAGCCTGCCTCCGCCCCAATCCAGACTCCGACTGAGCCTCGCGGACTCGCCTTCGACCCCACGGGAGAGCTGCTGGCAGCAACCTGTGCCGACGGGTGGGCCGTGGTGATCGATAGTGCATCAGGAAAGGTTCGGCACCGGCTCGATTCAAAGAGCCGGTCGAAGCCCTACCTGCCGAACTTGTGGACCTCCAACGGCGAAGCGCGCTTCAGCCCCGATGGCACCCGCCTGGTCACCTGGGAGATGACTGACCGCGTGCAGGTCTGGGATCCTCGAACAGGTCGCTTACTCTGGAATTGGTCTCACCCCGGTCGTCCGGTCGAGGTTAACTTCGATCCCTCCAGCCGGTACCTCGCCGTCACCTCCAATCACTCGGTACATATCTGGGATCTCACAACGGGCAAACAGGGAGCCGAACCGCTCGACCAGGGCCAGGTCGCCACCACTGCCCTGTTCACGGAGAACGGCCGCACCTTGCTTGTGGGATGCGGCAACGGGGTCGTCAACCGCTGGGACTGGCGAACGGGCCAGCGCAGGGGGACCAACCGATCCGTCAAGGTGGCCATCCAGGATCTTAGAAGTACCGCGCGGGAAGACTGGCTGGCGCTCCCGGGTCAGGGCACAGGGCTACTAACGCTACCCGCCCTGGACACGGTCACCCCCACCCTGCTGGACAATCTGATTGCCGTATCCGCTCGCGTTGCTCAGGACAATCAGCGCCTGATCGTGGCCGGGTTCGGCGGGAGCATCTTCGGCCTGAACCTGGAAACCCTTACTACCCCTACCCAGGCATCGGCCGAGGATTTGATCCGTGCCGCCGAACTTCGCGCGAGCAGCCGCATCGACGAGGCGGGCATCCTGGTTGAGTTGAGTCCCGCCGAGTGGCGCGAGCGCTGGCAGCATCATCGCCGGCTTCGATCAGATCAGTAGGTCCCCAGGTAGGTGATGCGATCTTTGGTCGAGCAGACACCCAGATAGTTAAAACCCCGCAGCCTTGCCGTTGATGCGGCGGTCCGCGGCTCCGTGGATCGTTTTGGTTTTGGGATCGATGTAGATGGTGTGCGCATCGCCCTGGCTGGTGCACTGCACACGATGGCCCAGGGCGCGGAGTCGCTCCACAGCTTCGGGGTGATCGTAGCTGCCTTCAAAGTACAGCTCGTCGGGAAACCACTGATGGTGCAGCCGCGGCGCGTCCACCGCCTTCTGAGGTTCCATCTCGAAATCGATCACGTTCACCACCACGTTTAGCACTGTGTTGATGATGGTGCGACTCCCCGGGCTGCCCGTCACCAGTACCACCTTGCCTTCCCGGGCCACGACGGTGGGAGTCTGCGACGAGAGCATGCGTTTGCCCGGCAGGATTTGGTTGGCTTCAGTCCCAATCCGTCCCTCGCGATTGGTCTCGCCAGGGAACCAGTTGAAGTCGATCATCTCGTTATTCAGCAGGAAGCCCGCGCCGCGGACCACGATGCGTGAACCATAGCTTCGCTCCAGGGTGTAGGTGTTGCTCACCGCCATCCCATCGTTGTCCACCACGCTGAAATGGGTGGTACTGTCGCCTTCTCCCAGCAATGGGATGTCCCGGGCGATCTCCTCGCTTCGGGTGGCTCGATTCAGATCGATTCCCTGCGCGAGCTTCCGCCCATACTCCTTGGAGGTCAGGTGAGCTGGAATCTTGACGAAATCCTGGTCGCCCAGATGCCTGGCGCGGTCGCAGTACGCCCGCCGCATGGCCTCCGCCATGAGATGCAAGGTGACAGGTGAAAAGCGGCCCTGCTTCTTGAGATCGAAATTTTCCAGGATATTCAGCATCTCGATCAGGCACACCCCACCCGACGAGGGGGGTGGCGGCGCATAGACATCGAAACCCCGATAGGTGCCGTGGATGGGTCGGCGGAATCGCGCCTGGTAACGAGCCAGATCATCCCGTGTGATCAACCCGCCGCCGCTCTTCATCTCGCGCTCGATCAACTCCGCCGTCTCGCCCCGGTAAAACCCGTCAGGGCCCCGGTCCGCCACGCGCCGAAGTGTCCGCGCCAGATCGGGTTGCACTAGACGGTCTCCCTCCTTCCAGTCGCCCTGACCGCCATCCTTCCCCAGGACCCGGCGCAACTCTGGAGTTACCTGAAAGCTGTTCACGATCCAGTTGAGCGATCCAGCCAGCTGAGCATCGATGGCAAATCCAGATTCGGCTAGCTTCACCGCCGGAGTCACCACTGTCGCCCACGGCAGTTTGCCAAACTTCTGATGCGCCAGGTACAGGCCAGCCACGGTGCCTGGCACTCCTGACGCCTTGTGGGTGTACCAGGTGTCCTTTTTCGTGAACATGGTGCGCGATGCGGCCGCTGGCGCGGTTTCCCGGTAGTCCACCACCATCGGTTCGCCACGACCCGGCGCTGGATGAATCACCATGAAGCCACCCCCACCCAGGTTGCCGGCCGACGGGTAGGTTACGGCCATGGCCAGGGCGGTGGCCACCGCGGCATCCACGGCGTTACCGCCTCGCAGCAATATTTCCCGGCCTACATCCGCGCCAACGGGTGAGACGGCAACCACCATCCCATGCCGCTGGCGAGGCGGGTTCGCCACCTGGGCGGTCGCTAATCCTACCTGGCCCAGAAGAAGAAGACCGATCATGGTCCGGCGCATCACAGGTTCCTCGAGTGCCGGTAGGGGTTCCTGCAACTGAGATCGATCCGGGCAGGCGATTGGATTAAGCTCCTTCCCTCACCGGCCAGCGCGAAGGCAATCCTCCCTCGCGGGTCGTGCCGGTCATACCAGGGAGAACCAGGAATGATGCGACTGCTGCTGGGTGCCGTGCTGGCGGGTGTGGTGCAATTTCTCTGGGGCTTTGTCTTCTGGACCGCCCTGCAACCCATGCTGAACATGATGGGGCGCATGCCCGAGGAGGAGCGCGTGGTGCAGGTCCTCCGCGACGTCAAACCAGAAACAAACGTCTACTTCCTGCCCTGGCCCGGTGGCACGCCCGAGGAACAGGAATCGATGATGCAACGCCACCAGGAAGGCCCCCTCGTGCAAATCATCTACCAGTCCCAGGGCCAACCTGCCATGGATCCGAAATTGTTCCTGCTTGGCTACCTGCACATGGTGGGCATGTGCTTGCTGGCAGGCATCCTCCTCTGCCTGGCCGGGCCTGGCCTCAACGGCTACCTGGCGCGCTATCTGTTCGTGGTTCTGCTCGGGGTGTTTGCTGCGTTCGCGCTGAACCTGGCGCAACCCATCTGGTTCCACCATCCCTGGCGGTTCCAGCTGCTCCACTCAATCTTCGACGTGGGCAACTGGGTCCTTGGCGGGTTGGTCCTCGCAGCGTTCGTCCGTCGTTCCGACTCCTGAGCCATCATCCAGTCTGCAGTGCAACCGAATCCTTGACGCCCAGGTTCAGATATATTTCGCGCGTCGCATCCGACCGATTGAGCGTGTAGAAATGGATGCCGCGCACCCCATTGTCGAGAAGATCACGACACTGCTCGGTCGCCCAGTGGATGCCCACCCGGGCGACCGCCTCGTCATCTCCACATCGATCGATAGCCCGGAGTAACCGCGCCGGAAAGCGTGCGCCCAGGGCCAGTTCAGCCATGCGCACCATCCCCTGCCGCGAGGTGATTGGCATGATGCCAGCCAGGATGGGAACGCGAATCCCCGCCAGTTCGCACCGCTCGCGGAAGTCGTAAAAATCGCGGTTGTCGAAGAACAGCTGTGTACAGATGTAGTCCGCCCCTGCTTCCACCTTCTGCTTGAGATGCTCCATTTCAACCAGCCGGTTGGGTGTCCCTGGATGTCCCTCGGGGAAGCCAGCCACCCCAATTCCAAACCCGCGGGAGCGGGGCTTTTGGGGATGCTGCCGGATGAACCGCACCAGATCGGCCGCATGGCGGAAGGCATCCGAGTTGCGGTCGTAATTCTGCAGGTTGCGCGGCGGATCGCCTCCCAAAGCCAGGATGTTCTCAATGCCCGATTCCGCATAACGCTGAAGAATCCCCTCCAGCTCCGCCTGGGTGTGGCACACGCAGGTCAGGTGTGAGACAGCGGTCAGATCTGTTTCGCGCTGGATGCGAACGATCAGATCGTGCGTCCGCTCGCGAGTCGACCCCCCCGCGCCGTACGTGACCGAGACGAAGGAAGGTTTCAATTCCTGTAGCCGGGCGATCGTCTGGAAGAGATCACCGAACCCACCCTCGGTTTTCGGAGGGAAGAACTCGAAGCTGAACGTCGGGCAGTGAGCTTTCAGGATGTCCTGAATGTGCATACCAGAATCCTCGCGAGCGGATGACTCGGAAGGATTGTCGGGAAAGTTGACCGGTTTGCCAACCCCAAGCGGCGCGTTCGGTACGTCACGCTGCCTGTTCGGCCACCTGACGCAGGGCGCGCAGCCCCGCCGTGGTCATGCGGTAACACCCCGGGGCCGCCCCCTCGCGTACCGTGGTAACCACACCAGTATTTTGCTCGATCCAGCCGTATGCCAGCAGTTCGCCGTGGAACCGAATGAGTCGCCTCGCATCGCACCCCTCCATCTGCATGCACCGATCCAGCCAAACCTGCCGATCCGGCCGGGCCAACTCGGCGTAATGGCTTAGCAGATGATGTAGCTCGGGGGCCTCGCGTAAACGGTCCAGCTCGTCGAACATCCAGTGCTCTCCTGATGGGTCCGAGAGGGGGAATCGACCCCACTCCATGGACTCCTTCAGGCGGAAGCCTCTCGCTACTGCCACGCCATCCCTCCGAAGTGCCGGTTAGACCGTTCGTGCGGGACGAAACGGCTGCGCGGCCTCATTGCCGGGCCAGCTCAACCCCGTTGGTGGTGACGTGATACTTGGCCAGCATGTTCGATTTCTCCCACGAAGGTAGCCGCGATGGCTCGTTCAGGTAGGCGAGAAACTGCCGCACCACCTCGGCGAAATGGGCTTCGTGGCCGATCCGCAGTCGGTCGGGAACCTCCAGCCGAAACTTATCGCCCAGGTCGGTCAGCCCCACTCCGGAGAAGCGCGGTTGGAGCAGCCGAAGCCGGGCCTCGATGGCTCGTCGAAGAGAATGATGGTGCCCTGCCTGCCGCGGAACGATGTAGACCTCGGGGATAAACCGCTCGACCGCACCCTGGCGTACCTCGACGCTGGACAGCGTTCCCTGGAAACGAGCCAGGTGTCGGTCGCCCTGCCCCGGAGCCGCTTCAAATGCCCACGAGACGCACAGCCAGACGTGAATGCCCCGGAGGCGATACAGGAGCGTGTTGTTACAGTAATAGAGAAGCTGTGCCGAGATGATGCGCTCGGTCAGCGCGGGCGGAAACTCCTTCTCGCCGGTGACCTTCTGAAAGTCCGCGCGGGAGATCATGGTGGGGATCCGGCTGCCTCGCAACAACTCGATCTCCGAGAGACTGATCGGCTGGTTGGGAAAGAGCAGCCAGGGGACGAGATCAACCAGGTGAGTCCCGACGTCAGAGAGGCCTTCGCCTGCCTGGTCGGTGTCGAAGAACCAGGTCGGTCTTCGCAGCGGTACTCCAGCCACGGTCTTGCAGAGAAAGTGTTCGCTTTCGAGGACCACTGATGGCTGACTCTCCGAGCCTGGCTCAATGGTGCCGAACACCGCAGGATCCTGAAGCAACTCACGCTGCAGTTGTGTCGTGACCTCCCAGCGCTCGGTCATGACATCCAGTGCGATCAGGCCGCGCTGCTGGGCGGTCTCCAGGGCCCGGGAAAGGCGAGGGAGATCTTCCACCCGGATGACCCATGGTTTATCGGCCAGGACGTGCAAGCCAGCCTCCAACGCAGCGAGCAAGGCGTCGATCTTGCCGCGATTCCTGCCAGACAGCACCACCACGTTCCCAGGGCGATCTTGTAACAGGCGAGACAGGGACTGGGGGCCGGTATGCACTTCCATTTCCCAGCTCGTGGGAGCCACGGCACGGGAGTTAAAAGCAGCTATGCGACCCAGATGGGCCAGCAGGTCGGCATCCAGGGGAGAGTAAACATGCACCCGCGGAGACACCCCGGGATACATCTCCTTCTGAATCAGCGCGGCGTGAAAGTGGCCCGGGGCATAGGTCATCAACCGAACGTCCGCCATCCTGAGTTCCTCGAGATGCAGGGGGTCATCTGTCCCTCACTGCCTGCGTTGCAGCGAGGAGACCAGCTCAGGCCAGGAGCTTGCGGACGAGATGGCCATGGATGTCGGTAAGGCGGAAATCCCGTCCCTGGAAGCGGAAGGTGAGTTTCAGGTGATCCATCCCGAGGAGGTGCAGGATGGTGGCGTGCAGGTCGTGAACATGGACCTTGTCTTCCACCGCGCTGTAGCCAAGCTCGTCGGTAACCCCCAGGTTAAGCCCGGCCTTCACACCGCCACCCGCTAGCCACATCGTCATCGACTCGATGTGATGGTTACGTCCAACCGTGTCGCGCGTCTCGGCCATGGGCGTGCGGCCAAACTCGCCTCCCCAGATAACCAGCGTCGAATCAAGCAGGCCGCGTTGCTTCAGATCCTTCACCAAAGCCATGCTGGGACGGTCCACCTCGCGCGTCACCTTGTCGAGTCCCGCGGCCAGGTTCTCGGTCCCGGTGCCGTGATGGTCCCAATCAGTGTGGTACAGTTGGACAAAGCGCACCCCGCGTTCGACCAGCCGGCGAGCGAGCAGGCAATTGTTGGCGAACGACGGCTTCCCCGGCGTGGCCCCATAGAGGTCGAGTGTTGCTTTCGACTCGCGCGAGAGATCGATAAGATCCGGCGCGCTGGACTGCATCCGATAAGCCATCTCGTAGCTGGCGATGCGCGTGGCGATTTCGGGGTCGCCGGTGTCTCCCAGGCGCACCGCGTTCAGCTCCTTGACAGCCTCAATCACCTCGCGCTGCCGGTCGGAGGAGATCCCCCGGGGCCGACTAAGGTTCAGGATTGGATCGCCCGTCGAGCGAAACGGCACCCCCTGGAACGTGGTGGGAAGGAAGCCGCTCCCATAGAGGGGCGCTCCGCCACGTGGTCCCCGTGGACCGGATTGCAGCACGACGAACCCGGGCAGGTCCCGACTCTCCGAGCCCAGCCCATAGGTCACCCACGCTCCCATGCTCGGACGGCCCGCCTGGGCCGATCCGGTGTTCATGAACAGCTTGGCCGGAGCATGGTTGAACACATTCGTTTGCACCGAGCGCACCACCGCGATGTCGTCCACAATCTGCGCGGTATGCGGCAGACACTCCGACACCCAGGTGCCGGCGTTGCCATGCTGCTTGAACTTTCGCCGCGTAGCGAGCAGCAGCGGCACCTTCTTGGCAAAGGTGTCCATGAAGGCGAAGCGCTTACCCTTGATGAAGTCAAGCGGCACCGGTTGGCCGTCCAGAGCGTTCAGCTTCGGCTTGTGGTCGAACAGTTCGAGTTGACTGGGACCGCCCGCCATGAAGAGGAAGATGACCGCCCGCGCCTTTGCCTGGAAGTGCGGTTGCCGAGGCTCCAGTGGGTTTAGCAACGGTTGCGCTGCGGCCTGGCCCTGGTTCCATAGGCTGGCCAGAGCCATGCTTCCCAGGCCCAGCCCACACTCCTGGAAGAAGTGCCGGCGAGTCGTCTGCAAGAGGGGGTCAGTAGTCATGACACGACTTACTCGCGGGTGATGAATTCATCGAGGTTCAGAAGCACCCGGGCCACCTGGACCCAGGCAGCCTGCTCGGCAAGGGGGACGCCCTCGACCGCGCTGGCCTGCACAAGGGCCCGCGCTTCGTCCGGGCTGGCCACCAGATGGGTCCGTTGTCGGGTCAGCACATTCCGAAGAATGCGCGTCTCGTTGGCCGTGGGTTGGCGCCCCAGACATAGGCATGCCGCGCGAGAAAGCCGTTGCTCAGCATCGCGTTCTTCGGAGAAGACCCGCTGCACTAGCCCCTGCGCGCATTCAAGAAAAGCCTGATCGTTGAGGAGCGTCAGCGCCTGTAGCGGCGTGTTCGACCGGTTCCGTCGAGTACAGGTGGCTGTGGCATCGGGCGCATCGAAGACGGTCAATCCAGGGTGCGGCGCCGAGCGCCAGAAATACGTGTACAGCCCCCGGCGGAAGCGATCTGGCCCTGTGCTCGCCACCCAGTTCTTGGGCACCTGGGTCAGGCTGTATACCCCCTCAGGCTGCGGCGGGAATACACTGGGCCCACCTACCTGGCGTACCAGCAACCCGCTGGCTGACAACGCCACATCGCGCACTACTTCTGCCTCCAGGCGCAGACGGTTTTGCCTAGCGACCAGGAGGTTGCGCGGATCGAGCGTGCGAAGATCCGGCCGGGCGTGCGAGGACTGCTGATAGGCTGCCGAGGTGACGATCAGACGATGCATCTGCTTGAGCGACCAACCCTGACGCACCACTTCATCTGCCAGCCAGTCCAGAAGCTCCGGGTTAGACGGACGTAGCCCCTGCAGGCCGAAGTCGTTCTCCGTCTCGACAAGGCCCAGCCCGAAGTACTGCATCCAGAGGCGATTGACCAGGACACGCCCGGTCAGCGGATGCTTTCCATCGATCAACCAGGAGGCCAGATCGAGCCGATTGAGCGCGGATTTGTTCGCCGGAGCGGGCAGAAAGGCAGGCATCCCGGCTGTCACCGGCGCGCCTTTCTTGAGAAAATCGCCGCCCAGCTGAATGAACGAGCTGCGCGGCATCTTTCGCTCGCTGACCACCAGTGTGGTCACGGTTGGCGGCGTGGACTGCTTCAGCCGCGCGATTTGCTGCTCCAGATCGATCCGGCGAGTCAGCAGATGCAGCTGAGCTCCCTGGACCAGCGGGCCAGCAAAGCCTCCCACCAGATGCTTCAGCTGGTCGTAACGCCGGTAGGCCGCCATTAACTCGTCGATCTGTCGGGCGTTACGTCCATTGGGTGGCAGTGCCACGATGGTCTGAATGCGTTTTGGTAGCGTCCTGCGTGCCTCGGTGGACAGACTGCCGATCCAGCGTTCGAGGGTGTCGAGGTTCAGCCGATCGATCTGGAACAGGGTGCGTTCCAGTTGTTCCTGCCTGGCGAGCAACTCTTGCCGCCGACGAAGCACCTCGGGGGAGAGCAGGTCGATGCGCGGATCGTCGCTGTTGTTGAAGAAGGCGTAAAGCTGATAGTAATCCTTCTGCGTGATGGGATCGTACTTGTGGTCGTGGCATTGGGCGCAACCGAAGGTCAGCCCCAGCCAGACGGCTCCGGTGGTGTTCACGCGGTCCACCACCGCCTCGACGCGGAATTGCTCCAGGTCGATGCCGCCTTCCTCGTTAATCTGCGTATTGCGATGAAACCCCGTGGCGACACGCTGCTCGGGTGTTGCTTTGGGAAGCAGGTCGCCCGCCAGTTGTTCGGTGGTGAAGCGATCGAAGGGAAGGTCGTCGTTTAGCGCCCGGATCACCCAGTCGCGGTAGCGCCAGATCGTGCGAGCCGAATCGATGCTGTAGCCGTTGGAGTCGGCGTAGCGCGCCTGATCCAGCCAGTGACGCCCCCAGCGCTCGCCATAATGTGGCGAGGCCAGTAGACGTTCCACCGCCCGCTCATAGGCCCCAGGCCGCCGATCAGCCAGGAAAGCGGCAATCTCCTCCGGAGTCGGAGGCACACCCGTCAGATCGAGATGCACCCGACGCAGCAGCGTGGCTGGATCTGCCTGGGGTGAGGGAGTAACTCCTGCCTTTTCCAGCCGGGAAAGGATGAAGCGATCTATACCGTTACGCGGCCAGGTGACATCCCGAACCGCCGGCAACGTCGGACGCACTACCGGCTGAAACGACCAGTGCCGACTCCTGACCTGTGACGGTGTAACAGTTTCGCTGGCTGGAACCTGTGCTCCTGCATCAATCCAGCGACGAACCAGAGTTATCTCTGCCGCCGACACTCGAGGCCCCTTGGGGGGCATGACCTTGACGTCGTCGCCACCCCCGAGCATGGCCTTGATCAGCAGACTTTCACCGGATTTCCCCGGCACGACCGATGGCCCGGAGGAGCCTCCCGCCAGAAGTGCCCGGGCACTATCGACACGCAGACTGGCCCGTTGCTTCTCGGGCCCGTGGCAGGATAGACAGTGCTTCTCGAGGATGGGTTTGACATCTCGCACAAAATCGGCCGCGGGAGCAGCTGCACCCAGCGCCCCGGATAACCCGAGCAAGCAGGCGATCAGGCGTGGTTTCATGACTCAGCGATCCGTGCGAAGGAGGGATTCTTATGCGGCAGGAGTCGGGCGTTCACTCTTCACCATACCGCATCCCAGGAACCTCGCAAAGAAAAAATGCGATCAGCGACCACTTCGGGCCTGGGGGATCGCAGAGGCTTTTCTGCCGAGGCGCTAGCGCACCAGCGCGGCAGGTTCCCGCGCCTGTTCCTCGAGCTGGGCCGAAGATTGACTCAGGAAGATCCCGCACACGGCGGCCAGCACTAGGATCGAAACTACCAGAGCCCATTCCGGCGAGGAGCTGCCCGCTTCGTTCTTCCACAAGGTACGGAACATGCGCGATCTCCATCCTTACCGAAAGTGCGCCGAGAGGGTATGAGAGTTCGTGCAGATAGTGTGCCAGATGTGCTTTCAGGAAGCGATCCCAGCTTCTTCTTACGATAAATGAGGCACCCCGCGCCACGAGAGTAAAGCTCTCGTGGCGCGGGGTGTAAAGCAACCTGTACACCGATCAATCGAGTAATTCGGTGATGCGTGCCTGCAGTAGTGCATGTAATCGGCTGCGGCCCCGAGCTAGCTGCTGCATCTCACCCAGGGTCAGGTGCGGGTCGGGAAACGGCAGCAACTCGACCGCTCGCTCCAGGGCGCCCTCCAGGTAATACGCCCCTTCGGTAAAGCGGATGGGGATCCCCAGGGTGCGAATGAACTCGAGATCTCGATAAAACCCGCGCACATCGAGATCAAGCAATTTGGTAATCTGGGGACGGGAATGGGCGGCACTGTGGAGCAGGCTCACGAGGCGATACAGGCGGCGAAATCGATCCGCCGTGACCGCCACTGGACTAGGCTCGGGCGGAGGAGGCGATTTCGGTTTCTCAGTTAGGGACTTCTTCTTGGCCATACCTACCTCTGTTTCCGGGGGACAGAAGCCGACTGCGGGATCGTCCCCGATCACACGGCTTTCCCGTTGCCGTGGGTACTTCGAGCACCCTCTACTATGCTGACAGAGAACAGGCCAGGAAGGAATAGTTGCGCGACCAGGAAAGCCAAGGAATTATGAAGCCTCTGGATTATCTGGTGGTGGCACCCCACCCCGACGATGCAGAAATCAGTGCCGGAGGAACCATTCTCGCCCTGCTGGCCCAGGGTCAGCGCGTGGGCGTTCTGGATCTTACCAGTGGCGAACCCACGCCGCGCGGTAGTCCGGAGATCCGGGCCCGCGAAACCGTGGCGGCCACCGAGACGCTGGAACTCACCTGGCGCGGCAACCTGGATCTGCCCAACCGATGTCTGGAGGCCAACCTCGAAAGCCGAGCTCGCCTGGCCGAGGTTTTCCGCAAACTGCGCCCACGCTATCTGTTCGCCCCCTACTGGGAAGATTCGCACCCCGACCATGTCGCCGCCAGCGCCCTCGTCGATGCCGCGCGCTTCTGGTCCAAGTTGTCCAAGTCCCGCCTTGCTGGAGAGCCGCACTACCCGCATCGCATCTTCTACTACTTCAGCATCCACCTGCGCATCCATCCGAGGCCTTCCTTTGTCGTCGATATCTCCGCGCATATCGAGAAGAAGGTACAGGCCCTGCAGTGTTATCATTCGCAGCTGATCGATGGCCGACCTTCCGAGCGACCTACCATCCTCGACGACATCCGCGATCGGGCCCGCTACTGGGGCTGGTCCATCGGCACGGCCTACGGCGAACCGTTTGTTTGCCGTGAGGAAATCGGCGTGCGGAGCCCCAGCGACCTGCTGTGACTCTACCGAAAAATCCACGGAAACCGACGCCAGACTGATTTCTGGCGTGCCTGCGCGTAATTCGACTGCGCCCTGGTTCAGTACCGAACCGATACAGAGACAGTCGATCATTGCGCGACGCGCAGGAGGTGGGTCGTGTCCCAGGAGTTCAATGTCCTGGCGCTTATCAAGGGTGATGAGCGGTACGTGTACGTCTATGACGACGCCAGCCGCGAGGCCCTGGTGGAAGCCCTGAACCTTCAAGCAGGCGACCCCCAGTTGAGCCTGAGCTGGTTCGACGCCGTGGTCCTCACGCAGAAGGCTGAGGAACAGAGTCACACCAAAACGGCCGGTCAGGAGGCTCGTCCGGCACGTTTCTAGCACCTGGTACATCCCCCATGCGGCAAGCGCTGGCTGATTTCCTGCGCCATCTCGGCGTGGAGAAGAATGCCTCGACACACACCGTGAAGTCCTACCGCGAGGATCTCACTCAGGCTGTGGAGTTTTTCGAGCAGCGCCTCGCCACGAAAACGCCTCGCCCCGCCCAGCTCTCGCCGCGTCTGGTGCGCGCCTATCTGGCATGGTTGAGCGAGCAAAACTATGCACGCAGCACCATTGCCCGACGTCTGGCTGCCGTGCGCTCCTGGTGCCGTTATCTCTGCCGTGAAGGGCAGCTGAGCACCAATCCGGCTCAGGGTCTGCGAGGACCGCGACTGGAGAAGAAGCTGCCGGAGATCATCGGTCAGCCCGAGATGGGTCAGTTGCTGGAAGCACCCACGGGAGATGCGCCGCTGACCCTGCGCGACCGGGCACTGCTCGAAACGCTCTATTCCGCCGGACTGCGCGTCAGCGAGCTTGTCGGGCTGAACCTGGACGACCTCGACCTGGCTGGAGGCCTTGCTACCATCCGCGGCAAGGGACGACGCGAACGCCTGGCCCTCCTGGGACCGCCCGCAATTGAAGTTCTCACCAGATGGATCGAGAGTCGAGGGGCAGTCCACCCCCGGGCGGCTGGGCAAACTGCGGTGTTTCTGAACAAGAATGGGACCCGACTAACCACGCGAAGTGTGGCGCGTCTTCTGGCGAAGTACCTGGGACGCGTTGGTATGGAGACAGAAGCCAGTCCCCACACCGTTCGCCACAGTTTTGCCACGCACCTGCTAGATGCGGGTGCCGATATCCGCAGTGTCCAGGAACTTCTGGGCCATCGAAGCCTGGGCACCACGCAGATTTATACCCACGTGAGCACGCAACGCCTCCGCGACAGTTATCACAAGGCCCATCCCCGTGCCTGACCCGCGAAGCTGAGCGACCCGGAGCAGTTGGCATGATTGCTTTCATTCCCCCCATCTCTCGGGAAAGGCCCCCGGCAACGAGACCTTCCGTTGCTCCGGCATGGCCATCCGGTCGCGTCATGTGCACCCTCGTGATCCTGGCGCTGGCCCAGGGCGCTCGCGCCGAGGAGATCCGCTGGCGACGGGACTACAGTTCCGCCGTTAAGGAAGCCTCCGAGAAAGGAGTGCCGCTACTTATTAACGTTGGCACCCTCGATTGCTTCTGGTGCAAGCAACTCGATGGACGCACCTTCTCCCAGGAAGAGATGGCCCGTCTTATCAACGACCGTTTCATTCCGCTGAAACTCGACGCGGGTAATCCCGCCAACAACTATCTCGTGCAGGCACTCAAGGTCCACAGCTACCCCACACTCATCTACGCCAGTCACGACGGCAACATCCTGGGCTATCGCGAAGGGTTCCTCGAAGCCGACGCCCTCAAGGAGCAGCTCACCAAGGTGCTGGCTTCCGTAGGCACGCCCGACTGGATGCAGCGCGATTTCGATGCGGGGACGAAGGCCATCGTGGCCAATGACTATGGCAAGGCCATCAGCCTGCTGCGCAACGTGGTGGAAGACGGCAAATCGCGCCCCGTGCAGGTGAAGGCTCGCACCTACCTGGCCGAGCTGGAGAAGCGCGCCTCGGAGGATGCCACCAGGGCCAGGGACCTGGCGGATCGCGGTAAGACGCGCGAGGCCATCGCTGCGCTCGACAAGCTGAACAAGTCTTACCCGGGAACGCTGGCGGCACGACGCGGCACACAGATGATGGCGGAGCTGGTCAGCCGCTCGTCGGACGAACGCAAACAACAGGCCTCCGAGTTGCTACGCCTGGCCCGCGAAGATTATCGCAGCGGCCAGTACCTGGTAGCGCTCGACCGCTGCGAGGAAATCTCTACCCGGTTCGCCGACCTCAGCGAGGCGGCCAGCGCAGATAAACTGGCAGGCGAGATCAAGGATAATCCCGAGTGGACGCGCAAGGCAGCCGAACAACTGGGCGATCGCCTCAGCGTCCTCTACCTGTCCCTTGCCGACACCTGGCTGAAGAAAGGCCAGCCTCAGCAGGCCATCTTCTACCTCGAACGAATTCAGAAGATGTTCCCGGGAACGCGCCATGCGGATCTGGCGGGACAACGTCTTAGTCGCCTACGCGGATCTCCCATGTCAGAAAAGCCCTGAGTGAATGCATCAACAGCGTCTGGGGAAGGCGAGCGCGGCTGCAGGCTGCGCTCGCCTGCTTTTCGCTTCCTCCCATCGCAACGGCTGGTACAATGACGGGGTGCTAGTCGGGCTGCGTTGACCTGCCTTGCAGCCCTCCCACCCGCATCCCACCCTGCCCTGTTGTGTTTCGCCGAGCGAGGGAGCTTCACCTCATGTTCCGATCCCGCACCTGTTTCTGTGTGTTGTGTGCCGCCCTGGCCGGCGCCCTGGTGTTCGCCCTGGCCAGCTTGCATCCACCCGCTGCGCTGGCGCAGCCGGCGGCCCCCAAACCGGTCAGTTTCATCAACGACATCGCACCCATCTTCAAGGAAGCTTGCTTCGGCTGCCATGGGGCCAAGAATCCCAAGGGCAAGCTCGACATGACGAAGTATGAGACGCTTCGCAAGGGTGGGACCAAGGACGACCCTATTGTCGAGGGCAAGCCGGAAGACAGCTACCTGATCGATGTCCTGGTGGCCATGGATAAGAAACGGATGCCGCCTCTGGATTCCGGCGATCCCCTGCCGAAGGAGAAGGTCGGTTTGATCGCTCGCTGGATCAAGGAAGGAGCCAAGCTGGACCAGGGCATGAAGAAGGAATCCGACCTGTTGAAGGAGCTTCGGGTCCGGTGGAAGGCTCCGCCCCCGCTGCCGGCCTACCCCTATCCGGTCACGATCACCGCCATGGCGTTTTCTCCCGACAGCAAGAAGTTGGTGGTGGGTGGTCATCACGAATTGACGGTCTGGGATGCTGCTGAAGGGAAGCTAGAAAAACGCATCCGCACCCGGGCTCGTCGCGCCATGGGCATGGCTTTCCTTCCTGATGGCAAGCTCGTGGTGGCCGGCGGTCGACCTGGAGAGGAAGGCGACGTGCGGGTGTACAACCTGAACGCCGGTAACGCGAAGATGGAAAACGGCGTGGCCATGCTCGACGGCGTGGAAGATCCGTCCGTGATGGTGAAGCAGTTGCTTGACGCCGAGGATGAAGTGCTCGGCTTGGCCATCTCCACCGATGGCAAAAAGATCGCCTCGGGCGGTTGCGATCGACTGGTCAACGTGTGGGACCTTTCCGGTGGAGTAGACAAGGCGAAAGCGGAAAGTCCCATCGAGAATCATGCCGATTGGGTCTTCGGCGTCGCCTTCTCACCCGACGGCAAGCACCTCTACACCTCTAGCCGCGACAAGACCGCCAAGGTCTGGGATCTGACAGCCAAGGAATCGCTGCTGACCTTCCCCGACCATCAAAATACGGTGTTTGGGGTAACCGTGAAGCCGGACGGCAAGGCGGGCTACTCGGTCGGCGAGGACAACCAATTGCGAATGTGGAGCAACTCTGGGGATAAGGCCGGCAAACAGATCCGCAACGTGGGCGCGCATGGCAAGGCGGCCCTGAAAGTGGTGCAGGTGCCTGGCAAACCACTGCTCGTTTCCTGCGGAGCTGATGGCTCGGTGAAGGTCTGGAACGCAGAGACCCTGGCTGCGGTCCGAACCCTGAGTGGCCTTACCGATCACGCTTATGCTGTGGCCGTGAGCCCTGATGGCAACCTGGTGGCTGCCGGCGCCTTCAACGGGGAAGTGCGTGTCTGGAAGCTGGCCGACGGCGCCCTGGTCAAGGCGTTCAATGCCTCCCCCGGTCTGAAGGTGGAGGCCAAGAAGTAACTGTCTCCTTCTTTCCTGGGCCGGGCATCTGGTCACCCCAGATACTCGGCCCAGGTTCTGTCAGAAACTACCCATCCATGTCAGCTTCCCATCGTCCGCAGTTGCGTCCTTACCTTGGAGTGGCCCGGGTCGATCCGCGCGAGTTTGCCGGTCGCCCCTTTGTGCTACATGACCGGCTCCGCCTGTCCCCCGAACCGTTACCGTTGCACCTGGTCGAAATCGAGACGCTGCGCCTCTTTGATGGAACTCGAACGCTCCTCGACGTGCAAATGGAAGTGATTCGCCGCCTGGGAGGGCAGATCGTTCCGCTGGAGCTGTTCAGTTCGCTGGCCGATCGTCTGGACCGCTACCTCTATCTCGAATCGCCCCGATACCAGGAAGCCATCGGGGCTCGCGTGCGGCCACCAAGTTGCCTTGGGGTCTACTCGCCCGATCCCCGCGAGTTCCGCGAACAGATGGCCCATTTGTTCGAGCATCCCCAGGGTGCGGGACGGCCAGGCAAACCTGGCAGCGACAGTCGAGTCCGGGCCGTGCTTGCCCCGCATATCGATTATCATCGCGGGGGCCTGGCTTACACTTACGCTTTCAAGGAGCTGTTTGAGAGCACCCCTGCGTCACTCTTCGTCATCATCGGCACGTCGCATTACTGTGGCTGGAGACGGTTCACCCTCAGCCGGCGCGACTTTCAGACGCCGCTAGGCATCGTCCCTACCGACCAGGCCTACATCGACCGGTTGGTCCACGAGTACGGCGGCGACCTGTTTGAGGATGAACCGATCGCGCACCTGCCGGAGCATTCCATCGAGCTGGAGGTGCTGTTCCTGCACTACCTCTACGACCGACGCCGGGACATCCGCATCGTGCCGCTGGTGGTAGGATCGTTCGAGGATTGCGTGCGAACCGGCACCTCGCCTCTCGCGCATGAAGAAGTGCAACGGATGATCCAGGCACTGAGAGTGACGGAGAAGGCCACGCCAGAACCGGTCTGCTACGTGATCTCGGGCGACCTCGCCCATATCGGCCCGAAGTTTGGAGCTTCCTATCCGCTGGACGAACCCCAGCTCAAACACAGCCGGGCGCAGGACGAGCGCCTACTGCACGCGCTAAGTCAGGTGGACCATCACCAGTATTTTCAAACGATCTGTGAGGAGGAAGACGAACGAAATATCTGCGGCCTACCTCCTACCTGGATCACGCTGGAGGTGATTCAGGCACAGGCTGCGAAGATGTTGCGCTATGATCAGTATGTGGAGGAAGGAAGGGGTATTGAAAGTGTGAGCTTCGCGAGTGCGGCATTCTACAGATAAAAAAAATGTCCCGCCATCAGTAGCTCGGCGTCGCCCATCACCGAACAGTCATCAGGCGGGACATTGGTATCATAGATGGCTATCACCGGACGTCAATCTTCTTCCTTGTTTTTTTCTTCACACAACAGGAAGTGTTTTTCGCATGGCAGAAAATTCCTCGCAGGACGAGAATTGCCAGGCCAGTCATTCCTGCCCCCGAAAAGCTGTATCCCTGGAAATCCGCCTTGAAGAAGCCCTCGCACGCTTTGACCGGGAAGCCAGCCACGGAGTCTGCCCCACCCCGCGCTACCAGATGCCATATTACTCCTGGGGAAATGGCCCTCCCCTGGTGTTCATCCACGGCGTTTCCGATATCTCCCGCTCGTTTCTGATGGTGATCAGTAGACTGTCGGCGCATTTTCGCTGCATTGCCTACAACCTGCCCCTTGGGAACGGCGACGGCGCGCGATTGCATCGGTACCAGCACGAGGACCTGGTGGACGACCTGGCCCGGTTGCTCGATCATCTCCAGCTGAGCCGAACCTACTTGCTTGGCTCGTCGTTTGGCTCCACCATCGCCCTCCGCGCCCTGCGACGCTGGCCCGACCGCATCCCGCGCGGCATCCTGCAAGGGGGCCTGGCGCGCCGGCCACTGCGCCTGGTCGAACGCCTGTTTGGTAAGATCGCCCAGTGGATGCCGGTGCCCACTTCGGGGATTCCGCGACGTACCCGCATTCTCGAGGCCGTCCATCGTCCACCCTTCGCCGGTCGGCCTCCCCAGGTCTGGGAGGCGTTCGTCACCTGGACCGGAGAATCCAGGCTGGCCGCCCTGGGCCATCAGGCTCGCCTTTTGCATCGGGTGGATTTGCGCCCGGATCTTCCGCACATTCAACAACCCGTACTGCTCTTACATGGCGACCGAGACTCGGTGATGCCCCGTTATCACGCCGAGATGCTTCTTCGCGGATTACCCCGCGCAGGGCTGGTGATTCTGGAAGGTGCGGGCCACGTGCCCTACTACACCCATCCCGAAGCGATGACGGCCATTGTTCGCCAGTTTCTGACACCACCTGGACGGGAGCACGCGCCCTGCCCAGGGAATGGCACCTGTGAAAAAGCCGGTAGCAGTTGCAGCAACCAGGGATCGGTCGAGGCGGGGTGATGACTGTCTGCATCGCGATCTACAAGATAGGTGCGCAGGTCAGGTCAACCTCGGGATGGTTGGCAAAGGGCGTCCGCGCGGCGTATATCATCACCTGTCGAGCCAGAATGAGGATGGGCCAACCGTGACAGTGAAATACACGACCTCGCCGGGGCAGAAGCCGTCCCAGGCACAGATTCGAATCATCGGAGTCGGCAGCGACGGTCTGAGCGGGTTAACCTCCCGAGCGCGAGACGAACTGCTTCACGCTGAGGTGGTCTTTGGCCCTGAAACAGTGCTCGCCCTGCTTCCGGAAATAACCGCCGAGCGTCAGCCCTTTGGCACCGACCTGCAGGAGGTGGTTCAGCAAATCGCCGGTCTGCAGGGAGCGAAGCGAGTGGCGATTGTCGCCGGGGGAGATCCGCTGTTTTACGGCGTGGCTCGCTACCTGTGCGATCGCCTGGGCAAGGATCTCTTCGAGGTCTTTCCCCATGTCTCGAGCATGCAGATGGCCTTCGCCCGGGTGAAGGAAACCTGGGAAGAAGCCTACCTGACCAACCTGGCCACCCACCCACTGGAATCGGTGATCGATCGCATCCGCATCGCCGAGACTGTCGGCCTGTTCCCCAGCGAGAAAGAAGGTCCTCCCGAGGTAGCGCGAGAGCTGCTTGCGCGCGGGATCGACTACTTCCGGGCCTACGTCTGCGAGAACCTGGGTGCACCCAACGAAACGGTCACGCAGGGGGAGCTGACCGAAATCGCCACCATGGAGTTTTCGCCGCTGAATGTCATCATTCTCGTTCGCAAACCGGGCAGGCCCGATCGGCCCGCGCGAACGGCGAGATTCCTGCGATTCGGCAACCCTGACGATGTCTTCGCCCAGAGCCGGCCCAAGACTGGCCTGATCACCCAGGCCGAGGTCCGCTCGCTGGCGCTGGCCCAGATGGCCTTGCAACCCGGCAGCGTCGTTTGGGATATCGGTGCAGGCTCCGGATCGGTGGCCATCGAATGTGCGCAGCTGACCGATCCAGGCATGGTGTACGCCATCGAGCAGGATGCGGCAGACTATCACCTGATCATTGCCAACGCGGAAACATTCGGCGTGAAGAACCTGAAGGCCATCCACGGATCAGCACCGGGGGTCTTTCTCGGCCTGCCGCATCCCGACGCCATCTTTGTCGGGGGCGACGGCAAGGAGGTTGTCCGCATCCTCGAGGCCGCCTGGCCTCTACTTCGACCCGATGGCAGGTTGGTCGTTCACGTGGCCACTGTGGAGCATCTGTCGAGTGCTTACAAGGTCCTGCGCCAGGCAGCAGGGTCGGTGCAGGCGCACCTCCTGCAACTGTCGCGTGGAGTCGAACAGTTAGAAATGCTGCGGTTCGAGGCCCTGAATCCGACGTTCCTGCTCACTGTTACCCGACCCAGCGCATGAAGAAGCCCACTCGTTCGTGCCGAGTGGGCTTCTTCGCCGTACATCACGAACCCAGAGTTACCTGCTCCGCACGTCCGTTACGCGTCGGTGGCAACGGCGTGACGTCCTTGGGAACCGGGTGCTCCTCATCGGCGATGGGGTGCGATTTTTCGTGCTGCTCGCGCCAGAACCGGGCGAGAGCAATCTGACCGCATCGCTCCTGGAACTGCGCGGGAGTTTCCTGAAGGTCCGGGAACTTTTCAATGAAGTCAAGGATCTCGTGGTACTCCTCCGGGTACTCTCCGAGAATCCTCCGGGCCAGCCGCTTCTTGTCCGCCACTTCCATGAAGGTCAGCTCCACGGCCTTGTCGATGCGCCCCGGCCTTGTCGAGATGAACTCGACGGAGCCATCAGGCAGGATCCGAGGCTGGCCCAGGGCCGGATCGATCTTCGACAGATCATTGGTGGTAATGATCGTGAAGATGCCATCGCTCCGCTCAACACCATCGAGACAGTTCAGCAGGCAGTCGAAGGTGAGCGGTGAAGGCATCGGATCGCTACTTCCATGGTCGTCCTCCTTGCGGCGCGGCATCATGAACGGCATGGGCATGTTCTTCCGGGCCACATTTTCGCGACCGTGAAAGACGTTGTCGATGTCCTCGATCAACGCAATGCAGGGGACGTTCACCTGCATGTCGGCCCAGGCCTTCATCAACTCGTGGTTACTCATCTGCGCCAGATTAAAGACGTAGATGGGCATGTTGAGGTCCTCGGCGAAGGCCCGCGCCAGGGCGGTCTTTCCCGTGCCAGGGGGACCATACAGCAGCCAGCCCCGCTTCCATGGGATTGCCCGCGAACGATACCAGTCGCGATTGCTCCGCCACAGCTCGATCTCCTGGATGAGCTTCTTGATCCGCTGCGGAAAAATCAGGTTGTCGAGGGCACGCCCATTGTAGAGAGGTGCCTTCCCCAGCTGATCGGGCGTGTGGCTGAGCAGCCGATAATAGTTCTGGCGGTACCAGGGAAGACCATTCGCCCCGGTGTCCCAGTCTTCCTCCTGCTCCTTGCGGGCAGGAATGTGATGGATGACAAAGCGGTTCTTTGCCTGCTCCTCGGCTGAGTTAACCTCCCAGGTAAGCCGGTTCGACTCCTCGCAGGCCTTGCAAATCAGCTGCTCGAAGTTCACCGTGCCGCGCAGAAACATCACCGTAGAGTAGACCTTGATGGGTCCCCCCGAGGAATCGTTGGACTGCTGTCCCGCCTTGGGTCGATTCTCCATCGCGTTGGAGAACAGGAACGGCCACCAGCCACTCCAAAACACCACGGTCCGATTGCCGAACTGTTCGTAGGGCACCAGGCCATAGCGGCCATCGCGATGATGTTCGTAGTCGGCGCCAAACATGCTGTCGTAGTTGCGGTAGCGCTTGAAGTGCTTCACCAGGTAGGAAATCAGCGCCTGGTGAGCCGCCTCGCTGGGGATCTCGATGCGACGGATCAACAATCCGGTGATCCGCCAGGTGAATCCCTTGATGTAGTCCCAGCAGGTGGCGAGCATACCCAGAGCGGCGCCACCAAAAACGAGGTTGCGTAAATCCATGGCCACCCTCCTTCCCCGAATAGGGAAGAATTGGGATCTTCTGCGTCGCGAACGACGAGAAGAAGCACTCCACTCCCTGAGTAGTAGGTGGTGTTCCGCGCTTTCCAAGGGTGACGGGAGGGAACTGCCGCCCGCGCGGTGATGAAAGGTAGGTCCTACCGAAGGTAGGTTCATCCATAGGATTGTACGGTCGGGGTCAACCTGCGTGACAAAAAAACTCCGCCAATTTGCACATCTCTACAACGCGGGCTAGACTCCAATTACCCGTCCATAACACCTGTTCTTTTCCCGTCCCGTCCAGGTGTCGTTCTCCAACGCATTTCTTTCCAGGAGACATGCCATGTTTACATGGTGGATGGGTCCAACGCGCGCGCATCAGAGGCTTCAGGGTAGGTTGGCAACGCTTCTTCAACCATCTCTCGCCCTTGAAACCCTGGAAAATCGTGTCCTCCTCACGGTCTCACCTCTACCAGATCCGATTGCCTTTTCAGGAACCAGTGGTACGGGGCTTGATCAGTTTATCTCGATCATTACCCAGGATACCGGCCTGCGTCGTAAGGTATCACCTGCTGACATCGAAACAGCAGCACGCGCAGCTGACGAAATGAATCGCCTGATTGTGGAGGCCATCAAGAGCACTGGAGTAGCTAATGATGGCACGCTCAACACTGCAGACCTCCGCGATATAAGCGTATTCCTGCACACCAACCACCTCTCCGAGTGGACCACTTTACATGGCGATGATGAGGATGGCTCCGAAACAGGCTTCCACCTTGTTCAAAACGACGGCGCCCGGTCTCGGCTTTTCGGGAAAAACGCCATCGATACTGTTGCCGATGGAATCTATCACCTCGGCTTCTGCATCGAAGGCGATCGCTTCTTGAACGAAGATGGCGATGCGAACGCCAGGGTCCAAACCGTTGCGCTCTGGCTTTCCTCTTTGCTCCAGGAACAGCTGGCAAACGGCTCCTTGGTTAACTCCGAGGTGGATGCCTATGCGAAAGGGACCACGGGAACAGGGTTGGATCAACTGGTGACCATCATCACCACCGATGCGGGTCTCAATCAGAAGATTTCCACCAATGAGATCACCACCGGCGCTCGCGCAGCTGACGCCATAAACCTTCTCCTGCTTTCCGCAATAAAAGCCACTGGCGTGGCCAACGACGGTACGCTTAACACCGCAGACCTCCGCGATGTCAACGCATACCTACGCGCCAACCACGCCTCCGAATGGACCGCGCTGCATGGGGATGACGAGGACGGAAGCGAAACGGGATTCCATCTCGTTCAGAATGATGGGGCTCGTTCCCGACTATTCGCCCGAAATGCCATCGATACCGTTGCCGATGGGATTTACCACGTTGGCTTCTGCATTGAGAAGAACCGTTTCCTCAATGAAGATGGAAATGCCAATGCGCGGATAGAAACAGTGGCTTTTTGGTTAAGCGAGTTACTCCGCAATGAACTCGCCAGTGGGGTCCTCACAAATTCCGCCATGGATCCATTCACGAAAGGAACTACGGGTACTGGGCTGGATCAACTGGTGACCATTATCACCGCTGATGAGGGTCTCAATCAGAAAATATCCACCAGCGAGATCACCGCAGGGGCCCGCGCGGCTGACGACCTGAACGTGTTAATTATCGCCAGCATCCGGGCAACAGGCATTGCCCGAGATGGAGCGATCAGCACCACGGATGTCCTCCAACTAAACGCCTACATCCAAACGAACTATTCTCAACAATGGGCGGATTATCATGGCGATGACGCCGAATCCACCGAGACAGGGTTCCATCTCGTGCAAAACGATGGAGCCAACTCGAGGCTCTTCGCAGAAAACGCGGTAAACACGGTAGCCGATGGTATCTACCACCTCGGCTTTCCCGTGGTCAAAGGCCGATTTCTGAACGAAGATGGAAGAGCCAACGCCTGTGTCGAGGATGTTGCTTTCTGGCTAAGTCAGTTGCTGCGCGAGGATCTGGCGACTGGCCGGCTAAGTTAACCTGGAAAACTCCAGGCCCACGCCAGCACATCTACTGGCGTGGGCCCGGGAGCATCTCTAAGCGTTAGCTCTTGCGGAGCAGGCGCGAGTTTTCCAGCACCACGTTCGCCAGCCAGGTATCCCAGAAGGCGTTCGACAGCGAGGTGCCATTCGACAGACTGACCCGCCATTGACCCGTCGAGAACAACCGACCGATCAGGTCGTCTTTGCCATCGCCATCCATGTCGGCAGCGAAGACATCACGCCAGCTACCCGCACCCCAGGCTCCCACCTTGCTCGTGGAGAAGGCGGTGCCGCCCGAATTGGCCAGAGCCGCCCACAGGTCACCATTGCTCGAATTGCGACCGATAATATCGTCCTTGCCGTCGCCATTCATGTCGAGCACACGTATGTCCGACCAGTTAGCGCCCGGCCAGGGCGAGGTGGTCCAGACAGCCTGGGCCGCAAAGGCGGATCCAGTGGACACCGAGACATACCACCGTCCTGTGCCAGACTGACGGTAGGCCAGGTCTGTCTTCCCGTCCCCGGTGAAATCGCCAGCGACGATGTTGGCCCAGGTCAGGTTCTGCGTGGTGGTCCACAGGGTATTCACAAAGCTGAACCCGGTGGAGCGAGACACCCAGACCTGCCGGTTGTTGTTGTTCCGGGCCGCCAGGTCGGCCAGGCCATCCCCGTCAAAGTCTCCAACCAGGATGTTACTCCAGGCACCCGCATTCCAGGTGGCCCACTGCTGCACGTCGAAGCGCGAGCCGGTGGACAGGTTGACGAAGATGTCGAACCGATTGTTGGCCGCAGGGATTCGACCGATGATATCGTCCTTGCCGTCGCCGTTCACGTCGGCGACTACCACGTCAGTCCAGTTGCCGGTCTTCCACTTGGCCCATTCGCGGGTGCGATAAGCCTTGTTGCCATTGGAGAGCGACACATACCACTGACCGTTGGCGAGAGAACGATAAGCGAGATCGGTCTTGTTGTCGCCGTTGAAGTCGCCGGTCAGCACGTTCGTCCAGTTGGGTGTTTGAGGCATCCAGGCGCCAAACGCCTTCTTGACGAAAGCCGTGCCGGTCGACTCGCCGATCTGGAAGACACCGGTGCTCTGGTTCAGAGCGACGATATCATCGCGTCCATCACCGTCGAGATCGCCTGCTCCCGCATTGAGCCAGGCAACACCTGCGTTCCAGGTGTCCCAGACCGAGTTGGCAAAGGATGACCCGGTCGAGCGGAGCACGCGAATTCTTCCGGTAGAGACCTCGCGGAAGGCGAGATCCTGCTGACCGTCGTTGTTGAAGTCGCCAATGCCAGCGAAGGCATAGTTCACGCCCGGTGCCAGCACAGTCCACTGACTGGTCTGGAACGCCGTACCGTTTGAGGCTCCGACGATGAACTGGCCCGTAGCGGGGTTCCAACCACTCAGGTCGCTACGACCGTCGTTGTTGAAATCGCCCACGAAGAGGAAGGTCCAGGGCACATTGCCCGCCCAGCTACCAAATGCCTTCCGCGTGAACGAGGTGCCGGTCGATTCCAGAAGGGTCCAGGCCCCTGTGGTTGGATTGCGACCAACGAGGTCGGCGTTACCGTCTCCGGTGAAGTCGCCCGCTCGCACATCGACGATGCCGGTCTTCACCCAGGTATTCCAGATAGAAGACTGGAACGATTCCGCCGTGGACACAGCGACTTGTACTGCTCCCGTGCCAGGATCGCGTCCCGCGATGTCCGCGAAGCCGTCGCCGTTGAAGTCACCGGTAACGATGTTTGTCCAGTTGACCGCTGGCGACCACGTTCCCCAGACCGACGTCTGGAAACCGCTGCCGTTGGACAGGCCGACAATCCACTGCCCGTTGTTCTTGTTCCGGAAGGCCAGATCCACCCGACCATCGCGGTTGAAGTCCGCGAACAGAGGAGTGACATTCGGGGTGCCCGGTTCCCAGGTCAACCAGCGGTTGGTGAGGTAGCCGCCCGGAATGGCCAGGCTGACCCACCATTCGCCGGTCTGCACCATGCGCCCGATCACGTCGGCCTTGCCGTCCGCGTTGAGGTCCCGCGTGGTGACGTTGGCCCAGGTCACCGTCTTGGGCAGCATGGCGAAGAACGGCTGCCGCGTGTATCCGTTCACCCCGTTGCTGAAGGAGGCGATATACTGCCCGTTCGCCTGCCCACCGATCACGGCCGGGACGAACGGCCCATCAGGACCGCTGTTTCTGAAGAAGCGTCCGGTGTACTTATCCGAGGCCGCGTCACCATTGACCCCATCGGGTGTTTGGTTCATGCGGTTGCCAGCGAAGTCGGCAACATTCGGACCCACCACGATGGTGTAGACGCCGTTTTGCGACACCGGGGCGAAGGTCACGCGGAACAGGTTGTTCTGTCCACCCGTTGAGACGTTGGTGATGCTCAACGGCACGATGGTCGTCCCGTCGGGTGCCGTGAAGCTCTCGATGTCCGACAGCTGGACCGTCGAGGGATCCACTCCCTTGTCGAACTGGATGTCGATCGAATCGATCGGGTTGACCAAACTGGGCGTCGTCGGCAGCACCGACAAAATACGCGGACCAGAAACGTTCGGTTCGGGCTCGAGTCGGATAGCGAAGGCACCGCGACCGTCCGTCGTGGCCAGCAACATGCTGTACGGATTGTCGGCATCGGTCTGGCTGGTGCTACCAGAGAATGCGCCTGGCATAAGCACCAGGTCGGTGATGCGAATCCGCGGCAGCAGACCGCCAACCTGAGCGGCCCCTTGCCCCTTGTCGGGGAAGTAGGTCCATGTGGTGCCCTTGTCCACCGAACGGAAGACGCCACCATCGGCCGCCACATAAAGATAGGGAGTCAGAGTTCCGCTTGGGTTCTGGGGGTCATCCGGTCGCGTGAAGCGCCAGTCCACCACCATCGATGTCAGGTCGCCATAGATGATGGTATCGACCTGGTTGGCATCACCGAACAGGTTCGTCGTCAGGTTGAACAGGTTGCCGGTGATGTTGGTCCAAGGCGTGACTGCATCACGGCTGTCGGCCTTCCAGTACACACCCCGCTCGGTCGTGACATAAAGCTCGTACGAACCCTGCACGGGGCTGGGCTGAATCGACCGGATGGTCGATCCATCGAGGTTGAGCGTGATATTGGTCCAGTTACCGCCACCGTTACGAGTGACCTGGACGGTACCGCCGACGGTCCCAGCATAGATGAAGTTATCCTTGCTGGTGCCCTGCTGCGGATCGGTCGGATCGGGTGCGCCAAAAGCCAGAGAAAATGCCATGTCGTTGGCGTTGGCCCCGCCCGGCGAGATGGGGAACCAGTTCAACCCGCCATCGGTCGTTCGGAAGACCTTGGGACTTCCTTTCAGTGACCCAATGACCAGGGTGTTGGGGTTATACTTGTTGATCGCCATCCGGGCGCCATAGAAGTCGTTGGGGGTGGACTCGAAATCCAGGGTCCGTCCGTAATCCGCCCACCATTGGCCGACCCCGTTGCCAGGAGCAAACTGCCCGGGTATATCGCCCGCCTCGGTCAAGCCTTTAGACCGGCTGGTGCCAGGAAGGCCTGGCTGGAACAGCTGGACGAAGTCGGTGGTACCACCGGGGCCCCCACTGTCCACAATGCGGTAAGGGAACTTGTACTGCCACACGTTTCCATTGCCGGACGGATCCGTCAGCACTTCGGTGCCACCACCAGATGTAAACTTCTCGCCGGTACCCAGGGTGTTCCAGTCCAGGTTGCCAGTGCTGAGAATGTCGGCATCGGATTGGGGGAAACCACGTGTGGTCGTCGTGCCGTAGAACAGGGCGCCAGCCAGGTCGGCAGCCAGTTGACTGGGCTGAGCGCCGCCGGAGGTCAGACGGATGTTCTGGATGTTTCCGTTGCGAATGCCATTGATCATGGTCATCGCACCGATGTCATCCTGCACGTCGCCCGTGCCCTGATCAACACTGGTGTACACGCCATTCAGCGTGGACATGATCAGGCGCGTTTGCCCGGTCACCGGATCGACGGTGGTGGTCAGGTTGTAGTAGAGCTGAGCGTTGCTGTTACCGGTTGCATCATAGTCGTAGAAGTTCCAGATAATATCGGTGCCGGTGTTCTGGAAGCCGCCACCTGCCACGCTGGAGACATTGAAGGTGCGGATGGTAGACAGAGCGACAAAGGGGAACTCAGGGTCGCGTGCCAGGTTGAAATAGTTTTGCGGATCACGTGTCTCGGGACCAAACGGATAGTTTACTGCGTCAAAGGTAAACGGATCGTACAGACCTGCAGTAAGCGTAGTGCCCACAGCCGGTGGCGTTGCCCCCTTGGTAAGCACCGCGCCAATGGTCTGATTATCAGTCTTGTTCGGCGTGGTGTCGTTGTCCGAGCTGTCGTGCGCCACCAGGGCGTAGGGGTCACTCAGGGTGGTAAGATCGACGCGCAGAAGTCGAGTACCGCCCAGGTAGACGATCCGGGGGTCGCGAGGATCGATGGCTAATGCCAGAGCCTCATCTGCACGACCAGGAACCACACCTAAGCCTCCAGCAACATCGTAGGACCAGATTCCCACATTGTTGGTGAAGCCTACCGCCTCATTGTTTGTTGGCTGATCAACGAAAGAGATGGCACCGGTGTTAGGATCACGCGCGGCCCTGGCCGGCAGGATCACCTTGGTCCAGTTCCGACCGAAATCCTTGCTGACGTACAACCCGTCGAAGTCGCCGTTAGCCTCCGACACAGCCGCGTAGACCCAGCTGCGATAGAAGGAATCGAGAAACGCGTTATTTTGGCTAACCGGGGTGGCCAGCGTGATGCGTCCTTTGGCTCCATTGGGTAGTTCGGAAGGATTAGTAGTCGGAATTTCGCGGTCGTCAATATAGTACCGGTCCCCGTCCCGAACGTCCGTGCGCCCCTGCACTCCCGAGGTGAGTGTGAAGTTCGCACCGCCATTCTGGGTGAAGTAGATACCTTCGCCCTGGAAGGCGGCCCGTATTGCTCGACGAAGCCAGCCGTTCCCTTCTGAGTCTGCGACAGGGCAACGTCTGTAGCCTGGCCGGCCCGCAGGAGCGTCCAGTTCTTGCCCGAGTCGGTGCTTCGGTACAGACCGCCTTTGGTCCCGCTCATCGCCGCATAAACGATACTCTCGTTTGTTAGAGGGTTGAGGTTGGGATCCACCACCAGACGGAACGACAGAGTATCATCGAACTCGCGAGTGCGGGTGGCGGAGCTGAGCGGGATGTACACACCCTGGGCGTCGAAGTTGGTCAAACTGTCGAGCACCTTCCAGTTAGCCCCGCCATCCTCGGAGCGAAGGAAGCCGATGCCCTGGTTGGCGTAGCCAGCCCCGGAGCTAACGATGTTCGCACCGCTGCCCGTGCCGGCCAGCACGATGGTCCGGTTGGGGTCGTTATTGCGCGGGATCAGAACCAGTGATCCGATGCTGATGCCGTTGGACGGGCCAAAGTCGGTCAGCGGAATCCAGGTCGGACCACCGACTGCCGTCGTCATGAAATTGGTCGTCTTCCAGATGCCGGAGTGGGCACCGACGGCATAGGCGGTGTTGCCTGAGGGATCACTGGGATCGAGCTGGACGTTGGTCACTTGACCAGCGTTGGCCTCGTTGTTGTTCGCGACAGGACCAACAGCCGTCCAGTTGTTGCGTGACGCCGGATTGAGGACGTCCATGGTGAAGATGCGGAACGTTGCGGTGGACTGATCCGCGACCGGTTCACCCAGGCCAGTACCTGGAGTGACCGACTGCATGGCCAGCGACCACGAGTTCAGTGTGGCCGACTGACCGGAGGTGCTCCGGTTCCGCAGTACCAGCTTCCAGGCGCCGTTGGACCCCTTACCATTGAACGTACCCAGGGGCTTCTGCGGGTTGTACGTCCCCGTGAATGGAGCCAGTGCATTCTGAATGGCTGTGGTGGCCGTGTCGCTGAGCACCGTGGAGATGAAGTTGGCTCCAGGTTGCAGGTTCAGGCCATCAAACAGCTGGATGGTGGTGCCATCCGGTCCGACGAGGGTCGCGATCAGGTTCTGGACGTTAGGGGTCGTGATCGTGAACTTGATCGTCAGGTTTTGAATCAGGAACGCATCGTTGATGTTAAGCGCGGCGGTCAGCGTGGAACCGGCGGCGATGTTGGTCGGCAACTGGCCCCAGTTGTACTCCGAGGAAGCCTGCACGCCCTGGTCGGGGTCGATGGTGCCCCGCAACGTGCCGAGTCCGGCGTTGTGGTTGGCATCCATCCGTTCGTTGGTCAGATCAGACTGGATGTCGGATCCGAGCACGACGGAGTATTGTCCGTTCACGCTCTGAGCAAGAACATTGCCCGAGGCATCTGTCGGGAAGGTGATGCGATAGTCGCGCTTGCTGTTTCCAATCTGTGTGATCGTGAAATCCGGAGCAAGCTTGAACGTCCCAGTCCAAACAGCCATCCGCACATTCGTGCTGCTATTCACATTCGGGCCGATGGTTGCGGTGTAGGCGCCAGCGCTCACCTGAGCCGGAATGACAATATCGAAGGAGCGGCCATTGGAACCAAGCACCTCGGTGACACTGGTCACATTGATGACCTGGCCGTTGGGTCCGCGAAGTTGAATATCGCCTGGCCCGAACGTCGATCCATCCATGTCACGGTTGAAGGTGACCCGCAGGCGGACCAGGTTGTTGACTCCCGAGCCAGCCCATTCGGCTGCCACGATCACTGGCACGTTGCTTGCGGCGGTGATGGTGCCAGTGCCATTCCAGCTTAACATGGAGTAGCCAAGCCGGTTGGAAACGGCTGGGCCAATGTTCGCGTTGTAGGTGCCAGCCGCAGTTTGCAACGGGAAGGCAATGTCGAAGGTAGTATCGCCGCTACCAGCCACCGGGGTGATGGAGGTGATGGGCAGTACTGCGCCACTGGGGCTGATCAGCCGGATGTCGGCCGCAGTGAGGGTCGACCGATCGATGGTCTGGCTGAAGCTGACCTGTAGCCGGTTCAGATTGTTGGCAGTGGTGCCGAACCACTGGTAGCGAACGATAGTCGGAATCGGAGTGATCTGGCCAAGCGGCCCCACCACCCGGATGATATCTGCCGCAGTGAAGGTGGACGGCTTGATGTCACGATCAAACTTGACGTCGATCGAAGATACCGTTTTGTCGATTGCGACGTTGTCAGCCGTCGAAGCCTGACCAGTCACGTTCACGCTGGTTACGTACGGACCAGGAATGATGAGTGGCAGGGTGTTTTCGACATACGGCAACTCGAACGGCCGGCCATTGATGGGCTTGGGGTTCGCGAAGGTGTCGTTGTCGTACGTGGCCGTTTCACCACTGGTGCCATCAGCATCCTGATCCATTAGGTTGCCCAGATTATCCACCGCATTGGTGGTGCCTGTGGCAATATCGAGAGACCAGGAATCAAGCGTGGCAACATCACCCGTGCCGAGATCGACAATTTCGAGCACCCAGTCGCCATCGGCCACCTTGCCAACCAAAGTAGCAAGCGGAGCCTCAGGGCGAACCTGGAACGAGTAACCGTTGAGCTTGATGTATTCGAAGGCAGCGTCGTCGAAGGTGGTGTCGATGGCAGACGTGCTGGGACCACCCTGGCGATTGGCCAGCACGACGCGAGTACCATCCGGGGCCACCAGGGTAAGCACCAGGTCGCTGTGGTAGGCCCCCGAAATCTGCACGTTGACGGTCAGGCTGGAAATGACTTCATCAACCGGAGAGCCGGTGACGCTAATCGTGCTGGTGTAGAGAGTACCATCGTCGGGGATATCGGTAGCTGGCGAAACCGAGCCGGTCACCGAGCTTCCGCTGGGGGTAACCACAATCTGAGGCTTGCGAATGCGATCGCGAATATCCGGACCGACCGCGAGGCTGTAGGTGCCCACAGCAGATTGCGGAGTTTGGAAGACGATACGGAAGACTGATGCAAATTCGCCTGGGGCCGAGATTTCGCGAACCCCGAAACCTTGAGGCCGATCATCGTTGAGCGCTTCCACACTGGCTACCAGCACGGGGGTGGGTGCAACGGAAGCCGGCGTATTCGGGCTCCGGAACATCACCTGGACATCGTCCGGAGTGAACGTGGTGGCATCGATGGGTCGGTCGAACGTGACGACGATGGAGTCGAGCCGACGACGACCATCCGGACCGAAGGAAGTGTTGTACGTGACGGTCTTGTATGGAGTATCGAACCCGTCGTTCTCGGTCAGTTCGATCTCGAAGTCTTCGATCACAGGACCGCTATCGGTGTCGATGATGCGTGGCCCTGCGGCATAGTAGGCGTTGTTGGCGTAGATACTCGAACCAGGCATGTTCTGGTTGCCAGCCCACACGGCGGTTAGCCGGCCGTTGTGTGCCACCAACCCCATCTGATAACCAAATCCCTGAGGCCGACCGTTGATCGTGGGGGTTCCAGCCACTGACATGTTGCTGGGAATCGGCTCAATCACAATGGTCTTGCCGGTAATGGCGTCAATCGCTGTCTTCGATTCGTTGAGGTACGACGCCTGATCGTTGTCCGCACTGTAATTGCCCTGGCGGTCTTGCCGGCTAAAAGTCTCGCCGCCGTCGACACTCACGGACACCATGGTAGCAACGCGCCAGTTGTTGGCGTCGTAGCGAGCGTCATACCAGCTCACCACCACCGATCCGGTAACCTGGTCCACAGCGATGGCAGGAGTGAATTGCGAGCGCAACCCAGTGGAGTTCAGTTTGTCCGAATTCTGACCGAAAATAAAATCGTCATTGATGAAGCGCGAAAATCCGGTCCAACCTGATGTAGTTCCTGTGAGCGGGTTAACAACACCTTGGCCGGCGTTGTCATCGTAGGTGAAGAAAATGTCGGTATCGGTGCCTGCGCCGCCAGTGTAGACCAGGTAGACGCGGCCCTGGTAGGGGCTGAACGCTCCGAGACTGTTGTCCTGAGCCAGCCGGATGGTTGGCGCTGTGCCGTTCGGTGCTGCTGGCGGCGTGTTACCAGGCAGATTGTTGGAGGTATTGGCCTGAGCGCCACCAACCGTGAAATCCTCGCCGAAGTAGTTGGTGTCGATGTGGGCGCTGAACTTGAACTCGACGTCGGATACGAACGTCGGCGGGGGCGGGGTCCCACCATCGGTGCGGAAATCGCGGAAGCGCAGAATCCAGGCCCCGCGAAGGTCATCGCGAGTCATGTCGTTGAAGACATTCAGGCCACCGGTGTCGTAGTTGCTAAACCCGAAGACACTTTGCTCCGGACGATACCGGCCGATGTACTGATAGGTACCGTTAGTGATGCCGCCGGCACGGACATCGACGGCAGCTTGCTGGTCGAATGTGAGCCCAACCTGGCGGATATTTGTATTTACATCGACCAGAGTGCCCATGTTTGCACCCTGAGGCAGACCACGATTAAACTGATCGTTCTGACCAGCGTTATCGGTCCGATTGGTCCACAGGGTAGCGGACCGGTCAAAGTTGCCGTTCGTGTCGAGCTTCACAATTTGTGCGCTCAGAGCATTCAGGCTGGGATGGAGCAATGTGAACGACACGTCGAGGTCGCGGACGATGTCGAAATTCTTATCGATGGTATTGATGTTGACGAAAACGGAATTCGCCAGCTGGGCAGCGTTGAGCACGTTGGCTCGATCATCCACATCGTTGACGTAGACGACTACATCGGTGGTGGCGGTAACGTTGTTGACAGCATCAACGATAAACGCCCCGTTGTTGTGTAGCGACACGTTGTCGGCTACGCGAGTACCAAGGACGCCGCCATCGGGCCGAGTATTGTCGATCTGGATCGACCCGCCATTGGTCCAGGCCACCACCATCCGGCCGCTCTCGACGGTGCCATCGAGAGAACCCTGGGTGAACAGAATCTGCGGACCGCTAATTGCAGAGTTGCTTGGTCCGCCGTTGAGGGTGTTGGAGACCGGGTCAATCTGGGTGTTTACCCAAACCGGCGTGGTGAAGGTGTTGCCGCCATCCACCGAGGCCATCAGGCGAATGCCGTTGCCGCCGCGGTTGGCTTCAGGGTTCTGCGTGTTGGTGTTCCAGGCGACATAAAGCGCCTTTCCGGCCATCGTGTCAGTCATCGTCTGACCGGTGGTCGGATCGGTGTAGGAAGGAACATTGTTGTCGATGGCGACAACGGGGTTGTAGATCGGTTCTTGCAGGTACCACTCGTGCAGGATGTTCTCGAATTCCTGCGTCGGACCGGACGGGTCAAACTGGTACTTGGACAGAACGAGAACGCCAGCCGTTGGTGTGGCTCCAGCTGCGGTACCGCCCACATACTGGGCATCGTCCGTGATAGTCGCGACGACGTAGAAGTTACCTTCACGATCCCAGGTAATGCTGGGAGTGGAAGCGTGATGGAACGGACGGAATGTCTGGCGGTTGTTATAGCCGCCCATGGGGGCGAAGTTCGTCCAGGTTTGTCCGCCGTCGCTGGAGTACGCCCCGCGAATCCGGTATACCGGAACATTTTGCGGCGTCTCAGTGAAGCTGAACTGCGAATAGACTGCAACAATGTTGTTCGGGTTTGTCGGATCGGCCGCCAAAATGGGGCTGTGCGCATTCCCAGAAGCGTTGATGATCGCCGGCGTGTCGGGAACGATGGGAGGAGGTGCGACGGTAAGGAGCGTGCGCTCCTCAAGCGTCTCCAGGCTCAGCCGTTCGAGCTGTAACCGCTTGGCCGCCTGTCTCTTCTCTTGGACTCGCTTCTTCAGACGCGTCGTAAGGCGCGACCAGATGCCACTCAGCCTCATTGTTGCTGCTCCGAATGAAGGGCCGGGGGAGCCTTCTATGTAACCAAACAAACTCCCGGGGCGACCGTAGATGGCCACCCTAATCCTTCATCCTGGCGATCCGGCACTACAGGCCTCTTCACCAGGATCAAGTCGGGAGGGTCGTTCCTGACAGCATCGGTTCCGGCGACGCTCGTTCAGGGCTCCGGGTTCTCTGTTCCCTGAACGGTTTTACTTTTCGCCAGGATCCCTCGCAATATCTCCCCGTGAACTTTTATCGTGCTTACCTATTTTCACCAGGCAAACTCTATCCACCTGGCGCAACCGTCTCACGGGGTATCTACGTAATAAGAGACGCAAACCACAGGGTCACAGTTCCATACCGACGGGGGATTCGCTGTTTTCCACGATGAACCAGGTGGAACTCGGACAGTGGATCCGGGTGATTCCGCCAGGTTTGCGTGTTCCAACAGGGCAGCAAGCTAATCATCTCCATCGTGAGGCCGGGCTCGGTGCGTGTCCGGGACGGGGGCGACGCCCTTGAACACCCGGCTATGCGGATGGCGCTTCTTCCAGGCCAGCCAGGTCATTCGCTCGAATGGCAGCGTGGGAAATGGAAAGCGATCGTCCGCATTGGGCCGGATGGTGACTCCCTCCTGCTGACGAAAGAAGTCGCCCTCGTAGCGCAGCAGCATTCCCCGGTCAAAGCCACCCAGATCGATCTCCAGGGGTTGGCCCCGGCTCTCGTCGGTAAACACCCGGGCACAATCAGTTTTGTCGCAATAGGTTACGGTCACAGGCACGTTGGCAACCACATCGTTGATCACGTGCGAATACATGGTGGAGAGAGCTTTGACGACGTACGCTCTGGGCTCCCCGTTCACCACTACCCCGATTATTTGCGTGTCGTCCGGAAGATCGACCGCGCCGGCCGTTTCGGTTGGTGGTGTGCGGATGCCGGGCCAGACAAACGAGGTGGACCCAGTCGGACCGCCAGCCTCAGGTGTGGACGACGTTGGAGGATGATAGCGGGAACCACAACCCAGCGAGACCAGCAGGTAGCCCCCAAATAACCAGCGAAGAAGTAGCGCCATCACCTTATTCCTTCCCTGAGGAGGGAGCCATGCCAGCCAGTTGGGCATGTCTTCTGGCGAGTTCTACCTGGCCGCGCATCTGGTAATGCTGAGCCAGGGTCCGGTGCGTGGCTGGATGCCTGGGATTCTCGCGCAGCGCACTATTGAGCCAGTTGAGACCATCGGGGATGCGTCCCTGGCGCAGGCAGATTTCGCCGGCCTCGCGCCGGAGTTCCGGGTCGCCCGGCGAACGGGCAATGTCCTGCGTTATCTTTCCCAGGCGGTCAAGGTCCGCCTCCAGCGCCAGGCGTCGTTTCTCCACGGTTCGAGCTTCGGTGTCTTTGTTGAGTCGTCGCAAACACAATGTAAGCTGATAAAGTATGTCCCGTTCGTAGGGGGCCAGTTCGGCTGCCCGGAGCAGGTCAGCTTCAGCCTCGACCACCTCTCCCGCAGCCAGTTTCAGACGACCTCGTTCCGCCAGTGCTCCGGCATGTTTCGGATGCGCGGCCAGCAATCGCTCGAGAGTTTGCCTGGCAGCGCTGGCCTCGCCCTGCGCAGTCTGCTGCCGGGCCAGGAAGTAGAGCACCTGCGAATCACTGGGACGATGATCTACCAGCAGGGCCAGGTGCTTCCCTGCTTCCTCTGGCTGGTTCTTTTCCAGAAGCCAGCGCACCAGCATCAAACGTGCCTCGTCGGCTTGCGGGTTGAGCTCAACAGCGCGACGGAACGCCTCAATTGCCTCCGTGGCATTGCGCTGTCGTTCGGCTACCATCCCCTTGCTGACCCAGGCCTGTGCCCGCTCTGGTTCGGCTTCCACCCACGCCCGTGCAGCCCAGCTGGCGTCATGGACCTGGAACCGAAGGAGATAGTAGGGCACAAGAATCTCCAGGATTCGCGACGCTTCCGGATGATGCTCCTCCACCCAACGGTGCAGCGTACCCAGATACCCTTCGCCCTCGCCTTGCTGCACAGCTAATAACGCGCGCTCGAAGGAAATCGCCTCGGGCACCCAGCCAAGCTGAGCAGCGTTGTTGAGTCTTTCACGCGCTTCATCCAGTGCGCCGTCGCGCCTGGCAGCCTGGCCGGCGAGATACTGCACTTCAGCGCTACGAGGTGAGGCCTTCTGGCAGGCTTGCAACAGCTTCCGGGCAGTGGGAATATCGTTGGCCGCCAACGCTTCCCGGGCAGCAGCTAGCTGGCGCATCGCCTGGATTTCCTTCCAGACGACCCAAACAGCCAGGGCCAGCGAAACTGCGGCCAGCCCGGCTAAACACCAGGTGAGAGGGCCCAATCGGCGCGAAGAAGCAGCCTGAGTCATGGAGAGGACGAGGGTTGTGGGACTGGGTTAGGCGAAGAGGGGGTGACACAGGCCTCGGCAGCCTTGCGCCAAAGGGCGGCCAGTTTCGGTCGATGCATGCGATCGGCCACCTCAGCCAGGCGTCGCCGCAGGTCGGCATCCCAGGGACGTTGCATCGCCTCGCGCGTCAGGTTGGTGGCCAGCTCCAGGTCACGCCGCAATGATTCGGCCCGGTGCTGTTCCCTCTCGGCGTCAGCCATGCGATTCAACCCGCGATAGGCCTGCGCAAGCAAGAAGTGCTCCTGATAGCCGTATGGCTCCAGCTGCGCTGCCTGTTCCAGCCGTGTCGCCGCTGCCTGCCATTCCCGGGCATCCAGATGCAATTGCCCACGTAGCCGATGGAGTGCAGCCGACCGGGGAGATAGCTTCAGACCCTGAGCCAGCACTTCCGTCGCTTCTGCAGGTCGATTCAGGCGGTGCAAGCACTCAGCCCGCACGGCAACCAGGGCCGCATCGTCGCGCTGGCCATCCTTCTTCCAGGTATCGAGAAGGTCGAGCGCCGGGCCATACTGACGCAGCTGGACCAGGGTTTCAGACAGCTCCTGGCGCGCTTCTCGTGCCTGGGAAACCGGTAGCTCACGATCGAGCGCCTGGCGATAATGGTCTACCGCGCGATCGAGCTGGCCCAGATCCTTGAGAATCAACCCCGCCAGACGGTCGGCCCGGCCATCAGCCAGATCCAATTTCGTGATGACTTCGAGCTGTTCGAGCGCTTCCGCGAGTTGTCCCAGATCATAGGCCACAGCTGCCAGCCCACGCCGACCTGCAACCCGATCTGGGGCCTCTTCGACTACATAGCTAAACACTCGATGGGCTTCCTTCAGGTCGCCGAGTTCGAGCAAACAACGTCCCGAAAGCAAGGCGGCTTCTAACCGCAGCGCGCCCTGATCGGCGACCCGATTCAGGGTGGCCAGGGCCTGATCGGGCTTCCCCTGGGCCAGGAGCATTTCGCCGTGCAGCAAGTTTGCATAGTCGGCTTGGCCCGTTTGATGTAGTCGGGACGCGAGATCGTCCACCTTCTCCCACAGGCCTTGCCGCAGCGCATCCTGGGCCTGGGCATAGAGATAGGCAGGCCGGGTCTGGCGATACCAGGTGATAGCCAGGGTCGCCAGACCCAGAAACACCAGGGAAACAATAAGCCATCTCCGCCTACGCAGTCGGCGGGAGGCCCAGGCAGAAACCTCGGCCGTTGGAGCATCCATGTCGGGTGCTTCCGGGAGGAAGAACGATCACGGGTTGGCCTTCAACTCCAGTTTGATGGGACCATCCGAAGGAACCTTGGCGGTCAACGGAGTGGTCTGCACGGCAGCGTACTTGGCTGGCAACGACGACTGAGGCCCCGATGAAGAGGAAACCATAGGCCCCGAAGGCGCCATGCCCTTCTGCATCTGCTTGAAATACTCCGGCGAGCCCGGTTTCGAGGCTTCTCCCTCGATCACGGTGGTCTTTACCACCGTGACCTTGTACTCACCCACGGGAGCACCGGGCTTTCCATTGGTAGAAAGCGAGAAGTTGCCGCTGCTGTCCGTCATGCCACTGGCCGAGGACTTGCCGTCAGCCGTCGTGAAAACTACCGTGGCGCTGGTGACAGGCTTGCCATCCAGGCTCACCGAGCCCGTGACAGATTTGAGGCCACCACCACAGCCGGTCAACGTCACCGCCACACCCAGAACCACCAGGGGAGCAAAGGTTCGTACCTTCATGACGATTAGCCCTACATACTAAACAGGAGAGATGGAACCCAGGCCAGGAGAGCGCCTGGCGAGTCCAGAAAATTATATGAAGAAACCCCTCGATTGCTCGAGGGGTTCTATGCTGATGGGTTTTTATCGGCCGGCCGCTACTAGTTGGTGAACACCTGGTTGTCGTTGCGGCAACCGAGCAGCTGATAGGTCCGGTTGTCGATGCTCTGATTGATGAAGCGCACCGACCCGTCGCACATCAGGAAGTTCGCACCTCCGGAGTGACGGGACTTGAAGCCCCACGAGACGTTCCAGTTGCCGAACGACACCAGAGGGTTGGAACCACAGCGACTCCGATCGTCAGAGCGGTAGTTGATCGGAACGACGGTGGTGTGGTGTGACAGCCCGCCGTTGAAATGGCTCCAGCTGCTGCTGCTGTAGTGATCGTGCTCCTCGGGAAGCACCTCACCGATAGCGATGGTGTTGGTAAGGCCGTCGGTGATACTGGCGAAGCGAACCGAAGCACCAATCCGATTGAAGACGCCGCGGATGTCACTGGCGTTGGTGGAGTTACCCGCATCAGCACTCGGGCCGTAACCCCAGCCAAACGTGTTGCCGTTGCAATACTGGTAAAAGGGATCGTTACCGCACCCCCCAGGGTTACACTGCGGCCCCATTGACCCACCATAATTCATGGTGGACCAGTCCGGCTCCCAGCCATCGCTGGGGCAGCGGAAGACCTTCGGCTTGGCGGTGGCAAACGCAGCGTTGGCCCGGGCAGTACCGAGCGGACTGTAATTGGAATCGATGGCGGGAATGAGCTTGAAGAGGTTATCCTGCTCAAGGTAGGGCAGCAGGTAGACCACCCAGGTTCCCTTGTCGTCACCCCAGTCACCAGTGGGACCCATGCGGCCACCTGGCGGCAGCTTGCCAGCGCCGCTGTTGTCGTGGTAATTATGCAGAGCAAGACCGTACTGTTTCAGATTATTCTGGCACTGCATCCGGTTGGCCGCCTCGCGCACCTTCTGCACGGCGGGAAGTAGCAGACCAATTAAGATGGCAATAATGGCGATGACCACCAACAGTTCGATGAGCGTGAACGCCCGGGCTTTCCACCGACCACCGAACCGGGAGAGAGAAAACAGCGACACGATACAAAACCTCCAGCATGTTATGAGGCGCGTATAAACATATAATGTAATGTAGCAGAAATGAACAACCCATGAGAAGAGGAGGTTTTTCCCGCCGGAACCTCCTGCCCTCTTGCCGACACAACCGCAAATCCTTTTCTATCAAATGCTTACAGCCGACTCACCCATCGCAGAGCAAGTTCACATGGAAGATGTGGAAAAAACCTCTTCATTTCTCCCTATGCATAGCAAACATCCGTTCAGAATACATCCGGTCGATTCCGCTTCGAAGCCGACGCACCAATTATCACCAAACACGATCCTTTTTATCATTGACAGCATCGATTTAAATGAAACGAGAATCGCACCGGACCTCTCATGAGGTCCGGTGCGATCGTGTACCACTCGAAGAGAAACCGCTGGAGACGGGTTCTAGTTCGAGAAGGTCTGGCCGTCGTTGCGGCAGCCCATCAGGTTGTAGGTCCGCGGACTGATGCTCTCGCTGATGAACTTGATCGACCCATCGCACATCAGGAAGTTGGCACCACCCGAGTGACGCGACTTGAAGCCCCAGGACACACCCCAGTTGCCAAACGACCGCTGAGGATTGCCGCATCTGTTCCGATCGTCGGACACGTAGTTGATCGGTACTACCGTGCTGGCATGAGCGACTCCACCGTTGAAGTGGTTCCAGCTACCGTTGAAGAAGTGGTCGTGCCACTCCGGCAACATCTCGCCGATGGCAATGGTGTTGGAGAGGCCATCAGTGATGCTGGCGAAGCGAACGGAAACGCCAAGCCGGTTGAAGACACCGCGAATGTCACCTGCCGAGGTGCTGTTGCCGTGGTCCGGGCTGTCACGGTAGCCCCAGCCGATGCTTGTACGACAGTACTGATCGAATGGATCATAACCACAACCACCAGGCACACATTGAGGCCCCAGGCTACCCCCGTAGTTAGAAAGGGCCTGATCCGGTTCGTAGCCATCGCTGGGGCACCGGAGGAACTTCGGGCGACCAGCATTGAACGCCGCGAGCCCCCGAGCAACACCCAGCGGGCTATAGGTGGTTTCAATGTTGGGAATCAGCTTGAAGAGGTTGTCCTGCTCCATGTAGGGCAGCAGGTACACAATCCAAGTTCCCTTGTCGTCTCCCCAGTCACCTGTGGGGCCGTAACGGCCACCCGGTGGCAGCTTGTTCGTCCCACTATTGTCGTGGTAATTGTGCAGGGCCAGCCCGTACTGCTTCAGGTTGTTCTGGCACTGCATGCGGGCCGCTGCTTCTCGCACCTTTTGCACAGCAGGGAGCAACAGGCCGATAAGGATAGCAATGATGGCAATAACCACCAGCAGTTCGATCAGTGTAAACGCACGCGCCCATAATCGTCTGCTGATTTGGGAGAGATAAGCCAAACGCATCCAAAATCCTCCATGGGATAATGAGAAAACAACACGAGAAATGGATGGAGCACGGACAGGAGTGGAATGAACTTCCACCACCACCCATTAGAGAGCATCTAACCAATCGTAGAAAATCTGAGAAAATTCTGAGAGTATCGCTCCACAAGATACAGGTAGGGCCCCTCTCCTGGCAAGCGCGATTCCTTACATTTCCTGCTAAACCAGACAATTCCTCCATCGTCCGCCCCCCCTCCGCGGCTCGCTGCATTTCTGACTTTTTCGCAAGTCGCCAGACTGACTCCCCCTTGCCATCGGCCCCTTGTGCGACCACCATCACCTTGCAGACTGTGCTGCGCTCATCACGGCCCCGGTGAGAAACGTACCCAGGAGCTAATTTGATGTCTCACTTCTGGACCCGTCGTCAGTTTGTCGGAGCCGCGACAGCCGCGCTTACCGGCCCCTCCGTACTCCCAGCTGAGACCTCTCCGATCCGCGACGAGGCAGTGGCCTTTTTCGCCGTGGGAGACACGCACTTCCTTGCTAGCAAGGAGAACCCCGCCCGACTCGACGAGCGATCTGCCACCGTGACTGCTCGCCTTGTGGACCTCCTCAACACTCTCCCCGGTACCGAACTACCCAAATCTGCAGGTGGAGGCACCGTGCTGACTCCGCGCGGAGTGATCCACGCGGGTGATTGCATTGACACCGGTGACAAACCCAACCATCGGATGCAACAAACCGAATGGGCTGCTTTCACCGATGCCTACGGTCTGACCGGTAAGGATGGCCGACTGCGTGTTCCGGTTTACGAGGTCCACGGTAACCACGACAGTCCGCGTGGCGATGGCCTTGCCGTCCAGAAGATCATCGCCCGAAACAAAAGCCGTCCTGGCGTGGTCAACGTCTCCAACAACGGCGTCCACTACTCGTGGGACTGGGGTGGCGTCCACTTTGTCAATCTGGGCATCGTCGTGGGTCAGGTCGCCGACGTGAAGCGCCGACGCCGGTATGGGCCCCTGGGCAGCCTCGACTTCCTGATCAGCGACCTGAAAGATAAGGTTGGCACCTCTGGCCGTCCCGTTGTGATCACTCATCACGTCGATGTGCTTCGCTATGCCCTGCCCTTACCCGTGGAGACCAAAAAGGCCGAGGGAATGGAGTGGGATCCGGTAGACGTGCGTGGGTTTCACGAGGCCATCAAGGGCTATCGCATCGCTGCCATTCTGTACGGACACACGCATGCCCGGAACGTCTTCCGCTGGGATGGTTCGAACAGGCCAGCGAAGGAAGGTATTCCGACGTTCAACGTGGACAACAGCAGCCATTTCGCCAGCAAGCAGCAGGCATTCTTCTACGTCGAGATCCGCCCGGACCGGGTCCTTGTGCGGGAGTATCAAACCATGGATGCCTGGGAGACTGGAACCTGGACCCCGCAGTCCTGGTCCGCTCCGTTGCCTGCAGTCAACCTGCCCTCGAGGTAATGCCCGACCTCCCGAGGGCGGCTTTTTCTTGGCCGGTCCCCATTGCACCCCGGGTATCCTGATGCCATGCTAAGCCCACTAGCCCGGATTGAATGGACTCACTTCTGTTGTGACGACAACCGCAGGAACTCATACATGCTTCGATCAACCTGGATCGCCACCGCGCTCGCTCCCTTTGTCGTCCTGGCCGCTGGAACAGTCGTCCCAGGCGCCGAACGTCCAGCCTCCCGAAGCCCGGGGCTGGATCGTCTACCGGTGGACGCCTCACGCATGTTGACCTTTGTCAAGTCGCCGCACCCCGATGAACTCCGCTGGCAGCAGATTCCCTGGTTAACCGACCTCGAAAAGGCCATCCGGCAAGCGAAAGCGGAGAAGCGTCCCCTGGTGCTATTCATTTCCGGCGACGATCCGCTCGAAAAGTGCTGAGGCTACGCCTTCGGCCTCCGTGCGGGGCCTCTGTCTCAGGAACCGATCGTCCGGCTTATCAGCACCAGCTTTGTGCCCGTTGCCCTCAACCTCTACAAGGTCCGCGAAGACAAGGGCCCAGCTGGCGACTTCTTCCGCTCCGTGCAGAAGCAGAAACCTAACTACCAGGGGCTGTGGGTAGCCACCCCAGAGGGTAAGGTGCTGTCGGCCCACCAGGACATGAAGACGATGAACGATCCCCGGGGCAAGTGGACGCAGTCGGCCCTTGCCGATCTCCAGGCTGGGCTGAAAGCGTTCGGCCCCGTCGAGCCGCGCCGCCGGGTTGAGAAGTTTCAATCGCTGCCTAACCGAGGCATGGGCACGTTTCCCGATGGCCGGGTGAACCTGGCCGTCACGGATCGTTGGGTCTTCGTCAAGGATCTGTCGCGCGATCCACCCCGGGACGCCCTGGGTCCGACTGTGTTCGATAGCATCGTCCTGACCACCGACGAGTGGAAGAAGCTGGGCCCAGCAGACACCCGGTCAGGCACCGCCTGGGAAGTCCCTGAAGCTGTCGCTCGCAAGTTCTACCCGGTGTTATCCGCCAGCGACACCGTATTCCGCGATCCCAAAGAGATCACCTCGGTTCGGCTGGCCGGGCAGGTGGAGACGGTAGAGGGCGGAGTCGCCTACCTGGTCTACACCGGTGCCATCAGCGGTACCCACATCGGTACTCGCAACGAAGGTAAGGAAGGTAAGCCCTGCATCAGCGCGGTGAAGTTGCTGGGTGGCGTCGGCACGCTCGACGTAAAGTCTGGAAAGATGCTATCGCTGACCCTGGTCTTCGATGGCAGCTACCGCAACTACCCGCCGTACGATCATCCGGCCCGCTTCGGTGCAGTGGTCGAGTGGACGCAGGAACCAGGTAAGCGCTAACCCTTCGGAAAGGTCGAGAGACGATGGCGATCGGACTGATCTTGGTGGACATCCAGAACGAGTACTTCCCCGGCGGAAGGATGGAGCTTGTTGGCATCCACCAGGCGTCCAGGAACGCCCGCCAGGTTCTCGACCTGTTCCGCGACCGCGGTTGGCCACTCTTCCACGTTCAGCACCTGGCACAGCAGGCCGACTCTCCGCTGTTCACCCCCGGCACTCCCTTCGTGGAGATTCACGAGAACGTGCATCCCATGCCGGGAGAGCCGGTCGTTCAAAAGCACTTTCCCAACAGCTTCCACCAGACGCCACTACTGGAATCGCTGAAGGCGGCCGGGGTGGACCATGCGGTCATCGTCGGGGCGATGAGCCACATGTGCATCGACGCCACTACCAGGGCCGCCTACGACCTGGGGTTGCGCTGCACACTGATCCACGATGCCTGCACCACCCGAGACCTTGAGTTCCAGGGCAAGAAGGTCCGCGCCGACGAGGTCCACGCCGCATTCATGTCAGCCCTGGGCTGGTGGTACGCTCAGCTCGCCTCGACAGTCGACTTCGTTGCCGACGCCCGGAAGACACGTTAATCGACCAAGAAAATTTGTCAGCGCTGCGAACCTTGGGCCAATCAGGTTCGTCTTTCATTCGTACGCGGCGAGGATACCGGGAAACGACGATCAAATCCCGGTGGCCGACCGACGAAGTAGAGGGAATGATGACACGCATTCTGGCGAACTTTTGTGACAACAAGACGCCCGCGACGGCCTGCCGTCTGCGATCGGCGAATGTCTTCGAACTTACATGTCCGTGACACCATCCCATTCCAGGGAAGCCTCTTGCAGGCCGGGTGTCACTCGACACCCGGCCTGATTCGTTTCCGGGGTCGAACAATCGAATCACACAATGTGCCCGTGGCCGAGCGGCCCAGGCGTCTGCCTTCCAAGCAGAACAGGCGAGTTCGACTCTCGCCGGGCACTCTGACGGAACGCTCTTTGACAAGGTGGCGGACGACTGGCCCGGTAGGCAACCGGCAGACCACTCTCGCTCAGAAGGAGAGATGCTGGGGGTTCGACTCCCCCCTGGGCCACTCAACACATGCCCTGGCGGACCAGCGGAGTGGTCGTCGCCCTCTCAAGGCGAAGAGCGTGGGTTCAAATCCCATCCAGGGTACTGACAATCCTGTGTCGGCTGGGCATCGGCGAGCCCAGGTGGCTGTAAACCATCCGCAATCGCTGTGCAGGTTCAATTCCTGCCCGACACACCGACTGGCCTTGTAGCTCAACTGGCTGAGCAC
>JAXMAV010000028.1:0-118419 GCA_046350255.1 Gemmataceae bacterium
CCGCTCCCCGCGCCAGGTGGGCTCGAACTACTCCTCGAGGACGACGACCTCTTTTCCGAGCAGTTGCAGCGCTTCCTCGCCGAACACCAGGTGCCCGCGACGGTGCCACTCTACGACGAGCAGGGGCGCTATCTGTTCGTCCTTCCGCGCAAGGTCGAGGTGCTGAGCCAGGCGCTGCTCGACGGCGTGGCCCGGGGGCGCGACAACGAGTTGTTCGTCCTCGTCGCCGACCTGCTCGAACTGGATGACGCGCTCGAACCGCTCCTACAAGCCGTGCGCGTCGCCCTGGGCCGTCATCACCAGGTCCTGGTGGTCTGCCCCTGGCCCGAGGGCGTGCCCCTGCCGGGTGCGGAGGGGAAGAAACGCAAGCACTCCCTCGACTCGCTGGGCGACGTGCTCGAACAGCTAACCATCACGCGCATCCAGGCCGGCCACATCCGCCTGCGCCGCGCCTTTGCCCGACTGGGCGTCCCCGTCATCTGCGCCGGCAGCCGCGAATCGGTCCCCCTGGTGCTCGACCGCATCGAACGCCTGCGCGGGGCCCGCATCTCTGCCGGGAGGGTCGCCCCATGACCCCGCGCGCCGGCAAGGCCGAACACGAGTATCGTCTACTGGGGTTGGTCGCGCTCGGTGGCGTCTTCCTGGTGCTGTTGCAACTCGACCTGGGGCTGTGGGCCGGCCTCCCCGCCTTGCTCGGCGCCATTGGCCTGTTCTTCCCCGGCACCATTGGCATACCCTTCACTCTCACACTCATCCTCGCCCTGGTGGTCTTTCAGCCAGCGCTGACCGGCTTCCCCGCCTGGATGCAGCCGAAGTCCACCCTGCTCGAAGATCTCCTGCTCGCCCTGGCCGTGCTGGCCTATGTGATCGCTCATGGCCGTGTCCTGGCTCTGCGCCACCATGCCGTGCCGCCCGACACGCGCCGCCAGCGGCGACCCGACCACGAACGCTTCGCCGGCCGCTGGCTCCTCCCCGGCGAGCCGACCCGTCGCTCGGCCAGCGCGGTGCCTCCGCGCGAGATTGGCGGGGTGTTGCTCGCCATCCCCGCCTTCGTCTTCCTCGCCTATCTCCTCTGGCTGCGCCTCAGCCTCGAGCCGCCCCCCGAGTGGCTCGATCTGCCCGTGCCCGTCTGGCGCGCCTTCGTCGTCCTCTGGTCGGGCATGCTCTGCCTGGCCGCTGTCTATACCCTGACTTCCTACCTCGGACGAGCCCTCGCCAGCCGCGCCGAGAGCTTGATGTACCTGCAGGATCAGGCCTGGGCCCAGACCCGCGGTGAGCAACGGCAGATTCACAGCTGGCGCGTGTGGGGCCGCCTGGCGCGCGAACGCAAGGAGCAGCCATGATGTACTGGATCCGCGAGATCGCCGGCTGGCTCCTCGTCGGCCTCGGCGTGCTGATCTTCGTCACCGTCTACGAGTTTTGCGAGCGCCGCTGGATCTTCGAGGCCGGCATCCTCGCCGTCGTCGGCATCTTCGTCTTCCGCGGCGGCATCCATCTGCTGAAGGTGGCCGTCGCTGCCCGTGTCGCCCAGCAGGCGCAGCGCAAGGTCGAGGCTGCTACTCTCCCGAGCCGAGCAGGGGTCCGACCACCATCAGCGCCAGTCCCAGCCAGTTCGAAACGCCGGTGATCAGCCCCAGCCGCATGGCGATGACCGCCGCCCGCTGCGCCTGAAAGTCCGGGTCGTTCCGGCCGCTGCGCAGCAGCTGCCACGCGCGCACGGCTCCCAGCGGACCCAGGATCAACCCCACCAGCGGCACTGCCGACCACAGGCAGGTTCGCCAGATCTCCAGCACCCGACGGTTGTACGCCTCGACCTTCGCCGCGTTGGCGTCGCCATTCTCGCCCTTGCGCCGGCGTGCCTTCGCAGGCCGCGCTTCGAGCGCGGCCCCGCAGGAGGGGCAGGTCGTCGCCGGCGCAGTCAAGCTGGTCTGACACTGGGGGCAGCGCATGGCCACCTCGAGAGAAGCCTTCCACAGGGCGAACGTTGGCCGCGACCATACCACCTTCGCCGCGCCGCGGTCAAGCGAACCCCTGTTCGCGCCACGCTGTCGTGGCTAGATCACCTAGGTTGAGTTTTGTCCGCCCCGGCACGAGGACCGCATGCGCCACCGACCCAGTTTCGATGAATTCGCCGCCCTGGCCACCGCCGGGCCCGACCCCGTCACGGTCGTCCCCGTCTACCGCCAGCTCGTCGGCGACACCCTCACGCCGGTGTCCGCCTTCTGCAAGGTCCAGGAAGGCGACTGGTCGTTCCTCTTCGAGAGCGTCGTGGGCGGTGAGCGCGTCGGCCGGTATAGCTTCCTCGGCGCCGGGCCCTTCCTCCGCTTCCTGGCCTATGGCACGCGCGTGCAGATCCAGACGCCGCGCCCGGACAACCCCGCCGTGTGGGTCACCGAGGAGCGCGAGCATCCCGACCCCATCCGCCTCCTCGAAGAGTACATGGTCCGCTATCGGGCCGCCCAGGTGCCCGACCTGCCCAACTTCACCGGCGGCGCTGTCGGCTACGCCGGCTACGACACCGTCCGCTACGTCGAACGCCTGCCGAACCCCCCCGCCGACGACCGCGGCCTGCCCGACCTCTGCTTCGCCTTCTACGACCGCATGGTCCTCTTCAACCACCTCAACAAGACCATCTACGTCGTCGCCCAGGCCCACGTCGATCCCGACAACCTGCGGGCCAGCTACGATGCCGCCTGTGCCCGCGTCGACCGCCTCGTCGAGCGTCTCCATCACAACGTCGCCGACCTGCAGCTGACCGACATCCAGCCCCTGGGTGAAGTTTCCTTACCTTACACCTCCAACTTCACTCGCGCCGGCTACGAGGAAGCCGTCGAGAAGTGCAAGCAGTACATCCGCGCCGGCGACATCTTTCAGGTCGTCCTCAGCCAGCGCCTGCAGACTGAAACCCGCGCCCGCGCCTTCGACATTTACCGCACTCTGCGCGTCGTGAATCCCAGCCCCTTCCTCTTCTATCTCAAGGCTGGCGGCACCGTTCTGGTCGGTTCGTCGCCCGAAATCATGTGCCGCGTCGAGGGCGATCTCGTCACCATCCGCCCGCTGGCTGGCACACGTCGCCGCGGCAAGACCACCGAGGAAGACGACCGCCTCGCCACCGAGTTGCTGCAGGATCCCAAGGAGCGAGCCGAGCACATCATGCTGGTCGATCTTGGCCGCAACGATGTGGGCCGGGTCGCTCGCTTCGGTAGCGTCGAACTGCACGACGTGTTATCCGTTGAGCGCTATAGCCACGTCATGCACCTGTGCAGCACCGTGACCGGCCGGCTCCGCCCCGGCGTCACGTCGTTCGACGCGCTCAAGTCGTGCCTGCCTGCCGGCACCCTGTCGGGCGCGCCCAAGGTGCGCGCCATGGAGATCATCGACGAACTCGAACCGCACCGTCGCGGCCCCTACGGCGGCGCGGTCGGCTACGTCGATTTCCGCGGCAACATGGACACCTGCATCGCCCTGCGCACCCTCGTCCTCAAGGGCCAGACCGCCTACCTCCAGGCCGGCGCCGGCATCGTCGCCGACAGCGTCCCCGCCAGCGAGTACGAGGAAACCATGAACAAGGCGCTCGGCCTGCTCCGCGCCCTGGAAATGGCCGAAAAGCAACTCTGAACCCCGCCTCGCTGCCGGCCGTCTTCAGCCCCGTCCCGCGTCGAGAGTGCTTCTCCCGGGACGGACTCTTCCCCTCCCGGTATACTGAACGCATCTCACTCCCGTTGCCCGCCTTCTTCCCACGTTCCTCGGTGGATCGATCATGAAATCGCTCCCTCTCCGCATCGGTATCGCGATGGTGGCCCTGGCGCTGCCACTCGTCGCTCTCGTTCCCGGCCTTGTGGCCGAGAAGGAATCGCCCCCGCGCCTCGAGCTCCGCGCTGGCGATCACATCAGCTTTCTGGGGAACACCCTGGCTGATCGCATGCAGCACGACGGCTGGCTCGAAACCTACCTGACGGCCCGTCATCCCGATAAGGATCTCAGCATCCGCAATCTGGGGTTCTCGGGCGACGAACTCACCATCCGCCTCCGCTCCGCCAACTTCGGCTCTCCCGAGGAGTGGCTCACCCGCACGAAGACCGACGTGGTGTTCGCCTTCTTCGGCTACAACGAGTCGTACGCCGACAAGGACGGCCTGCCGAAGTTCAAGGCCGACCTCGACGACTTCATCACCAAGACCCTGGCCGGCCGCTTCAACGGTAAGTCCGCCCCGCGTCTGGTGATCTTCTCCCCCATCGCGCACGAGAAGCTCGACGATCCCAACCTGCCCGATGGCCAGGCCAACAACCGTCGCCTCGAGCTGTACACCGCTGCCATGGCCGAGGTCGCCGCCAAGCGCAAGGTGCCGTTCGTCGATCTCTTCCGCCCCACACGCGCGCTCTACGCCGCCGGCAAGGGCCCCTACACCATCAACGGTGTGCACCTCAACGAGACCGGCAACCGCGAGCTGGCGAAGATCATCGATGTCGCCCTCTTCGGCAAGTCCGACGAGGCTCTCCCCGCAGAGCGTCTCGAAAAGATTCGCGCCGCCGTGCAGGACAAGAACTTCCACTGGTTCCAACGCTACCGCACCACCGACGGCTACTCCGTCTACGGCGGCCGCGCCGATCTGAAGTTCCTCCGCGGCCAGACCAACCGCGAGGTCGCCCAGCGCGAGATGGAAGTCCTCGACGTCATGACCGCCAATCGCGACCGCCGCGTCTGGGCTGCCGCTCGGGGCAGCGATCTGAAGGTGGATGACTCCAACACCCCGCCGTTCATCCCCGTCGAGACCAACAAGCCGGGTCCGCTTCCTGGTGGCAAGCATGTGTTTCTCGACCCCGAGAAGGCCATCGACCTCATGAAGGTCGCCCCCGGCATGAAGGTCAACCTCTTCGCCTCCGAGAAGCAGTTCCCCGGCATCATGGTCAACCCCGTGCAGATGAGCTGGGACACCCGTGGCCGACTCTGGGTCGCCACCTGGCCCACCTATCCCCACTGGAAGCCCAAGGAGCCGATGAACGACAAGCTCCTCGTGCTCGAAGACACCGACGGCGACGGCAAGGCGGACAAGTGCACCGTCTTCGCCGATGGCCTGCACTGCCCCACCGGCTTCGAGTTCTACGGCAAGGGCGTCATCGTCGCGCAGTGTCCCGACCTGTGGTACCTGGAAGACACCGACGGCGACGGCAAGGCTGACGTCCGCAAGCGCATCCTGCATGGCCTCGACTCGGCCGACACCCACCACGCCTCCAACAGCTTCGTCATGGATCCAGGCGGGGCGATCTACTTCCAGGAAGGCACCTTCCACCACACGCAGGTGGAAACCGCCTGGGGCCCATCCCAGCGCTGCGCCAACGCGGGCGTCTTCCGCTACCAGCCGCGTAGCCAGAAGTTCGACGTCTACGTCAGCTTCGGCTTCGCCAACCCCCACGGGCACATCTTCGACCGCTGGGGCCGCGACATCGTCATCGATGGCACCGGCTCCAACCCCTACGATGCCGCCCTCTTCTCGGGCTATCTGCCCTTCCCGCAGAAGCACGGTCGGCCTCCCCAGGTCTGGCAGCCGAAGACACGCCCGTGTCCGGGCATGGAGGTGCTCTCCAGCCGGCACTTCCCCCAGGAGATGCAGAACCACGTCCTGGTCGCCAACGTCATCGGCTTCCTCGGCATCCTTCGCTACAAGATCGAGGACGATGGCGCCAGCTTCGTCGGCCGCGAGCAGGACCCGCTCCTGTCCTCCACCGACCCCAACTTCCGCCCCTCCGACCTGCGCATCGGGCCTGATGGTGCCCTCTACTTCCTCGACTGGCACAACCCCATCATCGGCCACATGCAGCACAATCTGCGCGATCCCAGCCGCGACCGCGAGCATGGCCGCATCTACCGCCTCAGCTATCCGTCTCGCCCGCTGCTGAAACCCGTGCCCATCCACGGCGAGCCGGTCGAGAAGCTCGTCAAGCTGCTGGATGAGCCCGAGGATCGCGTTCGCTACCGCACCCGCATCGAGCTGACCAAGCACGAGCCGGCCAAGGTGAGCGCCGCGCTGAAAAGCTGGCTGGACGCCTCCGGCCGCAGCGCCGCCGAGTCGGCCCGCGCCGAACTGGAAGCCCTGTGGGCCCACCAGTTGATGAACGTCGTGGATGGCAAGCTGCTCGAACGCGTGCTGTCTTCCTCGGAACCCAAGGCGCGAGCCGCCGCCACGCGCATCGTGGCCTCGTGGCGCGACCGCCTGCCCAACGCCCTCGATCTGCTGCGCAAGCAGGCCGCCGACGAGGATCCGCGCGTCCGCCTCGAAGCCGTCCGCGCCGCCAGCTTCTTCACCGAGCCGGAGGCCATCGAGGTCGTGCTGGTCGCCAGCGAGAAGCCGATGGATCGCTACTTCGACTTCGTCCGCGAGGAGACGATGAAGGCCCTCCAGCCGCACGTCAAGAAGGCCATCGCTGACGGTCGGAAGATCAACTTCACCACGCCTGCCGGCGCCAGCTACTTCCTCCGCACGGTCAGCACCGAGGACCTGCTGAAGATGGACCGCACCGCGGGCGTCTACCTCGAGCTGCTCTTCCGCAAGGGCATCCGCGACGAGTTCCGCCGCGAGGCCCTGACCGCCCTGGCCAAGCGCGAGAAGAAGGACGAGCTGCGCGTGCTGCTCGAAGCCATCCGCGACCAGGACGGCAAGTCGCGCGGCGAGGGTGACGACAGCGTCGCCTTCGACCTCGTCCGCCTGCTGACCAGCCGACCCCAGGCCGAGCTGGTGGCCGCCCGCGCCGACCTCGAAAAGCTCGCCACCGGCGCCAAACAACGCCTGATGCGCGAGCTGGGCTATGCCGCCCTCAGCGCCGCCGACGGTTCCCCCGAGAAGATCTGGGCCCTCGGCGTTCGCTCGGTCGGCTCGCTCGACGACCTCCTGCACGCCATTCCTATTCTCCGCGACGCCGCCCAGCGGAACGAACTGTACCCGAAGGTCGCCGCCCTGCTCGACGGCCTGCCGAAGGAGCTCCCCTCCAGCGCCGCCAACGATCGTTCCGTCAAGGGACGCTACGTTCGCATCGAGCTACCTGGCAAGCAACGCACGCTGACCCTGGCCGAGGTCGAGGTCTTCTCCGAGGGCGTCAACGTCGCTCGCAAGGGCAAGGCCTCGCAGAGCAGCACCAGCCACGGCGGCGTCGCCTCGCGGGCCATCGACGGCAACACCAGCAGCACCTTCGCCGACAACGGCCAGACGCACACCAGCGAGGGGACCGACAACCCCTGGTGGGAGGTCGACCTGGGTACCGAGGTGCCCATCTCGTCCATCGTCGTCTGGAACCGCGCTGATGGGCAGCTGGGCACCCGTCTCCGCAACTACTCCGTCAAGGTGCTCGACGGTTCGCGCAAGACGGTGTTCCAGAAGGTCAAGAACCCCGTGCCCGACCCGAAGGCGAGCTTCACCCTCAGCACCGAGTCGCCGGTGCGCGTCATCCGTCGCGCCGCCATGCAGGCGCTGCCGACGATGCGTGGCCGCGAGGCCGAGGCCATTGCCGCCCTGGGCAAATGGGTCAAGGACGACGCCGAGCGCACCTACGCCATCCGCGCGCTGCTTCGCTTCACCAACCGCGACTGGCCGAAGGACCAGGCCGAATCGGTGCTGAAGGATCTGCTCGCCTACGTTCGCAAGGTACCCGTCGTCGAGCGGACCCAGCTGGCCGTCACCGATGCCATGCAGCTGGCCGACAACCTGGCTGGCCTCATGCCTCTGGCCGAGGCGCGCCAGGTCCGCAAGGAGCTGGGCGAGCTGGGCGTCCGTGTCCTGCGTCTGGGGACGGTCATCGAGCAGATGATCTACGACAAGGAGCGTCTGGTCGTGCAGGCTGGTAAGCCGTTCGAGATCTTCTTCGAGAACACCGACACCATGCCGCACAACTTCGTCATCATCCAGCCGGGTTCCCTCGAGGAGATCGGCGACCTGGCCGAGAAGACCGCCACGCAGCCCGGCGCCATCGCCCGTGGCTACGTGCCCGTGTCGCCCAAGATCATGCTGAAGAGCACGCTCGTCCAGCCGCGTCAGTCCGAACGCCTGTCCTGGACGGCCCCGAAGCAGCCTGGCGTCTACCCCTACGTCTGCACCTACCCGGGCCACTGGCGCCGCATGCACGGGGCGCTCTACGTGGTGGCCGATCTGGAGGCCTACCAGGCCGCCCCCGAGGAGTACCTCCAGAAGAACCCTCTCCCCATCGCCGACCCGCTGCTCAAGTTCAACCGCCCCCGCAAGGAGTGGAAGCTCGAGGAGCTGATCTCCGGCCTCGAGCCGCTTCAGGGGCGCAACCACAGCAACGGCCGCACGATGTTCACCGTGGCCACCTGCGTCTCCTGCCACAAGTTCGCGGGGCAGGGCCAGGAGTACGGCCCGGACCTGACCAAGCTCGATCCCAAGTGGACGGCGAAGGACGTGCTCCAGCACATCATCGACCCGTCGCTGAAGATCGACGACAAGTACCGGACCTGGACGTTCGAGCTTTCCACGGGCAAGTCGCTGACCGGCATGATCCTTGAGGAGAACGCCAACGAGGTGAAGCTCATCGAGAACCCGCTGGTCGCCGGCGCCAAACCCGTGATCATCAAGAAGGCGACCGTCGATGCCCGGAACAAATCGCCCAACAGTCTCATGCCCAAGGGACTGGTCGACAAGCTGACCCGCGAAGAGATCCACGACCTGGTGGCCTACATCGTCTCGGGGGGTAACCCGAAACACAAGGTCTTCCAGGGCGGGCATGACCACGGCCATGGCCACGGGCACTGATCCCGGGCCTAACCTGTAACCAACCGCACGAGCCGGGGGATTCACTTCTCCCGGCTCGTGCTCTCTAGCGGGGCGCGCACAACGGACCAGCCCGGGGCGGTAGCTCGTCGGCGCTCCACGTCTCCGGGGCGTGCCAGCCACAGCTGATGTCGCGCCGGTCGTAGAACAGATCGCGCGGCGTGGTCTTGTGCGGCACCATGTGCCCCGCCGAGCAGAGGCCCATCACCCGCATCGTCTCTGACACCAGCTCGGCGCAGAACCACCCATGTTGATTCGGGTGCGTCGGAATCAACGGACGCCCCGGCAGCGCATGCGCCGCCATCCGGAAACAGCAGGCGAACGACTTGCCCTCCTGGGCATGGGCAAACTGTGTCAGGCACAGCGATTGTTCCGGTGTCAGCGGCTCGCGGATGCGTCGCACCCAGATTCTCCGATACGACCGCTTCGTCACGTAGTCGGTCATCCGCTCGACGATCGGTTTCAGCACGACCAGGTACTCCTGGGTGCCTCCCGCCTCGAAGATGACCAGCTGTCCGCTCCGGTCGCGGACCACCATCCCCACGTGGTAGGGATGACTGGTTCGGCCCACCCCGAAGACGATGCCGAAGAGGGGGGAGGTGCTGGTGAAAAACACCAGGTCACCCTCCTGGGGGTGATACGGAGTACCACCCCCACAGACCCAGGGTTCCTGACGGTTCCACAGGGTGCCAAGTGGCTCACAGGGGCCAGGGCCAGCCAGAAGCAGGGTGAGTGTAACCAGGACCGACATGCCGTGCTCTGCTCAGGGTGCGAATTAGGAATAGAGCTACCTTCGACAGGCTGGCCCCCTCGGTTGCACCTGTTCGCGGCTCAACCTCGGGATTACTCTCGCCTTCTCCGACTACATTTCGCGCAATGCTCCCAACCCGCCCCGCGGCCGCTCGCCGCATCGCTGCAGCCCGATCAATCAGCGCATCTTCTCCTGTTTTTGCTTGTCGTCGCCACGATTGTGTCCTACACTGCCCCCACCAGCACGGCATTGCCGTTTCACGCCTCGACCTGAAGGAGAACGCCCATTCTCACCTCCGCGTCTCAGCGCGGCGACAGGAATTCAACGAGCCCCATTCCGCTCGAAAACATCCTCTTTGTTTGCGTAGCCGCCTCTTTCCTCGGCCACTGTTCGCAGTGCGGGCGCGAGTAAGACCGCGCCGGGAGTGCCCCGACGAAGTTGCGCGCATATTCCGCGACCTGGGCACCTCTGTCTTTGTTGAAATACTCCCCTGCGCAGGTAGCTCGACTGCCGCGCATTCGGGTTCCTTCCTCCTCTCCGCTCCAGGCGGATTCACCTGTTCGGGAGATGTCCATGCGTCCGTTCCACTGGCTGTGGAAACCCCAGCGAAAGAGCTCGCCCGTCGCCAAACCTTCCCGCCGCGGACGACACTCGGGCTTGCCCCTGGAACGCCTCGAAGATCGCCTGGCCCCCGCGAACGCTAGCATTGTCGATAACACCCTGACCATCACCTTCAACGATCCCAGCGAAACGGTGACGGTAGCCAATGGGGGTACCAGCCTCACCCTCACCGGCTCCGCTGGCATCAACAGTACATCGAAGCCCTCGCAGGCCTTCTTCACGGCCGACTTCAACCGCATTGTCGTGCTCGACAGCGTTGCCGGCACCGGGCAGACGCTGAACTTCGGCTCAGGCTCCATCCTGGCCCTGACCGGTGGTCTCGACGTCACCGGCGTGGAAACCGTCTCGTTCGGCTTCGGCATCAACACCAGTGGCGGCACCGCCGCCCTCAGCGTCGTCGCCCCGCGCACCATCTCCGTCGGGGCCGTCACCCTGACAGGCGGCAGCGGCGGCGTCACCCTCACCGCCCAGGGAGCCATCGCCGCCAACTACTCCGGCGTGGTCATCAACGGCAGTACCATCACCACCGCCGCCAACGGCAACGTCAACATCTCCGGCACCGGCGGCAGCGGACCCAGCAACAACAACGTCGGCGTTCGTCTCGAGAGTAACGCCCTGGTTACCTCGGGTGGCACCGGCACCGTGACCGTCTCCGGCACCGGCGGTTCTGGCACCGGCACCGGCCACGAGGGCGTCGTTCTCTTCACCGGCGCGCAGATCCGCTCCGGCGGTGCGGGCACTGTCTCGGTTACTGGCACCGGGGGAGCGAACTCGTTGGGCTCAGCCTTCGGCGTGCGGGTAAATGCCACCACCCAGATTAGTTCCGGCACAGGTGGCAATGTAATCGTCCAGGGCACCGGCGGAGGCGGCAGCGGCGACTACCAGATCGGCGTAGATGTTGATTCCAATGCCGTCATCACCTCCGGCACCGGCGGTACCGTCTCCGTCACCGGCACCGGCGGCGCGGGCATCGGAAACTTCCACTACGGCGTGTGGGTCTTCGATCTCTCTTCCCGCATCACCTCCGGCGGTGGTGCCGTCAGCGTCACCGGCACTGGCACCAGCACCTCGGAAGGTGTGCGCCTCGAGAACACCGGCGGCATCACCTCTGGCAGCAACGCTCCGATCACTGTCACCACCGATAGCCTGACCATCGCCAGCGGCCTGATCAACTCGGGCTCGGGCACCACCACCGTCCGCACGCGCAGCGCCGGCACGCTGATCAACCTGGGCGGGGCTGACGTCCTTATCGGCATCCCGCTGACCCTGGGCCTGACCGCCACCGAGATCAACACCATCACCGCCGGCACCCTCGTCATCGGTCGCAACGATGCCACCGCCAGCGGCGCGATCGCGGTCTCCTCGTCCATCACCCCCACCGGCACCACGACGCTGCACCTGCGCACCGGCTCCACCGTCATCGCTTCGGGCCTGGCTGGCATCAGCGAGACGAACCTGGCTATCACCGCCGGCGGCAATGTCAGCCTGACCAGCACCGGCACCGGTACCAACGTCACGAATGTCTCCATCCTGTCTGCCTCCGGGTCGATCACCTTCACCGGCGATCCCGACGGCTTCAGCGTCGCCACCGTCAACGGTCAGTCCGGCGTCTCCGCCTCCGGCGACATCACCCTGACCACCATCGGCACCAATAGCGACCTGACGGTCACCGCCAGCAATCCTGTCAGCAGCTCCACCGGCAACGTCGCCCTCAACGCCGGCCGCACGGTGACACTCTCGGCCAACGTCAGCGCCACGGGCGCGGGCACCCTCACCGTGTCCGGCAACAGTGGCGCTGGCGCACGCAACATCCTCGTCAACTCCGGCGTGCAGGTGATCTCCGACTTCGGCCTCCTGACCCTCGACGCCGACCAGGGCAGTCCTGTCTCCGGCGCTGACGTCGACGGCGTACTTATCGACGGCGGCCTGGTACGCAGCACTGGCGGATCGGTCACTGTCCAGGGACGCGGCTTCGGCCCCGGCGCTGGCGTCCGCGTGCAGAATGCCGGCGTCATTCGCGCCGGCGGCATCACCACCCAGGCCACCGTCGTGGGCAACAGCGGCTCGGGTGGCACTGGTACCCACGGCGTCGTCGTCATTGGCTCCAACTCGCGCATCACCTCCGATGGCGGCAACGTTGCCGTTACCGGCACCAGCCTCGGCGTCCTGGGTGGCAACTCCACCGCCCAGCAATACGGCGTCCTCGTCCACCAGTCCGCCGGTATCACCGCGGGCGGCACTGGCAGCATCACCGTGAGCGGCACCGGCGGCAGTGCCCAGGGAGGAGAGAATCACGGCGTCAACGTCACGCTCGGTTCGGCGATCGCCTCGGCGGGCGGGCCTGTGAACGTCAGCGGCACCGGGGGGGGCGGCGGGCCCAGCTTCGGTGTCCAGGTGGCCGACGGCAGCGTCATCAGCGCTGGCGGCTCCGCCTCCACCACCGTCGTCGGTCTGGGCGGCCTTAGCACTTCCGGGGGCATTGGTGCCAACGGTGGCTCCATCGGCGTCCGCGTCTTCATCAACGCCCGCATCGGCGGCAACTCCTCAGGTGCTGTCGAGGTCACTGGCACCAGCCGCGCCACCGGCGGAAACAACGCCAACATCGGCGTTCTGCTCGACACCAGCGTCATCGAGTCCTCGGGCGGCCCCGTCACCGTTATCGGCACCAGCACGCAGAGCAACCTCGGGCCCGATCACGGCGTGGCCGTCTTCAACACCAGCACCATCGGCGGCGGCTCCGGCGCGGTCGTCATCCAGGGCACCACCTCATCCGGCCTGGCCAACTCCTTTGGCGTGTCGGTGGGCAAGAACCCCGGCAACAACGGCGACTCGGCCGGCACCGTATCCTCGACGTCGTCCGTCCTCATCGAAGCCGACCGCCTCGACGTCACTACGGTCGGCACCATCAGTGCCGGCACCGGCAGCGTCACCCTGCGCGGGCGAACGGCCGCGCGCCCCATCAATCTGGGCGGCGCCGACGGCACTGACCTGGGCCTGACCGACGCCGAACTCGATCGCGTCACCGCTGGCACTCTCGTCATCGGTAGCGCCACCGCCGGCGCTGTCACTGTGTCGGCCGCCATCACTCGCCCCGCCTCCACCGCCGTCGAGTTGCGCTCGGGAGCCGACCTCGTCATCAGTGGCGGGCAGCTCAATACCGCTGGCGGAACCCTCTTCCTCAGCCCCGGTAGCACTGCCTCCGTTCAGCCCACCCTGGCCGGCATCGACCTGACCACCGGCACCACCTCGTTCACCAGTGGCGCCGACCTCGCCATCCAGATCAACGGCACCACGCTCGACACTCAGTACACCCAGCTCCGCGTCGCTGGCACGGTCGATCTCACCGGTGTCGATCTCATCCTCAGCGGCAGCTACACCTCGGTTGCCGACGACTCCTTCGTCATCGTCCAGGCTACCTCTCGCCTCGGCACCTTCAACGGCCTGCCCGATGGCACCACCTTCACCTATCGCGGCCGCACGCTGCGCATCGACTACACCGCCACCCAGGTGATCCTCACAGATCTGGTGCCCGCCACCCTCACTGCCACTGTCGATGGCTCCGGCAACCTGACCGTCACCGACGTCGAACCAGGCGGCAAGCACAACGTGTTGAAGCTCGAACGCGGCCTGGTGGGCCTCGTCGATTCCATCATCCTCTCCGACGCCAACGAGCGCTTCGCCTCTGCCCCCGCAGGCTGGACTCTCTCCGCCGATCGCCGCTCGATCAGCACCCCGGCCACCTTCACCGGCACCATGACGATTGACGCCGCCGAGGGCAACGACTCACTGACGATCCACCACGGCGGCGGCGATCCCCTGGCCGGCGGCGTCACATACCACGGCGGCGCGGGCGGCACCGACTCGCTCGCCTTCACCGGCTCGCTGCTCGCCAGCGCCACGCTCACCCACGCCAGCACCAGCGCCGGTAGCGCTGTCCTCGACGGCCAGGCGCTCAGCTACACCGGGCTCGAATCACCGATCGCCATCAACCCGGCGCTGCTCAAGCGCTGCAGTACGTCACCGCCGCCGCCTCGTCACCCTCAAGGCCGCTGGGCGCCGACCTGCAGGTCACCCGCACCGGCGCGGCCGGGACGGTCACGCTGGTCCCGCCGGTGTCGCCTCGCTGACCATTCGCACCGGCAGCGCCGACAGCATCGAACTCGACAGCCTACCCGCCGGCTGGTCGGCTGCCCTCACCCTCGACGGCCAGGGCGTTGCCGACTCCCTTCAGGTCGATACCGCCGCCATCGTCACCACCGGCAGTCTGACCCTGCTCAACATCGAAACCGTCTCTCTGTCTCAAAACATCTCGGCTGCTTCCCTCTCCGGCTCCGCTTCCACGGTGAACGTCGCTGCCCCCGGTCAGGTGCAGGACGGCATCGACCTGGCCGCCTCGGGCGCCACCGTCAGCATCGCCGCCGGCACCTACGCCGAGGCCGTCTCCATCGCGCAGAACAGCCTCACCCTGCAAGGCGCAGCCGGTGGCGGCACCAGCCTCACCGGCTCCATCGCTGCCACTGGCACCGGCACGCTGACGCTCACCGACCTCACCTTCGCCGGCGCCACCCTCACCAGCTACGCCACGGTGAACCTCGCCAGCACCGCCTCGACCGCCGGCACCTACACCCTCAACGGCGCCACCGTCAGCCGCGCCACCGACCAGCCGACCGGTACCATCAGCCTGACCAGTGTGACGAACGTGACCATCAGCGCAGGCAGCGGCGACGACCTCTTCCAGGTACCCGCCGCCGCCAGTGGCCCCACCTACACCCTCGATGGCAACACCGCCAGCAACGACAGCCTCACCTACGACGCCGGCTCCCTTGCCGTGACCGCCACCGCCTCCAGCCTCGCCGTCGCGGGCGGTCTCACTGTCCAGCATCAGGAGATCGAGAACGTCCAGGTCACCAACCTGGCCGGCTTCACCCTCACCGGGACCGGCGCGGCCGACAGCGTCGTCGTCAAACGCTCCGGCACCGCCGACCTGCAGTATCAGCTCAACGGCGGCCCCTGGATCGTCCTCGTCGCTCCCACCGCCTTCGCCTTCCTTGGCGGCGCCGGCGCGGACAGCCTCACCGTCGATTTCTCCGCCGGCCTGTTCACGCAACCCGTCTCCTTCCAGGGCGACGACCCTACCTCCGGCCCCGGCGATCAGCTCCTCGTCAGCGGCGGCAGCTTCGCCACCATCACCAGCACCTACACCGACGCCAGCAGCGGCAACATCAACTTCAGCAGCGGCCCGCTCGTCAGTTACACCGGCCTCGAACCCGTCCTCCTCCAGGTTGGCAGCGTCACCGATCTGATCTTCAATCTCCCCGCCACCGGCAGCAGCGCCACCCTGGAAGACGACGGCACCCTGTCTAACGGTCAGCTGCGCCTGCGCAGCACCGATGCCCCAACCACCTTCGAGACCACCACCTTCACCGCGCCGACGGGTTCGCTCAGCCTGCGCCGCGGCAACGCTACCGATACGCTGACCGTCTCGTCGATCAGCGACCTGCCCAGCGGCGCCGCTCTGAACCTCGGCACTCTCGCCAACCCCCTGGCCAGCGTCAGCCTGCAAGGCGCGATCAGCGTTGCCAGCCTGACCATCGCCGCGGGCACCCTCACCAACACCGCCGCCGCTGACGTCACGGTTGCCGGCAACGCCAGCCTCACTGGCGGCACCTCCATCAACCTCGGAAACGCCGCCAGCGACAACTTCCAGTTCGGCACGCTCACCTTCACGGCCTCAGGCACCGTCTCCATCGCCGAGGACAACGCCATGGTGTTGGCCGGCGCCAGCTCCGCCGCCCAGGTTACCCTGGCCAGCCCCGCCGGCATCAGCGACGGTAGCACAGGCACCCTTGCCGTCTCTGGGCTGCTCACCCTGTCGGCCGGCGCCAGCGATATCGTCCTCGACAACGCCAACGACTTCGCCCAGATCGCCTTCACCGGCAATCATGTGACGCTCAACGACACCGCCGCCGGCCTCTCCTTCGCCGCCTCCAGCGCCAGCGGTAACCTCATCGTCACCGCCACCGGCGCCCTGACGCAGTCTGGCCCGCTGACCGTCACCGGCACCACCAGTCTGACCGTCGGCAGCGCCAACAACATCACCCTGAACAACCCCGGCAACGACTTCGGCGGCGCGGTCTCCATTGTCAGTGCCAATGCGGTGTCACTGACTGACCAGAACGCCCTGATCCTGGGCGCCTCCACCATCAGCGGCACCCTGGCCGTCACTGCTGGCGGCACGCTGACCGACGCTGGTGCCGTCACCGTGGCCGGCCTCGCCACCCTGTCCGCCTCGGGGCAGTCCATCCTCCTCGATGAACCCGGCACCGACTTCACCTCGGTCCTTCTCACCGCCGCCAGCGCCGAGCTGCGCGACACCGCCGGCGGTCTGATTCACGCGGGCGGCAACGTCTCCGGCGCGCTGCTCCTGCTCACCACCGGTGGCCTGACGCAGACCGCCGCCGTCACCGCTGGCAGCCTCGGCGTGCGCAACACGGGTACGGGGGCTATCGACCTCTCCACCTCCTCCAACGCCATCGGCACCTTCGCCGCCGCCAATACAGTCTCAGGCGGAGCCATCCTCGTGCAGTTCGATGCCTCGACCCGCAGCATTGGCACCGTCTCCGCCGGCACGCTCTTCCCCGCCACCGCCGGCCTGACCACCGCCAACGGCCCCATCACCGTCAGCAGCGGCACGACGCTCAACCTGGGGGCGAACCTCACCAGCACCGGGGGGGGCATCACCTTCACCACCCAGGCCGCCAGCCTGACCCTGACCGCCAACGTCACGCTGGACTCCGCCGGCGGTTCCATCCAGGTTAACCGTCCCATCAATTCCGCTACCCTCGACACCCACACACTGACCCTGACTGCCGGCGCGGGCAATATCCAGCTGGGCAACGTCGGCGCCTCCACCCGCCCACTCGGCGTCCTGGTCACCAGCGCCAACAACGTCAGCGGCACTGCGATCAGCGTGGGCTCCGGTGGCATCACCCAGGCCAGCGGCACCGGCACCACCACCTTCTCTGGTCTGCTCCGCGCCTTCAACGGCGGCTCCATCAGCCTGACAGGCACGGCCTTCTCCCTGCATTCCTTGCAGGTCGCCTCGGCTGGCACCATCGACATCGCCCACGCCGGTGCCTCGTCGCTGACCGTCTCGAACACGACAACCCTGGGCGCCAGCGGCGTGCTGACCGTGAACGCCACCACCGCTGCGACCACGGGCAGCATCGCCGGCACCATCACCGGCACCGGCGCCGCCGCGCTGGTCAAGGTCGGCCCCGGCACGCTGACGCTCTCCGGCAACAACACCTACCTTGGACAGACCAGCATCAACGCCGGCGTGCTGACCATCTCTTCGGCCACCGCGCTGGGCACCACCGCTAGCCCCACCGTCGTCGCCAGCGGCGCCGCCCTGGCCCTCGATCCCACCGCCAGCATCACCGTGGCCGAGCCGATTCGTCTCAACGGCATCGGCGTCAGCGGTATCGGCGCCCTGGTCAACCTCGGGCAGAACAACTTCCTCACCGGCGGCGTCACGCTCCTGGCCAGTAGCGCCATCGGCGTCAGCGGCGGCACGCTCACGGTGCAGACTACCGGCGTCACCGACGGCGCTGGCAGCTTCACCCTGAGCAAGGTCGGCGCGGGCACCCTCCGCATCAGCGCGCCCGGCACCTACGACGGTGGCTCCACTATCAGCGCTGGCACCCTGGCCCTGGGCGCCAGTGACGTCCTGCCCGCCGGCACCGTCACCGTCGATGCCACACTCGACCTGGCCGGCTTCGCCGAGGGCATCACCCTGCTGGCCGGCAGCGGCATCATTACCACCAGCGCCGGCCCCGCCACCCTGACCGTGGACGCTGGCAGCTTCGCCGGAACGATCCAGAACACCGTGGCGCTGACCAAGGCCACCTCCGGCACGCTGGTGCTCTCTGGCGCCAACACCTACACTGGCGCGACGAGCATCCAGGCAGGCCTTCTTCGCGCCGGAGCGTCTAACACCTTCTCCACTGACAGTGCAGTGTCACTGGCCAATGTCGCCGGCGCGACGCTCGACCTCGACGGATTCAATAACACCATTCCCTCACTGGCGGGCGGCGGCGCCACCGGCGGCCAGGTGACCCTGGGTGGCGCGCTTCTCACCATCGATGGCAGCGACTTCACCACCTTCGCCGGCACCATCTCGGGCAACGGGCAACTCACTGTCAGTGGAACCACCACGCTCGAACTCACCAGCGCAAATAACTACACCGGAACGACGACCATCCACGCGGGTGCCACCCTGGTCGTCTCCGGCTCGATCACCAGCCCCGTCAGCCATGCCGGCATCCTGGCTGGGTCCGGATCGATCACTGGCGATGTGGCCAGCACCGGCGCCGGCGCCGTCCTGCCCGGCAACGGCATCGGTGTCCTGACCGTCACCGGCAACTTCGCCGCCAGCACCACCTTCGAGATTGCCGCCCCCTACCTGCTCGCCGGCACCGACTACGACCGCCTCGTGGTCCAGGGCGCCACCAACACCATCAACCTGAGCGCTGCGACGGTCAGCTTCACCAGTGTCGGCGGCGGCACCGCACCCGTGCTACCCACGTTCCTCACGCTCATCGTCAACGACACCACCAACCCCATCGTCCCGTTCAGCAACCTCCCCGAGGGCGGCCTCGTCACCCTCGGCCTCGGCGGCGCGGCTCGCACCTTCATCGCCTCCTATCTCGGTGGCGACGGCAACGACCTCGTCCTCTACAACGCCGATGCCCCCAGCACCGTCTACGTCCGCTCCAGTTTCACCGGCGGCTTCGGCCAGCTGATCGCCGACGCCGACCTTGGCACCACCGGCGCCCAGCCGGCACTCGTCGGACTCACCGCCTTCGCTACGCTGGCCGACGCCCTTGCCGCCGTCGCGCTCAACGGCACCGTCGTCGTCAACGCCGGCACCTACCCCGAGAACGTGACGCTGACCGGCGCCAGCCGCACCCTTCGCATCGGTGGCCCCGACGCACCCCAATCCGTAACCGTCCAGGCGCTGACCGTCTCCGCAGCCGAGTCGCTCGCCCTGGCCGGCGCCAGCAGCCTGACCTTCGGCACCGCCTCCAGCACCAGCATCGCTGGCACCCTCGCCGGCACCGGCACACTGATCAAGCAGGGCGCCGGCGTGGTGAGCCTGTCCGGCAGCAATACCGCCTTCACCGGCAAGATCCAGCTTCTCGGCGGTGCGCTCAGCATCAGCGACGATGCCAACCTTGGCGCGGTGCCGGACTCCCTCGTCGCCGATCTACTGACCATCGACGGCGGCACCCTCCTGTTCACCGGCAGCGCTGACATCACCCTGGCCGCCACACGCGGCATCACTCTGGGCTCTGGCGGCGCGACACTCGATAGCTCCGCCCTGGCGACCAACCTCAACGCCATCCTCCAGGGGCCGCTCAGCGGGGCAGGGGACCTCACCCTGGTGTCGCACGGCAGCACCGCCGACCAGGGGGCGCCGGCCGGCAGCCTCCGCCTGGCCAGCCTCGCCAGCAGCTTCCTCGGCACGGTCACCGTCAGCGCCGGCGTCGTCTCGTTTGCCGGCGATGCTTCCTTCGGCGATGCCACCAACCCCATCCACCTGGGAACGACCGCCGCCCGCGCCGGTCTCTTCGCCACCAGCTCCGTCTCGCTGCCTGCTTCGCGCTCGATCATCCTGGTCGGCGGTGGCGAGCGCGTCCTGCGCACCCTGGCCGGCGCCACCTTCACCGTCGCCAGCACCCTCAGCGGCGCCGGCCCACTGATACTCACCGATGCCGGCACCCTGGCGCTGGCGGGTAGCAACAGCTACACCGGCTACACCTACCTGGCCGGTGGCGGCACCCTGCAGCTGGCCGCCAGCGACGTCGTCCCCGACGGCTCCGACGTGCTGCAGGGCCCCGGCTCCACCTTCGATCTCGCCGGACAGACCGAGGTGGTGCGCGGCATCTTCGTCACCAGCGCCGCCGACACCACGCCTACTCTGCAGCTCGGCACCGGTGGCAGCCTGACGCTCCTGGCCAACACCTTCGCCGCGGGAAGCACTCCCACCAACGCAGGCGCCTCGTACTCCGCCCGCATCCGCGGCGCGGGCAGCATCACCTACGCCCATGCCACGTCCGACACCGTCGCCTGGGACATTCTGAACCCCGCCAACGACTTCGTCGGCACCTGGACCGTGACGCGCGGCCGACTTCGCTTCGGCAGCGATGGCGCGGTGGGTGATGCCGACAACGACATCGTCCTGAATGGCGCTCCCGTGATCGGCTTCACCGATCAGACCGGCACCGCCAGCCTGCAACCCGCCCAGGCTGGCCCCTTCACCCTCGGCCCCGGGCACGCTCTCGTCCTGCCCGCCGGCAAGCAAGGCACTCTACTGGCCTTCGGCTCCGACACGCTGATCGTCCAGGGCAACCTGACCGGTGCCGGCCAGCTCCGCAAGGAAGGCGTCGGCGCCGTCGAGCTGCACGGCTCCGCCAGCACCTACGCCGGCGACACGATCATCGTTGCCGGCACCCTGCGCGCCGGCGGCACCAACACACTCTCGCCCAGTAGCAGCGTGGTCCTGAATCCGACCACTCCGGCGACGCTCGACCTCGCCGGCTTCGACAACACCATCCACCTCCTGTCCGGCGGCGGTGGGACGAACGGCAACGTCCTCCTCGGCGCGGGCACGCTCACCACCGGCGGCAACGGAGACAGCACCTACGCCGGCATCCTCAGCGGCACGGGCGGCCTCATCAAGCGCGGCGCGGGCACGCTCATCCTCACCGGCGCCAGCACCTACACTGGTCCCACCACCGTCCGCGCTGGCACCCTGCAGCTGGGCGACGCAGGCACCACTGGCTCACTCAACGCCGCCAGCACCGTCACGCTCGGCGATGCTGCCACCGGCGCCAGCCCTGTCACCTTCCTCGTCCATCGCAGCGATGCCAGCACCCATGCCAACCCCATCGTCGTGTCCAGCCTCGGCTCGGGCACGGCCACGGTGGGCACGCTCGACACCACCGGCGGGGGTACCTCTACCACCTTCACCGGCTCAGTTACCCTCCACCGCTCGACCAGTTTCCTCAGCCTCGATCTCGACGGCCAGGTCTTCTCCAACTCCATCACTGGCAGCGTGGGCACGCTGACCGTCACGGGGGGCGGCCGCACCATCCTGCAGGCCAGCAACAGCTTCGTGGGGAACGTCGCCGTCACTGGCGCTGGCACCATCCTGCGTCTGGCCTCCACGGGCGATCAGATCCCCAACGCCTCCAGCGTCGATCTGGCCGCCGGCACACTCCTCGAGCTGCACGGCGACGGCGAAACTATCAACGCCCTTACTGGATCCGGTTCGGTGCAGAACTCCTCCGGCAGCAACAACCTGTCCGTGGGCGCAGCCGATGGCGCCGGTACCTTCCAGGGCAATCTCAACGATGGCGCGGGCCTCCTGGCCTTCGTGAAGCTCGGCACCGGGACGCAGATTCTCGCTGGCGCGGGCAACGCCACGGGCGGCGTCACGGTCAGCGGCGGCACCCTCCGCCTCGAGGGCGCACGCAGCCTCGACGAGGGCTACTTCCCCGGCATCGACGGCGTCGTCTACACCGTCCAGACCGGCGCGACGCTCACCCTGGCGGGCGACTGGATCAGCCGTTCCTCCTCGATCTATCGCATTCACGGCGGCGAACTGCAGACGCTGGCCCCGGGTGGTGATCTGCTCTACCTCAACCAGGTGGAGTTCGACGTGGCCCCTGGCCTGCTCAGCGGAACCTCCGGCTTCCGCACGGGACGCTTCGCCAACCCGGTCTTCCAGGTGACAGCGGCCGCCTCCGGCTCCGTCATCACTGCTCCCGTATCCCTCGACGACAGCCCGACGACCACGCATCTGGCCCTCGACGTCGCCGACGGTGCTGCCTCAGACGACCTGCTCATCAGCAGTGTCATCAGTGATGTCTCCGGCGCGGCCGGCCTCGCCGTCCACAAACTCGGCGCCGGCTTGCTGCGCCTGACAGGTTCCAGCACCTACACCGGCGCCACCCGCTTCGAGGCCGGCATCGTCGCGGTGCCCACCCTGGCACCGGCCGGCAGCCCCAGCCCCCTGGGCGCAACCGCCGGCACCAGTGACCTCCTCGTCTTCAACGGCGGCGTGCTCCGCTATACCGGCACCTCCGTCAGCGGCATCAACCGCACCTTTACCATCCTGGCTGGCGGCGGCACCCTCGACGTGACCCAGCCCGGCACCACGCTCGAACTCTCCGATGCCTCCGGCGTCGGTGCCTCCACCGGCACGGGCGGCGGCCTGCTCACCCTCACCGGCGCAGGTTCGGGCACTCTCAACCAGGTGCTCGACGCTGGCCTCACCGGCGGGCTGACCAAGACCGGCAACGGCACCTGGACCCTCGGTCGAACCAACCTCTACACCGGCCTCACCACCATCTCCACCGGCCGACTCCACGTCGATGGCTCCATCATCGGCAACGTCACCATCGCCAGCGGCGCCTTCCTGGGCGGCAGCGGCACTGTGGGCGGCTCCGTCAGTGGCGCTGGCTCCATCGCCCCGGGAAGCAGTCCCGGCATCCTCACCGTCGGCGCGCTCGCCTCGGTTGGCTCGGTGGTGGTCGAACTCAACGGCCTCACCGTCGGCACGCAGTACGATCAACTCCAGGTCAACGGTGCCGTCAACCTCACCGGCACCACCCTGACGCTCGCGCTCGGCATCGCGCCCACGGTCGGCCAGCAGTTCACCGTGCTGGCCCGCAACGCTGTCGGCCCCATCACCGGCACCTTCGTCGGTCTTGCCGAGGGCGCCACCTTCACCGTCTCCAGCACCACCTTCCAGATCACATACCAGGGCGGCGACGGTAACGACGTCGTCCTCACTGTCGTCGCTCCCGCTGCGCCCACCCTCCAGGGCACGCCCGGCGACGACACCTGGCTTGTCATCCGCAACGGCGCTCACCTCGAGGTCCATCTCAACGGCAACCTCGTCTACAGCGCCCTCTACGCCAGCATCACCGGCGGGCTGACCATCGATGGCCTGGATGGCAGTGACTCGCTGACCGTCGATTTCCTCCAGGGTAACGCCATCCCCGCGGGCAACATTGCCTTCGAGGGCGGCAGCGGCGCCAGCGACACCCTCACGCTCACGCACGGCACCACCGCCACGGTCACTCACACGTTCCTCTCGCCCAGCAGCGGCAGCGTCACCCTCGCCGGCGCACTCACGGGCGTCGTCTCCTACACCGGGCTCGAGCCGGTCTTCGACTACCTCGTCGCCGCTGGGCGCATCTTCGACTTCCTGGGCGCGGCCGAGACGATCACCCTGACCGACTCGGGTGCAGCGGACGGCCAGATGACCATCGACTCGACCCTCGGCGAGGCGGTGACGTTCGCCAACCCCACCACGACACTGACCCTGCAGACCGGCAACGGCAGCGGTGTGGATGCCCTTGATCTCGACGGCTTCGACTCTGCCCTGGGGGCGTCTCTCGTCGTCACCGCGCCGGACGACAGCGTGAGCTTCCACGCCGCCTTTACCTTCGCCGCGGGACGCACCGTGACGGTGGACGCTGACGCCATCTCCATCGATGCTGCCATCGCTACTACCGGCTCTGGCAGCATCGACCTGGAAGCGACGACCGTGACCGTCCTCGCCACCGGCTCGCTCACCACCGCCAGCGGCTCGCTCCAGGTGCAGGCCAATCAGGTGACACTGATCGCAGGCAGCGCCCTGAGCGCCGCCGCCTCCATCACTCTGCAGGCCGACAGTCTCGCCGTGGCCGGCACCGTGACCGCCCCGGGCCAGCGCGTCCTCGTCCAGCCGCGCACCAGCGGGACACTCATCGACCTCGGCGGTAGCGACGTCGTTGGCACCCTCGGCCTGACCGATGCCGAACTCGACCGCTTCCAGGCGGGCGTCCTGCAGATCGGCAGCGCCACCGCCGGGGCCATCACCCTCAGCGCCGCCATCAGCCCCGCGAACACCGCCTCTCTGCATCTGATGACCGCCAGCACCGTCGGCGCCAATGCCTCCGGCGCACTCGCCACCACCGCCCTGGCCATCACTGCTCCCAGCGGCGTTGCGCTCGACGTCAGCTCCAACGCCGTCGGCACCCTGGCCATCCTCTCCGCCGGCGCGGTCGCCTTCCGTGCTGATAGCGGCCTGACGGTCGGCACCGTCGATGGCGTCGCCGGCCTCCACGGCAGCTCGGTCAGTCTGACCGTTCCCAGTGGCCTCCTCACCGTGCAGGACACTGCTGCCACCCACGACGTGGAATCCACCTCCGGCTCCATCACCCTGACCGCCGACGCCATGGCACTTCAGGGTAGTATCACCACCCTGGCCGGTGGACAATCAGTCACTCTGAGGCCCTTCACTGCAGGCCAGGCCATCACGCTGGGCAGCGACGTGAGCGGTACGCTGTCACTCGACGACATCGAAATCGACCACATCAGCACCGCCCGGCTCGAGATTGGCTCCGCCAGCGCGGGTGCCATCACCGTCACCGCCGCCATTGATGTGACCGATGCCCCGACCATCGCCACGCTGCGCCTGAACAGCGGGGCAGGGGTGACCGCCAGCGCGGCTGGCATCACCGCCCAGGGCCTGGCGATCGCGGCGACGGGTGCGGTCAGCTTCACCGCAGGAAGCACCGACGTGGCCACTCTGGCGATCCAGACCAGCGGCGCGGTGACGTTCGTCGATGCCACCGGCCTCACCATCGGTACCGTCGATGGCCTTCACGGAGTTAGCGGATCGTCGGTGGCGCTGACCGCAATGGCTGGCAGCCTGACGGTTCAGAACACGGCTGCCTCGCCGGATGTCCTGGCGACAGCCGGCGCACTCTCCCTCCGCGCGGATGACATCGACCTGCAAGGCACCCTGAGCGCCGGCAGTCAGACTGTCACCCTGGTGCCGCTGACCAGCGGACGCGGCATCACCCTGGGCGGTGAGGTGGGCGGCACCCTGTCGCTGACCGATGCCGAACTCGACGCCATCACCGCTGGCCGGCTCATCGTCGGCGATGCCTCGACTGGCGCCCTCTCCGTCGTCGCCGACATCAACTTGACCGACGGCCCGGTGATCCCCGTCCTGCGTCTGAACGCGGCCAGCGTGACGGCGACGACCGGCGGCGTCATCGTGGCCAGCCTGGCCCTCCAGACCGGCGCGGTGACCGTGACCACCAGCAGCACCAACGTCGGCACAGTCGCGATCAGCGCCACGGGCGCCATCGACTTCCACGATGCCGACACCCTCACCTTGGGCACCGTGGATGGCCTCGCCGGGGTCGATTCCAGCAGTGTCGTCGCGATCACCTCCGCCGGGCTGCTCACCCTCGGCAGCGGCGCCGGCGAGGACCTCCAGGCTGCCACCGCTGACCTCCACGCCGCGGGGCTCACCCAGCTGGCTGGCTCCATCGTCAACGCGGCCCAGCTTCGCCTGCGCGGCACCGGCCTGTTCACCCTGAACCAGCCCAACACCGTCGGCACCCTGGCCGCCTCGATTAACGGCGCGCTCACCTACCAGGATGTCGACGCGCTGACGATCGGCACCGTCGTGGGCACGGCTGGCATCAGCACCAGTGACGACGCGGTGACACTAACCACGGGCGGCCTGCTCACCCTCGGCAGCGGCGCCGGCGAGGATGTCTCCCTCGGCAACGCCACGCTCGACCTCTTCACCGCCGGCGCCACCCAGGCGTCCGGGTCGATCGTCAGTGCGACTGCGCTCCGCCTGCGCGGTACCGGCGTCTACGCGCTGACCCAGGGTAACCTCGTGGACGTGCTCGCCTGCCAGTTCGTCGGCTCGCTCGACTTCGCCAATCTGCAGTCCCTCACCGTTGGCACCGTGCTGGGCACCGTCGGCATCACCTCGGGCACCGCGATCACCAACGGTGGCTCTGTCGTCATCAGCTGCCCCGCCCAGATCGTCGTTGATGCCTCCATCGACACCTCGGCCGGCACCGGCGGCACGACTTCCATCTCGGGTGACGTGGTAGTCAACGCCTTCCTCACTCCCGGCGCCGGCGACATCATCCTCAACGGCGCCACCGGGACAAACGTCGATCTCATCATCGATGTACCGCTCAGCTCCAGCACCGACATCATCCTCTCTGCCCCGCGCGACATCATCGTCCGCGCTCCGATGTCCACCACGACCGGCTCCGGTGCCTCCATCTTCTTGACGGCCGGCACCTCGTACATCGGCCCCCGCGCCGGCGGCATCTGGGTCGATGCCACCAACGGCTATACCGGCTCGCTCAACTCCGATGGCGCCATTGTCCTCCGCGGCAAGGATCTGCAGGCCACCTTCACCCCCACCACCGACGCCATTCGGCTGGAAGGCACAGTCACCGCGAACACCGGCATCACCTTCCACACCGGCACCAACGCGCCGGCCGGCGCGGGCACCTACCTGGGTACCTCCGTCCTCAACACTGGCGCCGGCGACATCACCTTCAACCACGCTGTGCTGCTGACCGCCAGCGCGTCTGTGACCGCGAGCAACGGCAACGTCCACTTCAATGGCCCTCTCGACGGCGCACAAAACCTCACACTCGACGCCCCGGCCGGCACCATCACCTTCGCCGCTGCAGTCGGCGGCACCACCAGTGTCGGCTCCGGCGTCGGGTCCGCCCTCACGCTGCAGGCCGGCTCCGTCGAGTTCCAGGGCACCGTCCGCGTCGCCTCGGGCATCCAGGCCAGCGCCGGCGTCCCGGTCGTCTTCCGCCAGGATGTCGAGGTGGGCCCCGGCAACACCGCCAGCAGCTTCGGCGCCGGCGTCACCCTCGATGGCCTGTCCTACCGCTCGGCTGTCGGCTCCACCTTCTCCAGCGCGCTGAACCTCTCCGGCGGCGCGGTCGAGGTCATCACCACCGCCGGCGCAGCCTGGTCGGTCCAGGGGCCGCTCCAGGGTGGCGGGCAGGACCTGACGCTAAACGTGGCCGGCCCCGCCAGCTTCCAGGGTGCGGCCTCCAACCTCGGCGATGGCACCGGAGCGGCGCTCACCATCCAGGGCGCCGGCACCACCACCTTCCACAGCACCCTGCAGACCAGCTCCGGCATCCGCCAGACGGCCGGCGCTGGCGAGGTGATCTTCCGCGGCGACGTCACCATCAGCGGGGCAGGCGACACTGCCAGCGACTTCGCCGAGTCGGTTACCCTGGGTGGTCTACTCTTCACCTCGAACCAGGATGTCACCTTCGGCAGTAGTGCGAGCGACCTGCTCCGCCTGGCCGACAGCGACGTGCGGATCACTCTCTCTGGCGGGAAGAACCTCGTGGTCCTCGCCACCGTCAGCGGCGACCGCGACCTGACGCTCGACGTGTCGGGCTCCACGCGCTTTGCCGCCCCGGTCGGCAGCCCCATGCCGCTGGGCGACGGCACCGGCCACGCCCTCACCTTGATCGGCGCCGGCGCTACCACCTTTGAATCGACCCTGACGGTCAACTCCGGCCTCGACCAGGATGCCCTGGCCGGCCGCGTCACCTTCCAGGCCGACGTGACCGTGCAGAACGGCTCGTCCGACAACTTCTTCAACGGCAACGTGACGCTCGACGGGCTGACCTTCCTCACCGCCCGCAACATCACCTTCGGCGATGCCGCCAGCGACAGCGTCACGCTCTCCGGCGCGGCCGTGACGCTGCAAACCAGCCTGGCTGGGCGCTCCCTCCTCTTCCGTTCGCAGCTGACCGGCGATCAGAACCTGGTGCTGACTGTCCCCACGGGCACGGTCAGCGTCCTCCACGCCAGCAACAACCACACCGGCGCCACCACGCTGAACGCCCCCGGTACCACGATGACCCTGGCCAGCGGCGCTGCCTTCCTCGACGTGGCCGGCGCCGCCACCGCGGGCGAGGTGATCCTCGACGCCGCCAACCTCCTGCTGCAGGGGCCCGGCGCCATCTATCGCCAGGTTCGCCTGACCGACAGCGCCGACGGCAGCCAGCTGCGTCAGCTGGTCGTCGCCAACGCGGGCGGCACCGGCGTGCAGATCGACCCCGGCACTCAGGCCGTGCAGATCGGCGCCACCGGCGCGGGCGTGCTGGTGCAGAACAGCCTCGTTGGCCTCAACCTCGGCGACGATCTCGATCCCCCCACCCGCGCCATCCTGCCGACCTCGGCCACCATCGCCGCCTCCAGTTTCCTCGACAACAGCCTGACCGGGGTGCGCGTCGCCAATGCTACCCTGACCGTGGCCCCCAACAACCTGATCTCCGCCGCCACCGGCACCAACGGCCTGGTCCTCACCGGTCCCTCCGCCCTGATCAGCAGCCTGTCGCTGGGCAACCTGTCCCTGCAGGGCTACAGCGGCGCAGGGGAAAGCTACATTCGCCTCGAACAGCAGGCCCTCGCCGGTCCGCGCAATCTCGACGCCTCCGCCGTTCGCTTCGACGGACTTACCGGAGCGAGCATGTCCGCTGCCGGTCTCGCCAACCTCGAAAAGAACCTCGTCCACTACCCCGACGATGCCGGCGTTGGCCTCATCGTCCTCCGCAGCAACTACGTCGTCCTGGACGATGGCAACCTTCTCATCGTCGGTTCCGACCAGATCAACAACATCCGCGTCGATACCGTGGTGCGTACCGACGTCAAGGTCTCGCTCAACTCCGTCCTCGTCTCCAACCCGCTCGATCCCCTCGGTCGCTGGGACGTCAGCGCCCCGGGCAAGCGCGTCATCATCTTCGCCCAGGGGGGCGACGATGCGGTCCAGGTCACCGGGTCGCTCTCCAGCGAGCAGCACGGCGGCCTGGGCAACGACCGTCTGACCGGCGGCGCCGGCACCGACATCCTCGACGGCGAGGCCGGCATCGACACCCTGGTGGGGATGGACGGCCACGACGTGCTGATCGGCGGTCTTGGCCGCGACACCCTGCAGGCCGGCAACGGGAACGACCTGCTCATCGGCGGGCAGATCAACCCCATCGCCGAGCAGGCTGCCTACGCCTACCTGCGCGACACCGCCCTGGCCGGCTGGCTGGCCAGCCCCTCGCAGGCCGTCCTCGATGCCCTGTGGGCCACTGGTAGTCTCGACGGCACCAGCATCAACGAGTACGACGTGCTCTCCGGCGGCCTCGGCACCGACGGCTTCATCGCCCACTACTCCGGCGCCGGCATCCTCGATCTGCTCTCCGATTTCACCCTCGCCCAGGGCGACAAGCGAAAGAATGTCTAGCCCGACGCTCCAGATCACCTTCCCAAGGTCCGGTTATGCCGCCTGCCCGCGCCATCGGATTTCCCGGTAGCGCAGGAAAAATCCTTGAACGCGCGTTCGCCCGGACATAAATTGCCCCTATCCAGCGCCTCTTGCGCATCATGCCATGGGGAAGGAGAATCTGCGATCTCTTACGACCACCTGGATACCACACTGATGCGAAGGTTCTGCTGTTCCCTCCTGGGTTCTTCAGGGGGCCACGTTCTACCGGAGCAGTAGAAGGTCGGGCGAGTGCGGACGACCCACGCACGCCAAAGCCCCGATCAAGAGTAACGCGGTACTTCCTCCTGCCGGACCGGGAGGGATATGCAGAGAGCAGAATAAGTTCAGGACCGTCCTCGGCAGGGACAATGGCCGTCCCCCTCAGGCCCGGCTTCCTGGAACACCGGATCCGCTGCGGTATCCCCTCCCCGGGGTGGATACCACGGCCTGGAAACCGAGAAGGGCATCACCTTACCCGCACACCAACCTGACCGATTGGCAAGCCACGTGACGGTGTCCCGCTGGGAACTGTCCACGGATCAACAATCAGTCGCCCTCGCCACGTTGGCGAGATTGTTTCGACCATGTCCTGGGAGCAAGTGCCATGAATCCAATCAACTCGTTGTGGTCCCGTTTCAGCAAGACGACCCGTCAGGCGAAGCCGTTGCAGCGCTGGCGCCGCACCTGGGCGCAGCTGGAGACGTTGGAAGATCGCCTGACCCCAGCACCGCTGGCAACCAATCTCTACGTCGCGCTGCCTACCACGACTCCTAGCCCGACTTCTAGCTACTTCGATATCACGAATGATGCCGACAATTCTCTATCTCTTACCCCGGGCGACACGGTCACCTGGAATAGCTACCAGGGTGGAGCGTCCCAGGCTGGCTTGATTTATGGCGGTGCTACCGCGAATCCACTGTACAACGCCTACAGCACGATCAATGCAGCTGTCGCTCGCGCTGCCGTGAGCGGTGATTCGATTTATGTCGGGGCGGGCGGGTTCAACGTCGGCAACCTCGGGCTCAATAAATCGGTGGCTCTCTACGGTACCAACTACAACAACGCTGCTGCTAACGGCGATTCCACTCCCACGTCGCTTGCTCGGCTTCCGGAATCTGAAATTACAAATTCCACCAATGCGCTTATTGTCAGTAAGTCCGATGTCACCATCTCTGGCTTCAAGTTTCCGAATGCCCAGGGGCGCTTTATCGATGTGACCACTGGGCCGATCAATAATCTTCACATTACGAATAACTACTTCGTCACCAATACAGGGACGACTCCATCCTCAACCTTCATCGTGCAGTTGGTTCCGTCAGGATCCACGATGGATAACCTGTTGATTCAGGGGAACCGATTTGAGTCAAATATACCAGTAAATGCAAATCCATGGATAACCATTTCGGCTGCTTCTTCGGCGAACAATGCTCAGATCTTGAACAACGATTTCGTTCAGATCGGGTCATTTAGGATGGGAGCCATTTTTCAGACAGGTGGTGATGTATCCAACATGACTGTCAGCCAGAATTACTTCGGTGGAAGTTATGGCCTGAACATGGCAGACCTGGTCAACCCGACCATTACCTTCAATACGTTTGCCACGAAAAACTATGGCCAGCTGCTTGGACTGAAGACAGGCGCTTCTGGCGGCACCATCAGTGACAATCTCTATGACGGCACAAACGCCGGCGGGGGATTTGGTGCCGGTCTGTATATTTACAAGCATGCCAAGGGAATGATCATCGAGCGGAACACGTTCACGAACTGGTCGAGTGGTGTTGTCGGAGCAGGTATCTATGTCAGTGATCCTGAGAACGTCAATCAGAACTTTACTGGTGCAGTGATTCGCAATAATGTGATCGCCGGGAATGCGTATGGTTTGTATTTTGAGTCAGACGCCAAGCCCACTGGTTTGTCGGTCTTCGACAACAATATCTCCGGCAATTCGACCACCAACATCACGAACCTGACCGCCACCCCCGTGGATGCCTCCGGCAACTGGTGGGGGAACAATGTTGAGGCGACTGTTGCTGCCAGTATCGCTGGCCCTGTCGATTTTACTCCCTACCTGAACTCCGGCACCGATACTTCCGGCACTGCCGGCTTCCAGGGCGATTTCTCCAACCTGTGGGTCACCGCTCTCGGCTCCCAGGTCGGCTCCACCGGCCGCATCCAGGAAGGCGTGAATCTGATCGCCGATGGTGCCCTTGTGGGAGCAAGCCGGCTGCTCAATGTGCAAGCGGGGAGCTACGCCGGTGGTGTGTTAATCAACAAGCCGCTGACCGTGGCAGGTACTGGCCTGCCCACCGTTACCGCCGCGGATCTGAGTGGCCAGGATGTCGGCTTCCAGATTGCTGCGGATGATGTGATTCTGCAAGGGTTCGGAATTACCGGAGATACTCCGGGTAGCGAGTATGGGGTGTTGTTGTCGGACAAGCCATCAGGCTCGCCTTACACGAACGGCACCGTTCAGAACAACTCGTTTACGAATCTCGACTACGCCATCGCGACTGCAGATGGGGCGGTGGACTTCACCAACGCGATCATCCAGACTAACACCATCACGATCCCAGTTGCAGGCGGCTGGGGCATTTATCTGCAATCTGGTAGTGGGCATTCCATTTACGGAAACTCGATCTCGGGTGGTGCCAGCGCTGGGTCTATCCTGGTGCAGAATGCTAACAACGTCACGATCGGTGGAGTGGGAGTCGGGCAAGGGAATACCATCACCGGCACCTGGGGTGCTGTTTATGGTGTCGATGCCTCCAACCTTGCAATTGTGGGCAACACAATTAGCGGAGTGATTGGCGTTAGCGGAGCCATTCGCCTGGAAGGCGGCGCTACTGGGGTAACCATCGACCAGAACTCCGTTACCGGCGGTGTAGTTCCAGCGGTCATCGTTCGGCAAAACTACTCCGCTAACCCCAATAGCATCACTTCGCTGAAGAACAACATTCTCACCGGCAATACCATCGGCATTCAGATCGATTCCGCGGGTCTTTCCGCTGCGGTAGATGCCCGTGTGAATAACTTCGCCGGAAACACCACGGCCTTCGTGCAAAACGACGATGCTACTTACACCGTGGATACCTCCGGAAGTTACTTCGGCTCCACAGATCTGGCCATTGTCACTGCCGGCATCACAGGCGCGGGTAGTGTCGATTTTACTCCCTACCTGAACTTCGGTACCGACACCTCCGCCTCTCCTGGTTTTCAGGGCGACTTCTCCAATCTCATCGTCCACACCAACGGTGTCCAGGTTGGCCCTATCGGCAGGATCACTGAGGCCTATAACCTGCTTACTCCCACAGGTACGATTCAGGTTCGTAGCGGATCGTACACCGAGAATGTCGATTTAGGCGCTGGCTCCAACAAGGCCGTAACACTCGCTGCTGGTTCCAGCCCCGGTCAGGTCCTCTTGACTGGCGACATGACATTCACTGCTAACGACACCATCGCAATCGAGATCGACGGTCCCAGCGCTGCCACTCAGTACGACAACTGGGTCGTCACCGGCTCGGTTACCCTGGGCGGGGCCGACCTCACCGTCACCCTGGGTTATAGCCCTGCGTTTGCCGCGCAGTTCACCATCTTCGACTCCACTGGCGGCATCACTGGCACCTTCGCTGATGGCTCCTTCATCATCGTCGGATCCACCTACTTCTACATCAATTACAATGCAGGTGGTGACAACAAGGACGTCGTGCTTACCGCCGTCCCGATCACCCCCCCCGGCACCGTTTACGTCAACGAAGACTGGGCCGGCCTGTCCGACGGCACCGTGGTAAATGTGGGTATCTACCCCGCGGGTTCCATCACTGCCGTCATCGGTTACGACGCCTTTGACACCATCGATGAAGGCATCGACGAGGTCACCGCCTCCGGCGTGGTCTACATCCTCGGCAACAGTTCCGGCTACACCGAGGCGTTCACGGTGGACAAGACGGTCACCTTCCGCCTGGTGGAAGACAAGGATAACGCCGAGAGCACCGTGACCATCGCCGGGGCGGGCACGCTCAGCACCGGGGCCACGTTCGTGCTCTACGATAGCGCGGCGTTCAACCCGGCCAACTTCACCCTGGCCAGCGCCGGCTCGCTCAGTGGCGCCTTCTCGGTCTCCATCACCTCCACCACCGATGGCACCGGCGCTGTGGATCTCGCTGGCACCATCAGCAACCTGACCGGCCTGACGGTGGGGACCAGCAGCAACAGCGTGGCCTCGCTGGCGATTGGCAACACCACGGTCAACGGCAGCGTCGCCATCGATGCCGCCGGGGCCGTTACCGAGTCCGGCTCGGACGCTGGGACAGACCTGACCGGCATCGGAGTCACCATCGTGAGTGCCGGCATCGGCACCAGCGTCAATCGTCTGGAAGTGAACGTCACCGGCGTGTTGAAGTTCACCTCGCCAGGCTACGATGTCTACCTCGAAGACACCGCCGGTGGTCTGCAGGTCAACGATTCGTCGGTCGGTGGCGCCAACACCATCGACCTGATCGTCACCGGTGGCAACCTGACCAGCGTGGTTGATGGCACCCGCGATCTGGGGGCCCAGACGCTGATTGTGTCGGTGCCGGGTGGATCCATCGGCACCTCGACGGCTGACCGCCTGCAGATCAACGCTCTTGGTTCTCTCACGGCGATCACGGGTGGCGGCAACATCTTCCTGCAGCAGCTGTTCTCGGGGGTAGCCAACCTGGCAGTGGCCAACGTCAACGCAGGGGCCGGCAACGTCGATATCCTGGTCAACGATGGCAACCTGACCAGTTTCGCCGGCGATCCCGGCACGGCCGACATTGTCGGCAACGTGGTCACGCTGCGTCTGGGTACCGCCGGGCGAAACATCGGTGTCAGCGCGGTCGATCGCCTGGAACTGGACGCCACGCAGTTGCAGGTCATCACCAACGTGAGTGCGGCCAACAACGCGTGGATCGTGGACACGGCGGGCGGTCTGCAGGTGAACAACGCCTCGGTGGGCGGAGTGGCCGGCGCCACCTTCAACCTGCTGGTGGAGAACGGCAACCTGACCAGCGTGTTTGATGGCACCCGGGATGTCGGCGGCGACATCGTCATCGTCGAGGTCACCGGGGGCGCCAGCACCATTGGCACCAGCGCGGTTTCCTCGCTGGAAGTCAACGCCCTCACCCGCTTCGATGGCAAGACGGCGGGCGGGAACCTGTGGGCCCGTGACACCGATCTCGTCTTCCCCATCGGCCTGGTCGATGTGGGAGCTGGTGCGGCCGATCTGCGTACCGCTTCGGGTTCGATCACCGACGCCAACGCGGGGTCGAAGAATGTGGAGGCCGGCAGGCTCTTCGCGAAAACCACGGTCGGCAGCATCGACCTGGACATCTCGGTCGATAACCTGCAGGCGGTGGCGAACACGACGATCACCCTGGACACCGACCAGAACGTCAGCGTCGATCAGACCATCGAGCCCGCCAGTGAGGGCCTGGATAGCGCGACCAACGCGACGATCACGCTGGGAGAGTTCGTGAGTGGGGCGTGGGCGTTCACGCTCAACGGGGCCAACAGCATCAGCGATCTGAGCCCGGTGGTGGTGACGACCGACCTGACGCTGGGAGCGGCCAACGAGACGATCGGCTCGCTCAGCGGCGTAAATGTGGGCGACAAGGTGAGCCTGGGCAGCTACACCCTGACGACGGGTGGCAACAACGCCACCACCACCTACGCGGGCGTCATGCAGGGAGCGGGGGCCCTCACCAAGGCGGGCACCGGCATCTTCACCCTGCCCAACGCTCATATCTACACCGGCCAGACGCTGATCAACGCGGGCACGCTGAATCTGACGGGCTCGCTGACGGGGGCGGGCGGGAACGTGGTGCTGAACGCCAGCAGCGTGAACCTGACAGGTGGTGGCACGGGCGACATCCTGGGCCGCGGCGTGTCGGTGGCCACGGGTGTCACCACGACTACCATCAACGGCCTCCGAACCGTGACCTTCAGCGGGAATGTGGGCATCGACGTGAGTGGTGGGGTGACCATCAGCAACGTGGGCAGCTCGGTTAGCAATGGCGTGCTGGGCAACGCCATCGGCATCCGGGTCAACGCGGGCGGCGCGGCGACGCTCAGCAACAACTGGCTGAACAGCAACACGATCGGCGTGCAGGTGCTGACCATCACCGGGATCGCGACGGTCAACCTCGGCTCCGGCAACAAGATCAACGGGGGTGCCCGGGGCTTGCAGGTGAGCGGGATCAACGCCAAGGTAGCCGCGAACACGACGAACAACACGGCGTTCGCGGGTCAGAGCGTGTACTACATCGAGCTGCTGAACCAGGCGTTGATCGGGCCGGAGGTGTTGAACGCAGCGGCGCCGACGACGTTCGAGGGCCTGACGGGCGCGATGATGACGCAGGCGCAGCTGAACGCCCTGGAGACGAAGCTGTACCACTACCCGGACGATGCCAGTGTTGGGTTGATCGTGGTGAAGAACAACTACGTCACACAGGATCCGGTGACGAAGAACATTCTGATCATCGGCTCCGACGCGATCAACAACATCAACGTGAACACGACGGTACCGACCGACGTGAAGGTGTCGTTGAATGGCGTGAACGTGTTGAATCCGGACGCGCCGTTCAAGTGGGACGTGGCGACCGGCGCCTCGCCGCAGGGCCGGATCATCGTGTTCTCGCTGGGTGGTGACGACACGGTGCAGGTGACGGGCAGCGTCAACAGCGAACAGCACGGCGGAGCGGGCAACGACCGTCTGACGGGCGGAGCCGGTATCGACGTGCTGTACGGGGAGACGGGGATCGACACGCTGGTGGGTCTGGACAACGACGACATCCTGGTGGGCGGCCAGGGCCGTGACACGCTGCAGGGCGGGAACGGAAGCGACCTGTTGATCGGTGGGACACCGACGGGCCTCAACAACCTGTACGACAGCCTGCGAGCACTTCCGGTGCCATCGACGCTGGCGTCGGTGAACGCGTTGGCTGGCGTGACCGTGGACCCGCGGGACATCCTGAACTATGACGTGCTGTCGGGCGGCCTGGGCGCCGATGGGTTCGTGGCGTACTGGAGTGGCACGGGCATCCTGGACCTGATCACGGACTTCGCGGGAGCCGACGTGCGGAACACGACGCCGCCGCTGGCCTCCTGATCCAGACAGGAATCGCTCAGCCACTTCCCGGGGCCGCGTTCCACCACGGAACGCGGCCCCGGTCTCGTTAGTGCAGAGGTGTGATTATGCCGTTCCTCGGTCATCTCTGTTTTTTCTGCAGCGATGGAATCATTCTTGAACGATGCAGAATGGGGCCATACAGTGTTCCTATCCAGCGCCATCTACGCATCATGTCATGGGAAAGAGAATCCCCCATCTCATTCCAGGTCATGGATACCATGATCGGATGTGAAGGTATTGCTGTGCATTACTGGATTCTCCAGTGATCTGGTTTCCTCATGTGCAGCGAATGATGGGAATGGTGTGGCCCCCCACCCATGCCAGAATCCCACAGGGAAGTGAGCCGGAAGCAACTCCAGCTGGACGTGGCAGCCAGCGGAAAGAGGTCGGTGGCTAGGTGTGTAATCGGGACCGAGGTTTGCTAGCACACCGGTCGTTCTATCTGGCTCGATTATGAGATATTTTAGATAGTTTAATGGGCAGATGCCTCCGGTTTGCTCTCGTCGTTCGAGAACCGAGAAGAGTGTCGTTCACCCTCACACCAACCAGGCCGATTGATTTGCCCCGCGACGGTTTCCACTCGGATCCGTGCCCGGATCAGCAATCGGTCATCCTCGCAGCGCCAGCGAGATTATTTCAACCATGTCTGGGAGCTAGAGCATGCGTTCGATCAACTGGCTGTGGAACCGTTCCGGCAAGACGACGCGTCAGGCGAAGCCGTTGCAGCGGTGGCGTCGCACCTGGGCACAGCTGGAGATGCTGGAAGATCGCCTGGCCCCAGCGGCAGCGTTTGCCCAGTTTCTGGATCCGAATCCAGCCCCGGGGAACAATTTCGGGGCAACTGTGGTGCCGTTGAGCACCGGGAACGTGGTCATCACCTCGCCGGGAGACGATTTCGGAGGAACCAATGCAGGTGCGGTGTATCTGTTCAATGGCGCGACGGGCGCGTTGATCAGCACCCTGCGCGGCTCGACTGCGGGTGACCAGATCGGCAGCTTCGGCGTGACGGCGTTAAGCAATGGCAACTACGTGGTGCGCAGTCTCAGCTGGGACAACGGAGCAGCGACGAATGCGGGCGCGGTGACGTGGGGGAGTGGAACCGCTGGCGTGTCGGGTGTAGTGAGTGCCAGCAACAGCCTGGTCGGATCCACGGGGGGTGATCAGGTCGGCCTCGGCGGCGTGACGGTGTTGAGCAACGGCAACTACGTGGTGCGCAGCGCCTTCTGGGACAACGGAATTGCGTTGGATGCTGGCGCGGTGACGTGGGGGGATGGCAACACTGGCGTGAAGGGTGTAGTAAGCGCCAGCAACAGCCTGATCGGATCCACGGCGGGTGATCAGGTCGGCCTCGACGGCGTGACGGTGTTGAGCAACGGCCACTACGTGGTGAGCAGTTACATCTGGAACAACGGAGCAGCGACGCAAGCGGGCGCGGTGACGTGGGGGAATGGCAGCAGTGGCGTGACCGGTGCGGTGAGTGCCAGCAACAGCCTGGTGGGATCCAAGGGGAATGATCAGGTCGGCAGCAGCGGCGTGACGGCGTTGAGCAACGGTAACTACGTGGAAAGTGCAGTTCCATCTGGGACAACGGAGCAGCGACGAATGCAGAGCAGTGACGTGGGGGATGGCAGCAGTGGCGTGTCGGGTGTGGTAAGTGCCAGCAACAGCTTCCGTCGGATCCACGACGAATGATAATGTCGGCAGCTTCGGCGTGATTGTTATGTTGAGCAACGGCAACTACGTGGTGACCAGTCGGAACTGGGACAACGGAGTCGCGACGGATGCAGGAGCAGACGTGGGGAAGTGGGACGCTGGGCGTGACGGTAGTGAGTGCCAGCAACAGCCTGGTCGGATCCACGACGAATGATATTGTCGGCTACGGCGGGTGTGACGGTGCGGAGCGCAACGGCAAATTACGTGGTGCGCAGTCCCTTCTGGAACAACGGAGCAGCGACGGCTGTGGGCGCGGCGTGACGTGGGGATGGCAGCAGTGGCGGACGGGTGCAGTGAGCGCCAGCAACAGCCTGGTCGGATCCACGACGAATGATCAGGCTTGTCGGCTGGACGGCGTGACGGTGTTGAGTAACGGCAACTACGTGGTGCGCATTCTCAGCTGGGACAACGGAGCAGCGACGAACGCAGGAGCAGTGACGTGGGGATGGCAGCAGTGGCGTGACGGGTGTAGTGAGTGCCAGCAACAGCCTGGTCGGATCCACGACGAATGATCGTCGGCCTCGGCGGCGTGACGGTGTTGAGCAACGAGCGCCTACGTGGTGAGCAGTTACATCTGGAACAACGGAGCAGCGACGCAAGCGGGCGCGGTGACGTGGGGGAATGGCAGCAGTGGCGTGACCGGTGCGTTAAGCGCCAGCAACAGCCTGGTGGGATCCAAGGGGAATGATCAGGTCGGCAGCAGCGGCGTGACGGCGTTGAGCAACGGCAACTACGTGAGCGCAGTTCCATCTGGGACAACGGAGCAGCCGACGCAAGCAGGCGCGGTGACGTGGGGGGATGGCAGCAGTGGCGTGACGGGTGTGGTGAGTGCCAGCAACAGCCTGGTCGGGGATCCACGACGTTTGATCAGGTCGGCAACTCGGCGTGACAGTGTTGGCGTTGCAACGGCAACTACGTGAGCGCGCAGTTCTAACTGGGACAACGGAGCAGCGACGGATGCGGGGCGCGGTGACGTGGGAAGTGACGGCGGGGCCGGTGTGGTGAGTGCCAGCAACAGCCTGGTCGGATCCAGGTCGTTTGGATCAGGTCGGCTTCGACGCGCAGACGCGTTGAGTAACGGCGCACGCTACGTGGTGCGCAGTCTCAGCTGGATGAATGCGAGCCGCGACGCAAGCGCGGTGACGTGGGGATGGCAGCAGTGGCGTGACGGGTGTAGTGAGTGCCAGCAACAGCCTGGTCGGATCCACGACGAATGATCAGGTCGGCTTCGACGGGCGTGACGGCGTTGAGCAACGGCAACTACGTGAGCGCAGTTCCATCTGTGGAACAACGCAGGAGCAGCGACAAGCCGGCGTGGTGGACGTGGGGGATGGGCGCAGTGGCGGACGGGTGTAGTGAGTGCCAGCAACAGCCTGGTTGATCCGCACGACGAGTGATCAGGTCGACGACGGGCGTGATTGGGTGTTGAGTAACGGCAACTACGTGGCGCATTCTCAGCTGGGACAACGGAGCAGCGACGAACGGTTATGCGACGTGGGGATGGCGGCAGTGGCGTGACGGGTGTAGTGAGTGCCAGCAACAGCCTGGTCGGATCCACGACGAATGATCTGGTCGGCAGCGGCGGTGTGACGGTGTTGAGCAACGGCAACTACGTGGTGACCGGTACCAGCTGGGACAACGGCGGTTTATCCGACGCCGGCGCGGTGACCTGGGGAGTGGCACGACCGGGGTGGTCGGCCCGGATTACCAGCAACAGCGGCATCGGTCTGACCGCCAGCAACTCGCTGCAGAACGGTGCCGTGGTCGATAACGTCAACGGCAACTTCTTCGGCCGATTCCTCACCGAGGGGGCGGGGTGGTGCGGGTGGGATCCCAGACCACAGGGTTTGCGTCCACGGGCACTTTGATCGCCACGGTGAACGGTTTCGGCAACCTGACGTTGACCGACAGCGCGGATGTGGCCAACACGCTGGAGATTGAAATCGTCGCCGGCGACCTGGTCCTCAGCGACAGCACGGAGCAGTTTGCCAGCGCGCCCGCGGGCTGGACCCTCGCCCCGGATGGCAAGTCGATCAGCATTCTGGCCAGCAGCTTCACGGGCACCATCACGATCAACGGCCAGGGCGGCGACGACACGCTGGAGGTGGACTTCAGCGGCGGCAACCCCCTGTCGGGCGGCCTCACCTTTAACGGTGGCACCGTCGGCAACGATGCGTTGCGGATCGAAGGCTCGGGCCTGATCTCGACCTACACTCCCAGCGCGACTACGCCAGGCAATGGTCAGATTGCGGTCACGGGTGCTGGGACAATCGCCTTCACGGGCCTGGAACCGATCGATTACGACGTGACGGGCGGCACGTTCACGCTGACGTTGCCGGGCGCCAACGACCTGGTGACGATCGAAAACAGCACGTTGATCGACAACGTGACGCCCGCGTTGAAGATCAGCGGCAGCAGCGGTAGCGTAGCGTTCGAGAACGCCCGGGTGCGGACCAGTGCCATCGTGATCAACACGACGACGGTGGCGGGGACCGACCTGATCACGATCACGAGCGCCAGCAATGTGCACGGGAACACGTCGTTGAGCATCAACGCGGGTACCGAGGCGGGTGACGTGATCACGGTGGACGGGACCACGACGTTCAGCGGGACAACAACGCTGAACGCGAAGACGATCAACCTGAACGCCATCATCACGAACGCGGTAACAGGCAGCACGGCGACGACGGTCAACGTGACGAGCCCGGGTGAGATCCAGGACGGCATCGACGTGGCCGCAGCGGGTGGCACGGTGAACGTGGCCGCGGGCAGCTACACGGGCGATGTGGACGCGACCTCGAAATCGATCGTGCTGGCGGCGGGAAGCAGCCCGGGTCAGGTGTTCGTGACGGGGAACATGACGTTCGATGGCAACGACACGATCGCCTTCGAGATCGACGGGACCAGCGCAGCAACGCAGTACGACAACTGGGTGGTCACGGGCGGTGTGACTCTCGGCGGAGCTGATCTCACTGTCACGCTGGGTTACACCCCGACGACCGGATCCACGTTCACGATTTTCGACACGTCGGTGGGGGTGACGGGTAGCTTCGCAGATGGCAGCTCGATCATCGTGGGGAGCACGAAGTTCTTCATCAATTACAACCGCGGACCGGATAGCAAGGACATCGTCCTGACGGCGGTACCAACCACGGCCCCGAGCGTGGTGTACGTCTCGCCGACGTGGACGGGCTATTACAACGGTCAGGTGATCTCAGACGCCGATTTCGGCAATGCTCCTGCGGAGTTGGCGGTCTTCGGCTACGACGCCTTCACCACGATCGCGTCTGCCCAGTCCGCGGTATCAAGCAGTGGCACGCTCATCGTGAACGCGGGGACCTATGCCGAGACGATCACGCTGGATGGGACGAAGACGCTGAAGGTGACGGGCGATACTGTGGGTCAGGCGGTGTCAATCGACGCGGTGACCAGCGGCGTGGGCCAAACGGTATGGATCCAGGGCGCGGCCAGCTCGCTGACCCTGGGCGGCACGACCTCGTCCATGACTCTGGCCGGCCCGGTTACCGGCACGGGCGCGCTGACCAAGAACGGGACGGGCACCCTGACGTTGTCGGGTAGCAACAACTATTCTGGCCTGACGACGATCAACGCCGGCACCGTGATCGTGACTAGCGCGACTGGTCTGGGCACCACTGCCGCGGGTACGGTTATTGTCTCTGGCGCCACGCTGGACGTGCAGGCCACCCTCGTCACCGAGGCGATTTCGGTCGCGGGTACCGGTGTGGGCGGCAACGGGGCGTTGATCACCAGCACCGGTAGCGGCAGGGTCAGCGGGTTGGTTACGCTGACCGCCAACACGTCAGTGGGTGGCAACGGCAACCTGACCTTCTCCGGAGGGATCGGTGGCAGCTTCGACCTGACCAAGGTCGGCACCGGCACGACCACGCTTTCGGGATCCATTTCCAACACCTACAACGACACGCTGGTGTCAGCGGGCACACTGACGCTGAGCAAGACCGTTGGGGCCATCGCCATCCCAGGCGATCTGACCGTTCCCGCCGGGACGGTGAACTGGACGCAGAACAACCAGTTTGCTGCGGGCAGCGATCTGGTCGTGTCAGGCGGCGATGTCGATGGCTCGGCCAACAATCAGGTTCTGGCGAGCGTGGCCATCAGCGCCGGTGAGCTGACGACCGGATCGGGCACCATCACGGTGGCCGGGACGACTTCGGTGAGCGGAGGCTTCCTCACGGTGAGCGCGGCGGGAGGCACCTACGACACCGATGCGCTGTCGGTCACGGGAGGCACGGTGCGGATCGGCAATATCTCCGCCGGAACGCGTACGATCCGGGTGGGTCCGGGAGGCCTGTCGTACACCGGAGGCATCATCACCCTGGGCAACACTGCGGGTGTGGCGGGTACCATTTCGCGCCTGCTGCTCAACGGCGATGTGACGACCACTGGCAACCGCACGCTCAATACCAACGCGACGACAGTAGGTGCGATGGCGGAGATCGATCTCGACGGTGGCACGCGGACGTTCACGGTGAACAGTTCGGTGGCTCACACGTTGAGCGTTGAGGTAGATATCACCAACGGGGATATCATCAAGGCCGGCGTGGGCGTGATGACGCTGACGGCCAGCAACAGCTACGACGAAACGACGATCAGCGCGGGCACGCTGCAGGTCGGCAACGCGGGGACGACGGGCACGCTCGGGACGGGCAACGTGCTCAACAACGCGTCGCTGGTCTTCAACCGGACCAACCTCTTGCTGGTGCCAAACGTCATCAGCGGGACGGGCATGGTGACGCAGCAGGGCAGCGGCACGACAACGATGTCGGGCGCGAGCACCTACAGCGGTCAGACGCTGATCAACTCGGGCGAGCTGAACCTGACCGGCTCGCTGACGGGAGCGGGCGGCCTGGTGGTGCTGAATGCCAGCAGCGTGAAGCTGACGGGTGGAGGCACGGGCGACATCCTGGGTCGTGGCGTGTTGGTAGCCACGGGTGTCACCACCACCACCATCAGCGGTCTGGAGAACGTGACGTTCGACAGCAGCAACGTGGGCATCGACGTGAGCGGTGGCGTGACCATCAGCAACGTGGGCAGCTCGGCTAGCAATGGCGTGCTGGGCAACGCCATCGGCATCCGGGTCAACGCGGGTGGCACGGCGACGTTGAGCAACAACTGGCTGAACAGCAACACGATCGGCGTGCAGGTGCTGACCATCACCGGGATCGCGACGGTGAACCTGCAGTCGGGCAACAAGATCAACGGGGGAGACCGCGGTTTGCAGGTGAGCGGGATCAACGCGAAGGTGGGATCGAACACGACGAATAACACGGCGTTCGCGGGTCAGGGGGTGTACTACATCGAGCTGCTGAACCAGGCGTTGATCGGTCCGGAGGTGTTGAACGCGGCGGCGGCCACGTTCGAGGGCCTGACGGGTGCGATGATGACGCAGACGCAGCTAAATGCGTTGGAGACGAAGCTGTACCACTACCCGGACAACGATCAAGTGGGCCTGATCGTGGTGAGGAACAACTACGTCACACAGGACCCAGTGACGAAGAACATCCTGATCATCGGCTCCGATGCAGTCAACAACATCAATGTGAACACGTCGGTGCCGACCGATGTGAGGGTGTCGCTCAACGGCGTGCTGGTAAACAATCCAGTGGCGCCGTACAAGTGGGCCGTGACGGGTGGGTTGCCGCAGGGTCGGATCATTGTGTTTTCACTGGGTGGTGACGACACGGTGCAGGTGACGGGCAGCGTGGAGAGCGAACAACACGGCGGAGCGGGCAACGACCGTCTGACGGGCGGAGCCGGCATCGACGTGCTGTACGGAGAGGACGGCATCGACACGCTGGTGGGTCTGGACAACAACGACATCCTGGTGGGTGGCCTGGGCCGCGACACGTTGCAGGGCGGCAACGGCGACGACCTGCTGATCGCTGGCGCGCCGACGGGGACCTATGGTCTGTACAACTACCTGCGCAGCCTGACAGTGCCCGCCTCGCAGGCGACGGTGGACCTGCTGTGGATGAACTCGCTCGATCCGATTAACATCCTGAACTACGACGTGCTGTCAGGCGGGCTAGGCGCGGACGGCTTCGTGGCGAACTGGAGCGGCACGGGCATCCTGGATCTGATCACGGACTTCTCACCCGCCAACGATAAGCGGAACGGCACGGCGCCCACCGAAACGTGAGCATCCTGCCGCCGTCATCCTTTCCGGGCCGCGACTCGTTCACCGAGCCGCGGCCTTTTCCCGTTTATTTCCCCTCGTGCAACGGCCGCGCGCGCCGCACCAACTGCAATGCTACCCCCCACGGATCGCGGAAGAACACCATCTCATCGCCCGTCGGCGTGGTGGTGATGTCGCCTGCCCGTTGCGCCCCCGCCTCCAGCAACCGCTGCAACGTCCCCGCCACGTCGTCGGTCACGAATGCGATGTGAAATACCAGAGGATCCAGAGCGCCATAGTCTGGCACCGCGGCCCGGGTGTGCCCGTAGATCTCGATGACATGCCGCCCCGCCTCATCCGCCAGAAAGTGCGTGTACGGCGCCTCGTCCAGCGCCCGAAGCACCCGCAACCCCAGATGCCGGGTATACCACGCCGCCGTCGCCCGGGGATCCGCCACGTTGATGGCGAAATGCTCGATGATCATGATCCGTCGTCTCCTCGATCGTGCTTGCTGTCCTACCACAGAGGTTGTAGCACCTCCACCCCCAGCGCTTCCATCCTCCTCGCGCCTCATCCCTTACTTGGTTCTTCATCGATTTTTCATCAGCCGGCGAGTAAGGTACAACTCTTCCTCTCCTCACGAGATCAGGTCATGCTAACACGCTGTATCGCCCGGGTGCTTCTCGTGGCTGGCGCGAGTATCGCCCTCGGGTTGACCCCCGCCACGGTTCGCGCCGCCGAGCGCCGGCCCGGCGATGCCGTCTTCAACGCCTCCACTGTCCAGCGCTTCCACCTGCGCCTGGACGCCCGGGAATACTCCCGCATGCAGCCTGCCGCCGCCGGGTTCGGCTTCCCCGGCGCACGGCCTCGCCCTCCTGAGAAGAACGCCCACCGCAACACCTTCGGCCAGGACCTCCCCTGGGCCCAGGGCGACCTCACCTTCGATGGCAAAACCTACAAGGGCGTCGGCGTCCGCTACCGCGGCAACTACACCTACCTCCTCGCCAGTAACGTCCTCAAGCGATCCTTCAAGGTGGATTTCGACCGCCACGGCGGCACCGCCACCCTCGACGGCCTGAAGACCTTCAACTTCAACGGCAACGCCGCCGACCCCACCCGCCTGCGCGAGGCGTTCTCCTACGACTTCCTCCGCGCCGCCGGCGTGCCTGCCTCGCGCACCGTGTTCGCCGAGCTACGCCTCACCGTGCCGGAGAAGTTCGACAACGAACTCGTCGGCCTGTACACCCTCGTCGAGGAGGTCAACAAGCCGTTCCTCGAACGTCACTTCGGCAAGGGCAACGGCAAGGGCCTCCTCCTCAAGCCCGAGGGACTCCAGGGCGGCGTGCAGTTCCTGGGCGATGACTGGAAAGCCTACGCCGAACGCTACCGCCCCAAGGGCAATCCCACCGACGCCCAGAAGCAGCGCCTCATCGACTTCGCCCGTCTCGTGCAGCGCGGCAGCGACGACGACTTCGCCCGCAAGATCGATCAGTACCTTGACGTCGATGCCTTCCTTCGCTTCATCGCCGCCAACGCTCTGCTCGCCAACCTCGATAGCTACCTGGGCTACGGCCACAACTACTACCTCTACCTCGTTCCCGCCACCAACCGCTTCGTCTTCATCCCCTGGGATCTCGATCAGTCGCTCGCCACCTGGCCCGCCGCCGGCATGCCCGAGCAACAGGTCGATCTGAGCGTGATGCACCCCTGGACCGGCGAGAACAAGCTGCTCGAACGGCTCCTCGCCATCGACAAGGTACAGGCCCGCTATCGCAAGATCGTTGAGGAACTGACCGCCGGCCCGTTCACCAGCGACAAACTCCTCACCCGGGTGAAGGAGTTCGAGCAGCATCTGCCCACCGCGCTGGCCGACGAAGCGAAGGCCGTCGCCGCTCGTGGCGACAACAAGCAGGCGGGTGGTCCCTTCGGCGGCATGGGTGGGTTCGGCGGTGGCATGGCGCCGCGCCGCTTCATCGAACGCCGCACCGACTCGGTCAAAGCCCAGCTTGCCGGCACGAAGAAAGGGTTCATCCCCCAGGCGTTCGGCTTCGGCGGACCGGGTGGCGGTGGCTTCGGTCGCCCGGGCGGTGGTGGGTTTGGCGGTCCCCCCGGAGGAGGCCCCGGCGGCGGTTTCGGCGGCTTTCGTCCCCCGCGCCCCGGCGAGATCCTGCCCAGCATGGTGCAGGATCGCCTCAAACTCACCGCCGAGCAGAAGGCCAAACTCGCCGAGCTGCAGAAGGAGGTCGACGCCCGCCTCGAGAAACTCCTGACCGAGGAACAACGCGCCGAGTGGAAGAAGCTGCGCAGCAACTCCTTCCAGCCCGGCGGATTCCCCGGTCGCTAGCCCTGTGCACCCGCGCAGCAACAAGCCGGTCGAGGCGCCAGGTTTTCCCTGGACACCTCGACCGGCTTCTTCGCGTTAGACCGTCTGCCGCATGTGGCAGTTCTTGTACTTCTTCCCCGACCCACATGGGCATGGATCGTTCCGGCCGACCTTCTGCCCGCGGTTGCGGATCGGATCGACCTTCTTCTGATCGTTGCCCGTCGAGCCCATCTCCTGGGTGGCCTGCGCCCGCATCTCCTGCGTGAGCGACGGAGCCGCCTGGTGCGTGGCCGACCCGATGCGCCACACCGATTCCTGGAACGCCTCGGTTTCCTCCATGCGGAAGACCATCTCGGTGATGCGGTCCTCCACTCCTTCCCACATCGCCTTGAACTCCTTCATGCCTTCCTGCTTGTAGACCGTCTTCGGGTCTTCCTGGGCGTAGCCCACCAGGCCAATGCCCGCACGCAGGTGATCCATCTGGTAGAGATGGTTCTTCCAGGCGGAGTCCAGCTGATGCAGCACCAGGCTGCGCTCCATGCCGGTCATCTCGGGTCGATACCGTGCGTCGAAGGCATTGTACAGCGCCGAACGCACCTCCGCCTCGGACCGTCCCGTCAGGCTGGCCGGGTCCAGCGTCACCGCGTAGGTCTGCTGCATCCACTGGGCCAGCTCGGTCGCGTCGTCGGGATCGCACCCGCGCCCAGAGCCCTCGAAGACCTCATCGATCTTGCCGTCGATCTCCTCTTCGGAATGCTCGGGATAGCAGAGCTTGCTCGCCTCCAGCAAAATCTCGTGCAGCCTCTGCCGTGACTGCGTGCGGAAGTCCTCTTCCAGCAGGTTCGGCACCGGCCGGCCCGGTATGCTCAGGAAGCGCGCCGACGCCCAGCCATACAGCCCCTCGCGGTTGTACCGCGACGCCCCGGGCGTGGTGCCCGGACGGTCGCTCATGTACTGCGCCATGCCAGCTTCGACGGGGAACTCCACCTCCTTGCGGTGGTACATCTGCCGGATGCGCTCGCGGATGTTTTCGCCGATCTTCTCCGCCTGCAACCCCCTCAGCTCCTCCAGCTCCAGAGTGATGCCATACTTCAGCCGCGCCCAGTCGCACAGCGACCGCAGCCCCCAGTCGGCCTGCAGGAAGGGACGCCCCTCGGACAGGTCGATGGCCTCGACGGCCTGACCACCCAACTCGTTGAGATGCTGCGCCAGGTTCTCCTGTCCAATCTGCTTCAGCTCCCGATCGGTGGTCTTCAGGCCAAACCGCGTGTTAACCTGGTGCGCCAGCGCCTGCCAGTTCCACTCGCGGGCATCGTCACCGCCCAGGTTCTCTTCCAGCGCCTCCTGCACCAGGGTCGGCACCGCCCGGTGCGCCTTGTCGCGCGCCGTTCGACTGGCTTCCTCGAAGGTCGATCGCGCGAAGTCGGCCGCGTCCAGTTCCACGCCCAGCCGCGTCGCCGCAAACTGCGAGAAGCTCTCCGCTCCGTAGTCCGCGTCCAGGAAACGATCGACGGCTAGGTCCACCTGCCGGTCGAACATCTTCATCACCAGCACCTTGCAGTTCGTCCCGTCGAGGATGCGCTGGCGGTAGCCGTACACATCCTTCCGCTGGTGGTCCATTACCTCGTCGTACTCGAGCAGGTGCTTGCGGCTGTCGAAGTTCCGCTCTTCCACCTTCTTCTGCGCCGCCGTGATGCGCCGCGACACCATCCGGCTCTCGATGGCCTGGCCTTCTTCCATGCCCAGCGAGCGCAGCACGTTCGACACCCACTCGCCCGCGAAGATGCGCATCAGGTCATCTTCGAGCGACAGGAAGAACCGCGACGATCCCGGATCACCCTGCCGACCGGCTCGTCCACGCAGCTGATTGTCGATCCGGCGAGCCTCATGGCGCTCGGTGCCCACGATGTGCAGGCCGCCCATGCTCGCCACGCGCCGGCCTTCTTCCTTGGTCTTCTCCTTGGTCTCGATCCCCTCGACCGTCCGCTTCCATTCGTCTTCCGGCACGTCCAGCCGCGACGGATACTTGTGCTTCAGCAGTGTCCACGCCATCGTCTCGGGGTTGCCGCCCAGGATGATGTCGGTTCCACGGCCGGCCATGTTCGTGGAGATGGTCACCGCACCGGTGCGTCCCGCCTGGGCCACGATCTCCGCCTCGCGCTGGGCATGTTCCGGCAGCGCGTTCAGCAGCTCGTGCTTGATGCCCCGCCGCTTCAGCAGCTCCGACAGCTTCATCGACTTGTCCACGTCGGTGGTGCCGATCAGGATCGGCCGACCCTCCTTGTGAACCTGCAGCACCTCCTCGATGACCGCGTTCCACTTCTCCTTCTCGGTCCGGAAGATCATGTCCGCCGTGTCCTTCCGCTGCAGCGGCCGGTTCGTCGGAATGGTGATCACTTCCAGCTTGTAGATCTTCCAGAACTCGTCCGCCTCGGTCATGGCCGTGCCAGTCATGCCCGACAGCTTCTTGTACATCTTGAAGAAGTTCTGCAGCGTCACCGTCGCCAGCGTCTGCGTCTCCTCCTTGATCTTCACCCCGTCCTTCAGATGCTTGGCCTCGACCGCCTGGTGCAGCCCGTCCGACCACTGCCGACCATGCATCAATCGACCGGTAAACTCGTCGATGATGATGATGGCCAGTTCACCCTCCTCGTTCCGCGTCACGGCGTAGCGCTTGTCGCGCTTGTAGAGGTGGTGCGCCTTCAGCGCGTTGTCGATCAGGTGCGGCCACTCCATGTTGCCGGCCGTGTAGAAGCTCTCCACGCCTACCAGCTCTTCGGCCTTCCGCACGCCCTCGTCGGTCAGATGGCAGGTGTGTTCCTTCTCCTTCACCTCGAAATATTTGCCGGGCGCTCCCTTCTGCAGCTCGCCCAGCTGGACCGCCACCCAGTTCGCCTTGTCGTAGCGCCGCACGTCGGTGAAGGCCTGCCCCGAGATGATCAGCGGCGTGCGCGCTTCGTCGATGAGGATGTTGTCCACCTCGTCGATGATGGCGTAGTTCAGCGGCACCCGCTGCACCTGCTGATAGAACGGGTCGTAGTTATCGTCCCCGCGCCGGGCCGGCTTCATGTTGTCGCGCAGGTAGTCGAAGCCGAACTCGCTGTTCGTCCCGTAGGTGATGTCGCAGTCGTACGCCTTCCGCCGCAGCGCCGGGTCCATGTCTGACTGGATAAACCCTGCCTCCAGCCCCAGCGCGCGATAGATGGGTAGCATCCATTCGCAGTCACGCCGCGCCAGGTAGTCGTTCACCGTCACGACGTGAACGCCCTTTTCCTCCAGCGCGTTCAGGTAGGCGGGTAGCGTCGCCACCAGCGTCTTGCCTTCGCCGGTCACCATCTCCGCGATGTTGCCCCGGTGCAGGACCACCCCACCCAGCATCTGCACGTCGAAGTGCCGCATTCCCTTCGTCCGTCGCCCCGCCTCGCGGCAGGCTGCAAACGCCTCGGGCAACACGTCGTCCAGCGTCGCCCCGTTCTTCAGCTTCTGCTTCAGTTGCGGCGTGATATCCCGGAGTTGCTCCGGCGTCAGCGCCTGCATCTTCTCTTCCAGCGCGTTGATCTGCGCCAGAATCGATCCGGCGATCACCTGGTGGGATTCGCCCGGCCGCGTCGCCCGGATGTAACCCAGGTTCTTGGCGTACCGTTCGTTGCTCGACCCCAGCAACCGCAGGAAGAACTTCCCCACCCCGTCCGAAAAGGCCGAGATGCCGTCGCTGAGCTTCTCCCAGAAACTGACATCCACACTGGTATCACTGCTCATCGGCGGACGCCTCCACGAATCGACATGTTTCCCCGCTCGGCGAACCGGGGCTCGCTTCCTGCGCAGGCTGGCGGAATTCTCGACACTGCCACGTCTGTAAGTCTAGAAACCACGTCGGAGATCGGTCAAGATAGACCGGCGCCCTCGACTCCGCAACCTACTGGACACTTCGTCACCCCCTTCTCGCCTCGCCCCGGTCTCGGATCGAAAGGAATCGTCATGCCACGCATCGTGGTGGTCGGCTCGATCAACGTCGATTTCACCTTTCGCCTCGAACGCATCCCCCAGCCCGGCGAAACCGTCGTCGGAAGCTCCTTCGCCGTCGGCTACGGGGGAAAAGGGGCAAACCAGGCGGTCGTGGCAGCTCGCATGGGCGCCCAGGTTCGCCTCATCGGCGCCGTTGGCGACGATCTCTTCGCCGGCTATTGCCTCACCAACCTCCGCAACCAGGGGGTGGATGTCGACAGCGTTTACCAGCGCGCCGGACACACCGGTGCGGCAGGCATCGTCGTCGATGACACTGCCGAAAATGCCATCGTCGTCGTCCCCGGCGCTAACAACGGGCTGACCCGGGCGGATATCGAAGCCGCGATGCCCTCCATTCAGCAGGCCGATTTCGTCGTCGCCCAGCTGGAAACACCTGTCGAGGTCACCCGCGAACTCTTCCGCCAGGCCCGTGCCGCTGGCGTGCGAACCGTGCTGAACCCATCGCCGCTCAAACAGGACATTGCCGAGCTGCTGCCGTTGTGTGACCTCTGCGTGGTCAACGAGACCGAGCTAGCCGCTCTCACGCTCATGCCCATCTACACCGCCGACCGGGTCAGTCTGCAGCTCGACGCCCTCCTGGCCCAGGGGCCCGCCGCCGTCCTGGTCACGCTGGGCACCCACGGTAGCGTCTACCAGGATCGCAAGAACGTCACCCACCGCGTCCCCGCCTTCGCCGTCCAGGCGGTCGATCCCACCGCCGCGGGTGATGCCTACGTCGGTAACCTGGTGGTCGATCTGGCCGCCGGCAAACCCCTGCCCGAGGCGATGCGGCGCTCCAGCGCCGTGGCCGCCCTCACTGTCACCCGGCCGGGGGCACGGGAGCGTTTCCAACGCGGGAGGAGGTGGAAGCGTTTCTGGCCGCAAGATAAGCCGCCGTCCCCACCAGCGCCACTCCCAGACCGCCCAGCCAGCCGATGGTCACATCGAGCGGGTAGTGGACCCCCAGGTAGGGCCGGGTGAGCCCGATGGCCAGCCCCAGGAATACACCGGCCATCCCCAGCCAGCGCCGTCCCAGCCGTCGCCCATACAGGATGCCCGCTGCCGTGTAAATCGCCATCGAACAGGTGGCATGCCCGCTGGGAAAGCTCGGCTCGTCCGGCAGACGGATCTGACGCCACGCCACGTCCGGCCGCGGCCGCTGCACCAGCGCCTTGACCCCCATTTGCACCCCAAAGGCCACCAGCGCCACCAGAGCCAGCCCCAGGGCAAAGCGCCGCTGCTTCAGCCAGAATAGCCCCAGCACCAGCGCCACGGTGATCCAGCCCAGCTCCACCACATTCCCCAGCCGGGTCACCCCATGGACGATGGCATCGAGCCACGGCGTGTGCAGCGACCCAAACCAGTACAATACCCCCAGGTCGTAGGCCATCATCGTGTCCACGGGCGTTCTCCCTCCAGTGCGGTGAACATCTGACCTTGCCGGTCGCTCCCTCGCGCTTCTACAATCAACATACCAAATAGAACCTCGATGCGGAGACGGCTGATGAAGGAAGGCATTCACCCCAAATACGATGAAGCGACCGTGGTCTGCGGCTGTGGCAACAAGTTCACCACCCGCAGCACGAAGAAGGCCATCACCGTCGAAATCTGCTCGGCGTGCCACCCCTTCTTCACCGGCAAAATGAAGTTCATCGACACCACCGGCCGCATGGAGCGCTTCCAGAAGAAGTACAACTGGGACAAGCGCAAGAAGGCTGGCGAGTAGTTCCCTGGGCCCCCGCCTCTGGTCGAGCATCGACCGGCACGCGGGGGCTTTCCATGCGCGACGCTGCTTCCCGATCCACGCTCCGGCGCCTTCACCCTGACGGGCGGACATGATTCCCTACTTCGAGCAGGCTCTCGCCCGCTTCCACGAACTCGAACAGCAGCTAGCTGACCCCGCCGTCGCCGGGGATCGCATCCGCTTCGCGCGTGTCGCCAAGGAACACGGCGCGCTGACGCGCAAGGTCCGCCCTTATCAGGAGTACCTCAAGCTCCTGCAGGACATCGCCGCCACCCAGGAACTCTGCTCCGCCGAGGCCGACGAGGAACTCCGCACCGTCGCCACCGAGGAACTCCGCACCTTGCAGGAACGTCGCGAAGCCCTCATGACGCGGCTCGAAGACTTCCTCCTGTCCGGCGAGGACGATTACGACAGTATCATCGTTGAAATTCGCGCCGGCACCGGTGGCGACGAGGCCGCCCTCTTTGCCGGCGATCTCTTCGACATGTACAGCCACTACGGCCGCGATCAGGGCTGGCAGGTCGAACCGATCGCCGCCAGCCCCGGTGAGGCGGGCGGCTTCAAGGAAATCATCTTCTCCGTCACCGGCGACGGTGCCTTCCAGCAGATGCGCTACGAATCCGGCGGCCACCGCGTCCAGCGCGTCCCCGCCACCGAGACGCAGGGCCGCATCCACACCTCCGCCGCCACCGTGGCCATTCTCCCCGAACCCGACGAAACCCAGGTCGAAATCCGCGACCAGGACATCGAGTGGGAACGGATGCGAGCCGGTGGCGCCGGCGGCCAGCACGTCAACAAGACCGAAAGCGCCGTCCGCCTCTGGTACAAGAAGGGCACCCCCGACGAACTCGAGGTCAAGTGCCAGGACGAGCGCAGCCAGCACAAGAACTACGACCGCGCCATGCGTATCCTCCGCAGCCGACTCTTTGAGCGTCAGCAGCAGCGCCTCCACGCCGAACGCGCCGAGCATCGCCGCTCGCTCATCGGCTCCGGCGACCGCAGTGATCGCATCCGCACCTACAACTTCCCGCAGAACCGCCTCACCGACCACCGCATCAACCTGACGCTCTACAAGCTCGACGCCATCGTGGCGGGCAACCTCACCGAACTCATCGCCGCCCTTCGCGCCCACGACCGCAAACAGCGACTCGCCGAGGCCGGTGGCGTTTCCTGATGGCCCCCTCGTTTCCGCCCCCCGCGCTGGCACCTTCTCGGAACGGAGGCATCGCGCATGGAAGACCCCTGGACCATTCGCCGCCTGCTGGAATGGACCGCGCGCCACTTCACCGGCAAGGGGCTCGACTCACCCCGCCTCGACGCCGAGCTACTCCTCGCGCATGCGCTCGAATGTCCGCGCATCATCCTCTATACCCGCGTGGATGAGGAGCCCGCCGAGGCCCAGCGCACCCGCTTCCGCGACCTCGTCAAGCAGCGCCTCGAGGGCCGACCCGTCGCCCATCTCCTGGGCCGCAAGGAGTTCTTCTCCTACGAGTTCGAGGTCAGTCCCGCCGTCCTGATCCCGCGCCCGGATTCCGAGTGGCTCGTCACCCACGCGCTCGAATTGCTCAAACCGCTGGAGTCGCCCCGCGTGCTCGATCTCGGCACCGGGTCGGGCTGCCTCGCCATCTCCCTGGCGCTGCGCCACCGCGGCGCGCAGATCACCGCCGTCGATCTCAGTCCCGCCGCCCTCGAGGTCGCTCGCCGCAACGCTGAACGCCACAAGGTCACCGACCGCATCCACTTCCTCGAAGGCGACCTGTTCGCCCCGCTTGATCCGACCGAGCAGTTCGATCTTCTCCTCAGCAACCCCCCCTACATTCGCCACGCCGACCTGGCCTCGCTTGAAGCCGACGTGCGCGACTACGAGCCTCACCTGGCCCTGGACGGTGGCGACGACGGTTTCGCCGTCATCGACCGCATCCTCGCCGGGGCTCCCGCTCGCCTCACCGCGCAGGGTAGCCTGGTCTTCGAGATCGGCCACGACCAGGAAACCGCCGGTCAGGAACGCTTCGCCCGGGTCGGCGGCTGGGAACCCGTTCGCACCATCCACGACGCCGCTGGCCATCCGCGCGTCCTCAGCGCCCGCCGCGTCCCCGCGTGACGGCCGACGTCCGGTTCATATGCTGACCGGGTGGATTCACGCGACTTCTCAGGGACACTGTCATGACGACTCTCGCCGCTCGGCTGGCTGATTACGGAGTGGGACTGCGCTTCGAGGACCTTTCCCCCGAGGCCGTCCACGAGGCGAAGCGACGGTTCATCGATTCCATCGCCACCGCCGTCGGCGCCCTCGACTCCGACGCCGCCACCAGCGCCCGCCGCACCGCCGCCCGTTTTCAGGGCCAACCCGCCATTCCTATGCTCGGCGGCGGCACCGGCACCCTCGAATGGGCCACCTTCATCAACGGCCTGCTCATCCGCTACCTCGACTACAACGATACCTACCTCTCCCTCGAACCCGCCCACCCCAGCGATAACCTGGCCGCCGTTCTCTCGGTCGGCGAGTACGCTCGCGCCAATGGCCGCTCTCTCATCACCGCTGCCGTCCTGGCCTACGAGATTCAGTGCCGTCTCTGCGATGCCGCCAGCCTGCGCAAGCACGGTGTCGATCACGTCACCTACGGCGCCCTGTCGTCCTGCGCCGCCGCCTGCAAGCTCCTCGGCCTCGACGCCACCCAGACCACCCACGCCCTGGGCATCGCCGGCGTCTGCAATGTCGCCCTGCGCCAGACGCGCTCCGGCGAGCTGAGCATGTGGAAGGGCTGCGCCTTCGCCAACGCCGCCCGCAACGGTGTCTTCGCCGCACTCCTCGCCGCCGACGGCCTCACCGGCCCCGCCCCCATCTTCGAGGGCGACCTCGGCTTCTTCAAGCTGGTCAGCCGCACTCCCTTCGACCTGCCCGAGCTGGGCGGACGCGGCACCCCGTTCATGATCAACCGCACCTACATCAAGTTCTGGCCCGCCGAGTACCACTCGCAGAGCGCCATCGACGCCGCCCTCAAGCTGCGCCCGAAGATCCCCAACGTCCTCACTGACGTTGAGCGCATCGACATCCACACCTTCGAGGCGTCGTACAACATCATCGGCAAGTACGCCGAGGCCTGGGCCCCTCGCACCCGCGAGACCGCCGACCACAGCCTGCCGTATTGCACCGCCGTCGCCCTGCTCGATGGCGACGTCACCCTGCGTCAGTTCGACCCCGAACGCTTCACCTCGCCCGACATCGTGGGGCTGACGGCGAAGGTCAAGATCCACCTCGACGACGAGCTGTCGAAGCGCTATCCGCGTGGCATCCCCAACCGCATCACCGTGACGCTGAAGAATGGTCAACGCCACGAGCTGGAAGTCGAGTTCCCGCGCGGCCACGCCATGAACCCCATGACCGACGACGAGGTCGAGGCCAAGCTGCGCCGCATGGTCGAGCCACGCCTGGGCAAGGAGAAGGCCGACCGCATCCTCGCCACCTGCTGGAAGCTCGAGGAGCTGCAAAGCCCCGGCGAGCTGGTCCGCCTCGTCAGCTAACCCACGAGCGCGCTCAGCGCTGGTAGGTGGCCGCCAGCCAGACCATCAGATGATGGCCCGAGGGGGTGTTGCGCGCTGGCCGCGGAACCCGATAGATGACGATCTCCACGTCACGCCGGGTCGGCTGGCGGTACACCACCTCGCCGTGGCGGATCAGATCCTCGGCCAAGTCCATCAGGTACCACATGTGCGGGTGCTTGTTCTTCGACCGCTCGAGCACGACATAGCACACCGGCGGGTCGCTCCGTGGCGCGTCGGCCGGGGTGAAGATGCGCCCAGCATGGTAGGCCGTCCACGCCATCGGGTCGAAGACATCGTCACCCGGCAGCGAATTAGCCGCCAGCCACACTCCCGCCTCGCGGAAGCCCATGCGGTTACCGTGCAGCCGGGCCATGGTCCGTGGCAGGCAGAACCCCACCAGCGCCAGCAGAAGAACCACCGACACCCAGGCATGGCGTCCGCCAGCCAGGCGATGCCCCAGCGCTGCCACCCCGGCGACGCCGAAGTAGACGCCCCCCAGCACGATCAGCATGACGTGCCGGTCGCCGAGGTAGCCCGCCGACTGTCCCAGCCGCCACAGCAGCAGCGCGAGTGTGCCCCCCGCCAGGAGCATGACCGCCGCGCCGGGCACTTCCACGAAGCGCCGCCGATACAGCCACAGTCCCACCAGGATCAGCGGGCCCACGACGTGGAAGGTCACCTCGTACAGCGTTTGTACCAGCGCCCACGCCGCCCAGACCACCCGGTCGCGCGGCTGGACGTTGGGACCGATGTTCCACGCCGCCCAGGGCTGCGCGACATTGAGCGCCGCGCCCGCCTTGGCCGGGGCCGCCGGCTGCTGCCAGCCCTCCGAGTCCGTGATGTGCCGGAACGAGCTTTTCAGCGAAATGCCGCCGATGTGCAGCATGAACGGCACGGCGACCACGGCGCAACCCGCCGCCAGGGCTGCCCCGTTCCGCCCGAACGTCAGCCAGCCCAGCCGCCAGGCCCGGTAGCACTGCCGCAGCGCGAGAATACCCAGCGCCGCCGGCACAATGATCAGCCCTTCGGTTCGCGTCAGGTAAGCCAGCCCGGTGCAGAGCCCCGCCAGGAAATACCACACGATGCGCCCCTCGCGCAGCGCCCACGCCGTGAAACACAGCGCCGACGTCGTCAGGAGGAGAAAGAGCGGCTCGCTCAGTCCGTCCGGCATCAACTGGCCCGGCGAGGGCATCACCTGAAAGAGCAGGCAGCTCCAGAAGGCCACCCGGGCGTCGAACAACTCCTTGCCCAGGTAGAACATCGGCACGATGAGCAGCAAGCTGGCCAGGGCACTGGCGATCTGCGCGGCATACTGCATGGCCAGCGGCAGGTCCACCGGCACCAGCGCACGCACCGGCTTGCCCACCAGGTAGACCAGCACTCCGTAGCCCGGGTGCTGGATCTCCTGGCGAATGACCTTGCCCCACGGCTCGTGTTCCAGCCGCCAGGCGTAGCGGATGTACACCACCGAATCACGCGTCGCCACCTCGGTGTTCAGGATCTGCCACACGCGCAGACCCCCGAGCAGCACCACCAGCAACACGATCCAGCGGAGATCGGTCCAGGTTTGTCCTGGCAGGGCGACGGGCGGAGTCAGCGGCTGCGGCTCATCCATGAGCGGCCTCCTGGCAAGCGAGGTACCATCACGTGTCCAGTGGCGATCGTATGCCGGCCCCGCTTATCCGGTCAAGCCGAAGCCGCCACGTACGGCAGCACGTACGGACCCTTCGGAATCACCGCCACCCGCGCCTGCGGGCCATACTCCGCCAGGCAGTCGGCTACCGCCTGCTCCACCGAGGCGGCTGGCTCCACGTGGCATCGTCGCAACACCTCCGCCGACAGCCCCTGTGTCACCACCTTCACCTTGCACCGCGCCACCACCTTGGCGAACTCCTCCAGCTGCCACTGATCCATGATGAAGTAATCTTCGCCCATGATCCGCTTCTTGAACTCGCCCAGGTCCGGGTTCTCGTGCAGCACCTGCTGAAACTCCGGACTCCCCAGCCCCTCCGTCAGGCTCGCCGCCAGCACGATGGTGCCGCCCTGCTTGACGATCGGCAGCGCTCCGGTGAGCCCCTTGACCGCCTGGTACCACGTCGTGTCCAGCGGGTAGCCCGCACAGCTGGTCACCACCACATCGCACGGCGCGGGCACCGCCGCCTTCACCACCTGCTCGCAGAAGCGCACCCCTTCCTGCCACGCCGCGATCATGTCGCCGGCGCCCACCCAGGTGATCTGCCGCTTGCCGTCGATGCAGACGTTGACGATGAAGTCGCACCCGGCCATCTGCGCGATGCGGGTGTTCTCCTCGTGGACGGGGTTGCCCTCAACGATGCCGCAATCGGCCTTGGGATGCTCCAGGAAGCGCGGCCCGTGCCAGATCTTGACCGTGTCCAGCCCGGCGATGCCCGGGCAGATCAGCTTCCGCCCACCCGAGTAACCCGCCATCAGATGCGGCTCGATCAACCCCGTGGTGATCTTCAGATCAGCCCGCACATAGCGCGAGTCGATCCAGGCCGGCACCCCATTTGGCGTCGTGCCCAGGAAGTCGTGCTCCTCGCGCACCTTGCCGTGGTGGTTGACGCAGCGGTAGTTCTTCGCGATCTCCTCGCCCACCAGCTCGACCAGTTCCTCGCCCTCGTTGGGCCGGTGCAGCCCCGTGGCGATGAGGATGGTGATGTCCTCGCGCTTCATCCCCTGCTCGTGCAGGATGCGCAGCATGGGCGGCAGCAGCAGCTTGTTGGGTACTGGCCGGGTGATGTCGCAGATGACGATGCAGGCGTTCTTGCGGCCGCGGGCCAGCTCGGCGAGCGGCTTCGACCCGATGGGATTCTGCAGCGTCTGCAGGATGGCAGCCTCGGGATTGGCCAGGGGGGCGGCCGGCCGGATCGCCAGCGGACCGACCACGCGGTCGTCGGGGAGGTTAACTTCGAGGCCAGAACGGCCGTAATCCAGAGTGATGCGCATGACTGATGCCCAGGTTGGGAGGGTCGGGTGGTCGCTAGCTTCTATTTTCGGGATCGTCGTCCTCATTTTCCAGGCGGGGTGGCGCATGGCCTGACCCGGCGTCGCGCTGTATCATACAGAGAGGAACGCCCAGGTGGTTCACCGCGGAGCGCAGGACCGAGGCCCCAATTGCCTCTCCCGCGCTCCGCACTCTGCGCGCGGTGCCGAATTGTCTCTCCAGGGATCGACTCGTCATGCCTCGTCGTACCGACCTAAAAAAGATTCTGCTCATCGGGTCCGGCCCCATCGTCATCGGCCAGGCGTGTGAGTTTGACTACTCGGGGACACAGGCCTGCAAGGCGCTGCGCGAGGAGGGGTACGAGGTCGTCCTCGTCAACTCCAACCCCGCCACGATCATGACCGATCCCGAGACGGCCGACCGCACCTACATCGAGCCCATCACCTGGGAGATGGTCGCCCGGGTCATCGAGAAGGAGCGTCCCGACGCGCTGCTGCCCACCCTCGGCGGGCAGACCGCGCTCAACACCGCCATGCAACTCCACAAGCATGGCGTGCTGAAGAAGTTCAACGTCGAGATGATCGGCGCCAAGCCCGAAGCCATCGACAAGGCCGAGGATCGCGAGAAGTTCAAGCTCGCCATGGAGAAGATCGGCGTCCCCGTCCCCAAAAGCGGCGTCGCCACCACCCTCGCCCAGGCCCAGAGCATCCGCGAGATGGTTGGCCTGCCCTGCATTCTCCGCCCGTCCTTCACCCTGGGCGGCACCGGCGGTGGCATCGCCTACAACGTCGAGGAATTCAACCAGCTCATCGCACGCGGGCTCGAACTCAGCCCCGTGGGCCAGGTGCTCATCGAACAATCGGTCATCGGCTGGAAGGAGTTCGAGCTGGAGGTGATGCGCGACAACGCCGACAACGTCGTCATCATCTGCTCCATCGAAAACTTCGACCCCATGGGCGTCCACACCGGCGACTCCATCACCGTCGCCCCCGCTCAGACGCTCACCGACAAGGAATACCAGCGCCTCCGCGATGCCTCGCTGCTCATCATCCGCGAGATCGGCGTCGAGACAGGCGGCAGCAACATTCAGTTTGCCATCAACCCGGCCAACGGCGACTACATCGCCATCGAGATGAACCCGCGCGTCTCGCGCAGCTCGGCCCTGGCTTCCAAGGCGACCGGCTTTCCCATCGCCAAGATCGCCGCCAAGCTGGCCGTCGGCTATCGCCTCGACGAGTTAAAGAACGACATCACCCGCGAGACGCCCGCCTCGTTCGAGCCGACCATCGACTACGTGGTGACCAAGATTCCGCGCTGGGCCTTCGAGAAGTTCCCCGACGCCGACGCCACCCTGACGACTCAGATGAAGTCGGTCGGCGAGACCATGGCCATCGGCCGCACCTTCAAGGAATCGCTCCAGAAGGCGCTGCGCGGGCTGGAAACCGGGTCGTTCGGGCTGGGCTGCGACCGCAGCGACCGCTGGGGCACTCCCACTCAGCCAGGCGAGGAAGAGATCATCAGCAAGCTCTCGACGCCCAACGCCGAGCGCATCTGGTTCCTCCGCTACGCCTTCAAGGCTGGCCTCTCCCTCGAGGACATCCACAAGTACACCCGCATCGATCCCTGGTTCCTCGCCAACATGCAGGAGATCATCGCCCTGGAAGATCGCCTGCGCGCCTGGCCTAGCCCCACCTCGCGCAGCTCCGACGAGGCCGGCACCCGGTCTCTGCTCCTCCAGGCCAAGCAGTTTGGCTTCTCCGACCATCAGCTGGCCCAGCTGTGGCGCATGAACGAGATGGAAGTGCGCCGCCTCCGGAAGCGCTGGGGCATCGTGCCCAGCTACAAGTGCGTGGACACCTGCGCCGCCGAGTTCGAGGCCTACACACCCTATTACTACTCCACCTACGAAACGCCCGTCGAGGTGATCCCGGTCGCCGGGGCGTCGCGCGTCGAGGTGGAAAGCGAGGTCCGTCCGCTCTCGGACAAGGCGCGCATCATGATCCTGGGCGGCGGGCCGAACCGCATCGGCCAGGGCATCGAGTTCGACTACTGCTGCTGCCAGGCCGCCTTCGCCCTGCGCAAGGCGGGCTTCGAAACTATCATGGTCAACTCCAACCCCGAGACCGTCTCCACCGATTACGACACCTCCGACCATCTCTTCTTCGAGCCGCTCACCGTCGAGGACGTGCTCAATATCTGCGATGCCATGCACCCCGAGGGGTTAATCGTGCAGTTCGGCGGGCAGACTCCGTTGAACCTGGCCCGCGCCCTGGAAGCCGCCGGTGCCCCCATCATCGGTACCAGCGTGGAATCGATCGACGTGGCCGAGGATCGCGACCGCTTCCAGGAACTGGTCCACCGGCTCGGCCTGCGCCAGCCCGCCAACGGCACTGCTCGCGACCTGCAGGAGGCTATCTACGCTGCCCGGAAGATCGGCTTCCCCGTCCTCGTCCGACCCAGCTACGTCCTCGGCGGTCGGGCCATGGAAATTGTCTACGACGAGACCGCCATGAACCGCTTCGTCGGTCAGGCGATGGAGGTCTCGCCCGGCAAGCCGGTGCTGATCGACAAGTTCCTCGAGTCGGCCATCGAGGTGGACGTCGATTGCCTGGCCGACGGGCATCGCTGCATCATCGGCGGCGTCATGCAGCACATCGAAGAGGCCGGCATTCACTCCGGCGACTCTGCCTGTGTCATTCCGCCGCACAGCCTGCCGCCCGCCATCATCGAGGAGATCAAGCGCCAGGGACGCGAGCTGGCCCGCGAGCTGAAGGTCAAGGGGCTGATGAACATTCAGTTCGCTGTCCAGCGGAGCGCCATGGCTCCGGGCGGCGGTATGATGCTGGATGCTGCCGGCGCCCGCGCTGCCGTGTTCATCCTCGAGGTCAACCCCCGGGCTAGCCGGACGGTTCCGTTCGTGTCGAAGGCCACCGGGGTGCCGCTGGCGCGGCTGGCCACGCTGGTGATGGTAGGCCGCACGCTCGACGACCTGGGCATCCACAACGAGGCGACGCCGTCGCATTTCTCCGTCAAGGAGAGCGTCTTCCCGTTCAGCAAGTTCCCGGGGGTAGACATCATCCTCGGCCCGGAGATGCGCTCGACCGGCGAGGTGATGGGTATCGACGACACCTTCCCGCTGGCGTTCGCCAAGAGTCAGATGGCAGCCAACAGTGCGCTGCCCGCTCCCGAGTCCGGTCGGGTATTTATCTCTGTGGCCGAGCGCGACAAGGGCGATGTGGTGGCAGTGGCTCGTCGGCTGGCCAACCTGGGTTACCGCTTGCTGGCCACCCGGGGAACCGCCCGCTTCCTGCAGCAGACAGGCATCCCGGTCGAGGAGGTGCTGAAGCTGCAGGAGGGACGTCCCAACCTCATCGACCTGATGAAGAACAAGGATGTCTCACTGGTGATCAACACCCCGTCGGGGCGCGGCACGCGCACCGACGAGGGGAAGATCCGCGCCGCCGCTGTCGCCAGCGGGGTCACCTGCATCACCACCATGGCGGCCGCCGAGGCGGCGGTCGATGCCTGCGAGGCGATGCGCTCGAAAGCCTGGACGGTCACTGCCTTGCAGGATCGCTTCCCGGTGTCAGGAGCCCGGGGGGCATGAACCCGACTCCGGGGAGTGTCTCGGTGGTAGGTGCCGCAGTCAACTGACGCGAGCCGGGTTCGCTGGTGAGGAAGGGGCCGAAGGATCGGCCAGTGGCCTGCATCGGCGAGATGGGGACGGGGCTCACCCGCGCCAGGTGCGGTAGCACGGTGACGTGATACAGCCCCATGCGGAACGCTTCCTGTCCCTGCTCGTCCTTGCTGCAGGCGCTCTCCTTAACCAGCGAGATGTAGGCGTAGTTAGCCGCCTTCTCTGCCGTGCAGCGCCGCATCAGCACGTACGATTCGTCCGGGACATCCTCGCAGAGCAGATGCGTCGGGTTGCGTAGCAGCCGCGCCGGTTGATCGAGGTAGAAGAGAAACCACGACCCGCCCAGCGGCGAGCAGTCGTCGATGATGAACAACGGCGTCTTGTCACGCGGGAGCTGGCCCACCTCGGCCACGAGGGCATGATCGCTGGCGTAGCGGTCGTTGAGCAGCGGCACCAGGGCATGGCTGGCCCAGTGAACGGGCACGAGCAGGGCGAACAGGGCCGGGGCCGCCACCTGGAGGCTGGGTCGGCTGAGGACCCACCAGTAAGCCAGGACGACGACGGGCCAGGCGATCAGGGCCGGGGTATACAGGACGCCGAGCGGCTTGCCTGCCATCCACAGCGCCACCATGCCAGGCACGCCGACCGTGGCGAGCAGCGGCCAGGGGCGATGAAGGAAGGTCCACGTCGGGAGCCACTGCCAGAGCCGCACGAGGCCCACGGCGGAGAGCATGGCCCAGGCCGGCATCAGGTGCAGCAGGTAGTGATGATGCTTGCCCTGCGGCAGCGAGAAGAAGACGATCGGCACCAGCGCCCAGCACCAGAGGAAGCGTTCGGCGCTGGCCTCCGGGGTGACGGCGCGGCGAGCGGTCACCGCAAGGCCCAGCGCCGCCACAAACGTCCAGGGCAGCAGGATGAGCGGCAGGTGTGCCAGATAGTACCAGATCGGTTCCCGCATGTAGCCCTGGTTGTAGCGTCCGAGGTAGTCGTGCTTCCACAGATCGAGCACGTCCGGATGGCGCAGGTAGACCGCGACGGCCCAGGCCGACCCCACGAGCGCGAACATCAGCCAGCCCGGTAGCCAGAGGTAGCGACGCAGCAGGGCCCAGCGGTTGTGGTCCAGGAGCAGGAACACGGCCAGGGGCAACAGGAGGAACAGGTCGCCGAAGATGAGTCCCTTGGTGAGATTGGTGAGACCCAGCACGACGAAGAAGGCCAGCAGCGCCCAGGGGCGTCGGCCGAGCCAGAAGCCGGTCTCTCCCTCGGCGGGGCGTCGGCAGAATTCGAGGTAGGCCACCAGGCACATACCCAGCGTGACCAGGCCGCACAGGAACATATCGCTTTCCGGCGCCGTGGCATAGTGCCGGAACTCCTGGATGGTCGCCAGCGTCGCCCCGGCGATCAGCCCCGTGGCGCGACCGAACCACAGCCCGGACATCCAGGCGGTCATCAGCACGCAGGGGATGGCCACCAGCAGCGGGGCCAGCCGAAAGACCCAGGCAGCATCTCCCAGGGTGGCGACCAGAGGCAGCGTGAACCAGAAGGGCAGGGGCGGGCGTTCGAGCCAGGGCCAGCCGCCCAGCGTGGGAACGAGCCAATCTCCCGACTGCAGCATCTCTCGGATGTTGACGCCCCCGATGGTTTCGTGGGTGGTCAGCGACCGATTGAACCAGAGTGCGAAGCTGCCCACGAGCAAGGTGTAGGCGAGCAGGTAGCCATAATCGATGGGCCGAAGCGAGGACCTGGTCGTCTCTGCCATGCATGACTCTCCCAACCAGGGAACCGAGGCGGCATCTTCACCGCGCTGGCTGGTCCATAGCCGGATCATTTCCTGGGGTCAACCGAACCTGCCTCGTCTCCTCCAGCGGTGCGCTTCCCGGCGACCCCTATGTCATCTCCGGGGAGGAACCCTCCCCCGCTCGGTTGGCCTTGCTCTAGGCGACCGGCCTGGAGTACAGCTAGGGGCCCGGTATTTACCCGGGGATAGCACCGAGCGTCCACCTCCTTCGTGCCGGCACCCTTATCCATGGCCCTCCCTGGAGGCTCCGCCTGTGACCAGGTACACGCAAGCCACGCTTGATTCCTTCATCGCCGAGGTGGACCGTCTGGGAGGCCTGGGCCATCCCCAGGTGCAGCCCTTGATCCGCGATTTCACCTACGAACCCACTCTCTCGGTGGATCAGTCCCCCGATCCTTTCTCGGAGAAGTACTTCCAGGCTCAGGTGGCCCTCTATCAAGAGCTGTCGGGCAGGTCGGTCAACCAGGAGGAAGGCGAACAGACCATCCTCAACGTCGAGAAGCACGCCGCCGGCGTCAATCCTTACGCCGATCCCAACGTCAAACTCATCTCGAAGCACATGCGTGCCATTGCCACCTGCATGGCCATGGCCGACTTGCCACCCAATGCCGCTGTCCTCGACGCCGGCTGCGGTTGGGGCGTCAGCTCCGAGATCATGGCCTTCTGCGGCGCTCGCGTCACCGCGCTGGACATCAATCCGCGCTTTGTCGAACTGGTCAGCAAGCGCTCCGCTCGTCTGGGGTTGCCCATCTCGCCTGTCTGCTCCAACTTCGACACCTTCACGGCCGAACCCGAATACGACATGCTCTTCTTCTACGAGTGTCTCCACCACAGCTTGAAACCCTGGGAGACGGTCCAGCGTCTGGGCCGCTTCGTCAAACCCGGTGGCAAGATCCTCTTCGCCGGCGAGCCCGTCAACAACATCTGGTGGCACCACTGGGGCATGCGCCTCGACGCCCAGTCGGTCTACTGCATCCGCAAGTTCGGCTGGTGGGAAAGCGGCTGGTCGGCCCAGTTCATCATCGATTGCTTCGCCCGCGCGGGCTTCACCCTGAAACTCTTCCCGCACATCGGCCTCGATAACGGCCTCGTCGGCGTGGCCGTTCACACGGCCGAGGCCGCCACCACGCGCATCGATACCACTGTCTACGATCCTATCTCCAATCTCACCGACCAGCTGACGACCTTCCAGCGCTATAGCGCGAAGATCCAGCAACAGCTCGGCGATATCCGGCGGTCGTGGACCATGCGGCTGACCAGCCCCCTGCGCCTGGGGCGGCGCCTGCTCCAGAAGATCGCGAGCTAACCAACGGCTGTCCGCGCACCGGCGATGATCTCGACGTACCGTTGTTCCAGGCCATCAAAGATCGGCTTCCAGTCCAGCTTCTCGGCCCGGGCCCGGGCTGCTGCCCCCAGCGTGCGGCGCAGCCCGGTATCGCGGCACAGCTGCTCCAGCGGTGGCACCAGATCCCCCTCCACCGGCACCAGAAACCCGGTGATCCCTGGTTGCACCTGCTCGTTGACCCCCTGACAGTCGAACCCCACCGTCGGCAGCCCGCTCGCCTGTGCTTCCAGCACCACGTTGCCGAACGTCTCGCTCAGCGACGGAAAGGCGAATACGTCGGCCGAGGCGTACCAGCGCGACAGCGCCGGCCCAGTCTGCACCCCCGCCAGCACCACACCCGGCGGCACACTCCCCTCCAGCGAGTCCCCCAGCGGCCCGTGACCCACCAGTGCAAGGCGCAGCCGGTCGCGCAGCGGCCCTTCCAGTACCTGGCGCAGTCGGGCAAACGCCTGCAGCAGGGTGGGAATGTTCTTCTCCGGCGCCAGCCGGCCGACGTAGAGCAGCAGCGGATCGTCCCTCTGCAGCCCCAGTGATCGCCGTAGCTCCTCGCTGCGATGCGCTGGCGAGAAGAGGTTACCGTCCACCCCGCGCGACCAGATCTCCACGCGCTCGAACCGGCTGGCCCGCAGCCGGCCCTGCGTCGCCCGGCTGGGCACCAGCGTCACTCGCGTCCGGTTGTGAAACCAGCGCAGGTAGGTGCTCGCCAGCCACTCCAACCCCAGAAAGCCGTAGTGGGTCGCATAGTGGTCGAAGTTCGTGTGAAAGCTCGACGCGACCGGCAGCCCCTGGCGATGCGCTGCCACCAGCGCCGCCAACCCCAGTGGCCCCTCGGTGGCGATGTGAACCAGGTCGGGCGACCAGCGCCGGAAGATCTCTCCCACTCGCCCCGGTCCACAGATCCCAAGCCGCACCTGCTTGTAGAACGGCAACCCCGCCCCGTAGACCAGGTTAGCCCCGCGCGCCTCACCTCGCTGCCGGGGACGCAGCACCTGCACCTGGTGCCCCCGCGCCTGGAACGCCTCCACCCAGCGCCCCAGCGTCCGCGCCACGCCGTTGATCTCCGGGGGAAACGTCTCGGTCACCAGGCCCAGGCGCAGGGATCGACCGCTCGGCTTGCCGTCGCTCATGCGTCACGCTCTCCTGCCCAGAAGAGGGCCGCACACGTTTCCGTTCGTCCCAACCCCGCTTCAGGACTTCTTCTTGACCAGCTCCCAGAGAGGGCCATATACCTCCTTGTCGAAGGGAGGGCAGCCCGTGGCGAACTGCCCCAGCTCGTTGTGTTTGGCCCGCATCAGCGCCGTGCAGTACGAGAAGGTCCGACACACCCGCCGACGATCCAGCTTGCCGTCGCGCTGCAACTGCACCGCGAAATCCGGCGACGACAGGCTGGCCCGCCCCACCCCCACCAGCGTCGCCCGCCCATCGCGCAGGTTGGCGGCCCCGGCCTGAAACAGGTACTCCTGCAGGTAGCTGTAGCCCGAGCCCACCACCGGCAGGTCCGGGTAGGCCGCCTGAATCGTTCCCGTCAGGCTCACGTGTCGCGCCACCCCGATCAGCGGATGCTCCGGCGTCTGATACCCGTCCGGCGGAGGAGACTCGAACGGCCGGATCAGGTGTGGGGAGGCGTAGGGGTTCCCCAGGCTGACATTCAGCAGCGCCACCCCCAGCTGACGCATTGTGCCAATCCACTCCAGCGGTTCGCGAAGATCTGGCCGTAGCGGATCGTCGGCATCGGTCCCCCAGGCGCAGGTCACCGGCCCCGACCAGGCCACCGGCTCGCCCGTTCCCTCGGGGTCGCTACCCACACGGAACGGCACCCCGTCGAACACCCCCAGCCGCGACGCCACCACCAGCCCCGGCACCTCGGCCCGAATCCGCTCGATGATCGTCCGCGCCAGCCGGGTCCGGTTCTCGAGCGAGCCGCCAAAGGGGCCCGGCCGCGTCCGCGCCGCCAGCAGTTCGTTTAGCAGGTAGCGATGGCACTGCTTCACATCGACGAACTGAAATCCCACTCGCTGGGCGATCCGCGCCGCCGCCACGTAGTGATCCACCAACCGATGCAGGTAGTCATCGTCAAGCAGGGGAGTGTCCGGCCCCGCCGTCTGCCCGCTCGCGCGATCGATCACCGTGCGCGGATCCAGCAGCGGGTCGTGACAGGCGAGCAGCGGCCGACGATAACTGTAGCGCCCCGAGTGCGTCAGCTGCAGGCCGAGGATCAGGTCGTCCTCCCGGCCCATCGTCGCCCGGTGTGCCTCTCGACAGGTCCGCACCAGCTGCGCCAGCCCCGCTGCCGTCGCCTCGGAGACGACCAGCTGGCGCGGATTGGCCCGCCCTTCCTCGACAACCGCCGCCGCCTCGCCCCAGATCAGCTTGGCCCCGCCTGCCCCGAAACGCTCGTAGCGCCGCAACGTCAGTTCACCCGGCTGTCCGTCCAGGGTGCCATCGCAACCTTCCATCGGTTGGATGCACAGCGCGTTGCCGGCCTGCCACGGCCCGATCGTCACTGAACGGAACAACGGCGTCAGATCGGCGCTGAACCGCAGATCGAGCCCGAGACGCTGGCACTCGGCTTCCAGGGCCTCGATGCTGTGGAATTTGAAGTAGCGTGCCACAAGGGTTGCTCACCGAAGGATGCGCGTTTGTTCTCGATGATGTAGCGAAGTTGGTTGTCGAGGGACAGTCTGGCGGGTAGACTCCCGACATCCAGGGGAGATCGCCACATGACCCGGTCCGAATCCGCCAGTGACCTTATACGTCGCGTGCGCCAGGGCGCACCCGAGGCCCGCGAACAGCTCTTCGATCGCTACCAGGGCTATCTGCAGGTGCTGGCCAACGCCCAGCTCGGCCGCCACCTCCGCGGTAAGTGCGAACCCTCCGACGTCGTCCAGATGACGCTGCTGGAAGCCCACCGCGACTTTGCCACCTTCCAGGGCGGTGGCGAACCCGAGCTTCTGGCCTGGATGCGCCGCATCCTGGCCCACAATCTCTTCAACGAGGCGCGCCGCTTCACCGCCCAGCAGCGCGACGCCAACCGCGAGGTTTCGCTCGACCAGGTCCGCGCTGGCGTCGAACACTCCTCCATCGTGCTGGCCCGCGGCCTCGCTTCCAGTACCCCCAGCCCCAGCCAGCTGGCCTCCCATCGCGAGGACGAACTACGCCTGTCCGACGCCCTGGCCGAGCTACCCGAGGATTACCAGACCGTCCTGCTCCTGCGCATCTTCGAGGGCCTGCCTGCCGAGGAGGTCGCCCAGCGCATGGATCGCACCGCCGGCGCCGTGCGCATGTTGCAGATGCGCGCCCTGACCGCCCTGCGCGACCTGCTGGGCAACAGCTGAGCCCCACCTTCTTCCGCTGGTACACTCGTCCGAAGACATCCCTGCCGGGGTCCATATTCTGACAAGGAACACTTCCTCGGCTGCTTCCAGTGGCTCCGATGTACTACGATGAACCGGGGAAAACGATCCAGCGCGCAGCGATGCGGGAGTCGATATGAAACCAGCAGCACCGGACGACAAAGCGATGCCCGACTGGACGTTTCTCAGCAATCACGCGCACGTTCTGCTGGTGATCGCCCGCGATCCGGAGATCCGCCTGCGCGACGTCGCTGACCAGGTCGGCATCACCGAACGCGCCGTCCAGCGGATCGTCGCCGAACTCGAGGATGGCCGGTTTCTGACCCGGGTCCGCTCGGGCCGACGTAACCGCTACCGCCTGCACCCCGACATGCCGCTGCGCCATCCCATCGAGCAGCACCGCACCATCGCCGAGCTGATGGCTCTGGTTCTTTCCCCCGACGACCTCAAGCAGATGCAGCGCGAGTCGCAGCTCACCGACGAACTCCAGGAAAAATGACTGCAAAGATTCCCCGCGCGCGACGTTGATTTCGGAGATACAATAGGGGTGCTAACACTTGCGAGGTTCCCACCTTGCGAGATACCAGGAATGGTGCCCGGCTCACCTCTTACACGGAAGGTCTACCATGCTCGTTCTCAGCCGCAAACTTGGCGAAACCATCATCATCGGCGATAACATCCAGGTCCGCGTCCTGGCCATCAACGGCAACCAGGTCCGTCTCGGCTTCGAGGCCCCGCGCAGCGTCTCCATCCAGCGCCAGGAATTGCTCGAAACCCCGACTCCCGACGCCGTCGTCCAGGCTCGACCCGAAAAGGCTCAGGCCTGATCGATCCCATCGACCGGTTGATAGCCCAGCAACTGGCGCGTCGCCTCGAGACACCAGCGCATGCCTCGGTTGACCGACATGCCATGCACCACCGCGAACCGCTGCTCGAGCCTCGCCTCCAGGCAGCACTCCATCAGGTGCAGGAAGTCTCGATCCGATAACCACATCTGGCGAAACCACTCTTCCCGGTCCGTCGGCAATCCCCCGGGCGTGTTGTCTCCGCGCCACACCCAGCCTATCCGCACGGCGAGCACCTCCAGCCCGCGCGCCTCGGCAAAATGCCGTCCAATGCGCTCCCCGAACAGTTTGCTCGTGCCATAGGCCAGGCTGTCGCGTTCCACGCCGCCCGACCGATACCGCAACCCCGGCCGTGGCGCCAGATCCGGCGTCAACACTACCCCCAGCTCGTCCCGGTAGCCGCCCAGCACGTGGTTCGAGCTGGCGTAGATCACCCGGCGCACCCCCGCGCAGGCCGCCGCCTCGAATACGTTCAGCACTGCATCCAGGTTCGGCCCGATCAGCTTCTCCCACGGATCGGCCGCCGTGGGGTTCCCCGCCAGGTGGACCACGCAGTTCACGTCGAGAAAGTGTCCGATCCACCGCTCGTCCCAGGTTGCCAGGTCGGCCCGAACCACTTCCTTCCCATCGCCGTCGCGGTCCAGCCGTACCAGCTCGCACCGACCGGCTAGGTGGCCGCTCAGTTTAGCTCCCAGGTTTCCGCACGCCCCGGTGATCAGCACTCGTCGTGGCAACGCCATGCCTGCTTCTCCGGCCGCGCCTATCCCGGGGTGGAAACACTCGGAGCCGCCACCTGGGCCGCCCGCGTGCGCAGCGTCTCGCGCACCCAGGTCAACCATGTCTCACTGGGCAATCCATACGGCCGGAACTTCTCCAGGCGTCCTTCTTCCTCATTGCAGTACAGCGCCCGGTGCAGCCCCAGCTTACTCGCCGCCGGGCTGTCGATCAGGTTGCCCGAGTCAGCCACGTTCATCTGGAACACCACCCGCATGGTCAGCTCGCGCATCAACTGCCGGTCGAATAGTCGTTGCAGGTTCGCCAGGGTGTCACACCAGAGAACCACGTGGATGCCAAACACCGGCCCCTCGCGCACCAGCGTCGCCAGGTGACGGTCCGGCGTCGCCGGCGCTTCACTCTTGCCGAACATCCCGAAGTCGTCCTCCGGCCGCCTCAGATCGCGCATCCGCTGGGCCCCAACCAGCACCAGGTAGAGCGACGGGTGTCCCTCATCCGGCGCAGCCTGCCGCCGCGCCAACTCCGCGTTCAGCTCGGTCAGCACCGGCCCCAGCTCGCGCGTGCCCGTCAGCCGCAACACCGGCCCCAGCGCCTCGGCCAGACGAGGCAGCCAGCCGGTTCGGGGAATCTCGGCTTGCTGCCCGTCGATCAACAAGAATCGCCCTCCGCTCGTCGGCGGCTCGACCGCGTGTGCCGCCAGGCTCACCAGTGTCGAGGCCAGGATGCCCAGGGCCGCATCGGTCTGCTGCCCCACCAGGATGAGATGGCTCCCATTCTGCCGCCGGAAGGTTGCCGTCGTTAGCTGATCGATCGCCATCGCCTCGCCCAGCCAGGCTTCCTCGCCGCGCTCGGACTCCTCGGCGACGACTGGGTTCGTCAGCAGTTGCCGCAGCGGGGCATTGGCCGCCAGATCGGCGATGGCGTTGCCCTCGAACACCACCATCGGCGCATCGCGCTGCGCCGGGCGCTGCTCACTCAACAGTCGAACCTGATCCAGGTAGCGCTCGCGCTGGTCCTCACCCAGCCACACCACCTGGAACGGATCGTTCCCCTCGACCCGCCCGTTGGCGTCGTTGTAGATTGCCTCCCCGGGGCGCGACAGCAGCCGCGCCGCCGAGTTGTCGTCGCTGAGAATCAGATGCGCATCGGCCTCGCTGCACTGCAGCGCAATGCGCACGGCCATCTGGTCGATGGTACTCCGCGCAAGGCTGTAAGCGCCACCAATGGTCTGCGACCCGAGCAGCACGTGGATGCCGAACGCGCGACCTTGCCGCACCAGCCGATCCAGCAGCCGGGCTGCCTCCTGACCGATGCGGTCGTCCTCGACGAAGAACTCCTGAAACTCATCGACGATCAGCAGGATCCGCGGCATCCGCGCGCCGGGCACCGCCTCGCGGTAGGCGTTCACGTCCTGCACGTTGGCCGCCCGAAACGTCTCGCCGCGCTGAGTGATCTCGGTGTCCAGCCGCTGCAGCACGCTCAGGCCGAATTCGCGCTCGCTCTCGATGGCCACCACCCGTGCATGGGGCAGATGGTGCAGCGCGTAGGTCTTGAACTCCACCCCCTTCTTGAAGTCCACCAGGTACAGCTCCACCTCGTCGGGGTTGTACAGGAGTGCCAGGTTGACGATGAGCGCATGCAACAGCGTGGACTTGCCCGACCCCGTCTTTCCGGCCAGCAACACATGCTGCGATGTCCCCTTGCCCAGGTCGAGGCACTGCCGTCGTGTCGCGCCCGCCCGTCCCAGCGGCACCCGCAGCCCCTGCCGGCTGTCATGGCGCCAGTATTGCTCCACCGGCGGCAGGATGAACTCGAACGGCACCTGCACACGCTGTGCATCGCGAGCGCGCTCACCGATCTGCTGCAATAGGCGGTTCCCCAACTCCTCCGGCGGCGGCGCATCCAGTGTGAGCAGCTGCTTGCCCAGGATCTCGTCGCGCCAGGTGAACCGCCCGCCCGCCCAGTCCAGGTTTAGCCCGTGTCGTTCGAGATCGGCCAGCTCGCATCCCTTGGGCAACGGCTGCTTCCGATCGACGCTCATCAGCAGCGAGACGCCACACCGCGAGCCACTCTGGGCGATGCTCACCAGTCGCCGAATTGCCTCGACGCTGAAGTTGACCGGGAAGTTGGCGATGACCAGCACGCGGTACGGCTCCGCCACCTCGCCCGCCTGCGCGTTGTACTCCGCGATGGTGGCGTACCGATTGCGCAAGTACTTCTGGATGACGTTCTCCATGTGCCCTGTCAGGTCGGCCAGCCGCTGCTCGATGTGCGCCGTCTCCGTCCAGATCCGACTGCTCACCAGCTTTTCGTCGTGGTCCGCCAGGTTCATGAAGGCGCCGAAGTTTTGCCCCAGCCCCACCGGATCGACGATGAGGAAGCGAATGCGCCCCGGAGGCATCCCCGTCAACATGCGAAACAGCATGGCCCGCAGCGCCTCATTGGCCTTGTCGCGCCCCTCGTCCTCGGCGTGGAAGATCACCGATTGCGGCTCCGCCAGCGGACACAGCGCCGGCACGAACACATCGCACCGCGCGGCTCTGGGCCGGGTATCTTCCCAGGGCGGCTCCGCCACGATGCTTTGCGCCGGTAACAGGTACGACCCAAACCGATAGAACGCCGGCGCCTCGGGATTCGTCGGCGGCTGCCAGGTGCTCCACGTCGCCGCCTCCCACTCGGGGAACCGCTCGTTCGATCCCGCCGCCAGCAGCCCCGCGTCCTGCTGCGCCTGCTGCAGCGTCTGCTCCCAGCGCGTCCGATAGCTCTGCCACTCGCCCTGGTACCGCCCCAGGATCGCCTCGCGCTGCGCCTGATACTCCGCCTCGATTTCCTTCAGCCGTTGCTCGTAGCGCTGGTCGATCTGCTTCCGCGCTCGGCCCAGCTGGCGATCCAGCCGGTCGCGCTCGCGCGTGCGCCGTTCCTCACTCGTCTGCCGTTCGTCCTTCAGCCGTTGGTCGATGCCGGCCAGTCCCTGCACACGCCGCTGGGCGATGTCCGATTGCATGGCCACGTGCCGCCGTTTGGCCAGGTCCTGCTCGTCGGCGTAACGCTGCTGGGTCGTATCGAGGAAGTGGGTGTGACTCCGTCGCGCATGATCGAGGGCCGCATCGCGCAACTGCTCGGCCTGCTTGACCTGCTGCATGAGCGGCACGAAGATCCGCTCGACCTCGCGCCGGGCGCGCTGGCGCATCAGCGTCAGGAAGAGAAACCCCACCCCCACCGAGAACAGCACTCCCGTCGTGCCGCCGCAGGCCAGTAACAGGGCCAGGTTGCCTTCGCGCCCCAGAAGTGTGGTGATGGCCCAGCCCAGCGGGTAGATCAGCACCAGCCCCACCAGGAAGACCAACCCGAACAGTCGCTGCCCGTTCAGCTGCCGCAGGATGGTCAGCCCACGCAGCTGCGTCAGCAACTCGCCCGTCTGCGCAATGGCCGCGTCCAGGGTGTGTGAGGGCGCCGGCGGCTTCGCCGCAGGCACCGTCGGCTGGGGCAGCTCGCGTTCCTCCAGCACCGTCTCGGCCTGTTCCGCCAGCGACGCCAGCTCCGCCATCTGCTCCGCCACCCGATCGCGCTGCTCGCGCAGCTGCTTGTCGGCATCTGCCCGCGCGCCTTCCAGGAACGCCTCCGCCGTCCACTGCGCCTCTTGCAGCATCGCCTTCGCCGCTTCCACCTCCGCATCCAGCAGACTCGTCAGCTCGAATCGGGCCTTACCGTGGTGCTTCAGCGAGCGTTCATTCTCGGTGATGTAGCGCGCCTCGACCGCCGCCTTTTTCCCGCGAATCTCCTCCTCGATCGCCTCCAGCCGCTTGGTCCGCCGACGTTCGTGCTTGCGCCGTAGGTCGTCGTACGCCGCTGTGGCCTCGTTCATCTCGCCCCGAAACCGCTCCGCCAGCGCCGGATCCACCTGATGGCGTTCCGCGTTTAGCTCGGCCAGCGCATGCAACAGGGGCCGTTGGAGGTCGATCAGCGATGGGTTGCTCATGGTTGCCCCAGCCGTTCCGCGGATAAGGGAGATGGGAGGGTTACTCGGCCTCGCGTAAGGCCCGTTGTAACACCGGCGAGAGCCGCTCCAGCGCCTGCAGCAGACTCAGCGTCTGGTGACGCAGTGGCTCCAGACACTCGGTCTCCAGGTTCTGGCTGACCGGGTCGTTCCACTCGGGGCGGATCTCTTCCCAGGCCTCGTTCACCCCCTTGAGGGCGTTGCTCAGATCCAGCGCGGCAGTGTTGAGACTCACAGGGTCACCTCGGACAGCATTGTCACTCAGGTTGGCGGCGTGTGCAGGTACGCCTCCAGGCTGCGGATCTTGTTTTGTACGTGGACGATCCACTGACGCAGGTCGGCATCGACGAACCCGGAGAGCGTCCGGGCCGGCCCCTCGAACTCCTTGATCAGCTCGGGCAGCTGCCGCAGCCAGCGCTGGACGACGCTCACCTTCTCTTCCGCCTCGCGCACACGCTGCATCGCCTTGTGCACCGCCAGTTCCTGCTCGACGCAGCCGACGGTCGAGCCCTTGTGCAGCGCCCGTGCGTACGCCAGCTCCGCCCGCGCCTGGCCCAGCATCTCCTGCCGCTTCAGCACCTGGCGTTTCCAGAAATCGAGCCGGTGCTGCAACTCCTCCGTGGTCCGGCGGACTTCCATCTCGGCAGCCACCAGCGCCGCCTGGGCGTCGGCGATGAACTGCTGCAACACCGTTTCCAGCCGTTGAATCAGCTCGATTGATCGGATGTTGGCCGCAGGCCCCATCGCCGGACACTCCGCTTAGCGTTGCTGCAGGTATTCCTCGATGCGGTCGGCCTTGCGCAGCAGGAACGGAATGTGCTGCTGCGACGATTCGAGGAAACGCGACATCGCCTGGACTGTCTCGGCAAACTGCAGGGCGAATTTCTCGTGCTCCTGGTCGCGCCAGGTGTCACCCAGGTTCGCGAACTGTCCCTGCAGCACCGCCAGGTGCCGTCCGACCTCGTTGTTGAAGTGCTTGAGTTGCTGGGCGAAGCGTCGGAGTTCAGCAGGATCGACGATGGCCCGGGACATGCGGTTCCCCCTCGCTGGGACACTGGGCATCCAACTTCAAGTCTAGCACTCCCATGCCTCGCTGTAAATCACCAAGCCGCGCCGCGCGCAACACTCTCCTCTGTGCTCGCCTCCCGAAACGCCCCCTGCATTTCGCCGTCTCCGGCGCGCGTCAGGGTTCCCACCCCGTCAGAGACGGAAGTGTAGCGTACTTTCCACCGGTTCCCCCGCCACTCGATGCTTGCTGGCCCGCAGAGCCTGGCGTATGATTATTCTGGAATCCCACCTCTCCAGCCGACCCAGGATCGATCCCATGGCCGAGAAGGACGTATCGCGCCTGCCGCTCCCCTCCACCGAGGATCAGCAGGTGGCGGCTCGCAACTTCGAGTACGCCAACCGGGCCACCGTCGGGGGCGACCTCAAGCTCGCCGTCCAGCTTCTCCAGACCTGCTGCCGCCTTGTCCCCTCCAACCTCGCCTACCGCCAGGCGCTCCGCAAGGCCGCCAAGACGCGCTACAAGAACAACAAGCGCGGCAGTGGCCTCGCCCCGCTTTCCACCCTGCTGCCGCGCTACCGGCTCGGCCGTGCCAGGCAGGCCGGGCAGTATCGCAACGTCCTCATCCAGGGCGAGGCCATCCTGGCGCTCAACCCATGGGATCGCGGCACGCTCATCGCCATGTCCGAGGCCGCCGCGGCGCTCGATCTGCCTGTGCTCGCCGTCTGGCTCCTGCAGGATGCCCGCGAGGCCTTCCCGCGTGATCACGCCGTCAACCGCGCCCTCGCTCGCCTCCTTGAGCAGCAAAAACACTTCACCCAGGCCATCAACCTCTGGGAGATGATCCGCCGCGATCATCCTCAGGACCTCGAAGCCCGCGAGAAGGTCCGCCAGCTGGCCGTCTCCGATACCCTGGCCCGCAGTAACCTCGAAGAAGCCACCGCCGAGGCACTCGCGCTCTCCACCGATACCGGCCATCACAAGGCTGCCGTCGCCTCACCTACCCCGGCTCCCGCCACGCCAGGCATGACCCCCGTGGAGAAACGCACCGCCTACGAGGTGGACCTGCACCGCGAACGGCTCGGCAAGGAGCCTGGCAACCCCGACCCCTACCTCCAGCTCGCCGCCCTCGAGGTGCGCAAGGGCCATCTCGAACAGGCACAGACCATCCTCAAGCAGGGGCTCGAGGCCACCCATGGGGCCGTCCCCCTGCAGCTGGCCCTGGCCGACCTCGAGATCGAACCCTACCGCCGCAAGCTCGCCCGCACCGAGCAGCAGCTGGCCAGCGCCCCCGCCGACGAGGCGCTGCACCGCACCCGTGACAAGCTTCTCAGCAAGATCGACAAGCTCGAGGTCGATCTCTTCCGCAAAAAGGCCGATCTCGACCCCGCCGACCGCGCCGTCCGCCTCGAACTCGGCATCCGCCTCTTCCGCAGCGGCAAGGTGCAGGAGGCCGTCGTCGAACTCCAGAACGCCCGGGCCGAGCCGCGCCTTCACTGGAACGCCGTTCTCAACCTGGGCCATTGCTTCCGCGCTCTCGACAACTGGCCGCTGGCCCGCCGCAACTTCGAGGACGCCTTGAAACACCTCCCCCCCGGCGAGGAGGCTCATCGCAAGGATCTGCTCTTCCAACTCGCCTCGGGCAACGCCGAGGCCGGCGATTTCGAGCGCGCCGTCGAGTTGGGCCTCGACCTCGCCGACCTCGATTACAGCTACCGCAACATCGGCCAGCTGCTCGAAACCTGGCAGACACGCCTGCGCGAGCCGGGCCATCGCTCCGTCCGTCAGCCCTGATTTTTCTACTTCGACAGGATCAGCTGCCCCACCACTACCGAGTCGCCTCCGGAAGTCAGCGACGTACTTCGCTCGATGACGCCCACCCCTTCCACGTAGGTCGCCTGCGTCACGCTATCGGCCGTGGTCCCCGTCACCGTTCCCTGCACCTGCACCGCCAGCTTGCCGTCCACCTTGGTGAATTTCACCACCTGGTACTTCTTCGTCACCCCGCCAGGCAGGTCGGTCTCCCAGGTGTCGCCCTCCTGCGCGCCCAGTTTCAGCACCGATTCCCAGACGATCTCCCCATCGCCCCGGCCAGGTTCGCCCATCTGCAGATACCCCTCGTAGACCCGGCGATGCAGTGTCTGCGCCGGAGGCGGCGCCGCCTTCGACCACCGGACCGTTCCCGTGCGCAGATCGCTGCCGATCAGCGTCCCGGTCTTCTTCGGCGTCATCTCGATGGAGTTGTCGTCCTTCTCCTCGGCATCCAACTGCAGCACCGACACCACCCCCTTGGCGATGGTGGCCGACAGGTAGGTCCGCGTCCGCCCCGCCTGATGCGGCAGGAAGTCGGCCGTGATCTTCGCGCTGGTCGGTCCCTCGCCCACCACCACGTTGAGGCTGGCCTCTCCCCCCTCCCGGCTCCCGGCCAGCGTCGGCGTTACCTTGACCGTGAACCGCCCCGACCGCTCGCCCGCCGTGATGGGAATCTCGACCTCCACCTGCCCATCCTCGACGGTGAACGTCTTCTCCACCGTGAGCGCCGAGGGACAATCGATGCGCAGGGCAATCTCTCCGGTATGGTTGGCCGGGCGATCGATCGACATCCGTAGCTTGCCCGACTTGCCCGGTTCCAGCGCCAGCGAGGCATCGAGGAAGCGCACCGCTGGCCCGCCATTCGCCTTGCCCTTGCTCCCTCCCGACGAGCCGGATCCCTTTCCCTTGTCCTTGTAGCCAGGGATGCCCGCCTGGCTAAGAATCTCGTTGACGTCGGGGATGGGGGGGATATTGACCCCTGCCACCCCACCCTCGCGCGTGCCTGGCCCCTTACTCTTGCCCTCGCCGCGAACGGTCTCGCCGGCCATCCGGATCTCCGGAGGTGGAGGAGGGCCAAACTCCGATTTCGACCCGCCACCGCGCAGCAGCATCACCGCTCCCACCGCGATGGCCAGCGCCCCGACGCCACCGATGCCCAGGGCCGGAATCAGCATCGACCGGCGCGGTCGCGCTGCACTCGCTACCGGCGCTGCCTCGCCTGGTGCCGCAGCCGCGCTCAGATCCGAAAACGGCGACCCCCCGCTCAGCACCAGCTCAGGCAGCGCCGGCGCTGCCACAGCCGGCTGCGCGGCTGCCACCGGTGTTTGCAGGGCCGCCAGCCGTTCCAGTACGACGCCGAAGTTGGCCGGCCGTTCGCGCGGGTTCTCGGCCAGGCATTCTTCCAGCAGCCCCGCCAGGTCCGCCGGGATGCTCTGCCAGTGCTTCATCAGCGGCTGCGTCGTCTGAAACAGCGCGAAGCAGCACGTCTTGGCCCAGCCGAACACATCCGAGTACGGCCCCACCGGCTCCTTCCCCTGGCCCATCTGCTCCGGTGCGGCGTAGTGCAGCGTCCCCGCGATACTCGAGCCAATCAGCGACCGTCCCGCACTGCTGCCCGGCACACCCGCCTGCGACAGCTTCTGCGGCAGCGCCAGTCCAAAATCGATGATCTTCACGCGCCAGCCGGTCGGCTCCTGGCGCACCAGCAGGTTAGCCGGCTTCACGTCCCGGTGCAGAATCCGCGCCCCGTGGGCGGCCTGCAGCCCTTCCGCCACCTGCCGCGCGATCGCCAGCAAATCCGGCACCGCCAGCGCGCCATGCGTCTTGACCTGGCCTTCCAGCGTCGTCCCGGGGAAGTAATCCATGATCAGATGCGGCCGGCTCCGCGTCGAGGGATCGACGTAGCCGCACTCCGCGATCCGGATGATGGCCGGGTGGTCCAGCTGGCGCAACACCTGCGCCTCGGTGAACACCTTGTCGGTCTCGCGGCCCAGTTGCTCCAGCCGCAGCGTCTTCACCACCACGTCGGCATTCATGTACCTGTGCCGACACAGGAACGCGGTGCCGAACCCGCCCGCGCCCAGGATGCGCAGCGGATGATACTTGCCCACCGGGAACGGAGCGAACCGTTTGGAGTCGAGTTTCACCGCCTCGATAAACGACTTCATGGCTCCATCGAGATCGTCGCGTTCCAGCGCTGCCAGGTAGGTGTTGTGGTGTGCCTCGGCCCGCGCCCGCGCGTCGCCCACCAGTCCCGCCACCCCCGCGAAGTCCTTCTGCGCTGCCTCGAAGTCGCCCGACACCAGCTCCAGCTTGCCGATGGCGTTCAATAGCGCTGGCAGACTCTTGCGCTCGCCCTCGGGCATCGCCCGGTACCGCGCCACCAGCTGCCGCACCAGTCCGCGCTCCTCGTCGTTGCGGATCGACAGGCTATCTCCCGGGCGCACCTCGCGCTTCTGTAGCTGGTGCTGCTCGAGCAGCTTCTGCACGGCGTTGCCAATCTGCCGGATCTGGTCCGACTGCCCCTCCATCTGCTGCTGCAGGTCGAGTACCGCCTCGTGCGTCTCCACCACCACCGCCTGAATGCCGCCCAGCAGCTCCTCCAGCCGCTGGCTCTGCTCGCTCACCAGCGACTCGATGGCCGCCAGTCCCGCCACCTGCCCACTGACCGCCTGATCCAGCTTCGCCAGCGCCAGACTCTGAAACAGCGCTGCGTCCGACTCCACCGCCCGGCGGAAGAAGTAACGCACCGCCAACGAGAGCAGGGCAGGGCCCTCCGCCGGGCGCAGCTTCAGAAACTGGGCCAGGGTGTCGTACTTGCCTGCGCCCGCCTTGCGGATGCCTTCGGCCATCTGGTCCAGCAGCTTCCACTGGGCCTCGGCCAGCCGGGTCGGATCGTCGAATCGCGCCAGCGTCGAGACGGCGTTGCTGACCAGCGTCGGCTCGATGGTTCCGCCGCTCAACAATCTAGCCTGCCGCGCCTCTCGGAGTTCCTTCAGACACCGGGTGCGAAACTGCGCCCGGTCGCCGGGCAGGTCCGGTAGCTCGACCGTATCGAGAAAGGTGCGCACCTGGGTGGCCAACGCCTTCTCATCCCCACGCGCTACCAGACTCTTGCAGCGGTTCCACAGCGAGTCGCCGGCCAGGGCCATCTCCAGGGTGCGCCACGCCCGGTCCGCCGAGGACTGCAATGCCGCGGGGAGTTTCTTGCTCGGATCGGCGAAGTGTTCCCCCAGCACCTGGCTGATTCGAGCCACAAGCCGGCCCCCGCCATCGAGGCCCGACGATTCCACGAGGGTTTCCAGGGCCAGAACCGAGAGGTGCTGCAGAGCGCTCATCGGATAGCACCACCTTGAAGGGGGAGATGAAACCAGGCCCATTCTAGCGGGCGGGTTTCTCCCCTGGAACGAGAAACTCCGCCGCTAGCTCGCGCGCACTCAGCGACTGTCCGTGTGACGGAACCCCTCGACGTTCAGCCGGATCCGATAGAGGCTCTTGTCCACGGTCACATACAGTGTCTTGCTCTCGTCGCCCTTGCCGAAGGTGACGTTGCTGGGCAGCCCGCGTGGTTCCTTCGCGCCCGGCTGCGACGGGCCTGTCGCCAGAAACGCCACCTCCTTGCCGTCCGGGTCGATCACCTTTACCCCCGGCCGGCTCGGGCTCCGCTGCGTCAGATAGATGTGCCCCTTCGCATCCACGCACATGCCATCGCACCCCGCCTCCGCGCCGAAGTCCACAAGCTGGCGCGGCTTACCCCCCACGAACCCCTCGGCATCCAGGGGGAAGGCGTAGATCTTCATCGCGCCCGGCTTCGCGGGCTTGTCTGGATCGATCCGATCGGTCCCGTTGTTGTGGTCCGCGACATAGAGCGTCTTGCCGTCCGGGCTCAGCGCCACCCCGTTGGGCTTCTCCACCGCGTGCGTGATCTCGTGTACCTTCCCATCCGGATCGATGCGATAGACCGCGCGATGCTTCAGTTCGCGCGGTTCTTCGCCGAGGTAACGCGGATCGCTGAAATAGATGCGCCCCTTCGCATCGATCACCAGGTCGTTCGGCGCGTTGAATTGCTTCCCCTCGTAGCGGTCGGCCAGCACCGTGCGCTCCTTCGTCTTGAGGTCGTAGCGAACGACGGCCCGGCCTCCCACGTCGGCCCCTTCACAGGCGACCAGCCGACCCTCGCGGTCGAACTTCAACCCGTTCGACTTCCGACTATCGGCGACAAAAACGGTCGTCTTCTTCGTCGCCGGATCGAAGCGGAGAATCATCCCCTTGTCGGTGCCGAGAGGGATGTCGGAGAAGTAGATCGACCCATCCGGTGCGCAGGCGGGCCCCTCGGTCAGGCCGCCGTTGATCTTGGCCGACCGGGTGAACAACAGCTCGAACCGCGCCCCCTCGGGAACGATGGCGCCGCGCGGCGGCGGAACCTCGTCCGCCGCCAGGGCCAGGTATGGAAGCAGCAATCCGACAACAAGTGCAGCACGCATGGAGAGACCTCCTGGAAGTGGTTCCCAGGAACCTATCCCCCGACGCGCGGCCTGGCCAGCGGATTCTCGCCTCACTCCTTGTCGAGGACCAGGTCGAGCACCCAGCAGCCGCGCACGTGTGGCCCGCCGTGTCGGCAATGCTCCAGCACCGTCTCGTCGCTGCAGCCCGCCTCCTCCAGCGCGTCGGCCAGGATCGGCATGCGGTCGAACTCCATCGACTCGTAGACCGCCTCGGCGAAGCGGACAATCTGTCCGCCCTCCCAGGTCAGCCAGCGCGGGTCGAAGTGGACCTCCTTGTAGGGGTTGCCTGCCACCTCGCGGATCAGATCCACCTGGTCGCGCACACTGGCCGCATGCACGGAGTCCCAGGTGATCGCCTGGCCCGTGCGGCGTGTCGCCTTGGTGGCCGCCGCCGCTACGGCCGCCTCGAACACATTGACCACCGGCCCGGATGCCTTGATGTTGGTGGCCCAGTAGGCCGCCCACGACGGCCCCCGCGCTGGAGGCACCGCCGATGCCCGCGCATCCGCCAGCTCGCGCGGCGTCGCCTTGCCATCCGCGTACCGCTCCGCCACCTCGACGGCCCGTCGGCTGCGTGGATCTTCCAGATGCTCCCAGATGCACCGACAGCAGGCGCACGCCAGCAGCCGCAGCTTGCGCTCGCTGAAGCCAAGCTCCTTCAGCCGCCCTAGCATCGCCGTCGGATCATTGCTGTCGAGCCAATCCTGCTCGGTCATCGGAAGATCCCTCACCAGGCCGTCTCGCTCCACCCTAGCTGGTCAAGTCCGCTCTCGCCATCCCAACCGGACCACCAGACCCTGGCCCGGGTTCGCTCGCCGGGGTACAATCCGATCCATGCCGCCCTGTTCCCTCCTCGCAGGAGTCCTTTCATGCAGTCTCGTTCCACACGCCGGCACTTCCTCATGAGCGCCGCCGCGCTGGGGGCCGCCGGCCTTGGCGTGCGCCCCAGCCTGGCCCTGGCGGACAAGAAACCCGCCCCCAGCGAGCGTCTCCGCGTCGGCGCGATCGGTATCGCCGGGCAGGGCGCTGGTGACCTGGCCTCCATCGCTGCCGCCGGCGCCGAGATCGTGGCGCTGTGCGACGTCCACGAGGATCGCGCCGAGGTCGTCAACTACCGCAAACGGTTCGACAAGGCGAAGTTCTACACCGACTTCCGCAAGATGATCGACGCCGGCGGGCTCGATGCCGTCATGGTCGCCACTCCGGACCACACCCACGCCCCCGCCACCCTGGCTGCCCTCCGCGCCAACCTGCACGCCTTCTGCGAAAAGCCGCTCACCCACACCGTCGAGGAGGCCCGCCTGGTCGCCGAGACGGCCGCGAAGATGAAGCGGGTCACCCAGATGGGCACCCAGATCCATGCGGGTGGCAACTACCGCCGCGTCGTCGAACTCATCCAGGGTGGTGCCATCGGCCCCGTGCGCGAGGCTCACGTCTGGGTCGGTAAGGATTGGGGTGGCGGCGACCGCCCGAAGGACACCCCGCCCGTTCCCAAGGGGCTGCATTGGGACCTCTGGCTGGGCCCGGTCGCCGAGCGCCCCTATCACCCCATCTACGTTCCTGCCAACTGGCGCCGCTTCTGGGTCTTCGGCGGTGGCACGCTCAACGACATGGCCTGCCACTACATGGACCTGCCCTTCTGGGCTCTCAAGCTGCGTCATCCCACCCACGTCGAGGCCGAAGGTCCCAAGCCCCACGCCGAGACCGCCGCGCGCCAACTCATCGTCCGCTATCAGTTCCCCGAGCGTGGCTCCATGCCTGCCTGCAAGCTGAACTGGTACGACGGTGGCAAGCGCCCCAAACAGGTCACCGATGGCTCTCTGGGCATCAAGTGGGGCGGTGATGGCGTTCTCTTCGTCGGCGACAAGGGCATGCTCATCGCGGACTACGGCAGCTACCGCCTGCTGCCCGAAGAGAAGTTCAAGGGCTTCACGCCGCCGAAGCAGACTATCCCCAACTCCATCGGCCACTACAAGGAGTGGGTCGAGGCCTGCAAGTCGAACGGCCCCACCACCTGCAACTTCGACTACTCCGGCGCCCTGACCGAGTCGGTCCTCCTTGGCACCGTGGCCTACCGTCTGGGCAAGCCGTTCGACTGGGACGGCAAGACCCTCAAGGCCAGCGAACCCGACGCCGAGCGCTTCCTCCGCAAGGCCTACCGCAAGGGCTGGGAACTGGGCGCCTGATCGCCGTTCACTCCTCGGGCGGAGGTCGGAAGCATCCGGCCTCCGCCTCCACCACTTCTTGACGAGGCGGATTTCCGGTCGCCCGGCTGTAGATGCTCCGCGCCTTGATCGTCTCCATCGCCGGCTTCCTCGGGCACATCGTGCTTGCCGGTCACCGCGACCGGCCAGAGAATACCCACCGTTCCCATCACCTCTCACGGGAGAACGCAACCATGAAGACCGGGATGAACCTGTTGCTCTGGACGGCCCACGTGACCGACGAGCACTTCCCCATCCTCGCCAGGCTGAAGCAGGCCGGGTTCGACGGTGTCGAACTGCCGCTGTTCGGCGGCGACAAGGCGCACTATCAGACGGTCCGCAAGGAACTCGACAACCTCGGCCTGGGCTGCACCACCGTCACCGTGTGCAACGCTGAGGCCAACCCCATCAGCCCCGACGCTGGCATCCGCCAGAAAGGCCTCGACCACATCAAGTGGGCCATCGAGATGACCTCCACCCTGGGCGGCGAGAACCTCTGCGGCCCCTACCACTCCGCCCTCGGCGTCTTCTCCGGCGCTGGCCCCACCGAGGACGAGAAGTCCCGCGCCGCCGACATCCTCCGCAAGGCCGCCGAGTTCGCCCAGCAGCAGAAGGTGAACCTCGCCATCGAGTATCTCAACCGCTTCGAGTGCTACTTCCTCACCACCGCCGTCGATGCTGCCGCCCTCGTGGACCGCGTCAATCATCCTCACTTCCGGATGATGTACGACACCTTCCACGCCAACATCGAGGAGAAGGCCATCGGGCCCACCATCGAGAAGATCGCTGGGAAGTTCATTCACGTCCACGTCAGCGAGAACGACCGCGGCACCCCGGGCACCGGTCACGTCCACTTCGACGAAACCTTCCAGGCGCTGCGAAAGGTCGGCTACGACGGCTGGATCGTCATCGAGTCGTTCGGCCGCGCTCTTCCCGACCTCGCCGCTGCCACCAAGGTCTGGCGCGATCTCTTCCCTTCACCTGAAGAAGTGTACACCAAGGGGCTGAAGCTGATCAAGGACAAGTGGAAGCAGTACGCCTAAGCCGTTCTCCCGGCGAGCGAGTCCACCCCGGCTCGCTCGCCCCGACCATTCAGGCCGGATGCCCCACGGCCACCGGCACGCTGATCTGCGCCCGCAGCACCTTGTAGTCGGTCTTCCCAGTGCCCAGCACGGGCAACGCCTCGACGCGCCGAACCTCGTCCAGACGCATCACACCGTGGAACCCCTCGCGCACCAGTAGCTCGTTGGCCTCGCGCAGCGCGAGTTCCTCGGTGGTGAACAGCACGATACGCCGTCCGCCGCCCTCCACCTCGATCCCCTCGACCGCGACCCGCGGGCCGTCCTTCGTCGGTGGATACAGCCGCTGGAACGGCTCTTCCAGCGCGGGTAACGAGATCATCTCGCCACCTGCCTTGATGAACCGCTTCAACCGCCCCGAGAAGCGAATGTACCCGTCGGCGTCCAGTTCGACGAGGTCGCCCGTGACGTACCAGCGCTTGCCGGCATGGTCGCGGAACGGCGAGGGGTTCTCGCCCCCCAGGTAGCCTGCAAAGACGGTCGGCCCGGCCACCAGCAGCATTCCCATCTGACCCTGAGGCACCGGCTCGCCCGATTCCAGATCAACGACGCAGACCTCGACCTCGGGCATTGGCTTGCCCACCGTGTTCGCCCGTGGCGCGCCGGCCGGGTTGACCGCCACCACTGGTGAGCATTCGGTGATGCCGTACCCCTCCAGGATTTCCGCCCGCGGGGCTGCCTGGGTCACCCGCTCGAAGACGGCAGGTGGACATTTCTCCGCCCCCAGCACCACCATCCGCAGCGAGGTCAACTCCCCGGGTTCGGCCCGGTCGAGGATGTAGCTGATGAACGTCGGTGTGCCGACGAGGATGGTGGGCTTGTACAGCCCCACCTTTCGCGCGAGTGCCGACGCATCGGTCGGATCGGGATGCCGCACCACCTTCAACCCCCCCAGGATGGGAAAGAAGCCGGTGATCGACATGCCAAAGCTGTGAAATGGAGGCAGAAAGCCGAGAATGGAATCGCTGCGCGAGACCTTCAACGTCGGTATGCCACCGCGCTGGTTCGTCAGGATGTTTCGGTGACTCAGCGGCACTGCCTTCGGTGCCTTCTCGGACCCCGAGGTGAACAGCACCACCGCCGGCGCATCCGGATCGATCGCCGGCACCTGCCGACGCACCCACCCCGGCATGTAGCGCACGCGAAGAAGCAACCCCAGCAGCCGCACCTTGCTCACGTTTTTGCGCACTTGCTCGAGGAGGAAGTAGCGCGTGCTACCGATCGCCTGCACATCCACCCGATCGACGAACGCCTTCGACGTGACGACCACCTGCAGTTCCATCAACTGGGCCGCATGCGCCAGGTTGGCCGGCCCTGTGGTCCAGTTGAGCACCACCGGCAGCTTGCCCGCCAGGTACAGCCCCAGAAGCGTCACGTCGCAGGCGACCGACGACGGCAGCATCACGCCGACGTTCGTGCCCGGCAGCTTGCGGAACTCCTCGGCCAGGTTCAGCGCCCCCACCAGGAAGCGTTCGTAGGTGAGCACCCCCGAGTTATCGTCGGCGCAGGTGACATCGCGACGACACCGCAGCGCCCGCTCGACCGCCGCCGCCGGGATGGTGTCGCCCAGGATCTCCGCGGCCTCGCTCGAAGGCGGCTGAAACCACAGGGGCGCCGGCGGCTTCGGCGGCGTCCGCGGCAGGAAGCCCCCCGCCAGGGCATATACCTGCGACAGGTTGGCCGGCACCGTGTCGCCTCGAAACCCGAACCGTTTCTCCACCTGCAGGCTGAAGTCCTGGCGGTCGAGGCTGTCCATCCCCAGCGATTCGAGCAACGTATCCGGCGCCAGCTCGGCGGACGACAGCGCCCGGCCCAGCTTCTCTTCGAGCATGGCGTTCACCGCCTGGCGGGTTTCCGGTTTCAGTGCGCTCAGATCCAGCGCCTGCTGCTCCTGGAAGCGAGGGAACTCGCGCGTGCGCGGCCCGAACAGGAAGTGGGCGGGCACGAACTTCGGCGTCTCGGGGTCGATGTTGTACCACTGTTCGAGCCACGGGTTGAGCTGCTCGCGCTCCAGCCCCGGCAACCGCTTCCGATCGATCGCCTCCAGTGTCAGCGTCACCTCGCGCCGGGGGCAGAAGAAGATCAGGTTGGAGAGCACGATCCCCAGCCCCTTCAGCAGAATCGAACCCAGGGCAGGGCGGTTGCCGTCCCAGCCATAGCTGAAGCGACTGCCCCACAGTCCGCGTGTCCGCACCAGCACCATCTGCGCCTGCGGGACACCCTTCAACACATCCGATAGCGTCCGCGCCGCTCCCAACCGCTCGATCCCATCGCGCTGCAATCGGCCCGACGGCCACAGGATGACATTCCGCCCCCCGCGCAACGCCTCCTTGACCCCCTCGATGGCTTCAGTCGTCCGTTTCCTCGCCTCCGCGCTGGTCTGGTCCAGATCTGGCACCTTCAGCGCGTCCAGCAGCACCGCCACGAACCGCATCAACGGGTTGGTGAAATTGCCCTCGAACAGTAATGGTCGGGGGTGCAGCACGGGGAACAACCACGTCATCAACGTCGGCGGGTCAATGAATGCTGGATGGTTCGGAAGGATCAACAACGGCCCGGGAAGGTGGCGCACCTTCTCCAGACCCTGAACCCGGACCCGGTAGCGCAAGGAAATGAGGCACCGGGCGAATAGCCAGAGTAGTGTGCGCAGGAGTCCGAGCATGGTCGCACCTCGGCGAGCGTGATTGCACCGTGATTAGCTGCAAATCTATGGTATGGGCACCTTTCCTGCCAGCGGCGTCACGCACGAGATTCGCTCGTCGCCACGCGCCCCAGCCCGTAGCATCACTGCATCCCTGCCTCCAACCGTTTCCCCGTCTCCCTCGTCAGGAGGTCTTCATGGAGTGTGTGGTTATCGGTGTGCTGGCTGTGATCGGCCTGCCCATTCTCCTTGTTCTCGTCGGCCTGTACATCGTGTCGCCGCGTGAGGAAGTCATTGTCCTCAGCTTCGGCAAGTTTGTGGCGCGCACCAGCGAGCAGGGCCTGCACTGGGCCCAGCCAATCGGCCGCGAATTACGCCGCATTCCCACCCAGGACATCACCCTGCATGTCCCGACCTCAACCGTCGTCGAGAAGAACGGCAACCCCATTCTCATCAGCGCCGTCGTGGTCTACCGCGTCGAGGATACCAAAAAAGCCGCTCTCGACGTCGAAAACTTCCGGCGCTTCATCGAGGATCAGGCCGGGGCCGTCATCAAGCGCGTCAGCTCGCAGTTCCCCTACGAGTCTGCCGATCATTCGCACCCCTGCCTGAAGTCCGAGAGCGTCGAGGTGACCGACGCCTACCTGCGCGAGTTGCAGAAAGCCGTGGAGGCGGCCGGTATTCGCGTGGTCAACGTGCAGCTGAACGACCTGACCTACGCTCCCGAGATCGCCCAGGCCATGCTCATGCGCCAGCAGGCCATGGCCCTGATCGATGCCCGCAAGACCATCGTCGAGGGCGCTGTGGCCATCGTCGGCGATGCCGTCGAACGCTTGCGCGCCGCTGGTCTCGAGGTATCCGCCCCCCAGAAAGAGGCGCTCATCGCGAACCTGCTGGTGGTCATCTGCAGCGGCGAACGTCCCCAGCCTGTCATGCAGGTGCAGACCGGCCCCCGGAACTGACCCAGCGGCGGGCGCCCTGCCTGCTGCCCTTAGCAACGAGCTTCCGACACGGTACAATCCCTCGGAATGCACCACCTGGTTCCATCGGGTGGAGGAACCGGGAGATTGGGGCATGACGGAACAGGAGCTCCTCAAGGATCTCAACGACTCTCAGCGCGAAGCGGTCACTCATGTCGAGGGGCCGCTTCTCATCCTTGCCGGCGCAGGCAGCGGCAAAACTCGCGTCATCACCCGTCGCGTCGCCTATCTCCTCCACCTGGGCATCCATCCTGCTAATATCCTGGCCATCACCTTCACCAACAAGGCCGCTGGCGAGATGCGTCAGCGCGTCAACGCGCTGGTCCCCGGCCATGGTGTCTGGGTCAGCACCTTCCACTCGCTCGGCGTTCGCCTACTCCGCCAGTATGCCGACCAGCTCGGCATGGATCGCAGCTTCACCATCTACGACCAGGATGATCGCGTCAAGCTGGTGAAGATGGCGATGGAAGACGCCCAGGTCTCCACGGAACGCTTCACGCCTGAAAGCGCGATGAACGCCATCAGCAAGGCGAAGAACCAGCTCATCAGCCCCCAGCGCTACGCGCAGACCGCGCGCGACTTCTTCAGCATGACGGTGGCCAAGGTCTACGACGCTTACGAACGCCGCATCCGCGACGCCAACGCCGTCGATTTCGACGATCTCCTCTACTGGCCCGCCCTGGCTCTGAAGCACAACGCCGACCTGCGCGCCGAACTCGACGCCCGCTTCCGCTACATTCTCATCGACGAGTACCAGGACACCAACCAGGCGCAGTACCAGATCGCCCGCCGCCTCTCCTCTGACCACCCCAACCTCTGCGTCGTCGGCGATCCCGACCAGTCCATCTACAAGTTCCGCGGCTCCGACATCCGCAACATCCTCGACTTCGAGCGCGACTTCCCCACCGCCCGCGTCCTGACGCTCGAGCTGAACTACCGCAGCACGCGCTCCATCCTGTCGGCGGCCAGTGGCCTGATCGCCCACAACCTTCAGCGCAAGCCCAAGGATCTGATCACGCTCAACCCCACGGGACCCCGCGTGACCGTGGCCGCCTACCATTCCGGCGTCGACGAGGCCGAGGGCATCGCTCGCCGCATCGCCGAGTCGGTCCGCGCGGGTAAACGCAACTTCCGCGATCATGCCATCCTCGTCCGCATCAATGCCCTGACGCGCGGCCTCGAACAGGCCTTCATCCGCCATCGCGTCCCCTTCCAGATCGTCAAGGGGCTCGGCTTCTTCGACCGCAAGGAGAACAAGGACGTCCTCGCCTACGTCAAGCTCCTGCTCAACCCGCGCGACGATGTCTCCTTCGAGCGCATCATCAACGTCCCCGCCCGCGGCATCGGAGCCACCACCCTGGCCCTGGTCCGCTCCTACGCCGATCAGAACGAGATCACCTATCTCGCCGCCTGCGGTCGCGCCGAGTTCCTGCCCGGCATCAAGGGCCGGCAAGCCACCGCCCTGCGCAACTTCCATGTGCTGATGGAGCAGCTCGGCGCCTTCCTCCAGGCCCAGCCCGACGAGGTCATCCGCCAGGTGCTCGAACTCTCCGGCTATCGCAAAATGTTGAAGGAGAGCGGCGACGAGGAGGATCAGCAGCGCCTCGCCAACATCGAGGAGTTGATCACCGCCGCCGCCCAGTTCGCCGAGCAGAACAACCAGGCCACCATCGCCGACTGGCTCGAGAACATCACCCTCTCCAGCGACGTGGATGCCTTCAACGAGCAGCAGGATTGCGTCGCCGTCATGACCATGCACACCGCCAAGGGGCTGGAGTTCCCCGTGGTCTTCCTGGTGGCCGTCGAGATGGGAATCCTGCCGCACCAGCGCGCCATCGCCTCGCACAAGGAAGAAGAGATCGAGGAAGAACGCCGACTCATGTTCGTCGGCATGACCCGCGCCCGCGAGGAACTCTTCCTCACCCACGCCCGCAACATCCGCGAGTTCCGCGGCCAGGACACCTATCCCGTCCCTAGTCGCTTCCTCGATGAGATTCCTCCCGAGGTCGTCGAGCGCGTGGACACCACCGGGGCCCTGGTGTCGGCTGGCGATCGCTTCCGCACCGGCTCCGACGCTGCCCGCGCCGGCTGGCGCGAGGCTGGCATCGAGATCCCGCTACCCGCTCGCCCTCGCCAGGACGACCCCTTCCCCGTCAACAGCCTGGTGAAGCACGCTCAGTATGGCGTCGGCCGCGTCCTCGCCTTCTCCGGCAGCGGCGCCACCCGGACCGTCAAGATCCGCTTCCAGACCGCGGGCGAGCACTCGTTCCGTCTCAACTTCGTCAAGCTCGAGATTATTCGCCGAGACGACGGCTGACCTCTGTACCCGATCCGGTTCGTGGTGTAGGGTAAGGGAAGCTCCATCTTCGCTCTCTCCATCCCTGGCGCTGGACCTGCCGCGAGGTCGCCATGCACTCACGGTTTCTGGTACTCCTTCTCGTCCTGGTATCCTCCGCGAGGGCCGACGAGAGGGTGGCATTCTTCGAGAAGAAAATCCGTCCCGTCCTCGTGCAGCACTGCTACTCCTGCCATTCCGCCGAGGCGCAGGCGAAGAAGAAGCTGCGCGGTGGCCTGCTGGTCGATACCAAGGCCGGTCTGCTGACCGGCGGCGACTCCGGCCCCGCGCTCGTCCCTGGCAAGCCGGCCGATAGTCTGCTCCTCAAGTCGATGCGCTACGAGGGCGATCTGAAGATGCCGCCTCGGGGCAAGCTGCCCCCCGCCGTGCTGGCCGACTTCGAGCAATGGATCCGCCAGGGTGCCCACGACCCGCGCACCGCTGCCGCCACAGTCAAGGCGCGCGGCCTGAGCCTGGAAGAAGGCCGCGCCTTCTGGTCGTACCGGCCCCTGCAAGCCGCTCCGCCGCCGCTGGCAAGTCGATCCGCTTCCGGGTTCATCGATGCCTTCATCCAGGGGAACCTGGCCCGTCACGGTCTGAAGCCCGCACCCGAAGCCGACCGCGCCGTGCTGCTTCGTCGCCTCAGTTACGACCTGATCGGCCTGCCCCCCACACCCGAGGAAGTGGACGCCTTCGTCGCCGACACCCGGCCCGATGCCTACGAACGCCAGGTGGAACGTCTGCTGGCCTCGCCTCTGTTCGGCCAGCGCTGGGGACGCCACTGGCTCGACGTCGCTCGATTCGCCGAATCGCTGACCCTACGCGGCTTCGTCCTCCACGAGGCCTGGCGCTACCGCGATCTCGTCATCGACCGCTTCAACCAGGATGCCCCGTTCGATCAGTTCCTCCGCGAACAGGTCGCTGGCGATCTACTTCCGGCCTCCACCCTGCAGCAGCGCCGCGAGCAGCGCATCGCCACCACCTTCCTGGCCCTGGGGAACACCAACCTCGAAGAGCAGGACAAGGCGCAGCTGCGGATGGACGTCGTCGATGAGCAGCTGGAAACCATCGGTAAGGCCGTCCTCGCCCAGACGCTGGGCTGTGCGCGGTGCCACGACCACAAGTTCGATCCCATCCCCACGAAGGACTACTACGCCCTTGCCGGCATCCTGCGTAACACCCGGACGCTGACCCACGCCAACGTGTCGATGTGGCTCGACATCCCCCTCCCGGCCGACCCCGCCACCGAGAAGGCGATCCAGGCGCACGAGGCAGCCGTCGCTGCCCTGCAGAAGAAGATCGCCGCGCTGAAGGGAAAGAGCCCGCCAGGCAAGCCGCGCGGCGTGGTTACCCTGGCCAGCCTGCCCGGCATTGTCGTGGACGACACCAAGGCGCGCAAGGTCGGCACCTGGAAGGAATCGCGCTACTCAGGCCAGTATGTCGGCGACGGCTACGTTCACGATGAGAACGCCGACAAGGGCGAGCGCACCATCACCTTCCAGCCCGCCATCCCGAAGACCGGCAAGTACGAGGTGCGCCTCGCCTATGTGCCTGGCTCCAACCGCGCCCCCAAGGTGCCGGTCACCATCTTCAGCGCCGACGGTGAGAAAACCGTCTCCATCGACCAGCGCCGCGCGCCCGACATCGATGGGCACTTCGTCTCCCTGGGGCAGCACACCTTCGAGAAGAGCGGGCAGGGCTTCGTCCTCATCGCCAACGAGGGGACCACCGGCCACGTCATCGCTGACGCCGTCGTCTTCATCCCCGTCGAGCAGCTGGCCACCCTGGCGAAGAAGGTAGCCACCCCCCAGGGCGCCGATCTGGGCCCTCTCGAGGCCGAGCTGAAAAAGCTCCAGGCGGCTGCTCCCCGGCGCGAAAAAGCCCTGTCGGTGGAGGAGGAAAAGGTCATCGAGGACGCCCGGGTCAACATTCGTGGCCTGGTCCACAACCTCGGCGACCGTGCTCCTCGTGGCTTCCTCCAGGTAGCACATCAAGGGCCTGCGCCCACCATGCCTTCCACCCAAAGTGGTCGCCGCGAGCTGGCAGACTGGCTGGCCAGCTCTTCCAACCCGCTGACGCCGCGCGTCTTCGTCAACCGCGCCTGGCACTGGCTTCTGGGTGAGGGCCTGGTCCGCACCACCGATAACTTCGGCACCACCGGCGAGAAACCCAACCATCCCGAGCTGCTCGACGCCCTGGCCACTCGCTTCCTCGACGATGGCTGGTCGATCAAACGGCTGGTGCGTCGCATCGTGCTGTCGCACACCTATCGTCAGGCCTCTACTGGCTCCACGGAAGGGCGTCGGCTCGACCCGGAGAACCGCTGGCTGGCCCAGGCGAACCGTCGCCGCCTGCAGGCCGAGGCCATTCGCGACACCCTGCTGCACGTCAGCGGCGAGCTGACCCTGGATCAAGGCGGACCCACCTACCGGCCCGCGCTGGCCACCGACTACGGCTACAAACACCTCGATACTCGCCGCAGTGTCTACGCCCCGGTCTTCCGGAACGCCCTGCCCGAACTGTTCGAGGTCTTCGACTTTGCCGATCCCAGCGTGACGACCGGGCGCCGTAATGTCAGCACCGTCGTCCCCCAGGCGCTCTTCCTCATGAACCATCCGTTCGTACTGGAGCGTGCGGCGCGGGCCGGTCAGCAGTTCGCCTCTCAGCCTGGCCCGCTGGCCGACCGGGTGGATCGGGCCTACCGCCTGGCGCTGGGACGCTCGCCGACCGCAGCCGAGCGCCGGCTGGTCATGGACTACCTGGGACAGGCCACCACCCCCGACGCGGGTTGGAGCCAGGTCTTTCAGGTTCTGTTTGCCTCCCTCGATTTCCGCCATGTGGAATAACCTTGCCGGAGTGCCTGCCGTGCTGACTCGCCGCCACGCCTTGAAGACTGCCGCCTGCGGGTTCGGGTACCTGGCCATGGCCGGTCTGACCTCCGCCAACCAGGCTCCACGTACGCATCACACCCCGCGCGCCCGCCGGGTGATCTTCCTCTTCATGCAGGGAGGCGTCAGCCACGTCGATTCCTTCGACTACAAGCCCCGCCTCGAGAAGGACGACGGCAAGAAGCTCACCTTCGACGACGCTCGCATCCTGGCCAACACCGGCATGCGCGGTTCGACTCAGCGGATCATGAAGCCGCTCTGGAAGTTCCGTCAGCATGGGCAGTCCGGCCGCTGGGCCTCCGAGTTGTTCCCCCAGATCAACGAGCACGTCGACCGGTTGTGCTTCGTCCACTCTCTGCACACCGAGGGCGTCGCCCACGGCCCGGCCACTCTGTTCCTCCACTGCGGTTCCACCACGTTCATCCGCCCCTCGATGGGGTCGTGGGTCCTCTACGGTCTGGGCACCGAGAACGCCAACCTGCCCGGCTTCGTCTCCATCGCACCCTCGGCCGGCAATGGCGGCCCCCGGAACTACGGCAACGCCTTCCTGCCCGCCATCTACCAGGGCACCCCGGTGGGCAAGGCCGGCGCTCCCGCCAGCGAGGCGGTCATCCGCAACCTGTCCAATCCCCACCTGCCGCGCTCCGCTCAGCGCCGACAGCTCGACCTGCTCCAGGAACTCAACGCCGAACAGCTCAAGCGCCGACCCGGCGACCCCGAACTCGAGGCCGTGATCAACTCCTACGAGCTGGCCTGGAAGATGCAGTGCAACGCTCCCGACATCCTCGACCTGTCGAAGGAGTCAGCCGCCACGCAAAAGCTCTACGGTATCGGCGAGAAGGAGACCGACACGTTCGGCCGTCAGTGCCTCATGGCCCGACGGCTCAGCGAGGCAGGCGTCCGCTATATCCAGGTGACCTACGGCGATAGCTCTGCTAACCCCGCCTGGGATCAGCACTCCAACATGCCGCGCCATGCCGTCCATGCCCGCGCCGTCGATCGCCCCATCGCTGGCCTCTTGACCGACCTGGCGAAGCGCGGCCTGCTCGAGGATACCATCGTCTGGTGGGGCGGCGAGTTCGGCCGCACTCCCTACGCCGAGAAGAACGGCACCGGTCGTGACCACAACCCCGGCGGCTTCACCATGTGGCTCGCCGGCGGCGGCTTCAAGCCCGGCCTCAGCTATGGCCAGACCGATGATTACGGCTTCGCCGCCTTGGTGGACAAGGTCCACATGCACGACCTGCACGCCACCATGCTACATCAGCTGGGGTTGGATCACGAACGGCTCACCTACCGCTACAGCGGTCGCGACTTCCGCCTGACTGACATCAGCGGCCACGTCGTGAAGGGGCTGGTCAGCTGACCTGCCCCCCCGGTCACTCGTTTCGCAGCGCCTGGATCGGGTCGAGGAGCGACGCGCGCCGGGCCGGGTACCACCCGAACAGCACGCCAACCGTCACCGACACCGCCAGCGACAGGAAGATCGACGGCACGTGGACCTTCGCAGGCAGGACCACGTCCCACCACGAGGCTACCCACGGCACCAGGAAGACCAGCGCCAGCCCGACCATCGCCCCCAGGATGCCGCCCAGCGACGTCTGCACCACCGCCTCGATGAGAAACTGCATGGTGATGTCGCGGCGCTTGGCTCCCAGCGCACGACGGATGCCGATCTCGCGCGTCCGCTCGGTCACCGTGGCCAGCATGATGTTCATGATGCCGATGCCACCAACCACCAGCGAGATGCTCGCGATCAACACCAGCAGCAGCGTGTAACGCTCCTGGGCGCGCTCGGCTTCTTCGAGACGATCCAGTGGCACCGTGATGGCCCAGTCCGCTTTCAGGTGCCCGCGCATCTGATCGCGGATGAGATCGCCCACCGCCTTGACGCGCTCGCGCCCCTCCCGGGACTGAATCTCCGCATCCACCGTCAGCGTGACCTGGCTCAGTTCCACCTGCTCGCGCATGAACGACCCCGACTGCCGGATGACGATCGTCTCGCCAAACCGGGCCCGCGTCGTCTCCAGCGGAATGTACACGTCGTGGTTGTAGTCCTCGGCCGCCTGGCTGCCTCCCGATCCACCCGTGGCCATCCGGTGCTTCAGCACGCCAACCACCCGGTAGAAGTACGACCCCAGCCGCAACGTCTCGCCCAGCGGGTCGGAGAACGGAAACAGATCGGTCGCCACGTTCGAGCCAATGATGGCGATGTTCTTCATCCGCACACCGTCCTCGTGCAGCAAAAACCGCCCCGAGGCCAGTTCCAGCTTGTTGACCTCGGCATATTCCGGCGTCGTCCCCACGATGCGCCCGTTGTGCATGCGCGACAGCCGGCGGATCTCGGCCGGGAAGACGCGCATCGGCACCATTCGCGTCACCGTGCCCGACTGCTGCAAGGTGTTGATGCGCTCGTAGTCGCCCCGGGTGATGCCATACATCGCCACACGCGTGCGCCGGGTCGTGGTCGAATCATCGGGCGGCTTCACGCTCCGCACGATGATGTTCGTTGCCCCCATCCGCTTGATGTCGTTGAGTGCATCCTGCATAGACCCTTCACCGAAGGCCATCAGCGCGATGACCGCACCGGTGCCGATGATGATGCCCAGCACCGAGAGGAAGGCCCGCAGCTTGTGCAGCCACAGACTGCGCACAGCGAGCACGAAGCTCCGCCGGCCCTTGTCCGACAGTACCACCGGGACGACGAACGCCGTGATCAGGCTGATGGCGAGCAGCGATTCGAGCCAGTAGGTAAACATGCGATGCTCAACCCATGGTGTACTGATCGGGCGAGGCCGGGAGGGTCGGGGTCAGGCCGTCCTGGGGCAGGGGAGGCACCGCCGTGCCGAACCCCTTGGGATAATCATTCCGCACGTCCGACTCGACCTGGCCGTCGCGCATGCGGATCACGCGGCGGGCCCACTCGGCGATGTCGTTTTCGTGCGTCACCATGATGATGGTCTTGCCCTCGGCGTTCAGCCGGGTCAGCATCGTCATGATCTCGTCGGAGGTGCGCGAATCGAGGTTGCCCGTCGGTTCGTCGGCGAGAATGACCTGCGGCCGATTCACCAGCGCCCGGGCAATGGCGACGCGCTGCTGCTGACCGCCGGACAGTTGCAACGGCCGATGGTCCAGCCGTGTTCCCAGCCCGACCATCTCCGCCAGCGACATGCACCAGCGCCGCGTTTCCTCGTCGAGGCGGTGCCCCTGGTAAAGCAGCGGCACCTCGATGTTCTCGACCACGGTGTACTGCGGCAGCAGGTTGTACGCTTGGAAGATGAAGCCCAGGTACCGGCTGCGTATCTCCGAGAGCTGATCGTCCGACATCGTCGCGACGTTCTGCTCGCCGAGGTAATACTCGCCGCTGGATGGCCGATCGAGGCAGCCCAGCAGGTTTAGCAGGGTCGACTTCCCCGAGCCAGACGGCCCCATCAGGGCGACAAAATCACCCTGGGCCACCTCGAGCGTCACTCCGCGCAGTGCCCGCACGGTGACCGATTCGAGGTAGTAGTTCTTCGTCAGCTCGACGATGCGAACAACAGGAGGCATGGCAGACTCCGGTGGAGGTGGATCAGTTGGTAGGAGGCCCACCCTTGCCCGACCAGGCGCCTTTGCCCTTGTCACCCTTGCCCTTGTCACCCTTGCCCTTGCCGCCCTTGCCCTCGGGTCCACCCGGGCCGCCGCCGGCGCGGAACGGGGTGAAGTCGCCGAACTCGGCCTTTTCTTTCTCGCTCAGCAGGACGCGCGGATTGACCACGATGAGTTCGCCCTCGGTGAGTCCTTCCATGACCTCGGCCATGCGATCGTTGCTCAGGCCGATGACCACCTCGCGCGCCTCGGGTCCCGTGGCCGTCTGCACGTACACGCGCCGCTTGTTTCCCATGTTCACCGTGCCCAGAATCGCCTGTACCGGGATGGTGAGGCAGTTTTCGCGCGCCGAATCAGTGAAGATGGTCACTTCGGCGCTCATGCCCGGCTTCAGCCCCGGCACCGATTCCTTGATCGACACCAGCGTCTGGTAGACCTTCACATCCGACGAGAGCCAGTCCTGCTGCGACGCCACCGTGGCCACCGATTTTACCTCGCCGGTCAGCACCACATCGGGAAAGGCATCCACGCGTACCTGCGCCGGCTGCCCGTCGGACAGCTTCACCAGTTCGAGATGCTTGTTCGTCTCGAGGAAGTCGTCGCGGATGTCGTCGTAGGCGCGCTGGGCCGCCAGACGAGCCCACGGCCCCTGCAGGAACAGCATGCCTGCCTGGATCCCTTCCGAGAAGCCGGTCTTCTGCCACTTCTCGCCCCGCACCCGCGACACCATCGCTTCGTGCACCCGCGTATTGACCACCATCTTGGTCAGGTCCGGAATCCGCATGAGCTTCTGCCCCTCGCGGACCGGCTCGCCCTGGGCGATGATCGACTGCTGCGACCCCGACCCGAAGCGTGACTGCTCCGTCACGTAATACACCACCATCCCCGCCTGCGGCGCGGTGATCGAGCACTTCTTGATTTCTTCCTCGATGTCCTGGAAGCGGATCGTTTCTTGCTCCCAGATCGACCGCTTGGCTCGCCGATCGGCCTCGGCCTGCACTTCCTTGGCCTTGGCCTGGGCGTTCACGCGCTCCATCAGCCGTTTGCCCTCGTCGATCTTGCCCTGGTAGTCCTTGTTCGAGCGCGGGCCGGTGTAATCCTTCAGCACCCGCTTTTCTTCCTCAACCTTGGCCAGCGCGATCCGCGCACTCTTCAGCCGGGCCTCGTCCGCCTGCGCCTGGGCCGCTGTCACGAACCGGCGGCCCGGCATCGCCATCCGCGCCGACCAGGCCGCTCGTTCTTCCCACATCGCCAGGTCCGAGCGCGCCATCATCAGACGCCCCTCGATCTCCTGCATCTGCTGCACGAACTCGCCCTGCGAATACTTGCGCTGGTCGATCTCTGCCAGCTCCAGCGTTAGCTTGGCTGTGGCGCTGTCCGACTTGTTCTGGCTCTCGACGATCTCGTAGTTGGTGTCGGCCTGGATGAAGTTGGCGTACGCCTGATCGACGACGATGCGCTGCTGCTTTAGCTGCTCGAACAGGCCCGAGTCATCCAGCTGCACCAGCTTGTCGCCTTTCAGCACCTGCGTGCCGTCGTCGATAATCCAGCGGATGGTGGTGGCGATGGTGGAATTGGCCGACCGCGCCTTGACGCGACACACCACTTCCTTGTTGTCCGCCGACTCCAGCTGGCCGCGCTCGGTGATGGTCATCTGCAGCCGGTCGTAGCCGACCTTGTGCGTGACCAGGTCGGCGCGGGACGCCTTCTTGAAGCCCCGATTCAGCAGCGTGGCCGACGCCACCGCTACCAGCCCCAGCGCCCCCACCACACCGATGGCCAGCAGCGCCGGCCGGTGGCGCAGGGGATTTCTACTGCCCGGCTGGCCCGACGGGGGTGGGAGCGGGGAGACGCTCGACGGGCCGGGGGCTGGGAAGTTCGTCACCGGAACCAGACCGGGCGGGTTGGTCGCCGGAGGAGTTTCCGCGCTGGGAGCTTTCGCCCCGGGGACAGTGGCAGGTTGCGACATCATCGATCCACACTCCTCGGGGATCCAGCTGCATCAGACCCATTTCGCGGTAGAGACTCATGCGGGTGATGAGGTAGGCAATCCAGGTATTGTACAGGGCGTTCTGAGCCTGCAGAAGCGAATTCTGCGCGTTGAGAAGCTGTTGCGTCAACGCGGCCGGATCACCTGTGCCGCCTCCAGTGGTTGGAGGGCCCACCAGCCCCGGGAAAACACCCCGGTCCGGTCCCGCCGGTTGCTGGGGCTGACTAAACGCCTGCAGCGCCTGATCCACCTGCTCGTACGCCAGCTCGACGGCTCGTTTCTGGATCCGATGGTAATTATAGGCGGACGCCCGTAGCAGGCGCAGTTGCGACCGCGCCTCGAACAGCACGCGATCCTCCGCCTCCTGCAACTCACGCCGCTGGAACTGGTACGTGATCAGCGTGGCCCGGTAGGCATTCCGCTGCGGCATGCGCACCAGGGGAAGCTCGGTGTCGATGATGAACTGCCTCCGCGTCCAGGCTCCTCCCAGGTCGAACGGCGAGAACGCGCCAGCGGGCGATCGCGCATCCATGTGATACTGCACGTTGAACGACCCCAGCAGCGCGTTCGCCGCCACCGCGATCTTGCGCCAGCTATCCACCAGTTGCGCGCGCCGGTTCATCAGATCCACCCGGTTCGCCAGCGCCGCCCGCGACACGGCCGCGATCACCTGATCCTCGTCTCCGCTCAGCAGGTCCACCCCATCGACGCACAGCGCCGGTAGCTCCGGCCAGCCGCGCCGCACCGGTTCCTGCCGCTCGCGCCGCGGCTCCTCCAGCAGTGCCAGGAACCGCTGGTACACCGCCCCGAACAGCCGCCGCTGATCGTTGAGCGGCTCTTTCGATCCCTTCCACGGCTTCTTCTCGTACGACCGCAGTGACCGCTCGTACGCACCCAGATTCAGCTGCAACAGCACCTCTTCCAGCCGACGCTCGTCCTGAAGCGAGAGCGCTCCTTTGTCTCGCTTCTGCAGCTCCTTCTCCTTGTTGCGCAGCACTTCCAGCTCGCGCAGCAAGGGCCGCATCTTCTCCTCGAACGGATCCATGGCTCCCACCGCGGGCGGCAACTGTTCCCAGGTCGCCAGCAGCTTCACGATCCGCTCGCTGAACGTCGTTCGCCGCACCAGGGCGCTCTTCGTCAGCATCTCGCGCAGTCGGCCTCGCAACTGGTCTGCCTCGTCGGGGTTATCGTACCCCTGCACCCGGCTCGACAGTTGCTCGTACTGGTTGCTGATGTCCTCGTACCGCCGCGTCTGATCCAGCATCGGCTGCAGCGGCTCGTCCTCGACCTCCAGCCGGAGGTTCATCGGCAACCCCAGCTGCAGCTTGAACTGATCGATGCTGATCCGATAGTTGGCCTGCTGGCGCAACCCATCCTCGATGGCACGGAGCAGCGTCTGCTCGACCTGGTTGACCTGCGTCGTGTTGACGATGCCGCCCTCGAGATACACGCGGAACAACTGCAGGAAGCGCCGCAGCGACACGATGTTGCGATACTGGTTGACCAGCTGCGCCTTCTCGATCAGTGTGCCCAGGTAGCCCTGGTTGGGTGCCGCCGGCTCCACCCCGGGAAAGATGCGAGACGCATCGCCCGGCGCCACCTGGGGCGAACCCAGCGGCGCGCCGATCGGACGCACCACCCCGGGTGGTGTGGGAATGAAGTTGTCGGGGATGTTCACTGAGCCACTGTTGATGCGGCCCGTGTCGGTGGCGATGCCCGCGATGTTCGGCTGCCCACCCGCGATGTATACGTAGAAGTCTTGCCGGAACTTGTAGAAATCGCGGATGGCGTACAGCAGCCCGCGCTCCGCCTGGGTCAGCGGCTCCAGCGTCACCGCCCAGCCCGCTCCCAGAAGCAACGGCTGCACGATGTCGAGCGACAGCGTCGAGACGCTGGTATCCGGCCGGTTGGTCAGGTTGAAGATGGTCCGGTTGGCGAAGCTGAGTAGTAACAGAGCCCCCGACGGGAACAGCTGGGTGAAGCCACCTTCGCTCTCCAGCCGCCAGCGCCGGGCGTTCCCCACCTGCCGGTTGAACCGCTCGCGAAACGCCTGGCCTGCCGCGAACGCCTGCGGGGCGAACGCGAACCGTTCGAGCGTGACCGGCAGCGCCGCCAGATACACCAACTCGCGCCGCGTCTGATACTCACGGCTGTTGATCAACCCCAGCTCGACCGCCTGGTTCATCTTCACCAGGAACGTCCGCTCGCGCGATACCAGGTTGTCCGCGATGTTCTCCGGAATCGGCCCATTCACCGTCACCGCGTCGGCCAGCTCCCGCCGCGCCCGTTCCTCCGACCGTTCCAGCAACTGCTGCGCGCTCAGGGTTTCTGGCCGATTGATCTCTCCCGGAAGCGCATCGTCTGGTGGCGCCGACATCCCCTCGGTGTACTGCGCCGGCTTCACCGCCGCTTCCTTCTTCGGCGCGTCCGGCAACTCTCCGGGAACAGGCGGCTGCGGTCGTGGCGGCACCAGACGTGGCGGTGGGGCGGCCCCATCTTTCTTTTCTTCCTTCTTGTCGTCCTTCTTCTCTTCCTTGCTGTCCTCGCCGCGCCGTTTGCGCGATTCTGCTTCCTGCGCCGCCTTCTCCGCCCGGTTCATCTTGTCCCACTGATCCAGCAACACCAGATACCCCGTCCCCTCGACGAGTCCGATGCCGCTCTTCTTGTACGGATGCTGGGGATTCGGCGACAGATCGTGCGCGGCCAGATCATCCGGCGGCATCAGGCCGGATCCGGATCGGTCATCCCCAAACCGCGCATTGGGGTTGGGATACACGTGATACCCTGCCAGACCACAGCGGATCGTCCTTCTCGTGCAGCAGTTCGCCCAACGCGACTGCTGTCTCGATAATGCCGCCGCGTGCAGCCAGTCCCCTGGAGCAGCATTCCTGCCAGGGTGAGCCAGACGAGGAGAGTTGAGTAAGTACGCATGATCTTTCCCAGGGTCACCAGGGAGAATTGCGATACAATCGGCAATCTCGTTATCGTCGTCAAAGTCTGCCTGGCTTGAATCAGATCAGCGAGTGGCGATCCGTTTCTCTCCTCAGTGGAGGAGTGACCCTCGAAATCTCATGCGAGAATAGGGGGGATATACGATCTCTATGCCTCCGCGATGCCGTCAAGAACCTGAACCGTCGCCTGGAAGCCGACACCATCCGCTTTCACACCAATGGTTGCGGCAATGGCATCGAATGGCACCCCCTGAACGGAAACTCTATCCGTCGTCCTGTTCCGCCAGGTGTGGAGTGATCAACTGGTAGAGCGCCTCCAGCGACTGCACGATCACCCGCACATCCGACAGCACCGGCATGAAGTTCGTATCCCCATTCCACCGCGGCACCACGTGCCAGTGCAGATGGCCCGGCAACCCCGCTCCCGCCGCCTTCCCCAGATTCAGCCCGATATTGAAGCCATCCGGACGCATCGTCTGGCTTAGCACCTCCACGCAGCGAGTAATCGCCTGCTGACTGTCCAGTATCTCCATCGACGTCAACTCTCGCAGTGCGGACTTGTGCGCTCGCGGTGCGATCAGCAGATGCCCGTTGTTGTACGGGTAGCGATTCAGCACGATGACGCTGAGCGGTGTCCGCGCCGCGATCAGATGCGTCCGATCGTCGGTGGCAGCCAGGCCCTGGCATAGAAAACACTCGTCCGCGGCCGGCGCCGGCTTCGGACCCGCCACGTACGCCAATCGCCACGGAGCCCACAGTTGATCCATGAGGAGATCTCGACCCGGGAATTGTTGCCGCGGATTGTTGGATTCGCCCCTGCCACTCCAGGGGGGCAGTTCTATCATGATGGGGGGGCGTCCCCCGGCGTCCAGCGAGATCCGCGCTCGCTTGACAGCCCCCGGTGGCGTCCCTACGATGGGACTTTTCCATCCCATGACCTAACGATCGCGAAGTGCCATGGCCGTACCCAAGAGACGAACTTCCCACTCCCGCCAGGGGATGCGTCGGAGCCATCACCACCTGAACCCCAAGGATATCCGCTACTGCCAGCGCTGCGAGCAGCCTGTGTTGCCCCACCGGGTTTGCGGCAACTGCGGCTGGTACAAGGGCCGCGAGGTGGTGGAGATCAAGACGACGGAGAAATAAACCATGCGCATCGCTCTCGATGCGATGGGTGGCGATCACGCCCCGGAGCCGATCGTGGCCGGGGCCATCCAAGCGGTTTGCGCTGAGCCCGAACTGACGGTCGTCCTCGTCGGTGATCAGGCCCAGGTCGAACCCTTATTGCCGTCCGGACCCGAACGACAACGGCTCGAGCTGTTTCACTGCAGCCAGGTGGTCGGCATGGAGGAGAAGCCCGTCGAGGCGCTCCGCCGCAAGCCCGATAACTCCATCAAACGCTGCTGGGAACTCCTCGCTGCCAAGAAAGTGGACGGCATCGTCTCCGCCGGCAATACCGGTGCGATGGTCGCTGGTGGCCACTTTCTCAAACGCTTCCTCCCCGGTGTGTTGCGCCCCGGCATCGCCGCCGTGCTTCCCACCGAGAAGGGCCCCTGCGTCCTGCTCGACGTTGGCGCTAACATCCATGCCAAGCCCGAACATCTGTTCCAGTATGGCATCATGGGGGCCATCTACGCCCGCAGCATCCTGCAGGTCGAACAGCCCCGCATTGGCCTGATGAACGTCGGTGAGGAAGAGGCCAAGGGCCACGACCTCGCTCGCGATACCCACGTCCTGTTCGCCAAGGCCAACGGGCCCCTCCGCGAACGGTTCGTTGGCAACGTCGAGGGACGCGACATCCACAAGGGCGCCGCCGACGTCGTTGTCTGCGATGGCTTTGTCGGCAATGTCGTGCTGAAATACTCCGAAGGCGTGTTTGAGTTCCTGATGAAGATCGTTCATAAGGAAGTCCTGCAGCCGCTCGAGGTCGAACGCGAACGCGCTGAACGCTCTGTCCGCGAGCTGATCGTTCGCTACGACTACAGCACCTACGGTGGTGCCCCGCTACTCGGCATCGATGGTGCCTGCATCATCTGCCACGGTAGCTCGGGTGAACGCGCCATCAAGAACGCCTTGCTGGTGGCCAGTCGCTATGCTCGGGCTCACCTCAACGAGGTCATCGTCAAGGAACTGGAGGCCAACCCACCTCCGACGATCGAGTAAGTAAGCCTGCCCCCAGGACGGGTTGCGGGAACCGCTGAAGGAGTCACCCCCATGGCCAGGTCGGCATTCCTCTTCCCAGGACAGGGAGCGCAGACGGTCGGCATGGCTGTCGAGCTGTGCAACAGCCTGCCCGCCGCCCGTGAACTATTCGTCCAGGCTGCCGACCTCCTCGGTTACGACCTGCTCCAGGTCTGCGCCACGGGGCCGAAGGAACGCCTCGATTCCACCGTGGTCAGTCAGCCGGCCATTTACGTCGCCAGCCTGGCTGCCCTCGAACAGTTACGCCAGACCGAACCCGACGCTGCCGCCCAGTGCGTGGCGTCGGCCGGCCTGAGCCTGGGTGAATACACCGCCCTGACCTTCGCCGGCGTCCTGACCTTCGCCGACGGCCTGCGCCTGGTCCAGCAGCGCGGCGCAGCCATGCAGGCCGCCTCCGATGCTCGCGCCAGCGGCATGGTCAGCCTGTTACTGCTCGAACGTCCCCAGGTCGAGGAACTGGTGCAGCGCGCCAGCGCCCGGGGGCTTCTACGCATCGCCAACTTCCTCTGTCCTGGCAACCTGGTCGTGTCCGGCGATCTCGACGCCTGCGCCGAGGTTGAACGGCTGGCCGCCGAGGCGGGCGCTCGTACCGTCCGGCTCTCCGTTGCCGGTGCCTTTCACACCCCGATCATGGCGCCCGCGGTGGAAACCCTGTCACACGCCCTCGATCAGGTTTCTCTGGGTGCCATGCGGGTCCCCGTCTGGGCCAACGTCACCGCGCGGGCCTACACCGACGCCGCCGAAATCCGGCAGACCCTGGCCCGCCAGGTGGTCGAGCCGGTCCGCTGGGAGGACACCATGCGCGGTATGCTCGACACCGGAGTTGAGCGCTTTTACGAGATCGGCCCGGGGAAGGTCCTCGCGGGGCTGCTGAAGCGGATCCATCGCAAGACCGAGTGCCGCAACGTGACAGCCTAACTTCTCAGGTCTCTCCAACCCCTCAGGTTTCTTGCTCCAGGGTTCCGGGAAACATCGCGTGACGGAAGACTCTTTCCATGTGCCCCTGAGTTGCGTAGTTAAACACTTCCTGCTGCGCGAGCATCGCCTGGCAGGTCCGCTTGCCCGGCGCGCGTGCGCTGTGGTATGTATCGTGGAACGAAGGTGGAACTTTCCGTCCGGGCCCGCCTGAGGGGGATCGGACGTACAGGGAGATTAAACCCGTGGCTTCCGTCGAAGAACGTGTGATCGAGCTGGTGTGTGAGCGCCTCGGAGTCAACAAGGAGCAGGTGACGCGTCAGACCTCGTTCATTGAGGACGTGGGGGCGGATTCGCTCGACATCGTCGAGCTGGTCATGGGCCTCGAAGAGGAATTTGGCATCAATATCCCCGACGATCAGGCTGAGAAGATCAAGACCGTCGGGGAGGCAATCGATTACATCGAAAGGGAGAAGGCCAAGCAATGACCCGCCGGGTTGTCATCACGGGCATGGGAACGGTCAACCCCCTGGCCACCGACCTCGAGGGGTACTGGAAAGGCCTGTGCGCAGGACGTAGTGGGATAGGCTTCATCGAGCAGTTCGACACCGTAAAACACAAGGTGAAGATCGCCGGTGAAATCAAGAACTTCGAGCCGGAGAAGGTCCTCGACCCGAAAACGGCCCGGCGTCTCGACCGGTTCGCGCAGTTTGCCCTGGTGGCGGCCCACGGCGCGGTCAAGGACAGCGGCGTCGAGTTCTCGAAAGAGGACCCCTTCCGCTGTGGCGTCATTTATGGCTCCGGCATCGGCGGCCTGTGGGAGTTCGAGGAGCAACACACCCGCTACGTGGAAGGCGGACCAGGCCGCATCAGCCCCTTTGTCGTTCCGAAGATGATCGTGAACGCGGCGGCGGGGAATATCTCCATCGAGTTCGGCCTCTCCGGTCCGAACACCGCCGTCTCCACCGCCTGCGCCAGCGCCGCCCATGCCATTGGCGACGCCATGCGCGCCATCCAGTATAACCATGCCGACATCATGTTGACCGGCGGCTCCGAGGCCGGCATCACCCCCATGGGCGTCGGTGGCTTCATCCAGGCCCGCGCTCTCTCCAACCGCAACGACGCCCCGCAGCTCGCCAGCCGTCCCTTCGACAAGGACCGCGACGGCTTCGTCCTCGGCGAGGGGGCCGGCGTCCTCATCCTCGAAGAGTACGAGCACGCCCGCAAACGCGGCGCCCGCATCTACGCCGAGATGCTCGGGGTCGGCAACACCGCCGACGCCCACCACATTACCGCCCCGCACCCCTGTGGCCTGGGGGCGGCCCGCGCCATGGTCGTCGCCCTGCGGGATGCCCAGCTCAATCCGGCTGACATCCAGTACATCAACGCCCATGGCACCAGCACCCCTCTCGGCGACGAGGCCGAAACTCGCGCCGTGAAAGAGGTCTTCGGCGATCATGCCCGCAAGGTGGCCATATCCTCCACCAAGAGCATGATCGGCCACCTCCTCGGCGCCTCCGGTGCTGTCGAGCTCATCGCCTCAGTGCTGTCCATCGTCCACGGCGTGGTGCATCCGACCATCAACTACCAGACTCGTGACCCGGCCTGCGACCTGGACTACGTGCCCAACACGGCCCGCGAGATCCGCGTCAAGCGCGTCCTGTCCAACAGTTTCGGCTTCGGCGGGCACAACTGCTCGCTTGTCGTCGGGGCGGTCTAACCCGTGGACTCCATCACGGCTCCAGAGCTGAAGGCGCTGCTCGACGCTGGCCAGCCCCTTCAACTTCTTGATGTGCGCACCCCGGGCGAGTGGAACTACTGCCGCTTGCCCGGGGCCATCCTCATTCCCTTGCCCGAGTTGCCGCACCGCCTCGCCGAACTCGACCCCGCCGCCGAGATCGTCGTGCATTGCCATCACGGCATCCGCAGCCAGCGCGCTATCCACTTCCTGCAGCAGCACGGCTTCACTCGCCTGAAAAACCTTACCGGTGGTATCGACGCCTGGTCGATGCTCGTCGATCCTTCTCTGCCCCGCTATTGACCTGGCTCGACTCGCTCCCTACCAATCGTTCGAGCGACACCCCCGGAGTGTGTCGCCTTCCTGGTTCCACGGAGCAGAGCATGGCTGGATCGATCGACTGGATGTACCACCGCAAGGGCTGAACTGGCTGCGGAAAGTCTCGGGAGTTTCTCGAGAATGCCGGGCTGACTCTTCCCTCGACCCTGGTGGATGCGACGAAGGAAAAGAAGGGCCGCGACGAGGCACTCGCCCTCGCAAAGAGCGCCCACACCGTCGTCGTCGCTCGCGGCAAGAACGTCGTCACCTTCGATATGAAAAAGGCGCCCCCCGACGACGACACCCTGGCCCAGGCCTTGCTCGGTCCCACGGGCAACCTGAAGGCTCCGACCCTGCGCCGGGGCACCACCTTGCTGGTCGGCTTCGGCGAGGCCGCCTACAAGCAGGTCCTGGGCGAGTAACCCGCTAGCCATCCGCGCAATAGAACAGGGGGCCAGATAGCCCCCTGTTCGCGAGATGTTTACCGTGCTGCGAACCCGATCACTGGATGCGAACCGTGATCGTGCCTGCTTCGTGAACGTCCAGCTTCCCGCGGTAGACGTTCTTCCCCTCGTCGTTGCGGCTGTAGATGAACCAGGTGCCTGCTGTCAGGTTCGCCCGAATTCGGCCGCCCTGATCGGTGTTGGCCTTCTGGTGCGCTTCCTCCTTGCGGGAGGACACCAGCGTCACCTGCACAAACGGATCGACCTTCGCCCGGGTTACGATGTCACCCCCTGTACTGGCGATGCGATCCGCCCGGATCGGCGGCGCCTGCGTTGGGGCAGACTGCCGATACATCCCACTGGCCGAGGGCACCACCGGCGCTGGCGGAGCGGCCGGCGGGAACGGCGAGGGGGCGGGACCACCAATGGAGGCCGGCGGCGCTGCCGGCGGCATCGATGGCGCGAACACTGGGGCCGGAGCCACCACAATGGGAGGCCGGGCCGGCACTACCAGGGGTGGGCAGGGCGGCGGACACGGCGGCGCGCAGGCAGGCTTGCACGTCGTGCATTGCTTGCGGTAGCAGCCACGCAGCCAGCGACGAATCGGTCCGACGTTGCAACGATCACAGGGGTTGTTACAGGCGGTCACGGCTGGACCAGGGGGAGAGCAGCACGTCTGCTTCTGCTTGTGGCAGGCAACAGCTTCGGCCTGAACCTCGCCGGCGCGCGCGGCCCCTACCGCGATCGCTCCCACGAGCAGGGCGCAGGCCAGAGTCTCGCCCCGAAAGATACCCATGTCGAATCTCCCGAGTCAGAGGAGGAGGAATGCAGGCATCCCGCCTGCACACAGATACACCCGAGATGCACTTTCAGGTTATGTCGCCCCTGCCGGCCCGAGATCCAAAAAATGCGCGCTCGCCCGGGAATCCTCGTCGAATCCGGGAGGTTGTTCCTTGTGGGAGGATCAGTAAAGTTGGTCAGGGCGTGCGGGTTGTAGGAATGAAAATGCACGCCAGTGCGTCGGTGTGAATCTCGCGGTAACGCCCTGGCGAAAGACGCAGCAGCGACACCAGGGCCGACTCGGCCGGCGCCACGATCACCCCTGCCCGCAGCAGGTCCGGATCTTCGTCCCAGCCCGGCAGCCCCGCCCACACCCGGCCGATGCGCTCGATCCGCGCATCGCCATGCAGGTTGGTGCGCCCGTCGATCAGCACGGGGTGCGTCGGCAACGCCCAGATCAGGAAACCGCCCCAGTTGAAGTCGTTGAACACCGGACCGGGCAGCTGCCGCGCCTGGATCTGCTTGACCGCCTCGACTGGGAAGCGCCGGGCCACGGCCATCTCCAGCCCCGCCGCCGAAAGATCCTGCGTGACCACCCGGAAGCAGCCCACCACGGCGACCACCAACGCGATGCCTGCCACGCCCAGCCACCCCGGCCGATACCGCTCCTCTTCGCTGACCTGGACAGGCCCCGACGTCGCCAGGATCGCCAGGTCTGCCAGGAGCAAAAACCACAGATCCCGCCGCGCCCGGAAAGCCAGGTAGGCCGTCCCCGCCAGCAGCAGGATCTCGAAGCAGCTGATGCGCCGCCGCCGTCCCAGGTAGAAGCACGCCGTCAGCGTCAGCACCAGTAGCGCCCAGTCCGATGGCTCGCGGAACTCCAGCGCCTTCAACTCGTTGACCCACAGGAACGGCCCCGGCTGGGTCGCATACTCGACGACGACGCCATACAGCCGCACGTGGTACGGATTGATCAGTGTGCCCACGAAGCAGGCCACGCTCAGCCCTACCAGCAGCCACCAGCGCTGGCTACCCGGCTCGCAGCTGCTCTCCTCGGGCGTTTGCCACCCCAGCCGCGCATCGAGCCACGGCGCCACACAGGCCAGCCCCAGGAGGATCAGCCCGTAGATGAACTGGATGTGGACGTTGGCCCACACGACGTACAGCAGCGGCAAGAGCCACACCCAGCGCGGCACCGGCTCCGGCTGACGAACCAGCAGGATGCCATGCAGCGTCAGCGTCGTGATCACCACCGTCACCAGCCAGGGCCGTTCGTTGAACAGCATCGCCACCGCCAGCACCGCCACGGCCGTCAGCCCGGTGGCCACCAGGAACCGCTTCTCGAACCGGCAGACCAGCGCGTGCAGCGCCGCCACCACCGCCAGTGCCATCCCCACTCGGTAGACCACGATTCCCGCCAGTCCCCCAAGGCGGACGAGTGCGTACAGGCCCACTTCGTAGAGCCAGCTGTAGGCCACCCACGGCGCGTGCTCCTGCGCGAACGGATCACTGCTGGGCACGGCGCGATGTTCCGCTACCCACTGCCCCACACGCAGGTGCCACCAGATATCGGGATCGAGAATCGGATCGGCAACGGGACGCAGGGTGACAATCAACGGCAGCGCATACAGCGCAGCGAGCATCAACCCACGGAGCAGGGGGGAAGGTGTGGAGTCGGACGAGGGCAGCACGGGGGAAGGTACCTCGCGGCCGGGCGTCAGTTCGGCTGCAGCTGAGCCACCCGGGAGCTGATGCGCAGACTCCGATGGCACGACGGGCAGTGTACCGGCTGCGCCGGGATGCTCGCCAGTTCAACCGTCTGCCGGCACGACGGACAGGTGCACTTGAACACCCGAGTCATCCGAGTTTTCCCGAAGAAGCGGTCGAACAGATTGGCCTCCGGCTTGAGATCCTCGCGCGGCGTGACCACCAGCGACGCCAGATCGTAGCCATCCAGCGCCACGAAGTAGACCCGCCCATCCTCGGCCCCCAGCGCCACCTGATCGCCTGCCGGCTTCATATCGCCGCACAGCGCCCGAAACGGGACCTGCATCTGTGCCTGCACCTCAAACGAGGGCAACGCCATCAGAAAGAGCCGCCCGATCGCATCGCCTACGACAATCGACTCCCCATCGAGCAGGTAGAAGCAGACCCGCACCTCGGCCCCGAGGTTAACCGTGCCCACCTCCGTGAACTTCTCCAGATCCCACAGCCGGATCGTCCCATCGCGGCCACCAGACAGGGCATATAGGCCGTCCGGCGATAGACTCAGCGTGATCACGCGATCAGTGTGCCCGCACAGCGTGGCCACCTCGTGCGCCAGGGCGATGTCCCAGACCTTGATGGTCCCATCGTACGACCACGATAGCAGGTACCGCCCATCGGTGGTGAACTGACAGCCCGCCACGATGTCCGTGTGCAGCGCCAGGTTGCGCCCTTCGCGCTCGCGGCCCACCTTACGAATGGACACGACCCGATCCCAGGACGACGTCGCGAACAGCTGCCCGTCTGGCGAGAAGGTGATGGCCGAGATCGGCCGCGTGTGCGCCACGAAGCTCGTCAGCTGATACTGCGACACCGCATCCCAGATGGTCAGCAGCCCTTCCATCGATCCCACCAGCCACTGCGTCCCATCCGGCGATCGGGCGCAGGCGGAGATCGGCTTGGGACTGGCCGGCAACGACAGCCGACATTCCCCATCGACGGCATCCCACAGGCGGAGCTGGCCATCCCACCCACCGGACAGCACGTGGTCTCCGTCGGGCGTGTAAGCGCACGAATAGACCTCTCCGCTGTGCGGCTGGGAGCAGGTAAACTCGAGTAGGCGCAACATCCCCACGTTCGGTGTCCCTTGATGCCTCGGTCTCGTTCCCAGGGCAGGGCCGTTGGGCATTGCCCAGACTCCCTTTCCCTGTCCAACCATAGCTCATCCTGACCGCCAGTGCCGCCCTTCTTGACAAAATCCCGACAACTGCTTGACGTCTCCCGCCTTACCGCGCACCATAACACCCTGACCTTTCGTCGAGAGGCCCGACCCCGCGGTTCGGTGGTCGGCCCCATGCTTCGCCAATGGATCTAGCCTCGGTCCCAGACAGCCCTGGAGGGGTTGATGGCCCGTCTTGTTCTGCTGGTGGAGACGTCCACCTCCAGCGCGGCGCTCCGCCAGTACCTCTGGCATCTGGGCTACCACGTCTACCGCGTGGCCGCGGAACGAGACTTTCTCGACCATGCCCGCCGGCTCTCGCCCGAACTCATCGTCGTCGATGCCCCCGACTCCTGCCGCCGTCTCCGCCTACATCCCGATCTCGGCGATACCGCCGTCGTCCAGCTTCAGGCCGACGAAGCGGGCCCTGGCCTGCGCATCGACCCCGATGCCGTCGTCTGTCGTCCACTGACGCTCGCCAGCCTCAGTGCCGCCATCGAGCGCGCCTTGCAGGTCCAGCGCTGGCGCCGCGCCGAGGCCATCGAGGCCGAGCTAAACGCCTGGGTCCCCTCCGATCTCGAAGAGCTGGATCAGCTGCACGATCTCCTGCCCGGCTGGCTGGCTGGCTGCGGCCTCACCCCCTTCCAGGTCCAGCAGACCACCCAGGCCGTCCGCGAGGTCGTCGCCAACGCCATCGAATGGGGCCACGCCTGCGTCCGCTCGCGCCTCGTCCGGGTCGAATGCCTGCTCGACGTCGAGAAGGTCTCCATCCTGGTGCGCGATAACGGTCCCGGCTTCGATCGCGCCAACTTGCCCCACGCCGCTCGCCCCGGCGACCCCCTGACCCATCTGGAGGTTCGCGCCGCCCGCCGGCTCCGCGAGGGCGGCTTCGGCATCCTCCTCGCCCACGGCCTCGTCGATTTCCTCTGCTACAGCGAATCCGGCAACGAGGGGCTTCTCGTCAAGTATCTCCCCCTCCGCCAGCGCCTCGCCACGGTTTCCCGTCGTCCCTCGTTTTCCCTGTCTCCGGTGCCCTGAACCATCCCCATGGCTCGGACTGCCCCTCCTGACTGGCAGCTGCCCGACGGCGTCGATCGTGGCCTGTGGGACTACGTCCACGACGAGGGCATCGCTCGTCGCTACGACCAGTCGCTGGCCGGCTCGGCCCTCTTCTCCGCCGACATCCCCTTCGTTCGCCGTCACTGCCCCGGCCCCTCCGCTCTCGTGGATCTCGGCTGCGGCACCGGCCGCCTCCTCCTCGCCCTGGCCGCCGACGGCTACTCGGTGCTCGGCGTCGATCTGTCGGCCGAGATGCTCGGCATGGCCCAGGCCCAGGCTCGTTCCCTTGGCCTCCCAGTAAACCTCCTCCGCGCCAACCTCGTCCATCTCGATGCCCTGGCCGATCAATCCTTCGATCACGCCGCCTGCCTCTTTAGCACCCTTGGCATGATCGTGGGACGCGACAACCGTCGCCGGATGCTGGAACACGCCCATCGCATTCTGCGCCCAGGGGGTCGCCTAGTTCTCCACGTCCACAACCGCTACTGGCACCTCCGTGATGCCGCCGGCCGACGCTGGCTCCTGGGTGATCTCTGGCGCAGCGTGCGCGGCCATCCCGCCGCGGGCGACCGCCTCATGCCGCCTCACCAGGGACTCGGCCCGATGACCATGCATCTCTTCACGTGCGGCGAGATCTGCGCCTTGCTTCGCCAGGTAGGATTTGAGGTACGGGAGGTGCTGCCCGTCGGTCTCGACGCGGCCGGCCGGCTCACGCATCCGTGCTGGCTGGGCGGCCTGCGGGCCTATGGCTTCCTCCTCGCGGCCGAACGTCGCTAAACTCCACGACAGGAGATCGCACCATGGCGCGCAGCCGACGCAAGGGAGAGGCCCCGCCCCCCTGGGCCGCCGATCCGCAGTACCAGGCCTTCGAGAGCGACATCATCGACCACCCCGACGACGACCTCCCTCGCCTCGCCCTGGCCGACTGGCTCGAGGAGCACGGCGATGCCTCCACCGCCGCCCGCGCCGAGTTCATCCGCCTGCAGATCGAGCTGGCTTCCCTCCCCGAGGACAACCCCCGTCGATCCGTCCTCGTCGAACGGGAAGAGGAGTTACTCGTGGAGTACCAGAAGACCTGGCTCGGCCCACTTTCGGGCATCATCACCGATGCGATCTGGACGCGCGGCTTCCCCACCCGTCTGCGTCTCGGCGTCCGCCAGTTCCTCGACAACGCCGACGAGTTGTTCCGCCAGGCGCCCATTCTCCACCTGCAGCTCCTCCGCGTCAGCCAGACGCGCATCCCCATGGAGGAACTGGCCGCCTGCCCCCACTTCGGCCGTCTGCGTGGCCTCAGCCTGCCCTCCTCCGGCATCGGCGACGCGAAACTCAGCGCGTTGCTCCGGGGCGCTAACCTGGAGAACCTCGAGCTGCTCGAGCTGCCTCAGGCCCACGTCGGCGAGGCCACCCTGGCCGCCCTGGCCCGCGCCTCGCTTCCGCGCCTGAAGGTACTCGATCTTTCCGGCAACTGGATCCCCGGCGCAGGCTTCGAGGCTCTGTTCCACAGGGACGTGGCTCTCCCCCTGCGCGAGCTGCGCCTGAGCGGCTGCATGCTCAACGATACCGCAGTCGAGGCTCTCTTCGACTGGCCTTCGCTCTCGGGCGTCGAGCAGCTCAACCTCTCGCACAACCGGCTGGGCGTGGCCGGGGGAGTGCGCCTGGCCCGCTGCCCCTACCTCACCCACCTGCGCCATCTCGATCTGACCTGCAGCTCCATCGGTGCGGGAGGCATCCGCGCCCTGGCCGAGGCGCAGGCCTTGCCTCACCTGGGCCACCTCGACCTGACCCTGGCGGAGATTCGCCCCTCGGGCTTCCTCGCACTTTTGCAATGTGCCTTCCTGCCCAACCTCGACGCGCTCTGCCTGACGGGCAACCTCCTGGGCGATGCCTCGCTGCAGCGCCTGGCCGAGTGGCCCGGCCTGGCTCGCATCCGCCGTCTCGAGCTACGTTCCAACCAGATCACCGCCGCTGGAGTCCGCCACCTCTGCGATTCACCCTACCTGGGCGCGCTGACGAAGTTGAACCTGGCCGACAACCCCCTCGGCGAGGCGGGGGCAGCCTGCCTGGCCGCCTGCCCTCGCCTCCGCTCGCTCCGCTCCCTCGACCTATCCTTCACCGAGCTAACCGATTCCTCCCTCGACCACCTGCTGGACTCTCCCCATCGAGGCCAGCTCACCGAGTTCTCCCTGATCGGCAACATGATCACCGTCTCCGGCATCCGCAAGGCCCGCGCCCAGTTCCCCCGCGCCTTCGGCTCCTGACTCCGCTCTTGATTCGCCCGGCACCTCGGGGTATGGCGCTGGGCCGGATTCCCGGAGGAGGCACCGGCATGAGAACAACTCGATATGGCTGCCTGGTGCTGATGGGCTGTCTCGTCGCGGAGGCCGTCGCGCAGAACCCGCCACCTCCGCCACCACCGGCGCCCTCGCTGGCTCCGCAGATTGGCCGGCCTGTGCCGTTGCCGCAGCGGCCGCCGCCGTCGGTGTCCAACCCGCTGACCTTTACACCGCCACCCGCCGAGGTGCTCCCCGAGGGAGCCGTCGTTCAGCCCAGCGACCCCGTTCTGGGTAGCATCTATCCCTTCGACGTCGGCGCCGCCCCGCCCGGCTGGTTCTTCAACGTCGAGGTGGATCTCCTCTGGCCAACCTCCTCGTTTCGTGTGACCACCGAGCAGAAACAGCCCAATACCGGCCTGACTTTGGACGCCCCGGCCACCGGTCTCGACATGACCTTCAGTCCCACCTTCGAGGTGGGCTACCGTCTGCCCGACAGCGGGGGACTCTTCGCCCTCAGCTACAGCTTCCTCTTCGCCGATGGTAGTGGCACGGTGACCAACAGCCTGGGGCAACTCAACGTCACCAACAACGTCAACATCCAGTGGCTCGACCTCGACTATGGCACCGTCCCCTACGAGATCGCACCGCGCTGGGATCTCTCCTGGCGCCTCGGTGCGCGCGTGGCGAAAATCTACTTCAAGTCGAGTGCCACCGGTCCCGGCGGCCTGTCCCAGGTAGCCACCAGCGACATGCTCGGCGCCGGCCCCCACGCTCGCTTCGATCTCGAACGCCGAATCGTGCCTGTGGAGGGTCTGTCGCTGTTCAGCCGGCTCGATGGCGCCGTCCTGGTGGGCCTCATCGATCAGGACTACACCCTCCAGAAGGGTGGGCTGAGTGACACGGGCTCGGTCCGTCTGACGCAGTCTGTCCCCTACGTCAACGTGCAGGGCGGGTTGAGCTACGCCCCGCCGGTCTTCCCCAACTTCAAGATCACCGCCGGTTACCTGTTCGAGGAGTACTTCCGCGGCGGGAAGCTCTCCAACGAGGCCAACGGGGCGGCGATCAACGGCCGGGGCAACTTCTGGTCGCACGGCCCCTTCCTCCGCGGTCAGCTCGACTTCTAACCCATCGAATCTCATTTGGTCCTCGCTAGCGGCCCTGGTAGAATAATCATCTCCCTCGATTTCCTGCCCTCGGCCTCTCCGCTTGTCGCGAGGATGAATCGATGTATCGCACACATGCCGCTCCGGTCCTGGTGGCCCTGGCGCTGGGCCTGGTGATCCTGGGGGCCGGCGTGGTCCCCGCCCAGCGGAACACCGCGAAACCCGCCTCGGTTCCCCACAACCAGGATCGCATGCCCGGCCCGGCGCTGAAGCCGACCGAGGCAATTGCGAAGATGCAGGTGCCGCCCGGCTTCCAGGTCGAACTGGTCGCCAGCGAGCCCGCCATCCTCAACCCCGTGGCCATGTGCTTCGACGAGCGCGGCCGGATCTGGGTCACCGAGAGCTTCGAATACCCCCGCCGCAGCCCCGGCCCCGGCCGCGACCGCATCAAAATCCTCGAGGACCGCGACGGGGATGGCACCTACGAAACCGTCAAGATCTTCGCCGAGGGCCTGAACATCCCCTCCGGCATCGCCGTCGGCCATGGCGGCGTCTGGGTCGCCAACGCTCCCGACCTGCTCTTCTACCGCATCGGCCCCGATGACCGCCCCGTCGGCAAGCCCGAGGTCATCGTCACCGGCTTCGGCCGCACCGACACCCACGAGCTACCCAACTCCTTTGTCTGGGGTCCCGATGGCTGGCTCTACGGTCTGAATGGTGTCTTCAACTACAGCAATATCCGTCACCGCGGTAAGGATTTCGCCTTCACCTGCGCCCTCTTCCGCGTCCATCCCCGCACTCGCGAGTTTCAGCTCTTCTGCGAGGGCACCAGCAACCCCTGGGGGCTCACCCTCAACGAGAACGGCAGCTTCTTCGTCTCCGCCTGCGTCATCGATCACCTCTGGCACCTGGTCGAGTCCGGCTACTACCATCGCCAGGGTGGTCCCTATCCGCCCTTCACCTGGAAGATCGACTCCATCGTCCGCCACAAGCACCAGAAGGCCGCTTACTGTGGCCTCGTCTGGTTCGACAGCGACGCCTACCCCGCCGAGTTTCGCGAGAAGCTCTACATGGGCAACATCCACGGCGGCTGCATCAACTCCGACGAGCTGACCCGCGATGGCTCCAGCTACTTCGGCAAGATCCGTCCCGACTTCCTGACCGCCAACGATCAGTGGTTCATGCCCGTGGCCCAGAAGGTCGGCCCCGATGGCTGCCTCTATGTCCTCGACTGGTACGACCGCTACCACTGCTACCAGGACGCCAACCGCGATCCTGCCGGCATCGACCGCGCTCATGGCCGGCTCTATCGCGTCCGCTACAAGGAGACGCCCCGCGCCCCACGCTTCGACCTGGCCAAGGAATCGACTGACGAACTACTCCGCCGGCTGCAAAGCCCCAACATCTACTTCCGCGAAACCGCCCAGCGCGTGCTGACCGAACGCTCCACCCCCGACCTCCGCGCCGCCCTCGAAAAGATGGCCCTCGACGACACCCAGTCGCGCAAGGCTCGACTGCACGCCACCTGGGCCATCGTGGGTAGCGACGCGATCGCGCCAGAGTTTCTCGGCAAGCTGCTCTCCCATTCTGACGCCACCTTCCGTGCCTGGGGCGTGCGCGCCGCGGGCAACCTGGGTGGTAAAACCCCCGAGGCTTTGCGTGAACGTGTGGTCGGCCTGGCCCGCGATCCTTCACCCGATGTCCGCCTCCAGGTCGCCATCGCCGCCACCAAGCTGCCTGGCATCGACCCCATCGCCCTTCTCATCGAGGTCCTCACCCAGTCCGGGACCGACAAGCTCATCCCGCACATCGTCTGGCAGAACCTGCACCCGCTCCTGGGAAAGCAGGCAGGCACACTGATCGCCCTGTTGCACCGTCGCGAAAGCACCCCGCACCTGGGCCTGATCCTGCCCCGTCTGGTTGAACGCATCCTGGCCGCCGAGAAGGCCGAGCCTGCCACCCTGGTCGATCTCTACGGCCTGGTGCGACGCGGTAAGTCGGCTGACACCAACGCGGCTCGCCAGATGCTCTCTGTCCTGACCACCAAGATCGAG